>NZ_JBJUVZ010000003.1:0-535349 GCF_046097675.1 Pseudomonas sp. UV AK001
GTGCCCAGGGTGTAATCGATCGAGGCCATGACCGTATCGATGCCGGCGTTGGCCGTTTCGATAACGGTATCGCCGACATTGTCGACGTAATAGGTGTCGTCGCCTTTGCCTCCAGCCATGGTATCGGCGCCCGCCATACCGTTCAGAATGTTATTTAGGTCATTGCCCGTCAGTATGTCGTTGAACGCCGAGCCGACGGCGTTTTCAATTTTTGCACCATAGGCAATCGCCAGACCGTCTCTGATTGCCGTTTGATTGTTCAGGTCAACGAAGGCCTTGCCGATCTCGCTGTACGAGCCCTCATTCAGATTGATGGCAACAGACGCCAGCTGGTTGCTGCCATCAATCGTGTCATTGCCCCCCGCATCCCAGATTGTTTCGAAAATCGACTGGTTGGCATCCCACTTGTAAACGTTGTTGCCGGTCTGCCACAGCATGTTGGCGCCATACAGGCTCTGCATCGTGATGATGTCCAGAACCATCGGCGTCGTTGGCTGATAGGAGTAGTTACTGTTGTAACTCATCACTGTGAAGTGGACGTCGTCGAGTTTTGGGTCGAGCAAAAGCTTGTTGGTATTACTCGCGTCGAAAGGGTGCTTGAGGCCCAGCGCATGACCGATTTCATGAACGAACGTCAGGTAGTCGTAGCTACCTTTGCCCGGATTCGGATCATTTGTTTGTGGCCCGATCCAGACGTCGCCCGCAGTCGGTGTATCGGCAGGGAAATAAGCCCAGGCTGCCGTTTTGTCATCCATCAACCGGTAGGCGCCAAAGCGCAGGTCACCGACGTTGAACAAGGTATCGGTGGTCAATGTGAAATTCAGGTTCGCGACGGCGCTCCATGCACTGAGCGCGCTGGTCACCGCGGTCTTTTGACCGGCCGTCAACTCATACAGGGCATTGTATTCATTGTCAGGGCTGTAGTTGGTGATGAAGTACGAGGTCACCGGAGCCATGAAACTGTAACTGAGGTTGGTCGGCCCGTTGGGCGTCCAGTTGGAACCCAGCCAGAAGGTGCCGGAGATCAGACTGTCGACAATGGCGTTGCCAGTCAGGGTGGCGGTGAAAGTGGGGGAATACGTCTTGGGCGTCGGCATGGGATTTCCTGAATGCGCTGCGGCCCTTCCTGAATGCGACCGCTACAAAAAAAAGCGATTTTGCACCAGATTTTGTACATTTGACATCATTGAGCCATCATTTTCCGATTGATGGCGTCAAATTACTGACCCGGCGATCTATATCGGCCTGTGGGGTAGAATCCTTAGCGAACGCGTATTGCCGTCTGTCGAGGATTTAAATGTCTGCCCCAAGTCCTGCGCTTCTGCGCGAAACCTTCCCCGTCGGCCCCTTGCAGTGCAACTGCACGATCATCGGCGACCCAATTACCAAAAAAGCCATCGTTGTCGACCCTGGCGGCAATCCTGACCTGATCATGGCGCGTCTGGATGCGCTGGGTCTGAAGCTTGTGAGCATCATTCACACCCACGCGCATCTGGATCACTTTCTTGCCTCCGGGCAAATGAAAGAAAAAACCGGCGCAACCCTGCATCTGCATAAAGAGGATCAGTTCCTGTGGGACAACCTCGAGATGCAATGCCAGATGTTCGGTGTGCCTTACACCCCGGTGCCATCACCGGATCGCTGGCTGAGCGACGATGAAGAGCTGGCCTGTGGCTGCGGTGTGGCGCTGCACACGCCGGGGCATACACCCGGTTCCATGAGCTTTTGGTTTTCCGAGGCTAAGCTGTTGATTGCCGGCGACACATTGTTCCGGCGCGGAGTAGGGCGCACGGATTTGTGGGGCGGCGATCAGGCGACCATCGTGCGATCGATCAAGCAGCGGCTGTACACACTGGACGAAGACGCGACCGTTGTGGCCGGACACGGCCCGGACACGCGTCTGGGCGATGAAATGCGGGAAAATCCGTTCGTGCGCGCCTAAACATTTTGTCACGAGTGCCCGGCGGAATTTTTGTGCATTGTCATGATCCAACGCCCGCAAAGGTCCATTGCCAAACGGCCGTTGCACCACAGAATGCAAAAAAGTAGGAGCTCTCCATGTTCACCACGCGTCGTTTGATTATTGTCGCTACTGCCGTAGCCGTACTGTCCGGCTGCGCCTCGCCCAACCCGTATGACAATCAGGGTCAGGCCGACGGTGGCTCCCAGGGCATGAGCAAAACCGCCAAGTACGGCGGCCTCGGTGCACTTGCCGGTGCGCTGGCCGGTGCTGCCATCGACCACAACAACCGTGGCAAGGGCGCCTTGATCGGCGCTGCCGTCGTCGGTGCTTCCGCTGCCGGTTACGGCTATTACGCCGACCAGCAGGAGAAGAAACTGCGCGCCAGCATGGCCAACACCGGTGTCGAGGTGCAGCGTCAGGGTGACCAGATCAAGCTGATCATGCCGGGCAACATCACCTTCGCCACCGATTCGGCGAATATCGCGCCAAGCTTCTATCAACCGCTGAACAACCTGGCGGGCTCGCTCAGGGAATTCAACCAGAACCAGATCGAGATCGTCGGCTACACCGACAGCACCGGCAGCCGCCAGCACAACATGGACCTGTCCCAGCGTCGTGCGCAGAGCGTGGCAACCTACCTGACCTCGCAAGGCGTCAGCGGTGCCAACCTGTCGGCCCGTGGTGCCGGCCCGGATAATCCTGTTGCCAGCAACGGTGACGTCAATGGCCGGGCACAGAACCGCCGCGTTGAAGTCAACCTGAAGGCGATCCCGGGCCAGCAGTACGGTGGTCAGCAGCAACAGCAGCCGGGTACGGTTCAGCAGTATCCGTAACTGTCAGGTACAAAAAAGCCCCCGGACAAGTAATTGTCCGGGGGCTTTTTGTTGGTGCGAAGGCTGATTACTTCTTCAGACCGTAATGCTCATCCAGCATGCCAGGCGAGTTCGGAGTCTTCGGCGCGTAGTCGCGCGGTGGCTCCTGGCTGTGCGGTGGCGTCAGGCGCTCCCGTGGAGCCTGAACCGCTTCGGAGTGCAGGGAGGCCAGCAGACGCTGACGGGTCTGTTCGTCCAGGGCCAGACGATTGGCGCCCTCGGCGAGGTGATCCTGTACTTCCTGGTAGCTCTGGGTCAGTTTCTTGACCAGATTGGCGGTGCTGTTGAAGTGGGTCACCACTTCATTCTGATAACTGTCGAAACGTTCCTGAATGTCGTCCAGTTGACGCTGTGTGCGGCTGGGCGCGGCGTTCGGCGCAACGCGTGCGATCAGGAAACCAATGGCGACACCCACAACCAGGGCAAGAGTCGGCAACAACCAAACTAAGAGCGAGTGTTCCACGAGTCCTTCCTCTATAAACGGCTTTGCTTTACGTTAACGGCTCGAACCTGCGCTGTATACCGCGATTCACTCGCAATAGATTGGCACAGACAATTTGCTAGACGAGTCGACCCGATTCGAGGTCACGGAGTTCCTTCCTTGCTGATGCGTGAAACCCCTGTAGTGATTGATGGCCCGGTGGGTCAACTTGAATCCCTGTACCTGGACAACGAGCAGCCACGCGGCATCGCGCTGATCTGCCACCCCAACCCGGTGCAGGGCGGCACCATGCTCAACAAGGTCGTCTCGACCTTGCAGCGCACCGCGCGCGACGCGGGCCTGATCACCCTGCGTTTCAACTATCGCGGCGTCGGTGCCAGTGAAGGTTCCCATGACATGGGCAGCGGTGAAGTCGATGACGCCCAGGTAGCCGCTGCCTGGCTGCTGGAAAAACACCCGAATCTGCCGCTGACCCTGTTCGGTTTCTCCTTCGGTGGATTTGTTGCAGCAAGTCTCGGCGGTCGTCTTGAAGAGCAGGGCGTGCAACTTAAGCATCTGTTCATGGTGGCACCAGCAGTCATGCGTCTAGGGGATCAGGATCAGTTGCCGCAGCAGGGCGAGCTGACCGTGATCCAGCCGGAAACCGACGAAGTGATCGATCCACAACTGGTCTACGAATGGTCCGACAAACTCCAGCGCCCCCATGAGCTGCTGAAAGTGGCAGAATGCGGACACTTTTTTCATGGCAAGCTGACCGATCTCAAGGATCTGATCCTGCCGCGTCTCTCGAATTGATTGCAGTCTGACAAGCGATTACCCATGACGAACCGTACCCGCATCCTCACCGGCATCACCACCACCGGCACCCCGCACCTGGGCAACTACGCCGGTGCCATCCGCCCGGCGATCGTCGCCAGCCGTGACACGAACGCCGATTCGTTCTACTTCCTGGCCGACTACCACGCCCTGATCAAATGCGATGACCCGCTGCGCATCCAGCGCTCGCGTCTGGAAATCGCCGCGACCTGGCTGGCCGGTGGCCTGGATGTGGATCGTGTGACCTTCTATCGCCAGTCCGACATCCCGGAAATCCCCGAGCTGACCTGGCTGCTGACCTGTGTCGCCGCCAAGGGCCTGCTCAACCGAGCTCATGCCTACAAGGCTTCGGTGGACAAGAACGTCGAGACCGGCGAAGACCCGGATGCCGGCATCACCATGGGCCTGTACAGCTACCCGGTGCTGATGGCGGCGGACATCCTGATGTTCAACGCACACAAGGTGCCGGTCGGTCGCGACCAGATCCAGCACGTGGAAATGGCCCGCGATATCGGCCAGCGCTTCAACCACCTGTTTGGCCAGGGCAAGGAGTTCTTCACCATGCCCGAAGCGCTGATCGAGGAAAGCGTCGCCACGTTGCCGGGCCTGGACGGTCGCAAGATGTCCAAGAGCTACGACAACACCATCCCGCTGTTCACCAGCGCCAAGGACATGAAGGACGCGATCTCGCGGATCGTTACCGACTCCCGCGCGCCGGGCGAAGCGAAGGATCCGGACAATTCGCACCTGTTCACCCTGTTCCAGGCGTTCGCCACGCCGGCGCAGGCCGATGAGTTCCGCAGCGAGCTGCTGGGCGGTCTGGGTTGGGGTGAAGCGAAGAACCGTCTGTTCCAGTTGCTCGACAACGAACTGGGCGAGTCCCGCGAGCGTTATCACCAGTTGATTGAACGTCCGGCAGATCTGGAGGACATCCTGCAACACGGCGCCAAGAAGGCTCGTGCGGTGGCGACGCCGTTCCTCAACGAGTTGCGCGAAGCGGTAGGCCTGCGCTCCTTCGTCAATCAGGTTCAGGTGGCCGCGACCACCAAGAAGAAAGCCGCGAAAGCCGCGCGTTTCGTCAGCTTCCGCGAAGACGACGGCAGCTTCCGTTTCCGTCTGCTGGCTGCTGACGGCGAGCAACTGCTGCTGTCGCGCAACTTCGCCGACGGCAAGACCGCCGGCCAGGTGACCAAGCAACTGCAATCGGGTCAGGCGCTGGATGTGCGCAGCGAAGACCTGAGCTTCAGCGTCTGGCTGGAAGGCCAGTGTGTCGGTGACAGCCCGGCGTTTGCCGACATCGCTGCGCGGGATGCGGCCATCGAGGCCTTGCGGATCGCTCTGACACCGGTTCAGGAATAATCAACGGGCCGGCCCGACCAAGGGCCGATTGCCATTCCCACGGGCCATCGCTACAGTGACGGCCCGTTTTTGTTGCCTTGCTAACGAATTATGACGCCCCTAGAACGATATCAAGCTGATCTGAAACGCCCGGACTTCTTCCACGATGCGGCGCAGGAAACTGCCGTGCGTCACTTGCAACGCCTGTACGACGATTTGATCGCGGCCGAGCAGAACAAGCCGGGTTTGCTGGGCAAGCTGTTTGGCAAAAAGGATCAGACGCCGGTCAAGGGCCTGTACTTCTGGGGCGGCGTGGGTCGCGGCAAGACTTACCTGGTGGACACCTTCTTCGAAGCGCTGCCATTCAAGGAAAAGACCCGCACCCACTTCCACCGCTTCATGAAGCGCGTGCACGAAGAGATGAAAACCCTCGGCGGCGAGAAAAACCCGCTGACCATCATCGCCAAGCGTTTCGCGACCGAATCTCGGGTCATCTGCTTCGATGAATTCTTCGTTTCCGACATCACCGACGCCATGATCCTCGGCACGCTGATGGAAGAACTGTTCAAGAACGGCGTAACCCTGGTCGCCACGTCGAACATCGTCCCCGACGGACTGTACAAGGACGGCCTGCAACGCGCGCGCTTCCTGCCGGCCATCGCGCTGATCAAGCAGAACACCGAAATCGTCAACGTCGACAGCGGCGTCGACTATCGTCTGCGTCACCTCGAACAAGCGGAGCTGTTCCACTTCCCGCTCGACGAAGCCGCTCACGAGAGCCTGCGCAAGAGCTTCCGTGCGCTGACGCCTGAATGCACGGCGGCCGTGGAAAACGATGTGCTGATCATCGAGAACCGCGAAATCCGTGCCCTGCGCACCTGCGATGACGTGGCGTGGTTCGACTTCCGTGAACTGTGCGACGGCCCGCGCAGCCAGAACGACTACATCGAACTGGGCAAGATCTTCCACGCCGTGCTGCTCAGTGGCGTGGAGCAGATGAGTGTCACCACCGACGACATCGCCCGTCGCTTCATCAACATGGTCGACGAGTTCTACGACCGTAACGTCAAGCTGATCATTTCTGCCGAAGTCGAGTTGAAAGACCTGTACACCGGCGGGCGCCTGACGTTCGAATTCCAGCGGACCCTCAGCCGTCTGCTGGAGATGCAATCCCACGAATTCCTTTCCCGGGCGCACAAGCCTTAAGCGGATTCGGCAAATAAAAAAGGGCCTGCAGATGCAGGCCCTTTTTTGTGTCTGGTCGAATTGTCAGGCAGCTTGCTGGAACTGCTGTCGATACTGGTTCGGCGACAGTTCGGTGTGCTGGCGGAACAGGCGTGCGAAGAAGCTCGCATCGTCGTAGCCGACTTCGTAGCTGATGGTCTTGATGCTCTTGCGGCTGCCGGAGAGCAGGCCCTTGGCGGTCTCGATGCGCAATCGTTGCAGGTAGTGCAGCGGCTTGTCACCGGTGGCGGTCTGGAAGCGGCGCATGAAGTTGCGGATGCTCATGCCGTGCTCGCGGGCTACGTCTTCGAAGCGGAACTTGTCGGCGAAGTGTTCTTCTAGCCAGTGCTGGATCTGCAGGATGATCACGTCCTGGTGCAGCTTCTGGCCGCCGAATCCGATGCGGCCCGGTGAGTAGCTGCGCTGCACTTCATAAAGAATGTCGCGGGCCACGGCTTGCGCCACATTGGCACCGCAGAAACGCTCGATCAGATAGATATAGAGGTCGCAGGCCGAGGTGGTGCCGCCGGCACAGTACAGGTTGTCGGCGTCGGTCAGGTGTTTGTCCTGATTGAGATAGACCTTGGGGAAGCGCTCGGCGAAGGCATTGAAGAAACGCCAGTAGGTGGTCGCTTCCTTGCCGTTGAGCAGGCCGGCCTCGGCCAGCCAGAACACCCCGGTGGCCTCGCCGCAGAGCACGGCGCCACGGGCGTGCTGTTCACGCAGCCAGGGCAGGACCTGTGGATAACGTTGGCACAGCGTGTCGAAGTCATCCCAGAAGGCCGGAAGGATGATGACGTCGGCATTTTCCAGGCCGCCGTCCACCGGCATGACCACGTCACTGAAGCTGTTAACCGGTTTGCCGTCGGGGCTGACCAGGCGGGTTTCGAACGCCGGAGTCAGGCCGTGGCCCAGTTGTTTGCCGTAACGCAGGCTGGCCAGATGGAAGAAATCCTTGGCTTGCATGAGGGTGGAAGCGAAAACCCGGTCGATCGCCAGGATGCTGACGCGCCGCAAGGGCGTGGAGGCTTGCTTGGACATAATTCAACTTTTGTTTTTATAAGGGAAAGTGGTCACCAGACGGCTGGATCGTCTTATTTTTTGTCGGATGTGTCCAGTGTCCTGTAACGGGTGTGCGGCTTAGTCTCTGAAGGTCTGATCCCTCCAACAAGAACGAAAGGTGACGCATGATTCCCAGAACCCTGTTCAGCTCCGAGCACGAATTGTTCCGCGACAGCGTGCGGACTTTCCTTGAGAAAGAGGCGGTGCCGTTCCATGGACAATGGGAAAAACAAGGCTACATCGACCGTAAACTCTGGAACAAGGCAGGGGAGGCGGGGATGCTCTGCTCGCATCTGCCTGAGGAATACGGCGGGCTGGGGGCGGACTTCCTGTACAGCGCCGTAGTGATTGAAGAAGTAGGCCGACTGGGTCTGACCGGCATCGGTTTCTCGCTGCATTCGGACATTGTTGCGCCTTACATCCTGCATTACGGCAGCGAGGCGCTGAAGCAGAAATACCTGCCGAAACTGGTGTCCGGCGAGATGGTCAGCGCCATCGCCATGACCGAGCCGGGTGCCGGTTCCGATTTGCAGGGCGTCAAGACCACGGCTGTGCTGGATGGCGACGAATATGTGATCAACGGCTCGAAGACCTTCATCACCAACGGCTTTCTGGCTGATCTGGTGATCGTCGTGGCCAAGACCGATCCGAAAGCGGGTGCGAAGGGCACCAGTCTGTTTCTGGTAGAGGCGAACACGCCGGGCTTCGACAAGGGCAAGCGCCTGGAGAAGGTCGGAATGAAGGCCCAGGACACGTCGGAATTGTTCTTCCAGGACGTGCGCGTGCCGAAGGAAAACCTGTTGGGTCAAGCCGGTGCCGGGTTTGCCTATCTGATGCAGGAACTGCCGCAGGAACGGCTGACGGTGGCGATTGGCGGGTTGGCTTCAGCCGAGGCAGCACTGCAATGGACGCTGGATTACACCCGTGACCGCAAGGCGTTCGGCAAGGCGATCGCCGACTTCCAGAACACCCGCTTCAAACTGGCGGAAATGGCCACCGAGATTCAGATCGGCCGGGTATTCGTCGACCGCTGTCTGAAGCTGCATCTTCAGGGAAAACTGGATGTGCCGACGGCGGCAATGGCCAAATACTGGGGCACCGACCTGCAATGCAAGGTGCTCGACGAGTGCGTGCAGTTGCATGGCGGTTACGGCTTCATGTGGGAGTACCCGGTGGCCCGGGCGTGGGCGGATGCGCGGGTGCAGCGGATCTATGCCGGTACCAATGAAATCATGAAAGAAATTATTGCGCGGTCGCTTTGAGTTTTGCAGTGAATTGACTGGCCCCTTCGCGAGCAAGCTCGCTCCCACAGGTGATCACCGTGCCTGTGGGAGCGAGCTTGCTCGCGAAAGCGTTTTTTCTGCCAATCAAGGAGCCGGGTTCGGATGATCCTTGTGAATCGCTTCAATCCCTTCAAGCACTTCGTCTGAAAGATTCAGATAGAAACTGGCAATGTTGCTGTCCAGTTGCTCCAGCGTCGTCGCCCCGATGATGTTGCTGGTGACGAACGGTTGCTGATTGACGAAGGCCAGCGCCATTTGCGCCGGATCCAGGCCATGTTCCCGGGCGAGTGCCACGTAACGGCTGCACGCTGCTTCCGATTGCGCGTTGAAGTAGCGGCTGAAGCGGCTGTAGAGGCTCAGGCGACCTTTTGGCGGGCGGGCGCCACCTTCGTACTTGCCCGACAGGAAACCGAATGCCAGCGGCGAATAGGCGAGCAGGCCGCACTGTTCGCGAATGGCGATTTCCGCCAGGCCGACTTCGAAGCTGCGGTTGAGCAGGTTGTACGGGTTCTGGATCGATACCGCGCGCGGCCAGCCACGGGCTTCGGCCAGGGCCAGAAAGCGCATGGTGCCCCACGGGGTTTCGTTGGACAGGCCGATGTGGCGGATCTTGCCGGCCTTCACTTGCTCATCGAGCGCTTCGAGGGTGTCTTCGAGCGGGGTGAGGTTGGCTTCGATCTTGTGTTTGTAGCCCAGCTGTCCGAAAAAGTTGGTGCTGCGCTCCGGCCAGTGCAGTTGATACAGGTCGATGTAATCGGTCTGCAGGCGCTTGAGGCTGGCGTCCACGGCTTCGTTGATGTGCTGGCGGTTGTGGCGCAGGTTTTTGTCGCGGATGTAGTCGATGGTGTTGCCGGGGCCGGCGATCTTGCTGGCGAGGATCCAGTCGGCGCGGTCGCCGCGGCTCTTGAAGTAATTGCCGATGTAGCGCTCGGTGGTGGCGTAGGTTTCGGCTTTCGGCGGCACCGGGTACATCTCGGCGGTGTCGATGAAATTGATCCCGGCGCCCTTGGCCCGCTCGATCTGGGCGAAGGCTTCAGCTTCAGTATTTTGCTCGCCCCAGGTCATGGTGCCGAGGCAGATTGCACTCACGTTCAGGTCGGTACGGCCTAGCTGGCGATAGTCCATCGGGTGCTCCTTGGGCAAAACAAGCATAAAAGCAGGTTGAAATTTTTTTCGCAATCTGCATAATTGCCGACCTCTTTCTGCAGTGGAAGTGATGCCCCGCCGCCGAAGAATCTTGCCGTTGAACGGACGCGCCGACCCGAGCCCCCGAAAGCGTCTGTATCCGGCTGCCTTTGACTTGTCAAAGTACGCACTATTCAGTAAGATCCGCCGTCTTATTTACAGGCGGCCCCTGAGGCTATAAAGAATGAAAACTTTTACTGCTAAACCGGAAACAGTAAAGCGCGACTGGTTTGTCGTCGACGCTGCTGGTCAGACCCTGGGTCGTCTGGCCACCGAAATCGCGAGCCGTCTGCGTGGCAAGCACAAGCCTGAGTACACTCCTCACGTTGACACCGGCGACTACATCGTCGTAATCAACGCCGAGCAAGTTCGTGTAACCGGTGCTAAAACCACTGACAAAATGTACTACTCCCACTCCGGTTTCCCGGGCGGTATCAAGTCGATCAACTTTGAAAAACTGATCGCCAAGGCCCCTGAGCGCGTGATCGAGACCGCGGTTAAAGGCATGCTGCCTAAGAACCCGCTGGGTCGCGACATGTACCGTAAGCTGAAAGTCTATGCGGGCGCTGCACACCCTCATACTGCTCAGCAGCCCCAAGAACTGAAGATTTAACGGAATAGTTCATTATGTCGGCGACTCAAAATTACGGCACTGGCCGTCGCAAGACCGCAACCGCACGCGTTTTCCTGCGTCCGGGTACTGGTAACATCTCCATCAACAACCGTTCGCTGGATTCGTTCTTCGGCCGCGAAACTGCCCGCATGGTAGTTCGTCAGCCGCTGGAACTGACCGAGACTGTCGAGAAATTCGACATCTACGTCACCGTGATCGGCGGTGGTGTAAGTGGTCAGGCTGGCGCAATCCGCCACGGTATCACTCGCGCTCTGATGGACTACGACGAAACCCTGCGTAGCGCTCTGCGCAAAGCTGGCTTCGTTACCCGCGACGCCCGTGAAGTTGAACGTAAGAAAGTTGGTCTGCGTAAAGCGCGTAAGCGTCCGCAGTACTCGAAGCGTTAATTCCGCTTCCACGTTCAAAAAGAACGCCCGATTCCTCACGGAACCGGGCGTTTTTTTATGCGTGCGATTTCTCGAATAATTGCGCTGTGACAACTTGCCACATTCGTAGACCCCCTATACTACAAGGCTTGAGGGCCAGCCCTCCGGGTAATTACCTTGTCAGAATTGGGGGTTTTCATTACCATTCGGCAAAATTTTTATAAGTACATTGTTTCATATTTAGTAGATGCCTGATTTAACAGGCCACAAAGCTGATGGGAGAGGACTGAATGAGCAATGACGGCGTGAATGCAGGCCGGCGTCGCTTCTTGGTAGCGGCCACATCCGTGGTGGGTGCTGCAGGAGCGGTGGGGGCTGCGGTCCCGTTCGTGGGGTCATGGTTTCCCAGTGCCAAGGCGAAGGCTGCCGGCGCACCGGTGAAAGTGAATGTCAGCAAGATCGAGCCCGGACAGCAGATGATTGCTGAATGGCGCGGCCAGCCGGTATTCATTGTTCGCCGTACTGCGGAAATCCTGGGGAATCTCAAGAAGATCGAGGGCCAGCTCTCCGATCCGACCTCCAAAAACTCCACGCAACCCACCTATGTCGACCCTGAAGTGCGTTCGATCAAGCCGGAAATCCTGCTGCTGATCGGGATCTGCACTCACCTGGGTTGCTCACCGACCTTCCGTCCCGAAGTGGCACCCGCGGATCTGGGCAAAGACTGGGTAGGTGGCTATTTCTGCCCTTGCCACGGTTCCCACTACGATCTGGCTGGCCGCGTCTACAAGTCGCAACCTGCGCCTTTGAACCTGCCAGTACCCCCGCATTCCTATGAGACCGATGACCTGATTGTCATTGGCGTCGATACGGAGAAAGCGTGATGAGCAAGTTCATGGATTGGGTTGATGCGCGCTTCCCCGCCACCAAAATGTGGGAAGACCATCTCAGCAAGTATTACGCTCCAAAAAACTTCAACTTCTTCTACTTCTTCGGCTCGCTGGCGCTGCTCGTTCTGGTCAATCAGATCGTCACCGGTGTCTGGCTGACCATGAGCTACACCCCGTCGGCGGAAGAGGCGTTCGCCTCCGTCGAATACATCATGCGCGACGTCGAGTACGGCTCGATCCTGCGTTTGCTCCACTCTACCGGCGCTTCGGCGTTCTTCATCGTGGTCTATCTGCACATGTTCCGTGGCCTGCTTTACGGTTCGTACCAGAAGCCGCGGGAACTGGTGTGGGTGTTCGGCATGCTGATCTACCTGGCGTTGATGGCCGAAGCCTTCATGGGGTACCTGCTGCCATGGGGTCAGATGTCCTACTGGGGCGCCCAGGTGATCATCTCGCTGTTCGGCGCGATTCCGGTTATCGGCAACGACCTGACCCAGTGGATTCGTGGTGACTACCTGATTTCCGGAATCACCCTGAACCGCTTCTTCGCCCTGCACGTAGTGGCCTTGCCGATCGTGATTCTCGGTCTGGTGGTGTTGCACATCCTGGCGTTGCACGAAGTCGGTTCGAACAACCCGGACGGCGTGGACATCAAGAAGCACAAGGACGAGAACGGTGTGCCGCTGGACGGCATCGCTTTCCACCCGTACTACACCGTGAAAGACATCGTCGGTGTGGTGGTCTTCCTGTTCATCTTCTGCTTCATTGTGTTCTTCTTCCCGGAAATGGGTGGCTACTTCCTCGAAAAACCAAACTTTGAGCAAGCCAACCCGTTCAAGACGCCAGAGCACATTGCACCGGTCTGGTACTTCACTCCGTTCTACGCAATCTTGCGTGCGATCCCGGACAAACTCATGGGCGTTATCGCCATGGGTGCCTCGATTGCCTTGCTGTTCGTGCTGCCATGGCTTGATCGTAGCCCGGTCAAATCGATGCGCTACAAAGGCTGGATGAGCAAAATCTGGCTGGTGGTGTTCTGCATTTCCTTCGTGATCCTCGGCATTCTGGGGGTTCTGGCCCCGACGCCGGAGCGCACGCTGTTGTCGCAGGTCTGCACCTTCCTCTACTTCGCCTACTTCATTCTGATGCCGTTCTACACCAGGCTCGAGAAGACCAAACCGGTTCCGGAAAGGGTGACTGGCTGATGAAAAAGTTATTTTTTGCTCTGATTTTTGCTGCTCTGCCTGTGCTGTCCTTTGCTGCGGAACACGGTGGTCCGGAACTGGAAAAAGTCGATATCGACGTTTCCGACAAGGCCGCCCTGCAGGATGGCGCACGCACCTTTGCCAACTATTGCATGGGTTGCCACAGTGCCAAGTTCCAGCGTTACGAGCGTGTTGCCGATGACCTCGGCGTTCCGCACGAAATGATGCTGGAGAAACTGGTGTTCACCGGTGCCAAGATCGGCGATCACATGAACATCGGCATGCAACCGGCCGACGCCAAGACCTGGTTCGGTGCAGCGCCACCGGACCTGACCCTGGTGGCGCGTGTTCGTGGCACCGACTGGCTGTATGGTTATCTGCGTTCGTTCTATGAAGATCCGGCGCGTCCATGGGGCGTGAACAACAAGGTCTTCCCGAACGTCGGCATGCCTAACGTGCTGGTCGGCCTGCAAGGTCGCCAGGTCGTGGGTTGCAAACAGGTGCAGATCGTCGAGGATGGCAAGAAGCAGTACGATCCGCTGACCGGTACGCCTTTGACCCATGAGGCTTGCGATCAACTGACCATCGTGCCGAAAACCGGCACCCTGAACGAAGAGCAGTTCGATGAGAAGGTCAAGAATCTGGTAACCTTCCTGGCTTACTCGGCTAACCCGGTTAAGCTGCAACATCAGCGCATCGGTACTTACGTATTGCTGTACCTGGCGTTCTTCTTTGTGTTCGCCTACCTGCTCAAGCGTGAATACTGGAAAGACGTGCACTGATAACGCTTCAAGCAATTGCTGTTAATCGCGCGCGCCCAAGGGCGCCTCTGAAAACGCAAGGCCTGGTCAGCCAGGTACTGCGGGAGGCGCCCTCTGGGCGCGCGCGTTTTTCCGGCTCCGACTATTTCAACAAGCGAGGAGGATCGCCATGGGCGTGACCAATCGGTTGGCCTGTTACTCCGACCCCGCCGACCACTATTCCCACCGAGTGCGCATCGTGCTTGCAGAGAAGGGTGTCAGCGCCGAAATCATTTTTGTGGAGGCTGGTCGTCAGCCGCCTAAACTGATTGAAGTGAACCCTTACGGCAGTCTCCCGACGCTGGTCGATCGCGACCTGGCGTTGTGGGAGTCGACCGTGGTGATGGAGTATCTGGATGAGCGTTACCCGCATCCGCCATTGATGCCTGTGTACCCGGTGGCGCGTGCCAACAGTCGTCTGTTGATGCACCGTATCCAGCGTGACTGGTGTGGTCTGGTGGATCTGATTCTGGATTCACGCACCAAGGAAGCTGCGCGTGTCGTGGCGCGCAAGGAATTGCGTGAAAGCCTGACGGGCGTGTCGCCGCTGTTCGCCGACAAGCCGTTTTTCCTCAGTGAGGAACAAAGTCTGGTGGATTGCTGCCTATTGCCAATACTCTGGCGTTTGCCGATTCTGGGTATAGAACTGCCGCGGCCGGCCAAGCCGCTGCTTGATTATATGGAGCGTCAATTTGCGCGTGAGGCTTTCCAGGCGAGTCTGTCTGGTGTCGAACGCGACATGCGCTAAGGCTTAAGGAGCCGCTATGAACTCCAGTCGACCTTATCTGGTCCGCGCGCTCTACGAGTGGATTGTGGATAACGATTGCACCCCGCACATGCTGGTCAACTCCGAGTACCCGGCAGTGCAGGTACCACAGGGCTTTGCCAGTGACGGGCAGATTGTCCTGAATATTTCACCGAGTGCCGTGCGGCATCTGCACATGGACAACGACGTGGTGACCTTCGAAGGTCGCTTCGGTGGTGTTCCGCACAGTCTGTACGTGCCGATTGCTGCGATCCTGGGTATCTACGCCCGGGAGAACGGTCAGGGCATGGTGTTCGATCTGGAGTCGCCGATGGATGACGAAGACGAGATCGAGCAGGATGACGATATTCCGCCACCAGACAGCGAACCACCGCGCCCAAGCGGCCGGCCAAGCCTGAAAGTGGTGAAGTAATAAAAAAGGCGATCCAACCGGATCGCCTTTTTTGTGCCCGTGGGAGCGAGCCTGCTCGCGATAGCGCTTTCGTAAGCGCCGCCGAGGGCAGATCGTTCTCAGTCGATGTACTCGAACAGTTTCACGATCTTCTGCACGCCGGACACGCCCTGGACCAGATTGGTGGCCTGGGCTGCTTCCTGCTTGGTCAGCAGGCCGAGCAGATAGACGATGCCGTTCTCGGTCACGACTTTGATGCGCGAGCCGGGAATGCTGGCGTCGGTCAGCATCTGGGTTTTGATCTTGGTCGTCAGCCAGGAGTCGTTCTGGCGGGCGAGGAAGCTCGAAGGGGCGATCACTTGCAGTTCGTTGTGCACCTTCTTCACGCGTTGCACATTGGCGGCAGCCTGTTCGGCCTTGGCCTTGAGGTCTTCGCGCGGGGTCTGGCCGGCCAGCAGCACGATGCCGTTGAAGCTGGTAACGACGATGTGCGAGTCATTGTCCAGGCCCGGATCGGCCTTGGCCACGTTGACGCCGACTTTGGTCTCGATCAATGAATCGTCGATCTTGCTGCCGAAGGTGCGGGTGCCGCGATCGTCTTCGATCGGTGCTTCGCGGCTGGCATTCACCACGGAGGTGCAGCCAGTAATGCCGAGGCACAGGGTCAAGGCCAGAAGGCCAAGGCGATTAGGGGTCATTCTTCACTCCCGAACAGTTGGCTGTCGATCAGATCACAAAGGCAATGGATCGCCAGCAAGTGGACTTCCTGAATACGTGCGGTGACATTGGCCGGTACGCGAATCTCGACGTCTTCGGGCAGCAGCAGCGACGCCATGCCGCCGCCATCGCGCCCGGTCAAAGCTACGACAATCATTTCGCGATCATGTGCGGCCTGGATCGCCTGAATAATGTTCGCCGAGTTACCGCTGGTCGAAATCGCCAGCAGCACATCGCCGGGCTGGCCGAGTGCACGGATCTGCTTGGAGAACACTTCGTTGTAGCTGTAGTCGTTGGCGATCGAGGTGATGGTCGAACTGTCGGTGGTCAGGGCGATGGCCGGCAGGCTCGGACGCTCGCGCTCGAAACGGTTGAGCAGTTCCGAGGAAAAGTGCTGGGCATCGCCGGCCGAGCCGCCGTTGCCGCACGAGAGCATTTTCCCTTCGTTGAGCAGGGCGTTGACCATTACCTGGCTGGCTTGCTCGATGTGCGGTGCAAGTACGTCCATCGCCTGTTGCTTGGTGTCGATACTGGCCTGAAAAAGCTGGCGAATTCGGGATTGCATGTCCATCTGTGTGACCTTAATTAGCGCGGCTGTCCGGCACGTGAATGTGCAGCCCGCAAAGCAAAGAGCAAAAGTGTTGAGTGAAAATGTCCAGGTCGGCGCAGGCGCTCAACTGTCGAACGCATTCTGCAACCAGTTCAGCTGACCCTGGTGACTGTCGATGGCCACCACGTCGAAGCGGCAGGGGGAATTGGCCCAACGCGACTCGCGCTGAAGAAAATACTGTGCGGCGAAAATCAGTTTCTGCCGTTTGCGCCCGTCGATACTGTCAAGCGCTCCACCCCATTGAGTGTTCTTTCGGTAACGTACTTCGACGAATACTACTGTATCGCCATCAAGCATGACCAGATCAAGCTCGCCGCGTTTACATAACCAGTTCTGCGCCAGCAGGCGCAGACCCTGGTGTTGCAGATGCTCGAGCGCCTGGCGCTCGGCATCCTTGCCGCTTTGCAGGTGTGACCTGTCGGGCATCAGCGCGGGGTGTCCGGCAGGCGCTGGATCTGGCCGCTGACAAACTGGGCCCATGGCAGCTGACGTACGACGCGTTGGCTCTGGGTCATGCCCAGGCTGCCCGACAGGCCGTCGATGCGGCTGTCCGGCAGGGTCTTGAGCTGGCTCAGGCGTGGTGCCAGGCGGTAGGCGTCAACACCCATCGCGTACAGACGGCCGAGGCTGCCGGCAGCCTGTGGCCATTGTGCGGTGACCTGTTTGCGCAGCGGGTCGTTGGCATCCAGCAGCCATGGGGTTTCGCAGAAGCGCACACCGTTCATGTCGTTGTACTGGTTGACGTCGCCGCTGGCGCTGAACACGTGGGAGGTCGCGTAGACCGGCACGTCGCCGGCGTACTGGAAGTTCAGGGTCGGCTTGATCTGTTGGGCCTGTTGCGGAGTCGCGGCGAGGAAAATGAACTCGATGTCCTGGCGACGCGAAGGCTGGGCGGCGACGTTGGTGCCGGCAGCATTCTGCAGGCTCTTGGCGCGGGCTTCGCTCTGGCGCAACTGGAACATGTCGGCGATCTGCTGGGCCAGTTGCACGGGCTGATCGACGCGCTCGGTGGCGACAATGCTGCCGCCGTTGGCTTGCCAGTCCTGGCTGAAGGCGCGCAGGACGCGGTCACCCCATTCGCCTTTCGGCACCATGATCGCAGCGCGGTGCAGGCCGTCGGCACGGGCGCGGCGGGACACTTCGCGGGCTTCGTCTTCAGCGGCGAGGCCGAACTGGAACAGTTGCGCCGGGCCCTGGTCGCCTTCGCTGTAGTTCAGCGCCAGCGTGGTGATCGGCAGTTGCGGGCGGGTGCTCAGCTGTTTGACCAGTGGTTTTTCCAGTGGGCCGACAACCAGTTGCACGCCGTCGGCCTGGGCCTTGCGGTAGAACTCGTCCATGCTGGTCAGGTGCGAGCTGTCGTAGAACACGATGGCCGGTGGTTTCTGACCGGCTTGCTGGGCCTGGTAGTGCGCGGCCATGAAGCCGTCACGCAGGGCCTTGCCGACCGAGGCCAACTGGCCGTCCTGTGGCAGCAGCAGAGCGATTTTGCTCAGAGGCTGGCTGGCCAGTTCCTTGAGTTTGGTCAGAGGCAGCGGCAGGTTGATCGCGGCCGGGTGTTTCGGGTGCTGCGAGCGCCAGTCGTCGATGGCAGTCTGTTGCTGTTCCAGGGTGCCGGCGGTTTTCACGGCCAGGGCCAGGCTCATCCAGCCTGCGAGGTCGTCGGTCCCGTTGGGTTGCAGTTGATCGGTCGGCAGCGAGGCAATCAGGGTCCAGATCGCTTCGTGGTTCTTGCTGGCGGCTTCGCCTTCCAGCATCGGTGCGATGAAGATGCGCTCGCGAGCGGCAGCCAGCGTCTGGCCATCGGCTTCAAGGGCACGGGCGTGAACGGTGCCGGCGCGAACCTGCAGCGGAATCGACATTTCGCTCAGGCGCTGCAGGCTTGGATGATTCAAGGCTGCCAGCGCGGCTTTCGGCTGGTTGCGGGTCATCGCCAGCTCGGCAGACAAGGTGCTGGCGAATGCCTGCTGGCCTGGCTGGAGTTGTTCCATCGGTACTTGTTGCAGGATTTGCGCGGACTGACCGGGATTGCCCTGGCGATAAGCCATGTCCGCCGCGCTCAGGCGCAGCAGTGCAGCCTTGTCCGGCGATTTGGCCTGGGCGGCCTGTTCGAGCAGTTGCTCGATGCTGGCATCCGGAGTCCGTGGAAGTTCGCCAAGGCTGGAGGAAGGGGAGCTGGCGCAAGCCGCCAGCAAGGCAGCGAGGCAGAGGGCAGTGAACAGCCGCAGGCAAGCGATCATGTAAGTGTTCCTGATACTCGATCAAATTAGCGTCGAATTGTACCCAAGCGCTGGCCGGGGCGCGATGTTACTGGTGTGAAACCGTCAATTTAGCTGATGTAAATGTTGCGCGACCGCACAATGGTGCGACAAACCGTGTCTGCCGCGAGCGCATCGCCGGGCGCGTGACGCGCTACAATGGCGGCTTTTACCGATCATGAGGTGTGCGCTTTGACTGCTCCAGGTGCTTTGAATTCCGCTGCGGGCTCGCTTTATGTGGTGGCGACGCCCATCGGCAACCTGGATGACATCAGCGCCCGGGCGTTGAGGATCCTGCGCGAAGTGGCGCTGATCGCCGCCGAAGACACGCGCCACTCCCAGCGTCTGATGCAGCACTTTGGCATCTCCACGCCGCTGGCGGCCTGCCATGAACACAATGAGCGTGATGAGGGCAGTCGTTTCATTACTCGTCTGCTGGCTGGCGACAACGTTGCGCTGATTTCCGATGCCGGTACGCCGCTGATTTCCGATCCGGGTTATCACCTGGTGCGCCAGGCGCGTGCCGCCGGGATCAATGTGGTGCCGGTGCCAGGTGCCTGTGCATTGATCGCAGCTTTGTCGGCGGCCGGTCTGCCATCCGACCGTTTCATCTTCGAAGGTTTTCTACCGGCCAAGGCGGTGGGGCGCAAGGCGCGTCTGGAAGCCATCAAGGAAGAGCCGCGCACGCTGATTTTCTACGAGGCGCCGCATCGTATTCTCGAATGCCTGCAGGATATGGAAGCCGTGTTCGGCGCTGATCGCCCGGCATTGCTCGCCCGTGAAATCACCAAGACCTTTGAAACCCTCAAGGGCCTGCCACTGGCCGAGTTGCGGGCATTCGTCGAGGCGGACAGCAATCAGCAACGTGGCGAGTGTGTTGTTGTGGTGGCTGGCTGGACTGCGCCGGAATCCGAAGATGCCCTCAGCAGCGAGGCGATGCGCATCCTTAATCTGCTACTGGAAGAGATGCCGCTCAAGCGTGCTGCAGCTTTGGCAGCGCAAATCACCGGTGAGCGCAAAAACGTGCTGTATCAGGTGGCGCTGGATCAGCAAAAAGGCGCGTAACCCGTCGCGCAGACCGGTTTGCGGGCTATTAGCGCTTGTTCTTCGGGCGCTCTGCCGTTAACCTGCGCGGCGGAGAGTCGATCGGACAGTCGCTGCCCTCTATGAAAATTAGGGGGGGGAGGAAAGTCCGGGCTCCATAGGGCGAAGTGCCAGGTAATGCCTGGGAGGCGTGAGCCTACGGAAAGTGCCACAGAAAATAACCGCCTAAGCGCTTCGGCGCCGGTAAGGGTGAAAAGGTGCGGTAAGAGCGCACCGCACGTCTGGCAACAGTTCGTGGCTAGGTAAACCCCACTTGGAGCAAGACCAAATAGGGTCCCAAGGCGTGGCCCGCGCTGGGACCGGGTAGGTTGCTAAAGATGTCCAGTGATGGCCATCGTAGACGAATGACTGTTCAAGACAGAACCCGGCTTACAGATCGACTCTCCACCTTTTTCTTTTCCCTGCTTGAATTAAAGGCGACAGGGCTGTTTATTATCAGCAGGCCTGCTCTGGAAATCCGGCAGCGGCAACCGCAGTAATAGCCATTTCCCACCTTGCTTCAATCAACAGCAGAAGCGCTTTTGTAATACCGAAAAAATCTTACTCTTAACAAATTACTTTAACTTTCGAGCGCAGCTGTCAGTGCTGTCTCAAGTTATTGGATAAAAGCATCCGCCGGATTCTCGTTGCTCCTCCTTTTATGCTCCTAAATCTCCGTTCTGTAAGGGTTTTCCTTTGATCCGCGCCTTGACGGTGTGGTGGGCGCATTCCTATAGTGTGCGCAAGTGGCGGAAAGTGGCATGAAGTGGGTTTTTTGAGCTCAAAACGATAAAAATTGGAGAAACGCAGACGTGTTTCGCGGAGCTAACGCTATCAGTCTCGACGCAAAGGGCCGTCTCGCCATGCCGAGCCGGTACCGTGACGAGCTCGTTTCGCGTAGTTCCGGCCAATTGATCGTGACCATTGATGCCGTTGATCCGTGCCTGTGTGTCTACCCGCTCGATGAGTGGGAAATTATTGAAACCAAGTTGCGCGCGCTTCCTTCGCTCCGCGAAGAGAACCGTCGTCTGCAACGTTTATTGATTGGTAACGCCGTCGACCTCGAACTCGACGGCAGTGGTCGTTTTCTGGTGCCGCCGCGCCTGCGCGAATACGCAAAGCTGGACAAGCGCGCGATGCTGGTCGGTCAACTGAACAAGTTCCAACTGTGGGACGAAGATGCCTGGAACGCGGTTTCTGCCGCTGACCTGGCTGCCATACAACAACCGGGCGCCATGCCTGATGAACTGCGTGATCTGATCCTGTGACTATTGATAGCGGCTTTAACCACATCACCGTACTGCTTGACGAAGCCGTCGAGGCTCTCGCCGTACGTCCTGATGGCTGCTATCTGGACGGCACGTTCGGGCGCGGCGGGCACAGCCGGCTGATCCTCAGCAAGCTCGGGCCTGATGGCCGGCTCATCGGATTCGACAAGGACCCACAAGCGATTGCCACCGGGCAAACGCTAGCGGCCGAAGACGGCCGCTTTGTCGTTGTGCAGCGCAGCTTTGCCGAGCTCGGCTCGGTGGTTGCCGAACGTGGTCTGGCCGGCAAGGTCAGCGGCATTCTGCTCGACCTCGGTGTGTCTTCGCCGCAGCTCGATGATGCCGAGCGTGGCTTCAGTTTCCTCAACGATGGCCCGCTGGACATGCGCATGGACCCGTCCCGTGGCATCAGCGCAGCCGAATTCGTCAACACCGCGCCGGTGGAAGAAATCGCCCGGGTGTTCAAGGAATATGGCGAAGAACGTTTCTCCGGCCGCATGGCCCGTGCCGTGGCCGAGCGCCGCGACATCACGCCGTTCGAGCGCACCGCCGATCTGGCTGAAGTGCTGAAAGTCGCCAACCCGGCGTGGGAAAAGGGCAAGAACCCGGCCACCCGTGCATTCCAGGGCCTGCGCATTCACGTCAACAACGAACTGGGCGATCTGGAAGCGGGCCTTGAAGCCGCGCTCGAATGCCTGGAAGTGGGCGGCCGTCTGGTCGTGATCAGCTTCCACTCGCTGGAAGACCGCATCGTCAAACTGTTCATGCGCAAGCTGGTGAAAGGCGAAGCCGACAACCTGCCGCGCAACCTGCCGGTTCGCCACGTCGCGTTCGAACCGAAAATCAAGATCCATGGCAAAGCGCAGACGGCCTCCGACGCCGAACTCAAAGCCAACCCACGTTCCCGTAGCGCCGTCATGCGCGTCGCGGAGAAGTTGCGGTGAGCAAGCTTTTCGCCAAGCCACTGCCTGGCGGCAGCTTTTTCATGCTGCTGCTGTTCATCGGCGTGCTCGTGTCGGCCATCGGTGTGTCTTACAGCGCCCACTGGAACCGGCAGTTGCTCAATACCCTTTACAACGAACTCAGCGTGCGCGACAAGGCGCAGGCCGAGTGGGGGCGTCTGATCCTGGAACAAAGCACCTGGACCGCCCACAGCCGGATCGAAGTGCTGGCCACCGAACAACTGAAGATGCACATCCCGGGCGCAGCTGACGTGAAGATGGTGGCGCCATGATGAAACTCGAAGGGGCACTCTTCCCGTGGCGCTTCCGTCTGGTCGTCGGTCTGCTCGGCGTGATGGTGGCCGCGATCTGCTGGCGCATCATCGACCTGCAGGTTATCGACCGTGACTTCCTCAAGGGTCAGGGCGATGCGCGAAGCGTTCGTCACATTCCGATCCCGGCACACCGTGGTCTGATCACTGACCGCAATGGCGAGCCTCTGGCCGTGAGTACGCCGGTGACCACCCTGTGGGCCAACGCCAAGGAAATGCAGCTGGCCAAGGAAAAGTGGCCGGCACTCGCTGCTGCCCTGGGCCAGGATCCGAAAGCTCTGGCCGAACGTCTTGAGGCCCAGGCCAACAAAGAATTCATTTATCTGGTGCGCGGGCTGACCCCCGAGCAGGGCCAGGCCGTGCTCGACCTGAAAGTGCCGGGCGTCTACGGCATCGAAGAATTCCGCCGGTTCTATCCGGCCGGTGAAGTCACCGCGCACATGGTCGGGTTCACCGACATTGATGACCACGGTCGTGAAGGTGTCGAACTGGCCTACGACGAGTGGCTGGCCGGCGTACCCGGCAAGCGGCAGGTCATCAAGGATCGGCGCGGTCGGCTGATCAAGGATGTCCAGGTCACCAAGAACGCCAAGGCCGGCAAGCCCTTGGCGTTGTCCATTGACCTGCGTCTGCAATACCTGGCCAACCGCGAGCTGCGCAACGCGATCATCGAGAACGGCGCCAAGGCCGGCAGTCTGGTGATCATGGACGTGAAGACCGGCGAGATCCTCGCCATGGTCAACCAGCCGACCTACAACCCGAACAACCGTCGCAACCTGCAACCGGCGATGATGCGTAACCGCGCGATGATCGACGTGTTCGAACCGGGTTCGACCATGAAAGCGATCTCGATGAGTGCCGCGATCGAGACCGGTCGCTGGAAACCGAGCGACACCGTCGAGGTGTATCCGGGCTCTCTGCAGATCGGCAAATACACCATCAAGGACGTATCGAAGACCGAAGGTCCGGTACTCGATCTGACCGGGATTCTGATCAATTCCAGTAACGTCGGCATGAGTAAGGTCGCGTTCGATATCGGCGGCGAAACCATTTTCCGTCTGGCACAGAAAGTCGGCCTCGGCCAGGACACCGGCCTCGGGTTCCCGGGCGAGCGTGTCGGCAACCTGCCGAACTACCGCGAATGGCGCAAGGCTGAAACCGCAACGCTGTCCTACGGCTACGGTGTTTCGGTGACCGCGATCCAGCTGGTGCACGCGTTCTCGGCGCTGGCCAACAACGGTCGTCTCGCACCGCTGACCCTGATCAA
The DNA here is from genome assembly GCF_046097675.1 of Pseudomonas sp. UV AK001. Lineage (NCBI taxonomy): Bacteria > Pseudomonadati > Pseudomonadota > Gammaproteobacteria > Pseudomonadales > Pseudomonadaceae > Pseudomonas > Pseudomonas sp. UV AK001. The sequence continues at coordinate 23,710 of NZ_JBJUVZ010000003.1, forward strand.
AACCGACAAGGCGCCGCAGACCACTCAGGTGCTGCCGGAAGCCGTGGCGAAAACCATGCAGGGTATGTTGCAGCAGGTGATCGAAGCCCCGCGCGGCGTATTCCGTGCGCAGGTGCCGGCCTATCACGTGGCCGGCAAGTCGGGTACGGCGCGCAAGACCTCGGTGGGCACCAAGGGCTATGCCGAAAACTCCTATCGCTCGCTGTTCGCCGGTTTCGGCCCGATGAGCGATCCGCGTTATGCCATCGTCGTGGTGATCGATGAACCGACCAAGGCCGGTTACTTCGGTGGTCTGGTTTCGGCGCCGGTGTTCAGCCGTGTGATGTCCGGCACCCTGCGCCTGATGAACATCACCCCGGACAACCTGCCGAATACCCAGCAAGCCAATGCCACCCCGGCTGTTCCGCTGAAAGCCAATGGAGGGCGCGGCTGATGTCTCTTAGTCTGAACAAGATTTTCCCCCACGCCGGCCACGATCTGTTGATCCGTGAATTGGCACTCGACAGCCGCAACGTGCGCGCGGGCGACCTGTTCCTCGCGGTGCCGGGCGGCAAGTTCGATGGTCGTGCGCACATTGCCGATGCACTGGCTCGTGGCGCCGCGGCGGTCGCTTACGAAGTGGAAGGCGCCACTGTGCTGCCGATCACTGACGTGCCGTTGATTCCGGTCAAAGGCCTGGCGGCGCAGCTGTCGGATATCGCCGGTCGTTTTTACGGTGAGCCGAGTCATCACCTGAATCTGGTGGGCGTGACCGGTACCAACGGCAAGACCAGCGTGACCCAATTGGTCGCACAGGCCCTGGATCTGCTCGGCCAGCATTGCGGCATCGTCGGCACCCTGGGTTCCGGTTTCTACGGTTCGCTGCAAAGCGGCCTGCACACCACGCCGAATCCGATCGCCATGCAAGCGACCCTGGGCGACCTGAAAAAGGCCGGCGCCAAAGCTGTGGCCATGGAAGTTTCGTCCCACGGTCTGGATCAGGGCCGGGTCACCGCACTGGCGTTCGACGTCGCGGTGATGACCAACCTGTCCCGCGATCACCTCGATTACCACGGCACCATGGAGGCCTACGCCGAAGCGAAGGCCAAGCTGTTTGCCTGGAATGACTTGAAGTGCCGCGTGGTCAATCTGGATGACGATTTCGGCCGGCAACTGGCCGCTGAAAAACGTGAGTCGCGTCTGATCACCTATAGCCTGCTCGACAGCAGCGCCTATCTGTATGTCCGCGAAGCGCAGTTCGACGACCATGGCGTGCGCGCCACGCTGGTCACGCCACAGGGCGAACATCATCTGCGCAGCACATTGCTGGGCCGTTTCAACCTGAGCAACGTACTGGCTGCGGTTGGCGCCTTGCTGGGTCTGGACTACGCCCTCGATGAAATCCTCAAAGTGCTGCCGAAGCTCGAAGGTCCGGCCGGACGCATGCAGCGTCTCGGTGGCGGCACCCAGCCGCTGGTAGTGGTCGATTACGCCCACACGCCGGATGCGCTGGAAAAAGTTCTGACTGCGTTGCGTCCACACGTCAAAGGCCAGTTGCTGTGCCTGTTCGGTTGTGGCGGTGATCGCGATCGCGGCAAGCGTCCGCTGATGGCCGAAGTGGTCGAGCGTCTGGCCGACCGCGTGCTGGTCACCGATGACAATCCGCGTACCGAAGATCCAGCGGTGATTTTCGATGACATCCGCGCCGGTTTCACGGCTGTGGATAACGTCACATTCGTGGCCGGCCGTGGCCAGGCCATCGCACAACTGATCGCCAGCGCCTCGGCGGATGACGTGGTGGTCCTGGCCGGCAAAGGTCACGAGGACTATCAGGAAATCAACGGCGAGCGCCACGCATTTTCTGATCTGGTCGAGGCCGATCATGCCCTGACCGCGTGGGAGGTGGCCCATGCTTAAGGCCCTGAAACTCAGCGAACTGACCAACGCACTCGACGCGCGCTTGATCAGCGCGGACGCCAGCTTCGACGGCGTAAGCATCGACAGCCGCGCCATCAAGGCCGGCCAACTGTTTATCGCCCTGACCGGTCCGCGTTTCGACGGTCATGACTATCTGAATGAAGTCGCCGCCAAAGGCGCCGTTGCTGCATTGGTCGAGCGCGAAGTTGCCGACAGCACGCTGCCGCAATTGCTGGTCAAGGACACCCGCCAGGCCCTCGGCCAGCTGGGTGCGCTGAACCGTGCCGCGTTCACCAAACCGGTCGCGGCCGTGACCGGCTCCAGCGGCAAGACCACGGTCAAGGAAATGCTCGCGAGCATCCTGCGCACACGCGGCTCGGTGCACGCGACCCGTGGCAACCTGAACAACGACCTCGGCGTACCGCTGACCCTGCTCGAACTTGCCCCGGAACACAGCGCGGCGGTGATCGAACTGGGTGCTTCGCGTCTGGGTGAAATCGCCTACACCGTCGGGCTGACCAAGCCGCACGTGGCGATCCTCAACAACGCCGGCACCGCTCACGTTGGCGAGTTCGGCGGGCCGGAGAAAATCGTCGAAGCCAAGGGCGAAATCATCGAAGGGCTGGCGGCCGATGGCATTGCCGTGCTGAATCTCGATGACAAGGCGTTCGGTATCTGGAAAACCCGCGCTGCCGGTCGCAAGGTGCTGACCTTCGCCCTGAGCAACACGCAAGCGGATTTCCACGCCAGCGACCTGGCCACCGATGCCCGTGGCTGCCCGGCGTTCAACCTGCACAGTCCTGAAGGTGTGGAACGGGTTCAACTGAACCTGCTCGGCACTCATAACGTCGCCAATGCCTTGGCCGCCGCCGCTGCCGCTCACGCCCTGGGCGTGTCGCTGTTCGGCATCGCCACCGGGCTTGGCGCGGTACAACCGGTCAAGGGTCGCACCGTCGCGCAACTGGCGAAAAACGGCATGCGCGTGATCGATGACACTTACAACGCGAACCCCACCTCCATGTGCGCGGCCGTTGATATACTCGCCGGCTTTTCCGGCCGCACCGTCCTGGTGCTCGGGGATATCGGCGAGTTGGGCGACTGGGCGGAGCAGGGGCACCGCGACGTGGGCGAATACGCCCGGGGCAAGGTTTCCGCGCTTTACGCCGTCGGGCCGAACATGGTCCACGCCGTGAACGCATTCGGCCAAGAGGCGCATCACTTCGGCACACAGGCCGAACTGATCCAGGCCCTCGGCGCCGAGCAGGACAAAAACACCACCATTTTGATCAAGGGTTCGCGCAGCGCGGCGATGGAAAACATCGTTGCGGCCCTGTGCGGGTCCAGTCTGGAGAAACATTAATGCTGCTGCTGCTAGCGGAGTATCTGCAACAGTTCTACAAAGGCTTCGCGGTCTTCCAGTACCTGACCCTGCGCGGGATCCTCGGTGTGCTGACCGCGCTGGTCCTGTCGCTGTGCTACGGCCCGTGGATGATCCGCACCCTGCAGAACCGTCAGATCGGCCAATCGGTTCGTAACGATGGTCCGCAATCGCACCTGTCCAAATCCGGTACGCCGACCATGGGCGGCGCACTGATCCTGTCGTCCATCGGCGTCAGCACCCTGTTGTGGGCTGACCTGAGCAACCGTTACGTGTGGGTCGTGCTGCTGGTGACCCTGCTGTTCGGCGCCATCGGCTGGGTCGACGACTACCGCAAAGTGATCGAGAAGAACTCCCGTGGTCTGCCAAGTCGCTGGAAATATTTCTGGCAGTCGGTGTTCGGCCTCGGCGCGGCAATCTTCCTTTATATGACTGCCGCCACGCCGGTGGAAACCACCCTGATCCTGCCGATGCTCAAGGACTACAGCATTCCGCTGGGCGCCGGTTTCATCGTGCTGACCTACTTCGTGATCGTCGGCTCGAGCAACGCGGTCAACCTGACCGACGGCCTCGACGGTCTGGCGATCATGCCGACGGTGATGGTCGGCGGTGGCCTGGGCATCTTCTGCTACCTGTCGGGTAACGTGAAATTCGCTGAATACCTGTTGATCCCGTACGTACCGGGCGCGGGCGAGCTGATCGTGTTCTGCGGCGCACTGATCGGTGCCGGCCTGGGCTTCCTGTGGTTCAACACTTACCCGGCGCAAGTCTTCATGGGTGACGTCGGCGCACTGGCGCTGGGCGCTGCCCTGGGCACCATCGCGGTGATCGTTCGTCAGGAAATCGTCCTGTTCATCATGGGCGGCGTGTTCGTGATGGAAACCCTGTCAGTCGTCATTCAGGTGGCTTCCTTTAAGCTGACCGGTCGCCGTGTGTTCCGCATGGCTCCGATACACCACCACTTTGAACTCAAGGGCTGGCCCGAGCCGCGCGTGATCGTCCGTTTCTGGATCATCACCGTGATTCTCGTGCTGATCGGCCTTGCCACCCTGAAGCTGAGGTAGAACGAGTGTCTCTGATCGCTTCTGACCACTTCCGCATCGTTGTCGGCCTCGGCAAGAGCGGCATGTCCCTGGTTCGCTTCCTGGCGAACCGGGGCGTGGCGTTTGCGGTGGCCGATACGCGGGAAAATCCACCGGAACTGGCCACGCTCCAGCGTGACTATCCGCACGTGGAAGTGCGTTGTGGCGAGCTGGACGTCGAGTTCCTCTGCCGTGCCGACGAGCTCTACGTGAGCCCCGGCCTGGCGTTGGCGACCCCGGCCCTGCAAGCCGCCGCAGCCCGTGGCGTGAAGCTGTCCGGCGACATCGAGCTGTTCGCGCGTAACGCGAAGGCGCCGATCGTGGCCATCAGCGGTTCCAACGCGAAAAGCACCGTCACCACCCTGGTCGGCGAGATGGCGGCTGCGGCCGGCAAGCGCGTGGCGGTGGGCGGCAACCTCGGTACGCCGGCGCTGGATCTGCTCAGCGATGACGTCGAGCTGTACGTGATGGAGCTGTCGAGCTTCCAGCTGGAAACCACCGACCAGCTCAACGCCGAAGTGGCGACCGTGCTCAACATCAGCGAAGACCACATGGATCGCTACAGCGGTCTGCCGGCCTATCACCTGGCCAAGCACCGGATCTTCCGTGGCGCGAAACAGTTCGTGGTCAACCGTCAGGATGCGTTGACCCGGCCGCTGATGGGCGAGGGCCAGCCATGCTGGACCTTCGGCCTGACCAAACCCGATTTCAAGGCGTTCGGTCTGCGCGAAGAGAATGGCGAGAAATACCTGGCCTTCGAATTCCAGAACCTGATGCCGGTACGTGAACTGAAGATTCGCGGCGCCCACAACCAGTCCAATGCTCTGGCGGCGCTGGCGCTCGGGCATGCGGTCGGTCTGCCGTTCGACGCCATGCTCGCGGCCCTGCGCAACTTCGCCGGTCTCGAACATCGCTGCCAGTGGGTGCGTGACCTGGAGGGCGTCGGCTACTACAACGATTCCAAAGCCACCAACGTCGGCGCCGCACTGGCTGCCATCGAAGGTCTGGGCGCGGACATCAGCGGCAAGGTCGTGCTGATCGCCGGCGGCGATGGCAAGGGTGCCGAGTTCAAGGACCTGCGTGATCCGGCGGCGGCCCATTGCCGTGCCGTGATCCTGATGGGCCGCGATTCCGACAAGATCGGCGAGGCCATCGGCGATGCCGTGCCGCTGATTCGCGCCACCACACTGATCGACGCCGTCGAGAAATGCCGTGCCGCCGCCCAGCCGGGTGACGTGGTGCTGCTATCGCCGGCCTGCGCCAGTTTCGACATGTTCAAGAATTACGAAGACCGTGGTCACCAGTTCGTCCGCGCCGTGGAGGATCTGGCATGAGCCTGCGAAACATCATCAAGCCGTATCCGTCGCCGATCATCACCGGGCGCGGGATCGACCTCGATTTCCCGATGCTCGCCGGTTGCCTGGCGCTGCTCGGCCTGGGCCTGATCATGATTGCTTCGGCATCCACCGAGGTGGGTGCAGTGCAGTCGGGCAGCGCTCTCTACTACATGACCCGTCACCTGATCTACGTGGTGCTGGGCCTGGGCGCGTGCATCGTCACCATGATGATTCCGATCGCCACCTGGCAACGCCTGGGCTGGATGATGCTGATCGGTGCGTTCGGTCTGCTGGTGATGGTGATCGTCCCGGGGATCGGCCGTGAGGTTAACGGTTCGATGCGCTGGATCGGTTTCAGCTTCTTCAACGTGCAACCGTCCGAGATCGCCAAGGTGTTCGTGGTGATTTACCTCGCCGGTTATCTGGTGCGTCGTCAGAAGGAAGTGCGCGAAAGCTGGATGGGCTTCTTCAAGCCGTTCATCGTGCTGCTGCCGATGGCCGGTCTGTTGCTGATGGAGCCGGACTTCGGCGCAACCGTCGTGATGATGGGCGCTGCGGCGGCGATGCTGTTCCTCGGCGGGGTCGGACTGTTCCGGTTCTCGCTGATGGTGGTGCTGGCGGTGGCGGCGGTGGTGTTGCTGATCCAGATGCAGCCGTACCGGATGGCGCGTCTGACCAACTTCGCCGACCCGTGGGCCGACCAGTTCGGCGCGGGCTATCAATTGTCCCAGGCCTTGATCGCCTTCGGTCGCGGCGAGTGGCTGGGTGTCGGTCTGGGCAACAGCGTGCAGAAGCAGTTCTACCTGCCGGAAGCCCACACCGACTTCGTGTTCTCGGTACTGGCCGAAGAGCTGGGCGCTGTCGGCTCGCTGTGTACCGTGGCGCTGTTCGTGTTCGTGTGTATCCGCGGCATGTACATCGGTCTATGGGCCGAGAAAGCCAAACAGTTTTTTGCCGCTTATGTTGCCTACGGTCTGTCGTTCCTGTGGATCGGTCAGTTCCTGATCAACATCGGCGTGAACGTCGGCCTGCTGCCGACCAAGGGTCTGACCTTGCCGTTCCTCAGTTATGGCGGCAGTTCCCTGGTGATCTGCTGCGCCTGCCTTGGCCTGTTGCTGAGGATCGAGTGGGAGAGCCGGACCCACCTGGGCAGTGAAGAGATGGAATTCCATGAGAGCGACTTCGCCGAGGAGCCGAACCATGGGCGCTAACGTATTGATCATGGCCGGCGGTACCGGCGGCCACGTGTTCCCGGCACTGTCCTGTGCCCGTGAATTCCAGGCGCGGGGCTACACCGTGCACTGGCTCGGCACGCCACGGGGCATTGAAAACGACCTGGTGCCGGCCGCCGGCCTTGAACTGCATCGCATCAACGCCACCGGCCTGCGCGGCAAGGGCAAGCTGTCGCTGCTCAAGGCACCGTTCATGCTGCTGAAGTCGGTGTGGCAGGCGCGGGCGATCATTCGCCGCCTGCGTCCGGTGTGCGTGGTCGGTTTCGGTGGTTATGTGACCGGTCCTGGTGGCATTGCCGCCAAACTGGCCGGTGTGCCGGTGATCGTTCACGAACAGAACGCCGTGGCCGGCACCGCCAATCGGTTGCTGGTGCCGTTCGCCGCCCGGGTGTGTGAAGCATTCCCCGACACCTTTACCCTGTCGGACAGCCGCCGTACCACCGGCAACCCGGTGCGCAGCGAGCTGTTCCTCGAAACACCGCGTGCGGCACTGGCCGGACGCAAGGCGCGTTTGCTGATCCTGGGCGGAAGCCTGGGCGCAGAACCGTTGAACAAGTTGCTGCCTGAAGCCTTGTCGCAAGTCGCTGCCGATTTGCGCCCGGAAGTGTTTCATCAGGCCGGCAAAAATCACGATGAAGTGACTGCAGAGCGCTACCGCGCCGCCGGCGTGGACGCGCAGGTGCAGCCCTTCATCAAGGACATGGCTCAGGCCTATGGCTGGGCTGACATCGTGGTGTGCCGTGCCGGCGCATTGACCGTCAGCGAGCTGGCCGCCGCCGGTCTGCCGTCGATGCTGGTGCCCTTGCCCCATGCGATCGACGATCACCAGACCCGCAACGCCGATTATCTGGCCCGCGAAGGCGCTGCCTTCCTGATGCCGCAAAGAACGACTGGTGCCGCGGACCTTGCCGCGCGCCTGACAGAGGTCTTGATGCAACCGCAACGACTCGAAGAAATGGCCCGAGCGGCCCGCCGTCTGGCAAAACCCGAAGCCACCCGCAGCGTGGTCGATACCTGTCTGGAGGTGGCCCATGGTTGAGAATCAGAAAGCCATGCCGCAACCGGAAATGCGCCGCATCCGTCGCATCCACTTCGTCGGGATCGGCGGCGTGGGCATGTGCGGTATCGCTGAAGTGCTGCTGAACCTGGGTTACGCCGTGTCCGGCTCCGACCTCAAGGCTTCGCCGGTCACCGAGCGTCTGGAATCCTTCGGTGCGCAGATCTTCATCGGCCACCGTGCCGAGAACGCCGCTGCCGCCGACGTGCTGGTGGTGTCGAGTGCCGTGAACACTTCCAACCCGGAAGTCGCGACTGCGCTGGAACGCCGTATTCCGGTGGTGCCGCGTGCCGAGATGCTTGCCGAGCTGATGCGCTACCGCCACGGCATCGCCGTCGCCGGTACTCACGGCAAGACCACCACCACCAGCCTGATCGCTTCGGTGTTCGCCGCCGGTGGCCTGGACCCGACGTTCGTCATCGGTGGCCGTCTGAATGCCGCGGGCACCAATGCCCAGCTCGGCACCAGCCGCTACCTGATCGCCGAGGCCGACGAGAGCGACGCCAGCTTCCTGCACCTGCAACCGCTGGTGGCTGTGGTGACCAACATCGACGCCGACCACATGGCGACCTACGACGGCGACTTCAACAAACTGAAGAAAACCTTCGTCGAGTTCCTGCACAACCTGCCGTTCTACGGTCTGGCGGTGATGTGCCTGGACGATCCGGTGGTGCGTGAAATCCTGCCGCTGGTGAAGCGTCCGACCGTGACCTACGGCTTCAGCGAAGACGCCGACGTGCGCGCCATCAATGTGCGCCAGCAGGGCATGCAGACCTTCTTCACCGTGCTGCGCCCTGATCGCGAGCCGCTGGATGTGTCCGTGAACATGCCGGGCAACCACAACGTGCTCAACTCGCTGGCGACCATCTGTATCGCTACCGACGAAGGTGTCAGCGATGAAGCCATCGTCCAGGGTCTTTCCGGATTCCAGGGCGTCGGCCGACGCTTCCAGGTCTACGGCGAACTGCCGGTGGACGGCGGCAACGTGATGCTGGTCGACGACTACGGTCACCACCCGACCGAAGTCGCGGCCGTGATCAAGGCTGTGCGCGGTGGCTGGCCAGAGCGCCGTCTGGTGATGGTCTACCAGCCGCACCGCTACAGCCGCACCCGTGACCTGTACGACGACTTCGTCAATGTACTGGCCGACGCCAACGTGCTGCTGCTGATGGAAGTCTATCCGGCCGGCGAAGAGCCGATCCCGGGTGCCGACAGCCGCAAGCTGTGCAACAGCATCCGTCAGCGCGGTCAGCTGGACCCGATCTACATCGAGCGCGGTGTCGACCTGGCGCCGCTGGTCAAGCCGCTGCTGCGTGCCGGCGACATTCTGCTGTGCCAGGGCGCCGGTGATATCGGCGGTCTCGCACCGAAACTGTTGAAAAGCGAGTTGTTCGCCGGTGCCGTGGCCGCACCGGTCGAGGGGAAGTTGAAATGACTGCTGCCTACGCCAACCTGTTCTCCACCATTGCCCCGAAAGACTTCGGCCGTGTCGCCGTGCTGTTCGGCGGCCTGAGTGCCGAACGTGAAGTCTCGCTGAAGTCCGGCAACGCCGTGCTCTCTGCGCTGCAAAGCGCCGGTGTGGACGCGTTCGGGATCGATGTGGGCGCCGATATTCTGCAGCGTCTGCTGAGCGAGAAGATCGACCGCGCGTTCATCATCCTCCACGGTCGTGGCGGTGAAGACGGCAGCATGCAGGGCCTGCTCGAAGTGGCCGGCATTCCGTACACCGGCAGCGGCATCCTGGCTTCCGCGCTGGCCATGGACAAACTGCGTACCAAGCAGGTCTGGCACACGCTGGGGATTCCGACGCCGCGTCACGCCGTGCTGCGCAGCGAGGCCGATTGTATTTCGGCAGCGACGGAACTGGGCTTCCCTTTGATCGTCAAACCGGCGCATGAAGGTTCAAGTATCGGGATGGCCAAAGTGAGTTCTGCGTCCGAGTTGATCGACGCATGGAAAGCGGCCAGTACCTACGATTCGCAAGTGTTGGTCGAGCAATGGATCCACGGTCCGGAGTTCACCATCGCCACCCTGCGTGACCAGGTGTTGCCTCCTATCGCCCTGGGTACGCCACACACGTTCTACGACTACGACGCCAAGTACATCGCCAACGATACCCAGTATCGGATTCCGTGCGGGCTCGATGCCGCCAAGGAAAAAGAACTCATGGACCTCACGGCGCGAGCCTGCGAGGCGCTGGGTATCGCCGGTTGGGGCCGGGCGGACGTGATGCAGGACGCTGACGGCAAATTCTGGTTCCTGGAAGTCAACACGGCTCCCGGCATGACCGACCACAGCCTGGTACCGATGGCGGCGAAAGCGGCCGGTCTGGATTTCCAGCAACTGGTCCTGGCCATCCTGGCCGCCAGTGTCGATGCCGATGGCCATAAAGAGGCGCGAGGTTAAGACCATGCAAGGCGCACAGCTCAGACATCAGCCACCCGCTCCCGGCCGCAAGCCGGTGCCGCGGGGTGCCAGCCGAATGGTGGCCAAAGAGCCGATGTCCGCGCGCCTGCCGAAAGCCAATTTCGGCTTTCTGAAAAGCCTGTTCTGGCCGGTGCTGCTGGTGGCGCTCGGGTTCGGTACCTACGAAGGTGCGCAGCGTCTGTTGCCATACGCCGACCGGCCGATCACCAAGATCGCGGTGCAGGGCGACCTGAGCTACATCAGTCAGCAGGCGGTGCAGCAGCGAATCGCCCCGTACGTGGCGTCGAGCTTCTTCACCATCGACCTGGCCAGCATGCGCTCGGAACTGGAACAGATGCCGTGGATCGCCCACGCCGAAGTCCGTCGCGTGTGGCCGGACCAGGTGGTGATCCGCCTCGAAGAGCAACTGCCCGTAGCCCGTTGGGGCGACGAGTCGTTGCTCAACAACCAGGGTCAGGCGTTCACGCCCAAGGAACTGGCGAACTACGAACACCTGCCACAGCTGTTCGGTCCGCAGCGGGCCCAGCAGCAGGTGATGCAGCAATACCAGGTACTGAGCCAGATGCTCCGGCCGTTGGGCTTCTCGATCGCGCGCCTGGAACTGCGTGAACGTGGCAGCTGGTTCCTGACCACCGGTGCCGGCAGTTCCGGCCCCGGCATCGAGTTGCTGCTGGGACGCGGCAACCTGGTGGAAAAGATGCGCCGCTTCATTGCCATCTACGACAAGACGCTTAAAGACCAGATTACGAACATTGCGCGTATCGATCTGCGCTACGCCAACGGCCTCGCTGTTGGCTGGCGGGAACCAGTAGCGCCGACGACAGCCCAACCCGCTGTCGCAAAGAATTAAGAAGAGGCAGGACCCATGGCAAACGTGCAAAGCGGCAAAATGATCGTCGGTCTCGATATCGGCACCTCCAAGGTGGTGGCGCTGGTCGGCGAGGTTGCGGACGATGGCACGCTCGATATCGTCGGGATCGGTACCCATCCGTCCCGCGGCCTGAAGAAAGGCGTGGTGGTGAACATCGAGTCCACCGTGCAATCGATCCAGCGCGCGATCGAAGAAGCCCAGTTGATGGCGGGCTGCCGCATTCACTCGGCGTTCGTCGGCGTGGCGGGCAATCACATCCGCAGCCTGAACTCCCACGGCATCGTGGCGATCCGCGACCGCGAAGTCAGCTCGGCTGACCTGGAGCGCGTACTCGACGCCGCCCAGGCCGTGGCGATTCCGGCTGACCAGCGCGTGCTGCACACCTTGCCGCAGGACTACGTGATCGATAACCAGGAAGGCGTGCGCGAGCCGCTGGGCATGTCCGGCGTGCGTCTGGAAGCCAAGGTTCACGTGGTCACCTGCGCCGTCAACGCCGCACAGAACATTGAAAAGTGCGTGCGTCGCTGCGGTCTGGAAATCGACGACATCATTCTCGAGCAACTGGCCTCGGCCTACTCGGTCCTGACCGACGACGAAAAAGAACTGGGCGTGTGCCTGGTCGACATCGGCGGCGGCACCACCGACATCGCGATCTTCACCGAAGGCGCGATCCGTCACACGGCCGTGATCCCGATTGCCGGCGATCAGGTGACCAACGACATCGCCATGGCGTTGCGCACCCCGACCCAGTACGCCGAAGAGATCAAGATCCGCTACGCCTGCGCCCTGGCCAAACTGGCCGGTGCCGGCGAGACCATCAAGGTGCCGAGCGTCGGCGACCGTCCGCCGCGCGAACTGTCCCGTCAGGCCCTGGCCGAAGTGGTCGAGCCGCGTTACGACGAACTGTTCACCCTGATCCAGGCCGAGCTGCGTCGCAGCGGCTACGAAGACCTGATCCCGGCCGGCATCGTGCTGACCGGCGGTACGTCGAAGATGGAAGGCGCCACCGAACTGGCCGAGGAAATCTTCCACATGCCGGTACGCCTCGGTGTGCCGCACGGCGTGAAGGGCCTGGATGACGTGGTGCGCAACCCAATCTATTCCACTGGCGTGGGCTTGTTGATGTACGGCCTGCAGAAGCAGTCCGACGGGATCTCGTTCTCGGGCATCGGCAGCCGCGACAGCTACAGCAACGACGAGCCACAGGCACCGTTGCTGGACCGTTTGAAGAAGTGGGTTCAAGGCAACTTCTAAAGCTTTACCGCAACACCGCAACAAAATGCAGTAGGCGAAAAAACTAGAGAATGTAAGGAGAGGGAAAATGTTCGAACTCGTAGACAACATCCCCGCAAGCCCGGTAATCAAAGTTATCGGTGTTGGCGGTGGCGGCGGCAACGCTGTCAACCACATGGTCAAGAGCAACATCGAAGGCGTCGAATTCATCTGCGCCAACACCGATGCTCAAGCGCTGAAAAACATCGGCGCGCGCACCATTCTGCAACTGGGCACCGGCGTGACCAAAGGCCTGGGCGCCGGCGCCAACCCGGAAGTCGGCCGTCAGGCTGCGCTGGAAGATCGCGAGCGCATCGCTGAAGTGCTGGCCGGCACCAACATGGTGTTCATCACCACCGGCATGGGCGGCGGTACCGGTACCGGTGCAGCGCCGATCATCGCTGAAGTGGCCAAGGAAATGGGCATCCTGACCGTTGCGGTCGTGACCCGTCCGTTCCCGTTCGAAGGCCGCAAGCGTATGCAGATCGCCGACGAAGGCATCCGCATGCTCTCCGAAAGCGTCGACTCGTTGATCACCATTCCCAACGAGAAGCTGCTGACCATCCTTGGCAAAGACGCAAGCCTGCTGTCGGCTTTCGCCAAGGCTGACGATGTACTGGCCGGTGCCGTTCGCGGTATCTCCGACATCATCAAGCGTCCGGGCATGATCAACGTCGACTTCGCCGACGTACGCACCGTGATGAGCGAAATGGGCATGGCGATGATGGGCACTGGCTGCGCCAGCGGTCCGAACCGTGCACGTGAAGCCACCGAAGCGGCCATCCGCAACCCGCTGCTGGAAGACGTGAACCTGCAAGGCGCACGCGGCATCCTGGTGAACATCACTGCCGGTCCTGACCTGTCCCTGGGTGAGTACTCCGACGTGGGTTCGATCATCGAAGCCTTCGCTTCCGAGCACGCAATGGTCAAGGTCGGTACCGTTATCGATCCGGACATGCGCGACGAGCTGCACGTGACCGTGGTTGCCACCGGTCTGGGCGCGAAAATCGAGAAGCCTGTGAAGGTCATCGACAACACCGTTCACACCACCATGGCTTCCGCTCCGGTGCAACAACAGGCCCCTGCGCGTCAGGAACAACCTGCTGTGAACTACCGTGACCTGGACCGTCCGACCGTCATGCGCAACCAGGCTCAGGCCGGTGCTGCGACTGCTGCGAAGATGAATCCGCAAGATGACTTGGACTACCTGGACATCCCGGCTTTCCTGCGTCGTCAGGCTGATTGATGGAATGTATCAGGGCTATGAAGGTGATTGGTGTTCAGCAAAGGCTCGGTCTGCTATTATCGCCAGCCTTTGTTGATACCAGTTCGCAATTTGCGCTGAAGCGGCCCAAGCCATGATTAAACAACGCACACTGAAAAATATTATCCGTGCCACAGGTGTAGGCCTGCACTCCGGGGAGAAGGTCTACCTGACCCTCAAGCCTGCGCCTGTCGACACTGGCATTGTGTTTTGTCGCGCTGACCTCGACCCTGTGGTGCAGATTCCTGCCCGCGCGGAAAACGTCGGTGAAACCACTATGTCGACGACGCTGATTAACGGCGACGTCAAAGTGGACACGGTAGAGCACTTGCTCTCGGCCATGGCTGGCCTGGGCATCGATAACGCCTACGTCGAGCTCTCCGCGTCCGAAGTCCCGATCATGGACGGTAGCGCAGGACCTTTCGTATTCCTGATTCAATCGGCAGGCCTGGAAGAACAGGACGCCGCCAAGAAATTCATCCGCATCCTGCGTGAAGTGACAGTGGAAGACGGCGACAAGCGCGCCACTTTCGTCCCTTTCGACGGATTCAAGGTGAGCTTCGAGATCGATTTCGATCACCCGGTATTCCGGGACCGCACCCAAAGTGCAAGCGTGGATTTTTCCAGCACTTCGTTCGTAAAAGAAGTCAGCCGCGCCCGTACTTTCGGTTTCATGAGTGACATCGAGTACCTGCGCAAGCACAACCTCGCACTCGGCGGCAGCGTTGAAAACGCAATCGTGGTCGATGCCGATGGCGTACTGAACGAAGACGGCCTTCGCTATGAAGACGAATTCGTGAAGCACAAGATCCTCGATGCAATTGGCGACCTGTACCTGCTGGGCAACAGCCTGATTGGTGAGTTCAAGGGCTTCAAGTCCGGCCACGCACTGAACAACCAGCTTCTGCGCAAACTGATTGAGCAGAAAGATGCCTGGGAAGTCGTGACGTTCGAAGACGCCAGCACTGCACCGATCTCTTACATGCGCCCGGTTGCGGCAGTGTAAGTAAAAAACCTCTCTAGTTTTTTGAAGGCCACCTTTGGGTGGCCTTTTTTTATGCCTGTGTTCAGGACGCCAGCACCACCCGGTTCCGGCCACCTTCCTTGGCCTGATACAGCGCCCGGTCCGCCGCGAACAGCAGTTGTTCCAGACTGATTTCGCTCGCCACCGTCCAGGTGCTGATACCGATGCTCACCGTCATCGGCATTTCATCGCCCGCCATCCGCGGCAATTGCTCGACGGCGGCCCGCACATGCTCGGCTATCTGTTGTGCACCGACGCTATCGGTTTCGGCTAGGACCACCGAGAACTCTTCACCGCCATAACGCGCCACCAGATCCGCCGGACGTCGCACATTGGCGGTAATGACCCTGGCCAGTTCACGCAGCGCCTGATCCCCGGCCTGATGGCCATGCCGGTCGTTGAAGGCCTTGAAGTGATCAGCGTCGATCATCAGCAACGAAAGCGATTTGCCCGAGCGTTGGGCGCGAAACCACTCGTGCCGCAACGACTGATCAAGCATGCGCCGGTTGGCGACACCGGTCAGGGCATCGGTGGCGGCCAGTTGCGCCAGCTCATGTTCGGCGCGCTGGCGCAGACGCAGCTCCCGGGCCAGCAGCCAGGTCAGCCACAGCAGGCCGAGGCAAAGCACGCCGGTGGCACCGCTGATCAGAATCGCTGTGCGTTTCCATGCACCGAACACTTCATCGCTGGACAAAGCCACGATCACCGTCAACGGCAGGTTACCGACCTGGGAGTAGGTGTACAGTCGTTGCTGGTGATCCATGCTCGAAATGCTGTTGAAACTGCCATTGCCGCTACGGTCGCGCAGAATCCGCACGACATTGGGGCGGTTGGCGAAACTCTTGCCGATCGAATCGCTCTGCAGATAAGGCTTCTGGGCCAACAGGATGCCGTCGTTGTTGATGATGTTCAGCGTGCTGTCGACGCCGATGTCGAGGCTGTTGAACAACTGGTCGAAGTAATCGAGCTTCATTGACGCCACCGCTACGCCCAGGAACTCACCGGTGTCCGAGGAAATGCGCCGGCTGAAACTGATGCGCCACTGGTTGGCGTCGTCGCAATCGCAACGGGGTTTGAACGGGCGGCTGATGAACATGCCGGCGTCGCGATTGAAGGCGTGGGCGAGGAAATAGTCGCGGTCGGCGAAATTGCCCGGCAGCGGTTCGACCCGCGAGGAATCGGCGATGACCTCGCCGTGTTTGTCGAGCAGCAGGATGTCGCCCTTGAAGCGCGCGGTGGTGGAGCGGTCGAACAGCGCCAGGTGACGGATCTGCGGCGATACGTTTTTCAGGTCGTCGCGCTGGGCGGCGGCAATCAGGCCTTGCAGGGTCAGGTCATACAGTTCGACGGTGCGCAGCACATCGGCGTCGATCAGTTGGGCGATGGTCGTGGCGCTGCGGGTGGCCGATTCCTGAGCATTGGCGTGCTCGCGAATCAGCAGAAAAGTGACGATGCACACAATCGCGATGACGCTCAGCAGACTGCCGAGAATCAGCAGCAGTTCGGGACGTCCGGTCTTGCCCGCAGCGGGTGGGGTACGGCTCGCGATCATGGTTGGGTTTATCGGTTGAAGAGTCTTATAAGCGTAGTTGTACAAACGTCGCAGCCGCACACGCAAGAAAAAGGCCAGCGCATAAGGCTGGCCTTTCAACTGTAGCGCCGATCTTAGAAGACGTTGATCGGGTAGTCGATGATCACACGGTATTCATCTGTGTCAGTGTCCAGCGCGCCGTAACCGTTGCCGCCACGGTTGGTGGCCCATTGCAGACGTACCGCCAGGTCTTTGGCCTGGCCGCTCTGCACCACGTACTTGAGGTCGATGTCGCGTTCCCAGTGCTTGGCGTTGCGGCCTTCGGCGCTGTACCACGAGGCGTAGCCCTTGCTGTCCGGGTCGACCTTGGTCAGGTCCAGCGTGCCGCGCGAGTAGGACACGGCCGAAGTCAGGCCCGGCAGGCCGATGCCTGCGAAGTCGTAGGCGTACTTGAGTTTCCACGAACGCTCGTTCGGGCCGTTGAAGTCCGAGTATTGCTGGGAGTTGTCGAGGTAGATGCTGTCGCCCTGGCTGATGTAGTCGAACGGCGTGTTGCCGTTGACCCGCTGGTACGCGGCGGTGACGCTGTGGCTGCCGATGCCGACGGTGAAATGCAGGCTGTAGGTGTTGTTGTCGATGTTGCCCAGCAGCGCCTCGCCGGTGTCCTGGGTGTGATAGAAGTGCAGGCCCGGGTTGAGGGTCACCAGATCGTTCAGCGCCCAGGTGTAGTCGAGGTCGTAGTAGTACTGGTTCCAGATGTCCTTCAGCTCGGCGGCGTACAGGTTGCTGGTCAGGCCTTCGACGCCGCTCCAGGACACACCGGCCCAGTTCAGGTGCTGGCTCTTGTCGCCGTCGGCGAGGGTGCCGTACGAGGTGCCGATGCGTTTGTGGCCGCTCTGGTTGTACGGCTTGGTGAAGCTCGCCTGGCCGCCTTCGATCATCCAGCCGTCGAAGCTGTGGTTGGTCAGGCTGACGCCACGGAAGGTCTGCGGCAGCATGCGGCTCTCACCGCCAGCGATCACCGGATTGGTGAGGAACAGGTCGCCGGCTTTCAGCTCGGTATCGAACGCACGCATTTTCAGGGTGCCGCCCGCCGTGGAGAACGAGCCCGGCGCTTTGCCGTTGCCATCGCTGACCGGCAGGATGCTGGAGTTGTCCGTGCCGCCACCACCGTCGAGTTTCAGCCCGAGCATGGCGTGGGCATCGATGCCGAAACCGACCGTGCCTTCGGTGTAACCCGACTGGAATTTGCCGAGGAAACCCTGGCCCCACTCGATGTTGTCGTCCGCTTTCTGCAAGCGGTTGCGATTCATGTAGTAGTTGCGGGCGTTGAGGTTGAGGCTCGAACCTTCGACGAAACCTTCTTTCTCGGGTTCGGCGGCGTGGGCGGTGGGGGCAATCGTTGCGGCGATTGCAATGAACAGCGGGGTAAAGCGGACTGGGTAACGCACTTGCGGTAAAGCTCCTTGGGTCAACTGACACTTCAATGTCTTGAGGTGCGGGATGTTTCTAATTGTAAGAGACGAACCGGGCCGCTTTCACACCACAACGAAAAAAGGCCACTGAAAATCAGTGGCCTGGAAGGACGACGGTTGAACGGGAAGAGCCAAACAACCGCGTCGAGGGAAACGTTGCGCGGTGCGTGACTCAGCTGTCTTTCTCGGCTGCCTGAGCCTGGGAAGTTGCGGCCTGAGGGGCTTGCGTGGCGTCTTGAGCCTTGGCCATCACTTCTGCCTGATGCTGTTCGAATGCGTGAGCGCGAGCGGCATTCTGCGCTACGAACGACTGCGATTCTTCAGCCATCGCCATCGGCGACAGGATCAATGAGGACAAAACGAAAGCGCTGGCAATACCCATACTGTTGGACATCTTGAAAACCTTCTTGCTTGGCAAGTGCTGTTTGGTGCGGGCAAAGATAAGGTCGCCGGGCACCGGGAAACAGCGTGATTTTCATAAATGACTGTTGCGGGAATGGCAACGATCCCAGTCTTCAGACCGGAAGATGAATGCCAAAAGTGTTCATGCCGCGATCACTACGTACAAACACATCCCCCCCATGCATCAGCGCAATCGCCTTGACGATCGCCAGCCCCAGGCCGTGGTTGTTGCCACTGTTGCTGCGCGATGCATCGACCCGGTAGAAGCGCTCGAACAGCCGTGGCAAATGCTCGCTGGCAATCGGCGCACCGGGGTTGGCCACGCCGATGCTGACCTGATGTTCCTCGACCGTGATCTGCACTTCGATCACCTGTCCCGGCGCGGTGTGCTGCACCGCATTGCTCAGCAGATTGATCAACGCCCGGCGCAGATGGGCGATCTCGATCTGCACCTGTGCGTCGCCACTCACATGGACCTCAACCTGTGCATCTTCGAGGATGAAATCGAGGTATTCGAGGGTGGTCGCTACTTCGTCGGCCAGCGAGGTCGAGGTCAGTTTGGTGGCTTTGCTGCCCTGATCAGCGCTGGCCAGAAACAGCATGTCATTGATGATCGAGCGCAGGCGTTCCAGCTCTTCGAGGTTGGATTGCAGCACTTCGAAATAATGCTCGGCGGAGCGCCCACGGGTCAGGGCGACCTGGGTCTGGCCGATCAGGTTGGTCAGCGGCGAGCGCAGCTCATGGGCCACGTCGGCGTTGAACGATTCCAGCCGTGAATACGCCTGTTCGACCCGCTCCAGCGTCGAGTTGAACGAGTCGACAAACTGTTCCAGCTCCGGCGGCAGCGGCGACAGACGCAAGCGCCCGGCCCGCAGAGGTGGCGCCAGGCGTTGGGCCTCGTGGGACAGTTTGATCAGCGGCTTGAGGCCGATTCGCGCCACCCAGTAACCCAATGCAGAAGCCATCAACACGCCGACAATCGCCAGGCCGATCAAGGCGATCAGCAGGTTGTGCTGGGTCTGGTGAAAGGTCTCGGTGTCGATGCCGATCATGAAACGCAGGGGCGGGCGTTGATCCTTGGCCGGGAACTGGCTGACCAGCACTTTCAACGGGTAGGGCTGACCGGGCAATTGCAGGTCGCGCATGCCCAGCGGACCATTGGCGAATTCGCGAATCTGCGGGGTGAAATCGCCGTACTCGTACTGCGGATCGCCGCTGCTGATCCAGAAACTGATGCGCTTGTCTTCTTCGCCGAGCAGCTTGAGTTTGCTGTTGATCTTGACCCAATGCTCGGGCGTGCCATAACGGCCGACGGTGGATTCGAGCACGCTGTAGCGAGCGTCGAGTTCTGCTTCCGGCAACAGACCCAAACCCTTGTCCACTTGCTGATAGAGCGCGCCGCCGATCAACAAAAACACCAGCAGCGCTACCAGCGTGAACATGCCGCTCAGGCGCAGGGCGATGGAGTTACTGGACACCACGGCTCTCCAGCACATAACCCATGCCACGGATGGTGTGCAGCAGCTTCTCGTCGAACGGTCCGTCGAGCTTGGCTCGCAGACGCTTGATCGCGACTTCGACGACGTTGGCGTCGCTGTCGAAATTGATGTCCCAGACCATCTCCGCAATCGCGGTTTTCGAGAGGATTTCGCCCTGACGCCGGGCCAGCACGCTGAGCAGCGAAAACTCCTTGGCGGTCAGGTCCAGCCGGGTACCGGCGCGGGTCGCCTTGCGGCTGATCAGATCGATCCACAGGTCGGCGATGCTCACTTGCACTGGTTCATGGCCACCGCTGCGGCGGGTCAGCGCCTGCAGGCGCGCCACCAGTTCGAGGAAGGAAAACGGTTTGCCGAGGTAATCGTCGGCGCCGTCGCGCAGGCCCCGGATCCGGTCTTCGACCCGTTCGCGGGCGGTGAGCATGATCACCGGCGTCTGTTTGCGCGCACGCAAGGCGCGCAGTACGCCAAAGCCATCGAGGCCCGGCAGCATGACGTCGAGGACGATCACCGCGTAGTCGCTTTCCAGCGCCAGGTGCAGGCCCTCGACGCCGTCGCGGGCCAGATCCACGGTGTAACCCTGTTCCGTCAGGCCGCGGTGCAGATAGTCCGCGGTTTTCTCTTCGTCTTCGATAATCAGGACGCGCATGACCCGCCTCAGTCTGTCGTTGCCAGCGCCGTGACGGGCGCCGGTTTGGGCTTGTGGAACAGCCGCTCAAGCCACAAGTATATGACCGGCGTGGTGAACAGCGTCAGCATCTGGCTCACTAGCAAGCCGCCCACGACCGCGATCCCCAGCGGCTGACGCAGTTCGGCGCCGGTGCCGTAGCCGAGCATCAGCGGCAGGGCGCCGAGCAGGGCGGCGAGGGTGGTCATGATGATCGGCCGGAACCGCGTCAGGCATGCTTCGAAAATCGCATCTTGAGGTGCCAGCCCACGATGACGCTGGGCTTCGAGAGCGAAGTCGATCATCAGGATGCCGTTCTTCTTGACGATACCGATCAACAACACCAGCCCGATCAGCGCCATGATCGAAAAGTCCTGGCCGCAGATCCACAGCATGATCACCGCACCGAGACCCGCCGCCGGCAAGGTCGAGATGATCGTCAGCGGATGGACAAAGCTCTCGTAGAGCACACCCAGAATGATGTACACCGCCACCAGCGCCGCGAGAATCAGCCACGGCTGGCTGGCCAGCGAACTCTGGAACGCCTGGGCCGCACCCTGGAAGTTGCCGCTGATCGCGGTCGGCATGCCGATCTCGGCCTTGGCCTGGTTGAGCAGGATCACCGCGTCGCCCAATGCCACGCCGGGCGCCAGATTGAACGACAGGTTGGCGGCCGGGAACATGCCGTCGTGGGCAATCGACAGCGGGCCGATGGTTGGTGCGTCGAATCGGGCCAGCGCCGACAGCGGCACCATTTCCCCACTCAGCGGTGAGCGCAGGTAGAAATAGTTGAGGCTTTCGGCCTTGCCACGCTGTGCGGTGTCCAGCTCCAGAATCACGTTGTATTGGTTGACCTGGGTCTGGAACTCGTTGATCTGCCGCTGCCCAAAGGCGTCGTACAGCGCTTCGTCGACATCACTCGCCGTCAGGCCGAAACGCGCGGCGGCGCTACGGTCGATGCTGATGTGCGTGATGCTGCCGCCCAGTTGCAGGTCGTTGGAGATGTCACGGAACGCCGGAATGCTGCGCAGTTTCTCGGTGAGTTTCTGGGTCCAGGTAGCGAGCGTCGGCCCGTCGTTGCTCTTGAGCACGTATTGATACTGTGCGCGGCTCGGGCCGGAGCTGAGGTTGATGTCCTGGCCGGCGCGCAGGTAAAGCACGATGCCGGGGACTTTCATCAGCTGCGGACGAATGCGGTCGATGAACTGGCTGGCCGAAACATCGCGATCACCGCGTTTTTTCAGGGCGATCCAGAAACGGCCGTTGGCGATGGTCTGGTTACTGCCGGACACGCCCACCGAATGGGAAAACGCCTGCACGGCCGGGTCGGCGGCGACGATTTCCGCCATCGCCAGGTGCTTTTTCACCATGTCGCTGTAGGAGATATCCGCAGCGGCCTCCGTCGTACCGAGGACGAAGCCGGTGTCCTGCACCGGGAAGAACCCTTTGGGGATAAAGATGTAGCCGCCGATGGCCAGCGCGACCGAGATCCCGAACACGCCGATCATCAGTTTCTGATGGGCGAGGGCGCGGCGCAGGCCTTTTTCGTACCAGCCGAGCAGGCGTTCGCTGAAGCCCGGTTTGTCATGGGCGTGATGCACCGGTTTGCGCATGAACAGCGCGGCCAGCGTCGGCGCGAGGGTCAGCGATACCACCACGGAAATCATGATGGTCGAGGTCGCCGTCAGTGCGAATTCCTTGAACAAACGCCCGACCACACCGCCCATAAACAGCAACGGAATGAACGCTGCCACCAGCGAGAAACTGATCGAGACCACGGTGAAACCGATCTCGCCGGCGCCCTTGACCGCCGCTTCGCGCATGCTGTCGCCGGCTTCCAGATGACGGTGGATGTTTTCCACCACCACGATCGCGTCGTCGACCACGAAACCTACGGCCACGACGATGGCCACCAGCGTCAGGTTGTTCAGGCTGAAACCGAGTAAATACATCAAGGCGAAACTGGCGGTCAGCGATACGCCGAGCACCGCCGACACAATCATCGTCGCCGACAACTGGCGCAAGAACAGCGCCATCACCGCCACCACCAGCAGGATCGCGATCAGCAGGGTGATTTCCACTTCATGCAGCGAGGCGCGAATGGTCTGGGTACGGTCGATCAGCACCTTGACCTGCACCGAGGCCGGCAACATGGCTTCGAGGCCGGGCAGGGCGGCCTGGATGCGGTCCACGGTCTCGACGATATTGGCCCCCGGCTGGCGGGAGATCACCAGGTTCACCCCCGGTTGATCGCCGGCCCACGCTTGCACGTAGGCATCTTCCGAACCGTTGACGACTTTGGCGACATCTTTCAGGTGAACCGGGGCGCCATCCTTGTAGGAAACGATGAGCTGGCTGTATTCCTCGGGGTGGAACAGCTGGTCGTTGGTCGACAGCGTGGAAATGCTCGACTCGCCGTACAACGCACCTTTGGCGAGGTTGAGGCTGGTCTGCTGGATCGCCAGACGAATGTCCGCAAGCGTCAGGCCGATGGCCGCCAGTTTGTCCGCCGAAGCCTGGACGCGAATCGCCGGACGTTGCTGACCGGTGATGTTGATCTGGCCTACGCCGTCGATCTGACTGATCTGACGGGCCAGCAGGGTTTCCACCAGGTCACTGAGTTCGGTGCCGGGCATCTGCGTGGAACTGACGCTGAGGATCAGCACCGGGCTGTCGGCCGGGTTGACCTTCTTCCAGGTCGGCAGGGTCGGCATGTCTTTCGGCAGTTTGCCGGCGGCGGTGTTGATCGCGGCCTGCACTTCCTGGGCGGCGGTGTCGATGCTCTTGTCGAGGGTGAATTGCAGGGTCAGCAGGCTGGAGCCCAGCGCACTGCTGGAGGTCATCTGGGTCATGCCGGGGATGGCGCTGAATTGCACCTCCAGCGGCGTGGCCACGGACGACGCCATGGTGTCCGGGCTGGCGCCGGGCAACTGCGCGGAGACCTGAATCGTTGGAAATTCCGCTTCCGGCAACGGCGCAATCGGCAGGCGCGGGAAGGCAATCACCCCGACCAGCACCAGCGCGATGGTCAGCAGAATCGTTGCCACCGGGTGATCGATGCACCAGGTCGAAACGCCTTTGTGCTGCTTCATGGCTTGGGCTCCGCTTGCACCACCTGCGGCGGTTCGCTCATGACCTGCACGGTAGAGCCGGGCTTGAGCCGTGACTGGCCATCACTGACCAATACGTCGCCGGGGTTCACACCCTTGATGATGTCCTGACCGCTGCCCTGATAGACCATCTGCACCTGCACGGCTTCAACCTTGTCGCCGTTGACCCGGTACACGAAGTGTTGATCCAGCCCACGCTGTACGACAGTGGGCGGGACCACCAGCGCATCTTTATCCAGTGCCGTCTGAATCTTTACCGTCACCAGCAGGCCGGGCCAGAGTTTCTGATTGGGGTTGTCGAATTCGGCCTTGGCGCGGATGGTGCCGGTGTTGGCGTTGATCTGGTTGTCGATCAGGGTCAGGTGACCTTCGCCGAGCAGGTTGCCGGTTTCGCCATCGGTGTCGGCGCCGATGTAGGCCTTGACCTGGGCGCGCTGCGGATCGCTGATCAGGCCTTGCAGGGTCGGCAGCATTTGCTGGGGCAGGGAAAACTCGACGGCGATCGGGTCGATCTGGGTCACGGTGAACAGACCCTGGGTGTCGGTCATGCGCAGGAAGTTGCCTTCGTCGACCGTACGAATCCCGACGCGACCGGTGACCGGGGAGCGAATCTGGGTGTAGGAAAGTTGTACCTGAGCCGCGTCAATCGAGGCTTGATTACCTTGGGCGGTGGCCTTGAGCTGGTTGACCAGTGCCTGTTGCTGATCGTAGGTCTGCTTGGAGACGCCGTCGTCGACGCTGAGCAGTTTGTAGCGCTTGAGGTTGACCAGCGCCACTTGCAGTTGCGCCTGGCTTTCGCCCAGTTGTGCCCGGGCCTGGTCGAGGCTGGCGCGGATCGAGCGGTCGTCGATGGTGGCGAGCAGGTCGCCCTGTTTCACCAATTGACCTTCTTTGACCAGCAGCTTGGTGAGGATGCCGTCGATCTGTGGACGTACCACCACGCTGTGCAGCGAGAGCACCGAGCCGATGCCGCTGGTATAGCGTGGGACGTCTTTTTCGCTGACGGCGACGACCCTGACCGGGATCGCGGTCGGGGCGGCGAGTTTGGCCGGTGCGGGTTTTATCGCGTACCACAGGCCAGCGGCTGCGAGGGCGATCAGCAGGGTGGCGAGCAGGGCCTTTTTCTTCTGGATTTGCATGCTTGTGGGGCGCCAGGGGGACGGGGTTTGGGCAGGTTGGTTCTTTATAAACTTGTTTGGGGGTCAGGAGGGTGACGGCTAGCTGACGGCGCTGTCAGTTTCGGCTTTTGACTTGGCGGCCTTTGGGCCGACCAGGCTTTGGGTGTTTTTTGTGAATATCCGTTTCTTCGGGTGTTGCGGCTGGCGGTTTCGCCCTTACGGCGAGTCCCTTTTGGCAAACGCCCCAAAAGGAACCAAAAGGTCTAGGCCCCGGCGTACGGCACCTCGCTGTGGCTCGGTGTTCCTTCGTTCCGGGATTCATCCGGGGGCATCGCCTCCGGTTTGCTTCGCTGCACCTCCTCTCGATGTGTTCGACTGCGTCGAACGGCGCTACGCGCCCACCCCCGGATAAATCCCTCCGCTCAGCCTGCCGAAGGGGCCACAAGATCAAAAGCTTTACTCGAGCTAACGCTCATCGTGTTGAGTGGTGGGAAGCGAGAGGCGAGAGGCGAGAGGCGAGAGGCGGAAAGCGGCTGCTTACTGCTTGATCGTTCCCACGCTCCGCGTGGGAATGCAGCCGGGACGCTCCGCGTTCCATTTTCGGATGTTTGGAAATGTGTTGGGTGTACCGTTTGTTTCTGCAGTGTTTTTGGGTTGATCGGGAGAAGTGATCCGTTAGTCGAGCAGTCCCAAAAAGGGACCGGTCGAACCCTTTTTGGGACTCTTTAAAGTCCGCGCGCGCAGGTATACTGCGCGCCTTCGCGGCTCATCCACCGGGCCGGACTTTTTGCTTTCCGGAGCTTTCATGACTTCCCCAATCGACAACGCTGTGAGCGATGTCCCGGCAGAGCTGGCCGAGGCCGGCGAATCCAAGCCGACCATTCCTGCATTCAAGTTTCCGTTCAAGCCAGGTGAACTGGCCGCCGCCAAAGCCGCCAAGCAGCCGCAGTTCAAGGGCAAGGACGGTGATCGTCACGCCAGGACCCCGGGTGTGGCGCCGTCGGGCACTCGTCGTTCGATGGGCAAGCGCTGATTCACTTCCCTCCTGCAGCCATCGTCTGTGATTTTCGGTCACAGTGATGGCTAAATGCTCAGTTCCTGAGCCAGATCAACGTTTAACCGATTAGTGCGCTTAGAGTCAGCAGCCCTGCCGACTCTTTCCAATAAAACGAGCGCGCTTTCCATGAAGATCAATCTCCCGGTGACCGGGCGCAATGTCGATGTTGCGCCGGATGCGAACATTCTCTCGACCACCGATCTGACCAGCGCGATCACCTACGCCAACGACGACTTCATCAAGATCAGCGGTTACAGCCGTGACGAGCTGCTGGGCACGCCGCATAACCTGTTGCGTCATCCG
This sequence comes from Pseudomonas sp. UV AK001, assembly GCF_046097675.1. Classification (NCBI taxonomy): domain Bacteria; kingdom Pseudomonadati; phylum Pseudomonadota; class Gammaproteobacteria; order Pseudomonadales; family Pseudomonadaceae; genus Pseudomonas; species Pseudomonas sp. UV AK001. The sequence goes on from NZ_JBJUVZ010000003.1 coordinate 49,709, forward strand.
GACATGCCGGCGCAGGCGTTTGCCCATATGTGGCAGACGCTCAAGCGCGGGCGCTCGTGGATGGGGCTGGTGAAGAATCGTTGCAAGAACGGTGATCACTACTGGGTCAGTGCCTATGTCACGCCGGTCACGCAGAACGGTGCGGCGGTGGAGTTTCAGTCGGTACGCACGCGGCCGGATGCCCGGCAGATCGCTGCGGCGGAACGGACTTATGCGCAGTTGCGTGGTGAGCGGGTGTCGCGTTGGCAGCGGCTGCCGGTGTTGGGCTTGCGGGCGCGGATTGTGGCGTTGACCAGTTCGGTGCTGGCGGTGGTGCTGGGGATTGAAGCCTGGTTGCGGCCGGAGTCCATGGGCATCGAGGCCGCTGCGCTGGTGGCTGGCAGTGGCGCGTGTGCTCTGGGCGTGGGCTGGTTGTTGCGACCGCTGGAGCGACTGACCGAACGTGCAAAACAGATTGCCGACAACCCGTTGAGTCAGGGCATTTATACCGGGCGGAGGGATCAGTTCGGGCAGATCGAGTTCGCCTTGCAGATGCTCGAGGCTCAGGTCGGCGCGGTGGTCGGGCGGATCGGTGATGCGTCGCAGCGGCTGGCCGGGCATGCGGCACAATTGGTCGACCATTTGCACAGCAGCCATACCAGCACCTTGGCGCAGCAGGCGGAAACTGATCAGGTGGCGGCGGCGATTCATCAGATGGCGGCCAGTGTGGCCGAGGTCGCCAGCCATGCGCAGCAGGCGTCGGTGGCGGCCGATATGGCGGGTACGGAAACCCGTGAAGGTCATCTGCTGGTTGGCGAAAGTCGCAGCGCGGTGTTGCGGCTGGCTGAGGAATTGGGCCGGGCGACCGAGGTGATTCATCAGCTCGAAGGTCACAGCAGCGAGATATCCGGGGTGCTGGAGGTGATTCGCAGCATCGCCGAACAGACCAATCTGCTGGCGCTCAACGCGGCGATCGAAGCGGCACGGGCCGGGGATGCCGGACGCGGGTTTGCGGTGGTGGCCGATGAAGTGCGTGGCCTGGCCCAGCGCACTCAACAGTCGACCAACGAGATTCAACGGATGATCAGCACCCTGCAAAATGGCGCGCGGGATGCGGTGCTGGTGATGCAGCAGAGCAGCGAGCATGTGGATAACAGCGTCGAACAGGCGCAGCGTGCGGCCCGGGCGCTGGACGGGATCAGTGGGCGAGTCGAGCAGATCACCGAGATGAGCCTGCAGATTGCCGCAGCGGTCGAGGAGCAAAGCGCGGTGAGCGAGGACATCAACCGCAACATCGTCAGTATTCGCACGGCGTGTGAACTGACGGTGGATGAAGGGCGCCAGAGCCAGCTCAACTCACAGGATGTGGCGGGGCTGGCGGGGGATTTGCGTTCGCTGGCGCGGGAGTTCTGGGGGCGGCGGCAGGGATCCTAGGCCGCGCGCAGGGAAATGAACGCGTAGGTCTGCGGCGGTTCGGACACCACTTGTGCCCCGGCCGCCCGCACTTGCCCGGCGATGTCATCGCCGGAGACATGGAACAGCCATTGGCTGTCTCCGGCAGCCAGTGGTTGCGCCGTGACCTGATCGATCACCGAGGCAAACACGCCCATGTCCGGCAGATACGCGGTAAACCCGTCGCCCTTGAGTGCCGTGGCGCGGATCCCCAGTTGTCCGCAGATCGCATCCTTGATCCGGATGTCGTTGCGATCGGCCTGACGGGAGCGCTGGATCAATGTCACCAGTTCCTGATCCACCAGTTCGCCACCGACGATCAGCTCCGGTCCCTGTTCCCACGATTCCGGCGGGCAGTCCTTGGCGGCAGGGTTCAGCGCAATGTGCGGATTGATTTCGGCAGGATAGATGCGACACACCAGCGGCCGGCGGTCGTAGATGCGGCACAGCTTGTCTTCGTCAAGATTCCGGCAGGGACCGACGTTGTAGGCGGCGAAGGTGATCGCTACATGGGCGTCGGACGTGCCGCTGCGCACTACCGCCGAACGCCGCTGTGCGTGCTCACGCTGTTCCGCCGGCAAACCCAGGCCGTTGGCGAGAAACGCCTCCACCAGCACGATCACCTGACCGCCGTCGGCCGCCCACATGCGGGCTTCGGCCAGGGTCAGGGGCACGTGGTGATCGGTGCAGCATTTGCCGCAGCCTACGCAGGAAAAGGTCGTATTCATTGAGCGGGCAATCTTCAATCAGGGTGCGAAACGGCGACATAAAGCCGCCGTACAGGCCCGGAGTGAAGCAAGTTGTGCGCCACTCTCTCAGGGTTTGGCGGTCGGGCGGATCGAGTCCCATTCGGTGACGAACGCGGTTTTCGACTTCTTGTTGTACAGGCACAGCTCGGTGCCTTGCTGGCCCTTCATGTGTTTTTGCGGGTATTGGCCTTGCAGCAACAGCGCGGTGTAGCCGACGCGGTCATCGAATTGCGCGGCGTTGCCGACCGGTTTGGCGTTTTTCAGGCCGCTGGCCTTTGTGCAGCTGGCGAGCACGGTTTTGTCGTAGGCCGCCCAGGCGTCGGGGCTGGAGGCGTGGGCAAACGGGGCGATGAGACACAGTACGGAGAGGGCGAGGCGTTTCATGGTTCGGGCATCCTTGGAGGTTGATCGCCAGGGTTTGAGTATGCCGCAGGATTTTAGTTTGTCAGTCCGGCACCAATTCCCGGCGGACCACATACATTCCAGACTTTTCGTACAGCTGTCGCGCCCGCCGGTTTTCTTCCAGCACCTTCAGATCGACAAAGCCCTCGCGCCGATCCTGAAACGCCTTGAACGCATGAAGCAGTAACGCCCGACCCAATCCACGACCTTGCGCCCGGGGATGCACCACCAGATTTTTGATGTAGGAACTGGTCCAGCATTGCGCCACGCCGATGACGCCGTCGGCATCACTGGCGATGAAGCACAGCGCCGGATCGTATTCGGCGTCCGTTTCATACTGCTGCTGCCAGACGTCCAGCGCCGGCACCCGACCACCGCCTTCGCGGTAACCGATCTGCATCAGTTGATGCACGGCGGCTGCTTGTTCAACGCTGTAGGTGGTGATTTCGATGCCGTTCGGCCACTCGATGGCCGGCACGCCCTGGCTCAGGTCGCGCCGCATCAGAAAACAGAAGGTCTCGTTCAAGGCTCAGTAACCCTGGGCGGCGACGTGTTTGGCCGCTTCGATCAGGCAATGGGTCAGCTCCGGCGAGGAGAACTTGGTCAGCACGCCGTTGGCGCCGGCGAGCCGTGCCTTTTCGCTGTTCATCGCGCTGTCCAGCGAGGTGTGCAGCAGCACGTAAAGGTGGGCGAAGTCCGGGGTCTCGCGCAGGGTGCGGGTGAAGGCGTAGCCGTCCATCTCGGACATTTCGATGTCGGAGACGATCAGGTTGATCTGCTGCGCGGTGCCTTGCAGGTCCAGCAGGCAGTCGATGGCTTCCTTGGCACTGCGGGCGGTGTGGCATTGCAGGCCGAGATTGCGCAGGGTGTGAACCGATTGCTGCAACGCCACCTGGCTGTCGTCGACCACCAGGATCCGCGCGTTGCCCAGCACTTCGGCGTCTTCCATGCTCAGCTCGGTCGGGGCCATGTCGATCTGCGCCGGGGCGATGCCGTGGATGACCTTTTCGATGTCCAGCACTTGCACCAGCGTGCCGTCCACCGAGGTCACGCCAGTGATGTAGGCGCGCGAGCCGCCGGAACCGAACGGCGGCGGTTTGATGTCGGTGGTCAGGCAATGCACGATCTTGCTCACCGCCTGCACATGCAGACCCTGTTTCGAACGGCTGACGTCGGTGACGATCAGGCAGCCGCCGTTCGGGTCTTCCAGCGGGCGCTCGCCGATGGCACGGCTCAGGTCGATCACCGACAGCGAAGCACCGCGCAGGGTGGCGATGCCTTTGACGTGCGGGTGCGACTCCGGCAGCTTGGTCAGCGGCGGGCAGGGGATGATTTCACTGACTTTCAGCAGGTTGATCGCCATCAGCTTGCCGCTGCGCAAGGTAAACAGCAGAAGCGAAAGTGAATCTGCGCGGGCTTTGTTGGAAGACATAAAAACCTTCTGTGGAAAAAGGTGGTGGGCGAGGGTGGAAATCGCCAGAAACTATTGATGCCGGGTTATCGGCGTCAAAAGGTTGGGCTTTAGGTTAGTTGTCGGGTGGTGTTCCAGTGGCGGGCCAGTCAACTTTTCAGGCCCAACCGCTTCGCCATCCGCCCCAGATTCGCCCGGTCCAGCCCCAGTTCGCGCGCCGCACTGGCCCAATTGTCCCGGTTACGCTCAAGCGCTGCACTGATCAACTGCCGCTGATACTGCTCGGTGGCTGCACGCAGGTCACCGCTGATCAATGGCACGGCGGCAGTCGCTTCGGACGGCACCGGCGAGTTATCCACAACCTCGCGCGGCAGGTCGAGATCCATCGCGCTCAGGCTGAGAATCTTCGGCCGCACCTTGCAGTTGCCCAGCGCCTTCAGCGCGCTGCGTCCGATCAGGTGTTCCAGTTCCCGCACGTTGCCCGGCCAGGTGTAGGCCAGCAGCGCTTCCTGGGCATCGCTGTTCAGACGCAGGCTGTTGAGGCCCATGCGCGAGCGGTTCTGTTCGAGGAAAAAACCGCTGAGCAGCAACACATCGCGACCTCGTTCACGCAGCGCCGGTACTCGCAACGGGTAGACGCTGAGGCGATGGTAGAAGTCGGCGCGGTAGCGGCCGCTGCGCACTTCTTCGGCCAGGTCGCGGTTGGTCGCGGCGATCAGGCGCACGTCGACCTGATGTTCCTTGTCCGAACCCAGACGTTGTAACTGGCCGCTCTGCAAAACCCGCAACAACTTGGCCTGGACGGTGAGCGACAACTCGCCGACCTCATCGAGAAACAGTGTGCCGCCGTTGGCCAGTTCGAACTTGCCGCGCCGGTCGCTGGTGGCGCCGGTGAAAGCACCGCGCACGTGGCCGAACAGTTCGCTTTCCACCAGCGTGTCGGGCAGGGCCGCGCAGTTGAGGCTGATGATCGGTTTGTCGGCGCGCTGGGAGGCGGCATGGATCGCCTGGGCCACCAGTTCCTTGCCGACCCCGGTTTCCCCGGTGATCAGCACGGTCAGGTCGCTGCCGCCCACCAGACTGATTTCTTCCACCAGCCGTTTATGAGCCTTGCTCTGGCCGATCATTTCGCGGTTCTGCTGGCCGCTGGCCTGACGATAGACCTCGGCGCGCTGGTGTTCGTCCTCGGCACGAATCGCCAGACGTTCGATGCGTTCGGCGGCGTTGACCGTGGCCGAGGCAAGGCTGGCGAAGGCTTGCAAGGCGTCGAGTTCGATCGGCTCGAAACGCTCCGGATCGAGGGCGTCGAGAGTAATCAGACCCCAAAGCTTTTCATCGACGAACAACGGACAGCCGAGGCAGTCGTGAACTTCGAGGTGATCGTCGAGGCCGTCGACCAGCCCGTCATAAGGATCGGGCAAATCGCTGTCGGCAGCGAAACGGGTCGGCCCGTCGCCTGCCAGCAGCACTTCGAAACGTGGGTGCTCGCTGACCTTGAAGCGCCGACCGAGGGTGTCGGTGCTCAGCCCATCCACCGCCAATGGCACCAGCCACTCGCCATCGAGGCGCAACAAGGCTGCGGCATCGCACGGCAGCAGGGCGCGCATGGCTTCGAGCAGCCGTCGGTAGCGTTCGCCTTCAGGCAATTCGCGGGACAGGTCGGAGACCAGCGGGAGCAGGGCGGTGAGCAATGATTTGGCGGACATAGGCTTGTAGTCAAAGAGACGCGTTGTAGTCGAAGCGACTATAGAGGTGCTTGTGTCGATCTGACTACATAAATTTCAAATTATTGATTTATATAGAAAAATTATTTGGCACGATTACTGGAATACATAAGGCACTTTTAGAGAAAGCTCAGGAGTCACCCTTATGCTTAGCGTCCAGGATCGTGCCATCGTCAAATCCACTGTGCCTCTGCTGGAAAGCGGTGGTGAAGCGCTGATCACCCACTTCTACCGCATGATGCTCTCCGAGTACCCGGAAGTCCGCCCGCTGTTCAACCAGGCTCACCAGGCCAGCGGTGACCAGCCCCGCGCCCTGGCCAACGGCGTATTGATGTATGCCCGTCACATCGATCAACTCGACCAGTTGGGCGATCTGGTGGCGAAGATCATCAACAAGCATGTGGCGTTGCAGATTCTGCCGGAGCACTACCCGATCGTCGGCACCTGCCTGCTGCGCGCCATCTCCGAAGTGCTGGGCGATGAAATTGCCACGCCGGAGGTGATGAACGCCTGGGGCGCGGCCTACGGTCAGTTGGCCGAGATCCTGATCGGCGCCGAAACCGCGATCTATGACCAGAAAGAGCAGGCCGTCGGCGGCTGGCGCGGGGCGCGGGAGTTCATCGTTGTGGCCAAGGTCGAGGAGAGCGCGGAAATCATTTCCTTCTACTTCGAGCCGGCGGACAAGGGGCCGATTCTCGCAGCCGAGCCAGGCCAGTACATCGGCATGAAGCTGATCCTTGACGGCGAAGAAATCCGCCGCAATTACTCGCTGTCAGCCTTGGCTAACAAAGGCCAGTACCGCATCAGCGTCAAGCGTGAACCGGGCGGCCGCGCGTCCAATCACCTGCACGATCAACTGCATGTCGGTGCGAGCATCCAGCTGTTCCCGCCATCGGGCGAGTTCACCCTGACTGCCAGCGACAAACCTCTGGTGCTGATCAGCGGCGGCGTTGGTATCACGCCAACTCTGGCGATGCTGGAAGCGGCGCTGGAAACCGAGCGTCCGGTGCATTTCATTCACTGCGCGCGCAATGGCAGCGTGCATGCGTTCCGTGACTGGATCGACGGTCTGGCCGAGCGTCATCCGCAGCTCAAGCGCTTCTATTGCTACGCCGAAGATGACGGCGTGAGCCCGGCGGCGGACAAGGTCGGGTTGCTGAGCGAGGAGCAACTGGGCGAGTGGTTGCCGGCGGAGCGTGATGTGGACGCTTACTTCCTCGGGCCGAAAGGTTTCATGGGGGCGATCAAGCGTCATCTGAAGGCGCTGGGTGTGCCGGAGAAGCAGAGCCGGTATGAGTTCTTCGGGCCGGCGGCGGCACTGGAATAAGCCTGATGAGCGACCCGAGATTATCGGGTCGCTTTTTTTTGAGCGGTTCCGATTCTTAAAAAGTGTTTAAAGGTTAATCGTTTCTTAACCGGTTTATCGTTTATTCCCCGATGCTGATGATAGGCGCTCGTTCGTTTACATGATCAGGATCGCCCCCATGTCGCACATCGCCTCTTCCCGTCGTTTCAGCCTGGCCACGTTGGGCCTGTCGGTTGCCTTGCTGTCCAGTCCGTTTGTCTTTGCCGAATCCGCGTTGATCCAGCCGCAGACCCTGATCGTCGATCAGAGCCTGCCCAAGGCGCAGCGTGATGCAATGGAACTGGCGGCGCGGCGTTATGGCAGTTTCTGGAACACGGGCGAAGAGGCGTTGGCCACCGCAGCCCTGTCGCCGCAGTTTGTCGACAAGACCCCGCCGGAAGGCCGGGTCCAGGGGCCGACCGGGCCGCTGCTGGCGTCGAAGTTCTTTCGCACGGCGGTGCCGGACCTGAGCTGCGAGATCGAACAAATGATCGTCGCCGGTGATCGCGTGGTGGTGCATCTGCACTTTCGCGGACATTTCACCGGTACGTTCAAGGCTCTCAAAGGGCAGGGCCAGCGTGTAGACTTCCGGGCAACCGATATCTATCAGATCGACAACGGTCGCATCGCGGCCAATTGGCATATCGAAGACAACATCAGCCTGATGGCGCAACTGCAAGCGCAGCCGCCGGCCAGCTGAACCATGGACATGAAAGGGAAACGCGATGAGCGAGGAAACGATTCGATTGGGACGTGAACGGCGCTATCTGGTGTTGCTGGGCGTCATCTGCCTGGCGCTGATCGGTGGCGCGCTGTACATGCAGATCGTGCTGGGCGAGGCGCCATGCCCGCTGTGCATCCTGCAGCGTTATGCCTTGCTGCTGATCGCGCTGTTCGCGTTCATTGGCGCGGCCATGCGCACCCGCCGCAGCATCACCGTGTTCGAGGTGCTGGTGGTGATTTGCGCGATTGCCGGAGCCGGCGTCGCCGGGCATCACGTGTACACCCAGTTCTACCCGGCGGTGAGTTGCGGCATCGATGTGCTGCAGCCGATCGTCGATGACCTGCCGCTGGCGAAGATCTTCCCGCTGGGCTTCCAGGTCGACGGTTTCTGCTCGACGCCGTACCCGCCGATCCTCGGTCTGTCGCTGGCGCAATGGGCCCTGGTGGCTTTCGTGCTGGTGGTGATCCTGGTGCCGCTGTTGACCTCGCGCAACCGAAAAGCATTGCGCTGAATCAACTTTTCGGCCCCTGCGCCGATAACACAAACGCCTCGATTTGCAGTGACGCAAATCGGGGCGTTTTGCATTTCAGGGTCTTTGTGAAAACGTCGTGACGAACGGCAAGGGACGGTGCGACAGGTGTGCGACATGTTGTCACACACGCCGTGTCGCAGTGCCTTTCGCGGGCCCGGATTGGAGTGTTGTTACAAAAAAGGATTGGTCTGTTTCAGGGTTTTTCGGCTTTGGGACGCTGGTGCCGGAACAGGCAGTTTTAACAACCTGTGGCAATTGGCCAAAGCCCTTGGGTTATCGGGGTTTAAGCGCTTCACGGTGTCGGAAAAAGTCTTCGGAACTGTCTGATCCGAGCCAGGTACACCTACATTTTTTGGTGTTTTTGTTGAGAATCGATTTCGATAACATGCGGAACTTTTGCAAAAACGGTGATGGATTGTTGCTCTGAGCGATAAAAATTATTTCGGGATAAGACATGGTGTATAGGGCGCTACCTATCTACAATCGCCCGCACTGAATTCCCGGCACTGTTCAACCTTTATAAGGAACTGAGCAGGAAGTCGGGTGTCGAGGGGCCGAAAGGCTTGCGAGACACCCAGGTGTCGGTGCCTTCCAACTTTCCGCACCAAATGGAATTGGTCTGTAACAAGGCCTTTGACCACGAATTCGAATAAGAACTGACCGCTGTCCCAGGATTTGTCGAGCGTCTGACGCGCGACGGGCGGCCCTTATTCAATCCAAAGAAAATGCCAACCCTTGGCAGGGTGAAGTGTTGGCGATCAAAACCCAACTGCATTGCGCAAGCTGCTTTAGAGGTCGTGAGATGAGTAAAAACAGGTACCCCAGATTACTAGGCCTAGTGCCGCTGCTCGGCACGTTGTTGCTGGGAGGCTGCAACATGACCTTGCTCAATCCAACGGGCCAGGTCGGCCTGGAACAGCGCAACCTGATCATCACCGCTACGCTGCTGATGCTGTTGGTTGTTGTGCCGGTCATCGTCATGACCTTCCTGTTCGCCTGGAAGTACCGCGCCTCCAACAAGAACGCCGTCTACACCCCGAAATGGTCGCACTCGACCAAGATCGAAGTGGCAGTCTGGACCATTCCGGTCCTGATCATCATTGCCCTGGGTTACATCACCTACAAGTCGACCCACTCGCTGGATCCGTATCGTCCGATCGAATCCGACGTCAAGCCTGTGACCATCGAAGTGGTCGCGCTGGACTGGAAGTGGCTGTTCATCTATCCGGAACAAGGCATCGCCACGGTCAACAAGATCGTGTTCCCGGCGCACACGCCAGTCAACTTCCGGATCACTTCGGACGCGGTGATGAACTCGTTCTTCATCCCGGGCCTGGGCGGCCAGATCTACGCGATGGCGGGCATGACCACCAAGCTGCACCTGATCGCTGACCGCAACGCTGAAATGGACGGTATCTCCGCCAACTACAGCGGTGCCGGTTTCACCGGTATGAAATTCAAAGCGATCGCAACTTCTCAGGAAGATTTCGACGCCTGGGTAAGTGAAGTCAAAAAGGCACCTAAACAGCTTGAACAAGCTGAATACGCAGCCCTTGCCAAGCCAAGCCAGAACAATCCAGTCGAGCTCTACTCCTCGGTCACGCCGAACCTGTTCCAGACCATCGTCGACAAGTACGAAGGCATGAAACCGGGCAAGCCGCTGAAGCACGAGAAGAAAGAGAAAGAAGTGGCGGCAACGGATATGGACTCGAATTCGCATTCAGCTGCCGGGGCAGAGGAGTAAACGATGTTTGGTAAATTAAGTTGGGAAGCGATCCCTTTCCACGAGCCGATCGTGATGGTCACCATCTCGATGATCGCGCTCGGTGGTCTGGCGTTGTTCGCTGCAATCACCTACTTCAAGAAGTGGACTTACCTGTGGACCGAGTGGCTGACGTCGGTCGACCACAAGAAAATCGGCGTGATGTACATCATCGTTGCCATGGTCATGCTGCTGCGTGGCTTTGCCGACGCCATCATGATGCGTACCCAGCTGGCCATGGCCACCGAGGGTTCGCCTGGCTACCTGCCACCTGAACACTATGACCAGATCTTCACCGCTCACGGTGTGATCATGATCATCTTCATGGCGATGCCATTCTTCACCGGCCTGATGAACCTTGCAGTGCCGCTGCAGATCGGTGCCCGTGACGTTGCGTTCCCGTTCCTGAACTCCCTGAGCTTCTGGCTGCTGGTGTCCGGCGTCGTGCTGATCAACCTGTCCCTGGGCGTCGGCGAATTCGCCAAGACCGGCTGGGTTGCCTATCCACCGCTGTCGGGTCTGCAATACAGCCCTGGCGTGGGGATGGACTACTACATCTGGGCGCTACAGCTATCGGGTCTGGGTACAACGTTAACCGGGGTCAACTTCCTCGCGACCGTGCTGAAAATGCGTACCCCGGGCATGAAACTGATGGACATGCCGATCTTCACCTGGACCTGCACCTGGGCAAACGTTCTGATCGTGGCTTCGTTCCCGATCCTGACCGCTACCCTGGCACTGCTGACCCTTGACCGTTACATGGATTTCCACATTTTCACCAATGAACTTGGTGGCAATCCAATGATGTACGTCAACCTGTTCTGGGCATGGGGCCACCCTGAGGTTTACATCCTGATCCTGCCGGCCTTCGGCATCTTCTCGGAAGTGATCTCGGCCTTCACCGGCAAGAAACTGTTCGGCCACCACTCGATGATCTACGCTTCGGGCGCGATCTCGGTACTGGGCTTCATGGTTTGGCTGCACCACTTCTTCACCATGGGTTCGGGTGCCAGCGTCAACGCCTTCTTCGGTCTGGCGACGATGCTGATTTCCATCCCGACGGGTGTGAAACTGTTCAACTGGCTGTTCACCATCTACCAGGGCCGTCTGCGCTTCACCAGCCAGGTTCTGTGGACCCTGGGCTTCATGGTGACCTTCGCCATCGGCGGCATGACCGGCGTACTGCTGGCCATCCCGGGTGCTGACTTCGTTCTGCACAACAGCCTGTTCGTGATCGCGCACTTCCACAACGTGATCATCGGCGGCGCGGTATTCGGCTACATCGCAGGTTTCGGCTTCTACTTCCCGAAAGCGTTCGGCTTCAAGCTGCACGAAGGCTGGGGTAAAGCAGCGTTCTGGTTCTGGATCTCGGGCTTCTTCGTCGCGTTCATGCCGCTCTATGCACTGGGCTTCATGGGCATGACCCGTCGTCTGAACGCCACCACCAACCCTGAGTGGGTACCGTACCTGTACGTTGCCATGTTCGGTGCGATCCTGATCGCCGTTGGTATCGCTTGCCAGCTGATCCAGCTGTACGTGTCGGTACGTGACCGCAACAAGCCGGAAAACATGTGCGAACACGGTGACCCGTGGAATGCCCATACCCTGGAATGGTCGACCTCGTCGCCACCTCCGTTCTACAACTTCGCTGTGCTGCCTAAGGCTGACTGCATCGACCCGTTCACCGAAGCCAAGGAAAACGGTACTGCGTACCAGACTCCGGCCAAGTACGAGCCGATCCACATGCCGAACAACACCGCCACTGGCGTGGTGATGGGCGCACTGCTGACCGTATTCGGTTTCGCGATGATCTGGCACATCTGGTGGTTGGCGATCGCCAGCCTGGCCGGCACTGTCATCTACTTCGTGATCCACGCTGCACGTGACGACCAGGGCTACATGGTTCCGGTTGAAACGATCGAGCGCATCGAAGCCGAGCAGCACAAGCGTCTGGTAGCGGCCGGGAAGATCCCTGCTTCCGCGACCCGTGTTGAAACCAAGTTGGAACAGGCTTAAACAATGTCGAACTTAGTGACCAATGCTGGACACGCCCATGGCCACGACCATGGGCACGATGACCATCACCACGACTCGGGCGAGATGACCGTATACGGTTTCTGGCTCTACCTGATGACCGACTGCATTCTGTTTGCGTCGATCTTCGCGGTATACGCGGTACTGGTAAACAACGTCGCCGGTGGCCCGTCGGGCCACGACATCTTCGAACTGCCATACGTGCTGGGCGAAACCGCTCTGCTGTTGTTCAGTTCGATCACCTACGGCTTCGCCATGCTGGCGTTGTACAAAGGCAAGAAGCAGCAGGTTCTGGGCTGGTTGTTCATGACCTTCCTGCTCGGCGCAGGCTTCATCGCCATGGAGATCAACGAGTTCCACCTGCTGATCTCCGAGGGCTTCGGTCCTAGCCGTTCGGGCTTCCTGTCGGCGTTCTTCACCCTGGTCGGTACCCACGGTCTGCACGTATCCGCGGGTCTGATCTGGATGGGCATCATGATGTACCAGGTCAACAAGCACGGCCTGACGGCGACCAACAAGACCCGTCTGAGCTGCCTGAGCCTGTTCTGGCACTTCCTGGACGTGGTGTGGATCTGCGTATTCACCGTTGTTTACCTGATGGGGACCCTGTAATGGCTAATGCACACTCCCATGACAGCCATGATGCTGGCCACGGCAGCGTAAAGTCGTACGCCATCGGCTTCATCCTGTCGGTGATCCTGACCGTCATCCCGTTCGGCCTGGTGATGTTCCCGACCCTGCCGAAATCCACCACGCTGGCAATCGTCCTGCTGTTCGCGGTAATCCAGGTGATCGTTCACCTGTATTACTTCCTGCACCTGGACCGCTCCGTTGCCCAACGTAACAACGTGATCGCGTTCGTCTTTACGGCCATCGTGATCGTGCTGCTGGTCGGTCTGTCGCTGTGGATCATGTTCAGCATCCACACCTACATGATGGCGAAGTGAGGTAGACCCGATGTCGCTCAAGCACTTTATCCAAATCACCAAACCGGGGATCATTTTCGGTAACGTGCTTTCTGTGGCAGGCGGGTTCTTCCTGGCCTCGAAAGGGCATGTAGATCTGGCGGTGTTCCTGGCCGCCATGATCGGCACTTCCCTGGTCGTGGCCTCCGGTTGCGTGTTCAACAACTGCATCGACCGCGACATCGACCTGAAGATGGAACGCACCAAGAACCGGGTGCTGGTCCAGGGCCTTATCTCCCTGAAACTGGCCCTGGTCTATGCGACCGTCCTGGGTGTCGCCGGCGTTGCGTTGCTGTACAAGGTGGCCAACCCGTTGGCTGCCCTGTTCGCCGTGATCGGCTTCATCATCTACGTCGGCTTCTACAGCCTGTACCTCAAGCGCAAGTCGGTTCACGGCACGCTGGTGGGCAGTCTGTCGGGCGCCATGCCACCGGTGATCGGTTACGTGGCCGTGACCAACAGCTTCGACATGGCCGCGCTGACCCTGCTGGTGATGTTCAGCCTGTGGCAGATGCCGCATTCCTACGCCATCGCGATCTTCCGCTTCAACGATTACCTGGCCGCATCGATTCCGGTGCTGCCAGTGAAGCGCGGGATCCAGGTGGCCAAGAAGCACATCCTGTTCTACATCCTGGCGTTCCTCGTGGCGACCCTGATGCTGACCTTCAGCGGCTACGCCGGCATGAGCTACCTCGCCGTCGCCGCGGCCATGGGCATGTACTGGCTGTACATGGCCTGGACCGGCTACAAGGCGGTGGATGACACGGTCTGGGCACGCAAGCTGTTCGTGTTCTCGATCTTCACCATCACCGCGTTGAGCGTCATGATGTCCCTGGACTTCAAGGTGCCGACCGAGCTGCTGCTGACGTACGCGCCGTAAGGTCCGAACGTTGTACGAGAAACCCCGTTCATCGAGAGATGAGCGGGGTTTTTTGTTGTCCGCGGCAAGTGAATCCGTCACAGCGGTTTGGGTTAAGCCGTAAATGATTAACCAGAAATCGACAGGTTGCGGTCACCAGGCAAAAGCCCTAGATTCGGATCCAACTTCACGCATCGATCAAGAGGCTGGGCGAAATGACTGAGAGGATGACCTGCGACGAACGCTTCATTGCCCTGGCAAAAGAGCTGAATTACGACATCAATGGCGAGAACACGGTGGGCGGTAATTACGCGCCGCTGGTGCGTCATCACGATGAGCTGTACATCAGTGGCATGGTGCCGCGCACCGAGGGCAAGATTCAGTATCCCGGCCGGGTCGGTCTGGAGCTGACGCTCAAGGACGCGCAAGCCGCCGCGAGCATCAGCGCCATGCGTTGCCTGGCGTTCATCGTCGATGCGGTCGGTTCGCTGGACAAGGTCAGGGCGCTGTTGCGGGTCACGGTCTATGTGAAGTCGACCCCGGACTTCGTCGACCTGAGCGAAGTGGCCAACGGCGCATCCGACGTCTTCAGTTATGTACTGGGCGATGCAGGTCGGCATACCCGCACCACCGTCGGCGTCTATCAGTTGCCGAAAAACGCGGCCATCGAAGTCGACATGATCGCGGCGGTACACCCGTCGGCGTAATCGCTGAAAGCCGCACAACAAAAAGCCCCGCCTGAGATTCAGAGCGGGGCTTTTTCGTCAGCGCTGCGCTTACTGGGCAGCGATGCTGTAACCATCGAATGCGGTCTGCTGTTGCAGGGCGGTGATGATGTTCTTGCGGTTGATCGCGTGTTCGGTGCCGGCGTTGTCGACGAAGGTCTCGCCTTCGATTTCTGCTTCTTCGCCTTCACCGACGAAAGTGAAACCGAGGAACTCCAGCGCTTCACGATCCACGTTCAGGCGCGAACGCGGCGTGCGCATTGGCAGGGTCACGCTGATGCCGTCCTTGCTGATGCTGAACACTTCGACGTCTTTCTTGGCGCGTGCGGCTTTGCTCTTGCCACCGCTCGGGTTGCTGATCGCCTGATGGGTCTGGTTCAGCACCTTGAGGGCCAGGCCGTAGACGATTTCCTGGAACGCCGGATCGTCCTTGAAGCTGGACAGGATGCGGCTGATCGGGAACTTGCTGCTCAGGTCTTCGAGGGCTGCGATGTCGGCCGCCTCGGCGTCTTTCAGGCGCTTGAGCTGGCCCATCAGCTCGTAGGCCTGATCGTCATCGAAGCGATCATGGGCCTGACGGATGGCGGCGCGCAGTTCACGGATCTGCTCGCTCTCGCGGGTCGACTGGAACGCGTCGAGCACCATTTCGCTGATGATCTTCGCTTGTGGAATGTGTTGTGAAAGATTGATGGAGTTTTCGTATTCCGCTTTGGACGACAGGGTGACTACGGATTCAGCGGTGTTGAAATCGGACATTGAAATTTCACTACTTTTTAACTTGGGATAAGACGAGAAAGCATGGGGGGGCTTTTTCAGGCCGACTAATTTAGGGGAGCGGGGCAGTGTTGTCACGGAGCAACGGCCCGATGGAGTTGATTATTTGCCCGGCGTATTCAGGTTCATCGAACGGACGATCCACTGTTCGGCGTTCTGTTGATCCACCGGCAGCGAGAAGCGAAAGGTCGCGCCCCGTCCTGCGACATCGAGCAACTGGATCTCGCGCCCGTGCAGTTGCAGGATCCGGTGCACGATCCGCAGGCCCAGTCCGCCGTCGCGTCGCGCGCCGCCGATATTGAAGGGACGCAGGAACAAACCTTCACGCAACTCGGCGGCGATGCCGGGGCCGGTGTCACTGACGGTGATTTCAACCAGTGCACCCCGGGGTTTCAGGCCGAGTTCGATTTCGCCCCCCGGCGGCGTATGGCGCAAGGCGTTATCGAACAGGTTGGTCAGCACCCGTTCGATCAGCCCGAGGTCAGCGCAGACGGTCGGCAGATTGGCGCTGAAGCTGGCCTTGAGTTCGACGTTCCGGGCCTCGGCGCCCAATTCGAATTTCTGGAAGATGTCCTGGACCAGATCGGTCAGGGAAAACTGCTCTAGCACAGGCTGCACGAAGCCATGCTCAAGGCGCACCAGTTCCAGCAGCGATTGCGCGAGCCCGCCGACCTTGCGGCTCTGATCCAGGGCGATCCCCAGATAGCGGCGGCGTTCTTCGGGAGACAGGGTGGCGTCCTTGAGTGACAGCGTTTCCAGGTAACCATGCAGCGAAGCCAGCGGTGTGCGCAGATCGTGGGAAATATTCGCCACCAGTTCCCGGCGTTCCTGATCCTGACGGGTCAATGAGCGCCACTGTTCGCCGAGGCGGTTTTGCATTTGCCGGAACGCCGCGTCGAGCACGGCGATTTCGTCCGGGTCGGCAGACTTGTCCACAGGCGTCGGCGCGATTGGC
Source organism: Pseudomonas sp. UV AK001 (assembly GCF_046097675.1). NCBI lineage: Bacteria > Pseudomonadati > Pseudomonadota > Gammaproteobacteria > Pseudomonadales > Pseudomonadaceae > Pseudomonas > Pseudomonas sp. UV AK001. Next base: position 66,101 of record NZ_JBJUVZ010000003.1, read on the forward strand.
AGCGATTGCGGTGCGCCGTCGATATCGAAGCGACCCACGGTTTCGGTCAACCGACGCAATGGCCGGGTGATCAGGTTGAATGCCGTCAGACCGGCAATCAGGCACAGGAACGCCACCAGACCGATGGACAGCAACGCCGTATTCAACGCCGCGCTGGTGGCGCCGCGTTCGGCGAAACGGTCGTGCGCTTCGCTGAGCAAGACCACGTAAAGGTAACCGGCCGGCTTGCCGTTGACCTGCAACGGCGCGGCGCTGAACACCTTGCGCCCGTCGACGCTGCGCGGGTCGTCGCCGAGGATCGGCAGCGGTTGATCATTGAGCAGTCGCCGGATCGGTTGCAGGTCGACAGTCTGCCGACGCAGGCGTCCTTCTGGTGCGGCGTTGCCGACGATCCGGCCTTCGGTGTCGAGCAGGTACACCTCGACACTCGGGTTGACCAGCATCAACTGGCTGAACAGTTCGCGCACCGCGCCGGGCATCAGGCCGTTGCTGTCCATCAGTACCGTGTCATGGGCGATGTGTTGCGCCAGATCCCGGGACAGCCCCTGCACCACCTCCAGCTCATGCATCTGGCTGGAGCGCACCTGCAACCACGCCGACGTGCCACAGCACGCCAGCAGCAACACGGCGAATACCAGGGACAGGCGCTGCGTCAGGGTCAGTTTCATGGTTGTTCTGTACCCGTGCCGAATTTGTAGCCACGGCCCCACACCGTGAGGATGCGCACCGGTTGTGCCGGATCTGCCTCGATCTTCGCCCGCAGGCGATTGATGTGGGTGTTGACCGTGTGTTCGTAACCTTCGTGGCTGTAACCCCAGACCGCGTTGAGCAGGTCCATGCGCGAGAACACCTTGCCCGGCTGGCGGGCGAAGAAGTACAGCAGGTCGAACTCCCGAGGGGTGAGGTCCAGGCGCTGGCCGTTCAGGGCGACGTCACGGGTGATCGGGTCGATGGTCAGGCCGTCGAGGCTCAGGCTGCCGGCGTCCATCTTCAGGTTGCGGGCCATGGCGTCTACCCGGCGCAGCAGGGCTTTGACCCGGGCGACGAGTTCAAGCATCGAAAACGGTTTGGCGAGGTAATCGTCGGCGCCCAGTTCCAGGCCAAGGATACGGTGCAGTTCGCTGGAGCGGGCGCTGGTGATGATGATTGGTGTATAGCGGGCCATGGCCCGGGCGCGGCGGCAGATTTCCAGGCCGTCGACGCCCGGCAGCATGAGGTCGAGGATCAGTGCATCCCAGTGACCTTGCTGCAGCAGGCGCATGCCTTCGTCGCCGTCGGCGCTGTGGACCACCTCGAATTGTTCGTCCCGCAGATGCAGGCAAATGAGGTCGGCAATGTGCAGGTCGTCCTCGACCACCAGGACGCGTTTGGTCTGTTCCATGAAGCTCAATCCTTCGGCGCAATGTGCGCATTGTGCGGGTTTTCCTCGGGGCGAGTTATCACGAATTGTTTAACTTCCCGTGAGGATTTGGCGATCAACCCAAGCCTAGGCTGTGTTCCACGACAGGCATCTGGAATTTTGGGAGACGGCCATGTTTTCACGGCGACAGATTCTGGCAACGGGCGGCGGGCTGGGGCTTGCAGCGTTACTGGCAGGTGTATTGCCAAAGTTATCCACGGGCTCGGCGCTGGTCGGTGAGGCACTCGCCGACGAGGCGTTCGAAGTGACCCACAGCGATAGCGAATGGCATGCGCTGCTGACAGACGAGCAATTCGACGTGCTGCGCAAGGAGGGCACGGAGCGGGCCTACAGCAGTCCCCTGAACAACGAGCATCGGGCCGGCACGTTCGCCTGTGCCGGCTGCGATCTGGCGCTGTTTTCGTCGGACACCAAGTTCGACAGCCGCACCGGCTGGCCGAGTTTCTGGGCGCCGCTGGAACACGCCGTGGCCACCCGCCAGGACCGGTCCTTCGGCATGACCCGGGAGGAAGTTCACTGCCGACGTTGCGGCGGTCACCTCGGCCATGTGTTCGACGACGGGCCCAAACCCACCGGTCTGCGCTACTGCATGAACGGCCTGGCCATGACCTTCAAACCCGTGGCGGCCTGAGTCGTGGCCCGCCTGCAATCTTCACTCACTACAGGACGACACCATGTGGCTCTTGGTTCTCGCTTATCTCGGCGGTGTGCTGACGATCGTCAGCCCGTGCATCCTGCCGGTTCTGCCTTTTGTCTTCGCTCGCACCGGGCAGCCGTTTATCAAGAGTGGCTTGCCGCTGTTGGCCGGGATGGCACTGACCTTCGCCCTCGTCGCGACACTGGCGGCGGTTGGCGGCGGTTGGGTGGTGCAAGTCAATCAGTACGGTCGCTGGCTCGCGTTGCTGTTCGTTGCACTGTTCGGGCTGACCTTGCTGCTGCCGCATCTGGCCGAGCGTCTGACCCGGCCGCTGGTGTCCGCCGGCAGTCGCCTGTCGGAGGCCGCCGGCCAGGACAATCGTCCGCGTCCCGGCGCGTCGTTTCTGATCGGTGTCGCCACGGGGTTGCTGTGGGCGCCTTGCGCCGGGCCAATCCTCGGCTTGATTCTGACCGGTGCCGCGCTGCAAGGGGCAAGCATCGCCACCACGCTGTTGTTGCTCGCTTACGCGGCGGGCGCGGCTACGTCGCTGGCTGCGGCGCTGCTGCTGGGCGGTAAGGTCTTCGCGCTGATGAAGCGCTCGATCGGCACCGGCGAGTGGATCCGCCGCGGGCTCGGCGCTGCGATGCTGGCCGGTGTGGCCGCCATCGCGCTGGGCCTCGATACCGGGATTCTGGCGCGGGTGTCGACGGCCTCTACCGGAGGACTGGAGCAGGCGCTGGTCGGCAAGCTCTCGGGGAAATCCCCTCAGGGCAACGGCACGATGATGGCGCAGATTCCCGCAGCGGATGACACGGCAAACGGCAGCATGATGGCTGCTGGCGGCGCGATGAAAATGGCCGCCAAGGCACCGGGCTCGTTGCCGGTCGAGGGTCAGTTGCCGCCGCTCGATGGCGCGGTGCAATGGCTTAACTCCGCCCCCCTGGATGCACAGGCATTGAAGGGCAAAGTGGTGCTGGTGGATTTCTGGACCTACTCCTGCATCAACTGCCTGCGCACCTTGCCTTACGTCAAAGCCTGGGCCGAGAAGTACAAGGATCAGGGCCTGGTGGTGATCGGCGTGCATGCCCCGGAATTCGCTTTCGAGCGTGATGTAGGCAACGTCACCAAAGCCATGAAGGAACTGGGCATCAACTACCCGGTGGCCATCGATAACGACTACAGGATCTGGCGTGCTTTCAGCAATGAATACTGGCCGGCGCATTACTTTGCCGACGCCCAGGGGCGCATTCGTTACCACCATTTTGGCGAAGGGGACTACGCCGAATCGGAACGGGTCATCCAGCAACTGCTGCGTGAGGCCGGTGCGAAAACCGTCGCCGACGGTCTGATCAATGCCGATGCCCAAGGCGTGCAGCTGGCGCCGGACATGAATCAGGTGCTGTCGCCGGAAACTTACGTCGGCTACCAGCGTGCGGAACATTTCGTACCGGAAACCAGCCTTGTGCCTGACAAGGTGGCGGCTTACACGGCGCCGACCAACCTGGCTCTAAATGACTGGAGTCTGGGCGGGCAATGGGCAGTCGGTGCCGAGCGCGCCACCGCCAGCGCGCCGGCCAGCCGTATCGTTTACCGCTTCCATGCCCGCGATCTGCATCTTGTGCTGGGTCCGGGAACGGACGGCAAACCGGTGCGCTTCAAAGTGACCATCGACGGTCAGGCGCCGGGCGATGCCCACGGTGTCGACGTGGCGCCCGACGGCAGTGGTCGGGTCACCGAACAGCGTTTGTATCAATTGGTGCGGCAAACCGATGGGGTGAAGGACCGAACCTTCAGCATCGAGTTTCTCGATCCGGGCGTTTCGGCCTACGCCTTTACCTTCGGCTGATCAGGAGTGCGTGACATGAAAACTCGAATCATCTGGCGTCGTCTGTTGTTGGGCGTCGCGGCGGCCGGAGTGATCGGACAGTGCTCGGCGTTTTCCTTCGGTGGCGAGGAAGGCGTGGTCATTCCACCGCCAGCGCTTGATGAAAACACCCAGGCACACAGCGAGACAGCAGTCTTCGCCGGCGGCTGTTTTTGGGGTGTGCAGGGTGTTTTTCAGCACGTCAAAGGTGTGCAGAAAGCCGTCTCCGGATACGCCGGCGGCGCGGCGAATACAGCGGAATATGAGCGGGTCAGCGAGGGCGATACCGGGCATGCCGAGTCGGTACAAGTCACCTTCGACCCGACCCAGGTCAGCTACGGCAGCCTGTTGCAGATCTACTTCTCGGTGGCCCACAACCCGACAGAACTCAACCGACAGGGCCCGGACAGCGGCACCCAATATCGATCGGCGTTGTTCCCGGTCAATGCCGATCAGCAACGCGTTGCGCAGGCCTATATCGCCCAGCTTGATGCGGCGCATGCCTACAGCAAACCCATCGTGACCCGACTGGAAACCTACAACGGCTTCTATCCGGCGGAGGACTATCACCAGGACTTCCTCACCGAACATCCGACCTATCCGTACATCGTGATCAACGACCTGCCGAAAGTGGCGCAGTTGAAGCAGCTGTTCGCCGAGCGTTATCAGGAGAAACCGGTGCTGGTGAAAAGCGGGTCGTGATCACCGGTTGTCCAATGGTTATTGTGCGGTCACTGGCGACTGTCGGGCGGCGAGGGTTCGCAGTGCCCAGTAGAGCGTCAGCGAGCGGGTACTGATCAGGCCGCACATGAAACCCGACACCGTGGACTTGAGCAGCAGCATGTCGGGTGAAGCGGCCAGCTGCGGATTTACCGCATCCTGATAGCCGAAGTAATAGTTCGCGAAAAAGAACATCAGGAACATGATCAGGATTTTCACGGTGCCCGGCATGATCAACCCCGTCGCGGTATCGTCGAGTGCCACGCCCTTGCGGGAAAAAAACAGCCAGGCCGAGAGGCTGCCCAGCAACAGCGCGCCGAACCAACTGCCAAGGAACAGGACCGGGTCGATCGTCAAGTTCACGGAGTACAACGACCACGCCAGAAACGCCGGCGGTGTGATGAGCATCGAGAGACGGCTTTCGCGGCGGGGAGAAAACGCCTTGATGCCGAAATAAACCACAAGCAGAAAAAACACGTAGGCCCGAATCGGGGTGTTTTGCAGAATCGTGAGCATCGCGCAGCATCCATGCTGAAAAAGGGGAAGGTGGATAATAGCCGGGGCCGGAGCAAGTGCCGGTTATTTCAATCGTGGGCGCTCCATTGCAATCACCGAGGTTTCAAATCCCAGGCTGGCAAAAAATGCTTCTGCTCCCTCGCGCCCGGCCCGCAGTACCCAGGTGATGTCAGGGTTGTCGCCCATCACATGCTCGACCAGTTTCCGGCCCACGCCTTGGCGTTGGTGTTGTACATCGACGACCACCATCGACAGGTAGCCATTGGACAAACCATCGGTAATGCCCCGGGCGAAGCCGATGATCTGCTCGTCCAACCGTGCAACAGCCGTCCGCTGTGAGTTTTGAATCAACTGCGCAAAATATTCGGCGGAACCGACTCGATGGGCCCAACCGTGTTGCCCGAGAAACAACCGCACCGACTCCGTTTCGGCGGGTAAAAGATCGCGTACCGTCAGAGCGCTTTCCATTGGGTGATCGAGTCCTTGATGGCCAGATGAATGCAATTGAGCTGATGCCACGCGTAGTCAGCTTTTCCCCCATGTCCGCATCGCAAACTCGACGAAGCGCCGAAGCTTCGGCAGCCGATAACGATCCTGTGCATAAAGCAGATGCAAAGGACGGCTCGGTGGCTGGTAGTCGGGCATTACTGCGACAAGTTTGCCGTCGCGCAAATCCTGCTCCACCAGTGCATCGGGCAGCATCACGATGCCCATGCCGGTACGCGCCGCCTGATGCAAACCGGCCGAGGTGTTCATCAGCATCGGTCCGCTGACATCGACCATGATTTCACCGTCAGGGCCGCTCAGGCGCCAGCGCTTTTCCACCGATTGCCAGTCATCGCCGGCGGGGTAGGCGAACGACAGGCAATCGTGCTGTTGCAGGTCTTCAGGCGTCAGGGGCATCCCCCGCCGGGCCACGTAATCCGGAGACGCGCACACGGTCAGGGTGTAGTCGATCAGGGGGCGGGCGATCAGGTTCGATTGTTCGAAATGGCCGAGCCGGAACGCCACATCGAGACCGCTTTCCAGCAGGTCCGGGCGGCTGTTGGTCAGCACGACATCCATTCTGACCTGCGGGTAATGCAGGGAAAATTCACTGAGCGCCGGAGCCAGGCGTTCGACACCGAAGGTCAGTGGCGCGGTGATGCGCAACAGGCCGCGAGGCTCATCCAGGGTTTGCTCGGCAAGCCGTTCGGAGTCTTGCACCAGGCCCAGTACTTCTAGGCAACGCTGGTAGTAAACCGTGCCGAATTCGGTCAGCCGCTGACGGCGGGTGGTGCGTTGCAGCAGTTGTACGCCGAGGCGCTGCTCCAGTGCCCGCAGGTGATTGCCGACCATGGTCGTGGACATTTCGCACTGCAGGGCGGCGGCCGTCATGCTGCCGGTTTCCACGACCTTGACGTAGACGCTCATCGACTGGAACAGATCCATTATCAAGCCCTGCTTATAAATGATTGAAGTTTTGCCGAGTTTATCCAGCTCTGGTGGCTAACCATACTGCAAACACACCGACCTTCACTGGAGTTTGAAGTCATGACCGCCGCCCTGATGAATACGTACCAACCGTTGGCCCTGAGTTTCACCAAAGGCCTGGGCACCCGTCTGTGGGATCAGGCCGGTCGCGAGTACCTCGATGCTGTCGCGGGTGTGGCGGTGACCAATGTCGGGCATTCGCATCCGCGGATTGTTTCGGCGATCAGCGAGCAGGCGGGGTTGCTGCTGCATACATCCAACCTCTACAGCATCGACTGGCAGCAGCAGTTGGCGCTGAAGTTGACCCAGCTGGCGGGGATGGAGCGAGCGTTCTTCAACAACTCCGGTGCCGAGGCCAACGAAACCGCGCTGAAACTGGCGCGGCTGCATGGCTGGCGCAAAGGGATCGAGCAGCCGCTGGTGGTGGTCATGGCCAACGCCTTTCATGGCCGCACCCTCGGTACCTTGTCCGCCAGCGATGGCCCGGCGGTGCGCCTGGGATTCAACGAGTTGCCGGGGGATTTCGTCAAAGTGCCATTTGGTGATCTTGAAGTGCTGAATCAGGTGCAGCAAAAACATGGCGAGCGAATCGTGGCGATTCTGGTGGAGCCGATCCAGGGCGAAAGCGGCGTACAAATCGCGCCGCCGGGTTACCTGAAAGCCCTGCGCGAACAGTGCAATCGCCACGGGTGGCTACTGATGCTCGACGAGATCCAGACCGGCATCGGCCGCACCGGGCGCTGGTTTGCGTTCCAGCACGAAGGCATCGTCCCCGACGTCATGACCCTCGCCAAAGGCCTGGGTAACGGCGTGCCGATTGGTGCCTGTCTGGCGCGGGGCCGGGCGGCGGAACTGTTTACGCCGGGCAGCCATGGCAGCACCTTTGGCGGCAATCCGCTGGCCTGTCGGGTGGGTTGCACCGTGCTGGACATCATCGAAGAACAGGGCTTGCTGGAAAATGCCCGGGTACAAGGCGAGCGTTTGCTCAGCCGCCTGCGGGCGGAACTGACGGACAACCCGAATGTGCTGGCGATTCGTGGGCAGGGATTGATGATCGGCATCGAACTGAAACAGCCGATCCGCGACCTGACCCTGATTGCCGCGCGGGATCACGGGCTGCTGATCAACGTCACTCGCGGCAAGACGATACGGCTGCTGCCGCCGCTGACGATTGATGAGCGGGAGGTGGGGATGATTGTGAGGGGGGTGAGCCGTTCCCTGAGCCATGTCTCATCCCTCGGTCAGTAGTGAAGTCTGCATGTAATGACGCAGATTTCGCCGTCTACGATTGCATAGACCAAGCGATGCTCCGCAGTTATCCGCCGGGACCAGAAACCGCTCATGTTGTGCTTGAGCGGCTCCGGTTTACCCAAGCCTTCAAAAGGCTGGCGCTGGATCGCTTTGATCAAAAGATTGATTCGTTTGAGACCGGCCTTATCGTTTTGCTGAAACCATAAGTAGTCTTCCCAGCCCGTTGGCGTGAACTGGATTTTCATTCTTCGATCAGTTGCCTGACTTGTGCTTTTCCAGCGCGCATTTCGCCAATCGATTTGATCAAGCGTTCGGCATTGGCCGGAGAACGCAGCAGATAAGCCGTTTCTTCCAGCGCGTTGTATTCGGCCAGAGACATCATCACTACAGGCTCGCCTTTTTGGCGGGTTACCAGCAGTGGGGCGCAGTCTTCATTCACGCGGTCCATGGTTTCAGCCAAGTGCGCACGAGCTGTGGTGTAGTTGATAGTGTCCATGTTGTAGTCCTCGCTTGATGCAAAGAACGTACAGAAATCAGTACAGAGTGACAAGGCGATACCTACCAATGGTTGTGTCACAGACGGGTTGTCTGCGGCGTACTGAGTATCACCGAACTCTCATCGAGACGTTTCTGAGACTTCTGTAATCTGATTCCGACGAGACTGCCATCTCCCTCGCGCTCTACGTGAGATTTTTCTAATCAGGGTAGTCCGACAAATCCGGCGCCAGCATCCGGGTCTTCGGCGCGCCGTTCGAGTTGTGCTGAATGATGTCCCGGGGCTGCCCTTGTTCATTGAAAAACACCTGACCGATCCCCGCTGAATTCCACAGCCGTTCACCTGCTTCGGCATGCTCGGGAACGTACGGCACGATGCGCATGCGTCGGCGTTTGGTCAGCCAGTTCAGTGGCGAGCGGGGTGAGTAGAGCCAGCGATTGAGGCGGTCGAACCACTCCAGCAGGGTGGGCGGAAATTCGTTCTTGATGCCGCTGCTGGTGATCTGCCAGATGCGCGGACCGGCCTTGCGGTGTCGGATAAGCACTTCGTAGACGAAGGAATAATGCACATCCCCTGACAGCACCACGTAGCTGCCGGGTGTACGGGTGTGTCGGAAAATATTCAGGATCACCTGGGCCGCACCGCGATGGGCCATCCAGTTTTCCGCGTCCACCAACAGGGGGTAACCGCACCAGCTGAAGACCTTCTGCACGGTTTCGATCAGCTTCACGCCAAAGATCGGTGCCGGCGAGACAATGATCGCCGACGGATGATCGAGCAGTTCCTGCTGCAGTTCGCAAAGGGCTTCCCAGTCGAGCAGGCCGGAAGGTTGCTTGAGCGCCATCTCGCTGCGCCAGCGACGGGTGCGGGTGTCGAGCACCACCAGGGCCGGGCTGGTCGGCAGCACGAAATGCCAGTGCTGAAAGCGCAGCAGCTCATCGATCAGTTCGTCCTGTACCGGTGAATCGAGATAACGATCATTACCGCTGGCGCTCAGATGCCGGGTTTTCTCCAATAACCCGTTGAATGCATCCGGATTGTTGCCCCAGCCCTGGCACAACAGATAGGCGATCAGCGCATTGCCGATGATGCGTCTGGAGAACGGATGGCCATAGGCGGTTTCTTCCCACTGTGCGGACAGGTTCCAGTCATCGGTGATGTCGTGATCGTCGAAGATCATCAGGCTCGGCAAGTGCGCCAACGCCCGGGCGACATTGCCCAGGCCTGCCTTGAAGGTATCGATCCGGGTCTGCTCCAGTGCATAGCGCTGCTGGCGTTCGGGCGTCAGGTTCGGGACTTGCGGATCGATCAATGTCCATGGCGTCGGCGACCACACCAACAGGTACATGGCCATGACTTCGGCGAACGTCACCAGATGATTGTCGGCGCTGCTGCTGGTGAAAATCGGCTTGCGCGCACCGCCGAAAAACCGCTCGCGCAAAGTCTCGTTGCTCTCAAGTGCCGGTAACAAATCTGCACGGTGGTAATAACTGGCCGGATGCTCGTAGAGACGGGCGCTGTCGCTGACCACCGCGCCTTCGAGTTGCTCACCAAACAGGCCGAGCCGCTCGATCAAGGCATGAATCGCCCGCAACATCGGACCGGCAACGTCATCGGCGTAAATCTGATCACCGCTCATCATCAGCAGGGCCGGGCGCTGTTGTGGCTCGCTGTCGGCCGCCAAAAGCCGATCGACACAGAGCAAACCGTCAGCCGCCGGGTGATGCGGTTTGCGGCAGGAGCCGTGGAGCAGTTGATCGATCCGTGAGCGCACGACAAGGTTCGGGCACGTGGCATTGCCGTACAGCAGATGCGGCGCCCAGTCGGCGAGGGAATGTTGGCCATCGATCAGCAAGTCGTAATCGACCTGTGTGTCAAAAGGCAGGGGGCTGTCGAGCGTGACGTCTATCAGGTGAATGAATGCACGATTTCCCACAGGAATGACCGTGCATTTCCCGGCATCCAGTGGAATGTCTCCTGCGCCTTGCAGGCGCAAGGTCAACGACAGCTCGCGACTGCCGACCAGCCAAAATACGATGCGTGTCGGTTCCAGACGTCGCAACAGCGGGCCGGCCAATACAGGAGGCAACGGAGACAGGTCAGCAGAAATTCGAGACATCGGAGGGCAAAACTCAGGTCGCACAGGCTGGCGATGATAGCTCAGCCCGTGCTTTCAACCCTTAAGCGAGGCTTAAGAGTCCGACTTTTGCAGCTTCAACGCCAACAGGCGCCATTCGGCAGGCGTCGCGTCGACTCTTGGCTGTTCCTGCACGGAGCAGTCGAAACGGTAAGTGACGTCGTCGCCGTTCATGTTTCGCGCGGTGACAGTATTGCTGAAGGTGTAGACCTGATCCTTGAAGCGTTGCGGTGCGATGCCTTTGCTATCGGCAAACCGCGCGGAAGCGGGAAAGCGCAAGGTACTGGTTACGAACGGGCTGCACATGACATACGCGAGCATCGACTTGTCACCCTGCGCGTCGCTGCGCAGTTTTTTGCTCAGGGCTGTCAGGGCTTTGCGCCCCTGGTCGTCGCTCTGGTCAATCACGGTTTGCACCGACAGGGTTTTCGGCGCACGACTGGCGTAGTTCGGCAGCAAGGCTGAGTCCGGCGGCGAGGGTTTGTCGTCCGGCTCGATAGCGGCAAACACCGGCGCGTCTTTCAGTGCTGCGGGGCTTGCAGCCGACTCGGCTTCCGGCAGCAACGAGGTCGGCTCTGCTTCCCGTGTCACAACGTTTTCAGTCTGCTCGGCTTCGTAGCGATGGGCCGACGGGAACAGTGACAGCGTGATCGACAGCACCACCATCGCCACAATAAAACCACCCGCCGCACCGACCAGGTTGCCGTAAAACAGATGCCAGCTGCCGCGGTTTTTCACCACCCAGCGCCACATGAAACCCCAGGCCGCGACAAATGCCAGAAAACGCAGAAACTCCATTCGATCCTTTCCTTAAACCTGCAAAAACCTGAAAACGGTGCGTCGTGGAGAATGAGTCCTGACGGTAGGCGGCAAGATATCAAAATAGATTTCTGGTGCCACGAGAACCTTCATGTTCAGTGTCGATACAGACTACTTGAGTGCAAAAAACGCCAGCGCTGTAATGCCGGCCACCGTGCCGCAAAGGCCTGCCAGAAGCTGTCGCGTAATGAGGGGCTCGACTTGCGAGCGTCGCGCGACCAGCATCCATACACCGACCAGCGCTGCGGCAGTTGTCATCATTTCCAGCAACGTACCCGTAAGCCTGGATACGTGCGGCCGGGTCGACCCGAACAGGCCGATGTAGAACTCCGAGACCACCAGTCCCACCACCAGGCCGCTGACTGCACCCAGCAGGTTGGCGAGAAACAGGTTCCAGGCACCACGCTGCTTGACGACCCACACCCACATGGCCGCCCAGGCTAGAAGACAAAACGCAAAGTCCATCGAATCCTTCCATCTGAGTCAGTCCCGGTCAGACTTTTCGCACCCTGCCCGACAGTGGACGGCAAGATAGCAAAATAGTAGCGTCGCGCCATTCCTCATCACCGTAACGGATTACATATGCCCATTTTTACCTTGGTATTTCGCCTGCTCTGCGCGACCACTCTCGCCGTCGTGATGACCCCGGCGTATGCCGACGACTGGGACGAAACTCCGGAGGAGGCCTGGAAGGGCTACCTTTCCGATTGCCAGCACCTGCAGCGGGCAATTACCAATCTGCAGAACGGTAGCCAGACTGCAAGAGATTCCATGCTCTATATCGAGAGCCCTATGCGAACCTTTCCGGTACATCGTAAACACCTCGATCCCTCAAAACTCGCTTCCCCCGATTACGCTCGCTGCGAAAACCTCATCACCCAAGGGAAAGATTTCGTTGCCAAAGAGCGCGCCGTATACGACGACGAGATCGCTCAGCATCTGCAACAAGCGCAGACCGAACACCGGAACTCCCCGGAATACAAGCGCGCTCGTGCTCTGGGTTTCACCGACGTAGGCGAGATCGGTCAGCTCGACGAGCACGCAGAGCTGGATGGCGAAGCGAATCTGAAGACGTTGATGATCACAGTCGATTTTGGATGCGGCCGACATTTTCGCGCCGCGAAATACGTAAAACCCTATGTGATCTACACCGTCGGTGCGCCGGATGGCACATGTGTCCACCATAGAAACGTCGCGGTACTGAACGGTAAGAGGGTGGACAGAGGCGACAACATTGACCGGGACGGGATCTTTCAGTACGTCGGGTGGAAGGAGCTGGAGGGGGCGGATGGGTTTCCCGTCGACATTCGAGTCGTCAAGGCTATCGACTGATCGGAAAACTCCAAGCACATTTCCCGGCATCTTCTGTGAGGCTTTACAGCGGGCCTTTCAACTAACTCTTGAGGGTGAGAAAGGCGCATCCAGATGCTCGATCGTGAAATACAAAACGCCCGATGCAAGGCATCGGGCGTCGGGTTGAACAGGTGTAAGCCTTTTTCAGGACCAGACACCAGTGTCGGTGGCAGCGGGCAGCAAAATAGCAGCGTGACGCCTCTTGCTCATCGAGCCGGTCAGCTACCGGTCAGTTCGAAGCGCAGATCCAGCAACCTCCAGTCGTCAAAACCTGCGTTCATGGTTGGCATAGCCTGCAGGGTGCATTCGAAGCGATAGGTCAGATAGTTTCCTGCAGCGTCCGGGATCTTCATCAAACTTGTGCTGGTATAGATCTGATGTTTGTAACGCTGAGTCGAGAGAGCCTTGTCGTCGGCAAACAAGGCCAGTTCCGGCTGACGCAGAGCGCTGCGTATAAACGGCTCGCACATCTGGAACGCGATCAGTCTTTTGTTGGCGTCCGGCCCGTCAATGAGCCCTCTTCGCAACTGCGCATGAGCCAGGGTCTGTTGTGCAGTCATCCCTTGAACCGTCGCCAGCTCGGAGCGGGTTGTCGGTATTTCATTCAGATAGTTTTCCACCAGGCCGGACTTGAGCGGTTCTGGCGTAATGCCAGGCTCACTGGCGTCATACTCAGGCAATGCATCCCCGGTCGAAGTATTGGCAGACTCCGCAGGGCCTGATTTGCCTTGCATGGTCAACTCCAGCAGCCGCCATTGGTCATTCTTGACCCCGTTGCCCGAGACGAACTGCACGGCGCAGTCGTAGCCGAGACTGACCATCGTGCCTTCCATGTTTTCGCCACTGATCCTGCTGATGAGGAGGTAGGTCTGGGATTTGTAGGCGTCGGATCGAAATTCCTCAGTCTCGTCGAACGCGGCGGAATCCGGAATGCGTAGCGTGGATTTTGCCGCTGACCGGCAGATCAGCCCCGCCAGACTTCCGTTGACCCCGTTGACCATATCTGCGCTGGCTCGCCATTGCGCGTATTGGCTTTTCGACTGTGGATCGAGATTGGCGGAAAGCAGCGGTGTAGACAGCCGTGGATAGCGTGGGCTGTCGGTTGGCAGTAACGGAGACGTCGGAGCGGATGTGCGACTGACCGGCTTGCGTGGGACAAAGGTCCTTAGCTGGCTTTCGTTCGCGATTTGCGGCTGAGCGCCGCTGGATGTCGCAGGGGTGGTTTTTTCGTGAAGTAGTCCGTTGACGGTAACGTAGACCACAAGCGCCACGATAAACCCGGCGATCATGCCGGCGAAGTGGCCGAAAAATACCGGCCAGGTTCCACGATTCTTGACGACCCAGGCCCACATCCCTGCCCAGACCAGCAAAAACATCACGATCAACGATGTCTCCATCCCATCCATTTCCTTTCGTTATTTCGTGCCGGCACACTCAGCAGATCCGCCGGTTGCGGGCGGCAAGATAACAAAAAGATGGCGCTGCGCCACTGCTGGATCGCATTTGAATGGATCTGGATTTTCCCGCGATGACAGGCTGTGCCGCCGGTGCGTTTTTACAGAACGTCTTTCAGATAGCGCCTGAGCGCGGAGAGGGGCTGATTCAGTTGCTCCACCGATTGTGCCTGACTGAGTTCGGCCGACAACTTTTGCAGCTCACGCCCCAGCGGTTTCTCGACACCACCGAGTGCATCCAGTGCCAGGCCCAGACACTCGTTCATCTTGAATTGAATACTCTCGACATCGCCGCGCCGGACCAACAATTCGAACACGTCTTTCTGATAGTCGCCCATGACCAGATCGTCCCGCAGAATCGGGCTCAGGCCTTCTTCCTCGTAAGCGAGTTTCAGGGAGAAAAGGGCGACTGTTTCCAGTGACGATTCCATGCTGTGAACCTGTGTGAGATCTCGCCGGTCGGCCAGCGGCACTTTCCGGCAGGCGAAAAAAAAGGCCTTGCTAAGCAAGACCTTTCTTAATTTTGGTGCCCCGAGGGAGACTCGAACTCCCACTCCTTTCGAAAACGGATTTTGAATCCGCCGCGTCTACCAATTCCGCCATCAGGGCTCAATGGCGGCGAAGTATAGAGAGGTGCCTACCGTTGGTCAATCACGTTTCATGGTCAATTTTCGATATTTCCGCTAGACTTTCCGGCCCTGCTAGACGAACCCCATCATGCGCGTTGCTGACTTTACCTTCGAGCTTCCTGATTCGCTGATCGCCCGCCACCCTTTGGCCGAGCGTCGCGGTAGTCGCCTGTTGACCCTGGATGGGGTCAGCGGCGCCCTGGCACACCGTCAATTCACTGATCTGCTTGAGCATTTGCGCCCGGGCGATCTGATGGTGTTCAACAATACCCGGGTGATTCCGGCGCGGCTGTTCGGGCAGAAAGCCTCCGGCGGCAAGCTGGAAATCCTCATCGAGCGGGTGCTCGATACGCACCGCGTGCTGGCCCATGTGCGTTCCAGCAAGTCGCCGAAACCGGGTTCGAAGATCCTTATCGACGGTGGTGGCGAAGCCGAGATGCTGGCCCGTCACGACGCGTTGTTCGAGCTGGGTTTCTCTGAGGAAGTGCTGCCGCTGCTCGACCGCGTCGGCCACATGCCGCTTCCTCCTTATATAGATCGCCCGGACGAAGGTTCGGATCGCGAGCGTTATCAGACCGTTTACGCCGAGAAGCTGGGTGCGGTGGCTGCACCGACCGCCGGGCTGCACTTCGATCAGACGCTGATGGAAGCGATTGCGGCCAAGGGCGTCGAGACTGCGTTCGTCACGTTGCACGTTGGCGCTGGTACTTTCCAGCCAGTGCGGGTCGAGAAAATCGAAGATCACCACATGCACACCGAGTGGCTGGAAGTCGGCCAGGACGTGGTCGATGCCGTTGCCGCTTGCCGTGAGCGCGGCGGTCGAGTGATCGCCGTGGGCACCACCAGCGTGCGTTCGCTGGAAAGCGCCGCCCGCGATGGCGTGCTCAAGCCGTTCAGCGGTGATACCGACATCTTTATCTACCCGGGCCGGCCGTTCCATGTGGTCGATGCCCTGGTGACCAATTTCCATTTGCCCGAATCCACGCTGTTGATGCTGGTTTCGGCGTTTGCCGGTTACCCGGAAACCATGGCCGCCTATAAGGCCGCCGTGGACAACGGTTACCGCTTTTTCAGCTACGGTGATGCGATGTTCATCACCCGTAATCCCGCACCGACTGCCCCTGAACAGACAGGCCCAGAGGAAACAGAATGAGTCGCGAATGTCGCATGTCCTTTGAACTCCTGGCCACCGATGGCAAGGCCCGTCGTGGTCGCCTGACCTTCCCCCGTGGCACCGTCGAGACCCCGGCCTTCATGCCGGTGGGTACTTACGGCACGGTCAAGGGCATGTTGCCGCGTGATATCGAGGCGATTGGCGCGGAAATCATTCTGGGCAATACCTTCCACCTGTGGCTGCGCCCGGGCACCGAAGTGATCAAGGCCCACGGCGACCTGCACGATTTCATGCAGTGGAAAGGCCCGATCCTGACCGACTCCGGCGGCTTCCAGGTGTTCAGCCTCGGCGCCATGCGCAAGATCAAGGAAGAGGGCGTGACCTTCGCCTCTCCGGTCGACGGTTCGAAAGTGTTCATGGGCCCGGAAGAGTCGATGCAGGTCCAGCGCGACCTGGGCTCGGACATCGTGATGATTTTCGACGAATGCACTCCGTATCCGGCTGACGAAGACGTCGCCCGCGTGTCCATGGAGCTGTCGCTGCGCTGGGCCCAGCGTTCGAAGAATGCCCACGGCGACAACACGGCGGCGCTGTTCGGCATCGTTCAGGGTGGCATGCACCAGGACCTGCGCATGCGCTCGCTGGAGGGCCTGGACAAGATCGGCTTCGATGGCCTGGCCATCGGCGGTCTGTCGGTGGGCGAACCGAAGCACGAAATGATCAAGGTGCTCGATTACCTGCCGGGCATGATGCCGGCTGACAAACCTCGTTACCTTATGGGCGTTGGCAAACCGGAAGATCTGGTTGAGGGTGTGCGCCGCGGTGTGGACATGTTCGATTGCGTGATGCCAACCCGTAATGCCCGCAACGGGCATCTGTTCATTGATACAGGCGTGCTGAAGATCCGTAACGCGTTCCATCGCCATGATGATTCGCCGCTGGATCCGACCTGCGATTGCTATACCTGCCAGAACTTCTCCCGCGCTTATCTGCATCACCTGGACAAGTGCGGCGAAATGCTGGGAAGCATGCTCAATACCATCCATAACTTGCGCCATTATCAGGTGCTGATGGCTGGTTTGCGCGAGGCTATTCAACAGGGTACATTGGCCGCCTTTGTCGATGCCTTCTACGCCAAACGCGGGCTCCCCGTTCCGCCTTTGGACTGAGTTTTCTGACCCCAAGATTCAACATTTGCAACTGGAGTGCTAAATGAGCTTTTTTATCTCTAACGCCATGGCTGACGCGGCTGCACCGGCTGCAGCGCCTATGGGCGGCGGCTTCGAGTGGATTTTCCTGGTCGGCTTCCTGGTCATTTTCTACCTGATGATCTGGCGTCCACAGGCCAAGCGCGCCAAAGAGCAGAAGAACCTGCTGAACAGCCTGCAGAAGGGCGACGAAGTGGTCACCACCGGCGGCATCGCCGGCAAGATCACCAAAGTGGCCGATGACTTCGTGGTTCTGGAAGTTTCCGACACCGTGGAAATGAAGTTCCAGAAGGGCGCCATCGCCGCCACGCTGCCAAAAGGCACGCTGAAAGCGATCTAAGGGCAACAACTTCTACTCAATCGACGGGGCGCGCAAGGCGCCCCGCGTCATAACGGGCGGCGTGATGCTGAACAAATATCCTCTGTGGAAATACATTCTGATCCTGGCGGTGCTGGCGATCGGTCTGATTTATTCCGCTCCGAATCTATACCCCGATGACCCGGCCATCCAGATCAGCGGCGCCAGCACGGCCCTGCAGGTCAATCAGGCCGACCTGGACCGCGTGAGCACCGCGCTGCG
The DNA here is from genome assembly GCF_046097675.1 of Pseudomonas sp. UV AK001. NCBI lineage: Bacteria > Pseudomonadati > Pseudomonadota > Gammaproteobacteria > Pseudomonadales > Pseudomonadaceae > Pseudomonas > Pseudomonas sp. UV AK001. Next base: position 83,772 of record NZ_JBJUVZ010000003.1, read on the forward strand.
TGAATCCGGGATCAACGTCAAGGCGTCGAGCCTGGCTGCCAACGGCAAGGGCGGTCTGATCCGTCTGACCAAGGCTGAAGACCAGTTGCCGGCCAAGGACGTTGTGCGCAAGGCATTGGGTGACGACTACGTCGTTGCGCTGAACCTGGCACAGACCACCCCGCAATGGCTGCGCAACATGGCTGCGCACCCGATGAAGCTGGGTCTGGACTTGTCCGGTGGTGTGCACTTCCTGCTGGAAGTGGACATGGACAAAGCCCTCGACGCACGCCTGAAAGTCTACGAAGGCGACGTCAAGAGCCTGCTGCGCAAAGAGAAGCTGCGCTATCGCAGCCTGCCGCAGCTCAATGGCGCCATTCAGCTGGGCTTCAGCGATGCTGACTCCCGCGAACAGGCCCGTGCGCTGATCCGCAAGAACTTCAACGATTTCGACATTGTTCCGGCCGACCTCAACGGTCAACCGGTGCTGCGTCTGGCGATGACCCCGGCCAAGCTGGCGGAAATCCGTGAATACTCCATCAAGCAGAACCTGACCACGGTACGTAACCGCGTCAACGAGCTGGGTGTTGCCGAACCGATCGTCCAGCGTCAGGGCGCCAACCGCATCGTGGTTGAGCTGCCGGGCGTGCAGGACACTGCCGAAGCCAAGCGTATCCTCGGCAAGACCGCCAACCTGGAATTCCGTCTGGCCGCCGAGCCGGGAGCTTCGAAAGCCACTTCCGAGACTTTCGAGTTCCGCGAAGGCAAGCGTCCTCCGGCACAGATCGAGCGTAGCCTGATCATCACCGGTGACCAGGTGACCGATGCCAAGGCCGGTTTCGGCGAGCACGGTACTCCTGAAGTGAACATCCGTCTGGATGGCCACGGTGGCGAACTGATGAGCCGCGCGACCCGCAGCAACGTCGGTCGCAGCATGGCGGTGATCTTCATCGAACAGCGCCCGGTGACCACCTACGTCAAGCAGATGGTCGACGGCGTCGAGAAAGACGTTGCCGTGCAGACCTTCAAGGAAGAGAAGAAGATCATCAGCCTGGCGACCATCCAGTCGCCGCTGGGTGCGCAATTCCGTATCACCGGCCTGAACGGTCAGGGCGAATCGTCCGAACTGGCGCTGCTGCTGCGTGCCGGTGGTCTGGCGGCTCCGATGTACTTCGCTGAAGAACGTACCATCGGCCCGAGCCTGGGTGCGGACAACATCACCAAGGGTATCGATGCATCGCTGTGGGGCATGCTGTTCGTCTCGCTGTTCATCATCGCCATCTACCGCTTCTTCGGCCTGATCGCCACCGTCGCGCTGGCGGTGAACATGGTGCTGCTGCTGGCATTGATGTCGCTGCTGGGTGCAACCCTGACCCTGCCGGGTATCGCCGGTATCGTGTTGACCATGGGTATGGCGGTCGACGCCAACGTGCTGATCTTCTCGCGGATCCGTGAAGAGATCGCCGCCGGCATGACCGTGCAGCGTGCAATCAACGAAGGCTTCGGCCGGGCATTCACCGCGATTCTCGACGCCAACCTGACCACCTTGCTGGTCGGCGGCATCCTCTTCGCCATGGGCACCGGCCCGGTGAAGGGTTTCGCAGTGACCATGTCCCTCGGGATCTTTACCTCGATGTTCACGGCCATCATGGTGACCCGCGCGATGGTCAACCTGATCTTCGGCGGTCGTGACTTCAAGAAGTTGTGGATTTAAGGGGCTGCCATGTTACGTACAATCAACTTCATGGGCGTTCGCAACTTCGCGTTCGGCGTCACATTGTTCCTTACCGTGCTGGCCTTGTTCAGCGTGTTCCACAAGGGCATGAACTGGGGCCTGGACTTCACCGGCGGTACGCTCATCGAGCTGACCTACGAGCGTCCGGCCGACGTCACCAAGGTGCGTGAGCAACTGGTTACCGCCGGTTATCACGAAGCGGTCGTGCAGAACTTCGGTGCGACCACCGACCTGCTGGTGCGCATGCCGGGCGAAGACCCGCAGCTGGGCCATCAGGTAGCGGAAGCGCTGCAGAAGGTCGGCGGTGAAAACCCGGCGACGGTCAAGCGCGTCGAGTTCGTCGGCCCGCAGGTCGGTGAAGAACTGCGCGACCAGGGCGGCCTCGGCATGCTGCTGGCGCTCGGCGGCATCCTGATCTACCTGGCTTTCCGCTTTCAGTGGAAATTCGCGGTCGGTGCCATCGTTTCGCTGATTCACGACGTGATCGTGACCGTGGGTATCCTGTCGTTCTTCCAGATCACCTTCGACCTGACGGTGCTGGCGGCGGTACTGGCGATCATCGGTTACTCGCTGAACGACACCATCGTCGTGTTCGACCGGGTGCGTGAGAACTTCCGCGTGCTGCGCAAGGCTTCGCTGATCGAGAACATCAACATCTCGACCACTCAGACCCTGCTGCGCACCATGGCGACTTCGATCTCCACTTTGCTGGCGATCGCGGCACTGCTGTTCTTCGGTGGCGACAACCTGTTCGGCTTCTCCATCGCCCTGTTCATCGGTGTTCTGGCGGGTACCTACTCGTCGATCTACATCGCCAACGTGGTGCTGATCTGGCTGAACCTGTCTTCGGAAGACCTGATTCCGCCGGCCAATACCGAGAAGGAAGTCGACGACCGTCCATAACGGCCATCGCTTCCCCGGTTGTCAGTCAAAAAAGGCGCGAGTTGAACTCGCGCCTTTTTTATTGCTCCAAGGCTGGGAGAAGCGCGGGCGCGTCCCGCATGTGATGGTCAGGAGGTTCATGTGAACAAGTCGTTGCTGGTTGGTGCGGTACTGGGTGCTGTCGGTGTGACTGCCGGGGGCGCTGTCGCCACCTACAGCCTGGTTAAAAGCGGCCCTGAGTATGCGCAGGTTCTGGCCGTTGAACCGGTCAAGACACAGATCAAGACGCCACGTGAAGTATGCAAGGATGTCGCTGTGACCCGGCAGGCGCCGGTCAAGGATCAACACCAGATTCTCGGTACCGCCATCGGTGCCGTGGCAGGTGGTTTGCTGGGCAACCAGATCGGCGGCGGCACCGGCAAGAAGATTGCCACGGTAGCTGGCGCGGTCGGTGGCGGTTATGCCGGCAACAAGGTGCAGGAAGGCATGCAGAATCGCGATACCTACACCACCACCCAGACTCGCTGTAATACGGTGAATGACATCAGCGACAAGGTCGTAGGCTATGACGTCCGCTACTCGCTGGACGGCAAGGAAGGCAAAGTGCGGATGGATCGTGATCCGGGCAACCAGATTCCGGTCGACAAGGAAGGCAAGCTGATCCTGTCGCAGGCGCAGCCTGGGCAATAAGCGGTTGTAGTAAAAAAGAAGCACCCTTCGGGGTGCTTTTTTGTGCCCGGGATTAACGTGATGACAGGCATAAAAAAAGCACCCCGAAGGGTGCTTTTCTGGTTTCGCGAGAGGCTTAGCGCTTCAGCGAGGCCGGCAGGTGCGGCTGGATCGCCGTCAGAACTGCCTTGAAGCATTTGGTGTTGCCGGCAACGACGTGGCCTTTTTCAAGGAAGTCGTGACCGCCGGTGAAGTCGCTCACCAGGCCGCCTGCTTCCTGAATCAGCAGGGCGCCTGCAGCCATGTCCCACTCGGACAGGCCCGACTCCCAGAACGCGTCGAAACGACCGGCAGCAACGTAAGCCAGGTCCAGGCTCGCCGAACCGGCGCGGCGGATGCCGGCAGTCTGGCCAACCAGGGCGCGGAACATGCCCAGGTAGTTGTCGAGGTTGTCCATCTGGTCGTCACGGAACGGGAAACCGGTACCGAGCAGAGCGCCATCCAGACTGGTACGACCGCTGACACGCAGGCGACGACCGTTCAGTTGGGCGCCGCGACCACGGCTGGCGGTGAATTCTTCCTGGCGAACCGGGTCCAGAACAACGGCGTGTTCCAGGCGACCACGGTATTTGCAGGCAATGCTGACGGCGAAGTGAGGAATGCCGCGCAGGAAGTTGGTGGTGCCGTCCAGCGGATCGATGATCCACAGGTATTCTTCGCCTTCGATACCGCTGCCGGCGTGCATGCCGGTCTCTTCACCCATGATCGAGTGATTCGGGTAAGCCTTGCGCAGAGCGTCGATGATTTTCTGTTCGGCGGCGCGATCGACCTCGGATACGTAATCCTTGGCGTCTTTTTCGTCGACCTTGATGGTATCCAGGCGCTCGATGGAGCGGAAGATCAGTTCACTGGCGCTGCGGGCGGCGCGCAGCGCGATATTCAGCATGGGCTGCATGGATGTGTCACCTAAGGTTGTTAAAGAAAGCCGCGCATTCTATCAGAACTTTTCTTCAGGTGAAGGTCGCTGTTCGCTTTCATAGCTTAACGGTAGGCTGTTCTGTAAGATTTGCACCCCTTTCCCCAGTCCGAGAGCGCCCGCCGTGCTGCAAAACATTCGTGTCGTCCTGGTCAATACCAGCCACCCGGGAAACATCGGCGGGACCGCGCGCGCCATGAAAAACATGGGTTTGTCGCGGCTGGTGCTGGTCGACCCGCGAGTTTTTCCGCATCACGAAGCCGATGCCCGCGCCTCGGGTGCCGGTGACATCCTTGAAAATGCGCAAGTCGTCGCCACCTTGGAAGACGCCCTGGTTGGCTGCAATCTGGTGCTCGGCACCAGTGCCCGCGACCGTCGTATTCCCTGGCCGCTGCTGGATCCGCGCGAATGCGGGACCAAAGTGGTCGAGGAGGCCGGGCAGGGCGCGGAAATCGCGCTGGTGTTCGGGCGTGAAGACTCCGGCCTGACCAACGACGAGCTGCAACGATGTCACTATCACGTGCACATCCCCTCCGATCCTGAATTCAGCTCGCTGAATCTCGGGGCGGCGGTGCAGGTACTGAGCTATGAAGTGCGCATGGCCTGGCTGGCCGCACAAGGCCAGCCGACCAAGATCGAGAAGGAAGAAGTGGCCTCCGTGAAAAGCGCCGAGCTGGCGACCATGGATGAGCTGGAGCGATTCTATGAGCACCTGGAGCAGACCCTGGTGGCCATCGAATTCCTCGATCCGGAAAAGCCTCGGCACTTGATGGCGCGCCTGCGCCGGTTGTACGGACGCAGCTCGGTCAGCCGGGCGGAAATGAATATTTTGCGTGGCATCCTCACGGAAACCCAGAAAGCGGCCCGTGGCGAGCTCCTTAAGCGGAAGGATTAATGATGTTCGAGCGTTTGCGTGAAGATATCCAGAGCGTATTCCACCGAGACCCGGCGGCGCGTAACGCTTTTGAAGTCCTGACCTGCTACCCCGGCATGCATGCAATCTGGATTCATCGACTGGCCGGCATGCTCTGGCGCAACGATCTGAAATGGCTGGCGCGGCTGGTGTCGAACTTCGGTCGCTGGCTGACCGGAATCGAGATTCATCCGGGCGCCAAGGTTGGTCGACGTTTTTTTATCGACCATGGCATGGGTATCGTTATCGGTGAAACCGCTGAAATCGGTGATGACGTCACCATCTATCAAGGCGTGACTCTTGGCGGCACCAGTTGGAACAAAGGCAAGCGTCACCCGACGCTAGGTGATGGCGTTGTGGTGGGGGCTGGCGCGAAGGTGCTGGGTCCGTTCACGGTCGGCGCCGGCGCCAAGGTCGGCTCCAATGCCGTGGTGACCAAAGAGGTGCCGCCGGGCGCCACGGTGGTAGGCATTCCGGGGCGGATCATCGTCAAATCCGATGATGAAGCCGATGCCAAGCGCAAGGCGATGGCCGAGAAAATCGGTTTCGATGCCTATGGTGTGAGCGGTGACATGCCGGATCCGGTGGCGCGTGCCATTGGTCAACTGCTCGATCACCTGCAGGCGGTGGATGGTCGTCTGGAGGGGATGTGCGGGGCGTTGAAGGATCTGGGCAGCAATTACTGTGCGAAAGATCTGCCTGAACTGCGCGAGGAGGACTTTGCCTGCGTCAAGGGCAAGGACGAATCCACGACGCATTGATGCGCCTGCAGGGCTGCTGCCGACCGGTGTGCCATTAAGCCGCAGACCCTGCTATCATTCGCGCGCTCTTTTGCGGGTAAACCCGACTAAAGCACTAGGTCTTATAGTTGACTTAAATGCTCGGGAATTGCATACTCCCGCCCATTCCGAACTCCGTGGTAATTGTCCATGCGACTGACTACAAAAGGCCGATACGCCGTGACCGCCATGCTTGACCTGGCGTTGCACGCGCAGCACGGGCCCGTGTCCCTGGCCGATATCTCCGAGCGCCAAGGCATCTCCCTGTCCTATCTCGAACAGCTTTTCGCCAAGCTGCGCCGCAGCAACCTGGTTTCCAGTGTTCGCGGTCCGGGCGGTGGCTACCAGTTGTCCCGCGACATGCAGGGCATCCAGGTCGCCCAGGTGATCGATGCGGTGAACGAATCGGTCGATGCAACAAAATGCCAGGGCCAGGGCGATTGCCATTCCGGCGACACCTGCCTGACCCATCACCTGTGGTGCGACCTGAGCCTGCAGATTCACGAATTTCTCAGCGGTATCAGCTTGGCCGACCTCGTAACTCGCCGTGAGGTGCAGGAAGTGGCCCAGCGTCAGGATCAGCGTCGTTGCAATGGCAAGGCGCCGCGCCTGGACAAGATTGAAGCGTCCGCCGTCGAATGACAGCCAGAGAGCTAGCGGCACGCCAGCCAGCCTGATTTAGGAGATAGTCCATGAAATTGCCGATTTACCTTGATTACTCTGCGACCACCCCGGTCGATCCGCGCGTTGCGCAAAAGATGAGTGAATGCCTGCTGGTCGACGGAAACTTCGGTAACCCGGCGTCCCGTTCCCACGTGTTCGGCTGGAAGGCCGAAGAGTCCGTCGAAAACGCCCGTCGTCAGGTGGCCGATCTGGTCAACGCCGACCCGCGCGAAATCGTCTGGACCTCCGGTGCCACCGAGTCCGACAACCTGGCAATCAAGGGTGCGGCACATTTCTATGCCTCCAAGGGCAAACACCTGATCACCTCCAAGATCGAGCACAAGGCTGTCCTCGACACCATGCGCCAACTGGAGCGTGAAGGGTTCGAAGTGACCTATCTCGAGCCGACCGAAGACGGTCTGATCACACCGGCCATGATCGAAGCCGCGCTGCGCGAAGACACCATCCTGGTGTCGGTGATGCACGTGAACAACGAAATCGGCACGGTCAACGACATCGCCGCCATCGGCGAGCTGACCCGTTCGAAAGGTATTCTGTTCCACGTCGACGCTGCTCAGTCCACCGGCAAGGTCGAAATCGACCTGCAGAAGCTGAAAGTCGACATGATGTCGTTCTCTGCCCACAAGACCTACGGTCCTAAAGGCATTGGCGCGCTGTACGTCAGCCGTAAGCCGCGTGTGCGCATCGAAGCGACCATGCACGGTGGCGGCCACGAACGCGGCATGCGTTCCGGCACCCTGGCGACCCACCAGATCGTCGGCATGGGCGAAGCGTTCCGTGTAGCCAAGGAAGACATGGCTGCCGAAAACGTGCGCATCAAGGCCCTGAGCGATCGCTTCTACAAGCAGGTCGAGCACCTGGAAGAGCTGTACGTCAACGGCAGCCTGACTGCCCGCGTTCCGCACAACCTGAACCTGAGCTTCAACTACGTTGAAGGCGAGTCGCTGATCATGGCGCTCAAGGATCTGGCGGTTTCGTCCGGTTCGGCGTGCACCTCGGCGTCCCTGGAGCCTTCGTACGTGCTGCGCGCCCTGGGCCGCAACGACGAACTGGCACACAGCTCGATCCGCTTCACCTTCGGCCGTTTCACCACCGAAGAAGAAATCGATTACGCCGCGCAGAAAGTCTGCGAGGCCGTTACCAAGCTGCGCGCTCTGTCGCCGCTGTGGGACATGTACAAAGACGGCGTCGATATCTCGAAGATCGAGTGGGCGGCACACTAAATATAGAAGCCGCCGGATACAGATCCTGTAGCGACGCGGCGGTTTACGCAGCGCAGTTGCAGGGTCTCAAGAGCGGCCCTGATGAGTGAGGATTGAGAATCATGGCTTACAGCGAAAAGGTCATCGACCACTACGAAAACCCGCGTAACGTCGGCAAGATGGACGCGGAAGATCCGGATGTCGGCACCGGCATGGTCGGCGCTCCGGCGTGCGGCGACGTGATGCGTCTGCAGATCAAGGTCAACGACCAGGGCGTTATCGAAGACGCCAAGTTCAAGACCTACGGCTGCGGTTCGGCTATCGCTTCCAGCTCCCTCGCCACCGAGTGGATGAAGGGCAAGACCCTGGACGAAGCGGAAACCATCAAGAACACCCAGCTGGCCGAAGAACTGGCCCTGCCGCCAGTGAAAATCCACTGCTCGGTACTCGCTGAAGACGCCATCAAGGCGGCTGTTCGCGACTACAAGCAGAAGAAAGGCTTGATCTAAGCATTGGGCGACGAGTAAGGAGTCAACGATGGCTATCAGCATGACAGAAGCGGCTGCTCGACACGTGCGACGCTCCCTCGACGGGCGCGGCAAGGGTGAAGGGATTCGTCTGGGTGTTCGCACCACGGGCTGTTCCGGCCTTGCCTACGTGCTGGAGTTTGTCGACGAGGTGGTTGCAGAAGATCAGGTGTTCGAGAGTCACGGCGAAAAAGTGATCATCGACCCCAAGAGCCTGGCTTACCTCGACGGCACCGAGCTCGATTTCGTCAAGGAAGGGTTGAACGAAGGCTTCAAGTTCAACAATCCCAACGTGCGCGGTGAGTGTGGCTGCGGCGAAAGCTTCAACATCTGAGGCTGGTCGTGGGAACTCCTTGTCATTTCGCTTTATTCGAGCTGCAACCGGGCTTTCGTCTGGATCTCGAGCAACTGGCCACGCGCTATCGCGAGCTGGCGCGCGGCGTTCATCCCGATCGTTTTGCCGACGCTTCCGAGCGTGAGCAGCGCTCGGCGCTCGAACAGTCTGCGCGGCTCAACGATGCTTACCAGACGCTCAAGAGCCCGGCCCAGCGTGCACGTTACCTGCTGACGATCAGCGGTCATGAAGTGCCGATGGAAGTCACGGTCCACGATCCCGAGTTTCTTCTGCAGCAGATGCAATGGCGCGAAGAGCTCGAAGATCTGCAGGACAGTGCCGACCTGGCGGGTGTCGCGACCTTCAAGCGTCGCCTGAAAGTCGCCCAGGAGCAGCTGAACGAAAGCTTCGCGGCTTGTTGGGATGATGCAGCGCAACGCGAACAGGCCGAACGCCTGATGCGGCGCATGCAGTTCCTCGACAAGCTCACCTACGAAGTGCGCCAGTTAGAAGAGCGCCTCGACGATTAACCCAGTGCCGCTCCGGTCGCACGCCTGATATACAGATAAGTCCTGATCACGATGGCCCTACTGCAGATCGCCGAACCCGGCCAAAGTCCTCAACCGCACCAGCGTCGTCTGGCTGTGGGGATCGACTTGGGCACTACCAATTCGCTGGTCGCTGCGTTGCGCAGTGGTCTTTCCGAGCCGCTGGCCGATGCCGAAGGGCGGGTCATTCTGCCTTCCGCCGTGCGTTATCACGCCGATCGCGTCGAAGTCGGCGAGTCGGCCAAACTGGCCGCGTCCTCCGATCCCCTGAATACCGTGCTGTCGGTCAAGCGCCTGATGGGCCGTGGCCTGTCCGACGTCAAGCAATTGGGCGATCAACTGCCGTACCGCTTTGTCGGCGGCGAATCGCACATGCCATTCATCGACACCGTGCAGGGCCCGAAAAGCCCGGTCGAAGTCTCCGCCGATATCCTCAAAGTGCTGCGTCAGCGAGCTGAAGCGACCTTGGGCGGTGAACTGGTCGGCGCGGTGATTACCGTTCCTGCCTATTTCGACGACGCTCAGCGCCAAGCTACCAAGGATGCGGCAAAACTCGCCGGTCTGAACGTTCTGCGCTTGCTCAACGAGCCGACTGCGGCTGCAGTGGCTTATGGTCTGGATCAGCATGCCGAAGGCCTGGTCGCCATTTATGATCTGGGCGGCGGTACTTTTGATATTTCGATTCTGCGCCTGACCGGCGGTGTCTTCGAAGTTCTGGCCACCGGTGGCGACAGTGCCCTGGGCGGTGACGATTTCGACCACGCGATTGCCGGCTGGATCATCGAGAGCGCGGGCCTGTCCGCCGATCTCGATCCGGGTGCGCAGCGCAATCTGCTGCAAACCGCTTGTGCGGCCAAAGAAGCCCTGACGAATGCCGACAGTGTTGAAGTTGCTTATGGTGACTGGAAAGCACAGCTGACCCGCGAGGCCTTCGACGCACTGATCGAGCCGATGGTTGCCCGCAGCCTGAAAGCCTGCCGCCGTGCCGTTCGCGACTCCGGTATCGAGCTGGAAGACGTGCATGCCGTGGTCATGGTCGGTGGTTCGACCCGCGTTCCACGTGTTCGCGAAGCCGTCGCCGAAGCCTTCGGCCGTCAACCGCTGACCGAAATCGACCCGGATCAGGTAGTGGCCATCGGTGCCGCGATCCAGGCCGATACACTGGCCGGCAACAAGCGCGATGGCGGCGAACTGCTGCTGCTCGATGTGATTCCGCTGTCCCTGGGGCTGGAAACCATGGGCGGCCTGATGGAGAAGGTGATTCCGCGCAACACCACCATCCCGGTTGCCCGCGCCCAGGACTTCACCACTTATAAAGACGGCCAGTCGGCCATGGCGATCCATGTGTTGCAGGGCGAGCGCGAACTGATCAGCGACTGCCGCTCCCTGGCTCGTTTCGAATTGCGCGGTATCCCGGCGATGGTGGCGGGCGCGGCGAAGATTCGCGTGACCTTTCAGGTCGATGCTGACGGTCTGCTCAGTGTTTCTGCCCGTGAACTGGGCTCGGGTGTTGAAGCGAGCATTCAGGTCAAGCCGTCCTACGGTTTGACCGATGGCGAAATCGCCAAGATGCTCAAGGATTCGTTCCAGCACGCCAATGACGACAAGGTTGCCCGCGTCCTGCGCGAGCAGCAGGTTGATGCCCAGCGCCTGATCGAAGCGGTGCAGGGCGCTCTGGAGGCGGATGGCGAGCGTTTGCTCGACGCCGAAGAGCGGATGGTCATCGATCAGCAGGTGCAGGAACTGACCGAACTGATGAAAGGCACTGATGGTTACGCCATCGAGCAGCAGACCAAGCGTCTGTCGCAAGTGACCGATGCTTTTGCTGCCCGTCGTATGGATCAGACGGTGAAAGCCGCTCTGTCGGGGCGCAACCTGAATGAAATCGAGGATATCTGATGCCGCAGGTCATTTTTCTGCCCCACGAGAAGTTCTGCCCTGAAGGCATGGTGGTCGAGGCTGAGCCCGGCACTTCGATTCTCGAGCTGGCCCACGAACACCACATCGAGATGGAAAGCGCCTGCGGCGGCGTCTGCGCCTGCACCACCTGTCACTGCATCATCCGCGAGGGTTTCGACTCGCTGGAAGAAGCTGACGAGTTGGAGGAAGATTTTCTTGATCGTGCCTGGGGTCTGGAGGCGCAGTCGCGTCTGGCCTGTCAGGCCATCGTCGGCGAGGAAGACCTCACCGTCGAGATTCCGAAATATTCGCTTAACCATGCGGCCGAAGCGCCGCACTGACTGGTAAGACTGTCATGAGCTACGGTTGGAATGATGTTCAACGTATTGCAGAAGAGCTGGCGGAAGCCAAGCCGGGTGTAGATCCGTTTTCTGTCAATTTCGTCGACCTGCAGCGATGGATCATGGAGCTGCCTGACTTCGACAACAACTCTGGCCGTGTCGGCGAGAAGGTGTTGGAAGCGGTTCAGCAGCTCTGGAATGACGAAATAGACTGATCGTCCTCGCAGGTTAGGCAATACCCAAGAACCCGCGTATAATTCGCGGGTTTAATTTTTCGCAAATTACCGTTTCTGGAGTTACACCATGGCTGTTCAACGTACTTTCTCCATCATCAAGCCTGACGCCGTTGCAAAAGGCGCTGCCGGCGAAATCGTTACCCGTTTCGAAAAGGCTGGTCTGAAAGTAGTTGCTTCGAAAATGAAGCAACTGTCCAAAGCCGAAGCTGAAGGCTTCTACGCTGAGCACAAAGAGCGCGGTTTCTTCGGTGACCTGGTTGCTTTCATGATCTCCGGTCCGGTTGTCGTTCAGGTTCTGGAAGGCGAAAACGCCATCGCTCGCAACCGTGAGCTGATGGGCGCTACCAACCCTAAAGAAGCTGCTGCCGGCACCATCCGTGCTGACTTCGCTGAGTCGATCGACGCCAACGCCGTTCACGGTTCGGACTCCGAAGCCGCTGCCGCTCGCGAAATCTCGTACTTCTTCGCAGCTACTGAAGTAACCACTCGCTAAGCATTGGCTTAAGAGTGAAGGTGAATCCATGACTACATCGACTGTTAAAACCAACCTGCTGGGTCTGACCCAGCCGGAAATGGAAAAATTCTTCGACTCAATCGGGGAGAAGCGTTTCCGTGCCGGTCAGGTAATGAAATGGATTCACCACTTTGGCGTCGATGATTTCGACGCCATGACGAACGTCAGCAAGGCCTTGCGCGAAAAGCTCAAGGCTGTTGCTGAGGTCCGTGGTCCCGAAGTGGTCAGCGAGGACATTTCCAGCGACGGCACCCGCAAGTGGGTGGTGCGCGTGGCGTCCGGCAGCTGTGTCGAGACCGTTTACATTCCCCAGGGCAAACGCGGCACTCTGTGCGTTTCGTCCCAGGCAGGCTGTGCCCTGGACTGCAGTTTCTGCTCCACCGGCAAGCAAGGCTTCAACAGCAACCTCACCGCCGCCGAAGTCATCGGCCAGGTGTGGATTGCCAACAAATCCTTCGGCAGTGTTCCGGCTACCATCGACCGCGCCATCACCAACGTGGTGATGATGGGCATGGGCGAACCGCTGCTGAACTTCGACAACGTCGTGGCCGCCATGCATCTGATGATGGATGACCTGGGCTACGGGATCTCCAAGCGCCGCGTGACCCTGTCCACGTCGGGTGTGGTGCCGATGATCGATGAGCTGGCCAAGCACATCGACGTATCCCTGGCGTTGTCCCTGCACGCACCGAATGACGCATTGCGTAACCAATTGGTGCCGATCAACAAGAAATATCCGCTTAAGATGCTCCTCGATTCGTGTGTGCGCTACATGTCCGCCCTGGGCGAGAAACGTGTGCTGACCATCGAGTACACCTTGCTCAAGGACGTCAACGACAAGCTTGAGCACGCCGTGGAAATGATCGAGTTGCTCAAGGATATTCCCTGCAAGATCAACCTGATTCCGTTCAACCCGTTCCCGCATTCCGGTTACGAGCGGCCGAGCAACAACGCGATTCGCCGGTTCCAGGATCAGCTGCATCAGGCAGGCTATAACGTGACCGTGCGCACCACCCGTGGTGAAGACATCGACGCGGCTTGCGGTCAATTGGTAGGGCAGGTGCTGGATCGCACCCGTCGCAGCGAACGTTACATCGCCGTGCGCGAATTGAGCGCCGACAGCGATCTGGCACAGAACGTCGCGAACACTAACTAAGAGAGGATCTCTATGTCCCTGCGCTTTGCGCTGCTTTTGCTGTTGGCCAGCCTGTGTGCTGGCTGTGTCCTGTCGGGCGATTACAACCCGATGAAGACCAGCAAGGGCCGCGACGAAGCGCGGGCTGCCTACGTGCAGCTGGGCCTGGGGTACTTGCAGCAAGGCATGACCGAGCGGGCCAAGGTGCCATTGAAAAAGGCCCTTGAGCTGGACGGTTCCGATCCCGACGCCAACGCCGCTCTTGGGCTGGTCTTTCAGTCCGAGATGGAGCCGAAGCTGGCCGACGAACACTTTCGCAAGGCGCTGTCCTCCCGTCCCGCCGATGCCCGCATCCTCAACAATTACGGCAGTTTTCTCTACGAAGAGCAGCGTTACAAGGAAGCCTACGAGCGTTTTGAACAGGCCGCCGCCGATACCCTGTATCCTGAGCGTTCCCGTGTGTTCGAGAACCTCGGCATGACGGCGTCCAAGCTTGGTCAGCGTGAACTGGCCCGGCAGCAACTGGAAAAAGCATTGCGTTTGAACCGTCAGCAACCACGGGCGTTGCTGGAAATGGCTGAGTTGTCATTCGAAGACAGGCATTATGTGCCCGCGCGTGACTATTACGACCGTTTCAGCCAGCTGTCCGAGCAAAATGCACGTAGTCTGTTGCTCGCGGTTCGGTTGGCAAAAGTGTTTGAAGATCGCGACAAGGCCGCCAGTGCGGGCCTGCAATTAAAACGACTCTATCCCGGTACGCCGGAATATCAGCAATACCTGTCGGAGCAATGATGAAAGCGGCGCATCCCGAAGTTGTAGCAGCGAATCGCGTTAACCCCGGTGAGACCTTGCGCCAGGCCCGCGAAAGCAATGGCTGGTCGCTGGCCGAAGTGGCCCTCAAGCTCAACCTCACCGTGACTTCCCTGACCAACCTCGAAGCCGGTGCGTTCGACAAGCTGCCGGGGCATACCTTCGCTCGCGGCTATATTCGCGCCTATGCCAAATTGCTCGGCATGGATCAGGCGGTCCTGGTCCAGCAGTTCGACCAGTCCACCGGCACCGACTCCCAAGGCAGCAATGTCCATGCGCTGGGTCGGATCGAAGAGCCGGTCCGGGTTTCCCACACCATTTTGCGAATCGTCAGCCTCCTGCTGCTGATCGCGGTCATCGGCGGCGGTTTCGTCTGGTGGCAGGATCAGACCTCGCTGCGTACCAAGGATCTGACCAGTCTGGCCCCGGAGCACGTTGAAGTCGAAGGCGCCGATGGCACCACGCAGATTCATCCGATCGACGAGCCGGAAGACCAGGCCGTTACCGAAGGTCAAACCGAGGGCGCGACGGCGCTGGCACTGCCCCAGTCGGAAACCGCTGCAGAGTCGACCGGTGCCGAACCCGTCGTTCCGGCAGCTGCGCCAGCTGTATCTGCTGCCCCGGCGGCGACGCCAGCTGCTCCGGCCCATGCCCCGGCCCCGGTTGTCGCCACTCCGGCTGCACCTGCCCCTAATGTTCCGGCGACTCCGGCACCGACAGTCACCGCACCCGTTGTCCCGGCCACCCCGGCACCCACCGCAGAAACCACTGCTCCGGCAGCAGGCGAAGGTCAGGTGCAACTGCAGTTCACTGCTGATTGCTGGGCACAGGTCACCGATGGTCGCGGCAAGGTTCTGTTCAGTGGTCTGAAACATAAAGGCGACAGCGTCTCCGTGGCAGGCAAGCCACCGCTGGCCGTGCGTCTGGGTGTTGCCCGGGCAGCGCAGGTCAGCTACAACGGCCAGCCGGTCGATGTCGCTCCGTTCACCAGTGGCGAGACTGCTCGCCTGAAGTTGGGTCAATAAGTCATGCACGGCGAATCTCCAATCAAACGTCGCGAATCGCGCAAGATCTGGGTCGGTAACGTGCCTGTGGGCGGCGATGCACCTATCGCGGTGCAGAGCATGACCAACAGCGACACCAACGATGTCGCGGCCACGGTCGCCCAGATCAACCGTCTGGAAGCCGCTGGCGTCGACATCGTTCGCGTATCGGTGCCGGACATGGACGCCGCCGAGGCGTTCGGCAAGATCAAGCAACTGGTCAAGGTGCCGCTGGTTGCCGACATCCACTTCGACTATAAGATCGCTTTGCGCGTGGCCGAACTGGGTGTGGACTGCCTGCGCATCAACCCGGGCAACATCGGTCGCGAAGACCGCGTGCGTGCGGTGGTTGATGCCGCTCGTGACCGCGGGATTCCGATCCGCATCGGCGTCAACGCCGGTTCCCTGGAAAAAGACCTGCAGAAGAAATACGGTGAGCCGACCCCGGCCGCGCTGGTCGAGTCCGCACTGCGTCACGTCGAGCACCTCGAACGCCTGAATTTCCAGGACTTCAAGGTCAGCGTGAAGGCTTCCGACGTGTTCATGGCCGTCGAAGCCTACCGCCTGCTGGCGAAAGAAATCGTCCAGCCGCTGCACCTGGGCATCACCGAAGCCGGTGGATTGCGCTCCGGTACAGTGAAATCCGCCGTGGGCCTAGGTATGCTGCTCGCCGAGGGGATTGGCGATACCATCCGCATCTCGCTGGCGGCCGATCCGGTCGAGGAAGTGAAGGTCGGTTACGACATCCTCAAGTCTTTGCATCTGCGTTCCCGTGGCATCAACTTCATCGCCTGCCCGAGCTGCTCGCGGCAGAACTTCGATGTTGTCAAGACCATGAACGAGCTGGAAGGGCGCCTTGAAGACCTGCTGGTGCCGCTGGATGTTGCGGTGATCGGCTGCGTGGTCAACGGCCCCGGCGAAGCCAAGGAAGCCCATATCGGCTTGACCGGCGGTACGCCGAACCTGATTTACATCGACGGCAAGCCGTCGCAGAAACTGACGAATGACAATCTGGTGGACGAGCTGGAAAAGCTGATCCGCGAGAAGGCGGCCGAGAAGGTCGAAGCCGACGCAGCGGTCATCGCGCGCGGCTGATCGAACGAATTAAGGAATTTCTGTGAGCAAGTCCCTGCAAGCCATTCGTGGCATGAACGACATCCTGCCGGAACAGACCCCGGTATGGCGCTACTTCGAAGGCACTGTTTCGCGTTTGCTGGATAACTACGGTTACAAGCAGATCCGCATGCCGATCGTCGAATTCACCGAGCTGTTCAAGCGCTCGATCGGCGAAGTGACCGACATCGTCGAAAAAGAGATGTACACCTTCGACGACCGCAACGGCGACTCCCTGACCCTGCGTCCGGAAGGTACCGCTGCGTGCGTGCGTGCCGTGCTCGAGCATGGCATCACCGGCGGTGGCCAGGTGCAGAAACTCTGGTACATCGGTCCGATGTTCCGTCACGAGCGTCCGCAGAAAGGCCGTTATCGCCAGTTCCACCAGATCGGTCTGGAAGTCTTCAACCTCGACGGTCCGGACATCGACGCCGAATTGATCATCATGACCTGGCGCCTGTGGGGCGAGCTGGGTATCCGTGATGCGGTCAAGCTCGAACTCAACAGTCTGGGTACCAGCGAGTCCCGTGGTCGTTATCGTGAAGCGCTGGTCGAGTACCTCTCGGCGCACCACGACAAACTGGACGAAGACAGCCAGCGTCGCCTGAAAACCAACCCGCTGCGCGTGCTCGACACCAAGAACGCCGACACGCAAGCCGTGCTGGTCGATGCGCCGAAAATGGCGGATTACCTGGATGAAGAGTCCCGTGCCCACTTCGAAGGTCTGAAGGCCCGTCTGGATGCTGTCGGCATTCCTTACGTGCTCAACCCGAAACTGGTGCGCGGTCTCGATTACTACAGCAAAACCGTATTCGAATGGGTCACCGACAAGCTCGGCGCCCAAGGCACCGTGTGCGCGGGCGGCCGTTACGACGGTCTGGTCGAGCAGATGGGCGGCAAGCCGACCCCGGGCGTCGGTTTCGCCATGGGCATCGAGCGCCTTGTGCTGATGCTGGAAACCCTGGAGCAGATCCCGCAAGAACTCGCCCGTCAGGTCGACGTCTACCTCTGCGCCTTCGGCGAAGAGGCGGAGCTGGCCGGTCTGGCCCTGGCCGAGCGTGTACGCGACCAGTTGCCGAACCTGCGCCTGCAGGTCAATGCCGGTGCCGGCAGCTTCAAGAGCCAGTTCAAGAAAGCCGACAAGAGCGGTGCGCTGTACGCGCTGATCCTCGGTGACGACGAAATGGCCCAGCAAGTGGTAGGTTTCAAACCCCTGCGTGGCCAGGGCGAACAACAAAGCATTGCCTGGGATGCGCTTGCCGCTCACCTGGCCACCTGCGTCGTGCAGGGTTGAAGCTGTTTAAACAGCCGATTTAGCGATTAAGGAGTATTGGGGTGTCGAGTACCGAAGACGAACAGTTGGCGGATTTGAAGGACTGGTGGACACGCAACGGCAAACCTCTGGTCACTGGCGGCCTGTTGGCGCTGGTCATCGTGTTCGGCTGGCAGGCATTTCACAAGTATCAGAGCAACCAGTCGCAAGGCGCCTCGGTGCTCTATCAGCAATTGCTGGAAACCACGCTGACCCCGGACGGCAAGCCTGACGCCGCGCGCGTTGCGGATCTGGCCGGCAAGCTCAACAGCGAGTTCGGCGGTACGGCCTACGCGCAGTACGGCAGCCTGTTTGTGGCCAAGGTTGCGGTCGACAGCGGCAAGCTGGACGACGCGGCGACCGAACTGAAAGCCATCGTTGCCAAACCGGCCAACGCGGCGCTGGGCGAAATCGCCCGTCAGCGTCTGGCGCAGGTGCTGGGTGCACAGAACAAGGCGGATGAAGCCCTGAAACTGCTTGAAGGCGATGCCGACAAGTCGTTCCTGGCCACTCGCGAAGAACTCAAGGGCGACCTGCTGGTACAGCTGGGCCGCACTGACGAAGCGAACGCGGCGTATCAAAAAGCCAAGGCGGCACTGTCGGATGAAGCGGCAGTCGGCGGCCTTCAAATCAAGCTGGACGACCTGGCCAAAGGGGATGCGTGACGTGATCGGTTGGAAGCATGCAGCATTGCTGGCTCTGGCCATTCTGGCCACGGGTTGCAGCAGCAACAGCACAAAAGAACTGCCACCAGCCGAACTGACTTCCTTCAAGGAAGAAGTGGTTCTGCACAAAGTCTGGAGCCGTTCGATCGGCGACGGTCAGGGCGAAACCTACAACATGCTGGTGCCGGCGATCGATGGTGACACCATTTACGCCGCCGACGTGACCGGTATCGTGATGTCCATGGATCGCAGCAACGGCGACGTGAAGTGGAAAAAAGAACTGGATGTGCCAGTCTCCGGCGCCGTCGGCGTGGGTTACGGTCTGGTTCTGATCGGCACGCTGCGTGGCGACGTCATCGCCCTCGACACCATCAATGGTGAAGAGAAGTGGCGCGCTCGCGTGACCAGTGAAGTATTGGCGCCACCAGCCAGCAACGGCGACATCGTGGTCGTGCAGACCCAGGACGATCGTCTGATCGGTCTGGATGCATCCACCGGTCAACAGCGCTGGGTGTATGACAGCACCCCGGCCGTACTGACCCTGCGTGGCACCAGTGCGCCGCTCGCGACCAACCGCCTTGCGGTGGCTGGCCTGTCGACCGGTAAAGTGGTCGCTCTGGACATTTCCAATGGCGTGCCGGTCTGGGAACAACGGATCGCGATTCCACAAGGTCGTTCGGAACTGGAGCGCGTGGTCGACATCGACGGCGGTCTGCTGCTGTCGGGTGGCACACTGTACGTTGCCAGCTATCAGGGTCGCGTTGCGGCACTGGACCTGGAAAGCGGCCGTCAACTGTGGCAGCGCGATGCGTCGAGCTACGCCGGTATCGCCCAGGGTTTCGGCAACGTCTACGTGAGCCTGTCCTCGGGCACCGTTGAAGGCGTCGACGAGCGTTCGACCACTGCACTGTGGACCAACGACTCGCTGGCCCGCCGTCAACTGTCGGCACCGGAAGTGTTCTCCAGCTACGTTGCAGTCGGTGACCTGGAAGGTTACCTGCATCTGCTGAGTCAGGTGGACGGTCGTTTCGTCGGCCGCGAGCGCATCGACAGCGACGGCCTGCGTGCCCGTCCGCTGGTGGTGGGTGACACGATTTACGTGTATGGCAACAGCGGCAAACTGGAAGCCCTGACCATCAAGTAATGGTTTGACTATGCTTGGGGTTGATCCCCAAGCGGCCCTGCTCCGGCAGGGTTTGCAACATCCATGGGTGTTGCCCCGAGCACCAGCCGCTGCCTCGCAGCGGCTTTTGTATTTTCTGAAATAACGAAGTGGAGAGCCGCATGGTTCCCGTAATCGCCCTGGTGGGCCGACCGAACGTCGGCAAGTCCACCTTGTTCAACCGCCTGACCAGGACTCGCGACGCCATCGTCGGCGACTTGTCCGGTCTGACCCGTGATCGCCAGTACGGTGAGGCCAAGTGGCAAGGGCGTTCCTACATTCTGATCGACACCGGCGGTATCTCCGGTGACGAGCATGGTATGGACGAAAAAATGGCCGAGCAGTCGCTGCTGGCCATCGAAGAAGCGGATGTCGTTCTGTTCCTGGTAGATGCCAAGGCCGGTTTCACCGCCGCCGACCAGATGATCGGCGAACACCTGCGCAAGCGTAACAAGCGTTCCTACGTGGTCGCCAACAAGGTCGACAACATCGACCCGGAAATGGCTCGCGCCGAATTTGCCCCGATGGGCATGGGCGATGCGATCCCGATTGCCGGCGCGCATGGTCGTGGCATCACTCAATTGCTGGAAATCGCTCTGAGCGAATTCCCGAAAGATGAGGACGAGCCGCAGGAAGGCGAAGAGCAGGAAGAAGTCGCCGAAGGCGAGGAAGCCAAGCGCATTCCAGGTCCGAGCGAAAAGGACGGCATCAAGATCGCCATCATCGGCCGGCCGAACGTCGGCAAGTCGACGCTGGTCAACCGCATGCTGGGTGAAGAGCGGGTGATCGTCTACGACCAGCCGGGCACCACTCGCGACAGTATCTACATCCCGTTCGAGCGTAACGACGAGAAGTACACGCTGATCGACACTGCCGGTGTGCGCAAGCGCGGCAAGATCCACGAAGAAGTCGAAAAGTTCTCCGTGGTCAAAACCCTGCAGGCCATCAAAGACGCCAACGTGGTGATCTTCGTGATGGACGCCCGCGAAGGGGTGGTCGATCACGACCTCAACCTGCTGGGCTTTGCCCTTGAGTCCGGCCGTGCGCTGGTCATCGCGCTGAACAAGTGGGATGGCATGACTCCGGGCGAGCGTGACTACGTGAAGACCGAACTGGAACGCCGGTTGTTCTTCGTCGACTTCGCCGACATCCACTTCATCTCGGCCCTGCACGGTACCGGCGTGGGCAACCTCTACTCTTCGGTGCAGAACTCGTTCAAGTCGGCGGTCACCCGCTGGCCGACCAGCCGCCTGACCCAGATCCTCGAAGACGCGGTCAGCGAGCACCAGCCGCCGATGGTCAACGGCCGCCGGATCAAGCTGCGTTATGCCCACCTCGGTGGCGCCAACCCGCCGCTGATCGTGATCCACGGCAACCAGATCGAGAAAGTACCGAACTCGTACGTGCGCTATCTGGAAAACACTTACCGCCGTGTGCTCAAACTGGTCGGTACGCCGATCCGTATCGAGTTCAAGGGCGGCGAGAACCCGTACGAAGGCAACAAGAACACGCTGACCGACCGCCAGGTCAACAAGAAGCGTCGTTTGATGTCGCACAACAAGAAGGCCAGCAAGAAGCGCCGCGACAAGCGCTGATCCCGGTCATCAAGAGAGAAGGGCGCCATCTGGCGCCCTTTTTTTATGGGCGCCGGATGGGCTATCCTCGGGCTCTCCCGCGCCGTCGTCAGTGCCGGGGCAGAGCAGGGAACCCCGATGATCAACAGCAAGCTGCCGAATGTCGGCATCACTATTTTCACGCAGATGTCTCAGCTCGCGGCACAGACCGGAGCCATCAACCTGTCCCAGGGTTTTCCCGATTTCGACGGCCCGCAGTCGCTGCGCGATGCGGTCGGTCGGCACATCGCCAGCGGCCATAACCAGTATTCGCCCATGACCGGCCTGCCGGCCTTGCGCCAGCAGATTGCGGCGAAGATTGCCCGAAGCTATGGCGTGAATGTCGATGCCGATCACGAGGTGACCGTCACTCCCGGCGCGACTCAGGCGATCTTCTGTGCGATCCAGGCGGTTATCCACAGCGGCGATGAAGTGATCGTGTTCGACCCGGCCTATGACAGCTACGAGCCGTCGGTAGAGCTGGCCGGTGGGCGCTGCGTGCATGTGCAACTCGGTCTGGAGGATTTCTCCATCGACTTCGACAAGCTCAGTGCAGCGCTGAGCCCGCGCACGCGGATGATCATCCTCAACACCCCGCACAACCCCAGCGGCGCCCTGATCAGTCGCGCAGAGCTGGACCAGTTGGCGGCGCTGATCCGCGATCGCGACATCTATGTGATCAGCGACGAAGTCTACGAACACCTGGTGTACGACGGCCTTCCCCATGTGAGCGTGCTGGCCCATGAAGAGCTGTATCAGCGCGCATTCGTGGTCAGCTCGTTCGGCAAGACCTATCACGTCACCGGCTGGAAAACCGGCTACGTCGTGGCGCCGCCGGCCCTGACCGCCGAACTGCGCAAGGTGCACCAGTACGTCAGCTTCTGTGGCGTGACGCCGCTGCAATATGCGCTGGCCGATTACATGGCCGAGCATCCGGAACACGTCGAAGAACTGCCGGGTTTCTATCAGGCCAAGCGCGATCTGTTCTGTGATCTGCTGGAACCGTCGCGATTCAGCTTCACCCGGGTCACCGGCACCTATTTCCAACTGGTCGATTACTCACAGATCCGTCCCGACCTGAACGATGTCGAGATGGCGATGTGGATGACTCGCGAACATGGTGTGGCGAGCATCCCGGTGTCGGTGTTCTACCAGAATCCACCTGAAGGCCAGCGCCTGGTGCGGCTGTGCTTCGCCAAACGCGAGGAGACGCTGCGGGAAGCGGCGGCAAAACTATGCGTGATCTGAGTGCTTTGCCCAATCTCAACCTGGCGCTGATCCAGACCAGCCTGGCCTGGCATGATCGTCAGGCCAACCTTGAGCATTTCGACGCTTTGCTGGAGCAGGCGCGTGGTGCGGATCTGATTATCCTGCCGGAGATGTTCACCACCGGATTCTCCATGGAATCCGAAACTCTGGCGGAAGCCGAAAACGGCCCGACCAGCAAATGGATGAAGGCACAGGCGGCGAAGCTCAATGCGGTGATCACCGGCAGTGTGATCATCCAGGCCGCGGACGGCAGCCATCGCAATCGCCTGCTATGGGCGCGTCCGGACGGTGAAGTGTGGCATTACGACAAGCGCCATCTGTTCCGCATGGCCGGCGAGCACAATCACTACACGCCCGGCGAACGCCAGGTGCAGTTCGAGCTCAAGGGCTGGCGCATCCGGCCGCTGATTTGCTACGACTTGCGTTTCCCGGTGTGGAGCCGCGATGCACAAGATACCGATCTGCTGCTGTACACCGCCAACTGGCCGGGGGCGCGGCGTCTGCACTGGAACCGTTTGCTGCCGGCGCGGGCGATTGAAAACCTGTGCTACGTGGCGGCCGTGAATCGCGTCGGCACCGACGGCAAGGGTTTTGCCTACACCGGCGATAGTCAGGTGCTGGACTTCCAGGGCGAGACCTTGCTGGCGGCGGGGGAGGCGGACGGGGTGTTCAAGGCCGTACTGGAAGCGGCACCGCTGGCGGCTTACCGCGAGCGGTTTCCGGCGAATCTGGACGCGGATACCTTCGAGTTCACTTGATAGCCAAGATTAGCTGGATCGTTCCCACGCGGAGCGTGGGAACGATCAGATAGAAAATAAAAAGGCCCCAAGGTGTAAACCCCGGGGCCTTTTGCATTTCAGCGCTCAGTTACGCCGCTTTTGCTTCCGGCTGGCTCAGCGAGCGGTTGAGCGCGCTGAACAGTGCCTTGAAGCTGGCGGTGGTGATGTTTTCATCGATACCCACGCCGTGCACGGCACGTTCGCCATTCACGCGCAGCTCGATGTAAGCCGCTGCCTTGGCGTTGGTGCCAGCGCCGATGGCGTGTTCGTTGTAGTCCATGATCTCCACCGGAATCGGCAGACCGGCCACCAGTGCTTCCAGCGCACCGTTGCCCTTGCCGCGCCAGTGCAGGTTGGTTTCGCCCTGGCCCTTGCTCGCCACTTCCACCTCGACGGCGCTGTGGCCGTTTTCTTCCTGCAGGCGATGGCTGACCAGCGCATACGGGGTGTTGGCTTGCAGGTACTCGGTGTGCAGCAGCGAGTGGATCTGCTGGGCAGTCATTTCCAGGCCCAGACGATCGGTTTCACGCTGCACAACCTGGCTGAACTCGATCTGCATGCGGCGCGGCAGGCTGATGCCATATTCCTGCTCCAGCAGGTAGGCGATACCGCCCTTGCCCGACTGGCTGTTGACGCGGATCACCGCCTCGTAGCTGCGGCCGATGTCGGCCGGATCGATCGGCAGGTACGGCACTTCCCACAGGGTGTCCGGTTTCTGCTGGGCGAAGCCCTTGCGGATCGCGTCCTGGTGGGAGCCGGAGAACGCGGTGTGCACCAGGTCGCCGACGTACGGGTGACGCGGGTGAACCTGGATCTGGTTGCACTCTTCGACGACCTTGCGCACGCCGTCGATGTCGGAGAAGTCCAGTTGCGGGTCGAGGCCCTGGGTGTACATGTTCAGTGCCACGGTCACGAGGTCGACGTTACCGGTACGCTCGCCGTTGCCGAACAGGCAGCCTTCGACGCGGTCGGCGCCGGCCATCAGGCCCAGCTCGGTGGCGGCCACGCCAGTGCCACGGTCGTTGTGGGTGTGCAGGCTGATGATCACGCTGTCACGACGGTTGATGTTGCGGTGGAACCACTCGATCTGGTCGGCGTAGACGTTCGGGGTCGCGCACTCAACGGTGGCCGGCAGGTTGAGGATGATCTTGTGCTCGGGCGTCGGGTTCCAGACCTCGATCACCGCATCGCAGACTTCCTTGGCGAACTCCAGCTCGGTGGCGCTGAAGGTTTCCGGCGAGTATTCGAAGGTCCACTCGGTGTCCGGCTGCATCGCAGCGTATTTGACGAACAGCTTGGCGGCGTTCACGGCGATGGCCTTGATCCCGTCCTTGTCCTGATTGAACACGATGCGACGGAAAGACGGGGAAGTGGCGTTGTACAGGTGAACGATCGCCTTTTTCGCCCCGCGCAGGGATTCGAAGGTGCGCTCGATCAGATCTTCACGACCCTGGGTCAGCACCTGAATGGTGGTGTCGTCCGGGATGTGGCCGTCTTCGATCAGGGTACGCACGAAGTCGAAGTCGGTTTGCGAAGCCGCCGGGAACGACGCCTCGATTTCCTTCACGCCCACCTGCACCAGGGTTTTCCAGAAGCGCAGCTTTTTCACCGCGTCCATCGGCTCGATCAACGACTGGTTGCCGTCACGCAGGTCGGAGCTGCACCAGATCGGCGCGGCATCGATGGTTTTCGACGGCCAGGTGCGATCCGGCAGGTTGATCACAGGAAACGCGCGGTATTTCGAAGACGGGTCTTTGAGCATGCTCATCGGGAAATTCCTTATTGTCTGGGCCGAAAAGAGGCGGCCTGCCGGTGGAACGAATGTTCGGAGAAGCTTGGGACGAGGCGCAGCGATTCAGCCCGGCAGTCGTGCGCTGACGAGGCACAGGCTGCGGTGCTGGCGAAGCTGAATAAGGGTGTGAGAGGTTTTCATGCCTTCAACCCTAACCGCGGGGGCTGAGGATGGCAAGCAGTCGAAAAAAATTGAGAGGAATACCCGGAAAGCAGTTTTTTCCGAGATTTTATTCTTGATATGGCGGCAATTGTTGGCGGGGATTGCGCAGACCATTCGTCGCGCGCAATCCCCGCTGGGGGCGAATCAAGGTTGAAATGCGCCGATAAAGATTGCCGGATCGACCCGCGCGTCGTTCAGGCTGACATTCCAGTGCATGTGCGGCCCGGTCGCCCGACCTGTGGCGCCAACCTTGCCCACCACTGCGCCGCGAGCCAGTTGCTGGCCGTTCTGCACGTCGATCTTCGACATATGGCAGAACATGCTGATGAAGCCCTGGCCGTGGTCGACGAACACGGTGTTGCCATTGAAGAAGTAGTTGCCGATCAGGATCACCTTGCCCGCCGCCGGGGTCTTGATCGGTGTGCCGGCCGGCACCGCGAAGTCGAGGCCTGCATGGGGATTGCGCTCTTCTCCGTTGAAGAACCGGCGCACACCGAACTTGCTCGACAGCGGTCCGTTGACCGGTTTGTCGAGCAACAGGTTACTCGGAGTGTTCGGGCTGAAGCTGCGGTAAGCCTTGATCTGCTCGGCCAGTTCGCCCTCGATGCGCTTGAGGTTCGCCGGGTTCGGATTGACCTGTTGCGTGTTCTTCAGGGTGATGCGCTGTTCCGGGTATTTCTTGTTGCCGACAGTGAAGTTCAGGTTTCGACCGCCGCTGCTGATCTGCTGGGTGCCGGGTTTGACGGTCAGCGGAACGCCGACAATCGCCAGCCAGTTGTTCTGTTCCTTGACCACCAACACCGGTTTGCCCTGATACGTGGCTTTCGGTGCTTGTGTGGCGGTGCCCAGATCGACGACAGCAACGCCGCCCGGCACCGGTTTGTTCAGCAGCCGGGTGATGTAGCTGTCGGCGTGGGCGTTGACGGTCAGGCACAGCAACAGCAGCGGAGCGAGAAAACGCGGCATGGATCAGTCCAGTAAAGAGAGGGTGACGGGCGTCAGGTGATTGTCCTCGACGCGCACTTGCAGTTCGCCTTCGCCCAGTTTGGCCTTCAGGCGCTGGCCGGTATGGGTCTGCGCGGCGTTGCGAATCGCGTTGCCGCGCTCATCCAGCAGAATGCTGTAGCCACGGCCGAGGGTCGCCAGCGGGCTGACCACGTGCAGGGTCTGCATCTGGCTTTGCAACTGCAGGCGACGGCGTTTCAGGCCTTCGTTCATGGCGCGGGGCAGGCGTTCGGCAAGACTGTCGAGGCGTTGGCGCAACAGGGCAAGTTGCCGTCCGGGATGTTGCCCGGCAAGGCGTGTTTCCAGACGAATCAGGCGTTCGCGCCGGGTGTTGAGCTGGCGCTCGAATGCCCGGCGCATGCGCATGTCCAGGTCATCCAGGCGCTGTGCCTGCTGGCGCAGACGTTCGCCGGGATGGCGCAACCGGCGGGCCATGCCTTCAAGGCGCAGGCGATCACGCATCAGTCGGTCGCGTATGCGCATCACCAGTCGGCGATGCAGGCTTTCGACCTGCCGGATCAGGTGGCTGGAATCCGGGGCAAGCAGTTCAGCGGCAGCGGACGGCGTCGGTGCGCGAACGTCCGCCACGAAGTCGCTGATCGACACATCGGTTTCATGACCAACCGCACTGACGATTGGCGTAACACAGGCATCTACCGCCCGGGCCACGGCTTCTTCGTTGAAGCACCAGAGGTCTTCCAGCGAGCCGCCGCCACGGGCAAGAATCAGCGCGTCGAAGCCCCGGGCGTCCGCCAGTCTCAGGGCGCGGACGATCTGCGCCGTGGCTTCGCGGCCCTGAACAGCGGTGGGAATTAGCGTCAGTTGTACCTGCGGCGCACGGCGTCGGAACACACTGATAATGTCGCGAATCACCGCGCCGGTCGGCGAACTGATAATGCCGATGTGCTGCGGATGTGCCGGCAGCGGGACTTTGCGTTCGGCACTGAACAGGCCTTCGGCGCTGAGCTTTTCCTTCAAGGCATCAAACGCCAGACGCAGAGCGCCATCGCCGGCAGGCTCCACCGTGTCGAGGATCAACTGATAGTCGCCACGGCCCTCGAACAGTGAGACCTTGCCGCGCACCTTCACCGCCAGGCCATCCTTCAGCGCCTGCCGCACCCGCGCAGCGTTCTGGCGAAACAGTGCGCAACGCACCTGCGCGCCGCTGTCCTTGAGCGTGAAATACACGTGGCCGGACGCCGGGCGGGCGAGGTTGGAGATTTCGCCTTCGACCCAGATGTTGCTGAACACGTCTTCGAGCAACACCCGTGCGCGGCCGTTGAGCTGGCTGACGGTCAGGACTTCGCGGTCCAGGCCGAGTCTTGCAAAGGGATCTTTAATCATGGGACGCAGTTTAAAGGCTTTCGCCGGTGAATGTCTGGAGGAAGTGTTGCACCAACGATGTGGGATTCTGCCGAAAGGCAAGGGCGACGGTGCTCTGGCAATCGCCGCTCAGCGGCACAAATCTCACACCGGCAGGCGCGATGTCCTGCATCGACTCCGGCAGCAGGGCGATGCCGAAACCGGCCTGGATCAATTGCAGCTGCGTGGTCTTGCGCGACATCACTCGCGCAGCCTGGGGGAAGAAACCGTGGCGCATGCACAGGTCGGCGCACAAGTAACTCAACCCGCCGCGTTGCGGATGGGGGATGGAAATGAACGCTTCGTCCTTCAATTGCGCCAGATCGACTGCCTCCGCAAAGGCCAGTCGATGATCCGCCGGCACGGCAAGCAGCAAGCGCTCGGTGTAGAGCGGCACGACATGAACACCCTCGCGCTGGCGCAAAACCGGCAGGCGCAGAAGACTGATGTCGAGCCGCCCCTCGGCCAGTTCTTCAAGCTGTGCCTCCGAAGACAACGTGCCGATGTCCAGCGAAACCCCGGGCTGCTGTTCCAGGTAAGCGCTCATGTCGCGCAACAGTTGGCCGCTGATCGGCACTGTGCTGGAGTGACACAGGCGCAAGGTGCCGCGCTGGCCCTGGCCGATTTCCGTGGCCAGGGTGCTGGCCTTGTTCAATTCATTGAGCAGGTTTCTCGCCCGGGGCAGGAATGCTTCGCCAGCGGCAGTGAGCCGGGGCTGGCGGGCGGTGCGTTCGAACAGCGGCGTTCGCAGGCGGGTTTCCATGTCCTTAATCTGCCGGCTCAGCGCCGATTGAGCAATGAACAGGCGTTCGGCGGCGGCGCTGAAGCTGCCGCACTCGGCGATTTCGACGAAATAGCGCAATTGACGGGTTGAAAGCACGAGATATGCCTTTTCGAGATGGCTTGGCGGTTTCGATGATATTAGTCGCAACCCTCGGCGCTGGCTAAAGTCATCACAGGCTTATTAAAGGAAGCGAGCGGATGAGTGTGGCGGGGTTGTTGAGCGAGTGGTCGTGGGGCTTCGGGGGCTGGGCAGTCGTCGGAGTGGGTGTTGCGCTGGCCTATGTCGTGTTCGGCATTGCCGGTTTTGGCACGGCGCTGGTGGCGGGGCCGATCCTGATCCTGTTCATGCCGCTGTCGAAAATCGTGCCGTTGCTGGTGTTGCTGGATTTTGTAGCGGCGTTCGGCAATCTGCTGCCATCGCGCAGAGATGTAGCGAAACCGGAGTTGCTGCGGCTGCTGCCGTGCATGGCGGTGGGGTGCACGCTGGGAGTGATTTTCCTGCTCAACCTCAAATCCGATCTGCTGTTGTTGCTGATGGGACTGTTCATCAGTGCCTATGCGGTTTACAGCTTGTGGATCAAGGCGCGGCCGGCGCAGTTGTCCGCCGGGTGGGCGTTGCCCATGGGCACGGTGGGCGGGCTGTTCGGGGCGTTGTTCGGCAGTGGCGGCTTTCTTTATGCGATTTACCTCAACAGCCGGCTGCCCAAGGACGCGGCCCGGGCCACGCAGAGTGCGCTGATCAGTTGCAGCACGGTGGTGCGTTTGAGTCTGTTCGCCATCGCAGGCGTGTATGCCGAGCTACCCTTGTTGATGCTCGCGCTGTGCCTGCTACCGGCCATGGCGCTGGGCTTGTGGATCGGGCGGCGGCTGACGATGCGTTTGTCCCGTGAGGCCTTCGTGCGGCTGGTGACCTGGCTGGTGCTGGCGAGCGGTCTGGCGCTGATCGGCCGCTATTTAAGCACTTGACCGGATTGTCTCAGGGATTAAGCTGCCGGCCGCGTTCGTCGCAGAACATCCTTTGACGCAGCAGGCTTGCACCATGAACTCCCAAAGCATCATCGTCCCGAAAATCTCCAACCTGCCGGTGCACGAGCCCCGGGCCCGGGCGATCCTGCGCTGGCTGGTGCGCAAGAACATCGTCAAGGAAGAGCTGAGCACCTGTGGACGCACCGGCAATCGCATGGCCTATGCCATCGCCGATGGCGCCCGCGCGGTGGTGCTGCACCCCGAGGCGCTGCCGTTCGGTGAACCGATCAATGGCCTGGAAGTCATCACCAAACGCTGCATCTACACCCCGGCCAAGGGCTTTCTCGAAGAGGCCGGTTGCGCCGAGTGCCGCCAGGAAATCGGCGAAGCGCTGTTCGAAAGCCTGGAAGACTGGATGCCGGGCCGCACCGACAACTTCACCTGCCCCGAGTGTGGGCATGAAGACGACATCAACGGTTTTCTGTATTTGCAGGAATGTGGGTTTTCCAACCTCGGTTTCATCTTCAACAACTGGCTCGAGGCGGGGTTCAAGCAGAGTTTCATCGACGAATTCGCCGACTGGCTGGATCAACCGGTGAGCTGGGTCAAGGTCGAGTTGTAGGAGCCGTTTTTCCCGTACATCAGCAACATTGATATAAGACAAGTTTTACATTGAACCCGAAGGGGTGTCTGACTATAATGGCGCGCTTCCATTTTCCCGCTCGGGAGCCCCCGCGATGCTGCGTATCAGCCAAGAAGCTCTGACCTTCGACGACATTCTTTTAGTGCCTGGTTATTCCGAGGTGCTTCCTAACGAAGTCAGTCTCAAGACCCGCCTCACCCGTGGCATCGAACTGAATATTCCTCTGGTTTCTGCCGCCATGGACACCGTCACCGAAGCCCGTCTGGCAATCGCCATGGCTCAGGAAGGTGGCATCGGCATTATCCACAAGAACATGACCATCGAGCAGCAAGCTGCCGAAGTCCGCAAGGTCAAGAAGTTCGAAGCCGGTGTGGTCAAGGATCCAATCACCATCGAGGCTGACGCCACGGTTCGTGATCTGTTCGATCTGACCCGCATGCACAACATTTCCGGCGTTCCGGTGCTGCACGATGGCGACCTGGTCGGCATCGTCACTTCCCGTGACGTGCGCTTCGAAACCCGTCTGGACGCCACCGTTCGTGAAGTGATGACGCCGAAAGAGCGTCTGGTCACCGTTCGCGAAGGCGCCGACAAGAACGAAGTCCGCGAGTTGCTGCACAAGCACCGCCTGGAAAAAGTCCTGATCGTCGACGACAAGTTTGCCCTCAAAGGCATGATGACCGTCAAAGACATCGAAAAAGCCAAGGCCTACCCGCTGGCCAGCAAGGACGATCAAGGTCGTCTGCGCGTCGGCGCTGCAGTCGGTACCGGTAAAGACACCGGTGACCGTGTTGCCGCTCTGGTCAATGCCGGTGTGGACGTGGTGGTGGTCGACACCGCTCACGGTCACTCCAAAGGCGTGATCGACCGCGTTCGCTGGGTCAAGGAGAACTTCCCTGAAGTGCAGGTGATCGGCGGCAACATCGCCACCGGCGCAGCCGCCAAGGCCCTGGCCGAAGCTGGCGCCGATGCGGTCAAGGTCGGTATCGGCCCTGGCTCGATCTGCACCACCCGTATCGTCGCCGGTGTCGGCGTTCCGCAAATCAGTGCCATCGCCAACGTCGCCGCCGCCCTCGAAGGCACCGGTGTTCCGTTGATCGCCGACGGCGGCATCCGTTTCTCCGGTGACCTGTCCAAGGCCATCGTGGCCGGTGCGTCCTGCGTGATGATGGGCTCGATGTTCGCCGGTACCGAAGAAGCGCCGGGCGAGATCGAACTGTTCCAGGGCCGTTCGTACAAGGCTTATCGCGGCATGGGCTCGCTGGGCGCCATGTCCCAGGCTCAGGGTTCTTCCGACCGTTACTTCCAGGACTCCTCGGCCGGCGCCGAGAAACTGGTTCCGGAAGGCATCGAAGGCCGTGTTCCTTACAAGGGCACCCTGAGCGCGATCATTCACCAGTTGATGGGCGGTCTGCGTTCCTCGATGGGTTACACCGGCAGCGCCAACATCGAAGAAATGCGCACCAAGCCTGAGTTCGTGCGGATCACCGGTGCCGGCATGGCCGAATCCCACGTTCACGACGTGCAGATCACCAAGGAAGCGCCAAACTACCGCGTAGGTTGAGGCTTCAAGCAAAACGTTAAATGACCGGGGCTGTTTTATTCAGCCCCGAGTCGTTTCTGAATCAAGACTGTTTCTGAATTACTTAGACGAGACTGAATCATGGCCCTCGACATTCACGCTCACCGCATCCTGATCCTCGACTTCGGTTCGCAATACACCCAACTGATCGCCCGCCGCGTGCGTGAGATCGGTGTGTACTGCGAACTGCACCCGTTCGACATGGACGAGGATGCGATCCGCGAATTCGCTCCAAAAGGCGTGATCCTCGCCGGCGGTCCCGAGTCCGTGCACGAAGCCAACAGCCCGCGTTGCCCGCAAGCGGTTTTCGACCTGGGCGTACCGGTTTTCGGCATCTGCTACGGCATGCAGACCATGGCCGAGCAACTGGGCGGCAAGGTTGAAGGCTCCGAACTGCGTGAGTTCGGTTATGCCCGCGTTGACGTAGTCGGCAAGAGCCGTCTGCTCGACGGCATCGAAGACCACATCGACGCCGACGGCCTGTTCGGCCTCGACGTATGGATGAGCCACGGTGACAAGGTCACCAAGATGCCAGGCGATTTCCACATCCTGGCCAGCACCCCGAGCTGCCCGATCGCCGGCATGTTCAACGACGAGCGCGCTTACTACGGCGTGCAGTTTCACCCGGAAGTGACCCACACCAAGCAGGGCGGTCGCATCCTGTCGCGCTTCGTTCTCGACATCTGCGGCTGTGAAGCCCTGTGGACCCCGTCGAAGATTGCCGAAGACGCCATCGCCAACATCCGCGCGCAGGTCGGTACCGACAACGTGCTGCTGGGTCTGTCCGGCGGTGTGGATTCCTCGGTGGTTGCGGCACTGCTGCACAAGGCCATCGGCGACCAGCTGACCTGCGTCTTCGTCGACAACGGCCTGCTGCGTCTGCACGAAGGCGAGCAAGTGATGGCCATGTTCGCCGAGAACATGGGCGTCAAGGTGATCCGCGCCAACGCCGAAGACCAGTTCCTGAACAACCTGGCCGGCGAAGCCGATCCGGAGAAGAAGCGCAAGATCATCGGCCGCACCTTCATCGACGTGTTCGATGCCGAATCCTGCAAGCTGGACAACATCAAGTACCTGGCCCAGGGCACCATCTACCCGGACGTGATCGAGTCGGCTGGCGCGAAAAGCGGCAAGGCTCACGTGATCAAGTCGCACCACAACGTGGGCGGCCTGCCGGACGAGATGAACCTGAAACTGGTCGAGCCACTGCGCGAACTGTTCAAGGACGAAGTCCGTCGTCTGGGCCTGGAACTGGGCCTGCCGTACGACATGGTCTACCGTCACCCGTTCCCGGGCCCGGGCCTGGGCGTGCGCATCCTCGGTGAAGTGAAGAAGGAATACGCCGACCTGCTGCGTCGCGCCGACCACATCTTCATCGAAGAACTGCGCAAGGCCGACTGGTACCACAAGGTCAGCCAGGCCTTCGTCGTGTTCCAGCCAGTGAAATCGGTTGGCGTGGTCGGCGATGGCCGTCGTTACGCCTGGGTCGTGGCCCTGCGTGCCGTGGAAACCATCGACTTCATGACCGCACGTTGGGCACACCTGCCTTACGAACTGCTGGAAACCGTTTCCGGCCGCATCATCAATGAAATCGAAGGCATCTCCCGCGTCACTTACGACGTGTCGAGCAAGCCGCCGGCGACCATTGAGTGGGAGTGATCCCGCAACACAGCTCGCACTGATGCAATGAAAAACCCTGGCCTCGGCCAGGGTTTTTTCGTCTGTCTGAATGGCAGGTCAAGCAGGAAGTCGGCTTTGCAGTTGCAGTCCGATTTGCTTCAGTGCACTGGATAATTGTTCAAGGCTGTCGAAGGGCACGCGATGTACCGAACCCCAGGATGGACGGTCAATGTAATAGCGTCCATCGGCGAAAGTCTGGACGGGCGTTTGTACAATCTCGCCGTTCACACTTCGGTGGAATAACCGATACGTGCCTTGGGAGCGTTCGAATACAAACATACCCGCACGATAAAGCAGCCGGTGTATTTGCAGTTCGGTACGGCTGACCGGTGCTGCTTCCATCTGCAGAAGCACGTCGGCGTAATGGGTTTCGACAGTTCCACGCTGTACCAGAGTCTGTGAATGTGGACCCCGTTCGATGTCAACGCCCGGGTCTACTGCCAAATGTTCCCCTTGTCCCGGATCGACCTCTTGAATCCGCACGCCGATGCCACCCTCCAGTTCGCTGATACCAGCAACGCCCCTGAACGTATTGGTATTTTCCACCCCCGTCAGTACCACCCATTTGCCAACGTCATTCATGGTTTTGTCCATGAACATGATGTCGGCGGTCAGGTGGTTGGTCATGATTTGTTCCTCGGGCAGCGTAAGTGAAACGGGCTTTCTGTAGGTCGCCGCACAATCGGTGGCCTGAACTCGAATACCGTTTTCTCTGGCGCTTTTCACCAGCGCCAGTTCGTCGAACTGCTCTGCTGGATCGGTGCCGAGACGACTCAGATATTGCTGCAGGTCATCGGACATGGCGCCGGATTTGAAGTAAACGTTCAGATCAGCCTGGGCAAAGTCGTTGAGCAATCGGCGCACATAGAGTGTCCTGACGCCTTGGCGCGCCAGCGCGGGCATGTTCTCAATGACCAATCGCATGCTGGCTATACGGTCGGGGGTTTCGCCGATAACCAGCCCGGGCGCTTCCTCAAATGCCTGCGCAGTGAAGTCCGTGAAGCTCATTGATGAGGTGAGCGCAGGAATCTGCGGACGTGACGGCAGGTTTGCCCAAGGGAGATTCTTGTAGAAGCGTCTGGCAGAGAGCTGAAGAGCACGGGCCTTTTCGGCGAAATAGAGTGCATAACGGTCTGGAGAGACCAGTCCACCGTCAGGGCCAATTCGCAGTTCAATGTGGTTTTCACGTAAATTCAGGGCCCATCGTCGCAGTTCCAGCATCCGCTGCGGGTCTACTGCGTACGGTGTCCTGATCAGGCGAATCTCCTGCGAAGTCGATGGCTGAGGCTCGCCGGGCAGCGAGGTTGACGGTTCAGGTTGCATCAGGGGGCGTTCCTGCTCTTCGGGCGATGGCGCGTGCGTATCAAGCTCAAGCTCCACATCTACGGTGCATTGTCTGCCCATGCACTGACCGCCCCCTTTGAGGCCCAACTGGGTCATGCGCTCCCAAAGTCCTTTGCTGTTCAAGCGCACAGGAATTGCATGGATCAGTTGATTGGGTTTTGCCGGATCGATGATCGCCCAGAATCCGCCGCCCTGTGAGTCGCTGAAGTAACGGACGTAATAGGCCGTGTCGTTCATCTGGATGGCATAGGGTGAGTCCGCGTTCAGTCTGTAGATCCCCTGGTATTTGCCGGGCTCCGCAACCGGATTCAGACCATCCAGTATTTCGTTTGACTGAAAGTGCTGCGGGATCTGCCGGACCTGCACGGTTTCGGAGGTCGGCAAGGGCAGCTCTTGCGCAACAGGCAGAATCTCGTTCGGTTCTTCTGACTCCAGCTCCGCTGGCGTACCGCTTTCTGCCAGCTCGCTTGTCTCGGAGACCTCTGACGGTAGATCAAACTCTGGCAGTGCACCGGATCCCATCAGAAACGGAGTATTGAACAGCGCATCAATACCACTGAGGACTGCTCCCAATACGCCTTCCTTGCGCTCTTCGGAAGTCTTGCCGTTGACGGCCTTGTCGATGTTCAGCCCCATGTCGGCGATGCTGGCGCCGATCACCGGCAACGCTACGGGCCAGCCCACCACAGCCATCGGGCCGAGCACTTTCAGGCCGGCACTCAGGTAACCGATCCAAAGTTTCTTGCGCAGGTCACCATTGGAGGTCAGGGACAGATCGGCTTCGGCGGACATCGCGTCGCGAATGGAATCTCGTAACCAACTGAATGCATCGGTCGTGACCGGCCGATCCGTCCGATTGATGAGGCTGTGGTCGGAATGTCCCCAGGTGCTGACCAGCCGATTCATCAGGTCGCTGATGTTTTCGGTCATCCAGTGTCGGTCAGCCAGTGAGAAATGTTTCAGGAACAGTTCGCGGGGGGCATTTTCGTTCAACTGTTGCAAGATCCACCAGTGCATATCGGTGGGGGTGTCCAGCACATGGAACGACTGAATGTCTCCGGGCACGTAAATAATCTGGCGGCCGTCCGAGTCGATAATGCGCAGAATGTCGGTGGCCATGCGACCGTCGATATCCAGAGTGCGCATTTGTACGGCATCGCTGGGCGAGGTTTCGGCTTGCAGTGTGTGAAGGTTGACAGGCCAGGTCAGCGGACCGGCGAACGCATGGATCATCGTATGAAGGTCATCGTCGGTGAGGTGGCCGAGTTCTCGCGCTTCGACGGCTTTACCAAGGAAGCTGCATTTGGCCAGGGTGCGAAAATCGTTGAAGTGGCTGGCCCAGAATGCGTGCAGCTCGTTGCGATAACGCTCACTGAAATTGATGTTCCAGAACTCATTCAGCACTTCGCTGCCATGCAGATGCACTTCGTTGCTTGCATCAAAACTTTCGGCGTCCGGGCCGGCGGTGTAAAAGCCACCGTATACATCCAGCAAGTCGGCATTGTCTTGATCGGTGGCGCGGAACCGGTGAATGACCAGTTGCGTCAGAGTCAGGCTTTCGTAAGGTCTTTCGCCATAGTGTTGCCAGCCAGTGAACGAGGCGGACAGGCTCTGAGCGGTTCTGAATCGATGGAAGTAGATGTAATCGGGATCCAGACCGGCGAGGCCGCGCCTGATGAGCAATTCGCTGGCGACTGCATGCGCGGTATCGTTCAGGCTTGGACAGGCTCTGACAAGTTGTGTAGCCATGATCCTGAGGGCGGCCTTGTCGGCAGCGTTGGGCAATGGGCGGGGGGTTGCTGGGGTCATTCGCACTGGTCCTTGAGAAAGAAACAGTGAGAGTGGTCTGTTCACGCGAGGACTGTGCGGTACTTGTATACCACCCGAGACCGCCCCGATCTGCGGCCATCCGCCGCGCTGCCCTTACTGTTTCGCAACCGCAGGTGTATCGTATTCGCCTTTTGCGGGCGCCCTGGCCCGCGGCTGATACGAGAGGTAGTTGTGTCCATGTCCTTTACCCGTCGACAAATTCTCGGTGGCCTGGCCGGTCTTGCAGTGGTTGGCGCGGGAGCCGGTGGTGCGACGCGTTACTGGCTGGGCAAGGTGGCCGATGCCAATGCCGGGCATGACTACGAGTTGATCGCTGCACCGCTGGACGTCGAACTGGTGCCAGGGCACAAGACCGAGGCCTGGGCGTTCGGCCCGTCGGCGCCGGGGACTGAATTGCGGGTGCGTCAGGGCGAATGGCTGCGGGTGCGGTTCATCAACCACTTGCCGGTGGCGACGACCATTCACTGGCACGGCATCCGCCTGCCGCTGGAAATGGACGGCGTGCCTTATGTCTCGCAATTGCCGGTACTGCCGGGGGAATACTTCGATTACAAATTCCGCGTGCCGGACGCCGGCAGCTACTGGTATCACCCGCACGTCAGCAGCAGCGAAGAACTCGGTCGCGGGCTGGTCGGGCCGTTGATCGTTGAGGAACGCGAGCCGACCGGGTTCAGGTACGAAAAGACCTTGAGCCTGAAGAACTGGCACATCGACGACGAGGGCAATTTCGTCGAATTCAGCGTCCCGCGCGAAGCGGCCCGTGGTGGTACGGCAGGACGGCTGTCGACCATCAACGGCGTGCCGTCACCGGTGATCGAGTTGCCGGCCGGGCAGATCACCCGTGTGCGTTTGCTCAATCTCGACAACACCCTGACCTATCGCATCAACATTCCCGGTGTCGAAGCGCAGATCTATGCGCTGGACGGCAACCCGGTCGAACCGCGCCCGCTGGGCAAGGAGTATTGGCTTGGCCCGGGCATGCGCATTTGCCTGGCGATCAAGGCACCGGCCGCTGGTGAAGAGCTTTCGCTGCGCAATGGCCCGGTACGCCTGGGCACACTGCGTTCGGTGGCCAACAACGAAACGCCAACCGAGTGGCCGAAGGCATTGCCCGCCAACCCGGTGGCCGAACCGGACCTGGCCAATGCCGAGAAACTCAACTTCAATTTCGAATGGGTCGGTTCGGTGTCGGTGAATGTCGACAACGGCAAGCCGCCGAGCCTGTGGCAGATCAACGGCAAGGCCTGGGACATCACCGACAAGACCTGCGCCGACCGGCCGATCGCCAGTCTGAAACTGGGCCAGAGTTATATCTTCGAACTGAAGAACATGACCCAGTACCAGCACCCGATCCACCTGCACGGCATGAGCTTCAAGGTGATTGCGTCGAACCGGCACAAAATCGTGCCTTACTTCACCGACACTTATCTGCTGGGCAAGAACGAGCGTGCGCAAGTGGCGCTGGTGGCGGATAACCCGGGGGTATGGATGTTCCACTGCCACGTGATCGACCACATGGAAACCGGCCTGATGGCCGCCATCGAGGTGAAGTGATGCGTCAGATTCGCCCCGCGGCGATCATCGACCGCAGCCGTGACCGTGACTTCATGCGTGAGGCGCTCGAGTTGGCAGCCCAAGGCGCAGCCCTCGGCGAAGTGCCGGTGGGTGCGGTGCTGGTGCAGGATGGCGAGATCATCGGTCGCGGCTTCAATTGCCCGATCAGCACCAGCGACCCCAGCGCACACGCAGAAATGGTCGCGATCCGCGCCGCCGCGCAAGCAGTGGATAACTATCGTCTGCCGGGCAGCACGCTCTATGTGACGCTGGAGCCGTGCAGCATGTGCGCCGGGCTGATCGTGCATTCGCGGGTTGCTCGCGTGGTGTACGGCGCGCTGGAGCCCAAGGCCGGAATTGTGCAGAGTCAGGGGCAGTTCTTCACCCAGGGCTTTCTCAACCATCGAGTGCTGTATGACGGCGGGGTGCTGGCGGAGGAGTGTGGGGCGGTGTTGACCGAGTTTTTCAGGGCGCGGCGGGCAAAACCGGCAGAATGAAAAAAACCTGTGGGAGCGAGCTTGCGCGCTCCCACAGGTTTTTTTATGTTCGGAAGATTTACTTCTTCGCGACAATCACCGCCCGCATCGGCGCCGGCAGCCCTTCGATCGTCTTGCTGTGGTCTTCAGGATCCAGGAAGTCACTCAGCGACTGATACTTCATCCACTCGGTCCCGCGCTGTTCTTCAACGGTCGTGGTGCTCACATCCACGCATTTCACATCCGTGAATCCCGCACGTCGCAGCCACAATTCCAGCGCCGGCACCGACGGCAAAAACCACACGTTACGCATCTGCGCATAACGATCTTCCGGCACCAGCACCTGATGCTTGTCGCCCTCGACCACCAGCGTCTCCAGCACCAGTTCGCCGCCCTTGACCAGGCAATCCTTCAACGCCAGCAAATGCTCGATTGGCGAGCGACGGTGATAGAACACGCCCATGGAAAACACCGTATCGAAGCCTTCGAGATTCGGCGGCAGATCTTCGAACGGGAACGGCAAGTGCCAGGCATTCGGCTCTGACAGATAACGCTGCACCGCCTGGAACTGGCAGAAAAACAGCCAGTTCGGATCGACGCCGATCACGCTGTCGGCACCGGCGCCGAGCATGCGCCACATGTAGTAACCGTTGCCGCAACCGACATCAAGGATGCGCTTGCCCTTCAAGTCGAGATGCGGAGCGACCCGGGACCACTTCCAGTCCGAGCGCCATTCGGTGTCGACGTGCACGCCGAACAGATCGAACGGCCCCTTGCGCCAAGGCGACAAACCCATCAGCGCGGTACGCATCTGTGCGCGGGTTGCGTCGTCGCAATCGGTGTCCAGCTTCAAGCCGTCGAGCAGGTCGACTTCGGTCGGCTGGATCTTCGGCAGGGCGTCCAGCGCACTTTGCCAGCGCTCCAGATCGCCGTGGCCTTTCTCCATTTTCTTGTCGAGTTGCGCTTGCAGGGTGTTGGCCCAGTCGGCCAGCGGTGTGCCGGCCAGACGGCGGGCGAGGGGGGACAGATCAATCATGGCAAGGCAATCAACGAGGCAAAGTTAAGACACTGGAACCACGGCACGACTTTCGAGAACCCGGCGGCCAGCAGGCGCTCGCGGTGTTCTTCGAGGCTGTCGGGCTTCATGACGTTTTCGATGGCGCTGCGCTTCTGGGCGATTTCCAGTTCGCTGTAGCCGTTGGCGCGTTTGAACGCGACGTGCAGATCGGTCAGCAACGCGTGTTCTTCGGCATCGTTGAAGCGCAGCTTCTCCGACAGAATCAGCGCGCCACCCGGCAGCAACGATTGGCGAATGCGCGACAGCAACGCCGTACGCTGCTCCGGGGCGATGAATTGCAGGGTGAAGTTCAGCGCCACCACCGAGGCTGGTTTGAAATCGAGGGCGAGGATGTCGCCTTCGATCACCTCGACCGGCAACAACTCCTGGAACATCGAATCCTGACCGTTGAGGTATTCACGGCAGCGCTCGACCATCGCCACCGAGTTATCCACCGCAATCACCCGGCAACCGTCGGTGCGCACGTGGCGGCGCAGGGCCTGGGTCACTGCACCGAGGGAGGCGCCGAGGTCGTAGAGCACGCTGTTCGGCTGAGCGAATTGTGCCGCGAGCACGCCGAGGTTCTCGACGATGGTCGGGTAACCCGGCACCGAACGCTTGATCATGTCCGGAAACACCCGCACCACGTCTTCGTTGAAGGCGAAGTCAGGCACCTGGGCCATCGGCTGGGCGAAAATGCGATCGGGTTCTTTGCTCACGGCGGTTCCGGCGGTGTCGATGAAAAGGCCGGCATTTTAGCCAAACTGGCGCGCAGATGCGCGGGTTGTCTGATAAACCGCCCGATCAAAGGACCGGGCGTTTGCTCTGGGAAAATGCCGAGGCGGCGATGCCCCACTGCCCTAACCAGTAACTGAGGATGATGACGTATGGCGCGGCGTGGAACGGTGCGACAAATCGATCGATGCCGATCACGCTGTCGGAGAACACGAATGCCACCGCTCCGCCTGCCGCGAGCAACGCCGAACGTTGCGGTACGCCGCTGCCGAGTCGGGCCAGGGCGCGCCAGAGCATGGCGCTGATGGCGGTGCCGTAGACGATCACCGGCACGGTCAACGGCCCGAGTCCGCTGGAAATCAGGATGCCGAGCAGGACTGCGCCAACGCCAAGGGCAAGGATCAGCGGTAGCAGGGCCAGACGCCGGCAATCGCTGAGGTAAGCCTTGAGATACGCCAGATGCGCGACCAGAAACGCACCCAGACCAAACACGAACAAATCTCCCGGCCATGCCAGCAGCACATCGCCGAGCAACGAGAAAATCAGACCCAGGCTGATCCAGCGGCGATAGTCACTCGGCGGCGCATCGTGCAGCCAGCCGAGCAGGGCCAGTACCGGCAGCGGTTTGACCAACAGACAAAGCAGCGCCGCGTGGGTACTGACGCCATAGAGAAAGGTCGCTGCGCCCATCAGCGCGAGGATCAGCCAGCCCACGATCAGTTCACCGAGATCGCGCAGTCAAAGGTTTCCACCGGCTCGACTTCAGGTTCCCAGGGTTGCTGCGATGTCAGGCGCAGGCGCCCGGTGCCGGTAGCAAAAGCCTGGAAACGCCAGGTGGAGAAACCGCCCGCGCCGACCATGCCGGAATCTTTCGGGCTGCTGTAGACCTCGGGGCTCAGCGCATGCAGCACGCCGCCAGCCGAGTCCTGAATGGCCCAGCGATAGCCGGTGGTGGGGTTGCTTGGCAGCATGACGATCAGGTTCTGGCCGTTGGTCAGTTGCACCGGGCATTCGCTCTGTTTTTCCACGGTCACGTTGGTTTTCGGTTGCGTGGCGCAGGCGGCCAGCAGGGCGAGGGACAGGGGGACAAACAGGCGAGTGGGGGACATAGGCTCAGCGGCTCCGGCGTTGGCGACGAACGGCGAGCATAACTGAAGATGAGACAAAGTGTGACAGTGAGGGGCAGCGATGCCAGCCCCCCTCGATGGTTCAAGACGAAATCAGAAAAGCACCTTCGCCACATCCGAAAACTTCTTGGCAAAGTGCACGGTGATCCCTTCCTTCAGGTAATCCGGCAGCTCTTCAAAGTTTCCGCGATTCGCCTCCGGCAGAATCAGCTCGAAAATCTTCTGCCGCCGCGCCGCAATCACCTTCTCGCGCACCCCGCCAATCGGCAGCACGTGCCCGGTCAGCGTCAGTTCACCGGTCATCGCCACGCCTTTTTTCGGTGGCTGGTTGCGGGCGAGCGAGAGCAGGGCGCTGGCCATGGTCACGCCGGCGCTCGGGCCGTCTTTCGGTGTTGCGCCTTCCGGCACGTGCAGGTGGACGAAAGCCTCGTCGAAGAATTTCGGATCGCCACCGAATGACTTCAGGTGCGAGCTGACGTAGCTGTAGGCGATCTCCGCCGACTCCTTCATCACATCGCCCAATTGCCCGGTGAGCTTGAAGCCGCGATTCAGGGTGTGAATCCGCGTGGCCTCGATCGGCAAAGTCGCGCCGCCCATGCTGGTCCAGGCCAGGCCAGTGATTACGCCGGTGCCGGACAGCACTTGCTCGTTGCGGAACACCGGATGGCCGAGGGACGCTTCGAGGTCTTTCGGGCCGAGCTTGATCACCGCTTTCGGGTCGTCGATCAGCTTCATCACCGCTTTGCGCACCAGTTTGCCCATCTGTTTTTCCAGCTGGCGCACGCCGGCTTCACGGGCGTAACCGTCGATCAGGGCTTTGAGGGCGCTGTCGCTGATGCTCAGGCTACCCTTGGACACACCGGCCTTTTCCAGCAGTTTCGGCCACAGGTGACGCTTGGCGATGGCGACTTTTTCTTCGGTGATGTAGCCCGACAGGCGAATCACTTCCATCCGGTCCAGCAGCGGGCCGGGGATCGAATCCAGGGTGTTGGCGGTGCAGACGAACAGGACTTTCGACAGGTCCATCCGCAGGTCCAGATAGTGGTCGAGGAATTCGACGTTCTGTTCCGGATCCAGCGTTTCCAGCAGCGCCGAGGCCGGGTCGCCCTGGTAGCTCTGGCCCATCTTGTCGATCTCGTCGAGCATGATCACCGGGTTCATCACTTCGACGTCTTTCAACGCCTGCACGAGTTTGCCCGGTTGCGCGCCGATGTAGGTGCGGCGGTGGCCCTTGATCTCGGCTTCGTCGCGCATGCCGCCGAGGCTGAAACGGTAGAACGGCCGGCCGAGGGATTCGGCGATGGATTTGCCGACGCTGGTTTTACCCACGCCCGGCGGGCCCACCAGTAGCACGATGGAGCCGCTGATTTCGCCTTTATAGGCACCGACCGCAAGGAATTCGAGAATGCGGTCCTTGATGTCGTCGAGGCCGGCGTGGTGTTTGTCCAGCACCTTGCGGGCGTGCTTGAGGTCGAGTTTGTCCTCGCCGTAGACGCCCCACGGCACCGAGGTTGCCCAGTCCAGATAGTTGCGGGTGACCGCGTACTCCGGCGATCCGGTTTCGAGGATCGACAGTTTGTTCATCTCTTCTTCGAGGCGCTTCTGCACCTGCGTCGGCAGGACCTTGCCTTCCAGACGCTGCTCGAACTGTTCGAGGTCGGCGCTGCGGTCGTCCTTGGTCAGGCCGAGTTCCTGCTGGATGACCTTGAGCTGCTCTTTAAGGAAGAACTCGCGCTGATGCTCGCCGATCTTGCGGTTCACTTCGGCGGAGATTTCTTTTTGCAGGCGCGCGACTTCGACTTCCTTGCGCAGCATCGGCAGGACTTTTTCCATGCGCTTGAGCATCGGCACGCAGTCGAGCACTTCCTGCAGCTCGGGGCCGGTGGCGGAAGTCAGGGCGGCGGCGAAGTCGGTCAGCGGCGACGGGTCGTTGGGGCTGAAGCGGTTGAGGTAGTTCTTCAGTTCTTCGCTGTACAGCGGGTTGAGCGGCAGCAGTTCCTTGATCGCGTTGATCAGCGCCATGCCGTAGGCCTTGACCTCGTCGGTCGGCTCGGTGGGCTGGTGCGGGTATTCGACTTCAACGAGATACGGCGGGCGATGGTGCTTGAGCCAGGTCTTGATGCGCACACGGCTCAGGCCCTGAGCGACGAATTGCAGTTTGCCGTTTTCGCGGCTGGCGTGGTGCACCTTGACCAGGGTGCCGTATTGCGGGAGTGCCTTGGTGTCGAAGTGGCGCGGGTCTTCCTGGGGCGTGTCCATGAAGAACAGGGCCAGGGAGTGGTGTTCGGATTTGCTGACCAGTTCGAGGGTTTCGGCCCAGGGTTCTTCATTGACGATGACCGGCAGGACCTGAGCCGGGAAGAACGGGCGGTTGTGGATCGGGATGATGTAGACCTTGTCCGGCAGGTTCTGGCCGGGCAGGGCGAGGCCTTTGCCGGGGACGTGGTGTTCGATGTGTTCGGCGTCGGTTTCGGTGATGTCGTCGGGGTTCTCGGGGAATTCTTGCTGGTCGCTCATGGGGCACCTGCGCAATGGGGTATGGGTCTTAGATGGGGCAGGGTTTTGGTGGTTTCAATGGGGGTGGGTGTTTCTGGTTGTGTGTTCAGGGCTTTGACAGGGTCTGGACCTCGTCTGGAAGTGTATGTGTACCACCTTGTCAGGACTGCCCTTCGCCATGCTGCGCCCTTATCCTCAACATGGACGTGTGCCAATGAGTATCACCACCCCTCCCACACCCGAAGAGATCAAAAACGATCTCAACGTGATCGCCCATTATTTGTTCAATACCCAAACCCCATTGCTTCCCGAACAGAAACCGACCAGCGAACAGGCCTTCCTGAAACGCCTCGATGAGCAACTGAAAACCTACCGTACAAGCTACCTGCAACGCAGTCGCGCGCTGTATCAGGTGGTGGAAAACAGCGATCTGAAAAGCGCCGAAGGCAAAAAGTTGATCGCAACGCTGAAAAGCGGACTGGCTAGCCAACTGGCCGGCATGGACATGCGCGACCGCATCGACGGCAAACCGGCGAAAAGCTTCCTCGTATATGACGCGGGCTTCACCGCCATCGGCAACGAAGCAAGGCAAGCCG
The DNA here is from genome assembly GCF_046097675.1 of Pseudomonas sp. UV AK001. Classification (NCBI taxonomy): domain Bacteria; kingdom Pseudomonadati; phylum Pseudomonadota; class Gammaproteobacteria; order Pseudomonadales; family Pseudomonadaceae; genus Pseudomonas; species Pseudomonas sp. UV AK001. The sequence goes on from NZ_JBJUVZ010000003.1 coordinate 128,081, forward strand.
TCAGCGACCGCCTGCTGCACCCGCAAGCCGGCGAGCTTCTCAAAAAGCTCGATAGGGTACCTATGCTGCGTCCAGCCACTTACGCGCTGCAGTTCAGCTACCAGGACACCATCGTCGAGCTGGCCGGCGCCTTCCTCGTCACGGAAAAAAACACCCGCCAGGTCAAGGATCTGCAGACAGACCAAGGCATGGGTTACGCGTTGCTGTTCACCCCCGCAAGGGGCATCGAATTCTTCAATTCCCTGGCTGATCTCGACAACCAGTTGCGCGCGTCCCTGAACCAGGCGAGTGCAAGTCAAGAATTCATGCACATGCTGCCGACGCGCTATCACGCTGTGGGCGCAGCAGGTATCTGGCCGCTGTCGCTGGTACCGATCGACAGCAAGCCCTTGTTCGAACACATCTACGATGCGCTGATCGAAAAACGTACGCAGGATATCGAGCGCGCCTTGAGCTTCTCCGATAACCCGCTGCAAGACCCCACGCTATTGCTCGCGGCCCTGGAACGCGCAATTGCCGCCGCATTGCCGGATCTCACGTCGCGTATGGAATTGCGCGCGCAATCCTTGTTCGAACGCCATCTGCGCGATAGCGCACCGCACTGGTATCGGAGCGCCAGCACTGCGCAAAAAAACGCACTGGCGCAGCACCTGCGCAACTACCAGCAGAGGCGGCAATACCTGCTCGACCTGATGGGACCGGCAGGCAGCCTGACGGCCCTGGCCCGCCAGCAATGGCTGGAGCGCCTGAGCGAAGATCTGGAAATCGACGACATCGAGCCCGAAAAATTAAGCCTTTCCACCGTTCGTCAAGTACCGGGATACGGTAATTATGTGCAACAAAGCAGTTTGCTTGAGCTGTCCTTGCGCGGCCCGCACACCGGCGATGAATTACCGGACTCGGCGTTTTTGAAGCACACCACCCTCACTTACAATGACGAGCCTTTGCCACCAGCCTACGCTGACGTGACACCAGCGTGGCTGATCAAGCAAGCTGTGGAGCTGCAGCCTCGAATTGATTTCTATGACTTGCAAAAAGCGCTACAGGCCAGGCCTGCGATCAAATCCGCCATCGAGCAGATGCTCGATCACCGTATCGTCGCCCTCGCTCACGCGGCAGTGCTGCAAGGGCATCTGCTCGACAGTGACCTGCAACTGATCCAGCGCCTGCGTGACGGCCGCGATTCCCGCCTGCGCGCCGCCACCGTGTCGCTGCACGGCGCACAGTTACAGGACTTGTGGGTGCTGTGCCAGAACGATGACGGCGGCGCGATCAAACGGTTGTTGCTGTGTACGCCAGAGGCGCCGCGAGAGCAGCAATTCCAGGCTTTCGACAGTGAGCTCGAATGCCAGACTCACTTGCTTGGCTGGGCCCGGCAAAGTGTCGCCGACAGCATGGCCGGCTATCTGATCCGTCGCGCGCCCATGCGTTTTCGCCAGAAGGTGCGCCAGGTGTTGTCCGGACTGAGTTTCAAGCCAGAGGCGCGCGAGCATCACAAGGTCACGTTCGTTCACGGCAGTCATCTCGATTGCCTTGGTGCGATGGCCAGGCACGTGCTCGCTACACGGACCGACGACTACGATTTCAGTACACCGTTGTGGTATCGCTCGACCACCTCCGTCAACCGCCGGAAACTGACGACCCATGGCGAAGGCGCTAACGGAGTCTTGCGTGCGTTCATCAGCCACGCCTTGTCGGGCAGTCGCTTTCCGACCTTTGATGACTATGTGCACGAGCAAGCAAAAATAAGCTTGAATCGCTTGCTCAAACGCACGGCCAACGATGTCGACCCGGATACCGTCTGGGCATTCTCGCCGACCTCCATCATGCCCTCGTGGACACCGGCACCTTTGACGTACACGAAGCTTTATCGCGACGGTTACGCCGACGGCGTCGGTTTTCTCGATGAAAAATTTTCCCGCTCGGCGCGCTTCAGAGGTCCGCAGGGGATCGATATCAGCAACCTGACTGCAGAGAATGTCGCGCGTTCGGTCACCGGTGTATGGATCGGCCAACGCTACATCGACAAGGTCAAGGCTGAGCTGCAAAGTTCGACAAGCGAAGGCTATGACTTCAGGCGTAATGCAACCCTGGCGATTACCCGGCTCCAGATGAAAAACGCCGCGCTGGAATGCCAGCTGCAAGGCCATATTGCCAGTCATGACCTGCAATGGCTGGAGCACAGTATTGACAGTATGGGTGAGACTTCAGGTGCCACGCGCACGAATTATGCGCTTCACCGTCTGATGATCGACGGCGAGTGGGTGATCGATACGTGGCTGTTCAGCCACGGCGACAACCCGGTCCTGCTCTACACACCCGATGCGCCCGACGGCGTGGTTTTTCGCGAGGCGCGGCTGTTCAACTACCTGCTTAAACAGCTGTCCGGCATGCTCGAATACCTGGTCTCGCGAGTCAGCGTCAGCGCCCGGCCCCGTGTAAGCAAGTACCTTGAAAATATCAGGAAGGAGCTGCCCGCAGACCTCAATAAAACGACACCCAGCCCTGCGCGTTACGACTCGACCCACGCGGTCGCGGCAGTCAGTGATCTGCGCTTTGCCCTTTACAACATGAAGCTGCAACGTCGGATCGACGACGTTAACGCGACCACCACCAGCCGTGCCGGAATGATCGCCAGTCTGGTATGGATCACTGTCGAACTGTTCACCGCCATTGCCACTGCGCCGTTCCCGCTGCTGAGCCTGAGTAGCGGTCTGCTGTTGGCTTTCAAGGACGGCATGCTCGCCCTGCACGCCTATCGCCAGGGTGACCACGGTGAAGCTTTTGAGCATTGGCTCGGCTATCTGTTCAACAGTGCCGGGGCGGTACTGACCGACCTGCGTCCGATGTTGAAACCGCTCAAACCCACACGCAGTCTTTTGCTGCCACGCATCTCCAGTGCCAGCGCCAGAAATCAACTGAAACATGTCATGGCCGTGATTGATGACGTGGCACCCCAACCTCATTTGAAAGACATGCATGTGGTGTCTTTCAGAAACCAACTGTTCTATACCAGGAACAGTCCTGACGAACTCGGTCGTTATTTGCTCTATCGGTTCAAGCCGGATTCCAGCGAACTCGTTTCTACCGGCATTCTGACCGTGCGCAATTCCGATGGCGTTATGGTACGTAGTGGCATGGTCGGTGGAGCGCCCAAGTATGAGCCTGTACCAGAGACCCCCGGACCGTATAAGGACTATGGCGTAGAGCCCAAGTACCGGGAACGCATCGAAACGGTGATGAATCCGCAAACCCGGCAGAACGTCCTCCTGCGCAGTCAGGACGATATAGCCATCACGCCCGCCATCGTCATGGAAGGCGCCGCCCATGAGCTTGCCTCGACACGCACCGCATACCTCAAGCAGGTCGAAAAGCTCAGCGCAGACGCCACTGCTCATTTCGCCGGACTTGCCCCGCTGGCAGCCCGCGCCGAAGTCCCGGCAGTCGCCGGCGACCTGTCATTTGTCCGGTTGATCGGCAGCGATACTGTCAAAGGGAAAAATCTGGTGATCGGCGCCCGGCCCGATTCGATCGCCAGCAAACAACTGCTGATCGATAATCTGGACGCACTCGTCAGTCACGGCTACAAGCGGCTTTACGTGGAATACCTGGCGGGTGATGTCTTCAATATCAAGCTGGCAAAAATGAACAAGGGTGGAACCTGGAAACACATCAAAACTCATCTTGAAGCCGTCGACCGTGCACTGGGACATGAGAAAGACGCACCACACTCGTATCTGGCACTGGTGCGTGCGGCTCGCGAAAAAGGTCTGAAAATCCAGGCGCTGGATGCTTCGACCAGCTACAACCTGGACGGGGCTCTGGTCCTGGCTGATGACTCGCCATTGACCCCTCGAAGCAACCGCATCAGAAATTTCTATTCACACAAGACGCTGGCCGCCGATATCGCCGATGCGCCCGAGGAGCGCTGGGTGGTTCTCACTGAACAATCACGCATGTGCACCTTCGACAAAACCCCTGGCCTGGCTGACCTGCATGCTGCTGTCGCCGTGCGTGTAGAAGACGTTGCCCTGGATCAGTCAGCACGTATCAGCCTCGATTCGGCCGGGACAATCGCGGGGGATGCGGCTGCCAAGGGCGATTATCGTGTGCAATGGCCGACGGCGTACAAGGCTCCCCAGCCCGTCTCCAGGCCCGCTCCGATTGCCCCTGTTGTCGAGCATTTCAGCGACTACGATATCCAGGCCTCCCTGCGGGACGATACCGCGAGAATGTTGCATCGACCCCACGCCATGGATTCACGTTATTACCCGTCGGCACCGAATGACAGACTGGCGCATGATGCGTTCATCGCCAACCGCAAGCGTCTCGGGAAAAAAGCCCGGGACACTTTTGCTCAGTACACTCCCCCCGCAGCTGCCAGGCTCCCGACGATCACCTCAGACACCACATTCGAAGCGTTTTTGCGGCAACTGTCTGACGGACGCTTGAACCTGCTGATCGGCGAGGCCCATGGCGACGTATCGAGCAAAGTGCTGCTGAAAAAATACATGAAGGCGCTCAAGCAGGCCGGGTATGACACGCTGTACATGGAGCATCTGTTCACCGATCTGCACCAGGCCGATCTGGATATTTTCTATCGGACACAGCGCATGCCGGACAGGCTGAAGGCTTATCTGCGCGTTCAGGACCGTGGCCAGATGCCCACCCATGCCGGTAACGATACGTACACAGAGGTCTGTCAGGCGGCGGCCAAGTACAACATCCGTATCAGGGCACTCGATTGCACAGCGTCCTACCACCTCAAGGGTCTGGATGACAAAAGTATTTCTCGCAACGAGATGTTCAGCTATTTCGCCACTCAGGTGATCGAAGCCGACCAACTGGCACACGGACCGCATAAATGGGTGGCCTTCATCGGCAGTGCCCACACCAATTACAACCTGGGTGTACCGGGGCTGGCGGATACCCTCTCGGCAGTCAGTCTCCATGTGCGCGACGTGGCTCCGGAACTGGCCAAGGGTATCCATCGCGGGGGGTGGGAAGTTGTGTCCGAAAGGCTCGGAACCAAAAGCTGTGCGCTGCGCAGCGACTTTTTGATGGAGGTAGCCGTCGCTGGAAAGAAAAAGCCAGCCCCGAATCCGCCTGTCAGCCGCAGCAAACTGACTGATATCGGGATGTTCATGATCGACAATTCAGACACGGGTGCGCCCCGTCTGGTGCATAAATCCAGAACAGGCGAGATCGTCGAGACACCGATCCAGGTCAATGATCACGGCTTGCTGTTCATTGATCGCTGGGGGAAAAAAGATAAGGGCTTCAAATACCTGCAGAACTTGATCGGTATGCTGGTACACGATGTGCAATTGATCAAGGTGGTATAAAAATCCGGCTGGCCACGGGCATTGTCAAAAAACAACGGATTTGACGCTCGGAAGGGCTTGTGGTGCCTCAGGCAGAACGCATCACAAGCCCTTCTTCGCTCAGAGACTTCTTCAATAATCAGGCTGGATACCGATCGACCTCAACGTTATCCAGCACCCGATTCACCGCCAGCTCGGCCAGCATGATGATTTGCTGAATGGCCAGAATTGTCCGCCGCTGCGGGAGTTCGATGTGTGCGGCGATGTCGCTGGTCATGAGGTTGGCCTGTGCCAGTGATTCGCAGGCGTGGACCAGCAGGCTTTCGCTGTCCTGATCGGGTGCGACCTGGAACATGGTGCTGGGTTTATGGAAGCGCAGGGTGGTGGCGTTGGGTTTCAGGTAGTGGTCGAGGGCGCGCTCGGCGGCTTCGTGGAGTTTTTTGGAATCTGGCGATTCGTAGGGCGATGCGTCGTTTGATTCGGGGGGATTGGGTGTTGGTTTTTTCATGGTTGAACTCCAAGTGACAAATTGAGCTACCACGAATCGCTGCGAAACGATGGAGGGTGGCAGCTGTGCGCGGGTTCGCAGACCGGATCACTTGGCAAACTCCGGCATACCCGAAGGTATCCCGCGCACAGCCACCATTAACAAACGAAAAGTACCGAGGCACTTCGGTTTGGGGTGGCGATTATGCACCAAGTGAGTTGAGCGGACTGCGAAGCCCGTTCGCTGAATGTTTCAGCGACCCCCAAAGCCTATCCACCCCGTTTCCTAGGGACAACCGACGCGACTTGTCGGAATCGTCCCCGAAAAACACCTCGTCTGTAGGACGCACGTATCAGAACAGATGCTGCTCCAGCCGCCGGGGGCCGTCGCCCGCTCTATCCAGTATCCAGCGCTGGATGTCAGGCAGTTTGCGCAGCGCGGCAAACACTTTTGGGGAGTGTTGTGGCGTGCAGAGCACGTGCACGTTGGGGCCGGCGTCGAGTGTGGCGCAGACGTCCAGGCCTTCGCCACGCAACTGGCGCACCTGTTCCAGCACGGCCAGTGTCGCCGGGCGCCAATAGTAGATTGGTGGCTGCGAAGTCATGGCGATCAGGTGCAGTTCGATGGCTTCGCGTTCCACGGCGTCGGCCAGTCGGGTGAAGTCGCGTTCGAGAATGGCGCGGCGCACTTGTTCCAGACGCTCCGGCAGCAGCTTCAGGCGGGTCGGATAAAACTCGCTGCTGGTGGCGAGCAGGTGACCCTGGCGGGAGCTGACGGTTTTGTGTCGGGCGTCGACCACGGCGATCAGGTCATGCAGCGGCCAGTGGCGTGCGGGGGCGATTTGCACGGCCGGTCCCGAGAGTAGTTGCGCATGGCCGGGCCATTGCACAAAACCACCGGATACCGAGCGCGCCGCCGAGCCGGAGCCGGACAGGCGTGCCAGATCGCTGAGGACGGGATCTGTCGGCAAGCATCCGCGATACACGGCAAATGCTGCCGCCAGAGCACTGAAGCCCGCTGCCGATGAGGCGATGCCGGCGCCGGTCGGGAAGCTGTTGGTGGTGGCGATGCGCAGCGGTTGCCAGTGATCGAAGTGTTCGCGCAAGGCTTGCAGGTGATGTTCGATTCCGGCCCGCAGGGTGGGATCGGCCGGCACCAGCGCACCGCGTGAGGTTTTCCACAGAATTTCATCGGTCGTGCCATGGGCAAGCGGAGCCAGTGTGCAGAGGCTGACGCAACGGCTGAGTGTCATTGAAAGCGAGGCGTTGTTGGGCAGTGTGTTCAGCACGTCGCGCATGCCCCAGTACTTGATCAGTGCAATGTTGGCAGGCGACGAGACGCTGATGCGATTCATGAGCGGCGGATCTCGAGGCCTGCCACTGCGAGAGGGGCGTCGATTCGCCGATACCGCGAAAGCTCGGGTACATCTTCTGCGCCCATGACGAGCAGGGCACCGGCCTGGTGACCGGTCAGGGCTCCCGCACCGCAGATTTTTGCTGCCCCTCCTGCGTTTTCAATCGATCGAATCAACCGGGCGACCGCTGCGGGGACGACGCCCAGTTTTTCCAGATCGGCCTGGTAGTCGCGTATCACCGCACGAAGGGTTTCCGGCATCGGTCGCGATTGTTGCAGCAGCGAACAGAAGCGCTCGGTATTGCGTTGCATGCTGGCCAGCAACGGATTGTGGGCACCTTCGAGCCGGTATCGGGTAGCGGCAATGACCTGACCGGTGTTCTCGCGGGCGGTTCCGGTGTTGAACAGACGCAAGTTGGCGAGCGGCAGGAGCGGAGGGCTGCCGGGTAGCGTGCGCAGATTGAACTGGCCCTTCGCGTCACGCCGACCTTCGACAACCGAGCCCAGCAGGCTGGTGTTGTGGTCGATGCCCGAAGGTTCGCCGTGCTGATAGCGTTCTACCGACAGGGCCAATTGTTCGAGCGGGCAATCGGCTTCTGTCAGCCGGAACAACTGCGACAGTGCCGCCATCAGCGTGACCGCCAGTGCGCCGGAGCTGCCGAAACCGGCACCGCTCGGAATCTGCGATTGCACCCGCAGGATAAAGCCCTGCCAGTCTGGCGGCGCGAGTCGGAGCAGGATTTCACCGATGGCGCATTTGATCAGGTGGTCGGGGGCACCGGCGTGGAGTTGCGCATAACTCCAGGCGCTGGGGACGCGCCGATAATGCTCCCAGGCCAGACGAACATGGCTGACATAGTCCGCCAGCTGCTCGGGGGCATAGCTGTGCCGGAACGAAAGGTCGGGCAGTTGCACGTCGATCTGCCGAGGCTCTTGCGGGGATATCCACACGTTGCAGTAAAGCCCCACGGCACAGGCGATTGCCGGACATCCATGCAGCGCGGCATGTTCACCCATCAGGATGACTTTGCCGGGGGCTGTTGCATGGATCATGGAGTCAGCGCCCCAGCCGTTGATGGGCCGAGACCAGTTGATGCGAGGCCTGGGCAGCCATGATCGACAGCTCGCCGGCGAGTACCAGGGCGCCGAGTATTTCCGCCAGCCGCCGGGTATCGACACCGGGTTTTTTGCTGCCGGGGATTATCCCCATCAAGGCCAGGGCTTCGCGCTGGGTGCACAGTCCGGTGCCGCCGCCGACCGTTCCCAGCGGTACGTCGGGCATCATGATCGACGCGTAAACGGCGTCATGATCACAGGCTTCGATACAGGTGATGCCCGTGGCACTTTCAGCCACTTGAGCGACATCCTGGCCGGTGGCGATGAAGAACGCGGCGAGCAGGTTGGCATGATGGGCGTTGCAGCCGATGGTGCCGGCCATGGCCGAACCCAGCAGATTTTTCCGATACTGCAGCTCGCAAAGTGCCTTGGCGTCGGTTTTCAGAATGTCGCGCAGTATGTCTTGGCTCAGCCGGACTTCGGCGTGGATCCGATAGCCGCGCCCGTTGAGGAAGTTGACCATCGCAGGCTTTTTATCGGTGCAGTAATTGCCCGAAATGCTGATGCAGGGGACGCCTGTCTCGGGGCTTATCAGTTGGCGGATGACCCGGTCGCAGGCAATGGTTGCCATGTTCATGCCCATGGCATCGGCGGTGTGAAAGCGAAAGCGCAGATAGATCGAGGTGCCGACGACGGCGGGCACGATGTCCTGCAACTGCAGGTGCTGACTGTGCTGTTCGCAGAGTTGCCGGATCTGCGCAAAGTGCTCGCGGATCCAGCCCAGAAAGGTCTGGGTCTGCTCGATGCCGCTGGAGCGAAACACCGGCGCACGGGTAATGCCCACCTCTTCGACCCTGACCACTGCGCCGCCGGCGGCGTGTATTGCCCGGCAGCCACGGGAGGTGCTGGCGACCAGCGCGCCTTCGGTGGTGGCCATGGGAACGTAGAGCGGTTGCTGCGCAGTGATGGCCTGGCCTTTGACGAGCAATGGTCCGGCGACGCCCAGCGGAATCTGGATGGAGCCGATCCGGTTCTCGCAATGGGCCGGCTGCGGTTCGCGGGTGTAATCGCCAATGCTGCGCAGTGAGGCGCCACTGATGTGTTGCAGGGCTTCACGGCGAATCAGTGCGGCTTCGTTGTGATCAAGATCGGCGGGCAACTGGTGAAAGCGGGTCTGCCCTTTGGTCAGCGCTTCGATCCAGTGGTTGCCAAAGCGCGTATCTGACATGGAAGGCTCCGTGATTCAACCGCTACGTGAAGTTGATGATCGGAGCAAACGGGCACAATGGCGCCTGTCAAAGTTGACAGTCTTTTATATCGATTGGCGATTGTCGCCCATAAAAAAGGCGACACCCCTCACAGGGCATCGCCTTTCTCTTTGCCGCCGCTGAAACTTATTCCGGCAGTTTGTACGCAATCACATAGTCACCCATCTTGGTGCCCAGCGAACCGTGACCACCCACTACGAGCAGGACGTATTGCTTGCCGTCCTTGCCGGTGTAGGTCATCGGGGTCGCTTGGCCGCCCGCAGGCAGACGGGATTTCCACAGCTCTTTACCGGTGTTCACGTCGTAGGCGCGCAGGTACTGGTCGAGGGTGCCGCTGAGGAAGCCGACGCCGCCCGCAGTCACGATCGAACCGCCCATGCTCGGCACGCCCAGGGTGAAGCCGATCGGGATTGGCGAGCTGTCGCGGCTGGTGCCGTTCTTGCGTTTCCACACGACCTTGCCGGTGGTCAGGTCGATACCGGCGACGTAGCCCCACGCCGGGGCCTGGCACGGTACGCCCAGTGGCGACATGAACGGGTGCATGATCACCGCGTATGGCGCGCCGGTGTTCGGTTGCACGCCTGCGGTTTCGCTCTCGCGTTTGCTGCCGGCGGCGACTTTTTCGCGTGGCACCATTTTCGAGACGAAGGCCATGTAGTTCGGGCTGGTGAACAGCATCTGACGAACCGGGTCGACAGAAACACCGCCCCAGTTGAACACGCCGACGTTACCCGGATAGATCAGGCTGCCCTGTTCCGACGGAGGCGTGTACTGGCCTTCGTAGCGCAGTTCCTTGAACTGGATGCGGCACAGCATCTGGTCGAACGGGCTGGCGCCCCACATGGCTTTTTCGGTCAGTTCCGGAGCCAGCAGGTTGAGGTCCGAACGGGCCTGGGTCGGTGCGGTGTGGTCGCCTTTCACGGCGCCTTGCGGAACCGGGATCTCGCGGATCGGGATGATCGGCGTGCCGTCACGACGGTCGAGGACGTACAGGCTGCCCTGTTTGGTCGGGGCGATCAGCGCAGGCTTGATGCCGTCGGCGGTTTTCATGTCCAGCAGGGTTGGCTGGCTGCCGACGTCCATGTCCCACAGGTCGTGGTGGGTGAACTGGTAGTTCCAGCGCACTTTACCGGTGGCCAGGTCCAGCGCGACGATGCCGGCGCTGAATTTCTCGGCACCCGGGGTGCGGTCGGCGCCCCACTGGTCCGGAGTCTGGTTGCCCAGTGGCAGGAAGACCATGCCGAGTTTTTCATCGACGCTGGCCAGCGACCACATGTTGGCCGAGTTGCGGCTGTAGATCTGACCAGGGGCCAACGGTTCGGTGGCGTCCGGCTTGTCGCTGTCCCAGTTCCACACCAGGTGACCGTCGCGCACGTCGAAGGCGCGGATCACGCCCGATGGCTCGTTGGTCGATTCGTTGTCGGTGACGTGACCGCCCATGATCACCAGATCACGCGTGATCGCGGCTGGCGAGGTGGAGTAGTAACCGCCGGCGGTGAACGGGCCGATGCCTTGGGTCAGGTCGACCACGCCTTTGTTGCCGAAGCCTTCGCAGATCTTGCCGGTGTCGGCGTTCAGTGCGATCAGGCGTGCATCGGCGGTCGGCAGGTACAGGCGACGCGGGCAGGCCTGGGCGACGGCTTTGCCGGCCTCGGAGATGACGGCGGACGCTGCGTTTTCAGACTTGGCGTAAGCGGCTTCGTCGTAGTACGACACGCCACGGCAGGTCATGTGGGCGAAGCCCTTGAAGCCGACCGGGCTCTTGATCTGCGGGTCGAAGCGCCACAGTTCCTTGCCGGTGTCCGGGTCCAGCGCCAGCACTTTGCTGTGGGCGGTGCAGGCGTAGAGCATGCCGTTGGCTTTCAGCGGGGTGTTTTCGTTGGTCAGCTCAACCGGGTCATCAGCGGTCGGCAGGTCGCCGGTCTGGATGCGCCAGGCTTCCTGCAGCTTGCCGACGTTGGCCGGGGTGATCTGCTTCAGTGGCGAGTAACGGTCACCGAATTCGGTGCGGCCATAGGCCTGCCAGTCGCCATCGGGCATGGCTGGCGCGGTGCTGGTGGTGTCGGCAGTGTCGCGACCCAGTTCACCGAAGGTTTCGCCCGGGTGAGTGAACAGGCTGGCCAGAGCGGTGAGGCCGGCCAGCACCACGGCTACGGTCAGGCCGCCGGTGCCCATCGGTGCAGGACCGTTGAGCAGCAGCGGACGACGGAACCACGGCAGCAGCATCACGAAGCCGAGGACGAACCACAGCGCCAGACGTGGCACCAGTTGCCACCAGTCCAGACCGACTTCCCACAACGCCCAGACGGTGCTGGCAAACAGCACGATGGCGTACAGGCCCAGTGCTGCGCGGCGACGCATCAGCAACAGAATGCCGGTCAGCGTGATGCCGATACCGGCCAGCAGGTAGTACAGCGAGCCGCCGAGCGTGCTCAGCTTGATTCCCCCGGCCAGCATGGCCAGGCCCATCAGTAGAAGCAGAATGCCGAGCAGGCTCGGAAGCAGACGGCCTCGACTCGAAGCACTTTCGGTGCTCATAGTGTGGTTCTCCGTGACGTTTCAAGTAGTCCCGCGCTGTAGTCACTGTAGATGACGATTGGGCGCGGGCATGGTTCAGATAAAAACTTGTCTGGCTATCGAATTTCATCTGCAGGCCTGAGCGGCCTGCATTGGGTCAGAACGACGACTGGATCTTGATCCCGCCGATCAGCGCGTCATCGACCTTGTCCACACCACCCGGATGGCGGATGTATTGCAGGTTCGGGCGCACCGTCAGCCAATTGGTGACGTGCACGCCGTAATAGAGTTCGGCGCTGTATTCGGTGTCCTGCGGCGGCAGGTAGGACGGATCGTCGTAGTCGTAGACGGCGCGGGCCTGGTTGGTTGCTTCGGCGTTCTTGCGGTAGGCCGGGTTGACGTGGACGCGGGCGAGGGCGAAACCGATGTCGTCCCTGGCGCGGGCGTCGAACAGGCCTTTGTAGACCACGCCGGCCTGCACGTAGTTGTCGACGGCGTTGGTCTTCTTGTCGTGCATCGTGCCGTTGGCGAACACGCTCAGGCCGCGGGAGTTGTCGCTGGCGACGCTGGTGATCTGCTGCTGCACGCCGAGCCACACGCCGTGTTTGCTCGACGCGCTGCGATAGGCTTCGCCGCTCAGGGCTGCCGGCTGGCCGTTGCTGTCTTTATAGGCGTCGGTGGCCTTGGCGTTGCTGTAGTAGTAACCGGCGCGGTACTCGCCCGGCAGGCCGTTGAGCTTCGGCGTCCATACCAGTTCGATCGGCAGGATCGCGCCCTGGGTGCCGCTGCCGCTGAGTTTGAAGCCGTTGCCGCGATCGAGGTTCGACGGGTTCTGCTCATAGGCGCCGACCTGCGCATACAGCTCCGGCGTCAGGTGATATTTGACGCGCAGCGCCCATTGGCTGACCGGCCAGTTGTACCAGATGCCACCGACCCAGTTGCCGACCTGGGAGCCGCAGAACGCCAGGTTCTGGAAGTCGCACGGGAAGCTGTTGAAGTCTTCGCCTTCACCGAAACGGCCGACCTTGATGTCGAGTTTCTGGTCGAAGAATTTCTGCTGGTACCACATCTGCGTCAGGCGGGTGGTCTGGCCACGGCCCCAGACTTCCTGGGCCGAGGTGAAGCCGCCGACGCGCGGGTCGTTGATGCGGTCGTTACTGATGTTGTTGCCGCTGCGTTTGGTCACGGTCAGCTGGAATTCGGCGTCGTTCCAGCCCAACAGTTTTTGCAGGTCCAGATGGGTGCCGAGGCCCCATTGGTCGCTGTAGCGCGCAGTGCGGTCGTGGTCGTAGCCGCCGTGCAGGTTGCTGCCCATTTCGCCGGTGTAGTCGAGCTTGAAGTCGATGCCTTTTGCCGAGAGTTCGCTGCGGGTGCCGCTCCAGTCACCGAGCATATACGGCGATTCACTGTCGAAGGCCGGAGCGGCCTGGGAGCAGGTGGCGAGGCCAAGGGCGGTGCAGCCGCCGATCAGGCGCAGGGTTGAGATAGCGCTGTCTCGGAAAAGCGGAAAATCGGGCATTGAATAGGTCTTTCTTGATCTTTTATGGGGGACGGGCTGACCGCTACGATTTGACGCAGGCAGTGAAGCGATTCAGCAGAAGGGCGGCAGGATAATGTCCTGTTACAAAAACACAAAGTGCTTTTGCAGACATGAACCCTTTCGGATTCGGTAACAGTGCGGCAATCGATCACATTGCCGGGGTCGAGCGAGCCTGCGATCTTGCACGGTTCACCTACATTTGAAGGAAGGCCTTCCACCGGCACAGCCCCTCGGCTAAGGTGCGCGGCTTCTGCATTTTCACTTCGCCCAAAGGCCCGGCATGAACGACCACAATCCCGATCCGCTGCACGGCGTGACCCTCGAACAGATCCTCAATGCACTGGTGACCCATTACGAGTGGTCAGGCCTGGCCGAGCGCATCGACATTCGTTGCTTCAAGAGCGATCCGACCATCAAGTCGAGCCTGACCTTTTTGCGCAAGACGCCATGGGCGCGGGAAAAGGTCGAGCGTCTGTACGTGAAGCTGATGCGCACCAAGCGCCCGCTCTGAGATGAACGCCGTGCTGCGGCGACGCCTGATCACTTCGGCGGCGGTGCTTGGATGGGCCGGGCTGGGGATTCAGCTGTACCTGATTTTCTTCGCCCGCCTGAGCGTCGGCGCCAGTCTGCTGGGCGGGCTGGTGAGTTTCTTCAGTTACTTCACCGTAATCACCAACACCCTGGTGGCGGTGGTGCTGACCTGCGCGGTGACGGATCGCGAATCCGCTGCGCGCCGCTGGTTTCTGCAGCCGTGGGTCAGCAGCGGGATCGCCGTGAGCATTGCGGTGGTGGGCCTGGCCTACAGCATTTTGCTGCGTCACCTGTGGCACCCGCAGGGCTGGCAGTTTATCGCTGACGAATTGCTCCACGACGTGATGCCGCTGCTGTTCCTGGCCTATTGGTGGTTGTGCGTGCCGAAGGGCACCCTGCGTCTGAAGCATCTGCCGCTGTGGCTGATCTACCCGCTGGTGTACTTCGCTTATGCGCTGCTGCGCGGGCATCTGCTGGGGGCTTATGCCTATCCGTTCATTGACGTGGCGCTGCTGGGTTATCCACAGGTGTTCGTCAATGCCGGGGGGATTCTGGCGGGGTTTGTGCTGATGGCGTTGCTGGTGATCGGGATTGATCGTTGGCAAGGGCGGCGCCTTTAGCAGCGCCGCCGCTCGTATTCACTCTTCTTCGGAGCCTTCGGCGCGCCAGTAACCGACGGCTTTGACGAACTGCTCGTCCAGCCCATGCTCATCGAGCAGCACCCGGCGGATCTGCCTAGAAACCTTGGTCTCGGTCGCCACCCACGCATACAGATTGCCCTTGGGCACCTGCAACTGCTTCACGGTGGTCAGCAGGCTGTCCTTGTTGGCGCCGCGCAACACCCAGATCACATTGACCTGCGCCGCGCTTTCCAGCGCTTGCTGCTCCTTGCCGTTTTCCACTTCGACCACCACCAGCGCCTTGCGATTGGCCGCGAGGCCTTCCAGGCGGCGGGCGATGGCGGGCAGGGCGGTTTCGTCGCCGATCAGCAGGTAGCTGTCGAAGATGTCCGGCACGATCATCGAGCCGCGCGGGCCGCCGATGTGCAGGAACTGCCCGGGCTTGGCCTGTTCGGCCCAGGTCGAGGCAGGGCCGTCGCCGTGCAGGACGAAGTCGATGTCCAGTTCCAGCTTGTCGAGATCGTAGCGACGCGGGGTGTAGTCGCGCATCTCGGGCATCGGCACGTCGTTTTTGCCGGCGCCGAGCACCAGGGTTTCCAGCGCGGCGGCCTGCTCGGCGTTCTGCGGGAACAGCAGTTTGACGTGGTCATCGGTGCCGAGGCTGACGAACCCGGCCAGTTCCGGCCCGCCGAGGGTGATGCGGCGCATGCGCGGGGTCAGGTCGACCACCCGCAGCACTTCCAGTCGGCGACGTTTGATTTCGTGCATCACACGGTGGATGCCTTGGGTCTGGACTTCAGTCATTCGGCTTTCTCCGGAGCAGGTTGAACGGCGGGGCCGTCGACGATGGCTTTGGCGGTGTCGTTGAGCAGCTCGCGAACGCGCAGGATTTCTTCCGGGCTCCAGCGCCCATGGTGCATTTGCAGCGCATGACGCAGGTTATGCACCGCTTCATGAATTTCCGGCGGCCGGTCGTGGCCGCGCAACGAGCGCTTACTGACATCGATACGCATACGCACGCCGTCGAGGGCCACGGCCTGTTCGCTCAGCGATTGGCGACCGGCATCGGTGACCGCGTAGCGCTTTTTGCCGCCCTCGGCGTCGCCGGTGATCATTTCGCTTTCTTCGAGAAACGTCAGGGTCGGGTAGATCACGCCGGGGCTGGGACTGTAGGCGCCATCGAACATGGTTTCGATCTGGCGGATCAGGTCGTAGCCATGGCACGGCTGCTCGGCGATCAGCGCCAGCAAAAGCAATTTCAGATCGCCCGGGGCAAAGACCCGTGGGCCGCGACCGCCGCGCTCGCGGCCGTGACGTTTTTCGAAGCCGTCCCGGCTGTCGCCGTGGTCGCGGTGGGGGGAATGATGGTCTCTCATTTCAGTCTTCTCTCGTCGTGTTTAGATACAACTTAAGATATATCTTTGCGACTGGGCAAGGCCTTTTTTCCCGGGAGGAAATGGCAGCTGACGAGTGGTCGGGGAACACGAACGCAGGTTTTTCAATGAGTTCTTTGGAATTGATCAGTCATTCAGGAATAACCATGAAGTTAAAGCTATCACTCTATTAATAGTTGAGCTTATATTCTAAAAATAAATGAAAGTGCGGCTGCGCAAAGCCAGAAGTGCTGTAATGATTTTTATCCGAAACTGTATGTAGGGTATAGCTTACAGTTGGTTTCAAGTATTTTTGTTTTTCGATGTTTTTTCTTTCGAGTTTTGAGGGCGTTGAGCTACAAGTTCGTGGGAAGTTGCCTGCTTACATTCGTTGTTCGAGAGTCGATCATGCCCCGGCGTTGAACTTCTGTGCTTCAGGTCTTATCGGCCGGAGTGACAGGAACTTCAATGTTTCGATTCCTTAAAAGAAAACAGGTACTGATCGATGTTCAAGAAAATCGCAATCACCGCTTCTCTCGCCGCCCTGGCCCTGAGCTCCTCCGTGACCTTCGCTGCCGGTGAGGCCCGCCACTCCATCAGCCTCATCGCTCACGTGCCGACCAACGGTTTCTACGTGGTGCCGACCGACTCGGACCTGGTCAACAAGGACCAGGACATGAGCTTCCAGCCAAGCACCGGCAAGATGCGTGAGATCAACGGTTTCTTCGATGTACGCAACAACAACGGTTCGGTTCACGCCAGTCTGGAAAGTGTTCCGCAATTGATCTACGGAAGTGACACCATCCCGCTGGAAGTATCCTTCAATAACAAAGTTCTGACCCAGACTCCGCAAATGGTCGTGGGTGAGTCCGAGTCCGACGTGAACTACCGCGCACCGCTGAAAATCACGGCCAAGGGCACTACATTCAATCCGGGTGATTACACCGGTACTGTCGCCATGACCTTCGACGCCGTACCTCCAGTCATCACGCCTTGATCGGACGATTCATGTCGACTGGCGTATAGCGTTTTCCGGCGGGACATCCATTCCCCACTGTCCCGCCGGTCTCCAACTTGTTCGAAATCAGAGTAAGAGTTCATGTTCCCGATGACACCCATCGCGGTCGCGCTTGCGCTGCTGTTTTGCGCCGGTGCGATGGCGGCCCCTGCTCCTGCGGGTACGACACCTCGCAGCCTGCTGGCGCAGGCCAAAGGTTTGCCGGCGGATTTCGAGGAGCACTTCTTCGATGTGCCTCTGGCGGTGCGGATCGAACTTGACCAGCAGCCTCTGGGCGAAGCCCTGGTGGTGCTGTCGCGTGATGATCGCATCACCTTGCTTGAGTTCACCGATACCAGCGAGAACCGCTACGGCCCTGCCGAGCGGGAGAAATGGGCCGGTTACCTCAAGGCCGGCGTGGCGCTGGGCGATTGCAGCGGTTCGTGCCCGGATCAACTGCTGGCGGTGCATTACAACCTGGAAAACTCCCTGGTCTCGATCCTCACCCGTAACGCCGAACGTGATCTGGAGGCCAAACGTTTCCACGAGCAGCCCGAAGGTGGCAGCAGCGGTCTGATGGTACGCAACCAGCTCAATCTCAATGGCGGCCAGGATCAGGACCTGGGCGGGCGCTATGGCCTGGAAGCCAGCGGCAGCCTGGGCAACTGGAGCCAGACGTTCAACATGCAAGTGGCACGCATGGGCGGCCCCGACGACAAGCTGTACCACGCCGTGCATGAGCTTTACACCCAGCGCGAGTTGCAAGGCAGCTTCTTTCGCCTGGGCTATTTCACCCCCAATTCCGAAGGCCTGACCCGTCAGCCGCGTACATTCGGTACCAGCCCCGACACGGCGGTCGGTGTGATGTACGGCAGCTCCGACAGTCTGGCCATCAACAATGCGATGCCCAGCGTCTACCCGATTTATGTCACCGCCAACCGTCAGGGTTCAGTGGAAATCTATCGCGACGGCCTGCTGATCAATACCCAGTCGGTGCCCGCCGGGTTGCAGACCCTGGACACCCGGCCGCTGCCCGGCGGCATCTATGAAGTGGAAGTGCGGCTGATCGAAGACGGTCAGATCACCTCCACCACTCAGGAACTGGTCTACAAACCCAATAACTGGCGCAACCTCGACGAGCGCTGGCGCTACAACCTGTTCGCCGGTGAAGAAAGCAAACTGCTCAGCAATTGGGACCAGCAGGCCAGCGGCAGCCCTACGGCGGGCGCGTCGATCAACTACCTGGCGCATCCGCGGGTGATTCTCGGGCTGTCGGCACGCCAGATCCGGGAAACACTGCAATACGGCACGTCCATCGACTGGACCCTGGCCAATCACCTCAGCCTGTATGCCAACGTCTACCAGACCCGGGATTACGGCACCGGACTGGACCTGCAAAGCCTCTACAACTACGGCGCCGGCAGTCTGGTCCTCAGTCACACCCGCAGCTGGCTGGATACCACGGATCTTTACGACACCCTGCCGGACGGCACCCGTGTACGGCAGCGCAACGTGTTCGTCGGCCAGACCAGTAACTCGTCGCTGGCGATCAACCATCGGGTCGATCAGCGCAATTCCCTCAACGCCCGGGTTTCCCATAGCGAAGGTAACGTCGAGGGCGTCGGTGTGGATCTAGGCTGGAGCCGGCGTGCCGAGCTGTTCGGCAATGATGCCAACTGGCGCCTGTCACTGTTCGATCGCCCCGGCAGTTTCAGCAGTGGTAATGACCGCAGCCGGGGCGTCGACCTGAGCCTGAACCTGGCCATCGGCGCGCCGGGCCAGCAACTGACCGGCAGCATTGGCTCTCGCACCGATCGTGACGGCGGTCGCGACAACAATGCCTCGCTCGGCTGGCGCAAGGACTTCAAGGATCACGTGCTGCAAAACGTCTCGGTCACCGCGTTGAGCGACACCTACGGCATGGGCCTGTCGAGCCTGGCCAATTTCCGCACCGACACGGTCAATGGCGATGGTTTCGTTCAGCGTTCGTCCTACAACAACAAGTTCACCGGTGGCCTGAACCTCGACAGCACGCTGGTGATGGGCGGGGAAAAAATGTTGATGACCAGCGAGTACGAGATGCGCGGAGCCGGCATGATCGTCGACGTGGAGTCGGACATCGACGGGATCGTCCTGCGGGCCGATGACCTCAGTGGTGGCGGAGCGGCGTTGAAGCCGGGGCGCAATTTCATTCCGCTGACTGCGTACCAGAACAGCTCCGTGAGCTTCGACTTCGAGGGCAACCATGTGCCCGCCGCGACCATCGCCCCGGCCCGGACCCGCTATCACCTGAACAAGGGGGGCGTGGATTACCGACATATCCGGGTGATGAAAACCCTCACCGTTCTTGGCCGTCTGCTCGATGAGCAGGGGCGTCCACTCAAGGGGCATCACGTGATCAACCACGCCAGTCGCGGAGTCACCGAAGTCGACGGGTTCTTCTCGATGGAAATGAACGCCGGCTCGCCAACCCTCGAAGTACGCCGCGATAACAACCTGCTGTGCCAGTTCCGCCTCAACGAGAAAGAGCATCGCAGCGAAAACAACGTGCTGATGATCGGCGACCTGCGCTGCACGCCGGATACCCTGGCCGATCTCGCATCCACCGAACAGAAGGCGGGTTGAGACCATGAAAAAAACTCCGTACTGGCTGGGCCTGTTGGCGGCGCTGAGCCTGCCATCAGCCGAAGCGGTCAATCAGGAAATCCGGGCGTTGTTCCAGCCGGACTCTTCGAAGCCGAACAAAAATGTGTTCGTCAACAAAACGCCGAACAGCGGCTATTGCACGATCGATCCGGCTCAATGCGCTGACAACATGTTCAGCATTCAGTTGCCGGTGCGTTTTGACTCCACGCGCCCGATCATTCCCGGTGCTCCCGGGGACGCAATGATGTTGAAGGTGCCGGCCAACTGGCGGCGGTTGACCGTTGTCAATCGTGATACGGGCGAGTCGCAAACAGTGGAAGTAAGAATCACCGGTATTGGTTCGAATTTCATCCTGAGCGACTCTGCGGCGAACCTGGTCGGAGTGACTGACATACTCGAAGGACACCAAAGACTCTGGAGCAGTAGCAGTTGGGCTAATGCGCCGGCCCCCTGCCAAAACAGCGGGGTCGGATTCTACACATCTAGAACGTATCGGTTCTTCTGGAAAGCGCCCCAGGAGGCGTGGTGCACAAAAGTGGCCGCGTACCGGATTCCGTCGATGTCCTTCGACACCCTCGATTTTGCCTATGAGCTGCGCACACCCAAGCCTCTGAGTATGTCCTCCGGGCTGTACACCGGATCGCTGTCCTACACACTCGGTCCCACCGGTGATTTCCAGATGGGGCCGATGATGGTGCCAGATGACAGCAACCTGACCCTGGACTTCGTGCTGGATGTGCAGCACACGCTGAAAGTCGATCTTCCACCTGGTGGCAACAAGGTTGCGCTCGAGCCGGCGGGAGGTTGGCAACGCTGGATCGATGGTGGTCAACGGCCCACCGAGATCTTTCGTGATCAGCCGTTTTTCCTGTCCTCGTCTTCGCGATTCAAGGTGATGCTGCAATGCAACTCTCTGGGCGATTCGGACTGTGCCATCGGTAATAACCAGGTGGGCTATTCCGACTTTCGGGTACGGCTCACGATGCCACCGGGCATTGTCGGCCCCGGCAATCACGACGGTTGGTTCGGCACGCTGACCCATAACCTGTGGATCGGTCCGTTCGAACCCAGCCGTTACATCGACCGCAAACAGGGAATGCTGCGCTTCTTCATTCCCCCTCAAAACATGGGTTTTCTCAGGCCCGGCATGAACGGCACCCTGATGGGCATCGCCACGATCATTTTCGATTCGGAAGTATGAGCACCCGACCAGGGGCCATTTCGATTTTCATGAGGTTGAAACAATGACACGTCTGTTTTTGCTGTTGCTGTGCGCGGTGTTCTGGACAACGGCCAGCGCCGGGCCGCAGATCAATGTGGGAACGGTGTACGACTATCTGGATGGTGAGAAGAGCACCTACCTGAAACGGGTGTTCAACAGCGGGGACAGTACCGCGTTCGTCAAGGTCAACGTGCTGGAAATCGTTTACGGCAGCGACGGTCAGTCCAGGGAAATACCGGTCACCAATGCCGCTGACGGGGCGTCGCGCAACGGCCTGATGGCCAGCCCCGCACGGCTGATCATCCCGGCCCAGGGGATGCAGGGCACGCGCTTGCTGTACATGGGCGAGCGCGACCGTGAGCGCTATTTCCGGGTGCGCTTCGTGCCGGTGGTACCGGAGAAGGAGGACGACTTCGTGGTCTCCAACGAAGAACGTGAAGATTACAAGAAGACCCTTTCGGCCGGCGTCAATGTGATGACCGGATTCGGCACGGTGTTTTTCGTACGGCCGAAAGATGCCCGTTACGACACCGTCCTCAATGACACCGGCAGTCGGTACGAAGTACGCAACAACGGCAACACGGTGGTGGTGGTCGACGAGTTCAAGAGCTGCTCGCTGGACAAGGAGACCGATTGCGGTGCGACCGTCAAACACCACGTCATGGCCGGCCGCACGTTCGGTTTCGACAAGGAAAAAGGCCGCGAATACCGCTTCAAGCTCGTCGAAGGCGAGCGCAAGAAGGATCTCAAGGTTGTCAGTCGCTGACTCACGGGAAAAACCATGAACAAGCATTGTGTGGCCGCTGTACTGGCGGTAATCAGCGCATTGACCGGTGCTACGGCCTGGGCCGCGCGGGAAACGCTGCAATTTGAAGTCACGCTGACGATCCCCAGCCGATCCTTTTATATCCTGCCGTCGGAGCCGGACTGGATCCACCAGCCACAGGTCCTGCTATGGAACTCCCCGGCTTCGACCCTTGGCGGCATCAGCAAGAACTTCGATGTGCGGCATGACACCAGCGCCATCGAGGCACGCCTGGAAAGTGCGCCTTACCTGTCGACAGGCAGATTCGGTGAAAACATCGACCTGCGTGTGCGCTTCAACAATGTCGAGCTGAGCGCCCATCCGGCATTTCGTCAGGTGCTGTCAAAAGAGGAGGCCGCAACCGGCAAACGTGTTCTGCTGGAGATAGACCCGATCGTTCCTGCAGGCGGTTACAAGGCGGGCGATTATTTCGGCAATGTTTTGGTGCTGTTCAACGCTCGTGCTCCTGGCGAGTGACTGGCGGCGGCACGCGATCCGTATTCGATTGTGGAGCAAAAATCACGATTATCGCCAGTCAAGGGTGCCGCCAGGGAGGCGGTTTCTATCCACGCAAAAGGAAGTGACATGTTCAAGCAAGCGGTCATTGCCGTGACCATCGGCTTCTCGACACCAATGACGGGAGGTGTATTTGCGGCGCAGGAGAAACACATCTTTGAAGTTTCTGTGGATATTCCGACCCTGGAGTTTTACGTGATCCCGACTGAGGGGGACTGGATTCACCTTCAGCAGACATTGCCCTGGAACCTGACGACTTCAACGCTGGGTGGCTTGCGCAAGAACTTCGATGTACGCACCGACAGCAGTGCCATCGAAGCCCGTCTCGAAAGCTTCGCCATTCTGTCCAGCGGCCAGGACTCACGGGACGACATCAGCCTGCGCGTTGCCTTTAACGGCACGGAACTGAGCAATCATCCGGTGCCGCGTCAGGTCGTGTCCCGCGAGGAGGCGGTGGCGGGTAAACGGGTGCAACTGGAAATCGAACCACGGGTCCACCCGGACGGGTACAAACCGGGCGATTACTACGGCAGCGTCAACATCATTTTCAACGTGGCGGCCCCGGCGGGCTGAGCGCTTGAAGTACAACAGACCGATTGCTGAGCAAGGAGCTGGTAATGGTTTCAGGGTTGCGCAAGATCAACAGGTTCAATCAGGCAAAAGGGTGGTGCGGTGTGTGCGCAGGGCTGATGTCATCAGCGGCATTGGCGGTGACGCAGGAAATTCGTGCGGTCTACATTCCCGATCCGGCCAATCCACAGACCAACACCTTCATCAACCAGACGCCTCAGAGCGGCTACTGCGGTACTTACCCCAGCGATTGCAAACCGTTGTCCGGTGTCAGACTTCCGTTGCGTTTCGCCTCGGTTCAGGCGGTCGAACCGGGGGCGTCCGAACGCAACGGTGCGATGTTCAGCATGCCCGCACAGTGGCACAGTCTGGTGGTGACCAATGTGTTCACGGGTGAATCGGCGACGGTGGAAATGCGCATTGGCGGATTCGGTTCCCAGTACGTGCTGAGCGACACGGCGGCCAACCTGACCGGCGAAACCGACGACCAACAGGCGCACCACAAACTGTGGGGCACCAGTTGGGGCGTTGCGCCGTTGCCTTGCCGGCCCGGGGCGATGCCGTCTCACGGGCCTGACTTTTTCCGTTTCTTCTGGAAGACGCCGGCCGAAGGCGTCTGCGCCAAACGGGCCGCGTTCATGATTCCCTGGATGTCCTATGGCTATCTGGACGTGGGCTACGAATTGCGCATGCCGGACCCGTTGAAGATGTCCGCCGGCCTGTACACCGGTCAGTTGGCCTACGGTGTCGGGCCGGGCATGGACATCGACACCGGCGACAATCTGTTGCCGGACAATTCGGCCGTGACCTTCAGGTTCGTACTGGATGTGCAGCATGTGCTCAAGGTCGACATTCCCCCCGGCGGCAACAAGGTGGTACTGGTGCCGCAAGGTGGCTGGCAGACCTGGCTGCAACAGGGGCGCAAACCGGTGCGATTGTTCCGCGATCAGACCTTCAACATTTCGTCGTCGTCGCGCTTCAAGATGTTTATCGAATGCCAGCACGGCGGCGCGCAGTCCTGCGGGATACGGGGCACGGAGGGCGGCGGGGCCGATGCTCAGGTGTTCGTGAGCGTCAGCCTGCCCGACAGTATCACCGACGATGCAGGCCGGCCGGTGCGCCGTCGGCCGTTGACCTCCAGCCCGAATGCTCCGGGCTTTCAACCGGACCGGTTTCTGGACCGGACGGCGGGCACGTTGCATTTCGAAATACCCCGGGAGTACGTCGAACAGATGCTGCAGCCTGGTCAAGCCAGGCGTTACGCCGGCAATGTCACGGTGATCTGGGATTCGGACGTGTAGCACAGGTCCTGAAGACAACCTGGAGGGATTGTCTTCAGGATGCCGTTCAAGGGGTCAAATGCCTGCGCGTGACATCGCCTCGCGTGTCAGCCTTATGTTCAAGGCTTTCTCCTGCTTGCCCAGGTTCTCCAGCAACTCGTCGAAGGTCTTCTGGCTCATCTTTTCCGGTGTGAAGACAACGGCGTCCGGTATGGACAATCGGCGCGCCAGTTCGGCGAGTGTCTGCCTGAGTGACGGAGAACGGTCGGCCGACTCGACCCAGCTTTCCTGAGCGGCCTGCAGGTCGATCAGTAGATTGGCCTTATCCTGAAACAGGCGGGTATTGGCCGCAAGTTCTCCGGACCAGGTTTCCCGCAGATAGCGATCCCAGAATGGCTGATCGAGCATCTGCTTTACCAGCCTGTCACCGGCTTCCTCGTCGATAATCCTGTTGTAGGCGGCATCAATGGTTTCATCACTGACCCCGGCGACCATACGGAATCTCATGGCCTCGGACTGCCAGGGCAGTTCAAGGCGTCTGGCCAGCCCGGTCTCATAAGCCAGATGCACTTCCACTTCGTCGGGGTTGCCTTGTCGTGCCGCGATGTCGGCCCGGGCAATCTCATTGACCTGTCTGAGTCGTGCAGCACCTTTGGCCAGTATCACCAATCGGCGTTCAAGTTCTTCGGGAGAACTGGAAAAAGTGCGTGCCTCCGACTCCAGTACGCGTATTCCCATGCTGTTGAACAACTGGGCCCCGGCATCTTCGCAACCTTCGGGATCGGTCGACATCAGGAACAGCTCTTCGCGCAGCCGGGTGTCGATGTCCATGGCGTCGATCATGCGCCAGACGCGGTCGGTCAACTGATCCCGCGCCTCGCCACCCTGCTCGTAATCAGCAGAACGGGTCAGACCCTGCAGCACCTGAAAAAATCCATCGGAGCCGGGTTCGCTTGCCAGTTCGTGCCACGCTTCCGGGCGAAAAGCACCGATGCCGGGCGTTTCATCGGCCAGGTTGGTGTCTACGGACAGCGGCCATTGCTCAAGCAAGTCTTCGGCAACGGTCGCGTAGCTTTGCGAAGGACGAAGGCCCACTGATCTTCTGTATTGCTCATAAGTGGAGCGGGCCCGTCTGGCGAGTTGCTCCAGATGAACGCGCGTACGGGCGATCAGGTAAGCCTCATCGGAGCCGGGCTGTACTTCGGGGATATACCTGAGCGGATTGTTGCCCAGATCAAGAAAGAACCCTCGTGGGCGGGGAACATCGAACAGGCCCAGGGGCCATGCGTCAATCTGGGTATTGATCAGGCTCAGGATCCGCAATCTCGGCATACGCCCGACCGACAGGGGCATGCTGACGGGGTTGTTGTCCAGTCTCAGGATTTCCAGGCGTGCCAGCGAGTTCAACTGCTGCGCATTGGTGGGTGTCAGTTGCAGCTGGTTGTTGCTCAGACGCAGGGTTTCCAGACGCTGCATCTGACCGATGCTGGCCGGCAGGGTTTTGAGATCGCAGTATCTGGCGCTCAGTTGACGCAGTTGAGGGAAATCCTTCAACAGTCCGTTGGCGGCCGAAGAAAATCCCTGGCCGTCCAGGTTCAGTGTCGTGATCTGATCGAGCCAGGGTTTGAGGCCGTCGGGCAACTGGTCCCACCAGTGTTGAAGGTTATGGGGCAGCATCTCTTTCGACAAGTCCAGTGCATATCCGCTTTCAAGGCTGGTGCTGCGTTCCTGGAACACTTCGGATCGGCGTTCGAAACACTCCAGCAGACGGTCAGCGATGAAGCGCCCGCCTCTGTGCTGATAGTCATGATAGGCACGGGGCAGGTTGGCGTCGGGACCGTCTGCATCCCAACTGCTCAGGAAGCTCTGTCTCCAGGTTTCCAGTTTTTCCTTCAACGTCTTGAGTTCACCTTCAAGCCGCGCGATTTTCCAGTGTGCATCACCCGTGGAGTGCAATGACCGGGTGAACGCCGTCACTTCTGTTTCGCTGAAATGCGGGTAGAGATTTCTGACCTTTTCTTCCACGGTCAGCGGTGCCTTGGACTGCGAGGGGCCTCGCAACAACAACTCGGTTTCCAGCGGCACGAACGGGCGGATGGGCGGTCGCGCCAGCACGATCCGGCGCTCGGCTGGCGTCTCGGTCAACGCCATCACCCATTGCCTGAGCATTCTCCCTTGACCTGTGCGGTAACCCAATGCCCTGCGCCTGGCTTCGGGGATGGCCGACAGAAGGGCCTCATAGAAATCGCTGGCGCCCAGAAGCCTGTTGTCAGCGTGGTCATGCACTTCATAGCGGCCGTGCTCATTTCTGATCAGCCTGTGTACCGTGGCGGCATCCTCTGGGCCGGCGCTGCACCGCAACGGGCCGTCATGTGTGCCCTCTCGCACTTCGATGCGCAAGTTTCCAAAGACGTCGGTGTAAACCCTCAAGGTATTGAGGGCGAGCCGTGCGGTGTCGGGAGTGAACAAAGCCGGATCCTGTAAGCCCTCGTTGGCCCGGGTTGCCAGAACCTCGAATTCGATTTCACGAGCCTGACTCTTCAGGCGCAACGGGATGCGTTGCTTCTCGGTCATGATGCTGTGTTCGGCAGCTGTCGCCTCGCTGGCCACCGATTCGGCAAGCCGTGCGGACAAACGCGGGAACCGGCGCTGGACTATCTGGGCCAGCGTATCGACAGTGCGATTCTTGAAGCGGTAGTGATAATCGAAGATTTCGGGTTCCCGGGTTCGCACGATATCGGCCAGGCGGTTGCGCAGGATTTGCGCTCGTCGGGCTTTCGGGTAGTCCCCGCCAAGCAGGGATCGCATGTCGGCGTCATCGAAAAAGTCCACCAGCCGTTCAGGGAGTTTGTTGTCCATTACATCGGCAACGCCGATGGATAGTGTCTGAGCGTCAGAAGCCCGGGGATTTCCGTATTGCCTGTGGGCACCGGTCAGATCGTTGTTTTGCCAGACCTTCAGAGCCTTGTCGGCAGGCCAGCCCGGCATGTCAGGGACTGCCCGGTCAAACCAGTGCGATTCTGGCGGGAGCGGCTGTCCGGTACGTATGAGTTCACCGAAGTTTTGGGTTTCCTGCCGGGTCTTGAAGCGGGTGAGCGTATCGTCCAGCAACGGCGGTGGCGGGGTGTTTTCCACATGCATCCGGCGCAGCGAGTCGACCGGCGTGCCACTGATTTGGCGTATCCGCTCCAGTTCGGTGTCACTCAAACCATCGACCGAGTGGCCTATTCGACGCATCAGGCGCGGGCCTTCCCACTCATGGGGGGACTCCGCCTCGTGAGTCCAGGCCCCCCGACCGTTGTGCTGCAGTCGTGGTGAATAAGCCTGCGATCGGGAAGGGTGCTCGACACGGTAGTCGCCGCTGTTGCGGTCGAACCTGACCGCATAGTGCCTGCCCTCCAGCGGCAGAACAGTCTTGCCTGCATGTTGATGCAGGCCCAGAGCATCTGGTTTTGAGCCACCCGGCAGCCTCAGTTGCGACTGCTCGTAGGGTTTGAGATCCGGGTGCCACAAGCGCGTGCCGCCATCGAACGAACGCACCGCTTTCATGTTTTCAATCAAGGGAGACAACTTCAGCAACAACGGCTTGGCGATGACGCCGCCAGTGGCAAAAGCCGCCAGTTGCAGAACATTGTTGACCACCCCCACCACATGCTCCGCGGCCTCCTCCCAATGGGCCAGTGTCAGATCCACCACACCTTCGATGACTTCATTGGTCAATTGCCAGGCGGTGTAGCCCAGCATCGCAAGGCCGACGACAGGTACAAAGGGCGCAGCCACCATCACCGCCACGTTCAGGATGTCCTGGGCAACCTTGAAGACGTTCGCCCACCAGTCCGCGCGAGCACTCTTGTCTGCATCGGCGGTAGGCACGGCGATGTTGCGTGCATCGTTGAGAATCTTGTCGAGCTGGCGCTGATAGAGTGATTCCCACAATGCCCCGGTGATGGCTGTTGCGCCGTATTGCAGGTTGGGATTGCTGGTCGGTGTTTCGCGCCAGGACGGACGCGAGTCTCCGCGTTCGTGTGGATACCATTTCACATGCGTCAGACGCTGTTTGAGATCGGCGAAGAAGTGCCCGCGCTCATGGTGATCGACGAACTGACTGAAGAACTGCCAGTAATTGCCACCAGTGGAGGCCAGGGTTTCGTTCCTCTGCAACTGACGAGACAGTTCCTTGAGAAAGGCGAGGTGGGAGTCGTATTCCTTCAACGGATGTTCGGGGTCGTGGGGGACGTAGACGATGACCCGCGAGGAGTGCTGCGGCTGAGCGGGATCGGGACGCAGGATCAGGATACCGGTCATCTTCAGATCCATGATGTTCAGCTCGCAGGCCTGCATCGTCTGCTGGCCAAGCTTGAGCGCCATGCGACCGTCGAGCAGGGCTCGAATCAGTTGAAAACCTTCGCGGCTGATCTCTTCTTTCGCCAACGCCATATGCGCGGCTGCCTGCAGCGTGGCCTTGTGACTCTGTACAACCTGTGACTGCACGTAGCTGCGCGCCACTGGTTCGTCGCTCAGCAGCATTTCCTGGAGGTGGGCTTGATAGAGCCTGCCGATATCCAGTTCCCGACACAGGGTCTGGAATTGGGCAATGGTCATCATTCGATCAAGTGGCGAAATATCGTACTGTTCGCTTACATGTTCTCTTTTGACGAGAAACGCGCAGTTCGACGCGTAAGTTTCGTCACAGGAAAAGTTGTTTAACGCGGCTTCGAGCAATGACACTTTTCTTGTGGTTGAACCACTGAATATTTTTATCACGTACCAGGGCGATCTGGCGTCGCGGTACAGCATCAGAAACGTATTCTCGATATCGACGTCGATGCCGGTTCTTTCCCGCAAACGGGCTTTCAGCAGTGGTGCGGCAAACGAGTGAATATCTTTCAGTCGGTCCAGTGCCTTGTCGGCACCGTTGCGGGCTGCCCAAGCGTTTTTATTGACTCGGGCCAGTTGCGGCGTCATCCACGATTCACGGTGAGGTTTGATCTTTTTCAACGCTTCGCCGTGGTGCGGTTTCATAGCGGTAAATACCGGATCGATCCGCGATTTGATTAATTCGTAATGTTGCCCTTTGTATTCAGTTGTTGCAGTCATGGGTACAGCCTTGAATAAGTCAGGAAGCTTCAGCCTAACGTTCAAGGGGGCCGAGAATTAGTTCAAAAGCCTGCTGTTCGAGTGCGAACCTGGCGGGCGAAACATTGAATATTGGAATGCATAAAACAATTAGTTATTGCCTCCACAACCTCAGTCAGTATTACGCGATGGCAGGTTCACCAGAGCCACCTGGGGAACTTGCGGTGGCCGGCATTGCGAATCACTGCCCGGCTGCAGATACGGCATCAGGATCGGTGCCATGCCCTTGAGCACCTGTACCGGCAGGGCCGAGGTGAATTTGAAGTTCTCCGCCGAGCGTCCCGGAACGAACGCGGTGAGTGTGCCGAAATGGTGATCGCCGATGTAGAACACGAAGGTCGCCGTGCGGTTGATCGACTTGGAACTCAAAATGCGCCCGCCGGAACCGATGGCCTCGATGCGGTTGTCGCCCGTACCGGTTTTTCCGCCCATGGTCAGCGGTGTTCCATCGTTCAGTTTGAAACTGCCGGAAACACGTTTGGCGGTTCCCGAGTCCACCACTTGCGACAGTGCTTCACGCATCGCCGTGGCGACTTCGGACGGCATCACCCGTTTGCCGACATGGGGATCATTGACCAGTTTCGTTTCGTAAGGCGTACCGGCGGCAAAATGCAGGCTGTCGATGCGTAGCGTAGGCATGCGCACACCGTCGTTGAGGATGGTGCCGATCAACTCGGCCAGCGCGGCGGGGCGGTCGCCGGAACTGCCGATGGCGGTGGCCAGCGACGGCACCAGGTGATCGAACGGGTAACCGACTTTCTGCCAGCGCTGATGGATGTCGAGGAAGGCTTCGATCTCCAGCATGGTGCGGATCCGGCTGTCCCGGGCGCCCTTGTGCTTGCTCTTGAACAGCCAGCTGTAGACCTCCTGACGCTCGAACTGACTGGCCTTGACGATCTGGCTCCAGGTTGCGTCCGGGTGGTTGAGCAGATAGCCGATCAGCCACAGATCCAACGGGTGGACTTTGGCAATGAAGCCTTGGTCGGGCAGGTCGTAGGTGCCGGGGCCATAGGCCAGATAAAGCCTTTCGAGGCGCTCGTCGGTGAGCTTTTCAGTGATTTTCACGCCCTTCAGGTGCGACCGCACAAAGCTGTTGAAGTCTTCCTGGCTGGCGTTGGGCAGCAGGTAGCGATGCACGGCGGCCATGCGGATCGGCGTCGGGCGCATGCTGTCGAGGAAGGTGTCGAGGCGGGCCTGGGTGTCCTTGTTTTTATACTTCTTCCAGAACTTGAGCAGGAACGAAGTGCCTTCACGGTCAGCGAACGAAGCCAGATATTCCTGACGCCGCGGGTCGCGATCATCCTTGAGCAATTCGGCGCTGTTGTTGGGACCGGAGTAGGTGGTGTAGCGCACCAGATCGCGCATCAGGCGAATGAATGGCAGGTTGATCGACTCGCGCAGGGCATCGCGCAGGGTCGGCATGCGGCCGTTGTCTTCCTTGCGGAAGTTGTGGAACACGTGCAGGCCGCCACCGGTGAAAAACGCCTCGCCGGGACTGGCGGAATATTTGCGGTCGAGGGCGGCGCCAAGCATTTTCGACAGGTCGTGATCCTTGTTCTGGATCAGGTAATCGATCACCCACTGGGTCAGGCGGTCCTGATCCGGCACGTCGACTTTCTTCAGTTCCGGCACGGTCATGGCGCCGTACTTGTCATGCAGCTCGGAGATGATTTGCAGGTAGGTGGTCAGCACCCGCATCTTCGCCGTGGAGCCCAGTTCCAGTTTGCTGCCTTCGTTGATGTCGAACGGCTGGTCGGTGCTGTCGGTCTGCACCCGCACCCGCGAGCCGTCCGGGGTCAGCTCGAACAGGGTGAAGCTGTAGCGCACTTGCGTGGTGCTGGTGGGCGTCAGCAGACGTTCACCGAGCAGGCCGATTTCAGCGGCGTAGGCCGGGTCGGCGAGTTTCTTCAGGTAGGCCGTGGCCTGGGTTTGCAGCTCCCCTTGCAAGGTGCTGGTGGCCGAGAGGTCGAGGCGGTCGAGGTCGTAGAGCGGACGATTGAGCATCGAGGCCAGACGGCTGCGGGCGACGCTGATGCCTTTGTTGGTTTCGATCGGCTGAATGGTCGGCTGGGTCTGCCAGTCGCGGTAAGTGACCTTGCTGGCCAGGGCGGCATCGGCCAGCGCGTTGTCGATCACGCCGTTCTGCTTGAGCAGCCGCAGGTGGCTGTCGGTGAGATCGGCCAGCTCTTCCCGGCCCTTGGTCAGGTAATGGGAAGGCCGGCGCTGGGCGATCATCAGCGAAAGCATTTCGCGCAGGGCCAGGCCCTTGTCGGCCAGGGTCTGCGGATCGGTGGCGGTACTGGCGAGTTTTTGATTGGCTTCATTGAAATCGGCGCCGTACCAGACCCGCAGGCCTTCGGCCATGCCATGGACTTCACCGTGCCCCGGCACCGCCGACAACGGCACGCTGTTGAGGTAGTCACGAATGATGTTGCGCCGTGCCGGCAAGGTGTCCGGGCCGGCCTGATAGGCGCGCACGCTGGCGGAAATCATCTGGCGGATTTTCTCGGCACCGTTCACCGTCAGTCCGTCAGGCGAGTGGCGATACTTTTCCAGCTGCGTGGCCAGCGTACTGCCGCCCGCCGACTGCCCCGGCAAGTGCAGGAGCTTGGCGACTTGCGACCACGCGGCCATGCCGAAGCGCGGCCAGTCCACCGCCGGGTTGGCCAGCGGTTGTTTCGGGTCCAGCAGGAAACGGTTTTCGATGAACAGCAGGCTGTTGACCACCACCGGCGGGATCGACTCGAAACTCGAATACAGCTGCTGTGGATAGTTGTACTGATACAACGGCGCGGCGCGGCAATCGGTGATCGACAGCCCGGCCTGGATCTTCTCGGAGTAGGGCACGAACAGGCCCTTGTCGGTATAGCCGAGCAGCGCTGGCGAGAAGCGCGTCTGTTCGGTGATCACGTAATTGCGCTTGAGCAATCGTGGCAAAAACTCGTCCAGCGAGCTGTAACCCAGACGCAGATCGAAAGGCCCGTTGCCCGGATAACGAATGGCTTCGCTGGGGCCAGGTTGCAGTTCATAGGTCAATCTGGCGGCGTACTGGCTGACCTCGCGGGATTGAAAACGCGAAGTGCGCATTTCCTTCATCGCGGCCAGGCCCACCACAATCGCAATGATCACCAGCAATAGCCAGAAAGCCTTCCACCCATGCCGGTTACGACGGGGTTTCTCAGGGACAGGCGCTTCATCCACACGTTCAGTCGGAACCACTTTTTCACTCGAATCGGTTTGCCACAAAGCGCCCATAGTCGATTGATCCATTCAAGCAGATTGATCGGACTTGACTGAAGCTTAGTCGCTGGTTGGCGTCGGTGAAAAAATTGTGAAGGTGAAGGCTCGGCCGAACGTCGGTGGGTGCGACGATCTCGTGGTCGAAGCATGGCAGTGTCTGATGAATGGATGCGCGAGCAACTTGTTGCGGTGGGCAACCGGTTTGGGTCCAGTCATATTTAGTTTGATTTGGTAAACGCTTGTAGTGTTACTGGTGTTTTAACTTTTGCGGCTGCAGTGCCTGATTCAAGTTCTTTTACAGGAACTGGAGTCTAACCATGCTTAATAAACTGTCGTCCGCTGTGCGAAATGCACCCATAGCATTGAGCCAACAAACCAATCGGTTTGACGAGCATTATGAAATCGTGAAGTCAGCGGCATCTCCCGCATTTCTTGATATGTCTGAGTCCAATCGGAAAATCTTGAAAAGTTTTACGCCTTCAACACCGGACTGGCTGGTCAAGAGCTCTGCGCAGCAACGTGCCGAGGTACGGGGGCTGGTTGACCAGAGCTTGGCGGCGCATACGGTCTTGAGTCGGGAGATGGCGGGTGTGAAATCCGCCCATGCGTTTGCCAGTGTTTTACTGAAGAAAAAATTCAATGAAATATTTTCTTTGGACTTCGATATTGAAAAGGGGCTGGACTGGTCCGTGTACGGTGAACACCACGGTGCCACTTTGATTCAGGCGGCTCTTCAGAATTTCAGCCATGAGGATCAATTCCGAAGTATCGAATGCAACGAGGAAGTTGCCAGGGGGAGGTTTGAGAGAGTTCCATTTGATGTCAGCAAATTTGTCACTCTGTGTCGGGAGCTGGATCTCGGAACACACTATCAGCAACACATCAAAAGCCAACTGAACTGGGATGACCCGGCCGCCCAAGGCCGGCTGAGTGACGCTTTTATCGGTTATCACAAAGCGGCGCTGAAAGCGGCCAGCCTGATTGCCTGGCGCAAAGGTGACATTGAGGAGAAGCATCACCAGGCAATAATGGCCATCGTGAACGGCGACAGTTCGGTGCGCATTGATGGCAGACCGGTTTGGTATCGAGGCTTGAGTTTCATGGAGATGCCGCTGCACAGCTGTCTCGTTCTTGAAATAGCCGACGCGGACAGCGATTCCGTCTGGGACGATCTGGCGTCAACGTTCGGTAGCGAGATTCAGCACGAATTCATCGTCTACATTCCCGATGATCCCGACCATCCCGTGAAGCATTATTCCTCGATCGAGGCATTCAAGGCACGGCTGATCCAACAATTTACAAAGGGTGCCAGCTCCAATGCACCGACGCCTTACCAACAGTTCTTCAGCCGTTTCACCCGGTATGAGGATCGTGCCAGATTCCTCCGAAGTTTCACCGAAGAGGTGCCGACACCTTTCCTGGAGCGCCAGCGAGGCATTCATTATCTTGAGCGTCGACAAAAAGCGGCTCCAGATTTTTTATTGCAGTTCACGGTCCTGGATCCGTCGGGAGAACTCTGGGAGCAGCGATTTGATCTCTGGACGATGCTCCACCAGCATTTCAGGCAACGGATCCTGCGCGATGCGCGTCACCAGGCCGTACCGACCGAGGATGTCGATGCCAATGCACGTCATGCAACGATCATCCTGTTGGTCCAGTTCGGGCTGATGGCGTTGAATGTTTTTTCCCTCGCCGTACCTCCTCTTGGGGCGGTGATGTTAGGGGTCAATGCTTTACAAATGATGTATGAAGTGCTCGAAGGGCTGGATGAATTGAGCATCGGGGACAAGGAAGTCGGCTGGCAACACATCAACGATGTGCTGGGCAACCTCGCTGTCGGCGCCGCATTGTTGCCGCTGGCAGGTGTCGCTTCTGCCGAGTTCACCCCGATCGAACTGGCCAGTGGGCAGAAGCGTCTCTGGAAACCCGAGCTCAGCGCTTATCGTTCCAGGGTTTCACTCAATAATGTCGAACCCAATTTCCGCGAGCAGTACCGGATCGGCGATAAATGGTATGTGCGTCTTGACGGTCACGCATTCGAAAAACGCTTCGATCCGTTGACCGATACCTGGCGAATCGTTCATCCGACGAATCCGGACGCATATCAGCCGATACTCGCGGAAAACTCCGACGGCTGGTACCACACCCTGGAGCGGCCGACACCCCATCCACTGAAGATCGCCCCTATCAAGGGGGAGGGTATCGACACCGCCATTATTGGCCGCCATGCCGTTGATGAGGCGTTGATTCTCGGCTTGAAACCTTCCAGAGGCATCTACCGCAGTATCGACAGCCAATGGTGTTATATCCGCAACATCGACGATGCCGGCATCGTCTCGGTGTATCGGATCCGTGATTCGTTCAATCTCAACGCCGAGATCGTGGACGTCAACATTGTTGATCCGCAGAGCAATCGGGCGACGGAGCTGCGCCTGCGGGAAGTAGCCCCCGATCAATGGCAACCTCTGTCGTTGAGAGGGGGGGCCAGGTCCGGCAACTCACTGGATGACAGACCTGCTTTCGTGCGCAAGCAACTGCCCAACGGTTTGTGGGAGCCGGCAATCGAAGTGGTTCCCAGGTCCGACGTGAGGCATTTGCCATTTGATTGGGGGAGCATGCATGAGC
The DNA here is from genome assembly GCF_046097675.1 of Pseudomonas sp. UV AK001. NCBI lineage: Bacteria > Pseudomonadati > Pseudomonadota > Gammaproteobacteria > Pseudomonadales > Pseudomonadaceae > Pseudomonas > Pseudomonas sp. UV AK001. Next base: position 163,187 of record NZ_JBJUVZ010000003.1, read on the forward strand.
TTCCCTTTTCGATTGAGCCGACCAGCATTCACCAGTCACTCGAGATGCCCGAGTTGGGCCGGCGAACCATCGCAACCGATCTGATAGAAGGCGGCAAGGCGGGGTTGTCGCAGGAGATCGCGTCGCAGCTCGACAGGCGAAACGGTGGGGGCAGCTTCCTGTTTACCATGCAGCGCATGAAGTATTCCGGTGCCGTGGAAGGGGAGTTCAACGCACTCAAAGTCATCGATCTTGAGGCGGGTGAGCGCCCTGATCAGGCGAATGCGATTTCCGCGTATTGGTCGCCGCAGGGAGGCTACGTCGATGTCCCCGTTCACCCTGAATGGGCGCAGCCGGATCATGTCTTCACGCCCGGTTTCAGCGGTTGCTCGCTGGTGGTGGATCAGATGGATGAAAATCTGCTTCGGGTCAGGCATGTCGAGGGCGGAAAGGAAGCCCCTCAATACAACGATCTGGCCCCGGAAGAGCATGGGTGGGGACTGAGTGCCGCCATGGAGTTTCCGGACTACGGGCTCCGTCTGGATCAGAACGGCAATCCCGACTCGATCCTGACGGGTTTCGCCTTCATGAAATACGACCGAACGGCTCGCGTCTGGAAACTGCACTATCAATCCAATCAGGGGGCGACCGCCATTGGCCGCTATTCGAGGGAACAACCGGGCTGGTTTTCCCGTCCCGATACACTGGCACGAGTCTATGGCCGGACGAAAGTCTGGAAGGTTGAAACCCTACCGGTGACGACCATCGGGAGGCCTGTGACACCGGCCGGAATGTGACGTTGCACCATTGCTGTGCAATACTCGGCGCCCCATTTGCGCGGTGAATAACTCTCGAAATGCAGTATGGTTTGTCTCGTAAACCACGTATTTGACGAGTTTTGCGTCTGAATCTGACGACTTATAGAGTGAAAAAACCTGTCGCAAGCTTTTTATACTGCACGCCCCGCTGATCCCGCAGGTTGCTTCTGCGGGACGGTCCTGCCCACGAGGCAGGGCCGGCTTTACTCAGGCGCCGGCTTATCGGCCGACGCTTGAACTCTCAGTGGTCACATCCAATAACAAGACGAGGAAGTCCCCCATGCCAGTCGGCAATCACCCGCCCCATGGCGAGACCGCGAACGGCGGTCCACTCAAACGCGAACTCGGCGAACGGCATATCCGTCTGATGGCGCTCGGCGCCTGTATCGGTGTCGGACTGTTCCTCGGTTCGGCCAAGGCCATCGAAATGGCCGGCCCGGCTATCATGCTGTCCTACATCATTGGTGGTCTGGCGATCCTGGTGATCATGCGCGCCCTCGGCGAGATGGCCGTGCACAACCCGGTGGCCGGTTCCTTCAGCCGTTACGCGCAGGATTATCTCGGCCCGTTGGCGGGGTTTCTCACCGGCTGGAACTACTGGTTCCTGTGGCTGGTGACCTGCGTCGCGGAAATCACCGCGGTGGCGGTGTACATGGGCATCTGGTTCCCCGATGTACCGCGCTGGATCTGGGCGCTGGCGGCGCTGGTCAGCATGGGTTCGATCAACCTGATCGCGGTGAAGGCTTTCGGTGAGTTCGAGTTCTGGTTCGCCCTGATCAAGATCGTCACCATCATCGCCATGGTACTCGGCGGCATCGGCATCATCGCCTTCGGTTTCGGCAACGACGGTGTGGCGCTGGGGATTTCCAATCTGTGGACCCATGGCGGCTTCATGCCCAACGGCGTGACGGGGGTGCTGATGTCGCTGCAGATGGTGATGTTCGCCTACCTGGGCGTAGAGATGATCGGCCTGACCGCCGGTGAAGCGAAGAACCCGCAGAAGACCATTCCCGGTGCCATCGGCTCGGTGTTCTGGCGGATTCTGCTGTTCTACGTCGGCGCGCTGTTTGTGATTTTGTCGATCTACCCGTGGAATGAAATCGGCACGCAGGGCAGCCCGTTTGTGATGACCTTCGAGCGTCTGGGCATCAAGACTGCCGCCGGCATCATCAACTTCGTGGTGATCACCGCCGCGCTGTCGTCCTGCAACGGCGGTATCTTCAGCACCGGGCGCATGCTCTACAGCCTCGCGCAGAACGGCCAGGCGCCTGCCGCCTTCGCCAAGACCTCCAACGGCGTGCCGCGTCGGGCGTTGCTGCTGTCGATCTTCGCCCTGCTGCTGGGTGTGCTGCTGAACTATCTGGTGCCGGAAAAAGTCTTCGTCTGGGTAACGTCCATCGCCACCTTCGGCGCGATCTGGACCTGGGTAATGATCCTGCTGGCCCAGTTGAAATTCCGCAAAGGCCTGAGTGCCAGCGAACGTGCCGGTCTGAAATACAAAATGTGGCTGTTCCCGGTCAGCTCCTATCTGGCGCTGGCGTTCCTGGTGCTGGTGGTGGGCCTGATGGCGTACTTCCCGGATACCCGCGTGGCGCTGTATGTCGGCCCGGCGTTCCTGGTGCTGCTGACCGTTCTGTTCTACGTGTTCAAGCTGCAACCGACCGATGCGTCGCAAGGCGTGGTGCGTTCGGCGTCGTAAATCGTCAGTGCTGAAAACTGAAAGCCCCGGTCGATTGGCCGGGGCTTTTTTGTGGGCGGGAGATTGAGGCCGCTTGTCTGAAACCAGGGTAAAAGCGACCTCTGACCTCGTGCCATGTTCCAAGCTTTATAGACGCAGTTTCCCGCGCAGCAGTGCACAGAGGCGCAGGTATGAGCATCAGCGATTTTCTCGTACGAGAACTCGGCCGCCGTCAGGTCGTGCTGTTTTTCCTGTTCGCCACGATGCTGTACATCCTGCCGCTGATCCTCGCCGACTTCCCCTACATCGACGACAACTGGCGCACCCTGGCTGCCGGCAATGTGTGGGCCGGGCAGGGGCGCCTGTTCATGGACTGGCTGTATAAAGCGCTGACGTTCACGGGCGCTGCGCCGAACATCTTTCCCTTGCCGCTGTTGCTCGCGACGCTGGCGATGTCACTGGCCCTGACCCGACTGACCTTTCACTATTTCCCAGAGCCGACGCTCGCCTGTTGTCTGGTGCCTTTGCCGCTCTGGTACAACCCGTTCCTGTTGCAGAACCTGTCCTATCAATACGACGGGGCCGGCATGGCCCTGAGTCTGGTGGCGGTGATTTACGCGATCACGTTTGGCGGCACTTCGCGGATACAACGATGGCTGGTGCCTTCGGTGTTGCTGGCGCTGGCGATCGGGCTGTATCAGATCTGCCTCAATGTGTTTCTCGGGCTGTGTTGTGTGGAGCTGCTCAGGCATGTTCACGCGCGAATTCCAGGGGATGAGCTCTGGCGCCAATCAGGCTGGCGGCTGGCGCAACTGGCGCTGGGCGTGTCGATCTACACAGTCACGGCCTATCCGTTTACGGAATCCGGGCGCACGGAGTTGCTCAGCGGCGGCGCTGATCCGTTGTTACAGATCGGCATCAATATCGGTCGGGTGATGGAGAAAGTTGCTCTGCTGTTTCACGGTGCCTACACGGCGGTGTTCGCTGTTTTGGTGGTGTGTGCATTGGTCGGCGGCGTGGGCTTGGGAAGGCAGATTCGCCTGCGCAATGAGCCACCCGCACAAGGTTTGCTCCTGGGCTTTATCTGCCTGCTGACGCTGCCGTTGATTGTGCTGCTGGTGCCGGGCATGACGCTGCTGTTTCGTGACTTCAACGAAGGCGCACGCACCTTGATGGGATTCGGCGTGCTGCTGATGTTGCTGTTCTATCTGGCCTGTATCGGATTGACGTCGCTGCACTCGCGATTGACCCTGTTGTTGGCATTTCCGCTTCTGGCCACGCTGTCGCTGTCCTTCGCTTACGGCAGGGTGCTGACGATGGAAAAAACCTTCGCCAGCAGTGCTCTCTACAGCCTCAGTCACGACATTTCTGCCCATCGCGAATTGCGCGACGCCAAGCGGATTTATATGTCGGTCACTTACTCCGACCGCTGGCTGGCGAGTGCGACGGGTACGTTCAAACAGTCGCCGGTACTGCGCTATCTGCTGAACATCGACTACTTCATGCTCGCGGAAAACCTGCCCTCGGCCGGCATTACCAACGTGGTCGCCGAACGCGAGCGGCGCAACGCCACCCGCATCGGCTATCAGGGTTTTCCAGCGCTGGTGGACAGCCTCTACTACCGCATCTATCTGATCGGCGATTACGGTTTCATCGTCATGAAAGAGCCGCCTCACGGCCGGTTGCTGCAATGGTGACCGTTGGTCTGAAACCACCGCCGACCTGTAATTTCTGACAGTAGACCCCGCCCACGCGCTGCCCTAGCTTGAAACCCTCGACGGTTGCCGTGACAGCAAGGATTGGCGATGAGAATCTTGTGGAAAGGGTTTTCCGCACAAACGGCAATCGGCCTTGCCGGGACGTTGATCCACTGGCAGATCTTTTTCGTATTGACCAGCGCCGTTCAGGCGACCCAGTCGGCGAGTAACTTCGCTGCGTTTTGCATCTCCGCTGCCTTCTCGTTTTACATGAACGCGCTCTACACATTCGAGACCGGAACGTCTGTGTTGGCGTACCTGGGGTTCATGGGCGTGATGGGTGTTTTGAGTTATGGCACAGGTGTGTTCGGTGATGCGCGGAATTTGCCGGGACTGGCGACGGTGTCTGTGTTTTCGCTGTTGAATCTGTTGCTGGGGTACTGCTTTTTCCGGTTTGTGCTGTTTCGTGGGCGGCAGTCATGAAAGGCGCTTCCGCTGTTGCTGCCACCGCCGGGCGTTCATCCTGGCGGGTCGACAGACTGGCCCTGCTGGCGGTTGTGTGCCTTGCCCTGATCGTTCGGTTCCATGCCATTGATGTGTCGAGTCTCTGGTACGACGAGGCTTACAGTCTGGTGCTCGCACGCGAAACACCGGCGCGTATCTGGGCCCTGACCGCGCTGGATGTCCATCCGCCGCTTTATTACGTTCTGCTGCATTACTGGGTGCTGCTGTGGGGGGAGGGTGCATTGCCGGCCCGCGCGCTGAGTGCTCTGGTGGATGTCGGAACAGTGCTGCTGTGTATCAAATTGATGAGTCTGATTGCCACGCGCCGGGCGACGTGGATGGCAGCGGTGCTGCTGGCTTTATTGCCGATTTCAGTTCGATACAGCCAGGAAGCACGGATGTATACCTTGCTGGGGTTCTGGTTGATGGGCGCGACCGTGGCGTTGGTCTGTTGGTGCAACTCACCGGGCCGGATGCGTTACCCGGTCATTTATGTGTTGCTGATGACAGCCGCCTTCTACACCCATTACCTCGCCGCACTTTGCGTACTGACTCACTGGCTGTTCTGGTGGCGAAGTCATCGACAAGAAAGTCTTGTTCTCTCTGCCGGTCGATGGGTTATGGCCAACGGCGCCATCGTTCTCTTGTTTATCCCGTGGCTGCCCTCTGTGTTCGATCAGCTGGCAGGCAAACCGTATTTCGGCTGGATAGAACCTTTTACATGGAGGTTTGTGCTCTTGCTTGTCTGGCAGCTCACGGATGGCAATGAGGCAACCAACCTTTTATGGCAGGTATGGCTTGCCCTGCTACTGCTTGCCAGTGTGCTCAGTATCCTGTCGAGACCAGCCAAAGCATCCCGATACAACGTTCTGTTGTTGGGTTACTTTTTTGTTCCGACGGGGGTACTGCTTTTTATTGCCGTGACGACACCGACATTCGTACCGAGATATTTTCAGTTTGCTGCCATCGGTATTCCGCTGATGTTAGCGGTCGCTCTCGATGATAGGTGGCGGTCAAGCCGGTTGCTGTGTGCAGGTGTGCTGGCCTGTTTTCTTTTTGGCGAACTCTACGGTCTGGCCGCATTGACGAAAGTGAGAGAGGCCAATGGCCGGCCTGATCTACTGGCTTCGGGAATACAGACGCAGAGCCAGCAAGGGGATGTGATTGTGGTGGAAAACCTGTTCTGGTACTTCCCGTTTACGCTCTACAACCATACAGGCATATCTCCCCGGATCTACGTCGGGTCGTTTGCCACAAAACTGTGGGGTTATCCTGACCGATCGGGCTGGGCGCTGGTCGCGCAGCCCGATCAATCGATTCTGGGCGATGACTCATTGACCGAACTCAAGGCCAAAAGAGTCTGGTGGATCACTCACACACAAAAAGCCGAGGATCTGTCCCTCGTCTCCCATCGCTGGAAGAGAGCGCAGACACTCAGTGGCGGGGTCATTGAGGCCCGACTGTTCATTGCTCAATGACGCCCGGCCCTAAAGACGGAACCTCCTGTCTTCATGCAGCCGCGATGTCCTGCGGCTCAAAACTGTCTGCCCGCGCCATTTGCCACATCCGCGAATAGAACTCGCCATTCACTTCCCCAGTGAGCAACTCTCCCGGCTTCAGGAACACATGCAGCTGCGAGAACAGTTTGATCTCGGTGGCTGACATGCGCCGTACCAGATGCTTGGCCGACAGTTGCGACGGATGATCGAGGCCGGCGGCCGCGAGCATTTCCGCCAGTGCCTTCAACGTGTTGCGATGGAAGTTGTAGACCCGCTGGGCCTTGTCCGGCACCACCAGCGCACGCTGGCGCAGGTTGTCCTGGGTGGCGACGCCGGTCGGGCATTTGTTGGTGTGGCAGCTTTGCGACTGGATGCAGCCGATGGCGAACATGAAGCCCCGCGCCGAGTTGGCCCAGTCGGCGCCGATGGCCAGCACGCTGGCGATGTCGAAGGCACTGACGATCTTGCCGCTGGCGCCGAGCTTGATCTTGTCCCGCAGATTCAGGCCGACCAGCGTGTTGTGGACGAACAGCAGGCCCTCGCGCATCGGCACACCGATGTGGTCGGTGAACTCCACCGGCGCGGCGCCGGTGCCGCCTTCCTTGCCGTCGACCACGATGAAGTCCGGCAGGATGCCGGTTTCCAGCATGGCCTTGGCGATGCCCATGAACTCCCACGGATGGCCGAGGCAGAACTTGAAGCCCACCGGTTTGCCGCCGGACAGTTCACGCAGTTGCTGGATGAAATGCATCATTTCGATCGGCGTGGAGAAGGCGCTGTGGCGGGACGGCGAGATGCAGTCTTCGCCCATCAGAATGCCGCGGGTGTCGGCGATTTCCTGGGTCACCTTGTGCTTGGGCAGAATCCCGCCGTGGCCGGGTTTGGCACCCTGGCTCATCTTGATTTCGATCATCCGCACCTGCGGGGTCTGCGCCTGGGCGGCGAAACGTTCCGGGTCGAAACGGCCGTCGCTGGTGCGGCAGCCGAAGTAACCGCTGCCCAGTTCCCAGGTCAGGTCGCCGCCGTGTTCGCGGTGATAGGGGCTGATGCTGCCTTCGCCGGTGTCGTGGGCGAAATTGCCGAGTTTCGCACCCTGGTTCAGCGCGCGGATCGCGTTGGCGCTGAGGGAGCCAAAACTCATGGCCGAGATGTTGAACACCGATGCCGAGTACGGCTGGGTGCACTGTGGCCCGCCAACCGTGACGCGAAAACTGTTCGGGTCGCTCAACGGCGCCGGGCGCATCGAGTGACCGATGAACTCGAAACCGGACTGATACACATCGATCAGGGTGCCGAACGGTTTGTCGGCGCTTTCGTTCTTGGCCCGCGAGTACACCAGCGAGCGCTGGGCACGGGAGAAGGGCAGGGCGTCGCTGTCGGATTCCAGCAGGTACTGGCGGATTTCCGGGCGAATCCCCTCGACCAGATAACGGATGTTGCCCAGGATCGGGTAGTTGCGGCGCACCGCGTGGGGACTCTGCATCAAGTCGAACAGACCGATCAGGCTCAGCACCCCGGTAACGGCGGTGATCGGCCACAGCCAGTCGTGTTCGAGGAAGGGCAGGCTGGCGAGGGTGAAAATCACGCAGACGGCAAAGAAGGCGTAGCGGCTCAGGAGTGACAGGCTCATACGGTTTCCTTGGTTCGGACAGATTTTTTTGCGGCAGTCAGGCGTTCTGCGCCTGCAGGAAGATCGAAAACAGCTCCGACTGGGACTTGATCCCCAGCTTGCTGTACATGTGTTTCTTATGGACTTTCACGGTTTCAACAGAGATTTCCAGCTTACGGGCGATTTCTTTACTGGAGCAACCGCTGAGCATCAAACGCCCGACATCCAGTTCCCGGGCGGTCAGTTGCGCGCCTTTGAGTTGCTGCACCGACGCTTCGAGCTGCACCCGCCAGTCCGGTTGTGCCGGTGACGGGGCGAGGGCGACGATTTCATTGATTTCGTAGGGCAGGCGCTGGCGCAGCAGGCCGAGCACCCACGGCTGGATCAGCGACAGCAGGGCAATCTGCTCGCCACTGAAGCGCTGCTTGCTGCCCAGTGACAGGCACAGCGTGCGGTCGCCTTCGAGCTGGCAATTGAACTGGATTTCGTCGGCCACCACATTCAGACGAAAGTATCGCTGGTAATACTCGGTCAGCTCGAAATGCTCCGGCGCGACCTCCGACAGGCGGTACAACCCGGTGCGCGATTGCTCGCGGCAGGCGATGTAGAAAGGGTCGAGCAGGTACAACCCGCGCAGATAATCCTGGAAGAGCTGGTCGGGACTGCCGTCTTCGCCCGGGCATTCGGCGAACACCTGCGGGTGACGGTCAGCGCTGAACAGCAGGGCTACCCAGCTATCGAACGTGACGTACTGGTCGAGCAGGCGCACCAGTTGCGCCCAGAAATTCGGCTTGTCGAGGGCGTCGATCAACTGCCCGACGGCGCGGTGCCAGGTGATGTCGTCAAACGAAACAGTCATGCCTCTACCCCTATCGGGTTACCCCGGCCGCGTAATTCCCTGGCCGGTCGAATGCGAAGCATACTGGCCCACAGACAGCCGCCGGGCAATCTTTCGGCGCCCGGCGCTCATAACAAGGACTCCCCATGAAAGTCGAACTCGCCCAACTGGCGGGCCGTGACAAAGACACGGCGTACAACCTCGAACGCGCCCTGGCGGCGATTGCCGAGTGCCCGGCCGATACGCAACTGATCGTATTCCCCGAGACCCACCTGATGGGCTTCCCGACCGCCGACACCGTGGCGCAGATCGCCGAGCCGCTGGACGGGCCGACCGTCAGCGCTGTGCAGGCCGCTGCCCGCGAACGCAACGTCGCTGTGGTGATCGGCATGGCCGAAAACGACAACGGCCGCTTCTACAACACCACGCTGCTGATCACCCCCGAAGGCATCGCCCTGAAATATCGCAAGACCCACCTCTGGGCCTCGGATCGCGGTGTGTTCGAGGCCGGTGACCGTTACGCCACGTGCCTGTGGAACGGCGTGCGGGTCGGTCTGCTGATCTGCTACGACATCGAGTTCCCGGAGTCCGCCCGTGCCTTGGCGCAACTGGGCGCGGAACTGCTGATCGTCACCAACGGCAACATGGACCCTTACGGCCCGACCCACCGCACCGCGATCATGGCCCGGGCTCAGGAAAACCAGGCGTTTGCGCTGATGGTCAATCGGGTGGAAGCGGGGGATGACGGGTTGATGTTTGCCGGCGGCAGTGCGCTGGTGGATCCGCTGGGCACGGTGCTGTTCGAGGCCGGGCGTGAGGAGGGACGGTTCAGTGTCGAGCTGGATTTCGCTCAGCTGGCGCTGGCGCGCAAGGATTATCGGTATCTGGATGATCAGCGGTTGAGGTTGCCGGGGGAGGTGGTGGAGCGGGAGGGTGGTGTTCGGGAGCTTTTGATTCCTGCCCGTTAAATCGCTGCCCTCACCCTAACCCTCTCCCGGGGGGAGAGGGGACTGACCGAGGTGTTCATTCAAGTTACGCCGACCTGAGAGATCGAGTCGAACTCAGGATTTGAAACCCATGGAGATCTGCTCCCTTTCCCCCTCGCCCCCTTGGGGGAGAGGGTTGGGGTGAGGGGGTAAGGATCTCCAGTCGAACAAAAAAACAAGCAACACCCAAAACACTCGCCGAACTCGGCCTCTGCCATAAATCCAATAAAATCCGGAGTAAGTCGCCCATGGCTCGTTTGCAACGCACCCTTTCGCTGGGGTCGGTGGTGCTGTTCGGCATCGCCTACATGACGCCGATCATTGTCCTCGGCACGTTCGGCATCCTCGCCCAATCCACCGCCGGCATGGTGCCCGCCGCGTATCTGGCGGCGCTGGTGGCGATGTTCTTCACGGCCATGAGTTATGGCCGCATGGCTGCAGCATTCCCGGTGGCCGGCTCGGCCTACAGCTATGTGCGCAAGGCCATCAGCCCGAAACTCGGTTTCATCGCCGGTTGGGCAGTGCTGCTCGATTATCTGTTTCTGCCGATGGCGATTTGGCTGATCGGCGCCGCGTACCTCGCTTCGGCCTTTCCGTCGATCCCGCAGTGGATCTGGGTGCTGGCGTTCATCGGCATCACCAGCGCGATCAACATCATCGGTCTGAAACTGGCCAACGGCATCAACGCCTTGCTGATGCCGGTGCAGTTTCTGGTGCTGGTCGCGTTCGTCGCCCTCTGCGTGCATTACATCGGCGGCGACGCCAGCACGCCGCTGTGGTCGATCAAACCGTTCTTCAACGGCGACATGCAGATGCCGCTGATCATGAGCGGCGCGGCCATCGCCTGTTACTCGTTCCTCGGTTTCGATGCAGTCAGCACCCTCACCGAAGAAACCCGCGATGCACGTCGCACCATCCCTCGGGCAATCATGTTGATCACCCTGATCGGCGGGCTGATCTTCGTCGGCGTATCGTACTTCGTGCAGGTCGCTCATCCGTCGTTCCAGTTCGACAACGTCGACTCGGCGGCCTACGAGATTGCGCGCAACATCGGCGGCGATCTGTTTGTCTCGATCTTCCTCATCGGTCTGATCGTCGGCCAGTTCGCTTCGGGTCTGTCCGCCCAGGCCAGCGGTTCGCGGCTGCTGTTTGCGATGGGTCGTGACGGCGTGTTGCCGAAGTCATTTTTCGGCACCTTGCACGAGCGCTTCGGTACGCCGGTCAACAGCATCCTGCTCTGCGCCGTGGTGGCATTGCTGGCGCTGAAACTCGACGTGACCACCTCGACCTCGTTCATCAACTTCGGCGCGTTCCTGGCCTTCAGCCTGGTCAACCTGTCAGTGATTTTTCACTACTGGATCGGTGGCGAGAAAAAAGGCCTGCGCGAGCTGGTGCTGTTTCTGGTGTTCCCGTTTATCGGTCTGGTCGCGGACTTGTGGCTGATGGTCAGCCTCGATCACCTGGCGGTGTATCTGGGCCTGAGCTGGCTGGCGATTGGCGTGGTGTATCTGGCGGTGCTGACCGGCGGTTTCCGTCGCCAGCCACCGGAAATGGATTTTCAGGAAGCGACCTGATCAGGCCGCAGGCCGGGTCTGGCGCAAGGGCAATTGCACGCGAAATGTGGTGCCGGCGCCCAATGTGCTGCTGACTGAAATATCCCCGCCGTGTTTCTTCACGATGCCATAGGACAGGGACAGGCCCAGCCCTGTCCCCTGGCCTACTGGTTTGGTGGTGAAAAACGGGTCGAAGATTTTCTGCAGGGTCTCGGGGGCAATGCCCGAGCCGGTGTCGGCCACTTCGATGATCGCCGACTCGCCCTGCACCGCAGTGCGCAGGGTGATGGTGCCGCGCTCGGCACCCATGGCCTGCGCCGCATTGATCACCAGGTTCATGATGACCTGATTGATCTGCGAGGGCAGGCACTCGATCTCCGGAATGTCCTGATATTCCTTGATCACGTCGGCCTTGTACTTGAGTTCGCTGGCGACGATGTTCAGGGTCGACTCGATACCCTGTTGCAGGTTCGCCCACTGCCATTGCTGCTGGGTGTCGACCCGGGAAAAGTCCTTGAGGTCCTTGACGATCTGCCCGACCCGGCCGATGCCTTCCTTGGATTCGCGGATCAGCACCGGAATGTCCTCCAGCAGAAAATCCACTTCGAGGTGCTCGCGCAGTTGTTGCAACTGCGCAGCCGGCTCGGCAGCCAGGGCCTGCCCGGCTGAGTGGTAGGCGCCGAGCATGGCCAGCAATTGCTGGAAGTAACCGTCGAGGGTGCCGAGGTTGGAAGAAATGAAACCGATCGGATTGTTGATTTCATGGGCGACCCCGGCGGCCAGTTGCCCCAGCGAGGCGAGTTTTTCCGACTGCACCAACTGGCCTTCCAGTTGCTTGCGTTCGTCGATTTCCCGCTGCAAGGCTTCGCTGGCCTGTTTGAACTGGGCCGTGCGCTGGTCCACCAGATGTTCCAGGTGATGCATTTGCAATGAGGCGCGCTCGGTCATCTGCCATTTGGTCAGCAGGGTGTTGGCCATCTGCTGGACTTCGATGTTGTCGAAGGGCTTTTTCAGGATCAGCAACCGGTCATGGGCGTGCAGGCGATCCAGCAGTTCATCCCAGGAATAGTCGGAATACGCGGTGCAGACCACCACCTGCAATTGCGGATCCTGCAGCCACAACTGCTCGATGGTTTTCGCTCCGTCCCAACCGTCGGGCATGCGCATGTCGACAAAGGCCAGGGCGTAGGGGCATTGCTCCTGCAGGGCCAGGTTGAGTTTGGCCAGGCCTTCCTCGCCGCCATAGGCCGAGTCCAGTTCGAACATCGCCCGCCGGGGCTTGGCGGGGGCGCCGAACAGGGCCGCTTCCATCTCGTCCAGTTCCGCCGACTGCGCCCGGTTCGGGGTGAGGATCTTGCGAAAGTCTTCGTGGATCGACGGCATGTCGTCGATCAGCAGGATGCGGCGGTTCGACAGTTCGCTCATGCGTTCTCCGTTACCGTGATTAGCGGGATCTGCAAAGTGAACAGGGCGCCCAGGCCAGGCCCGTCGCTGTGGGCGGTGAGATGGCCGTTCATCTCGATGGCCGCCAGGGCGCAACTGTGCAGGCCGAAGCCGTGGCCATCCTTGCGGGTGGTGAAGCCGTGGGCAAAGATCCGCGTCATGTTCTCCGGTGCGATGCCCTCGCCATCATCCTTGACGCTGATCTCCAGAAAACCTTCATCGACGATCTTCACCCCCAGGGTCATGGTCCGCGGGCGGTTGCTGAGGTCGGACATCGCGTACTTGGCGTTGCTGATCAGGTTGATCAGGATCAGCAGCAGACGGTGCTTGTCGCCCATCACCTGGGGCACGTCGCCGTATTCCTTTACCACCGTGACGTGATGCCGGGTCAGCGCGCCGGCATTCATGCGCAACGCGTCTTCGAGCAGTTCGTTGATGTACAGCGGCTCGGTCATGCTGTTGGCGCCGGCATAGGATTGCTGGGTGGCGACGATGTCCTTGATGTGATCGACGCTCTTGTTCATCTGGGCCAGTTCGTCGGCCATTTCCTGCTGTTCCTGGGCGATGGCACCCACCAGTTGGTTGAGGTAGCCGGGCAGCAACTTGCCTTTGGCGTCCTCGGTCAGGAACGGCCCGAGGTCGTCCGGGTGTTCGTTGATCAGTTGCATCGCCTTGCCCAGCCCCAGGGCTTTGCTGCTGCGCAGTTTTCGCGAGATCAGGTCGGAGGAAATGTTCACGCTGTTGAGCACGTTGCCGACGTTGTGCAACACGTTGGTGGCGATTTCCGCCATGCCGGCCTGCCGCGCGGCATCGAGCAATTCGCTCTGCACGTTCTTCAGTTCGCGGGTCCGTTCGTCGACCCGTTGCTCGAGCACATCGTTGGCGGTTTGCAGGGCCGCGTTGACCCGGTTGATTTCGGCAAAACTGCGGATCAGGCGGATGGCCAGCCACAGCAGCGACAACATCAGCAGGACGGAAAACAGCAGCAGGTAGAAATGGTATTTCTGGTCGGTGCGTTCGGCCTGTTGCTGATCCAGATCGAGCATGTTGGTGATGGTGTCCAGGCGCTCGGCCACGGGAATCGATTCGATCTGGTCGAGCAGGCGATTGACGATCGGTTGCTCGCGCAGGATCAGGGCGATGTGATTGCTCAGGATCCTGATCGGAGTCTGAAAATCCGCCGGCAGGCGTTGCGCGTTCACCGCCAGTTTGTTCAGGCCCACCTCGATGTCGGAGGCTTTGTCGTCAGAGGCGACCTGGGCGAACTCCAGTGCGCTGAGCAACAGGTCATAGGTGTCGGTGACGATGTTCTGCAATTGAATCTTGTCGAGGTCGGACAGATTGGCCAGTTGTGCCTGAATGTCATCTTCGGCGCTGGGCAGAAACGCCAGGGAGTTGCGCAGCAACGCGTTGTGCGACTTGAACTGCTCCACCAGACGGGTCTTTTCCTGCATGGCGTCCAGGTAGCGTTCGTGGGCATGGTCCCATTGTGTGGATTCGCCGCGTCCATGCCCGGATTCCATGGATTCGAAACGTGCCCACAGGCGATTCATCTCGTTCATCGGCGAGACCAGCGGGTCGTAATTGTGGGTGATTGCCACCCGGGCCTTGAGGACTTCACTTTCCCACTGCGAATCCTGTTGCTTGATCTGACGGATCAGGTCCCGGGATTCGGTGTAGGTGGTGGTCTGCTCGGAACTGGACTTGAGGTACAGAAACACCAGGATCGAGGCCAGCAATACGGCCAGGAGGCTGAGCAACAGCAGGCTGAGCCGCCCCGAGACGGTTTTCATCATGACTGACCCTCCCAGTGTCCGGTCAGGGTCTTGAGAAATTCGATGATCAGCGCCTTGTCTTCCTCGCTCGGCATACGCCCCAGCTGATACTGGAACATCACGTCCACGGCCCGTTCGAGGGTGGGCGCCGAGCCGTCGTGGAAGTACGGCGCGGTCAGTGCGACGTTGCGCAGGCTCGGCACCTTGAACACGGCCCGATCGTTTTCGTCACCGGTGACGTTGAACCGGCCCTGATCCGCCAGCGTCGGGTTGCCGCGATCGGCGATGTAGTCACCGAACACCCCGAATTTCTGGTACATGTTGCCGCCGATGTTTACCCCCTGATGGCAGGCAATGCAGCCGTAATCCTTGAAGCGCTGATAGCCGTATTTCTCATCGAGGGTCAGGATCTCGGTGTTGCCGAGCAGGTACTGATCGAAGCGAGAGCCGGGTGTCAGCAACGTGCGTTCGTAGCTCGTCAGGGCGTTCTGGATATTGGCTTGTGTCACCGCATCCGGGTAGGCGGCACTGAAAGACTGGCGATAGCCGGAATCGTCGGCAATCCGTTGCACGACAGTGTTCCAGTCGCTGCCCATTTCGTGGGGGCTGGTGATGACGCCGCTGGTCTGCTCTTCCAGCGTTTCCACGCGACCGTCCCAGAACTGGCGGAAATTGAGGCTGGCATTGAGCACGGTCGGGGTGTTGACCGCCACCGGCTGGCCATCGAAACCCAGGGAAAGGGCCCGGCTGTCAGCGCCGTTCTTGTCCAGTTGATGGCAACTGGCGCAGGACAGGGTGTTGTTGAGGGATAACCGTGGATCGAGAAAAAGCCGGCGGCCCAGCTCGACGCGTTTCGGATCCTGTTTCGGAATGTCGGGCAGCGGCTTCAGTGGCTCGTCCAGCGGCGCGGCAACAATCCCGACGCAGGGAACGAAAAGCAGCAGGAACAAAACGCTAAGCGGCGGGCCTGTCGTCGGCGTGTTCATGCAACGCTCCAGGGGCCAGGCAACCCGGCCACCAGCAGGCGGGCGAAGGCGTCCGCCGGCAAGGCCTTGCTGAAGTGGAAGCCCTGGCCCTCCTCGCAGTCGTGGGCCCTGAGAAAGGCCAGTTGTTGTGCGGTCTCCACGCCTTCGGCGATGACGTTCAGGTTCAGGCTCTTGCCCAGGCTGATGATCGCGCCGACCAGCGCGGCGTCACTGCTGTCATGGCTCAGGCCGCGAATGAACGACTGATCGATCTTCAGCACATCGATGGGGAACCGCCGCAGGTAACTCAGGCTGGAATAGCCGGTGCCGAAATCATCGATGGCCAGCCTGACGCCCAGGGCCTTGAGCCGGTTCAACGCGCTCATGGTCGCGTCGACGTTCTGCATCAGCACGCCTTCGGTGATCTCCAGCTCCAGCAGGGCGGGATCCAGCCCGGTCTCTTTGAGCACCTGTTCGATGCCCTCGACAAACAGGCGCTGACGAAAGTCGATGGCCGAGGTGTTGACCGACATGCGGATCGGCGGCAACCCGGCTTTTTGCCAGTCCCGCGTCTGACGGCAAGCCTCACCCAGCACCCATTTGCTCAGCGGCACGATCAGGCCGCTGTCTTCGGCCACGGGGATGAACTCCGATGGATACACCCAGCCATGTCCCGGTTTCTGCCAGCGTACCAGCGCCTCGGCGCCCACCACCCGGCCACTGCCCAGATCGATTTTCGGCTGGTAGTGCAGGACGAATTCGTGCCGTTGCAGAGCCAGGCGAATGCCCGACTCGATGCCGTGCTGTTCCCGGGCGCGCTGGTTCATGGCCTCGATGAAGAAACCGATCTCGTTCGGGCCGCTTTCCTTGGCATTGCGCATGGCCGTCTCGGCTTTTTTGATCAGGTCGATGGCTTCCAGCCCGTCGTCCGGATAAAGGCTGATGCCCACGCTGGCGGTGACACTGACGTCATGACCGACAATCGT
This sequence comes from Pseudomonas sp. UV AK001, assembly GCF_046097675.1. Classification (NCBI taxonomy): domain Bacteria; kingdom Pseudomonadati; phylum Pseudomonadota; class Gammaproteobacteria; order Pseudomonadales; family Pseudomonadaceae; genus Pseudomonas; species Pseudomonas sp. UV AK001. The sequence goes on from NZ_JBJUVZ010000003.1 coordinate 179,517, forward strand.
CTGTGGCTCACGGATGGCCGCCAGCAGTTTTTCGGCGATGCTGCGGGTCTGTTGCGGGTGATTGATGTCGCTGAGCATCACCACGAATTCGTCGGAGCCATAGCGAAACACCGAGTCCGATTCGCGTACACAAGCCAGCAGTTGCTGGCCGACCCGCTTGAGCATCTCGTCGCCCGCCGGATGGCCCAGGGCATTGTTGATGCGCTTGAAGCGGTCCAGGCCGAGAAACATCACCACCAGTTGTTTGTCATGGCGCCGGCAAGCGGCCAGCGACTGAGTCAGGCGGTCACCGAGCAAGGTGCTGTTGGGCAGCCCCGTGAGGCTGTCGTACTGCAACAGGCGCGAGACCTTGAGCAGCTCATGAACGCGGGCTTCGACGGTCTGCTCAAGGCTGAGCAACTTCAGCGCCGCGTCCTGGGCCAGTTGCCATTTCCAGGTCAGGGCATTGGCCATCTGACGGATTTCCAGGGTGTCGAATGGCTTTTTCAGGATCAGCAACTGATCACCGAATTCCAGCCGTTCGGCCATGGCTTCCCAGCTGTAGTCGGAGTAGGCGGTGCACAAGGCGATTTGCAGGTTCGGATCGACCTCCCACAGTTTTTCGATGGTCTCCAGGCCGTCCCAACCGGGCGGCATCCGCATGTCGGTGAAGGCGAGGGCATAGGGGCGACCTTCGTCCAGCGCGTGTTGCACCAGTTTCAACGCTTCCTGGCCCTGATAGGCGGAGTCGAGCTGAAAGGTCAGGTGCGGCGACTGGCGAGTACCGAACAGCGCCTGTTCGAGACCGCTCAGATCCGCTTCAGCCGCCGTCTCGGGGGCGAGGATCTTGCGGAAATCGGCATGGATCGCCGGCGTATCGTCGACGATCAGAATGCGCCGGTTGGTCTGGGGAAAAGGCGTTTTCATCCTTCATCCTCCCTGGGCAGCGGAGTGGCCGCGCTGGCGTCCTTCAGCAGGCGGGCGGCCTGTTCCGGGCTGACCGCCGCGCTCAGGCAAAAGCCCTGCACGTTTTTCAACGGCACGCCGGGTACGAGGGCGGCGCCCTGAGCGTCCGGCTGGATGCCCTCGGCGCTGATGTCGATGGCCAGGTCCCGGGCGAAATTGACGATCGCCCGCAGCCGGTTGGCGCCGTCTTGATCCCGGGCCGCATTGTCGATCAGGGACCGGGCGAGTTTGAGGTGATTGACCCGGTAGGTTTTCAGGTAATCGAACGATGAGTATTCGGTGCCGAAATCATCGATGGCGATGGTCACACCCAGCTCGCGCAGGCGCGGCAACGCATCGTTGTGGGTCCATTGGGTCTGGGCCAGGGTGGCTTCGGTGACATCGAAGCGCAGATCCCATGGCGCCAGTTCCCAGCGAGCCGTGGTGCGCAGCACGTCGTAGATGAGTTCGGGGCCGGACTTGAGCTGCGCCAGGGAAATCTTGATCGCCATTACCGGAGGCGCCACCCCGTCGTTTTGCCACCGGTGCATCTGCCAGCAGGCGTGATCCAGAATCCAGCGCCCGAGAGGAATGATTGCGCCGGTCTTTTCCGCCGCCGGAACGAAGGCTGACGCCGGCAGCAGGCCAAGCCTGGGATGTTGCCAGCTGACCTGCGCGGCCATGCCGAGAATCCTGCCGCTGTGCAGGTCCACTTCCGGCATGTAATCGAGCTTCAGTCCTCCCTGGGTGAGGGCCGTGGTCAACTCCTCGGCAAGGACCATGCGCTCGGCCACCTCCCGAGTGATGTCCTCCGAGTGGAAGTGAAACTGATCGCGTCCGGACTCCTTGGCGCGGTACAGCGCCATGTCGGCTTGTCCCAACAGGCTGTCGGCATCGAAGCTGACGGGCGCATAGCTGCTGATGCCGATGCTGGCCGAAATGCGCACGGCATTGCCGCCCAGTTGGTAGGGCGCCTGCAGTGTTTCAAGGATCTTGGTGGCCATGGCGGCGGACTGTGTCGGTTCGCTGACGTCCAGTTGCAGGATCGCGAACTCATCGCCGCCCAGGCGCGCCACCACGTCATTCTCCCGAACCCCGGCCTTGATCCGTTGTGCCACTTGCTGCAGCAGTTGGTCGCCGACCGGATGACCGAGGGTGTCGTTGATCCGTTTGAAGTGGTCCAGGTCCAGGTAAAACACCGAGAATGGCGCCGCCCCCCCGGCGTGCGGCAGCGAAGGCCTGATGCAGACGCTCGATCAGCGTGGCGCGGTTGGCCAGCCCGGTGAGGCCGTCCGTGCGGGCCAGCAGGGTCACTTTTTGTTCCAGCTGATTCATCTTCAGCGCGGCGTCTTCGGTCATTTGCCATTTGACCGTCAGGGCGCTGGCCATCTGGCGGATTTCGATCGCATCGAAGGGTTTTTTCAGGATCAGCAGGCGATCATTCAGCGGCAACCGCTGATCGATCTCTTCCCAGGAATAATCGGAATAAGCGGTGCACAGGGCCACTTGCAGCCTGGGATCGACCTGCCAGAGCCGCTCGATGGTTTCCAGGCCGTCCCAGCCCGGCGGCATGCGCATGTCGATGAAGGCCATGGCGTAAGGGCGACCGGCGGCCAGCGCGGCTTCGACCTTGTCCAGCGCTTCGCGCCCCTGAAAGGCCGAATCCAGCTCGAAATTTTCGTTCCGTGTGGCAGACGCGCCGGACGGGGTGCCGAACAGCAGGCTTTCGGTTTCGCCCAGACTGTTGTATTCAATCGCGGATGACTTGAGGATTTTCGCGAAATCGTCGTGGATCGACGCCGTATCGTCGACGATCAGCACACGGCGATTGATGGGACCAGGTGGCGCACTCATGGCGCCCTACCCGCAAGTTCACGCACGATCGTCATCGGGAGCATCCTTTTCCCCTCATCACAGGCCTGCGCGCAGGCTGATGGTGTCGTCCAGCGACTTGAGCATAGTTGCCCTGTGGGGACTTCGCCTTACCCGATGACTTGCGCGGTCCCGGCGAAAATATCATCTAGCCTGTCACTCAGGCGCGGGCAAGGGAGGAAGTCTGTCGACACGCCTGCCACGTCCATCGTCTATCGCGAGGCCTCGCCATGGAAGCGCAATCCGCCCCGACTCCGGCCCATCGGCCTGCCGTGTTGCTGGTCGATGACGAGGAGTCGATCCTCAACAGCCTGCGCCGCCTGCTGCGGGGCCAGCCCTATGAGGTGTTGCTCGCCAGCAGCGGTGCCCAGGCGCTGGAAATGCTGGCGCAACGTCCGGTCGATCTGGTGATGAGTGACGCGCGGATGCCCAATATGGACGGCGCCACGCTGCTGGCCAGCGTTCGTCAGCTGTATCCGGCGACCACGCGGATCATGTTGACGGGCTATGCCGACCCTTCGGCGATCATCAAGGCCATCAACGAGGGCCAGATCGACCGCTACATCAGCAAACCCTGGAACGACGAGGAGATGCTGCTGATCCTGCGCCAGGCCCTGGAGCATCAGCATCTGGCCCGTGAGCGCGAGCGTCTGGAGCAACTGACCCGGGTGCAGAACGATCAGTTGAAGCTGCTCAACAGCACCCTGGAAAAACATGTCAGCGCCCGTACCGCCGAGTTGCAGCAGACTGCCGACATGCTCGATCTGGCCTACGAGGAGCTCAAGCACAGCTATGTGACCGGCACCGAAGTGTTCTCGCTGCTGGCCAACCTGCGCCTGCCGCCGGCCAAGCAGACCAACCGGCAGATCATCGAACTGGTGCGCGGCTACTGCAAGGTGCATCGGCTGGACGAAGCCGCCAGCCGCGACCTGACCATGGCCGCCGCGCTGTACAACATCGGCAAGCTGAGCTGGACCGACAGCATGATGACCACCCCTTCGGACCTGTTGCACAGCACCGACCGCGACCGTTATCGGGGTTATCCGAAACAGAGCGAATCGCTGTTGATGACCCTGGACCCGATGAAGGATGCCGCACGGCTGATCCTGCACCATCAGGAACACTGGGACGGCAGCGGTTTTCCCGACCGGCTCAAGGGCGAGGCCATTCCCCTGGGTTCGCGGCTGTTGAAACTGGCGGTGGATTTCGTCGAGTTGCAGCGCGGGTTGATTCTCGAACGGCAGATGAACAGCGACGAGGCGTTGCTGTACCTGCGTCAGTATGCCGGCAGGCTTTACGATCCCGAGTTGATCGAGGATTTCATCAAGGTCTGCGCGATGGTCAGCGATATCACCCTGACCGATCCGAGCGTCAAGGTGCTGGGCACCCGGGAGCTGGCGGCGGGGATGATCCTGGCGCGCAACCTCAATGCCGACAACGGCATGTTGCTGCTCAATGCCGGCAAGGTGCTGAGTGCGCTGCTGGTGGACAAACTGATCAGTTTCGAAGCCATGGAGGGGGCTAAATACAAGGTGTTCGTGAAAATCCCGGAGGAGGGCGAAGCGACGCTGCTGGCCGGTCCTTGAGGCCGCACGAGGTGACGCTGGCGCCGCCGGCATGGGATCCTTGCGGTTTTTCTCCAGGCCGGTGGCTGACCCATGACCTCTGTATCCGCTGTTTCCCCCCGCACCATTCGCATTGCCGCCGCGCTGCTGCTCAACCCCGAAGGCCAGACCCTGCTGGTGCGCAAGCGTGATACCTCCGCGTTCATGCAACCGGGCGGCAAGATCGAGGCCCATGAACTGCCGGTGCATGCGCTGGCCCGCGAACTGGAAGAAGAGCTGGGGCTGGTGATCGATCCGGCGCAGGCGAGTTTTCTCGGCCAGTTCTCGGCACCGGCCGCCAATGAGCCCGGATTCGTTGTACAGGCCGAGATCTTTCAACTGACCATCGACGCCGAAGTCTCCCCGGCGGCCGAGATCGAAGAGGTGATCTGGATCGACCCGGCCACCGACGGTGATGTGGTTCTCGCCCCATTGACACGCGACCTCATCCTGCCGTTTTATCGAGCCTCGCTGACCGCGATCGCCTGATCATTCGTGCAAAGGACTTCGTCATGATCCCGCTTCAAGACCTGCTGATTTTTGCCGCTGCCGCGTTGTTGATGGTACTGACGCCGGGGCCGAACATGATCTACCTGATCTCGCGGTCGATCTGTCAGGGGCGCAAGGCCGGGGTCACGTCGCTGCTCGGCGTGGTGGCCGGGTTCTTCGTGCATATGTTCGCGGCGGCAGCGGGTCTGACGGCGGTGTTTCTCGCGGTGCCGATGGCCTATGAAGTGTTGAAGTGGGCCGGCGCGCTGTACCTGCTGTGGCTGGCCTGGCAAGCGGTGAAACCCGGTGCCCGCTCGCCGTTCGAAGTGCAGGCATTGCCGGCGGACTCGTCGCGCAGGCTCATCACCATGGGCTTTCTCACCAGCGCCCTGAACCCGAAGATCGCGGTGTTCTACCTCTCGGTGTTTCCGCAGTTCATCACGCCGGAACACGGCTCGGTGTTCAGCCAGAGCATCATCCTCGGCCTGACCCAGATCAGCGTCAGTTTCAGCGTCAACCTGTTGATTGCCCTGTCGGCGGCGGGCATTGCCTCGTGGTTTGCCAGCAACCCGACGTGGCTGGCGGCGCAGCGTTATTTCATGGGTTTTGTGCTCGGTGGCCTGGCGGTGCGCCTGATGCTCGAGCAACGCAGGACCGCGTGAACATGTGGATCGAACGGCTGGACGCCAGTCATGCGCTGGCCTATCGCGAGTTGATGCTGGAAGCGTATGACCGGCATCCGCAGGCCTTCACCTCCAGCGTGCGCGAGCGAGCGGCGATGCCGCTGAGCTGGTGGGAGTCGCGTCTGACCGGCAAGCTCGACGCGGTGTTTGGCGCGTTCGAAGCAGGCCGCCTGGCGGGCATCGTCGGCCTGGCGTTCGAGCCTCGGGAAAAGGCCCGGCACAAGGCAACCGTATTCGGCATGTATGTGTCGGCTGAATTTCGTCAGCGCGGGTTGGGCCTGAAGTTGATGGAGGCGGTGCTGGAGGAAGCGCAGCAGCATCCGGCACTGAAGGTCATTCAACTGACCGTCACCGCCGGCAATGACGCAGCGTTCCAGCTGTACCAGCGCTGCGGCTTCATCCAGTTCGGCCTCGAGCCGATGGCGGTGCGGGTTGGCGAGGACTACTTCGACAAGATCCACATGTGGTGCGCACCTTTGGTGCCATCCGCCAGCCTCAACGAACCGCGCTGACCCCATCCAGGGTCGAGAACGACGTGTCCTTGGCCGTCAGCAGGAAATCGCGCATGTACGGCGCGTCGAGCATGTCGGCGCGGATCGCCGCGTACAGCGTCGCAAACAGGCCTTTCTCTCCCAACCGCTTGGCCTTCACGTAGCCCCGCGAACTGTATTCATGCAGCGCCCAGTGCGGCATGCCGCACACGCCACGGCCGCTGGCCACCAGTTGCATCATCATCACTGTCAGTTCCGAGGTGCGGACTTGCGCCGGTTCGATGTCGGCGGGTTCGAGGAAGCGGGTGAAGATGTCGAGGCGGTCGCGCTCAACCGGATAAGTGATCAGGGTTTCCGTCAGCAAGTCTTCGGGGACGATGTACGGTTTGCTCGCCAAGGCGTGCTGGTTGGCGACCGCGAGCATGGCTTCATAGGTGAACAGCGGCACGTAGGTGATACCGGCGATTTCCAGCGGGTCGGAGGTCACCACCAGATCCAGATCGCCCCGGGCCAGCGCCGGCAGAGGGGCGAAGGAGAAACCGGAAGCGAGGTCGAGTTCGACTTCCGGCCAGGCATCACGGAACTGGTCGATGGTCGGCATCAGCCACTGGAAGCAGCTGTGGCATTCGATGGCCATGTGCAGACGCCCGGCGGTGCCCCCGGCCAGGCGCCCGATGTCACGTTCGGCGGCGCGCAGCAGCGGCAGGGTCGCGTCGGCCAGTTGCAGCAGACGCAGGCCGGCGCTGGTAAAGCGCACCGGTTTGGTCTTGCGCACGAACAACGGCATGCCCATGCGCTCCTCCAGCTCCTTGAACTGGTGGGACAGTGCCGACTGGGTCAGGTGCAGGCGGTCGGCCGCATCCACCAGGCTGTCGGCTTCGCGCAGGGCATGCAGGGTTTTCAGGTGACGGATCTCAAGCACCACGGGCTCCATGAGGAAAATTTGTGATCAACACGAAAAGGTTGAGTTTGTCTCATGTTGCCCCGGCTGTCGACAATGGCGCTATCTTTTACGCAATGGAGAACACTCGACATGGCCGTGGCCCACACCCTTGGTTTCCCGCGCATCGGCGCCGACCGCGAACTGAAAAAAGCCCTCGAAGCCTGTTGGAAAGGCGATCTCGATCAGGCGGCCCTGAATCAGGTCGGCCGCGAGTTGCGCGCAAGGCATTGGCAACTTCAGAAAGACGCCGGCATCGACCTGCTTCCGGTCGGCGACTTCGCCTGGTACGACCAGGTGCTGACTCACTCGCTGACCTTCGGTGTGATCCCCGAGCGCTTCGACGGTGTGCGCGACGAGCGTGGCCTGCCGACCCTCGACACCCTGTTCGCCATGGCCCGTGGCGCCACGGCGTCCTGCTGCGGCGCTGAACACGGCAAGACTCAATACGCACAAGAGCTGACCAAGTGGTTCGACACCAACTACCACTACCTGGTCCCGGAGTTCACCGTCGATCAACAGTTCAAGCTGAGCTGGGAACAGCTGTTCGATGAAGTCGAAGAAGCCAAAGCCCTCGGTCATAACGTCAAACCGGTGATCATCGGCCCGCTGACCTACCTGTGGCTGGGCAAGGCGAAAGGCAAGGATTTCGACAAACTCGACCTGCTCGAGCGCCTGCTGCCGGTGTACAACGAAATCCTCGGTCGCCTCGCCGCACAGGGCGTGGAGTGGGTGCAGATCGACGAACCGATCCTCACTCTCGACCTGCCGCAGGCCTGGAAAAGCGCCTTCGAACGCGCCTATCACATCCTTCAGTACTCGCCGTTGAAGAAGCTGGTGGCGACCTATTTCAGCGGTCTGCAAGACAATCTTGGTCTGGCCGTGGGCCTGCCGGTGCAAGGCCTGCACATCGATGCGGTGCGTGCGCCGGATCAGCTGGGTCAGGTGCTGGATCGTCTGCCGACCTACAAGATTCTTTCGGTGGGTCTGGTCAACGGTCGCAACGTCTGGCGCTGCGAGCTGGAACAGGCACTGGCCCAACTGCAACCGGCCCAGGAGCGTTTTGGCGACAACCTGTGGGTCAGCAGTTCCTGCTCGTTGCTGCACAGTCCGGTGGACGTCGAGCGCGAAGACAAGCTCGATCCGGAACTGAAAAGCTGGCTGGCATTCGCCGTGCAGAAGTGCGCCGAAATCTCCGTGCTGCGTGATGCGCTGAATGATCCACAAGCGCCAAAAGTGCAAAGCGCACTGGCCGAAAGCCGTGCCATTCAGGAAAGCCGTGCTCGCTCGCCGCGTATTCACAAGGCCGATGTGCAGGCGCGGATCGAAGCGATCAATGCCCGCGACAGTCAGCGCCATTCGCCGTTCGCCAAGCGCATCGCCGCGCAACAGGCGCGTTTGAAATTGCCGGCGTTCCCGACCACCACCATCGGCTCGTTCCCGCAGACCGGTTCGATCCGTCTGGCGCGTCAGGCGTTCAAGCAGGGCAAGCTGTCGGCCAACGATTACCACGATGCCATGCGCAGCGAAATCCGCCATGCTGTGCAAGTCCAGGAACGTCTGGGTCTGGATGTGCTGGTGCACGGTGAAGCCGAACGCAACGACATGGTCGAGTACTTCGCCGAGCAGCTCGACGGCTACCTGTTCACCCGTTTCGGCTGGGTCCAGAGTTACGGTTCCCGCTGCGTGAAACCGGCGGTGATCTACGGCGACCTGAGCCGTCCGAGCGCCATGACCGTGGACTGGATCACTTACGCCCAGAGCCTGACCGACAAGGTCATGAAAGGCATGCTGACCGGCCCGGTGACGATGCTGATGTGGTCGTTCCCCCGCGAAGACGTGTCGCGCAAAGTCCAGGCGCAGCAACTGGCGCTGGCCCTGCGGGACGAAGTGGTGGATCTGGAAAACGCGGGGATCAAAATCGTGCAGATCGACGAAGCCGCGTTCCGCGAAGGCCTGCCGCTGCGCCGTGCGCAATGGCAGGAATACCTCGACTGGGCGGTGGAAGCGTTCCGCCTGACCGCCTCGGGCGTGAAGGACGAAACCCAGATCCACACCCACATGTGCTACAGCGAATTCAATGACGTGATCAAGGCCATTGCCGACATGGACGCCGACGTGATCACCATCGAAACCTCGCGCTCGGACATGGAATTGCTCGATGCCTTCGAAGCGTTCGACTACCCGAACGACATCGGGCCGGGCGTCTACGACATCCACTCGCCACGGGTGCCGGACACGGCGGAAATGGTCAAGCTGATGAGCAAGGCCGTGAAACGGATTCCGGCAGCGCGGTTGTGGGTCAACCCGGATTGCGGGCTAAAGACCCGTGCCTGGCCGGAGACGGAAGCAGCGCTGGTCAACATGGTGGCGGCAGCGCGGCAACTGCGCAGTCAGCTGGCTTGACGCACAGCAAAACGGGGAGCGGCCAACCGCTCCCCGTTTTGTTTTACAACGCTTCGAACCAGGGCAGGACCGGCGAGCGTTTGCCAATGTCGGCGTACGGCAGCGCGGCATCGTCGGCATGAGTGAGGTAGCGGTGCTCCGGCAGTTTCAGGTGCGCTTTCTCGAACTCTGCGAATGACGGCCTGGGTTTGTTGTAGTGGAAATGCGCATACCACAGCAGACGCGGCGGTCGGGCACTCAGATCGTGGATTTCGTATTCCTGCATATGGTCGGGACGACCGTCGGCGCGATGGCGCAGTTGTTTCATCAGCGCGACCTTTCGTACTTCCACAGCGTCCTGCCGGAGCAAATCTTCGAGCATGCCGTCGGTGGGCTTTCGACTCTTCAGGGTTTGTAGGGTGCGCAACTGCCGTCCGGTGAGACGCAATTCGTCGGCCTTCGATTTCAGTTCGCCGATGATCGGGTTCTCTGGCGACATCGCTTCAATGTCTCTGGCCCGATGGCTCAGGTCATCGGCTTCGCTGACCATCATGTGTTCCAGATCCACCGGGAGCATGTCGCGCTTGGCATACCCTTGAACCTTGGCCAGGTAGGCCGGTTGCCCGTCCAGGCGCTTGCGGGCATCGGCGAGCAGCAATGGGAGATCGCGGGAAGGAGCGGGGGGCGGTGTGTTCAGCGTCAGCAAACGGAACTTGCCGTTGTCAGCCTGCTCCCAGACTTCCCGGTCCGCGTTGCCGTGGTTAACGACAAATTGCCGCTTGCGGGTTCTTGGCTCCCAGTTTTCCACCCCGATCAACCATTGCTGGTCTTCGGTCTGGAAAACTTTCTTGGTACTTTGTCCCGTCGTGCGAGGCGGGGAGGGATTATCGATAGCCTTCCTGGCGCGTTCGGCCATGGCTTCGATGCCGGTCATCAGCGGTTCGAATTCTTCCATGTGAAAGTACTTCGGATAGCTGGCCGTCCACTGGTTCATTTCCCGGCAGTATCGGGCGTAGGTCTCGAGGCAGTTGCCCAGGATCTGCATGCGCTGCGCCCGGTTGACGCTGACTTCGGACAGGCTGCACTGGTTGAACAGAGCACGAGCCATATCGATGCGCAATTGTCTGGCCCGTACCTGCAAGTAAAGCCAGGACACGTCATCGATGTTTTCGATGTTCTTGATGGATTCCAGACGATGAGACGTTTTCAGGTAGCCCAGACTGAAATCGTCCATACGCTCGTTGATGTCATTCACGAGCAGGGTGAGCCTGGCCTTGTCTGCCCGTACGCTGATCAGCGCATACCAGCGGTTCATATCGCTTATGAAGAGCTCGACCTCTTCGATGAGCACGATCATGTCCACACGCAGATTACGCAAGTTCCGAACCAGCTCCAGTCGGTCGGTAATCGAGGTTTTTGGCAGTGCGTCGAGGGAGGCGCGTTTACTTTCGATTTCGCTCAGATACTGACGAATGCGAGCGTGATTTATACCGACACGATGTATGTGCCGATTAGTTATCTGGGCCGCGTTCCGGCTCTGGGCTTCGATCAGGGCGCGCAGCTTGTTGCCGTGGATAAGCGGTCGCAGCTCGGCCGCGGTACGGTACTTTCGGGTCAGCAAGGCCATGTCGTCATCCCAGGCCTTCAGCGCCGCGACCCTCAGTGATTCGTCTTTGGGGTTATCGCGGGAGGCATTGAGCGTGCGGGAATTTCGTCCAAGCTGACGATCGAGACGATTGCCCAAATCTTTGCATTCAAGCGTCAGCTGATGCTGGCGACGAAGTGCCCGGCTTACCCACCAGCGTGGCAGGCGCTCACGTAACGCCTGCGGCCAGAGAGGCTCGAGAGCATCGGCCATATGCCCCAGCACGTTGCCGCCACCGGCTCCGCCGCCTTCGAAAGTTGTACCGTAGACGCCGAACCAGGTGTCCCACTCTCCTGCTTCGTTCAGGGCGATAGGTTGTTTGTAGGTTTTGCGCGTGGTGCCGCTCAGTCGCCAGTTGCGTGAGTCACGGCTCCATTCGACCTGATAGACCCGGCCCTGACGGACGATGAAGTCGCCGTCTGCATGGCGGTAAATGTTGCGCCATACGCCGCCGTTCACGGGCCGCAGGCCTGCCAGCGACACGGGTTTTTCATATTCATAACCGCTGAAACGTTCGACGATGCGCCGTGCCTGCTTTTCATCGGGGACGGCCAGCGTGCTGAACGCCGAGGGGATTTTTCGCATCAGGCGCACACGTGTTGCAGAGCGAGCCATCAAGGCCGCGCCGGCAGTGGGCACAATGTCGATCAGCGCATCGACCAGGCACAGCAATACCGACTCGATTTCGGCCAGACCGTCACCGAGCCGGCCTCGCAGAAAAGCCGCGACTGCCTGGTTGGCTGCGCTCCAGGCGTCGTACAGGGCGATGGCAGTGCCAATGAATGGCACCATGCCCAGGGCCATTTTCATGTAATCGAACACCCGTGTGCCTTGCAGGGCATAACGTTCCCGAAACAAGGTATCGTTGGAGCGCGAGGAGCCGCGATGGACCTCGATCAGACGGCCCATGTGTGCATTGAGCAGATGAGCGGCCAGCGACGTGGTTACCGGCCAGCGCGGGCCGACACCGATCATGGCATCGAAGCGTTTTTCCACCGCCTGAGCGATACGACGTTCGTGGGCGCGTACGCTGCCTTGCAAGGCCCGGCCGGCCAGATAGCGGGTCATCTCGTCCTTGCTGCAACGTTTGAACAGATCCTTGCGCGCGGATTCAAGGCTGTCGTATCGGCGCAGAAACCTCGCGTCTGGGGCATCCGGCAGATAGAGCAGCGTCGTGCCGCTGATTTGCTCTTCGATGAAGGTCACTCCCGACAGCGTGACGGGGCCTTCATTCGGTGTATCAGTGCCACCGGCGGCGAGGAATGCCGGAAGCAGGGCAATGCGTCGACCGGCGGTGTTCCAGGCGTCGGCTGTGTCGGCGTCGATGACCGTTTCGAACAGGCTCAGGTCAGAGTCGCCAATGTGGTGCTGCAGCCGTGCGCCTCGGCCTTGCAGCTTGAGCATCACTCGCCAGGGTTCGAGCAGGCATTCCTGACGGTGCTCGCACTGGAACGGTGGTTCATCGGACGTGCCTTTGAAGGTGTCGTAAATCCTTTGTTCGTAGGCCTTGGGCAGGTCCAGTTCAGGCATCAGTTTGCGCAGGTAGGCCTCGGTAATACCGGCAGTGAGGGTCTGACGCTCCTGCTCATCGGTGGCGCTGACTTCGACACGCATGAAGCCAAGGCGCAGTGGCAGTTGTTCAAGGTTCATCGACGGGGTGTTGTCGATATTGAGCTGGGCCAGGGTTTCGAGGGACATCCGGCTGCGGCTGGCGCTGGGGACGGCGACAAGCTTTTGCGGCGTGCCCGGGGCTCCGGGTGCACTGAAGGCCTGCTTTTGCAACGCAACCGAATCCGGCAGATCCAGTTCTACCGAAAAGTACCCGTTCAGAGAAAAGTCCTGGCGCAATCGGGCGTACAGATGCTGACGGGTGAAATCTTCCCGGGGGGGCAGCGCGATGCTCAGCAGTTCATGGCTGCGGTGCATTGCGGTGATCCAGGCCTGGATCAGTTCCTTGAGAGTGCTTCGTTCGCTTTCGCTCAGGCCGGTCAGCCATGGCGGTGCCTGCGTGGCGAGGGTCGCACTGCGTTTCTGCTGGATTTGAAGAGACAGCGCCAGGCGTCGTGCGGCATCGATCGGCACCTGCAGCAGGGGAAGTGTCTTGCGGCGCAGCTGCTCCAGTTCGTCTGCACGCTGTTGCGCCTGTGTCGGCTCGTCGTAGCGCCGGCGGATCGTTGCAGCCTGCGTTTCAAACTCGCCGGTCAGTTCGTTCAAGGCATGCTGCAACGGGTCGCCGGCCAGAGTGTTCAAGCGCAAGCTCTGATGGGCGTCACTGGCGTGCAGCTTGAACACCTGCTGTTCAAGTGCATGACGGTCGGCGAAGCGTTGGAGGCCGCCACTGCTGCCGGGCCAGTAGAGCAACAGGCTCTGAATCGGGCTCTTGGACATCAGTACGAACGGACCAGTAAGTGTCTGGACAAGGGTGGAGACCTTGCCTCCCTCGGACTCGGTCAGCGACAGGGTCAGGCTTTTCACCTCCAGATCGCTCCGGCCACGGTTATCAAGCAATGCGACGAGCAGGTCATGCTCTGCGACGCTCAGTCGGTTCAGCGCCCGTTGCATTGCGGCTTCGGCCCGCAGCCCTTGCTTGTGTGCATCGTACAGTGCGGTGAATTCGCGGTTGAAGGTGGCCAGGTCCAGCACCCGTTCGCGGGAGAGCAGGGCGCGCGCAGCGAGATCAGCGGAGTGTTCGGCGGCTTCCAGTGTCGTTTGCAGCGCCTCGAACGATGTCGAGGTGTCGCCATCGTTTAATGATTCCAGTGCATCGAGTGACCGGGTGACGCTGGCCTGTCGCAGGGGCCAGGGAATATCGGGATGCAGGCTGCCGAACAGCGACGCCTCATCCGTTGCCTGGGTGCCGGACTGCGGATTGTCCAGACCGGAGGGAGCGCAGAAAACGGCCATGCCGCGTTGGCGGTCGACCCGGTCGGCAACGTCCAGCGCCAGGGGGCCCTGTTCGGCCAGACCGGCCTTGCCGTCCGATCCGTTGCGCAGGGCGGCGACCTGAGCCATCTGTTGCTGCAACAACCATTCATTGAGCGCCATTTCCAGCGATTGACCGACTGAAACGTATTCGACTCGAAGGTTATCGAGCGGCAGACCGGCGGGCACCAGAGGTTGTTGCACAAGCCAGGTCTGCATGTCGCTGCGTTTGGCGAATGCCTGGATTGCATCCGACTGGTCGGGCACGTACAGCAATTGTGCGGCGTCATCACCACGGCTGATGACCCAGGCCGCTGGCAGTTTTACCCGCACACCATTGTGCAGGCACAAGGTCGGCAGTTCGATCCGCAGGGCTTTGTCAGCCGCATCCCGTGCATCCGGTTCTCCCATCAAGGACCACAGCGGCAGGAGCTGACCGGCTGTCACCGTGCCTCGGGCGAAGGCCATTTGTGCGGATGCCTCGATATGTCCGCGATACAACTGGCCGGCCTGGTCCCGACAGGACAGGGGCGTCCACGGGGCACGGCTGCCCCAGTAGGCGTTCCAGCGCTCATCGAGCGCCAGTGCCGGGGCGAGGGCTTTGATCCGGGCAAGCATTTGCGACGGGGACAGTGCCGCCAATGCATGGGCGCGGTTCACACCGGTCAGGCGGCATTGGCTGTCGAGCCATTCCTCTGTCCGGGAGGACTGGGTGACGTAGGCGCAGGCCGCCACCAGGCTGACCCGTCGCTCCGGGTGCCCGCTGACAGGGGCGAATGACAGGCCTGCCAGTTCACCGTCAAGGTCCAGCTTCTGACGGAGTAACCGGTTGAGCGTTTCGCGTACAAAGGGTACGCCGGCACACAATTGTCGCAGTCCTTCGCCGCTCGTTCGCCGGCGGGTTGCCGCAGTATGCAGCAGGCTCTCATCCACAGGTGTCGGCAAGGGGGCGAAACCCGGCAAGGGAATCGATTCGTGAGAAGTACTCAGTAAAAAAGATCTTTCGATCATTGCAATGGCTCTCGGACAAGGGCGCGGGAATCCGCTCCGTACTTGCGCCATTCAAGGATCATTGCCGAGCGCCACGGTGTTACATAGTTATCCGCCCGTTCGACCGCTCGGCACTCTTCATCAAACTGTCATCGAACTGTGGCAGCGCGCTTGAACAAACTTCATCAGACTCGCGCTCTACTGGAGTTCTGCGTTTCGGTGTTTTTCATGTTCAAGGGAATTTTTGCAATCGCGGCGTTGTTGGCCGCGGTTTTTTTCGTGCCGGCGTCTTCTGCGGCGTCGCGTTGTGATGTCAATGTTCCGACCGAACGGGTCGATCTGGCACAGGTGAGCCTGGCGTACCAGAGCATCGGTCGTGCGTCGGATCCGGCATTGCTGCTGGTGATGGGCCTGGGCGGGCAGTTGATCCACTGGCCGGACGAAGTGGTGGTCGCACTATGTCAGCAGGGTTTCCGGGTGATCCGCTATGACAATCGTGATGTCGGTCTTTCGACCTGGCGCCAGGCACCGGCCGAGGCCAACCTGACATTTGAAGTGCTGCGCTACAAACTCGGGTTGCCGGTGGCGGCGCCTTACAGCCTGACCGACATGGCCGACGATGCGCTGGGCCTGATGGACGCGTTGCACGTCGAACAATTCCACGTGCTCGGCGCGAGCATGGGCGGGATGATCGCCCAGCACCTGGCGGCCATGGCGCCGCAGCGGGTCGAGAGCCTGACGCTGATCATGACCAGTTCCGGCGCCGAAGGCCTGCCGGCACCGAGCGCGGCACTGGTGCAATTGTTGTCGCGGCGCGGTGCACCCAACCGTGAAGTGGCGCTGGAGCAGCAAGCGGACCTGCTGGCGGCGCTGGGCAGCCCGATGGTCACCGATGATCGCCAGATGCTGCTGCATCAGGCGGCGGTGGCCTATGACCGTGCGTTCAACCCCGAAGGCGTGAAGCGCCAGATCATGGCGATCCTCGCCGAGCCGAGCCGGGTGGCGTTGCTCAATCAGTTGCGGGTGCCGACCCTGGTGGTGCACGGCACCGCCGATCCGTTGCTGCCGGTGATGCACGGCGTACACCTGGCGGCGCACATTCGCGGCAGCCAGTTGAAGCTGATTCCGGGGCTGGCCCATCGTTTCCAGGAGGCGTTCAAGGCGCCGTTGCTGGCGGCGGTGCTGCCGTACTTGCAGCAGCACCGTGAAGACACTTCGCACTGGGCGCAGATCGAACCGGTGGGCGAGCGCAACCTGCTCTAGCGGGTGTATCGTGCAGGTCTTTGACCCCGATTGAACGCGCGAGGTGTGTCATGAGTTCTGCCCTGAAAATCGATTTTGTCAGCGACGTGTCCTGCCCGTGGTGCGTCGTCGGTCTGTACGGTTTGCTGCGGGCGCTGGAGATTCTGCGTGACGAGGTGCAGGCCGAGATCCGTTTCCAGCCGTTCGAGCTGAACCCGAAGATGGGCGCCGAAGGGCAGAACATCGGCGAGCATATCCAGGAAAAATACGGCTCGACCCCGGAGCAGTCACAGAAGAACCGTGAAGTGATCCGCGCCCGTGGCGCCGATGTCGGTTTCGCCTTCCGCACCGATTCCAACAGTCGCATCTACAACACCTTCGATGCGCATCGGCTGCTGCATTGGGCGGGCGAGGAGGGCTTGCAGTTGCCGTTGAAAGAGGCGTTGTTCAAGGCGTATTTCACCGATGGCGGCAACCCGTCCGATCACGGACAACTGGCACAGATTGCCGAAAGCGTGGGTCTGGACCGGCAGCGCGCCGAGGCGATTCTAGCGTCCGACGAGTTCGCCAGCGACGTGCGCGAGGAAGAGCAACTGTGGCTGTCGCGCGGCGTGAGTTCGGTGCCGACCGTGGTGTTCAACGGGCAATACGCGGTGACTGGCGGGCAGCCGGTGGACACCTTTGTCGGGGCGATCCGGCAGATCATGAGCGAGGCGAAGGGCGGCACGGTGAACTGAGGCCGCGAGGTTCCCGGGCAATGCCCGGGAACCCGGATCAGCGGACGATCTTGTCGACGTGAATCCCCAGTTTCTTCAGGCGATACCAGAAGCTGCGCTCGGAAATCCCGATCAGTTGCGCCGCCGCAGCCTGCACGCCGTTGCTCTGGGCCAGGGCGGCGAGGATGTAGGCTTTTTCCACTTCCGCCAGCGCCGCTTCCAGGTCGGCCGGCACGCTGCCTTCGGCGACCAGCGCTCCCGGCTGGGTCGGCTGTGAGGCGAACAGGTACGCCGGCAGGTCCTGCTCTTCAATCTCCGCACCGGACGCGACGATGGTCGCGCGCTCGACGCAGTTCTGCAGTTCACGAATGTTGCCCGGCCACGAATAACGGGCCATGGCCTGCAACGCTTCGGCACTGAAACCGCTGAAGCGTTTGCCCGCCGCAACGCCCAGTGTGTGGGCGAAATGCCGGGCCAGCGGGGCAATGTCTTCGACCCGTTCACGCAGGGCCGGCAACGGAATCGGGAACACGTTGAGGCGGTAATACAGGTCTTCGCGAAACTCCTTGTTGGCCACCGCGTCCAGCAGGTTCTTGTTGGTCGCGGCGATGACCCGCACATCGACCTTGCGCTCGCGTGGATCGCCTACCGGCTCGATGATGCGCTCCTGCAAGGCGCGGAGGATTTTCGCCTGCAGCGCCAAAGGCATCTCGCCGATTTCGTCGAGAAACAGCGTGCCCTTGTCTGCCTGCTGGAAACGCCCGACCCGGTCCGCCACCGCACCGGTGAACGCGCCTTTGCGGTGGCCGAACATTTCGCTTTCCAGCAGCCCTTCCGGGATCGCCGCGCAGTTGACCGCGACAAACGGTTTGTCGGCGCGGTTGCCGTGTTTGTGGATGGCCCGGGCGACCATTTCCTTGCCGGTGCCGCTTTCGCCGGTCAGCAGAATCGTCGCGTTGCTTTCGCGCACTGAATCGATCGCGCTCAGGACCCGGCGAAAGCTCGGGCTGTCGCCCACCAGGCTGTCGATCTGCTGGTGCTCGTCGAGTTCGGCGCGCATGCGCAGGTTGTCTTTGAGGATGTCTCGAAACTGCAGGGCCTTGCTGACGGTGATGTCCAGCTCATCGATGTCGAAGGGTTTGGCGATGTAGTCGAAGGCGCCGTTGCGCATCGACTGCACGGCATTCTTCACCGTGCTGTAGGCGGTCATGACGATCACCGGCAACTGCGGGTAGCGGTTCTTGATTTCCGCCAGCAGTTGCGGGCCGTCCATGCCGGGCATGCGCCAGTCGCTGATCACCAGATCGATGTCCTCGGACTCCAGCACCTTGAGCGCGTGCAGGCCGTTGCCGGCGGTGAACACCGCAATGTCGTTCTGACTCAAGGCCGATGCCAGCAGGTCGCAGAGCTTGGGCTCGTCGTCCACCACCAGTACGTTATGCGTCATCGCTGTCCTCGTCGAAGTCTTCACCGTTGGCCGGAATGTACAGGCTGAAGGTGGCGCCGGCATCTTTTTCGCTGACGCATTCGATGCGCCCGTCATGGTTTTCCATGATCGAGAAGACTTTGGCCAGACCGAGTCCGGTGCCGGACGCCTTGGTGGTGACGAACGGTGTGAAAATCCGTTCGAGCATGTCCGCTTCGATGCCCTGGCCAGTGTCGCTGACGCTGATGACCGTGTTGTGTTGATCGCTGTGGATGCCCAGGGTCAGACGGCCGCCGTCGGGCATGGCGTCGATGGCGTTGACGATCAGATTCAGGCCCGCCTGTTTGAGTTGCCGGGCATCGGCGTACAGGGTCGCACCTGGCGCGCGGTCCTCGATCTGCACATCGATGTTGTGGCTGGCCAGTTCCGGGGCGCAGAAACCCACCAGTTCATCCACCAATGGCCGTGCCAGTTGGGTCGAACGCAGCGGTGCGCTGGGCTTGGCGAAATCGAGAAATTCGGTAATCAGGTCGTTGATGCGGCTGACTTCACTGACCACGTATTCCAGATGACGCTTGTCGGTCTCCGGCAGGTCGGCGCGCCGGTGCAGCAGTTGCGTGGCGGTCTTGATGATGCCCAGCGGGTTGCGGATTTCATGGGCCAGGCCCATCGCCACTTCGCCCAGCGCATGCAGGCGGTCGCGGCGCCGCAGTTGCGACTCCAGATGCTGCAACTCCCCAAGGCGTTCGCTCATGTGGTTGAAGATGCTGCTCAGTTCCGCCAGCTCATCGCCGCCGGTGACCGGCAGGCGCTGGCGGTAGTCCCCGGCGATCACCGCTTGCACGCCTTTGGCCAGGCCGCGCAGCGGCTTGGTCATGCGCTCCGACACCAGCCAGCCCACCGCCAGCGAAGCCGCCGAGCTGAGGATGAAAATCAGGATGAACAGGTTGCTCTGGTTCACCAGCCCGACCAGCGTGGTGTGGCGCAGCAGGCCGCTGAACACCACGCCTTGCAGTTCGCCGTTTTCGTTGAGAATCGGTCGGTAGATGCCGCTGTAGCGTTTGGTTGACTGTTCGATCGGTTGCTTGGTGCTGCGCAGTTGCTGTTCGATGCTTTCCGGAACGATTGCCGGGTGATCTTCAAAGCGCTGGGTGGAAAAGATCTCCGAGAAATCGGCGTCCCTGGCCAGGTACAGGCGCAGGTCCAGAGAGTGCACGTCGGCGACGCTGGTGAGGAAACTGTTGTCGAGGTAGGTCACCACGATCAGTTTGTAGTCGGTGCCGTCCTGATCGCTCTCGAAGGTCGACACCACGGCGCCGGTCGCCACGCCGCCGACCTGCAGGGTTTGCAGCACGGCTTTGGGCGCGGTGCTGATCTGCCGCACGATGTCATCGGCGGCGGTGCTGAACACCACTTTGTGATCGCTGTTGCGCACCAGTGCGACCACGTCGATGCCCATGGAGTCGGCGATGTCGGAAGTCAGCTTGTCGCGCCGGGCCGACTGGCGGTCCGTGGGCGGACGGGTGTAGCGCAGGAACAACTGCGCGGCGCGGGCATTGTCGCGCACGATTTCGCGGATCTCGTCCTCGACGATCTTGGTCGACTCCTGCAGCCAGATCCGCACGTTGCTGTCGAAAATCTGCGACAGGGTGGTGGCCGCCAGTTCCGCGGCGATCATGGTCGGAATCACGCTGACCAGCCAGAACGCCAGCACCAGTTTGCGTTGCAGGCTCCAGCCGGAGAGGGCGAAGGGTCGGGCGGTGGCGCGTCGGTCTTTGCTCATCATGCTCGCTTATTGTTGTTCGCTTATCGCAGTCGCCATGGCCGGATCGGTACGGTCCGGGCGGATGAAAATCTTCACCAGCCGCAGCAGGTGATTGAGTACGGGGTGGCGATGGCGGAAAAACACCGTGTTGCCGATGAACGAACAGCCCAGGCGCAGCTTACTGGCATAACCGGCCTGGCCGCACGCGTAGATCGGAATCCGGTGCTCAATACAGTAGCCGACATTCGCCAGCCAGCTGCGCATGTACAGCTTGTGCTCGCGGGTGCGGGCCAGATCGTGGGCGAAGAACTTGTCCACCAGCCGCTGTTCGTCCAGCAGCACCAGATTGAACGCCACCAGCTCATCGTCCACCCAGTACAAAACGCAGGCGGCGCGCTCGTCGAGGTGTTCCAGCACCTGGCGGAAATACGCAGCAGGCAGACATTCGAATGTCAGGTCGCTGCGCGCCAGGGTCGCTTCATAAAGCCGCATCATGGTCGGCAGCAGATCGTCCACCGAACGTCGCCATTCGATTCGCGGGCCTGAACCGCGCAGGGTCCGGCGCAGGTCCTTGCGGGTGGATTTGCCCAGGGTGCCGAGGTAAGCGTCGACCGAGGCGAACTTGATCGGCAGCTCGGCACCGGGCAACCCCGGCATGCTTTGCAAACCGGCCTCGCGGCAGGCCCGGAGCCATTGCGGGTTGCGATGGGAAGCATCCTTGACCGCCAGCAGGCCGACGCCGGACTGGTCCGCGTCCTCGCGGGCCAGTTGCAGCAGGCGTGCGAACAGTGACGGCAAACGTGCCGGATCGAGCAACGGGTGCGTACCGACATGGCACTGCTCGGCCACTGGCGAACCGAGGGCATACAGACGAATGTCGAACAGCCCCGGCCAGCAACTGCGCAGCCACTGGCTCAAGCGCTTGCCGGTGCCCTGCAGGGTGGTGTCGAGCGAATAAGCCGTGGTGAAGGCCACGACCGCCGCGATGAGCCGGTCGTCTTCAAACAGCGCCAGATAGCGCCAGTGAAAGCCGTCGATGCCGGCCTGTTCCACGGCGCGATAGTAGGCCCAGTCTTCGAGCTCCTCGGGAAAGCAGGCATTCCACGCGTCGCGATCAATCGCTTCGATGGTTGAAAAGGCTTGGGCCGTGATCACGTCGTTTCCTTAACCGGCATGGCAGGTCGTTTTGCAGTCGCTTCACGCTCGCTGCCGGTATTCCTCGGTTGGCAGGGAATGAGCGGAGGGCGCAAGGTCGGTGCGATGGTTGTTGATGAACTGCACGCTCAGTTCCACGACGCGTCGGTACTGCAGGTCGACGGTGATCATGTGATAGCAGTCGTCCAGCAGGATCTTCACCACTTCGCCGCCGAGCTTGCGTTCCACGTAGTCGGCATTCCAGCGGCTGGTGATGTCGTCCTCGATGGAATGCAGCACCAGCGCCGGCACGGTGATCGAAGGCATGCGCTTGCGCACCACGGCGTTCATCCGGTGCAGTTCGCGCACGGTCACGCCTTCCATGGTCAACAGACCGGCCTCACTGCTGTGGCCTTCCTTCATCTGCCGTTCGACGATGGCCCGCAGGCGCTCGTTCTTGATGCCGTAGGGCGGTTTCTCTTCGAACTTGCAGATGTGCACGCCGAACGGGATTTTCATCAGCAACGGCGTGAGAAACGCCAGTTTGTTGATGCTCCAGCCGTCGTACTTGAGCGTGGTGGAATACATCAGCAACCCGGCCACCTGACCCGGGTGTTCGGACGCCACGTACATCGACATCACCGCACCCATCGACAGACCGCCGACAAATACCTTGCTGTGCTGACGGCGAATGCCGACGAAGGTCTTGCGCACGCCTTCGTACCAGTCGCGCCAGCCGGTGGCCTGCAGGTCGGCATTGCCGCCGCAGTGCCCGGCCAGGGTCGGCACGTACACCGTGCAACCGGCCTTGGCCAGTCCCACAGCGACCCGACGCAACTCCGTCGGGGTGCCGGTGAGGCCGTGGATCAACAACACCGCGACCTCCCCTGTGCCGAGAACGAAACCGGCGTCGCCTTCGCCCAGATCGATCCCGGCCGCGTTCATCGTTTCATCGCCCGGGCCAGCAGACGGTCGAGCAGGGCGATGCCCAGGTCGATTTCCGGGTAGCTGATTTCCAGCGATGGCGCGAGGGTGATCACGTTCTTGTAATAACCGCCCACGTCGAGGATCAGGCCCAGTTTGCGGCCGTCGATCTCGATGTCGCCCTTCATGCCTTCCTCGACCATGAAGTCCAGGGTGGCCTTGTCCGGGGTGAAACCGTCCGGGGCGCAGATTTCGCAGCGCAGGGCCAGGCCCAGGCCATCGACGTCGCCGATGATCGGGTAGCGTTTCTGCAGATCCTGCAGGCCTTCGAGGAAGTATTTGCCCTTGGCCATGACCATCGCGCCGTAGTCGACTTCGCTGGTCATCTTGAACATTTCCAGGCCCACGGCAGTGCCCAGCGGGTTGGAGGCGAAGGTGGAGTGGGTCGAGCCTGGCGGGAAGACTTTCGGGTTGATCAGTTCTTCCTTGGCCCAGATGCCGCCCAGCGGGTTGAGGCCGTTGGTCAGCGCCTTGCCGAAGACGATCACGTCCGGTTTGACGTCGAAGTGTTCGATCGACCACAGCTTGCCGGTGCGATAGAAGCCCATCTGGATTTCGTCGACCACCATCAGGATGCCGTGCTGGTCCAGCACATGCTTGAGTTCGCTATAGAAGTTCATCGGCGGAATCACGTAGCCGCCGGTGCCCTGGATCGGCTCGACGTAGAACGCGGCGTATTCACTGGCGCCGACCTTCGGATCCCAGACACCGTTGTATTCGGTCTCGAACAGACGGGCGAACTGCTGCACGCAGTGGCTGCCGTATTCTTCCTTGGTCATGCCTTTCGGGCCACGGAAGTGGTACGGGAACGGGATGAAGTTGGCGCGCTCGCCGAAGTGGCCGTAGCGGCGGCGATAGCGGTAGCTGGAAGTGATCGACGAAGCGCCGAGGGTGCGACCGTGGTAACCGCCCTCGAAGGCGAACATCAGGCTCTTGCCGTTGCTGGCGTTACGCACGACTTTCAGCGAGTCCTCGATGGACTGCGAACCGCCGACGTTGAAGTGCACGCGACCGTCGAGGCCGAACTTCTTCTTGGCATCTACGGCGATCATTTCCGACAGCTCGATCTTGCCTTTGTGCAGGTATTGGCTGGCGATCTGCGGCAGGGTGTCGATCTGCTGTTTCAGCGCGTTGTTCAGGCGCGGGTTGGCGTAACCGAAGTTGACGGCTGAGTACCACATTTGCAGGTCGAGGTAGGCCTGGTCTTCGGTGTCCCAGACGTAGGAGCCTTCGCAGCGGCTGAAAATGCGCGGCGGTTCGATGTAGTGAACGGTGTCGCCGTAGGAGCAATACTTGGCTTCTTTTTCCAGAAGGATCTGGTCTTCCTGGGTAGCGATTCGAATATCAGACATGGTGGAAGAGTTCCTGGGTTTCGGTATTGAAGGTGTCGGAGTTGAAAGCGGTGGCGTTGGCCGCGCTGGCCTTTGGCAGCAGGGCCAGCAGCGCCGGGAGTTCGGCGAAGCTGTCGAAGCGCGCGTAAGGGATCGCGTTGCGTTCGCAGTATTCGGCGAGGCGACCCTTGGCGAAGACGAAGTCGGCGGTGGACGACACGCACATGTCGGACTGGCCGTCACCGATCACCAGCACCCGTTTGTTGCCCGGCGTGGATTTGCATTTGCAGTTGCCGGACGCCGCGCGGCAGGCGTCGCTGGAATGCGGGAAGTCAATGCGCCAGCTTTCGTGGTCGAGCTGTCGCAGGCGGTTGGCGAGGATCGGCAGCAGGGTCACGTAGTTGCGCGACAGGATCCGCGCGATGCCTTGCTCGATGCCGTCGCTGACCACTTCGAACGAAGCGCCCAGGCCGATGGCGTGGTCGACGAAGTCGGGGAAGTCCGGATCGATCTCGATGCTGTCGAAGAACTCCAGCAATTGGCCGGGCGTGGCCTTGACCAGCGAGAGCTGGCGGCTGAGGCATTCACGGGAACCGATTTCACCGGCCAGCCACTGGTTTTCGATCGTTTCCCAACTCGGGTCGGCGAAGCGTTCGAGGATGCTGTCGATCACGTCGGTGCGGGTGATGGTCCCGTCGAAATCACACACGATATGCCAGTCAATCATCTGCGTTACCTATTGGTCAGAGCGCGTTGTGTGCGCTTGCCGAGGGGTAGAGCAGGGACTGTGCCAAGTGCCATCAGCCCCTTGCCGGCGGGGCCGGTGAGGTGCTTTGGCAATTCGAAGCTACAATTTTTGTAGCTTGCTACAAACAACATGAGTGCTTGCGCGGTGGGTGGCATCCGGGGATTGATGCGCGCATGTTCAATTAAAGGAATGGCCTCATGATGAGGAAGACACTGTTTTTATTCGCAGCGCTGGGCGCTTTCTCAGCCAGCGCCATGGCGGACGGCATCACCGGGGAGGCGGGCGTGGGCCTGGGTTATCAGCCTCACGACCCGAGTGGCAGCCGTTACGAAACCCGGCCGATACCGTATCTGGATCTGGACTGGGGCGACGTCAGCCTCAGTACCGACGACGGCCTGACCTGGAGCGCCTTGAAGACCAACGGCTTCAGCGCCGGGCCTTATGTGAATTACCTGCCGGGCCGCACCTCCAACGGCGAACTGCGAGGCTTGCGCGATGTGCCCGACATGGCCGAGGCCGGCGGTTTCGTGCAATACGCGCCGGCCGACTTCTGGCGGGTGTTCGCCTCCGTTGGCCAGGCCATCGGCGGTAATGGCGGGCAGGGCGGCGTGCTCGGTCGGGTCGGCGGCGAGATCGGTTATCCGCTGGGTGGCGGCGTGATCGGCAGCAGCAATCTGACCGCGCATTTCGCCAACGCCCGGCAGAACAACACCTTCTTTGGTGTCAGCGACAAGGAAGCCCAGGCGTCCGGCATCCGCGCCTACAACGCTGGCGGCGGCCTGCAGAACATCGCGCTGACCCAGAGTTTCGAGTTCCCGCTTGGCCCGCAATGGTCGCTGGTGACCAGCGCCAGCTGGATTCACCTGACCGGTTCGGCCGCCGACAGCAGCATCGTGAAAAGCGTCGGCGATACCAATCAGGGCGAGGTGCAGATGGCGATCGCCTATAAATTCAAGTAAGCCCGACGGGAACTGGTCTGGCCTTTGCAGACAGCCGTGACGAACCCATTGTTTCAGGATGTTCTTCATGGCTCGCCCTGCTTACCGTTTGCTGGCCCATTCGTTGTGGGACCTGATTCCCGTGGCCCTCGGCCTGGCCCATTTCGCCTTCGTGGTGTGGCTGGTCCTGGCCTTTCATGCGTTGTCCTGGTGGGCACTGCTGCCGCTGGCGTTTTTGTATGCGGTGAGCCTGTCATGGAGCATCAACAGCATTTCCCACAACCAGATCCACAACGCCTACTTCACCCCGGCGTGGCTCAACCGTGCCTTTGACCTGCTGCTGTCGGTGACCATCGGTTTCTCCCAGACCCTCTATCGCGATATCCACAACCGCCATCACCGGGGCAACTCGGACCGGCCGGGGGCGGATGGCAAGACCATCGATCCGTTGTCGATCTATCAGCGCGGCAAGGACGGTCAGCCCGAGAATCCATGGGCCTACACCTTCCTGAGTTTTTTTCGCGACGACCCCAAGCCGATCTACGACGAGATGCAGCGTAAACGTCCCACCGATGCGCGTTGGGTCAAGGTGGAGATCGGTGTGACAGTGGCGTTCTATCTGGGGCTGGCGATCTGTGACTGGCGGGCGGTGCTGGTGTTGCTGCCGTTCTGGTATCTGGGTCAGGCGCTGTCATCGCTCAACGGTTACTACGAGCATTTCGGCGGCAACCCGGATTCGCCCATCGCCTGGGGCGTCAGCGCCTACAGCCCGCTCTACAACCTGCTGTGGATGAACAACGGCTACCACGCCGAGCATCACTACCGGCCGAAAATGCACTGGACCCGGGTCAAGGCGTTTCACCGGGAAATCGCCGGGCAGCAGCGAGAGGCGGGGGTGAAGGATATTCCGGTGGCCCACGGCCTCGGATTTCTGGTGGCGCATCGCAAGGGTTGAACCGTAAGAAAGGTGGGAGCCTGCAGGCTCCCACGACCGTTCACCTCAGTTTTCCTCGCCCTCGGCCAGCAGCGCAATGCCGCCCATGATCACGGCCACGCCCACCCAGTGCAGCAGGCTGATCTCTTCACCGAGGCCCAGCCACGACCCCAGCAACACCCCGACAAATACCAGCGAACTGAGCGGAAACGCCAGGGACAGGCTGCTGCGCCGCAGAATCAGCATCCAGACAAAGAACGCGCCGATGTAGCAGGCAATCGCCACCAGCACCCCCGGCGCCTGGGCGACGCTGAGCAGCCATTGCAGGGTGAAGTCCATTTGCCCCAGTTGATCGCCGCCGACCTTGGTCGCGATCTGCCCGCCACTTTCCAGAATGATCAGCAACGTCCAGAGCACCACGGTGCCGAGGCGGCCGTGCAGCCAATCCATCGAGCCATTCCTTTTGAGTATCAGTTGAGAGTCAGGCATGGCCGACACACACGAGCATCACGCCCGCCGTAATCACCAGAGTGCCCATCCAGCGCCGGCGGCTGACGGTTTCGCCAAGGAACACCTTGCCGGCCAGCACCACACCGCAGTACGCCAGCGCGGCGGCGGGGAACAACAGGCTCAGCGGCGCCCGGGACAGGGCTTCGAGCCAGACAAAAAACTCGATCACGTAGGCGCCGATGCCGCACCACAGCAGCGGCGCGTTGAACACCTGGCCCCAGAACGCACCGAGCCGAAAACCGCCTTCCAGTTCCGGCAAACGGTCCAGGCCGAGCTTGAAACAGAGCTGGCCGATCACGTCGAGCACGATGGAGAACGCCACCAGCAGAATCACGGTCAAGGTCATGGGAACAGCTCCTCGAACAACTCGATCAGCGCCTGATTGGTCGCCGAGTTGCGCAGCAGATCGGCCTCGCTCCAGCGCTCGGCTGGCGGCTGGTCGGACTTGGCTTCCCAGCGTTTGAAGGCGTTGCTGAAGGCCGGGCGGGCGAACTCGCCGCAGATGTCGATGCCGATCACGCGCTTGCTGGCGGCCAGGCTGCGGATGGCCTGAAGCAGGTGGCTCAGGCGCATCTGGCCCTGATCCCAATTGGTCGCGGCGTCTTCGCTGGCCAGCACGTCCTTGTCGATGGTGATCCACACCGCTTGGGTCGGAAGGCTGGCGATCATCCGCTCGAGAAACGCCGACCAGTCCTGATCGGCCAGGTTTTTCCAGTGCAGCAGGTTTTCCTGTTGCTGATGACCGGCGCCGTCACCGACCCGGCCCCAGACTTTCGACGGCGGATGCTGCCACGGGAACAACTGCAATACTCCGCGTTTCAGGGCGCCGAGATTGCCGCCCTTGATCTGCGGATTTTGCAGGTCGTCGCTGCACGGCCCGAGGGTGACGATGCGTTCGATGTTCGGCAGTTTCAGTGCCTGATTGACCCACGAGCCGCAATGCCGGCGGGGCGCGAAGTGCACCCAGTCGGGGTGGTTGTCGAAGTGGATCAGGCTTACCGGTTCCGGCAAATCAGTCAGGAAGGCCGGGGTCAGATGGTGATAGTCGCCGGAGCCGACGAAAAAGATTTCCGGCGTCGGGCCGCTGTGCCGGGGCCGTTCACGCAGGCGTTCGGCAAAGCGGCGGAAGGTGCGTTCGCTGGACCAGAGCCGCAGTTTCGGGCCGAGGTCGAGCAGGTCCAGGCGCCGGGCACGGCCGCTGTCGAGCAGCCGCGCGATGGACGCCTGACCGGTCAGGCTGTGGTCGAGATCTAAAATGTTCAAGGTCGCAATTCACCCTTGGCAGACCCTCCCAGACACCGGCCTCATCGAACATGAGCGCCGGCCGGGCGGGCTTTCGGGGGTAAATGCAAGGGACGGGCCAGCCCCTCTCCCGCACGGCAGCTCAGGCGTGCAGGCGGACCCAGACGCTGACCAGCACCGTCGCCGCCATCAGCCACGCGACAGCCGCTACGGCCAGCGAAGCTTCGAGACGCATCCGGTCGACCATCACGTACAGCGTCGCCAGATAAACGAAGTAGGGAATGATCGACCACATGCCAAACACGATGGTGGTCTTCAGGTCATCGACCGAACGACCCTTGCCGACGATGTAGTGGGCGATCAGGGCGAAGGTCGGAAACAGCGGCACCAGACCGGCGATGTAATAGTTTTTGGTCTTGGCCAGCATGGCGAGGATCACCACCACCGCCGCACCCAGAAAGGCTTTGAAAATCAGATCCACATCGTTCTCGCTTAATGGCTCAGGCCGTACTTTTTTACTTTGTCGAACAGCGTGGTCTTGGCCATGCCCAGCTCCAGGCTGGCCTGGGTCAGGTTGCCGCCGCTGCGCTGCAGGGCATCGCTGAGCAGGTTGCGTTCGAAGGCTTCCACCGCTTCGGCGAACGCCAGGCCCTGGCCGCCGCTGCCGGCGCCGGACTTCTTGAAGGCCGGCAAACCGAGGGCGAAGCGCTCGGCGACGTTGCGCAGTTCACGGACGTTGCCCGGCCAGTCGTGGCTCATCAGGCTGGACAGGGTCTGGTTGTCCAGTTCCGGTAACGCGCGGTCGAAGCGCAGGGCCGATTGCTGGGTGAAGTGTTCGAACAGTTGCAGGATGTCTTCGCGGCGTTCGCGCAGGGGCGGCAGTTCCAGTGTCACCACGTTGAGGCGGTAGTACAAGTCGCTGCGAAATTCGCCGGCCTTGCTCGATTCGTCGAGGTCGGACTTGGTCGCCGCGATCACCCGGCAATCCACCGCCACGCTCTGGTTCGAACCGAGGCGTTCGAGGGTGCGCTCCTGCAACACCCGCAGCAGTTTGATCTGCAACGGCAGCGGCATGCTTTCCACTTCATCGAGAAACAGCGTGCCGCCGTCGGCGTGTTCGATCTTGCCGATCCGCCGCTTGCCGGCGCCGGTGAAGGCGTTGGCCTCGTGGCCGAAGATCTCGCTTTCGAACAGGTTTTCCGGCAGGCCGCCGCAGTTCAGCGCGACGAATTGTTTGGTGTGGCGGCGGCTGAAGTCATGCAGGCACCGGGCGACCAGCTCCTTGCCGGTACCGGTCTCGCCTTCGATCAAAACGTTGGCCGAGGTATCGGCGACGTTGGCGATCAGTTCGCGCAGGTTCTGCATCGCTGGCGAACGACCGATGATCCGTCCTTCAAGGGAGTCGCGCTCGGCCAGTTGCCGCCGCAGGGACGAGACCTCACGAGCGAGGCTGCGTTGCTCCAGCGCACGTCGGGCCACATCCACCAGCCGTTCCGGGGAGAACGGTTTTTCCATGAAGTCGTAGGCGCCTTTCTGCATCGCGCCGACCGCCATGGAGATATCGCCGTGACCGGTGATCAACACCACCGGCAGGCTGCGGTCCCGTTGCTTGAGGCGGGTCAGCAGTTCCAGGCCATCGATGCCGGGCAGGCGGATGTCGCTGATGACGATGCCGGCGAAATTGTCGCCGACCCGCTCCAGCGCTTCTTCGGCACTGCCGACGCCGATGCAGGGGATGTCTTCCAGGGTCAGTGCCTGCTGGCAGCCGAGCAGCACATGGGGATCGTCTTCGACGATCAGCACACTAAGGTCGTTGTTCATATTGGCTCGGCAGGAGTAGGGCTTACCAACGGTAAACTGAGGACGAAGGTGGTACCACCGCCGGCCGGGTGCTCGACACCCAGATGCCCGCCGGTGGCGGCGGCCAGGCTGGCGGAAAGGGTCAGGCCGAGGCCCAGACCCTGTTCGCCGGGTTTGGTGGTGAAGAACGGTTCGAACAGATGCTTGCGCGCTTCGGCGTCGATACCGTGACCGTTGTCGCGCACCCGCAGGCGATATTTGCCGTCGAATTCTTCGCCTTCCAGCCATAGCTCCGGCAGCGGTTGTGCCTGCATGGCGTCGAGGGCGTTGCCGATCAGGTTGACCAGTATCTGCTCCAGGCGCGTCTGGTCGATCTGCACTTGCTCATCAATGAACTGACGGTGCACTTGCAGCGCGGCTTTTTCGACACGGGCGCCGAGCACTTGCAGCGCCGCGTCCACCGCTTTGCCGAGGCTGGCGCGGCCCTTGTCGTCACCGCGCCGGGCGAACGAGCGCAGGCTGGCGGTGATCCGGCCCATGCGATCGATCAGGTCGTTGATGGTCTTGAGGTTGGTGCTGGCGACATCCAGCTGGCCGCGCTCCAGAAAGCGCACGGTATTGCCCGACAGCGTGCGCATCGCCGCCAGTGGCTGGTTCAGTTCGTGGGCGATGCTGGTGGACATCTGGCCGATGGCCGCGAGCTTGCCGGCCTGCACCAGTTCGTCCTGGGCCCGGCGCAGGGTTTCTTCGGCCTGACGGCGTTCGCGGATCTGACTCTTGAGCCGTTCGTTGCTGGCCCGCAGGTCGGCGGTGCGTTCGGTAATCCGACGCTCCAGCTGATTGTTGGCTTCCTGCAGGGCTTCCCGGGCGGCGAGGCGGGTGGCGATGACCTTGCGCCGCTCGTTCCAGGCAATCAGCAGGAACGCCACCAGCGCAAAAGCGACGGCCACCAGAATTCCCTGATTGATCGCTTCGCGCCGCAGGTCCTGCAGCGGCGTGAGCAGGGTGAAATTCCACGGCGTGTCGCTCAATGGCCGGGTCTGTGCCAGGTAACTGATGTTCTCTTCGTCGCGGTCCTGTTGCGGCAGGACTTCGCTGTTGGCCGGGAAGGTGAGTTTCTCCACGCCTTCGGCCAGGGTTTCCCGGGCCAGCGGTTGCAGTTCGTTGAGCGGGAACCAGTAGTACTGCAGGCTGCGGGCGAGTTTTTCCTTGGTCTCGTCGCTCAGCGGCACCACGGATTTCAGGCGTCGGGCCGGGTCGCTGGAGAGAATGATGATGCCGTTCTCGTCACTGACGAAGGCTTCCAGGCGCGCCCGTTGCCAGCGCTCCTCCATGGCTTCCATGCGCACCTTGACCACCGCGACGCCGATGATCTTGCCGTGTTCTTCCAGGCCGTGGGCCAGGTAATAGCCGGGTTCGCCATTGGTGCTGCCGATCCCGTAGAAGCGTCCGGGTTCACCACGCACGGCTTTCTGGAAGTAGGCGCGGAAGGACAGGTCTTCGCCGAGGTAACTGTCGACGTCGCGCCAGTTGCTGGTGGCCATGACCCGGCCGGTGGTGTCCATGACATAGATGGCCCGACTGCGGCTGCGCCGGTTCAGGCCTTCCAGGTAATCGTTGACCGTTTGCCGGTGTTCCGGGGTCGGGTCGCCGAGCAACTGCGAAACGCTCGATTCGAGTTCCAGCAGGCTGGGCAGGTAGGTGTATTTGCTGATTTCGCTTTCGACGGCGCGGGCGTTCAGTTCGAGCTGGCGCTGTCCGTTTTCGCTGAGGCTGCGGATGCCGAAGCGTTCACTGATCCAGAAGCCGGCGTAACCCAGTCCGACCATCAGGATGATGACCAGCGGCGGCAGGAACAAATGGCGGATCAGACGGGGTTTCACGGCAAGTGATGGCGTGGTTGCGCGATAGAGATTGGGGTCGCATTTCATCACAGATGCCTTGGGTCAACCACCCGGACTCCCCGACAGTTGCTGTCGGGGAGTCCGGCAGTTTTTTAGTGCTGCAGGATTTTCTCGAGGAAATGCTGCGCGCGTTCGGAGCGCTGGCTGATGTCGCCGAAGAACTCTTCCTTCTTGCAGTCTTCGATGATCTTGCCGGCATCCATGAAGATCACGCGGTCGGCCACTTTGCGGGCGAAGCCCATTTCGTGGGTCACGCACATCATGGTCATGCCTTCGTGGGCCAGTTGCACCATCACGTCGAGCACTTCGTTGACCATTTCCGGGTCCAGCGCCGAGGTCGGTTCGTCGAACAGCATGACGATCGGGTCCATCGCCAGCGCACGGGCAATCGCCACACGCTGTTGCTGACCACCGGACAGTTGGCCCGGGTGCTTGTGGGCGTGAGCCGACAGGCCGACGCGATCAAGCAGTTGCAGGCCTTTCTTGGTCGCCTCTTCCTTGCTGCGGCCCAGCACCTTGATCTGCGCGATGGTCAGGTTTTCGGTGATGGTCAGGTGCGGGAACAGTTCGAAATGCTGGAACACCATGCCGACGCGCGAGCGCAGTTTCGGCAGGTTGGTCTTAGGGTCGGCAATCGACGTGCCGTCGACCACGATGTCGCCTTTCTGGAACGGCTCCAGCGCGTTGACGCACTTGATCAGGGTCGACTTGCCCGAACCGGACGGACCGCAGACCACGATCACTTCACCCTTTTTGACCTCGGTGCTGCAATCGGTCAGCACCTGGAAGTCCCCATACCACTTGTTGATGTTCTTGATAGAGATCATACGGCGAACCTTTTTTGCAGACGCTTGACCAGCTGCGAGGCGGCAAAGCTGATGATGAAGTAGACGACACCGGCAAAGATCAGGAACTCGTTGGAGCGTCCGATGATGTCGCCGCTGGAGCGGGCGGAGTTGAGGAAGTCCACCAGGCCCACGGTGTAAACCAGCGAGGTGTCCTGGAACAGGATGATGCTCTGCTGCAGCAGCAGCGGGGTCATCTTGCGGAACGCCTGGGGCAGGATGATCAGGCGCATCATCTGGCCGTAGGTCATGCCCAGTGCCTGGGCGGCACCCATCTGACCCTTGGGAATCGACTGCACGCCGGCCCGGACGATTTCGCAGAAGTACGCCGCTTCGAACATCATGAAGGCCACGATGCACGAGGTGAACGCGCCGATCGGGGTGTCTTCGCCGGTGATCCAGCGCAGCACGAACGGCACCGCCAGGTAGAACCAGGTGATCACCAGCAGCAGCGGGATCGAACGGAAATAGTTGACGTAGGCGCCGGCGAGGTTCGACAGCAGTTTGCTGTGGGACAGACGGCACAGCGCAAGAATGGTACCGAGGATGATCCCGCCGACCACGCCCAGCGCCATCAGCTTGAGGGTCATCAGCATGCCGTTCCACAGGCCGGGAATGGCCGGGACGATGCCACTGAAATCGAATTCCATCATTTACCCCCCACGGAGATCAGGCCGGGCACGGAGACTTTCTTCTCGACCATGCGCATCAGCAGCATCAGGCTCATGTTCAGGGTGAAATAGATCAGGGTTGCCAGAGTGAAGGCTTCAAACAGGTTGGCCGAGAACTCGGCGGTCTGTTTGGTTTGCGCCAGCAGTTCCATCAGACCGATCAGCGACGCCACGGAGGAGTTCTTGAACACGTTCAAAAATTCCGAGGTGAGCGGCGGAATGATGATCCGGTAGGCCTGGGGCAGCAGCACGTTCCAGTAGATCTGTGGCAGCTTGAAACCCATGGCGCGGGCGGCGGATTCCTGGCCGCGCGGCAGCGCCTGGATACCGGTGCGAACCTGTTCGCAGACACGGGCGGCGGTGAACAGGCCCAGGCACACGACAACGCTCAGGTAGGCCGAGGTGGTCGGGTTCAGATCCTGTTTGTACCAGTCCTGCAGGTTCTGCGGCAGCATGTCGGGTACCAGGAAGTACCAGATGAACAGCTGAACCAGCAGCGGCACGTTGCGGAACAGTTCGACGTAGCAGGTCGCGATGCCCGCCACGATGCGGTTCGGCACGGTGCGCATGATGCCCAGCAGCGAGCCCAGCAACAGGGCGATGATCCAAGCCACGACGGCGATGGCGATGGTCCAGCCCAGGCCGGAGATGAACCAGTCGAGATAGGTCTCGCTGCCCACGCCGGTGGACTTGAAGAACACGCCCCAGTCCCAGTTGTAATTCATTAGGGTCTCCCCTCGATTCGATCGATGTACAAGTGCCCGCCTGGGGAAGATCCTTTCCCGTCTGACGTTGAACGTCAGGCACACGCGATCGGCTCGAAAACCACCAGGTCGAGTGTTCCAGTTGAAACCAGCAGGTATTAACTGTCGCCCGAGGGAGGGTTGGCTCCCTCAGGTGACAAGGTTAGATCAGTGTCAGATTTTTACGTCTGGCGCAGGCTTGTCGCTCGGATTGGCGATCAGCTCTTTAACCTTTTCGCTCATCGGGAAGTTCAGGTTCAGACCCTTCGGCGGG
The DNA here is from genome assembly GCF_046097675.1 of Pseudomonas sp. UV AK001. Classification (NCBI taxonomy): domain Bacteria; kingdom Pseudomonadati; phylum Pseudomonadota; class Gammaproteobacteria; order Pseudomonadales; family Pseudomonadaceae; genus Pseudomonas; species Pseudomonas sp. UV AK001. The sequence continues at coordinate 213,669 of NZ_JBJUVZ010000003.1, forward strand.
ATCGGGCTCTCGAACCACTTGCTGTAGATCTTGTTGATCTCGCCGGACTTGTAGAGCGCGACGATGGCGTCGTCTACAGCCTTCTTGAAGGCGGGATCGTCTTTACGAACCATGCACGCGTAGGCTTCGAAGGACTGTGGAGTACCGGTGATGACCCAGTCGTCCGGCTTCTTGGCTTTGGCTTCTTCGCCGGCCAGCAGGGCGTCGTCCATCATGAAGGCAACAGCGCGGCCGCTTTCCAGCATCTGGAAGGATTCGCCGTGGTCCTTGGCGGAGATGACGTTCATGCCCATCTGCTTGTCAGCGTTCATCGCCTTGATGATGCGCTCGGAGGTGGTGCCGGCGGTGGTCACGACGTTCTTGCCTTTCAGGTCGGCAAAGTCAGCGTAGGACGGCTTGCCTTCCTTGTCTTTCTTGACCAGCAGGCGGGTGCCGATTTCGAAGATGTTGACGGTGAAGTCGACCTGCTGGGCGCGCTCGGCGTTGTTGGTGGTGGAGCCGCACTCGATGTCCACGGTGCCGTTCTGCACCAGCGGAATACGGGTTTGCGAGGTGACCAGGTTGTACTTGGCGTTCAGGTCAGGCTTGTTAAGGTCTTTTTTCAGGGCTTCGACGATAGCGACCTGAATGTCGTGGGAGTAGCCCACAGGTTTGCCCGAAGCATCGGCGATGTAGGAGAAGGGAATGGAGCTGTCACGATGCCCGAGGGTGATGGTGCCCGAGTCGTTGATCTTCTTAAGGGTGCCGGTGAGCTCGGCAGCGAAAACTGGTGTGCTGATCAGAGCGGCAGCAATGGCTGCGCCCAGGATATGGGGAACGATGCGCATCAAATTTTCCTCGACATTGTTTTTTTTATGGAGCCGGTTGAGCGGGCCCTTTTGTGCTTCGAATGCCTGACGGCTCCTGTTGTGCTGGCGCAACAGGCATTCGTCGAAGGAGTGTAGAGCATGAGTCGTGCCAGACCAGTTGCAACAAGTTAACTGATTGATTTTGCTGGTGATTAAAGTTTTGTGATGGTGTTTTTCAGCGATTCTGATCCGGTTATCCGAACCGACCGACAGGTCGCGTTCGGAAAACCGAATGCCGGCGATTCAGCGCCAGACCGGCAGCAGGTCCAGGGTGAACAGCAGGTGCGCGACCGCGCAGATCACGCCGAAAAACAGCACCAGAGCGATCATTGGCGTCCCGCCCCAGACCCGATAGAGCGGGCTGCCAAAGCGTTTGCGCGAGGCCCGGGCCAGCAGTGCCGGGGTGATGACGGCCCAGAGCGTGGCGGCCAGCCCGGCGAAACCGATGGCGTGAATGAAGCCTTCCGGCCAGAGAAACCCGCAGAGCATCGGTGGCAGGAAAGTCGCGGCAGCGGTCCGCAGGCGGCCCATGGGCCGATCGTCGAAACCGAGCACGTCGGCCAGATAGTCGAACAGGCCCAGGGTCACGCCGAGAAACGAGCAGGCCACGGCGAAGTTGGAGAAGAAAGTCAGCAGCAGGTCGACATTGGCGCTGTCCAGGCGTGAGCCCAGAGCGCTGATCAGCACGTCGATGTTGCCGCCACGCTGGGCGATGCCCTTGAAGGCTTCGCGCTCAATGTTGCCCATGCTGCACAGCATCCACACCAGATACAGGCCCAGTGCGATCAGCGTGCCGCCCAGCAGGCAGGCACGGATTCGCTTCGGGTCCTTGCCGAAATGCTTCATCAGGCTCGGCACGTTGCCGTGGAATCCGAACGAAGTCAGGCAGAAGGGCAGGGTTACCAGCAGATAGGGCCAGTAGCTGGTGGTGCCGCTGTTCAGGTCGAACAGCGTGGCCGGTTGTACATGGCCGAGCAGGCCGCCGAAGGTCAGAAAGAATGCCAGGATCTTTGCGCCGAACACCACGGTGGTCATCCGGCTCACCGCCGAGGTGCTGAGCCAGACGATGAACGCCACCAGCACGGTAAAACCCAGCCCGCCGGCACGCGGTGACAGCGAGACACCCATGGACTGCACGGTGTGATGGATCACTGAACCGCTGGCGGAAATGTAGGCGTAGGTCAGGGTGTAGAGCACGAAGACGATGCTCAGGCCGTTGATCCGGTTCCAGGTACGACCCAGCAGATCACGGGTGATGGTCGAGAAGCTCGCGCCTTCGTGGTAGTTGAGGTTGGCCTCGAGAATCATCAGGCCCGAATGCAAGGTGCAGAACCAGGCAAACACCAACACGGCGACCGACCCGTAAAACCATAGCCCGGACATGACCACCGGCAGGGAAAACATTCCGGCGCCGACGATGGTTCCGCCGATGATCATGGCGCCGCCCAGGACCGAGGGCGAGCGTTCGAGTGCGGCGGGGGAAGGGGATGAAGCAAGTGACGTGGCACGCATGGCTGGGCCTGCATTGATTTTGTTATGGAAGGTTCGATCCGGCTCGCCCCTTGTCGGGGCGAGCCGTGCTCATCGAATGTTCAGCAGGGGGGACAACCGGCTCACGGCCTGCAACAGAAATCCGTCCTGCCCCGGCAATGCGTCGAACGACAGGCCCACCGGCAGCGAACCCTTCGCCGCCACCGGCACGGTCATGCTCGGCGCTGCGAGGTTGCTGGCCGGATCGGTGTTGCGCACGAACCGCTCGAAATGGCTTTCATCCGCGCAATCAGCCAGCAACGGCGCACTGCAACTGACCGTCGGATAAGCCATCAAGTCCAGCTGGTGGCGACTGAACAGTTGCCGGTACTCCTGCTCCAGCCGGACCTTGCCCATCAAGGCCTGCACATAGTCGGTGTAGGAGATCGCCGGGCTTTCCAGCTGTGCAGTGAGGATTTTCTTGATCCCGGGATCGCCGATCCGCGCCAGGATGTCGAGGAATTCTCCACCGCGGCCTTCCTTCATCAGGAACCGTGGAAAGTCGATGAAGAATTCGTAGATCGGCAGCGGGAACTGAATGCACTCGTTGATCTCGCCGATCACCGTATCGTCGACCGCAACGATTTCCATGCCGGCGCCGGCGAGCGCGTTGATGGCGGCGCGGCAGTCGCGGCTGACGTTGTTGTCCAGATCGGCCCAGAGGAAGCGTTCGGGAATACCGATGCGCAGCGCACGATCTTCGGACAGCGCCGGCAGGTGCCGGCCGGTCAGGTGGCCGTGGACGAACCGGCAGTCTTCCACCGTGCGCGTCAGCAGGCCTGGTGTGTCCTTGGTCTGCGAGACCGGGACGATGCCGTCGGCCGGGTATTCGCCGGTCGTCGGGCGCAGGCCGACGACGCCGCAGAACGCCGCGGGGATGCGCACCGAGCCGCCGGTATCGGTGCCTACCGCGCAGGGCACCAGCCCGGCGGCGACAGCGGCGGCACAGCCACCGCTGCTGCCACCGGCGCCATGCAGCTCGCTGGCCGGGTTGATGACCGCACCGTAGGTGTGATTGGCCGACGTCACGCCGAACGACAGTTCGTGCATGTTGTTCTTGCCCACCACCCGAGCGCCCAGTTGCTTGAAGCGCGCCACGATACCGGCGTCGTGCTGCGGCCGGTAATCGGCCAGGCCAGGGGTGCCGGCGGTGGTCGGCATGCCGCTGACATTGATGTTGTCCTTGAAAGACACCGGCAGTCCGTACAGCGGCGCCAGGCGATCCGCGTCCGGCGTGTAGGCGAACGTCGCGGGGTCGAACGTGATGAAACTGTGCAGATGCTGCGCCCGCTCATGGCGCTCGCGCAGGGCCTGCTGCCAGGTGTCGAGGCAGAGCTCGCCACGGCGAAATCCGTTGACGAGCTGTTCGATGGAAAACTGTCTGTACATGGAAAGTCTCGGCGAAATGAAAGGGACGCAATCAGCAGTAGCGGTACTGCGGAACCAGCCCGTCGAGCGGATTGCCGTCGATCAGGTCGCCACCCAGGCTGCTGATGACCGAGCAGGCGGCGTTCAGGGCCGTCTGGATCGAACCTTCGGCCCAGCCGCCGGTGAACGAAGCGCCGCAGCCCGCCAGGTAAAGGCCGGTGTCCTGACGCGGATCGAGAGCGGTGCGGAACTGATAGAACAGACGCTCGGAATAGATGTCGTCGCCGGGGAAATTCAGCTTGAAGGCGCCGAGGGCATGCTTGTCGGTCAGCCAGTCGTATTCGAGCACGTAGCGCTGGTAGTCGCCGTTGAGCGGGATCAGGTGGCGGGCGAATTCCGGCGCGCTCATCGCCAGCTCGTCCACCAGGCGCAGGCAGCGCTGCACTTTGTCGGTCATGGAAACCATCTTGTGCGAGTCGTCTTCCCAGGTGTAACTGATCAGCACCACGCCCCAGGAGTCCGGGTCCTGTGGCGCGTAGTCCAGGCAGTACACGCCCTTGACCAGGGTGTCGGTCTGGATGTTCTGCGCCAGGCCGTGTTTGAGCCAGAACTTGTCCCTGGTCAGGATGAACAGCTTGGAGGATCCGACCATGTGGGTTTCGTTGATGGCCCGGGCCACGTCGCGATTCACGAACGCCTGGTTCTGGGTGAGCTTGAGGTTGACCTGCAGGGCGCGGGTCGTGGTGGTGGTGATCACCCGGTCGCAGGCGTAGGTTTCACCGTTGCTGCCGGCCAGCAGGATCTGTCCGTCGGGGCCCTTGTTGATCGATTCGATGCGGGTACGGCAGATCATGTCGCGCAGTTGCATGCCGTTGAACCGGGTGTCGGCGATCAGCTCTGCCAGCGAGGAGATGCCGTTCGGCACCAGCCGCTGATTGACCTCCAGCGCGTTGACCACCAGCCGCAGAATCTCGGTGAACGAGGCGCGATAGACCGACTGGAAACCACCAGAGCCGATACCCAGCGAGCCGAACAGGTGGAAGTCTTCCGGTTTGCGCCAGACCTTGCCGCCCGGCGGGTTCTTGCTGGTGAAGATGCGCACCATCGCCGAGTAGAAAGAGCTGTCACCGAAGCAGTCCAGATAGCGTTGCCATTCCGGCTGCACTTCGCAGTAATTCTGCTGCTTGAGCAGTTCGGTCAGCAGCAGCGGCGGGGCAAGGCTGGTGCCGTCGTCCAGTACCGCGCCTTCGCGCAGAAAGGCATTCCAGCCCTGATGCACGGTGCTGAACAGCGCCGGCGGCGGTTGCATCGCGGCCCAGTGATGGGCCTCGCCACGATAATGCAGTTCGGTATCGACCACCCCCGGATCGGGAAAGGCTTCGGTGGTCTGGATGCCGAACTTGTTGAGGTAATGGAACAGCCCGACCTCGCTCGGTGGAAAGCGCATGGCGCCCATTTCCGCGATGAACTGCGGTTGTTCTTCATCGAAGCATTGAGTCAACAGGCGACCGCCGATGTGGCTTTCTTCAGCCTCGAACAGGGTCACGCGACGGGCACCGGCACGCAGCAGTTCATAGGCCGCCACCAGCCCGGTCAGGCCGGCGCCGACGATGCCGATGTGTTTTTCCGCCGTGAGTGCCGGCAGGTTTCCGATGGCCTGGTCGGCGTTGCGCAGGAACTGACCGTAATCGTAGAGCAGGTCGACATAGGGGAAAGACAGGCACGCGGTATCCTGGCTGGCAGGAATGTTCATGGAGTTCACAGGGGTAATTCTCGGTCGGTCAGATGATGAGCTGCAGGCTTTCGAGGGCGCGGTCGGGGTTGAGCAACAGGATCTTCTTGCCCTGGATTTTCCACTCGCCGCCGAGGTTGATCAGGCGATGTTCGACGGTGGCGGGGTAATGCCATTCGCGCTCGCCACGGGCTTCGCAATACAGCAGATTGCTGCTGGCGACGGCGCTGCAGGACGGCTCTTCAATCGTGATCCGGGGACGCTGGGCAATGTGCAGGCAACGGCTTTTCGGCTGTTGGGAAAAGTTGCGGGCATTGGCCAGGCGGTTGATGCGCAGGGTGGTCAGGAAGCGGTCTTCATACACCAGCGAGGATTCGTGCAGCGGGCTGCGCTGTTCGCGGGTCATCGGAATCCAGTAGGTGTAGTCATCACTCAGCAATTGCTGCCAGGCGTCGAAGTCCTGTTGATCGAGCAGGTGCATTTCGGTCTCGAGCAAACGCTCGATGGCCCGTTCAGTTTGATCGTGGTGCATGGTCGTCCCGCATCAGGTTTTGCCAGTTGTCGTAGAAGTTGCGCATCGCCAGTTCACTGGTGCCGGACACCACGCGGGTCTGGTCGTAGGTCTCGCCCGGTTCGAACAGGCGGGCAACGTTGACCCATTCGTTGGCGTCGCTGTGCAGGCCTTCCATGGCGCGCTCGTACATCTCCACGTCGTCATGGGCGACCATCGAGCATGGCGAGTTGATCAGGTTGTTGTATTGCACGGTGCGTTCCAGCAGTTGCACCGGGGCGCCCTGCAGTTCGAAGATCCACGACTCGACGATGGTTTCCTGCGCACTCACCGGGCGGATCACCCGCAGCGTCTGGATCGGGCCCTTGACCATCAGGTTGGGGAAATACACGGTGTTGTGCCGGGTATCGTCGAGAATGGCCCGGGCCTGGTCTTCGCCGTAGCTTTCCACCATCAGCTCCCAGTAACCGGGAATGCCCGTGTAGGCCTTGTGGATCGAGTTGCTGACCCCGGTGTGTCCGTGGCCGTTGGGCCAGACGCGGATGCCCATGCCGGCGAAGAATTCATACGAGGCCATGAACGGCGAGAACAGTTCCACGGCCATCGGCGCAGGCTGGCTCTGGTCACCGGTTTCCTTCCACAGGCGAATGGCTTCGCCGGCCGAGGATTCGTGGGCGATCATCGGGTGGCAGGTATCGGTCTGGTTGTCGACGACCATCTTCCAGTTGCAGCGATGCTTGTGCAGCAGCGGCTGACCGACCACGCGCAGCTTGCCTTGCGGGGAGCGCATGACCATGTTGTCCAGCGTTGACAGCGACTCGCCGAAAAACTCGTCGAAACCCATGCCGGTTTCACTCAGGCGCACGAACACGAAACCGCGATAGTTGCGCACCGCCGCAACCGGCTGCATACCCTTGTGGGCCGAGCAACTGCTCAGGTCGCAGTCGTCGTATTCCTTTTTCACCGGGATGCTCAACAGCTCGCCGTCGGTCTTGAACGTCCAGGCGTGATAGGGGCAGCGCATGAAGCGGCCCACGTTGCCACGCGCTTCGGCCAGCACTTTCACGCCCTTGTGCGGGCAGCGGTTGTGCAGCACCACGATGTCGCCGTTCTTCTGGCGCACCATGGCCAGCGGCTGGGCGGCGAGGGTGGCGGTGAAGTAATCGCCGGTTTCGGGGATCAGGCTGTCGTGGCCCAGGTAGCACCAGCTTGCGGCAAAGACGCGTTGCTGTTCCTGTTCGAACAGTTGTTGATCAAGGAACAGAGACTTGTGCACTTCTCTGCCATTGAAATAGTTGTCCAACGGGGTGTCCTCTTCAGATCGCCAGCTTCAGGCGTGGGCTTTTCGCCCGGGAAACGCAGGGATAGATCCGTGCGCTGCAGGCCGCTTCTTGTTCGCTCATGATGAAATCCCGGTGCTCGACGTCGCCTTCCAGCACGTCCAGCGCGCAGACGCCGCACTCGCCGCGACGGCAGTCAGAGATCGGGTCCAGACCCGCGGCTTCCAGGGCTTCGAGCAAGGTCTGGTCGGGACCGACCTCGATGCTCACGGCGGAATCTGCCGCCTCGACCGTGAAACCCCGGGCGCCTTCATTCCGGGCGACGTTGAACACCTCCAGATGAATGCGATCGCGGGGCAGCCCGGCGGATTCGGCGTGGCTCAGGATGTCGTTGAGCATCGCCGCCGGGCCGCAGACGTAGAGCCGGTCTTCGGCGCACAGGTCAGCGAGTACCTGGTGAATCGCCGGGCGCTGGCCGGACAGGTGCAGGTTCATGCGGTCTTGCAGCAGTGAACGCAGATCTTCGGCGTAGGCCGCATCGTCGACGCTGCGGGCGAAGTAATGCAGGTGCGCCGAACGCTCCAGCTCGGTCAGATGCCGCAGGATCCCGGTCAGCGGAGTGATGCCGATGCCGCCGGCAATCGCGATGTCGCGACCGGTCCGGGTGTCGAGCGGGTAGTTGAAAGTATTGAACGGGCCTTCGAGCTGCACCTGGTCGCCGGCCGCCAGCGAGCGCAGGTACTGGCTGCTGGGGGAGTCGTCACTGAGGCGAATGGCGAAAGTGAAACGACCTTCGGCACTGTCGCCCAGCTCCACGGTGGAGTAATGACGCCATTCGCCCGAGGGCGCTATCAGCCATTTGAAGTGCCCCCCGGCATGGGCCGATTGCGGGGCGGCGGGAGCGCCGGTGACGGTGATTTCCTTGATTGATGCCGACAGCATCCGGCAATGGGTAACGGTGTAATTCATGCCGGGTTTTCCTGGGCCAGCGGCGTTTCGTGCAGGTACAGCCAGCGGGTGCTGTGCTGGTGCACGCGCAGGATCGCCACGGAAATGCGCGAAGTCTCGCGCTGGTTCTGGCGATGGGTTTCCTTGTAGCGCAGGGCGACGGTCGGGCCTTCGTGCCAGATCGTGTGCAGGTCGCTGATGTCGATCTCCAGGCCCGGACGGGCACCGACCGCACCTTTGAACAGTTGCTCGACCTGGGCCCGCCCGACCACGGCGGCCGAGGTGGTGACCATGCTGAAGTCTTCGCTGAAGACATCCATCAGTGGCGCGATGGCGGCTTCGCCGGCGCCGTCGGCATTGGTGAAGACACGATGAATCAGTTCATGCACGTGGTGGATGCTGTGGCGGGCTAGTTCAACCGGGTTGTTGTTCATGGCATTCCTTTGGAGGGTTCAGTTGGCTCATTTGAAACAGCGGGAACAGTCCGACCAGTGCAGCAATCGCGAACGTGGCGTGATAGGCCGGGGTCGAGTCGAACTGTTTGAGCAGCAGGTTGTAGATCATGAGGAACAGGGCCGCGCCGACGCTGAACGACATCTGCCGGTTGATGTTCCAGATCACACTGGCCTTGTGGGTTTCGCTGCCCTTGAAGTCCATCAGCGAGGTGGTTTGCGCGGTGTTGGCGCCGATCCCGCCGCCGATGCCCATCAGGCTGTAGGCGATCACGATCACCCCGATATCGGTCGGCGCATCCACCAGCATCAGGGTGGCGATGCCGGCGCTGTGGATCAGCATGCCGAGGGTGAACAGGCGCCGGGCGCCGATTTTGTTGTAGACCCGGCCGCAGGTGAGCATCGCGATGAATGCACCGATGGCGTAGAGGATCATGAACATGCCGGTGAGGCGGGCGCTGAAGTGCAGGGTGTTCTGCAGAAAGAAGATGCTCATCAGATTGACCCCGGTGAACACCCCGGGAATCGCGTAATAGATGAAGATCGAGGTGCTGAGCTTTTTGCTCTTGAGCAGGCTCAGGTCAATGATCGCGTCGCTCTTGCGACGGTAATGCAGCAGGTACAGCGCCACGAACATCAGGCCCGCCGCGACACAGGCAATGGCCTCGATGGCAGGATAGTCGCCGCCGTACAGCGACATGCCCATCAGCAGGCTGCCCAGCGCGGCACTGACCAGCAGCAGGCCGAGGATGTCCGGGCGCGCCAGGCTGGTCGGTCGGCTTTCGCGAATCCAGAACCACGATAATCCGGCGGCGATCAGCGAAAACGGAATGTTGCTGTAGAACACCCAGCGCCACGAACTGTTGTCGACGATGATGCCGCCGACGGTCGGCGAAATGGCCGGGGCGATCAGGGCCACGGCCATCACCAGGGTGGAGATTTTCGCCCGTTGCTCGCCCTGGAACAGGTTGAAGGTCAACGCCTGACCCACCGGAATCAACAACCCGCCACCGATGCCCTGGACGAAGCGCCAGATCACCAGTTCATGGAAGCTGTCGGCCAGGCCGCACATCCACACGGAACCGGTGAATACCAGCATCGAAGCGGTGAGAATCTCGCGGCTGCCGAAACGCCCGGCTAGCCAGGTGCTGACAGGAATGATCAGGGTCAGGCCGAGGATGTAGGCATTCGCCACCCAGGCCACCGAAGAACTGCTTACTTGCAATGTCGCCGATATGCTCGGTAATGCCACGGCGGACATGAATATGTTTATGCAGTCAATAAAAAAGCCGATCAGAAAGATCAGCGCGATCTTGTAGCGATAGTTCATTGTTGTTTCCTCTTTGTCGCAAAGCATAGGGGCGATGGACTTGGAGTGTCGATACGACTATCCTTGAAACAATGTTTGAAAGGATTAAACAGTGAACGCTACCGCCATGCATTCTCATCTGAATCGGGTTCAGACATTTCTCGCCGTGGTCGACTTCGGCTCTTACACCAAGGCCGCGAATTACCTGAGTATCAGCAAAGCCATGGCCAGCCTGCATGTCAAGGCGCTGGAAGAAGTTCTTTCGGCGACGTTGCTGATCCGCAATACCCGGAATATATCGCTGACTGAAATTGGTCAGGACTTTTATGAAGAGTTCAAGGGGATTGTCGCGGACATCGATAATGCCTTTGATAATGTTCTGAAGGGTAATAACCGGGTTTCTGGAAAGTTACGAATTAGTTCAACCAGTGAATACGGCGAGAAGTTCATACTTCCGTTGGTTCCATTGTTCAGCGAGCGTTATCCGGAAATTCGCCTGTGCTACAACTTCAACTCGTCACTGAATGATCTGGTGGCGGAAAAGCTGGATTTGGTGGTGCGTCTGGGCAATCTGGCGGATTCCGCCTTCAAGAGCCGCAAGCTGGCGGATTATCAAATCGTGCTGGTGGCGACTCCGGCGTTTGTCGAGCGTCACCCGGTGGCACAGCCGCAAGACCTGAACGGTGTGCCATGGATTGCCAACAGCAACTTGCAGGCGCCCACGCAATGGGTACTGCGCGATGATCGGGGAGGGACGGTGGAGGTCAATGGCACCAGCCATTTCGAATCCAATTCTTCCACGGCGATTCGCTCGATGACCTTGTCGTCGCTAGGTGTCTCGGTGCTGCCGGGCTGGGTGGTCGAGGACGATATCGCCAGCGGACGGCTGGTTCGCCTGTTGCCGGCGTATACGTTGCCTTCTCAGTCGATCAACGTCGTATTTCCCAATACCGCGCATCTGCCGCACAAGTCGCGGGCGTTTATCGATTTCCTCCTGCTGCATCTGGCGCAGTAACGCAAAAAGCCCCTGAATCGTGAGATTCAGGGGCTTTGGTCAATGCGGCTTGAAGATCAGGCCGCTTCGATCTTGCTGCGGTTCTGCTCGACCTGGCTCAGGTACGCCGCCAGTTTTTCCTGTTCGGCCGGGGTGGTGAACAGGCCCAGCTTGCTGCGGCGCCACAGGATGTCGTGAGCGGTGGTGGCCCACTCTTCGGCGCACAGGTAGTCGACTTCACGGGTGTAGAGACCGCCGCCGATGTGTTCGCCCATGTCGGCCAGGCTGTCCACGCCTTCGAGCATGCGCCAGGTGCGGCTGCCGTAGGTGGTGGCCCAGCGGCGGGCGATTTCGCTCGGGACGAAGTCGAACTTGTCGCGGATCAGCGCGCTCAAGGCCTGCGGCGTGGTCATGTCTTCGCCGCCCGGCAGCGTGGCGCTGGCGGTCCAGCTCGGACGCATCTGGGTGAAGAACGGCATCAGTTGTGCCATCGCCGACTCGGCGAGTTTGCGGTAGGTGGTCAGCTTGCCGCCGAACACCGACAGCAACGGTGCTTCTTCGGTGCTGCCGGACAGCGCCAGGGTGTAGTCGCGGGTCACGGCCGAAGGGTTGTCGGATTCGTCGTTGCACAGCGGACGGACGCCCGAGTAGGTGTGCAGGATGTCGTCACGGCTGATCTGCTTCTTGAAGTGGGCGTTGACCACTTTCAGCAGGTAATCGGTTTCGCCGTCGGTGATCGCCACTTTGGCCGGGTCGCCTGTGTACTCGCGGTCGGTGGTGCCGATCAGCGTCAGGTTGTTCAGGTACGGAATGGTGAAAACGATGCGCTGATCTTCGTTTTGCAGGATGTGCGCGTGATCACCTTCGTACAGTTTCGGCACGATGATGTGGCTGCCCTGGATCAGGCGGATGCCATACGGCGACTCCATCTTCAGGTCGTCACGGATGAACTTGGCGACCCACGGGCCGGCGGCGTTCACCAGTGCCTTGGCGGTGATCGAGAACAGGCTGCCGTCGGCGCGTTCCAGGTTCAGGTGCCACAGGCCTTTGGCGCGGCGGGCGCTGACGCAACGGGTCTGGGTGTGCACATGCGCGCCTTTTTCACGGGCGGCCATGGCGTTCAGTACCACGAGGCGGGCGTCATCGACCCAGCAGTCGGAGTATTCGAAACCTTTGGTGATTTCGCTTTTCAGCGCGCTGTCGGCGCCGAACTTCAGGCTTTTCGAACCTGCGAGCTTTTCGCGCTTGCCGAGGTTGTCGTACAGGAACAGGCCGGCACGGATCATCCAGGCCGGGCGCAGGTGCGGACGGTGCGGCAGCACGAAGCGCATTGGTTTGACGATGTGCGGGGCCTTGGCCAGCAGCACTTCGCGTTCGGCCAGGGCTTCGCGCACCAGACGGAATTCATAATGTTCGAGGTAGCGCAGACCACCGTGGATCAGCTTGCTGCTGGCCGACGAGGTATGGCTGGCCAGGTCGTCCTTTTCGCAAAGGAACACCGAAAGACCGCGACCGGCGGCATCCGCTGCGATCCCCACGCCATTGATCCCGCCGCCAATGACGGCGATATCGTAGATCTCGGAGATAGGGGGCGTACGCAAGGTAGAGGTGGACATCGGCTGGCCTCGGGCTCTTTTGATTTTCTGTCTTGGAAATCGAACATGAATGTTCATTTGCGAAAATGGTAGCCCATAAAGACGCGCGCAGCCAGTCGACTTCGATTGAAAAAACTCATCGAAGGGCGGCTAAAAGAAAATATTCGAACATCAGATGCGCATAAGGCGCCCATGAAGGCGCCTTATGCGTGAGGAGGGTTAAACGACTTCCAGACGAATCTTGTTCTGGCTCAGCAGTTGCGCCAGGGCCGGCACCGGCTGCTGGTCGGTGACCAGGCAATCGATCAGGCTGATCGGGCCAAGTCGAATCATCGCGTTCCGGCCGAATTTGCTGGAGTCTGCCGCCAGGATCACCTGCCGGGCATTGGCGATGATCGCCTGGGACACCCGCACTTCCTGGTAATCGAAATCGAGCAGGCTGCCGTCTTCGTCGATACCGCTGATGCCCACCAGCGCAAAGTCGACCTTGAACTGATTGATGAAGTCCACGCTCGCCTGACCCACCACGCCGCCGTCGCGACGGACATTGCCGCCGGTGAGCAACACATCGAAATCATCCTTGGCGCTGAGCATCGAAGCGACGTGCAGATTGTTGGTGATGATTTTCAGATGACTGTGGTTGAGCAGGGCGCGGGCGATGGATTCGGTGGTGGTGCCGATGTTGATGAACAGCGAGGCGTGATCGGGGATCTGCGCGGCGATGGCTTCACCGATGCGTTGTTTTTCATCGCGCATCTGATCGGCGCGCATCGCATAGGCAGTGTTTTCGACGCTGGAATCATAGGCGGCGCCGCCATGGTAGCGACGCAGCAGATTGGCTTCCGCCAGTTGATTGATATCGCGGCGGATGGTTTGCGGGGTAACAACGAACAGCGTGGCCATTTCCTCGATGCTCACATAGCCGCGTTCGCGGACCAGCTCGAGGATTTGCTGCTGACGGGGAGGCAGATTCATGGGGCTTCCTTTGGGCTGCCGTGCAAAATTTGCCCATGATGCCGCAGGAATCCGCTCCCGACCAGTTACATGCCGTTACCAGTCCTCAGACTGGCTTATTCAGCGTCCTCACGTTCCCAGTCACGGGTACGGCTGACGGCTTTTTTCCAGCCTTTATACAGCTTCTCTTTTGCCGCTTCGTCCAGGCTCGGTTCGAACTCGCGCTCGATGACCGCCTTGCCGCGCAGTTCTTCCAGGCTGCCCCAGAAGCCGCACGCCAGGCCGGCCAGGTACGCCGCACCCAGTGCAGTGGTTTCGCGCATTTGCGGGCGCTCGACCTGAGTGCCGAGGATGTCGGCCTGGAACTGCATCAGGAAGTTGTTCGCCACCGCACCGCCGTCCACGCGCAGGGCCTTGAGGCGTTCGCCGGAGTCCTGTTGCATGGCGTCGAGCACGTCGCGGGTCTGGTAGGCGATCGATTCCAGCGCCGCGCGGATGATGTGATCCACGCGTACGCCGCGAGTCAGGCCGAACAGCGCGCCACGGGCATACGGGTCCCAGTAGGGAGCGCCGAGGCCGGTGAAGGCTGGCACCAGATACACGCCGTTGCTGTCCTTCACTTTATTGGCGAAGTACTCGGTGTCGTGGGCGTCGTTGATGATTTTCAGTTCATCGCGCAGCCACTGCACGGTCGAACCGCCGTTGAACACAGCGCCTTCCAGTGCGTAGGCCACTTCGCCGCGCGGGCCGCAGGCGATGGTGGTGAGCATGCCGTGTTGCGATTTCACCGCTTTGTCGCCGGTGTTCATCAGCAGGAAGCAGCCGGTGCCGTAGGTGTTTTTCGCCTGGCCCGGCTCGACGCACATCTGGCCGAACAGTGCAGCTTGCTGGTCACCGGCGATACCGCCAATGGCGATGCCGCTCTTGGTGCGACCGTAGATTTCCGAGGAGGCTTTGACTTCCGGCAGCATCTCGCGCGGGATGTCGAGGATCTCCAGCATCTTCGAATCCCACTCCAGCGAGTGGATGTTGAAGAGCATGGTCCGCGAGGCGTTGGTGTAGTCGGTGACGTGCACCTTGCCGCCGGTGAATTTCCAGATCAGCCAGCTGTCGACGGTGCCGAACAGCAGTTCGCCATTGCGCGCACGTTCGCGGCTGCCTTCGACATTGTCGAGGATCCACTTCAGTTTGGTGCCGGAGAAGTACGGGTCGGTGACCAGGCCGGTGTTCTCGCGGATGTAGTCTTCATGACCGTCGCGCTTGAGCTGCTGGCAGATCTCGGTGCTGCGGCGGCATTGCCAGACGATCGCGTTGTAGACCGGGCGGCCGGTGGTCTTGTCCCAGACCACGGTGGTTTCACGCTGGTTGGTGATGCCGATGGCAGCTACCTGGTCGTGATGCAGACCGGCCTGGGCCAGCGCTTCAACCATTACTGCGCTCTGGGTGGCGAAGATTTCCATCGGGTCGTGTTCGACCCAACCGGCTTGCGGGTAATGCTGGGCGAATTCGCGCTGCGCGGTGCAGACCACGTTCGCATCGCGGTCGAAAATGATCGCGCGGGAGCTGGTCGTACCCTGATCGAGGGCAATGATGTAGTTCTTATTCTGAATGTCGGTCATGTCGATTGCCTTGGACGAAATAAGGGTGAGTGGGCCGTGGCGCGGGCTCGAAATGGGCAGGAACCCGCGCCGACTGTTTCAAGAAGTTCTTGGTTTGCCGTCAATGGCCGGTTCTGCGTCCTTTGTAGCAGGTGTGGCGCCGGTCAGGTGACGGGCAATCAGCCCGCGATACCCGGCAGCGCCGAGGCAGGCACCGACAATCGGTGCAAAAATCGGAATCAGGAAGTACGGGATTTCACGGGCGCCGGTGAAGGAAATTTCACCCCAGCCCGCGAAGAAAGTCATCAGTTTCGGACCGAAGTCACGGGCCGGGTTCATCGCGAAACCGGTCAGCGGGCCCATCGAACTGCCGATCACGGCAATCAGCAGGCCGATCAGCAGCGGCGCAAGCGGGCCTTTCGGCAGGCCGTTGTTGTCGTCGGTCAGGGACATGATCACGCCCATCAGGATCGCCGTGATGATTACCTCGACCAGGAACGCCTGGGCAGTCGACAGCGCAGGGTTCGGGAAGGTGGAGAACACCGAGGCCAGTTCCAGGCTGGCAGCCGAGCCACGAACCATATGGTGAGTTTGTTCGAAATCGAAGAACAGGTTGCTGTAAAGCGTGTAAACCAACAGCGCGCCGCAGAAGGCGCCGGCGACCTGGGAAAGAATGTAGAACGGCAGTTTGCGCTTTTCGAAGTCGGCGAAAATGCTCAGGGCGATACTGACGGCAGGGTTCAGGTGCGCGCCGGAAACTCCGGCGGTGAGGTAGATCGCCATGCTCACGCCGACACCCCAGATGATGCTGATTTCCCACAGACCGAAGCTTGCGCCCGCGACCTTGAGCGCGGCGACGCAGCCTGTACCGAAAAAGATCAGCAGTGCAGTACCCAGAAACTCGGCCAGGCATTGGCTCGAGAGCGATGGTTGCTGTAACGCAGTTGTCATTGAAAACCTCGGTTTTTGTTGTTGTCTGGCGCGTTTGCCGACAGGGCAAGGCGCGATTTTCGCCGGGGCAGGATCCCCATCCTGTTCCCGGTTTACTGCTGGGTGCTGCGGTGACGATAATTCTTACATTATTCAGATTCGAAAAAATATAGACAAGAAACAAAGCTGTCAAAGGTCGAAAGTGAACCGTCAGTCACAAATAAACTATCAGTCAGGTGAATGATCCTGCGGGGCACCCGTTGGGCAATGCGGCTGTCAGCCTGCAAGCCCCGGGAAACGTGGCGCGCAGTAGAGCCTTTTGCGTGGCGATGGCCTAGAATCCGGCGCAGGATTTTTTGCCACTGCCGAGCCTGGAGCTGCCATGACCCCTGCGTTGGACTTGTTGAAAAAAGTTCGTGCCGAACATCGCGTGCACAGTTACGAACATGACCCCAAGGCCGCGTCCTACGGCCTGGAGGCCGCGGAAAAGCTGGGGCTGGAGCCGGCGCAGGTGTTCAAGACGCTGCTGGCAGCCAGCGAAAAAGGCGAATTGCTGGTGGCGGTGGTGCCGGTCGTCGGAAGTCTCGACCTCAAAGGGCTGGCTCACGCTGCCGGAGTGAAGAAAGTGGAAATGGCCGACCCGGCCGCCGCGCAACGTTCCACCGGTTACCTGTTGGGCGGCATCAGCCCGCTGGGGCAGAAAAAACGCCTGCGCACCTTCATTGATAATTCCGCCCAGGGTTTTGCGAGCATTTATGTCAGTGCCGGTCGACGCGGCCTGGAAGTCGAACTGGCGCCCGCCGTCCTCGCCGAGCACACCCAGGCGAAGTTCGCCGACATCGGTCGCGCCTGAGTTCTGTATGAGAAAAATTGACCGGTTCTGTCACTGGCGATGAACGAGCCGTAGCGGCATGCTCTTTCGACTGACACAGGGAGAAGGTTATGCAGCTCGAGTTTCATCAGGTCGACGCATTCAGTGATCGGCCGTTCAGTGGCAACCCGGCGATGGTCTATCGGCTCGACGCCTGGCTCGCGGACGACTTGATGCAGAAAATCGCCGCCGAACACAATCTGGCGGAAACCGCGTTTCTGGTGCGCGAAGGCCAGGCCTGGCATATCCGCTGGTTCACGCCGACCACCGAGGTGCCGTTGTGCGGTCACGCCACGCTGGCCAGTGCCTATGTGTTGTACGAGATCTACAAGGAAACAGCCGAGCGTCTGGATTTCACCTGCAAGTCCGGGCCGTTGAGTGTCAGCCGCGAAGGTGGCCGGCTTTGGCTGGATTTCCCGGCCATTGAAGCGGTGGAGAAAGGCGTCACCGTGGAGATCGAGCGTGCGCTGAATGTCCAGGCAGTGGATGTTCTGAGTTCCAACGAGCTGTTCGTGGTGCTGGAGTCCGAACAGGCGGTGCTCGATTGCACGCCGGACATGGTCGCTCTCGCCAAGCTTCCTTGGCTCGGCGCCATCGTCACAGCCCGGGGTAACCAGCATGATTTCGTCTCGCGCTACTTCGCTCCGGCGATCGGCATCGATGAAGACCCGGTCACGGGGTCGACCCATTGCAGCCTGATTCCGTACTGGTCCAAACGTCTGGGCAAATCGAGCCTGACCGCGTGCCAGCGTTCGGCGCGGGGCGGGGAGCTGTTCTGTCGGCTGGAAGGCGAGCGGGTGAAGATCGGCGGGAATGCGACGCTGGTGGCCAGCGGCACATTGATGCTGGGCTGAAGCCAAAAAATAAGGGAGCCATCGGGCTCCCTTATTGTTTTTGTACAGATCAGTGCGCAGTGCTGTAGCGGCGAACGCCGTTTTCCACCGCTGGAATCTGCGCTGCCGTGCTGCCACTGGCCTGGAACAACACCAGATGTTCAGCCGCCACGCGAATCCCGACATCCGCACCAACCTGATGGTCAGCGTGGCTCGGGAAGATCGATTCCAGTTGCGCGCCGGTAGGCAGTTGCAGGCGATACAGGGTCGAAGCCCCGAGGAAGGTCTTGCCGACGATCCGTGCTTTCAAGCCGCTGTCCGGCGCATAAACGATGTCATCCGGACGCAGCAGCACATCCACCGCGCCGCCGGTCGGCCAGGTGTAGGCGCGATTGCCGCGCAGTTCGCCGAGTTCGGTGTGCACCGACTCCGGGCTGCCGAGCTGGCCGCGGATGAAGTAGCCCTGACCGATGAAACTGGCCACAAACGGCGTCGCCGGTTCGTGGTAGAGGTTGTACGGCGTATCCCACTGCTCCAGACGGCCTTCCTTGAACACACCGACGTGATCGCTGACGGCGAAGGCTTCTTCCTGATCGTGAGTCACCAGAATCGCGCTGGTGCCACGGGCCTTGAGAATGTCGCGCACCTCATGGCTGAGCTTGCGTCGCAGTTCTCCGTCGAGGTTGGAAAACGGCTCGTCGAGCAGCAGCAGTTGCGGCTCCGGCGCCAGGGCGCGGGCGAGGGCGACACGTTGTTGCTGTCCACCGGACAGTTCGTGCGGGAAGCGCTTGCCGAGGTTCTTCAGGTTGACCAGTTCCAGCAACTCTTCGACGACTCGCTCCTTGTTCGGGTGCTTGCGAATGCCGAAGGCGATGTTGTCCGCGACGCTCAGGTGCGGGAACAGTGCGTAGTCCTGAAACACCATGCCGATCCGGCGTTTTTCCGGGGCGAGGGTGAAGCCGGCGCTGGAGATGGTTTCACCGCCGAGCTGGATTTCCCCTTCATGTACCGGCTCGAAACCGGCGATGGCGCGCAGGGTGGTGGTCTTGCCGCAGCCCGAGGAACCGAGCAGGCAACCGATGTCACCGGCGTTGAGGTGCAGATTGAGGTTCTGCACCACACGTTGATCTTGATAGCCGCAAGCGAGGTTGCGCAGGTTCAGCAGTAATTCATGACTCATGCGTGGTGATATGCCGGTTCGACGAGGAACTCGAGCAGGGCCTTCTGTGCGTGGAGACGGTTTTCTGCCTGATCCCAGGCGACGGAGCGCGGGTCATCGAGCAGGTCGAGGCTGATTTCCTCCCCGCGGTGGGCAGGCAGGCAGTGCATGAATAGCACGTCCTCGGCGGCCAGGTCGAGCAGGGCGCGATTGACCTGGAACGGCGCGAACAGCTGGAGACGCTTGGCGGTTTCTTCTTCCTGGCCCATGGAGGTCCAGACGTCGGTGCTCACCAGATGCGCACCGCGCACGGCGTCCTTCGGGTCGCGGACGATGGTCACGCGGTCACCGGCCCTGGCGACGAACTCGGGATTCGGCTCGTAGCCTTCCGGGCAGGCCACGCGCAACTGGAAGTCGAACTGGATCGCCGCTTCTATATAGCTGTTGCACATGTTGTTGCCGTCGCCGATCCAGGCCACGGTCTTGCCCTGGATCGAGCCACGGTGTTCGAGGAAAGTCTGCATGTCGGCCAGCAACTGGCACGGGTGCAGGTCATCGGACAGGCCGTTGATCACCGGCACGCGGGAGTTGGCGGCGAATTCGGTCAGGGTGCTGTGGGCAAAGGTACGGATCATCACCGCGTCGAGCATGCTCGACATGACGATGGCGCAGTCGCCGATGGGCTCGCCACGGCCCAGTTGGGTGTCGCGCGGCGAAAGGAAGATCGCCTGGCCACCGAGCTGGATCATGCCGGCCTCGAAGGAGATCCGGGTACGGGTCGAGGATTTCTCGAAGATCATCCCCAGGACGCGGTTTTTCAGAGGCTCGAACAGTACGCCGCGGTTACGCAGGTCCTTGAGCTCAACGCCTCGACGGATCACGCTGACCAGCTCTTCGGGCGTGCAATCCATCAGGGAGAGAAAGTGCCTTGCGCTCATCATTGACTACCTTTTTGCTACAAACCGCAGATGCTCAAAGCCTTGTTTACAGGAACAACGGGCGAGACCTGCGGCGTAAGCCGCACGGGGCGACGAAATAGGGGGAGGCGCGATATTGACACTAAATGTCGCGTTTTTCCAATAGGCTACGATTTTTGCGGATTGTGCGGGGGTGACGAGGTCACTCGAAGCGCCGGTTTGGAGCCGGGTTCCAGACCTTTGTACACTGGCGCCGCCGGGCTTGGCAATCAGGCAGGGCGGGGATGGAGCAGGCCTGGTCGGTTTGCGACCGGTCGGCCATGGAAGCGCTGGTCGGATGTCAGACCTGAAACATTTGCTAAAGCAAAGTGCTGGGTTATAAATAACTCACGAGCGACGCAGGAAGCCTCCGCATGGAATCGAAAGAAAAACTGTTAATGGAATTGCTGGGCCACACGGCACGCTCACTGACTCATCTGACCGCTTCGGTCACCTCCTTGTCCTTCGAACTGCTGCGCAGTGAAGACGAAGTGGTCAAGACCGCCGGCCGCCACATGATCGATCGCATGGCCACCATCAGCACCGGGCTTGACGAGCACTGGCGCCTGATCGGCGAACTCACCGGCGTGCACGTCGCCCACGAGCAGATCGAAACCATTCAGGAAATCCAGCTGGCCGCACCGCCCCAGTTGCCTTCCAACTGATCGCGATGAAGGGCTATCGGCTCGCCTGATGGTCGTCGATTCACAAGACGAACGTCGCTGGCGCCACGCCCGGTCACGCGCCATAGTTTTGTTCCCGCAGGCGTTATTGCCTGCCCAGAACAAGACAGAGACTGGCCATGACCAAGACTCTCCATCACCGTGCGTGCCACCTGTGCGAAGCCATCTGCGGCCTGAGCATCGAAACCACTGAAACCGACGGCCAGGTGCAGATCACCTCGATCAAGGGTGACGCACTGGATACTTTCAGTCGCGGGCACATCTGCCCCAAGGCCGTGGCGCTGCAAGACATCCAGAACGATCCGGATCGCCTGCGCCAGCCCATGCGCCGGGTCGGCAGTGAATGGTTGCCGATCGGGTGGGAAGAGGCTTTTGAGCTGGTGGCTGAAAAGCTCTCGGCGATTCAGGCGCAACACGGGCAGAACGCGGTTGCCGTGTATCAGGGCAATCCGAGCGTGCACAACTACGGGCTGATGACCCACAGCAATTACTTTCTGGGCCTGCTGAAAACCCGTAATCGTTACTCGGCCACTTCTGTCGACCAATTGCCCCATCACCTGACCAGCTACTTGATGTACGGCCACGGTTTGCTGCTGCCGATCCCGGACATCGATCACACCGACTTCATGCTGATCCTGGGCGGAAATCCGCTGGCGTCCAACGGCAGCATCATGACCGTGCCGGATGTGGAAAAACGTTTGAAGGCCATCCAGGCCCGGGGCGGCAAAGTGGTGGTGGTCGATCCGCGGCGCAGCGAGACGGCGGCGATGGCCGACCAGCATCTTTTCGTGCGTCCCGGTGGCGATGCTGCGTTGCTGTTTGGTGTGCTCAATACGCTGTTCAGCGAAGGACTGACGTCGGACAGCCATCTGCCGGTGGACGGTCTGGACGAGGTGCGCGCAGCAGTGGCGGCGTTCACGGCCGAAGCCATGAGCCCGTTGTGTGCCGTTCCCGCCGAACAGATCCGCCAACTGGCCCGGGACTTCGCCGCTGCGCCACGCGCCGTCTGCTACGGCCGGATGGGGGTTTCCACCCAGGCCTTCGGCACGCTGTGCCATTGGGTCGTGCAACTGATCAATCTGGTGACCGGCAATCTCGACCGGGTGGGCGGCGCTCTGTGCACCGAGCCGGCGGTGGATCTGGTGGCGTCCACCTCGGGCGGGCATTTCAACAAATGGCAAAGCCGTGTCTCGGGGCGCCCGGAGTACGGCGGCGAGCTGCCGGTCTCGGCGCTGGCCGAAGAGATGCTCACCGAAGGTGAAGGGCAGATTCGCGCGTTGATCACCGTCGCCGGCAATCCGGTGCTGTCCACGCCCAACGGCCGGCAACTGGAGCAGGCGCTGGACGGGCTGGAGTTCATGGTCAGCGTCGACCTGTACATCAACGAAACCACGCGCTACGCCGACCTGATCCTGCCGTCCACCTCGGCGCTGGAGAACGATCACTACGACACCACCTTCAACCTGTTCGCGGTGCGCAATGTCACCCGTTTCAACCGGGCAATCCTCGCCAAACCCGAAGGTGCGCTGCATGACTGGGAGATCTTCGTCGGCCTGGCCAAGGCCTTTGCGGCGAAGACCGACAAGGAACTGAAGCCGACCATGCCGCCGGCGAAGATGATCGACATGGGACTGCGCATGGGCCTGTATGGCGACGCCTCCGAGCACAAGCTGTCGCTGGCGACGCTGTTCGATCATCCCCACGGCGTTGATCTGGGGGCGCTGAAGCCGAACCTGGCACCGCGATTGAAGACTGCCAATCAACGCGTCCAGGCAGCGCCGCCGGAAATTCTTGCCGACCTGGCGCGTTTCTCTGCCTTGCAGGCGCCGGCCGCCGGTGAGCTGCTGATGATTGGTCGTCGTCACGTGCGTAGCAACAACTCGTGGATGCACAACTATCATCGACTGGTGAAGGGCAAGCCGCGTCATCAGTTGCTGATGAACCCGGAGGATCTCGCCAGTCGCGGGCTCAGTGATGGTCAGCTTGTGCGCGTCAGTTCGCGGGTCGGGCAGATCGAGGTCGAAGTGCTCGGCAGTGCCGACATGATGCCGGGCGTGGTCAGCCTGCCCCACGGCTGGGGCCATGCCCGACCGGGTGTGCAGATGGCGATTGCCAGCGGCCAGCCGGGTTCCAGCGCCAACGATCTGACCGATGAATGCCAGCTCGACGAGCTGTCGGGCAATGCGGCGCTCAACGGCGTGCCGG
This sequence comes from Pseudomonas sp. UV AK001, assembly GCF_046097675.1. Classification (NCBI taxonomy): domain Bacteria; kingdom Pseudomonadati; phylum Pseudomonadota; class Gammaproteobacteria; order Pseudomonadales; family Pseudomonadaceae; genus Pseudomonas; species Pseudomonas sp. UV AK001. The sequence continues at coordinate 236,425 of NZ_JBJUVZ010000003.1, forward strand.
TGACGGTGGCGGCGGCTTGAGGAAGTCTGTCGGGGAGACCGAGCAGGGCGCTCGGGATTCCGTTACAATGCGCCACCGTGCCGACCCATAAGTCGGAAAGTTCAGCCGAGGTGCTCCATGGATATCATCGAAACGATTAAAGAGCAGATTGCCAACAACACCATTCTGCTTTACATGAAAGGCTCGCCGAATGCCCCGCAGTGTGGCTTCTCCGCGAAAGCTGCGCAGGCTGTGATGGGCTGTGGCGAGAAGTTCGCCTACGTCGACATCCTGCAGAACCCGGAAATCCGTGCCAACCTGCCGAAGTACGCCAACTGGCCGACTTTCCCGCAGCTGTGGGTAGCCGGTGAACTGGTCGGCGGCAGCGACATCATGGCTGAAATGTTCGCCAACGGTGAGCTGCAGACTCTGGTCAAGGAAGCATCCGCCAAGGCTGCTGCGGCCAAGTCCGAAGCCTGATCGGTTTCAGCCCGGATTTCGGCGAGTCTGAAGTCCGGGCAATAAAAAGCCCCGCCTCTCGAAAGAGGGCGGGGCTTTTTAATGTCTCGCGTTCAGCGCTTGCTGATTACTCGTCGTCGCCCATCTGCGATTGCAGATAGTTCTCAAGACCGACTTTATCGATCAGGCCCAGTTGGGTTTCCAGCCAGTCGATGTGTTCTTCTTCGGATTCGAGAATGTCTTCAAGCAGTTCGCGGCTGCCGAAGTCGCCAACCGATTCGCAGTGAGCGATGGCGGCCTTCAGATCGGCGTGGCCGGTCTTCTCGATACGCAGGTCGCACTCCAGCATTTCCTTGGTGTGCTCGCCGATATGCAGCTTGCCCAGGTCCTGCACGTTCGGCAGGCCTTCGAGGAACAGGATGCGCTTGATCAGCTTGTCCGCGTGCTTCATCTCGTCGATGGATTCGTGGTACTCGTGCTTGCCCAGTTTGTTCAGGCCCCAATCTTCATACATGCGTGCATGCAGGAAGTACTGATTGATCGCGACCAGCTCATTGGCAAGGATCTTGTTGAGATGCTGGATGACTGTTACGTCGCCTTTCATGATGGGAGTCCTGCCCTAAGTAGCGGTATATAAGGCGGAGTTTGAGCTTGGTATTTATAAGTGTCAAACCTAAGTTATTGAATAATATATGAAAATTAATCGGAATAAGAATGTTTGTGTTCCGCGTCTAGTCGCTAAGCAATTGATTTGCAGGCATAAAAAAACCGGACATTAGTCCGGTTCTTCGAAAGAGGGGGCAATTACGCGGCAGTAAATTCTACAGGGTAGGGGATCGCGGCCTGGACGGTTTGCAGCTTGGTCAGGGTTTCGCGTACCACTTCCTTCGCAAGGCAGGCACATTTGCCGCATTGGCTGGCTACGCCGGTGGCCTGACGGACTTCTTTATAGCTGCAGCAACCTTCATAGATCGCTTCGCGGATCTGTCCGTCGGTGACGCCAGTGCAGAGGCAAACATACATAAGTGAGAACCGTCGCTGGTTGTGGCTCAATTGCGATGGATCTTAATGTTAACGAGAATGATTGTCAAAGTGCTTTCCCAACGGTTTTCATCGCCAACAGCTGTGACTGACGAACGGTGGTGCATGGCCGAATGCCAGCCGGGATTTCGCGAAAAACCTTTGAGGACAGTCGAAAAACGCAGTGTATGATGGTCGGCCCTTGCGAAGGGGGGTCGTGTCACAGGGCTGTCGCCTGAGGGTGACAGGCTGGCGCGGACCCTGAACTTCAAGTTTCTACACCAGGAGATATCAATGAGCGTACTCGTAGGCAAACAAGCCCCTGACTTCACCGTCCCGGCCGTACTCGGCAATGGCGAGATCGTTGACAGCTTCACCCTGTCCTCGGCCATCAAAGGCAAATACGGCCTGGTGTTCTTCTATCCGCTGGACTTCACCTTCGTCTGCCCGTCCGAGCTGATCGCTCTGGACAACCGCATGGCTGACTTCAAGGCGCGCAACGTAGAAGTGGTCGCTGTGTCGATCGACTCGCACTTCACCCACAACGCCTGGCGCAACACCCCGGTCAACAATGGCGGCATCGGCCAGGTGAAATACACCATGGCTGCCGACATGAAGCACGAAATCGCCAAGGCCTACGACGTTGAATCCGAAGGCGGCGTGGCTTTCCGTGGCGCGTTCCTGATCGACGACAAGGGCGTTGTCCGCTCGCAGATCATCAACGACCTGCCGCTGGGCCGTAACATGGAAGAGCTGATCCGTCTGGTCGACGCTCTGCAATTCCACGAAGAGCACGGCGAAGTCTGCCCTGCCAACTGGAAAAAAGGCGACAAAGGCATGAACGCTTCGCCGGAAGGTGTTGCGGCTTACCTGACCGAGAACGCTGCTGCCCTGTAAGGCGCAACGTCGAGGTACAAAAAAACCGGCTCTTGAGCCGGTTTTTTCATGCGCGGGATTTAACCCGACGACCATCAGTCGTCGAAGTCTTCCCAGCCGCCCATCTGCTTCCAGCGGTTGACGATGCCGCAGAACAGCTCGGCAGTCTTCTCGGTGTCGTAACGCGCGGAGTGCGCTTCACGGCCATCGAAATCGATGTCGGCTGCCTGACAGGCTTTCGCCAGCACGGTCTGACCGTAAGCCAGACCCGCGAGGGTCGCGGTGTCGAAGCTGGAGAACGGGTGGAACGGATTGCGCTTCATGTCCAGCCGCGCGACGGCAGCGTTGAGGAAGCCCAGGTCGAAGCTGCTGTTGTGGCCGACCAGGATCGCCCGCTTGCAACCATTGGCCTTCAAGGCCTTGCGCACGCCACGGAAGATATCGGTCAGGGCCGTTTCTTCACTGACCGCCATGCGCAACGGATGATCGAGCTTGATCCCGGTGAACTCCAGCGCGGCCGCTTCGATGTTGGCGCCTTCGAACGGCTCGACACGGAAGAAGTAGGTGTGATCCGGGTAGACGAAACCCTTTTCATCCATGGCGATGGTGGTCGCGGCAATCTCCAGCAATGCGTCGGTGGCCGAGTTGAAGCCACCGGTCTCTACGTCGACGACAACCGGCAGGTAGCCGCGAAAGCGTGCTGCCATCGGATGGCGCGAACCGCCGCCACCTTGACCGTCCAGTTCGTCGTCGAAATGGTCTTCACTCACGCGTGTTCCTCCAGCAGGCGCCAGCGCAGTTTTTCACCGGCGCGCAGCGGGATAACGTTCAGCTCGCCGAAGGGCAGGCTGGTCGGGGCGGTCCATTCTTCACGAACCAGGGTGATACGGTCGGTGTTGGCCGGCAGGCCGTAGAAACGCGGGCCGTTGAGGCTGGCGAACGCTTCGAGCTTGTCCAGCGCATTGCGCTGCTCGAACGCTTCGGCATACAGCTCGATGGCAGCGTAAGCGGTGTAGCAGCCGGCGCAGCCGCAGGCGGCTTCCTTGGCGTGCTGGGCGTGCGGCGCCGAGTCGGTGCCGAGGAAGAACTTCGCGCTGCCACTGGTGGCCGCGTCGAGCAGAGCTTCCTGATGGGTATTACGCTTGAGGATCGGCAGGCAATAGAAATGCGGCCGGATCCCGCCCACCAGCATGTGGTTGCGGTTGTACAGCAGGTGATGCGCGGTGATGGTCGCGCCAACGTTGGCCGAAGCCTCGTTGACGAACTGCACGGCATCGCCGGTGGTGATGTGTTCGAACACGACCTTGAGCGTCGGGAAACGCTCGACCACGCGGCGCATGTGCTCGTCGATGAAGATTTTTTCGCGGTCGAACACGTCGACGTCGCCACGGGTGACTTCACCGTGGATCAACAGCGGCATGCCGACTTCGGCCATGGCTTCCAGCGCCGGGAAGATCTTGTCGATGCTGGTGACCCCGGAATCGGAGTTGGTGGTGGCGCCGGCCGGGTACAACTTGGCCGCGTGGACAAAACCGCTGGCCTTGGCTTCACGAATTTCTTCGGGCTGGGTACGGTCGGTGAGGTACAGCACCATCAACGGCTCGAAACGACTGCCGGCCGGGCGGGCAGCGAGAATCCGCTGGCGATAGCCGTCGGCTTCAGCGGCGTTGCGCACCGGAGGTACCAGGTTAGGCATGATGATGGCGCGACCAAAGGTGCGCGCAACATCTGCAACGGTATTGGTCAACACGGCACCATCGCGAAGATGAATGTGCCAGTCGTCGGGACGCAGCAGGGTCAGGCGGTCGGACATGAGGGGATTCCAGGCGGGTCAAACTGAGGCGAATGCTACCGGAAAAGACTCTTGCAGGCACTCGCTATCAAGTTTTGCGACGAGCGTCCGATATCCCATAGGTATGCCGTAAACATGTATGTATCGGTCTTTTTTGTTGTAGAAGCCAATGGAGCCTCCCGTGCGCCAGCGTTATTTAGCCTTGCTCAGTGTGTTTGCCAGTCTTCCCGCGATGGCACTGACCTACCAGACCCGTCTGGAGAACATTGAGTGGACGGTCGAAGGCGACAAGTTCGAATGCCGCCTGACGCAGCCGATCACCGATTTCGGCTCGGGCCAGTTCGTGCGCAAGGCCGGCGAGCAGGCGATCTTTCGCCTGAATGCCTACAACGCGATGCTGGGCGGTGGTTCGGCAACCTTGCTGGCGGCGGCAGCGCCCTGGCAGCCGGGGCGCAATGACATCAACTTGGGCAGTGTCAGGATCGGCACCGGCAACGTGCTGTTCAACAGTTCGCAATCGCAGGCCGGCGGGCTGATCAGCGGTTTGCTGGAAGGTCGCAGCCCGGTGGTGCGACGTGCCTCCGGCGATGGGCGGGTCTCCGAAGTGCGTCTGCTGCCGGTCAAGTTCAGCAAGGCGTTCAACGACTATCAGACCTGCGTGGCGAAACTGCTCCCGCAGAATTTTGATCAGGTCAAAAACTCGCAGGTCGGCTTTCCGGGCGAAGGCACCGATCTGGACGCCGCCGCGAAAGCCAAACTGCAAGTGATGCTCGAGTTCATGAAGGCCGATCCGACGGTCAATCACATTGAGCTCGATGGCTATTCCGACAACAGCGGTAATCGCCTGACCAATCGTGAGTTGTCGCGCCGTCGTGCGCTGGCGGTGGTCGATTTCTTCAAGGCCAACGGTATCGCCGAATCGCAGATCACCGTGCGTTTCCACGGCGAGCAATACCCGCTGGTACCGAACACCAACGCCGCCAACCGGGCGAAAAACCGGCGAGTCAGCGTGAAGCTGGCCCGGGTGGCACCGGTTACCGCTCCAGCACCTCAAGCCAGTACGCCTGCCAACGCCGCGGCGACTTCCTGACCTGTCGGTCATCGTCGCGCTCTCGACAGATTCTGTCGCTTTGTCGTCCTAAGCTGTCGCGCCTCTGTAAATTATCGCGTTTGAGCGGTAGACTCCTCGGCTTTCCGTAGAACCCCGTGGAGTGATGGCATGGCGGACGTAAACAAGGTCGTTCTGGCGTATTCCGGCGGCCTGGACACTTCGGTGATCCTCAAGTGGCTGCAGGATACTTATAACTGTGAAGTCGTGACCTTCACCGCTGACCTGGGTCAGGGCGAAGAGGTCGAGCCGGCTCGCGCCAAGGCTCAGGCCATGGGCGTCAAAGAAATCTACATCGACGACCTGCGCGAAGAATTCGTGCGTGACTTCGTGTTCCCGATGTTCCGCGCCAACACCGTTTACGAAGGCGAGTACCTGCTGGGTACTTCCATCGCGCGTCCGCTGATCGCCAAGCGTCTGATCGAAATCGCCAACGAAACCGGCGCCGACGCCATTTCCCACGGCGCGACCGGCAAGGGCAACGACCAGGTGCGTTTCGAACTGGGTGCCTACGCGCTCAAGCCGGGCGTAAAAGTGATTGCCCCTTGGCGCGAGTGGGACCTGCTGTCCCGCGAGAAGCTGATGGATTACGCCGAGAAGCACGCGATCCCGATCGAGCGTCACGGCAAGAAGAAATCCCCGTACTCGATGGACGCCAACTTGCTGCACATCTCCTATGAAGGCGGTGTGCTGGAAGATACCTGGACCGAGCACGAAGAAGACATGTGGCGCTGGACCGTCTCCCCGGAGAAGGCTCCCGACACCCCGCAATACCTGGAACTGACCTACCGCAACGGCGACATCGTCGCGCTGGACGGCGTCGAAATGACCCCGGCCACCGTACTGGCGACCCTGAACAAGATCGGTGGTCAACACGGTATCGGCCGTCTCGACATCGTTGAAAACCGTTACGTCGGCATGAAGTCCCGTGGCTGCTACGAAACTCCGGGCGGCACCATCATGCTGCGCGCTCACCGCGCCATCGAATCGATCACCCTGGACCGCGAAGTCGCTCACCTGAAAGACGAGCTGATGCCGAAGTATGCCAGCCTGATCTACACCGGCTACTGGTGGAGCCCTGAGCGTCTGATGCTGCAACAGATGATCGACGCATCCCAGGTCAACGTGAACGGCGTCGTGCGCCTGAAACTGTACAAGGGCAATGTGATCGTGACCGGCCGCAAGTCCGACGACTCGCTTTTCGACGCCAACATCGCGACCTTCGAAGAAGACGGCGGCGCTTACAACCAGGCCGACGCGGCGGGCTTCATCAAGCTCAACGCGCTGCGCATGCGGATTGCTGCCAACAAGGGCCGCAAGCTGTTCTGAAGCCCTCGGGCCTGATGTGAAATAGCGGTCTTGTCATTGTGACAAGGCCGCTATGCTGGAAAACCCTTCCGTTTACCTGATCGTTGCCGATCAGCGTTTCTGTATTAATTGGTACTTTGTGCATCGCATTGATGTGCTTTTTGTATTCGCGCCCCAATTTAAACTCTTCCCAATACAGTAATGTTCAGTGAGTGAACGTTGTAAATAATACAATATGTTGTTTCCATGGTTTTTCTTCCTTGTTTTAGCATTCTGGCGAAATTTTCTTTCGGTAAAATATCCGACATGTCATCGGTTAAAACGAGGAAAATTCTTTGTGAGTGCTTGCCTGTGTGTGGGATTTTTTTCAATAACGTGTCTATTTTTGATTCGGTGTTCATTTCTCGAGTATCAATGATGCAAAGCGTGCTCAGTGGTTTTGGCAGTCTTACGGTGTGCGATCCTGTATTCGATTGAACTGTAAGTTCGCCGAAAAAGTCAGGGGGTTCATCTTTGAATGCCTTGAGAAAGTTCTTGTCGTTATCAAAATCGGACGGCGCATAAAGGGATCGGTAGTTGAAGTTCAATGTGATGAAAAACAGGAATAACAAATAGAATGGAAAACTGATCAGAAACCAGATGTAGATTTCCCGTTCATCCTGGTCAAGGAAGGGCAAGGATACTGCCGCGGACGTTTCGGAGATGAACGCGAATATGGCAATGACACTGATAGGGTTGGTTATTTTTCTGTTGATCTTTAACATGCTCTTTACTCATGAGTGCGATCGTTCTCGTCATGTGGGTGGTTTGAATTGTTGTAGTCGGGAGATTTTTATCCCTGGTGTTTGGTGTTTATAGTAAAAAATCCGGAAGGATATAAGTATGTTGTTTCGGTTTTTTTTGTCGTATTGAGAGAATATTTTTCATGGTCCGCTATCCGACAGTCATGCCGATGGGGCTTTTCTGTAGGATAAATCTTTATTGGCTGTAGGAAGTGTCTCTCGCTACTGATGCAATGGAACTTTGCTATGCCATGGGTGAAATGACTACGTTATTGTGCCGGTTCTAAAAATTCGAACAGCGAAACTGGACTTGCCCATGAATAAAGTGCTGATCGTGGATGATCATCCTGTCATTCGTCTTGCGGTGCGTATGCTTATGGAGCGTCATGGCTACGAAGTCATTGCAGAAACGGATAACGGGGTGGATGCATTACAACTGGCTCGCGACCAGATGCCCGATATTGTCATTCTGGATATCGGTATACCGAAACTTGATGGTCTGGAAGTGATTGCGCGGCTTACGACCAGCGCGATGCCCCTGAAAGTGCTGGTGCTGACATCTCAGGCCCCGGGGCATTTCTCCATGCGTTGCATGCAGTCGGGGGCGGCAGGATATGTTTGCAAACAACAGGATCTGACCGAATTGCTCAGCGCTATCAAGGCTGTGCTGTCCGGGTACAGTTATTTTCCGAATCAGGCGTTGCACACCGTACGCACCAGCCTGGGAAATGCCAGTGAAGCCGATATGGTCGATCGTCTTTCCGGGCGCGAGATGATGGTGTTGCAGCAACTGGCACGCGGCAAGACCAACAAGGAAATCGCCGATGGCATGTTTCTCAGCAACAAGACCGTCAGCACCTACAAGACACGGTTGCTGTTGAAGCTCAACGCGCGTTCGCTGGTGGATCTGATCGAGCTGGCCCAGCGCAATGGCCTGGTCTGACCGCTTCAGTCGCTGACGGATCATGGGCAGATCGGCATCAGCATGCAGCAGAAACGAAAAAGCCTCCGTTGCGGAGGCTTTTAAATGTCAGAGATCAAAGTCGTAATCGGCCAATTGCTTTTGCAGTCGGCGTTCCTCAAGCATGTTATCGATGGTCCGGCGTTTGCTCAGGTTGGTCTTGGCGACCTCAACCACCGGTTCGTCGTCCGCATCCGCGACGAAATCGTCTTCTACGTCCACTTGCTCTTTGCTGGTGCTCATAAGGTTAACTCCAGGCTAAGACTGCCTTTGGCGCTCCTTATATCGACATTCCGGCAGATCGTAAAAAAGATTTTTTCAATCGCAATATCAATAATTCCAATAGACGCTCAATCGTCCGAAGTTTTGGCCTTGTATTCGCACAAGTCTTCGATCCGACAGCTGCCACACCGCGGCTTGCGGGCCAGGCACACGTAGCGCCCGTGAAGAATGAGCCAGTGGTGTGAGTCGAGCAGGTATTGCTTTGGTACAAACTTCATCAGTTTGTTTTCCACTTCGACCACATTCTTGCCAGGGGCAATGCCGGTGCGGTTGCTGACCCGGAAAATGTGGGTGTCCACCGCCATCGTCAACTGTCGGAACGCGGTATTGAGCACGACATTGGCGGTCTTGCGGCCAACGCCGGGCAATGCCTCCAACCCTTCGCGCGTCTGCGGGACTTCGCCATTGTGCAGCTCGACCAGCATGCGGCAGGTCTCGATCACGTTTTTGGCCTTGCTGTTATAGAGGCCGATAGTCTTGATGTACTCGGACAACCCTTCGACGCCCAAGGCATGAATGGCGGCCGGTGTGTTGGCCACCGGGTAAAGCTTTGCCGTCGCCTTGTTTACGCCGACATCAGTTGATTGCGCGGACAGAATCACCGCAATTAACAGTTCGAAAGGCGAGGAATAGGCGAGTTCGGTCTTGGGTTCGGGATTGTCCTCGTGAAACCGGCGGAAGATCTCCAGACGTTTTGCGGCATTCATGGGTGATGCGTTTCCTCGGGTGGGGCGGCGGGGCGAGTCCAGGCCTGGCGGGCGGCGAGCAACAGCCCCAGCAAAATGAAGGCGCCGGGAGCCAGCGTCGTGAAATGCAGTCCGTCGCCGAACAGAATCAAACCTTGCCAGTGATCCGACAGGTGATGGCCGATGCTGCCCTGACCGAGCAGCTCGCGCAACACTGCCAGCACGGTCATCAGTGCGATGAACAAGCCGCACAGTTTCAGACGTCCTCGGGCTGGCAGTCGAAAGAATCCATTGTGTTCGAATATGACGCACTGCAAGCCGATCAGGCCGGCGTAAAGGCTGACCAGTTGATGCCACTGCAAAGCACTGCGTTGCAGCAGAGTATCGGCACACCCGGCGAGGGTCGCGGCCAGCACCAGGCTGACCGGCAAAAGGCTTTCGCCGCTCAGTCGTGCCCGCAGCGGTACCATGCACACGCCGTACAGGCTCACCACAACAGCGAACATCAACACAATCGCCAGCGCACCGGCCACGGAGTCGGTGGCGCCGATCAACAGCGCCAGCATCATTGAGTTCGACAGCGTCGCTGACGTGTTCATGGCGCGCTCCCGAGCAGGGTCGTCCGGTGATCATCGAAGTAACGCAGGGCATCGTGAATGGCGTTGATGGCTGCGCGGGACGTAATAGTAGCGCCCGCGATCTGATCAAATTGCCCCTGATCCTTTTTCAGGGCCCATCCGGCATCGGTCGGTTGGCTGCCGGATTTACCGATAAATGCCTGCAACCAAATGTTCGGCCAGTCGCCGATGTGCCCGCCCAGCGCCGGTGTTTCAGTTTGCTCCAGGGTTTTCACGCCGAGCAATCGGCCATTGGCATCGATGGCAATCAGCAACTCGATGGGACCCGCATAGCCCTCGCTCCGGGTGCGTAGCAGCACCGCCACCGGTTGACCGGACTTGGTCGCCCTATAACCGTCCAGCAGCTCGCTGTGGCTCAAGTGGGTGTCGGCCAGCGTCAGAGGTTGTTCCAGAGGCTGATTGTCGTAGGCATCGACTGAAAGCACGTCCAGCAGTTTGCGACTTTCGAGCTGGCGCTGTTCGGCGGCGATGTGCGGCGCACTGCTGAGTTGCACGACATACGTCACGCCGACGCCTGCCGTCGCCAGCAACACCAGGGTGATCAGGCTGTTTGTGCGGTTCATGGCTTCACCTGCGCCTGACGAGCGGCTGCGAAGCGTTCCAGTGTCGGCACGCACAGATTCATCAGCAATACCGCGAACGCCACGCCATCCGGATAGCCGCCCCAGGTACGAATCAGATAGGTCAGCAGGCCGACGCCCACGCCGAACCACAAGCGGGCGAGTGGACTTTTTGCACCGGAAACCGGCTCGGTGACGATGAAGAACGCGCCAAGCATGGTGGCGCCGCTCAGCAGGTGAAACAGTGGTGAGCCATGGGAATCGGAGCCCGAACCGTTCCAGCACAGCAGGCTAATGACGAACAGACTGGCGAGCATGCCGACCGGCGCGTGCCAGCCGATCACCCGGCGCTGTAGCAGGAACAGCCCGCCGGCGAGGAATGCGAGATTCACCCACTCCACGCCATGACCGCCAAAACGGCCGAACGCCGGATTGCTGGCAAACAACTCATCAATGGTCAGGCTTTTGTTGATGCGCAGACTGTCCAGCGCAGTGGCTTGGACCCAGGCGTCCGGCTGCGTGCCGAGGTTAAACACCTGGCCAAAAGCCGCCGTCAGATCCATGCCATGGGCCGGCCAATGGGTCATCGGTTGCGGGAACATCACCATCGCCAGGGCAAAACCGAGCATGGCTGGATTGAAGGGGTTTCGGCCCACGCCACCGTACAAGTGTTTGCCCAACAGCAGGCCTGAGGCGATCGCTGTGACCGTCAGCCACCAAGGGCAATAAGGCGGCAGGGCGCTTGCCAGCAGCGTGGCGCTGATCACCGCGCTGCCATCGGTCAGGGTGGCTTGCAGCGGCTGTCGGCGCAGAGAGGTCACGGCAGCTTCGACGCTCAAGGCTGTGACGACGGACAGGATCAGGTTGATCAACACGCCCCAGCCGTAAAACCAGAACAACACCAACAACCCCGGCAATGTCGCCAGCAGAACCAGCTTCATTGCCTGTTGCAGACGTTCTTCTCTGGTTTCAATGGATGACATGGGCTTCCACCTGCCGCTCCGCCTCTTGCAGGCGGGTGCGGGCCTTGTCGAGGACCTCGGCTGGCGTGCCATCGCGTCGCTGCAATTTGTTCAGGTCGGCGCGCGCGTAGGCCAGTTCGGTTTTCAGCTGACGAAGCTGGTTGTCGATTGGACGTTTTTCTACGCGCACAAGGTCGGGAGCCGGTTGATCGCTGGCCGCTTCGGCGTCGTGCAACGCTTGTTCGGCATCACTCAGGGCTTGTTCGAGTGCTGCAATCTGTTCCGGCGGAGCTTCAGCGGTCTGCGCCTTTTTCAGCTCGGCACGGCGCATCGCCAACTGGATTTTTGCTCGTTTCAGATCGGCGTCTTTCGCCGGGGCTGTCACGACCGGCGCAGGTGCGGCGCTGCTTTCCAGTTTGGACAGAGCCTGTTCGGCGGCTTCGAATTGTTGTTGCAGCACGATCAGTTGCGACTGCTGCTCGAAAGTCGGCGGATGACCGAAGGCCTTCAGCGATTTGTGCAACTGGGCGCGGCTCATCGCTACGTCGATCTTGGCCTTTTTCAGCGCGGCGTCGGCGGTTGCGGCTTTCTGCGCTCGCACCCGCTCCAGCGCAGCCTGCACCGGATCGAGTGTGGTGGACGCAACTTCAACCTGCGCCGCGCGTTGTGCGCGGGCGTCGCGTTCGGCCTGCTTCTGCTGTTCTTCTTTTTGCAGCCTGGCATTACGTCGTTCGAAACGTTGCCGGGCGTGATCGCGCTTTTCGGTGCGCGCCTGATGCTCTTCGAGGCTGTTGGCCAGGCCACCCACCACTGGCAGCGTTCCGATCGGCAGCGGGTGCATCTCGATGCAATCGACCGGGCAGGGCGCCACACATAGATCGCAACCGGTGCACTCGTCGATGATCACCGTGTGCATCAGTTTTGCCGCGCCGACGATGGCATCGATCGGGCAGGCCTGAATGCACTTGGTGCAGCCAATGCATTCGGCCTCGCGGATAAACGCCACTTGCGGCGGTGCGGTGCCACGGCTGATGTCCAGTTCCAGCACCGGAATTTTCAGCAGTTCGGCCAGTGCCGCGATGGTTTCGTCGCCACCCGGCGGGCATTTGTTGATCGGCTCGCCGGCGACGATGCCTGCAGCGTAGGGTTTGCATCCGGGATGGCCGCACTTGCCGCATTGGGTCTGCGGCAGCAGGGCATCGATGCGTTGAATCAGACTCATGTTTTGATCAGTCCACTGAATCCGAGAAAAGCCACCGCCATCAGTCCGGCGCCGATCAACTGGATCGGCAGGCCACGAAAGGGCAGGGGAATATCGTTGTCGGCCGTGCGTTCGCGCAAATCGCTGAACAGGCTCAGCACCATCCAGAAACCCAGTCCGGCGCCGAGGCTCAGCGCCGTTGCATGAAGCAGGCCCTTGTCCGCTTGCGCGTTGAGCAGTGTCAGCCCCAGTACGCCGGCGTTACCCAACAGCAGCGGCCACAATCCGTCGAACGGCATATCGGGTCGCCAACGCGCCAGCCACTTCAACAACGGTGTAATCAGCAGGACGCTCAGCGGCAGGAATACGAACAGGCGCAGGAACTCCAGTTGCAACGGCACCAGCAGCCAATGCCAGATCGCGTAACCCGCCACGCCGACAATCAGCATCAGGCACAACGTTGCCAGCCCCAGCGCATGCACCTGACGGCGTTCGCCCGCCAACAGCGGATCGACGCCCAGCGGCCAGTGCAACACGAAGTTGTTGATCAGCGCAGCACTGAAGAGCGTAAGCACGAGTTCGGTCATGGTTCTGCCGGTGAGAGCGGGCGGGTGTCACTTAAGATTAGGCATTATCCGGCTGCCATGACGGGCGGGCCAGATATGAAAAATCCCACAGGCGCACGGGGTACGCCTGTGGGATCGGTCAGTGCAGAACCTTACTTGATGCGCTGACCCGGCTTGGCGCCGCTGTCCGGGCTCAGCAGGTAAATTTCTTCACCGCCAGGGCCGGCAGCCATCACCATGCCTTCGGAGATGCCGAACTTCATTTTCCGTGGCTTGAGGTTGGCGATCATCATGGTCAGGCGACCGTCGAGTTTCGACGGATCCGGGTAGGCGCTCTTGATCCCGGAGAACACGTTGCGTTGCTCGTCACCGATGTCCAGGGTCAGACGCAGCAGCTTGTCCGCGCCTTCAACTTGTTCGGCCTTGACGATCAGCGCCACGCGCAGGTCGACGGCGGCGAAGGTGTCGAAGTCGATTTCCGGCGACAGCGGATCCTTGGCCAGCTCGCCATTGCCGGCAGGCGCGGCGGCGCCGGTGTCGGTCTGGCTGGCGGTCAGGTCTTCTTTCGAGGCGTCGGTCATGGCTTGCACTTTTACCGGGTCGATGCGGGTCATCAACGGTTTGAATTCGTTCAACTGGTGGTTGGCCAGCAGGGTGGTGTGGTCGTTCCAGGTCAGCGGGGCGACGTTGAGGAACGCCTCGGCATCGGCGGCCAGCACTGGCAGCACCGGCTTGAGGAAGATCACCAGCTGGCGGAACAGGTTGATCGCCGTGGCGCAGACCGCCTGGACTTCATCCTGCTTGCCTTCTTGCTTGTTCAGCGACCACGGTGCCTTGTCGGCAATCCAGGCGTTGGCGCGGTCGGCCAGGGCCATGGTTTCGCGCATGGCACGGGCAAAATCGCGGGCTTCATAAGCGTCGGCAATGCTCGGCGCGGCAGCCAGGAAGGCTTCGGTCAGTTCCGGCGCGGCGTTGTTGTCCACCAGCAGACCGGCGTTGCCCTTCTGGATGAAACCGGCGCAACGGCTGGCGATGTTGACGACTTTACCGACCAGGTCGGAGTTGACCTTCTGCACGAAGTCTTCGAGGTTCAGGTCGAGGTCGTCCACGCCACGGCCCAGTTTGGCCGCGTAGTAGTAGCGCAGGTATTCCGGCGACAGGTGATCCAGGTAGGTACGGGCCTTGATGAAGGTGCCGCGGGACTTGGACATCTTCTGACCGTTGACGGTCAGGTAGCCGTGCACGTTGATCCCGGTCGGCTTGCGGAAACCCGCGCCTTCAAGCATCGCCGGCCAGAACAGGGCGTGGAAGTTGACGATGTCCTTGCCGATGAAGTGGTACAGCTCGGCGGTGGAGTCCTTGCCCCAGAACGCGTCGAAGTCCAGCTCCGGCGTGCGGTTGCACAGGTTCTTGAAGCTGGCCATGTAGCCGATCGGCGCATCCAGCCACACGTAGAAGTACTTGCCTGGCTCGCCCGGGATCTCGAAACCGAAGTACGGCGCATCGCGGGAGATGTCCCACTGTTGCAGGCCGGCGTCCAGCCATTCGGCGATCTTGTTGGCCACGGCGTCCTGCAGGGAGCCGCTGCGGGTCCAGGTCTGCAGCATCTGCTGGAAGTCCGGCAGCTTGAAGAAGAAGTGCTGGGAATCCTTGAGCACCGGGGTGGCGCCGGATATCGCCGACTTCGGATCCTTCAGATCGGTCGGCGCGTAGGTCGCACCGCATTTTTCGCAGTTGTCGCCGTACTGGTCTTCGGTGCCGCATTTCGGGCAGGTGCCCTTGATGAAGCGGTCGGCCAGGAACATTTTCTTTTCCGGGTCGAAATACTGGGTGATCGAACGTTGGGCGATGTGCCCGGCGTCACGCAGCTTCAGGTAGATCTGGCTCGACAGCTCACGGTTTTCTTCGGCGTGAGTGGAGTGGAAGTTGTCGAAGTCCACCAGGAACTCGGCAAAGTCGGCGCTGTGTTCAGCCTGGACGTTGGCGATCAGTTGTTCCGGGGTGATGCCTTCCTTTTCCGCGCGCAGCATGATCGCCGAACCGTGGGCGTCGTCGGCGCAGACATAAATGCACTGATTGCCGCGATGCTTCTGGAAGCGCACCCACATATCGGTCTGGATATATTCCAGCATATGGCCAAGGTGGATCGAACCGTTGGCGTAGGGCAGGGCGCTGGTGACGAGAATCTTGCGTGGTTCGGACATGTGGGGCTTCGCTACTTGATGAAACGGAGGTCGGCCACTATAAAGCGCCGGGAAAGATATTTCACCCCTGCAAATGGTTGCCGGGCATGCCGTCCGGACGACAGAAGGGGTAGGATACCCGCCATCTTTTCCCAGTCTTGTTATCGGAGTTGCCCATGAGCGCCGTCACTCGCGCAGCGGTGGAAGCCGTCCTCAGCCAATACACCGACCCTTACCTGAACCAGGACCCGGTCAGCGCCGGTTGCGTGCGCAACATCGAAATCACCGGTGACCGCGTCAGCGTGCAGCTGGAAATCGGTTATGCCGCCGGTCTGTTCAAGAGCGGCTGGGCGCAATTGCTGCAACTGGCCATCGAAAATCTTGACGGAGTGGTGACTGCCAGGGTCGAGGTCAACAGCGTGATCGCCGCGCACAAGGCCCAGGCGCAGATTCCGGGGCTGGCCAACGTCAAGAACGTGGTCGCCGTGGCGTCGGGCAAGGGCGGCGTGGGTAAATCCACCACCGCCGCCAACCTGGCGCTGGCACTGGCCCGTGAAGGCGCGAAGGTCGGGATCCTCGACGCCGATATCTACGGTCCGAGCCAGGGCATCATGTTCGGTATTCCCGAAGGCACCCGTCCGCAGGTCAAGGATCAGAAGTGGTTCGTGCCGCTGCAGGCCCATGGCGTGGAAGTCATGTCGATGGCGTTCCTGACCGACGACAACACGCCGATGGTCTGGCGCGGGCCGATGGTCTCCGGCGCGCTGCTGCAACTGGTCACGCAAACCGCCTGGGGCGACCTGGATTATCTGGTGATCGACATGCCGCCAGGCACCGGCGACATTCAGCTGACCCTGGCGCAGAAAGTCCCGGTGGCCGGTGCCGTGATCGTCACCACCCCGCAGGATCTGGCGCTGCTCGATGCGCGCAAAGGCGTGGAGATGTTCCGCAAGGTCAATATTCCGGTGCTGGGCGTGGTGGAAAACATGGCCGTGCACATCTGCTCGAACTGCGGGCATGCCGAGCATCTGTTCGGTGAGGGCGGTGGCGAGAAGCTGGCGACCCAGTTCGGCGTCGAACTGCTGGCTTCGCTGCCGCTGTCGATGCTGATCCGCGAACAGGCCGATGGCGGCAAGCCGACGGTAATTTCCGAGCCGGACAGCCAGATCGCCATGGTCTATCAGGAACTGGCCCGCCACGTCGGCGCGCGGATCGTGTTGCAGGAAGCGGCATCGCCGGCGATGCCGAACATCACCATCAGCGACGATTGATGCCGCGGCGCCGCTGAAAAAACTTGTGGGAGCGAGCTTGCTCCCACATTGTTTTTTGGTAAGCCTTAAATGCGCAACCCGCCGTCCATCTCCAGAATCCGGCCGGTGTAGTAGTCGTTCTCGAAGATGTACGCCGCCGAATGGGCGATCTCTTCCGGCTTGCCCATGCGCTTGAGCGGAATGCCCGACGTCATTTTCTCCAGCGCTTCCGGCTTCATGCCCAGGGTCATTTCGGTTTCGATGAAGCCCGGTGCGATGCCCGCCACGCGGATGCCGTAGCGCGCCAGTTCCTTGGCCCAGGTCACGGTCGCTGCCGCCACACCGGCCTTGGCGGCGGAGTAGTTGGTCTGGCCGACGTTGCCCGCGCGGGAGATCGACGAGATGTTGATGATCGCGCCGCTGTTCTTCAGCTCGACCATTTTTGCCGCCACTTCACGGGTGCAGAGGAACACGCCGGTCAGGTTGACGTCGATCACCGCCTGCCATTGGGCCAGGCTCATCTTGGTCATTTCGCCGTCCTTGACCTTGAGCAGCAGGCCATCGCGCAGGATCCCGGCGTTGTTGATCAGACCGTGGATCGCGCCGAAGTCTTCGGCGACCTGGGCAACCATGTGCGTCACCTGCTCTTCATTGGCGACGTTGCACAGATAGCTGCGGGCCTCGACACCCTTGGCCTTGCAGGCCGCGACCGCGTCATCGAGTTTTTCCTGGTTCAGGTCGACCAGTGCCAGCTTCGCGCCCTTGCCTGCGAAATACTCGGCCATCGAGCGGCCCAAGCCTTGGCAACCGCCAGTGATAATGATTACTTTGTCGTTGAGTTGCATTCGCATGTCCCCGAGAGCAGGTCAGAGTAGTGTCCTTTAGAGAGCCTCTCGATCTGCGCCTGACATGGCCCGGCTGCACATGAGAACTGCCCCTGTGGCGACTGATACTTATCCGTGTCGCCCGTCCGTTTTTTCGACGGATTCTATTTAAGGAGTCATAAATTGAGCGTTGAAGCGGCTAAGAATGCCCGAGAATTGCTTCTCAAGGAATACCGTGGCGTGCTGTCGACCCACTCCAAATCAATGCCCGGTTTTCCGTTTGGCTCCGTGGTTCCCTACTGCCTGAACGAGCAGGGCCGGCCGCTGATCCTGATCAGCCGCATCGCCCAGCACACCCACAACCTGCAGAAAGACCCGAAATGTTCGCTGCTGGTGGGTGAGCGCGAGGCTGACGATGTGCAAGCCGTTGGTCGCCTGACCTATCTGGCGGAAGCGGAAAAACTCGAAGACGCTGCCGCCATCGAAACCGCCGCCGAGCGTTACTACCGTTATTTCCCCGATTCGCAGAATTACCACAAGGCCCACGATTTCGATTTCTGGGTGCTCAAACCCGTGCGTCATCGCTACATCGGCGGTTTCGGCGCGATCCACTGGGTCGATCACCTGACCCTGGCCAACCCGTTTGCCGGCAAGGCCGAAATCAGCATGGTCGAGCACATGAACAGCGACCATGCCAAGGCCATCGCGCATTACGTCGACCTCGCCGGGCTGCCGAAAACCGTACCGGCACAAATGGCCGGGATCGACACTGAAGGCATGCACCTGCGCATCGGTCAGGCGCTGTACTGGCTGCCGTTTCAAGCGCCTTGTCATACGCCGATACAAGTGCGCGAAGCCTTGGTTTCTCTGGCTCACGCCGAGATCTGGCCAAAAAATGCGGTGGCCGACGCTTGAATTCACGAAAGGGCGACGTCATCTAAGGCTTACTGCAAGGCATTTCTTGCGTTGAGGAAACTTTGATGCGCCCTTTTTTGTTGCTCTTTCTGCTGTTCCCGGTGTTGGAGCTGTTCGTATTCGTCAAAGTGGCAGGTTCGATCGGATTTTTCCCGGCCCTGCTGCTGATCATTCTCGGCTCGATGTTCGGCGTATTCGTGCTGCGTATCGCCGGACTGGCCACCGCCCTGCGTGCCCGTGAAAGCCTGAACCGCGGCGAACTGCCTGCGCAGACCATGCTTGAAGGCCTGATGCTGGCCCTGGCCGGTGGCCTGCTGATCCTGCCGGGTTTCATCAGTGACGTGGCCGGTCTGATCCTGCTGTTGCCGTTCAGCCGTCGCCTGTTCGCCAACAAGATGCGCCAGCGCGCCGAAGAACAGGCCATGCGTCAGCGTGCGTTCGCCGACGACCTGCAACCCCGAGGCGGTCCTGCACCGCGCCAGCCTCTGGGCCGCGAAGGCGATGTGATCGAAGGCGAGTTCGAACACCGCGACACCAAGTAACTTCTGCACTCACACGGCACCTTCGGGTGCCGTGTTCGTTTACGGCCGTGCACATGACGAGCCACGATGAAAAAATTTTAGGCCTGCCCTTGTAATAAGCTTATGCGCCCTTATGTATCGGTCACCGAAAGGTTTCCGGTATTTGAACCGGACAGACTTCCGCGGTTCGCTCGACGAGCCGCAACCGGCGCAGGCCGGATTCGTTAAACCCGCCGGGACTACACCGGCCGATGAAAACCACAATTAGGAGAGATCGACAATGAAGCTTCGTCCTCTGCATGACCGCGTCGTCATCCGTCGCAGCGAAGAAGAAAAGAAAACCGCTGGCGGTATCGTCCTGCCAGGTTCGGCTGCCGAGAAAGCCAACCACGGTGAGATTCTGGCTGTAGGCCCGGGCAAGGCACTGGAAAGCGGTGAAGTGCGCGCACTGTCCGTGAAAGTGGGCGACAAGGTTGTGTTCGGTCCGTACTCCGGCAGCAACACCGTGAAAGTCGACGGCGAAGACCTGCTGGTAATGAGCGAGAACGAAATCCTCGCCGTTATCGAAGGCTGATTACCCCCGTTCATTTTCCCGCTACTACAAAGTATTTAAGGAATATCGATCATGGCTGCTAAAGAAGTTAAATTCGGCGATTCCGCCCGCAAGAAAATGCTGGTTGGCGTAAACGTCCTGGCTGACGCGGTAAAAGCGACCCTGGGCCCGAAAGGCCGTAACGTGATCCTCGAGAAGAGCTTCGGCGCTCCGACCATCACCAAGGACGGCGTTTCCGTCGCCAAAGAGATCGAACTCGAAGACCGTTTCGAAAACATGGGCGCGCAGCTGGTCAAAGACGTTGCCTCCAAGGCCAACGATGACGCAGGCGACGGCACCACCACCGCTACCGTTCTGGCTCAATCGATCGTCAACGAAGGCCTGAAAGCCGTCGCTGCCGGCATGAACCCGATGGACCTGAAGCGCGGTATCGACAAAGCGACCATCGCGATCGTCAAAGAGCTGAAAGGTCTGTCCAAGCCATGCGCTGACACCAAGGCTATCGCTCAGGTGGGCACCATCTCCGCCAACTCCGACAACTCCATCGGCGACATCATTGCCGAAGCCATGGAAAAAGTCGGCAAAGAAGGCGTGATCACCGTTGAAGAAGGCTCGGGCCTGGAAAACGAACTGTCGGTTGTAGAAGGCATGCAGTTCGACCGTGGCTACCTGTCCCCGTACTTCGTCAACAAGCCGGACACCATGGTTGCCGAGCTGGAAGGCGCGCTGATCCTGCTGGTCGACAAGAAAATCTCGAACATCCGCGAAATGCTGCCAGTGCTGGAAGCCGTTGCCAAAGCCGGCCGTCCACTGCTGATCGTTGCCGAAGACGTTGAAGGCGAAGCCCTGGCGACTCTGGTCGTGAACAACATGCGTGGCATCGTTAAAGTCGCAGCCGTCAAGGCTCCAGGCTTCGGCGACCGTCGCAAGGCCATGCTGCAGGACATCGCCGTTCTGACCGGCGGTACCGTGATCTCCGAAGAGATCGGCCTGAGCCTGGAAAGCACCACCCTGGAACACCTGGGTAGCGCCAAGCGCGTGACCCTGTCCAAGGAAAACACCATCATCGTTGACGGTGCTGGCGTTCAAGGCGACATCGAAGCCCGTATCGCTCAGATCCGTGCCCAGGTTGCCGAGACTTCCTCGGACTACGACCGTGAAAAACTGCAAGAGCGTCTGGCCAAGCTGTCCGGCGGCGTTGCAGTGATCAAGGTTGGCGCCGGTTCCGAAGTTGAAATGAAAGAGAAGAAAGCCCGCGTTGAAGACGCCCTGCACGCAACCCGCGCAGCCGTTGAAGAAGGCGTGGTACCTGGCGGTGGCGTTGCGCTGATCCGCGCTCTGGAAGCCCTGACCGAACTGAAAGGCGACAACGCTGACCAGAACGTCGGTATCGCTGTACTGCGTCGCGCTGTTGAAGCGCCGCTGCGCCAGATCGTTGCCAATTCCGGCGACGAGCCAAGCGTGGTTGTCGACAAGGTCAAGAACGGCGAAGGCAGCTTCGGCTACAACGCTGCTACCGGCGAATACGGCGACATGATCGAAATGGGCATCCTGGACCCAACCAAGGTAACCCGTTCGGCTCTGCAAGCTGCAGCCTCCATCGGCGGTCTGATCCTGACCACCGAAGCTGCTGTTGCTGATGCACCGAAGAAAGAAGGTGCAGCTGGCGGCGGTATGCCAGACATGGGCGGCATGGGTGGCATGGGCGGCATGGGCGGCATGATGTAAGCCAGCCTTACCCCGAAACGAAAAACCCCGCCTGCGATGAGCAGGCGGGGTTTTTTATTGTCCTGATTTTGTTATCTGGCGTTTGAGTAATCAGGCGTTAACCGGTTGTGCCTTCATGACCGCTTCAGCTTTCACGGTCGGGCGATACAGCACCCAGTAATACGACCCCAGGCAGATCAGCCAGCAGAAAATCGCCGTCCACACGTTGTGCGAAAAGAAGTGTGCGCCCTGCATCATCCGGCTGATCGAGAACACCGAGCCCAGCGCAAAGGCAAAGATGAACGCCTGTCGCGCCAGTCGCGGACGACGATCCCGCAGCACGAAGAACAGCGCAAACAAGGTGAACCCCGTAGCCGCATGACCACCGGGCCAGCAGCGCCCGGGCTTGTCGGTCGGCGGGCGGTGATCCAGCAGTTTGCTGTAGGTTTCATGGCCGCCGAACTGCTCGAGGCTCCACGGGCACTGCACGGCGGTCACGGCTTTCATCGGTGTCACGAATGAAGTCGCCAGGCCCAGGGACAGCACCAGACAGCCCAGTTCACGTTTGTACGGTTTGATCCGGTCGATGAAAAACGCACCGATGAAGCCGATGACGGCGAACACCGAAAACGCAATCACCACTTGTTTGGCGCGATCGTGAAGGATGTTTTCCAGGAAGTAACTGTGGCGCCCGATGAAGTCGCCGGCGGCGGGGTCGTAGAACATCCGCGCCAGGTTCATGTCCAGATCGGTGAGTTCCAGCAGGATCAGAAGGGCGGCCGCGACGGCGGGAATCCCCAGGCACAGCCAGAAGTTCAGCGGGCGAGGGGCAGGGCGTACAACGCTTGATGACATGAGGGATCCAGAACGGGAAAACGCCCCGGGGCATCAGCCCGGGGCGCTTCGATTAACGATCGCTGACTTGCGCGGCACCCTCCTTGGGTGCTTTCCAGCCAAGCAGCTGTTGCTTGAAGCCATAACTGGCGGTTTGGTAATACGTGATGGCGCGGCTCACCAGCGGGTCGTCGCTGTTGACCCGGGACTCGCGGCTTTCGGTCAGTGCGTCGTCATGCCGACGCAGGCCCTGGCGCGGGCTGAGGATCGCCAGATCCTTGCCGTCGAACAGCCCCAGATGCTGATAGTTGCCCACCACGACCCGAGGTGGCAGCGGGTTGTCCGCCAGCAGGTTGCGACCGAAGAACGTCGACTGGTAGTCCAGGTTCAGCAGCCCCAGCAGAGTCGGCGCGAGGTCGATCTGACTGGCCAGTTGCGCGTTTTCCCGTGCTTCGATCAGCTTCGGTGCATAGATGAACAGCGGGATCTGGTAGTTGGTGATCGGCAGGTCTTCCTTGCCCGCGCTGCCGGCGGTGTGGTCGGCGACGAAGATGAAGATCGTGTTGTCGAACCACGGTTTCTGCCGCGCCTGCTCCAGGAACTGGCCGATGGCGTAGTCGGTGTATTTCACCGCACCATCGCGACCGTTGCCGGATTTGATGTCGATGCGGTTTTCCGGGTAGGTGTACGGACGATGGTTGGAGGTGGTCATCAGCTGCAACAGGAAAGGCTGCTGCTTGGCGTAGTCGGCGTCCGCCAGCTTCAGCGTCTGTTTGTACAGATCCTCGTCGGCCATGCCCCAGGCATTCTTGAAGTGAATCTCCGACTCGTCGACGCTGCTCTGGTCGACAACGCGATAGCCGTTGCCACTGAAGAACGCGTTCATGTTGTCGAAGTAGCCACGGCCACCGTAGACGAACACGCTGTCATAGCCGACCGCGCTCAGTTGCTGGCCGAGGCTGGCAAAACCGCTTTCGCGACCGATGCGCTTGACGATCGAACGGCCCGGCGTCGGCGGAATGGCCAGGGTGATGGCTTCCAGACCGCGGTCGGTGCGGGTGCCGGTGGCGTAGAAATTGTTGAAGTACAGGCTCTGCTTGCGCAACGCGTCGAGGTTCGGCGTCAGGTTGCGGCCATCACCATTGCTGCCCAGGTATTTGGCGCTGAGGCTTTCGATGGTCACCAGCACGATGTTCGGCTTGCGGGTGACGCCCGGGTTGTCGATATCGCGACGGATGTCTTGTGGATCCTGACCGACGAAGCGGGCATTGGGCTCGTTCAGTTCGGCACGCATCTGACCGGCGACTTTGTCCGCCGGCAGGCTCTTGTAGAACTGGCTGTAGTCCAGCTCGTTGTTACGGAACGCGGCGAAGAACTGATACGGGCCGTTGCTCGCCAGTTCGTTCTGATAGGCGTTGCCGCCCTGGGCGCGCGGTGCGTCCTGGCTGATCAGTTGCAGGCTCAGACCCGCGACCACCAGCAAGGCCAACGCATTGAGCAGGCGCCCGCGCAATGGCGGCAGCGGGGCATCCAGCGCCGCGTTGAACGGTTTGCGCAGCGCGAAACTCAACGCGATGGCCAGCACCGCCAGGATGCTCAGCAACTTGCCGATCGGATAGGACTCCAGCACGTTGTTCAGCACTTCGTCGGAATACACCAGATAATCGACGGCGATGAAGTTGAAGCGCACCCCGAACTCATCCCAGAACAGCCACTCGGCCACCGCCGTGAACAGCATGGCGTACAGGCTGACCGTCAGCAGTCCCTGCAGGAACCAGCGATGACCGCGCCGCCGCCACAGGCCCGGAGGGCACAGCAGCAGGTACAGGCCCATCGGCAGAGCCGCGTAGGCGAGAAAGCCCAGGTCGTAGACCAGGCCGACGCCGAACACGGACAGCGCACCGCCACCGGCCTCATCCAGATGAGTCAGCAGCAGTACGGTGCGGGTGAGGAGAAACACGACCAGCCAGGCGCCGGTGACCAACAGCAGATAGCGCATAGGCGCTGTCTTGAAGAAACCCATTGTTTTCTTTTCCTTTTATCAATGGCGCGAGAGTTTCGCGGCGCCACTGTAGTCAGGTTGTGAATCGATAGTGAAAACTTTGTTAAAGATTTATTTCGTCCGGGCAATTTCTTCTGCCGGGGCACCAGCGCTGGCCCTGAACCGAAACAGGCCTTAAGCTGCGCGGGCCATGACGGCCGTTACTGTGTACGGAAGAGGTGCCCATGCGAATTCTATTGGTCGAAGACAACCGCGATATCCTGGCCAACCTGGCCGATTACCTGGGCCTGAAAGGCTATACCGTCGATTGCGCCCAGGACGGTCTGTCGGGCCTGCATCTGGCAGCCACCGAGCACTATGACCTGATCGTGCTCGACATCATGTTGCCGGGCATCGATGGCTACACCCTGTGCAAACGCCTGCGCGAAGATGCCCGTCGCGACACGCCGGTGATCATGCTCACCGCCCGCGATCAGCTCGATGATCGCTTGCAGGGCTTCAAGTCCGGGGCGGACGATTACCTGGTCAAACCCTTCGCGCTGTCGGAACTGGCGGCGCGGATCGAGGCGGTGATGCGCCGTACTCAGGGCGGCGGTCGACGCTCCTTGCAGGTCGGTGATCTGAGCTACGACCTCGACACACTGGAAGTGACCCGCGAAGGCAAACTGCTCAAGCTCAACCCGGTGGGCCTGAAGCTGCTCGCGGTACTGATGCAGAAGAGCCCGCACGTCCTGCGTCGGGAAATTCTCGAAGAAGCCCTGTGGGGCGACGATTGCCCGGACAGCGACAGCCTGCGCAGCCACGTCCACCAATTGCGTCAGGTGATCGACAAACCGTTCGCCAAACCACTGCTGCACACCGTGCACGGCGTGGGTTATCGCTTGGCCGAGGGCCGCGATGGAGTTTAAGCAGAGCCTTGCCCAGCGGATCATCATCGCCTTTGCGCTGATGAGCGCACTGGTGGCGGGGGCCTTCGCGATGGGCATTGTCGCGACCGTGCACCTGGTGGAAGAAAAACTGATTTCTGCCGGACTGGGCGGCGACCTGCAGCGCCTGTTGCTGATGGACAACGTTTCGGACTGGAGCCATCGGCCGGAGCCGGACCAGTTGTTTTATTTCAGCGGCGGCCCTGGTGACTTCGAGCTGCCCAAGGATCTGCGGCATCTGGATTCGGGGTTCCACGAAGTCTTCCGCGAGCAGCTGTCCTATCACGCGATGGTCGAAATCGTCGACGGTCGGCGTTACGTGTTGCTGCAGGATCAAAGCGATTTCGAAGAGCGCGAGCGCGTGCTGTTTGCCGTGGTGCTGGTGGGCTTCGTGCTCAGTCTGGCGCTGGCGGTATTCCTCGGCTGGGTGCTGGCGCGCAAGGTGATGGCGCCGGTGGTCCGGCTGGCGCGTCAGGTGCGTCATCGCGATCAGTTGCTGGGTCTGGCACCGCCGCTGGCGCCGGACTACGCCGCTGACGAAGTGGGTGAACTGGCGGTGGCCTTCGATGCGACGCTGGGGCGTTTGCGTCAGGCTTTGACCCGTGAGCGGTTGTTCACCAGTGACGTCAGCCACGAATTGCGCACACCGCTGATGGTACTGGCCACTTCCTGTGAGCTGCTGCTGGAAAACCCGGGCATCGATCCGCGCGGCCGCGCCCAGGTCGAGCGAATTGCTCGTGCCAGTGAAGAAATGCGTGAACTGGTGCAGACCTTCCTGATGCTGGCCCGTGCCCAGCGCGAAGATGCCGGGGCGGCGCCCCGACACAGTCTGGGCCAGGTGGCGGACAATCTGCTGGGCGTGTGGCGCGAGCCGATCGAATCCAAGGGGCTGAAGCTGATTTTCGAACCGGGCAACCCGCCGGACACCCGTTACAACGCCACACTGCTCAATGCCGTGATGGGTAACCTGCTGCGCAATGCCCTGCACTACACCGAGCAGGGTTTCATTCGGCTGACGCTCAACGACAACGGCTTCGTGGTCGAGGACTCGGGTGTAGGCATTCCCGAGGAAAAGCGCGAGGAAATGTTCAAGCCGTTCGTGCGCGGCAGCGAAAAACGCGGAGAAGGCCTTGGGCTGGGGTTGTCATTGGTGCAGCGCATCTGTGAGAACCAGGGCTGGAGCGTCACTTTGAGTACGATGGAGCCCAATGGCTGCCGTTTCGAGGTAGATCTGGGCATACAGGAATCCCTCCCAAATGGCACAAAAAAGCTGCCAACCTGAACGAAACCTGTATAACCTTGAAATAGTTCGTGGGTTTACGCGACGTTTTTTTCACAAAGGGATGACCTGACGCTGACACGCCCCTGCATAAGGTGGGGATATCAGCAATTCAGGAGTCCCGATGATGGCCGGCCCGATCAAACTCGATTTTTCCGAGAAGTACGACGACAACCATGCGCAGAAATATCTGCGCAAGCACCAGGATGGCCTGGGGCGTCGCCTGTCCAACTGGCGCGATCAGCAGTTGGCCCGCAAGGCGCTGACGCTGGTTGGCGAACCGGGACTGGTGCTGGATCTGCCGTGCGGTGCCGGACGTTTCTGGCCGTTGCTGGCAGAAAAGCCCAATCGGGTAATCATCGGGGCAGACAATTCCGAGTCGATGATCAAGACGGCGATGCAGGCCCAGCCGGCGGATGTGGTGAAGCGGGTACAACCCTTGCACACCTCGGCGTTCGATATCGCGCTGCCTGACAACTCCGTGGACAGCATTTTCTGCATGCGTCTGCTGCACCATATCGGCGAAGCCGAGCATCGGCGGACGATTTTGCGCGAATTTGAACGCGTCACCCGGGACAGTGTGATCGTTTCGTTGTGGGTAGACGGCAATTTCAAGGCCTGGAAACGCAAGCGTGCCGAGAAACGCCGCGGCCAGGAAGGTTATCAGAACCGGTTTGTGCTACCGGCCGCTACGGTTGAAAAGGAATTCGAAGAGGCAGGATTCAGGATCCAGGAACAACTGGACTTCATTCCGCTCTATGCCATGTGGCGAGTTTACGTACTACGCAAGAGGTAAGAGGATGGCAGTGCAATTTGCAGCAGAAACGGAAGTTGCTCCCCAGGATCGCTTTGACTACTACTGGAACCAGCGCGGTGAGTGGGTGGAAGAACCCAACGTGCGTCGTGGTGGCGAAAGTGGCGTGCAGCGGGTGGTAGGGCGCGATGGTCAACTGCTGTATGCCAAACGCCAGACAGGACATATCTATCGCAGCTGGTTGCACCCGTTCGGTCGACCGACTGTTTTGCGTGAACTGGATGCGCTGACCGGTGTAACCAGACTTGGCGTCCGGGTGCCGGAAATCGTTTTTTGCGGGGCTCAGCCAGATCCGCAGCACAAGTGGCGGGCCTTGCTGGTCACCAAGTCGCTGGACGGTTTCCAGGAACTTGAACAGTGGGAAGCGGCAGGTGGTCGCGAGCAGTACGGTGAAGCCGTGTATGAGCGCGTGCTCAAGGACCTCGCCGAAAACCTGGCCCGCATGCACAAGGGCCGTTGGCAGCACAGCTGCATTTACATCAAGCACGTCTTTGTCCGCGTCACCGGCGAAGGCGACTCGGCCAAGGTCGAAGTGGCCCTGATCGATCTGGAAAAATGCCGTCAGCGCCTGACCGCTTATCGTGCGGCCTCCCATGACATGAAACAATTGCGCCGCCACTCGTCGTTCAGCCCTACGGACTGGAAAAAACTCGTCTATTTTTATGAGACGGCGTTTGGCAGCGCTATCAAGGGTTTATAGCGATGAAACTAGAAATTGCACGAGGTTTGTTTCTGGTAGGAGCCTTGGCAGTTGCATCTTTGGCGGTGGCGGCCTGGGAACAGCCACGCATGCAAGTGATCGGAGCATCGAGCAGCGATGCCCATTGTCCGATGCCGCGGGTGGCGAAAGCTTCCGTGGCAACCAAACCCGACCATGATTTGCTGCTGTTCATGTTCGGGCTTTCTCAAGGGATGAGGCCGCAGAGTTGAATCGATTGAAAAGCGCCAAAGGCCTCGCAGATGCGAGGCCTTTTTTGTGCGCGTGTGAAAACGGCGGTTATGGGGAAGGTGCAGGATCGGGTTTGGCCAGCACGGTGTAGACACAGGGCAGGACGAACAGCGTAAACAAGGTCCCGATCGACATCCCGGTGGCAATCACCGTGCCGATATCAAAGCGGCTCACCGCGCCCGCGCCACTGGCGATGATCAGCGGCACCATGCCGAACACCATGGCGGCGGTGGTCATCAACACGGGACGCAAGCGAATCGCCGCCGCCTCTTCAACCGCCTCGCGGGCCGTCAGGCCTTTTTCCTTGCGCAACTGGTTGGCGAATTCGACGATCAGGATCCCGTGCTTGCTGATCAGGCCGATCAGTGTCACCAGCCCGACCTGGGTGTAGATGTTCATGCTCGACCAGCCGAGGAACAGCGGAATCAGCGCCCCGCAAATCGACAACGGTACGGTCACCAGAATCACCAGCGGATCCCGGAAACTCTCGAACTGCGCCGCCAGCACCAGGAAAATGATCGCCAGTGCCAGCGCGAAGGTGACCCACAGCGCACTGCCTTCCTGGACGAATTGCCGCGAGGCACCGCCGTAATCGAAGGCAAAACCCGCAGGCGCTTCTTCCCGGGCGATCTGCACGACGCTGTCGATGGCTTCGCCCATGCTGACCAGCGGGAACCCTGACAGCTTCGCCGCGTTGAGTTGCTGGAACTGGTTGAGCTGTCGTGGTCTGGCCCGATCGGTCACGGTTATCAGGGTCGAGAGTGGCAACAGCTCGCCCTGGGTGTTTTTCACGTAGTAGTTGTTCAGCCAGTCCGGGTTGTCGCGATAGGCCCGTTCAACCTGGGCGATCACTTTGTAGCTGCGACCCTCGATGGTGAACCGGTTGATCTCCGCCTCGCCGAGCAAGGTGGCGAGGGTACCGCCCAGATCCTGCATCGACACGCCCATCTGCGCCGCTTTCGCACGGTCGATATCGACCACCACTTCCGGTTTGTCGAAGGCCAGATCGAGGTCGACGAACGCGAACTTGCCCGACTCCATCGCACGCTTCTTGATCCGGTCAGCCACCTGCAGCAACAGCTCGTAATCGTTGGCCGTGTTGATCACGAATTCGAACGGCAGGCCTTCGCCGGTGCCGGGCAGGGAGGGCAGGTTGAAGCCGAAGATCTGCAGACCCGGAATGCTGCCGAGCTTGCCTTGTACCTCGGGAAGAATCTGCATCTGGGTGCGGCTGCGCTCGTTCCACGGCTTGAGCAGGAAACCACCGATGCCGCTCTGCACACCGTTGTAGCCGTTGATCTGGAACGAGGAGTAGTACTCCGGGAATTCCTTGAAGATCTTCACGAATTCTTCGGTGTAGGTGTTCAGATAATCGAGGTTGGTCGGTTGCGGCGCGTTGGCCATCATGAAAATGATGCCCTGGTCTTCGTCCGGTGCCAGTTCCGATTTGGTGAACTTGAGCAGCACCGGAATCAGACACAGCACGATCACCGCGAACACCAGCACCACCGGCCGGGTGTTGAGCGTGCCGTGGAGCATGCTCTGGTAGCGTCGCTTGAGGTTTTCGAAGATCCGGTCGAGTCGGTGGGCAAGCCCGCTGGGGTTTTCCTCGTGGCGCAACAGCAGGGCGCACATCATCGGCGACAGGGTCAGGGCGACGATGCCGGAAATCACCACGGCCCCGGCCAGGGTCAGCGCGAACTCCTTGAACAGGGCCCCGGTCAACCCGCTCAGGAATCCGATCGGCGCATACACCGCCGCCAGGGTGATGGTCATCGACACCACCGGCATCGCGATTTCCCGGGCGCCTTCGAGTGCGGCCTCCAGCGGGGTCTTGCCTTCCTCGATATGCCGGTGGATGTTTTCCACCACCACGATGGCATCGTCAACCACCAGACCGATGGCCAGCACCATCGCCAGCAGGGTCAGCAGGTTGATCGAGTAACCCATCATCTGCATGAAGAACATCACGCCGATCATCGACAGCGGAATGGTCACCACCGGGATCACTACCGACCGCAGGGCGCCGAGAAACAGGAACACCACCACGATCACGATCAGCACGGCTTCGAACAGGGTTTTCACCACTTCGTCGATGGAGGCCTGGATGAACAGGGTGGCGTCGTAGGCGATTTCGCTCTTGAGGTTGGGCGGCAGCTGGGCTTCCAGCTCCGGCATGATCTTGCGCACTTCCTTGATCACGTCCAGCGGGTTGGCGCCGGGGGTGGCCTTGATCCCGATGTATACCGAGGGAGTGCCACCGAAGGAGCTGATGGAGTTGTAGTTCTCCGCGCCCATTTCCACCCGCGCCACATCGCTCAGCAGCACGCGACTGTCACCGTTGACCTTCAGCGGAATCTTGCCGAAGGCCTCAGCGGACTTCAGTTCGGTGTTGGCGTTGATACTGGTGACCACGTATTCGCCTTTCACTTCGCCGGCAGCGGAGAGGAAGTTGTACTGGCGCACGGCATTGGTCACGTCGCTGGCGCTGAGGCCGAAACCGGCGAGCTTCACCGGGTCGATCCACAGGCGCATGGCGAACACCTGGTTACCCAGAATCTCGGCTTCGGCCATGCCTGGCAGTGTCGCCAGTTTTGGCTGGATCACCCGCGACAGGTAGTCGGTGATCTGCGGGTTGCTCAATTCCTTGCTGAAGAAACTGATGTACATCAGCGCCGAGGCATCGGCGGATTCCTTGCTCAGCACCGGGTCTTCGGCATCCTGCGGCAGCTTGTTCTTCACCTCGTTGGCCTTGGCCAACAGCTCGGTGAACAATCGGTCGCTGTTGGAACCGATGCGTGCGTAGATCGAAATCACCGAGAAGTTCTGGCGACTGACCGAGGTCATGTAGTCGATGCCCTCGGCGCTCGCCAGGCTCTGTTGCATCGGCTGGGTGATGTAGCCCTGGATGGTTTCGGCGTTGGCCCCGGGATAGGCGGTAGTCACCGTGATCAGGGCGTTTTCCATCTGCGGGTACTGGCGCAACGGCAGCTTGCTCCAGGCCTGGAAGCCCAGCAGCACAATCAGCAGGCTGACCACGGTGGCGAGCACCGGGCGGCGGATGAACGGATCGGTAAAGGCCATGAGGATTCCTTGATCAGTCGGCGCGGCGCGGACTATTCTGCTCGCCGAGGGTCATGTCTTCGCTGATGGCGATGTGGGCGCCGTTGTCCAGTTTGATCTGGCCGGCCGTCACCACTTGCTCGCCGCTCTGCACGCCCTTGTTGATCATCACCAGGCCCTCGCGGCGCTCACCGGTTTCAATGAAACGGCGCTCGGCGATCAGTATCGGCTGGCCCTTGTCGTCTTTTTCGACGCTGCCGTCCTCGGCCTTTTTCTGCCCGACCACGTAAATCGAGTTGCCGTACAGGGTGTAGGTGATCGCGCTTTCCGGTACGACGATGTGTTTCTGCGGATCCGGCAGCAGCACTTCAAGGCTGGCGAACATGCCCGGCAGCAACTTGCCATCCGGATTGGCCAGCGTCGCGCGAACCAGAATGTTGCGGGTGGTGCTTTCGACAATCGGGTTGATTGCGCTGATGGCGCCGGGAAAATTCTGCCCGGGATACGCGGCTACCGAAATATGCACCGGTTGGCCGATCGCCAGTTTCGGCACTGATTGTTCGGGCACATAGAAGTCGGCGTAGAGGCTGCTCAGATCCTGCAGGGTGGCGATTTTCGTGCCGCTGGCGAGGTAGTCGCCGACGTCCACCTGACGGATGCCGATGGTGCCGCTGAACGGTGCGACGATGCGTTTTTTCGCCAGCGATGCATTGAGCTGGTTGACCGTGGCGCGGTTCTTTTGCAGCACCGCCGAGAGTCGGTCGAATTCACCCTTGGAAATCGCGCTGCTGCCGACCAGCTGGCTGCCGCGACCGAAGTCCAGTTGCGCCAGGCCGAGGTCGGCCTTGGCGGTTTCCAGCAGTGCGGATTCGACGGCGCTGTCGAGTTGCAGCAACGGTTGCCCGGCCTTGACCTTCTGACCTGATTCGAACTTCAGCTCGGTGACGGTGCCGGCGACTTCCAGGCTCAGCTCGACACCTTGCAGCGCCTTGAGCGTGCCGACGGTGGGCAGGCGCATCTGCCACGGGCGCTCGGCGGCTGTGGCCACGGCGACACTGATCGGCGGTTTCGGTTTGGCAAAGCCCTGGATCATGGTGTAGATCGAGAAGGCCTTGTAACCGGCGAGAAGCAGAACGATCAGCAGTACAACACCCAACATGATCAGCATGCGGCGACGCAGCATATTCCAGTTCCTTGGAGAAAATCAGGCGAGACAGGCGGGAACATTACCCCGACTCCGGCAGGGATTCCAGCTG
The DNA here is from genome assembly GCF_046097675.1 of Pseudomonas sp. UV AK001. NCBI lineage: Bacteria > Pseudomonadati > Pseudomonadota > Gammaproteobacteria > Pseudomonadales > Pseudomonadaceae > Pseudomonas > Pseudomonas sp. UV AK001. Next base: position 268,681 of record NZ_JBJUVZ010000003.1, read on the forward strand.
CCAGTTTTTACAGGTATGAGGGGATGAGGTGGAGGAGGGGAGCACCGCCGACCGAACGGCCAGCGGCGGTTTTCAGGCCATCAGGTGCAGATGGTTGTCCCAGAGCCCTGCGGGCAGATCCAGCGGTTTGGCCAGCAGTTCATCCTGGCGGCAATCGTAGTAGCGGCAACGTCCTTGTCCCGACGTCACGACGAAGCCGTCCTTCACCGCACCGACACCGGCGCAGTCGGGCAACGGTGCGTCGAGGCGCACTTCGCCGCTGTCCAGATCCCAGATGAAGAAGCGGTTGCCACGCGGTGCGGTCAGTGCCACCAGACGCAGTTCGCTGTGCACGGCGACGCTGGCGGTGTAGTGCCCCATCGACTGCAACTGATGATCCGGCACCGGGAACGCCACGAACGGCTGTCCCGGACGCTTGATCGCCAGCAACTCGGAGCGCTCCTGGGAAGGCCCCATGAATTGCTGGCCGGCGACGATGGTGCCATCGCTGGCGATGCCCAGGTGGCGCACGCTGTTCATCTGTTGGGCGAGGGTTTCCTTGCTCAACAGTGTGCCGTCGCGTTGCATCAGCACCAGGCTTGGCTCCATGGCGTCGAGGTTCATGTCGACCCGGCTTTCGGCCTCGGTGCGGATCCCGCCGTTGGCCACCACCAGTGTTTCGCCGTCGGGCATCCACGACACTTGATGCGGGCCGAGGCCGTGGGTGGAAATCTCCCCACTGTGTACCAGCCGTTCACCCTCGAACTTGTACACCCCGAGCAAGCCACGGCCCGGATCGGTGGTGTCGTTCTCGGTGGCGTACAGGTAATCGCCGCTGTGGTGGATCACCGCGTGGCCGTAGAAATGCCGGTTCGGCTGCGAGGTCACGGTCTGCAGCAATGCACCGTCGCGCAGGTCGATCAGGTAGCTCTCGGTGCCCGGACGGCGGGCGACGAACAGCGCGATCGGCAGCGTCGGGTGATTGATGATGTCGTGGCAGCGCTGGCCGACTTCGGTGGAGAACACCCGGGTGCCGTCCAGCCGATAACCGACGGCGTAGTGCTTGCCGTCGGTGTCGTCGCGCGCCGACAGCAGCAGCGGGCTCTGATCCTTGCGCTTGAACAGCGTCCAGCCGCCCAGTGTCACTGCTCCCAGCAGCAAACTACCTAAAGTCAGAGCCTGGCGTCGCAGCATGGCACTTGCCCTCATCAGTCACCGTCGTTGGCGTTGAAGCCCAGTTGGATGCCCAGCGCCTTGGCCAGTTCGCCTTCGTGCAGGCGATGGACGACGTTGAGGCTGTCGTAGATGTCGTTGAGCTGCTGGCGACCGGCGTCGTCTTCGAGCATTTCGGTCAGCGAGCGCTGGGTGCTGCCGAACAGCTTGAGCGAGGCCGCGTAAGCCGCGTCGATCTTGTCCGCCAACGGTTTCTGCTCGGCCGGCAGCAAGCCGCGCAGGCCTTTGTTGTCGACGCCTTCCCACACGGTCTTGGCGGCGGCGAGGCTGGCTTCCATCGCCGTCAGCGACGACTGACTGCGCCATGCATCGGCCTGGAACGGTTGCGGCACGCCTTTGCTCTGGCGGCCCATCGGGGTGCCGAGTTTTTTCTTCAGGGTGTCGAGGGCGGTGACCTGTACCCGCAGCAGATCGGCGATCGCTTCGTGGGAATCGGCGTAGCGCTGGTTGGGGAACTTGCTCATCTGCGCGAGCATGCCGTCGGTGTTGTTCCAGTTGCTCAGAATCTCTTCGGCCAGTTGTTTCTGGCGCTCGCCGATGGCCACCAGCAACGGGCAGTATTTGGCTTTCTGTTCGTCGTTGGCCACGTCAGGCTTGGCGTCGAACAGGATGTATTCGTAGGCCGACAGGCCTTGCACAACAACGCTGGATTTGGCCAGTGCCGCGGCATCGATCTGCGGCTGGGTGGTGACCAGTTGCTCGACCTGACGGCCGACGAGGTTCTTCTTGTCCGGCCAGAACTGCACCTGCCACGAACGGTTGCCCTCGGACAGCGGGCCGATCAGCAGCGGTTGCAGTTCGGCCCAGGCTTTCTGCGCGTGCAGGAAATCGGCGCGGGCGGTCTCCAGGTTTTCCTTGCCCTGGCAGTAGGCGAGGGCGCTGACGGCCAGTTGCCGGTCAGCTTCGACCCAGCGGGTGTAGGTTGGCAGGATCACCGATTTGGCGATGGCGGCCGAGGTGACGGCTTGCGGATCCTGCGGTGAGCAGGCGCCGAGGGCCAGTGCGGCAAGGCTGGTAAACAACAGCTTGGGACGGAACATGTCGGGCTCCCGATTCTTTTAAGTGTTTAAAGTGAATTCAAGAACGCCAGCAGCGCGGCACGCTGCTCGGCATTGAAAGACAAAACCTGTTGCTGCGCCGCCCGGGCTTCGCCGCCATGCCAGAGCACGGCTTCGAGCAGGTTGCGTGCGCGGCCGTCGTGCAAGAACTGGGTGTGACCGCTGACTGCCTGTGTCAGACCGATACCCCACAACGGCGGCGTGCGCCAGTCGCGGCCGCTGGCCTGGAACTCGGTGCGGTTGTCGGCCAGGCCTTCGCCCATGTCATGCAGCAGCAGATCGCTGTACGGGCGAATCACTTGATTGGCCAGTTCAGGTTCGGCCGCGTTGGCGGCGGTGGTGTATTTCGGCGTGTGACAGGAGTGGCACCCCGCCTGGAAAAACAGATTCTTGCCGGCCAGCACCTGAGCATCGTTGACGCCACGGCGTGCGGGCACGGCGAGGTTGCGGGTGTAGAACAGCACCAGGCGCAGGATGTTGTCGCTGACTTCAGGTTCGCCGTCCGGGCCATTGCCATTGGGCGCCTGTTTGCAGGCGATTTGCGTGTCGGTGCAGTCATCAAACGGTCTCAGGCTCGTGGTGAGGCCCATATCACCAGAAAACGCGTGAACATTTTGTTGATTGAGGTTCGGTTGTCCGGCTTTCCAGCCAAATCGGCCCATCACGGTCTTTTGCTGCGCGTCATCCCAGACCCGGTTTGGCCGGCCGTTGATGCCGTTGTTCTCTTTGGCCTGCGCAGTGGCGTTGGCGAGGATGGCTTCTTCGGGGATCGCTTCGAGCAGACCCAGACCGATCATCGGCGGCGCAACCCGTGCGGAGAAACGCGTATCGGGGTGCATCGGGCCGTAGCCAAGCTGAGAGAACTGCAACACCGGTTTGCGCAGTTCGACTTCGGTGCCGTCCTTGAAGCGCACCGGCACTGGCGTGTAGTCGACCCGCACCTTGCCTTCCGGCGCGACGCCAGGCACGGCCATGTCCTGGAACTGTCCGCCATAGACAGGCTCCGGCACCACACCGACCTGCTCGATCAATCTGGCGTACTGCGGCGCATCGGGAATCGACAGACGCACCAGCATCGATACGGCGTTCGGCGCATCCGGAGGTGGCGGATGTCCGCGACCGTCCTTGATGTGGCAGCCCTGGCAGGCGTTGGTGTTGAACAGCGGGCCGAGGCCATCGCGGGCGGTGGTGGTCGACGGCGCGATCACCCAGGGGCTGCGAAAGAAACTGTTGCCGACGCTGAAATCTACCCGACGCGAAGGTGGCAGGTTGGCCGAGGGCAGGGAGAATGAATTCTGATCGGTCTTGCGCACGGTCGCGGCACCGCCGGAACGGGCTTCGCCGGGCTCGGCCTTGGTGAAACGCGGGGCGTCATCGCAGGCACTCAGGCCAAGGGCCAGAAACAGTGCGGACAAGCGAAGAGGCAACGACGGCATCAGACTTCCTGCGGACGGGCAAAAATAAAGGCGCAAAGTCTAACAGGGCGAGGGGGTTTGAATAAGAGGAATTATCGTTTGCTTGATACAAGTCAGGCCGGCGGAAACGAACAAGGCGACCCGAAGGTCGCCTTGTTCAGTCAGCCAGCGTCGATCAGAACTCGTGATCGGCGTTGTCCGGGTTCAGGTCGCTGATGCCCAGTTTTCCGGCAGCCGCTTCGATCGAACCGGTCTGCTTGACCAGCGAGGCGATGGCGTCACGGACGATCTGGTTGCCGGCGGTGTTGCCGGCGGCGATCAACTGGTCGTAGTGCTCACCCTTGTTGGCGTGATCGACCATGACCTGGATCTTGGCTTCGGTGGCGGCCAGATCGGCTTTCAGCGCGGTGTCGGCAGCCGGGTCAACCTTGGCCACCAGCGACGACAGGCTGGCGCCGGTCATCTTGGTGCCGTCGACGCGGGTGTACTCGCCCAGGTAAACGTTACGAATGCCTTTGGCATCGTAGAAGTGCGAGTTGTGGGTGTTGTCGCTGAAGCAGTCCTGTTCGTCTTCCGGGGAGTTCGCTTCCAGGGACACTTTCATGCGCTCGCCGGCCAGTTCGCCCAGGGACAGGCTGCCCATGCCGAACAGCATTTTGCGCAGGCCGCTTTCAGCCGGTTCGGCTTCCAGGGTGGCGCGGTAGTTGTCGGCCACGTTCGGCTTCCAGTTGCCGACCATTTCTTCCAGGTCGCTGACCAGCAGTTGGGTCACGGCTTTCAGGTAGGCACGACGACGATCGTTGTGACCGCCGGTAGCGCCGGCGCCTTCCAGGTAGTCCGACGCCGGACGGTTGCCGGCGCCAGGGCCGGTGCCGTTCAGGTCCTGGCCCCAGAGCAGGAATTCGATGGCGTGGTAGCCGGTGGCAACGTTGGCTTCGGAACCGCCCAGCTCGTTCAGGCTGGCGAGTTTTTCCGGAGTGATGTCCTTGACGTCGACCTTGTCTTCGCCGACCTGTACTTCGGTGTTGGCGATGATGTTGGCGGTGGCGCCCGGGTTGCCCAGTGCGTGCTCGTAGGATTTGTCGACGTAGTCGATCAGGCCTTCGTCCAGCGGCCAGGAGTTAACCTGACCTTCCCAGTCGTCGATGATGGTGTTGCCGAAGCGGAACACTTCGCTCTGCAGGTAAGGAACGCGGGCGGCGATCCAGGCTTCACGGGCGGCCTTCAGTGTCTCGGCATTCGGCTTGGCAAGGAAAGCGTCGATAGTGGTCTGCAGGGTTTTCGCGGTGGATTCGGCATCGCTGTAAACGGCGAAGACCATGTCGGCGTAGTGCGCGACCACAGCCTTGGCAGCGGCTTCGTCGACTTTACCGGCAGCGGCAGGCGTCGCCGGTGCGGCGGTGCTGGCGGCTGGCGTCGGCGCAGCTGGAGCGGCGGCCTTGTCTTTACCTTCGCCGCAACCGGCGAGGGAAATGGCGATGGCCAGCAGACTGGCGGTAGCCAGAGGCATACGAATCATGGCGAACATCCTGCTTCGGTAATTGAGTGGACAGGCGCGGGGGTGCGCAAAAGCTGCGACATAATGCAAATCTTTCGCATTATGTGTAAAGGGTTGTAGCTGGAAATATTTCCTGTTTGCGCAGGGGTTGCGCTGGATCAACGGCGCGGGTACTTCCCGGTATCGGTGGCGGGGAGTCCTGTGCCGGAGGTTTCAGAGAATGGCGGCGTTGCTGCGTTGCGCCTGCTTGAGATAGACGCTCAGTTCCCGTGCCGGCAGTGGCTTGCTGTAGTGATAGCCCTGACCTTCATGACAGCCTTCGGAGATGATGTAGGTCTCCTGCTCGGCGGTTTCCACGCCTTCGGCGATCACCTGCATGCCCAGGCTCTTGCCCAGTTGAATGATGGCGCGAACGATGGTCGCGTCATCGTCGTCATCCAGCAGGTCCTGGACGAAGCTCTTGTCGATCTTGATCTTGTCCAGCGGCAGACTCTTGAGATAACTCAGCGAGGAGTAGCCGGTTCCGAAGTCGTCGATAGCGATCAGTGCGCCGGAACGGCGCAGGCTCAGCAGGTGCTGGGCGGCGGTGCTGATGTCTTCCATCAGGCCGGTTTCGGTGACTTCCAGTTCCAGGCTGCGCGGTGGCAGGCGGTACATCTGCAGCAGGTTGTTGACTACTCTCGGCAGCTCGGCGTGGTGCAGTTGCACGGTGGACAGGTTGACCGCCATGCGCAGGTCGACGAAACCCTGATCGTGCCATTCACGCAGTTGCTTGCAGGCCTGATCCAGCACCCACTCGCCGATGGCGATGATGGTGCCGTTCTGTTCGGCCAGCGGAATGAACAGGTCCGGCGGCACCAGCCCGTGCTCCGGGTGTTGCCAGCGGATCAGTGCCTCGACGCCGACCACACGGTGATCGCGGTAGCTGATCTGTGGTTGATAGACGAGGTAGAACTGATCCCGCAGCAGGGCATCGCGCAGGTCTTTTTCCAGTTCGCGACGGCGGCGCATCTCGCTGTCGACGCTGGCGATGTAGAACTGATAGCGGTTGCGCGAGCGGGTCTTGGCCAGGGTCATGGTCTGCTCGGCTTTCTGCAACAGCTTCTCGGTGCTGTCGCCGTCCTCCGGAAACAGTGTGATGCCGATGGTGGCGCGCAGGCGGATTTCCTGATGATCGAGGGCGAACGGGGCTTCCAGGTCGTCGAGGATGCTTTGCGCCAGTTCTGCCGCTTCGTAAGGCTGCTCGATGTCGGCCTGCACCAGGGCGAACTGGTCGCCACCCAGGCGGGCGAGGGCGCCGAGGCGGCCGCTGTGGGCGCGCAGGCGATCCGCCAGGGCCAGCAGCAACTGGTCGCCGGTCTGGTAGCTGAATTGTTCGTTGATGCCTTTGAAATCATCCAGCCCGACGCACAACACCGCGACCCGGCGCTGCAGCTTGCCGGCGTCCACCAGGATCTTGTCCAGTTGCTGCTGCAATTGCTGGCGGTTCGGCAAACCGGTGAGGAAATCGTACTGGGCCATGCGCAGCAGGCTGTTTTCCGCTTCGTGGCGCAGATGGGTGTTGCGTTCGATGGATTCGAGCAACTGGTTGGCGGTGTTGATCCAGATCCCGAGCTCGTTTTTCTCGTGACCCTTGAGTTGCGGAATCTTGTGTTCGCTGGGGCGGTCCGGGTTGATTTCGGTGAGGTGCTCGATGATCCGCGACAGTGGTTTGGTCAGCAGCCAGTGATAGACCAGATACAACACAAGGCCCATGGCCAGGGCACGCAACACGCCGGAAATGAAGATGATCACCGAACTGACGATGAAACCCTGGCCGTAGGTGGCGGTGTCGAGGGTGATGCTCAGGTCGCCGTAATATTCGCTGTAGGGACCGCGCCCCACCAGTTGAGTGGTGAAGGTTCGCTCCTGGCCGAGGATCAGGTCGGTCAGCCAGCGGCTGCTGGATTGCTGCAACTCACGGGATTTCTGCGCGAGCATCGCTTCGTTGGGATGCCCGATGGAGGCCTGGCGCACGGCGTCGTCCTGGAACAGGCCTTCGATCACCTGCATGCCCATTTCCCGGTCCAGGCTGTAGACCGCCTGGGTGGAGGGATCGCGGAACATGTCGAGGATACGTTCGGCATCGCCGGCGACGGCCTGACGGGTTTTATAGGCATCGAAGACAATCTGCGCGCAGCTCAAGACCACGCCGACGATCAATGCCGACAGGAGCACGACCCGGAGCAACTTCACCGACAAGCTGTTCTTGAGTTCCAGCTTCAAAGGGTTATTCCTTGTTCCGTGCGGGTAGCGTCAAGTTGCCATGAGTATTGGCAATCCCGTGTTGGCAGTCAAAGGGACAATCGAACCGCGGAAAGTTTGTCCGTGGCCTTGGCCGAAATGCGGCTGCCTGGAGTATTGGCCCTGATTGTACTGTGTCGGTAGTTTTGCTCTCCAACTTGAGGGGCGTCGGACAATTTTTCCTCTGTTTGATGTTAGTCCGCTGTGGCTTGGGAGCAAGGGGGCAAGGGCTGCTTTGCGTATGGGAAATGGCCTTGTTTGTGACGGGATTCGCCGACCTTATTGCACAGGCATAAAAAAACCCGGCAATAGCCGGGTTTTTGTCTGGCGCGCAGCTTAAGCGGTGAAGGTCTTGCCTTCGAACTGCTCGGCCACGAACTTCCAGTTGACCAGGTTCCAGAACGCTTCAACGTACTTCGGACGCAGGTTGCGGTAGTCGATGTAGTAAGCGTGTTCCCAGACGTCGCAGGTCAGCAGCGGGGTGTCGCCGCTGGTCAGCGGGTTGCCGGCGCCGATGGTGCTGGCCAGGGCCAGGGAACCGTCAGCCTTTTTCACCAGCCAGCCCCAGCCGGAACCGAAGGTACCGATCGAGGTTTTGCTGAACTCTTCCTTGAACTTGTCGAACGAACCGAACGCCGCGTTGATGGCATCAGCCAGTGCGCCGGTTGGTTGACCGCCGGCGTTTGGCGCCAGGCAGTTCCAGTAGAAGGTGTGGTTCCAGACCTGAGCGGCGTTGTTGAAGATGCCGCCCGAGGAAGTCTTGACGATCTCTTCCAGGGTCTTGCCTTCGAACTCGGTGCCTGGCACCAGGTTGTTCAGGTTCACGACGTAGGTGTTGTGGTGCTTGTCGTGGTGGAATTCCAGGGTTTCCTTGGAAATGTGCGGCTGCAGGGCATCGTGTGCGTAAGGCAGCGGCGGCAATTCGAAAGCCATGATGATTCTCCTAATCAGGTCTGTTGCGGTGAGCGCAAGGCCGATCACGGGCGGCCAGAAATGCACCGGCGAGTTTTTACTCTTTGCGGCGCAGGGTTCGGATCATAGCACCGGGGGTGCGGCATAACCACGCAACAACTGTGTGGGATAGAGGTTCCAGAGCTGTTTGGAATAATCACGAGGCCAGAATGAGCTGACCGGCTACCGTGAACATCATCACAGCCACCAACAGATCGAGAATCCGCCAGGTCCCCGGCCGCGCCAGCCACGGTGCCAGCCATGCCGCGCCGAACGCCAGGGTGAAAAACCACAGCAGCGAAGCACTCGCCGCGCCCACTACATAGGCACCTGGCACCGACTGTTGCGCGCCGAGGGAGCCGATCAGCAGCACGGTATCCAGATAGACATGCGGGTTGAGCAGAGTCACCGCCAGTGCGCTGAGCATCACTGCCCGCAGTGAACGCACGGTCTGGTTTTCACCCTGTTGCAGACTCTGTTTCGAGAACGCCCGGCGCAACGCCTGGCTGCCGTACCAGATCAGGAACACCGCGCCGCCCCAGCGTGCAACCGCCAGCAACGTCGGATTTTGCGCCAGCACCGTGGCCAGACCGAATACGCCAGCCGCTACCAGCAATGCATCACAGGCGACGCACAGCGCGGCGACCGGCAGGTGATGTTCACGACGCAGGCTCTGAGCCAATACAAAAGCATTCTGGGTACCGATCGCCATGATCAGCCCGAAGGCCACCAGCAGACCGTTGGTATAGCTTTGCCACATGACAATTACTCCGCGTTGGCTGCGAGATCGCGCAGCACTTGCATGGCGCGTTCGGCGTCGGCCTGACCGACGAACAAATGGTCGTGGTAATAGCCGGCAATCACGTTGCAACTGATGCCGGCCTTGCCCAGTGCGGTGGCGAATGCGGCGGTCAGGCCGACGGCTTCCAGCGCCGAATGCACGTTCAAGGTGATCCAGGCCGCGACATAGTCGAAGCTGAAACCGGCACGCTCGGCGTGGGACCGTTCGAGAATCACCGTCAGGCCTTCCTGTTCACGGAAACTTCCGACAACTTCCAGGCCACTCGGCAACTGCCCGTCGCGCAAGGTGCAGAACACATATTCGCCGGCATTGAGCTGCGGGCTCATGCTGCGCAGCAGGGTGGTCAACGAGGTTTCGCCAGCCATTGGGGTGGTCCTTGATAAAGAGTGCTTGGTGGCTATTCTCCGGGCAGACGCTGTATAAGAAAAACCAATAGTGCTGATCGCTCATTAGGAAAACTGATGTTCGACTATAAATTGCTTTCCGCTCTGGCCGCCGTGGTCGAGCAGGCCGGATTCGAACGGGCGGCGCAGGTGCTGGGCCTTTCGCAATCGGCGATTTCCCAGCGGATCAAACTGCTGGAAGCGCGGGTCGGCCAGCCAGTGCTGGTGCGCGGGACACCACCGTCACCCACCGAGATCGGCCGGCGCCTGCTCAACCATGTGCAACAGGTGCGCCTGCTCGAACGGGATCTGCAGACGCTGGTGCCGGCGCTGGACGAAGAGGGCCTGCCGGAACGTCTGCGTATCGCCCTGAACGCCGACAGCCTCGCCACCTGGTGGGCGGAGGCGGTGGGCGACTTCTGCGCCGAACAGCATCTGTTGCTGGACCTGATCGTCGAAGACCAGACCGTCGGCCTCAAACGCATGCGCGCCGGCGAAGTAGCCGCCTGCCTGTGTGCCAGCGAACGGCCGGTGGCGGGCGCCCGCAGCGTGCTGCTCGGCGCCATGCGTTATCGGGCGCTGGCCAGCCCGGCGTTCATCGAGCGGCATTTCCCCGACGGCGTGCGGGCCGAACAATTGCCACGCACCCCGGCGCTGGTGTTTGGTCCGGACGACTTTCTGCAACATCGCTACCTCGCGTCCCTGGGTGTAGATGGTGGTTTCGAACACCATTTGTGCCCATCCTCCGAAGGTTTTATCCGCCTGACCGAAGCCGGGCTCGGCTGGGGGCTGGTGCCGGAATTACAGGTGCGCGAGCAACTGGAACGCGGCGTGTTGCGCGAACTGTTGCCAGATAAACCGATCGACGTGCCGTTGTACTGGCATCATTGGCGCAATGGCGGCCAGTTGCTGGGGTTGTTGACCGAGCAATTGGTGCGTTCGTCGTCGCAATGGCTGGTGCCGTTGGACTGACGGCCAGCGTCAAGACTCACGAATCAGGCAAAACGAAAGACAGCGGAGCTCTACATGAAAATTCTGGTCACCGGCGCAAGCGGCTTCATTGGCGGACGCTTTGCGCGTTTTGCCCTGGAGCAGGGCCTGGACGTGCGGGTCAACGGCCGCCGGGCCGAAGGCGTCGAGCATCTGGTGCGTCGCGGCGCCGAGTTCGTTCAGGGCGACCTGAGCGACCCTGACCTGGTGCGTGCGCTCTGCACCGACGTCGAAGCCGTGGTGCATTGCGCCGGTGCGGTCGGGCTATGGGGGCGCTATCAGGACTTTCATCAGGGCAATGTGCAGGTCACCGAAAACGTGGTCGAAGCCTGCCTCAAGCAGCGGGTGCGGCGCCTGGTGCATCTGTCGTCGCCGTCGATCTATTTTGACGGCCGCGATCACCTCGGCCTGACCGAAGAGCAGGTGCCCAAGCGTTTCAAACATCATTACGCGGCGACCAAATATCTGGCCGAACAAAAGGTCTTCGGCGCCCAGGAATTCGGTCTCGAAACCCTGGCCCTGCGCCCGCGTTTCGTCACCGGTGCCGGCGACATGAGCATTTTCCCGCGCCTGCTGAAGATGCAGCGCAAAGGGCGTCTGGCAATCATCGGCAACGGCCTGAACAAGGTCGACTTCACCAGCGTGCATAATCTCAACGAAGCGTTGCTGAGCAGTCTGCTGGCGGCCGGTTCGGCGCTGGGCAAGGCCTACAACATCAGCAACGGCGCCCCGGTACCGTTGTGGGATGTGGTCAATTACGTGATGCGCAAGATGGAAGTCCCACAGGTCACCAAGTACCGGTCCTACGGGCTGGCCTACAGCGTGGCGGCGCTCAACGAAGGCGCGTGCAAACTCTGGCCGGGACGGCCCGAGCCGACCCTGTCGCGCCTGGGCATGCAGGTGATGAACAAAAATTTCACCCTCGACATCAGTCGCGCCCGGCATTATCTGGACTACGATCCGAAAGTCAGTCTCTGGACGGCCCTCGATGAGTTCTGTGGCTGGTGGAAAGCCCAGGACATTCGTTGATACCAAGTGCTGAACCCCGCCGCGGGTTGGGGGTCAATCCCTGCGGCTGCGGGGTTTATACTGCGCCGCAATCAGCCATTACCGGGTTTCACAAAGGTTGCCTCAATGTCCATGCGTAACGATGCCCACGACGATTTCGACGATGTTCCGAGCCTGCGCGCCGATACACTCGATGACGACGATTTCCCGACCACTGCCCGCACTTCCGTGCATTCGCGCACACCGCCGGTGGTCAAGGTCAAGTCTGCGAGCACCGGGCCGTTGTGGGCGCTGGTCGGTGCGTTGTTCTTTGCTTTCATCGGTCTGGCCTGGTGGAGTTTCCAGCAGATTTCGCTGATGGAGCAGCAACTGGTGGCGACCCAGGAAAGCTTCGCGCGGATCAGTGAAGAAGCGGCGGGGCGCCTGCAGGATATTTCCGGCAAGGTCGTGGCCAGCCAGACCAACGTCAACACCGACAGTGAAGCGCTGAAACTGCAGATCAAGCAATTGCAAAACGCACTGCAGGATCAGAGCAAACAGCAGCAGGGTGTGGCCGGGCAGGCGACGGATCTGGACAAGCGCCTCGCGCAGATGACCGCCCAGACCACTGAGCAACAGAACGCCAACACTCAATTGCAGGCCCAGGTCAAAGCCCTGAGTGCCGAGCTGGCGACACTGAAAAACGCGCCGGCCGATACCAGCAAGGTCGACGCGCAACTCAAGGGTTTCGATGCGCAGTTCAAGAGCCTTGGTGCCGACATCTCGGCGCTGAAGAAACAAGGCAGTTCGAACGCCGCCATCGAGCGTCTGGAGCAGGAAATCGTCGTGCTCAAGAGCGAGCAGGACAACCGTCCGGCCGCTGTGCAGGGCGGCTCCAGCACCGCCGAGTTCGATGCATTCCGTGGGCAGATGACCCGCAACATCAACACCCTGCAGGCGCAGATCCAGAACCTGCAACAGCAGATCAACGCCCGGCCGTGAGCCTCTTCTGTGGCGAGGGCGCGAATGCCCTCGCCACACCCATCGCAACATTCAGACGCTTTCTGAAAATCCATACCTGCCGTCAGGCCGTCTACGCTCTTGAAACACCAACAAGAACGAGGGATGCGTCATGGGGTTTGTGCAAAAACTGGCCTGGCTCGGCGCGGTGCTGTTGTTGAGTTTCGGACAGGCCAATGCGGCCACGGAAAAGGACGACAGCAAGGCCGCCATCGCCTTGCTGGAAAAGGCTCTGGCCTACTATCACGACAACGGCGACAAGGCGTTCGCGGCATTCAGCCGCCAGGGCGAATTCGTCGACAGGGATCGTTACGTGTTCGTGGTCGATACCAAGGGCGTGATGCTCGCCAGCGGTGGGCCGTCTTCGGCGTTGATCGGCCGGGATGTGAGCGAAGTGCTTGGCCCGGAATTGCAGAAGGCGTTCAAGGACGCGTTGAAAGTGCCGGAAGGCAACGGCATCCAGCAGGCCGAGTACCGTTGGCAGAACCAGGCCGACGGCAAGGTCGAGCGCAAGCATGTGTTCTATCAGCGCATCGGTCAGCGGATTCTGGCGGTCGGTTACTACTTGCCACGAGCATCGGCAGAACAGGCGAAATCATTGCTCGACAAAGCCGCCACCGATCTGACCAAGGACGAAAAGGGCACGCTGACGGCGATCAACTCGCTCAAGGGCGGTTACCTGCAGGATGACCTGTATGTGTTCGTGGTGGATCTGAACACCCGGCGCTACGTCGCCCATGGCACCAACCTGCGGTTGATCAACACCGACTTCGCCAAGGTCAAGGACCCGGAAGGCAAACCGGTGGGTGAGCCGATTCTGTCGATGATCGGCAAGCAGGATGAGGGTGAATACGAATACCGCTGGAAGAACCCGGTGACCGGCAAGGTCGAGGACAAGCATGCCTACCTGAAGAAGGTCGGCGGGTTCCTGGTGGCGGTCGGTTATTACAGCGCTTGAACCCTGTGTGCTCCCACGTCACGCGTGGGAGCCATCGGCATCGGTCAGCGGGCGCCGTGCTCACGCCCGCGCAACAAGCGGTTCGGCATGGCAATCGCCGCCGCCAGCCCGAGCAGCGACACCCCGGCGCTGACCATCAGCAAATGCCGGAACGTCACCAGCAATTCGGCGCGCAAGGCATTCTGTGCATCGCCGGGTGCCGCGTTCAGGCCATCGAGCAGCACGTTGCCGGAGTGACCTTCGCCGATCAACGATGCGCCGGTCAGGTGGGCAAAGCTGGAGTCCTGCAACAATGCCAGCAGCAGCGCCGACATCAACGCCACGCCCACCGCGCCACCCAGCGAGCGGAACAGGTTGGTGGTGCTGGTGGCGACGCCGATGTCCTTTTGCTCGACCGAATTTTGCGTACCGACCAGCGAGGTCGGGAACTGCATGCCGCCGGCGATGCCGCTGAGCAACATGAACAGGCTGCTGACCAGCGTCGCATCGGGCGGGCTGAAGGCCATGCCGAGGATCGAGATCGGCATCAGCAGCGCGCCGGTGAGAATCTGTGGTTTGTAGCGCCCGGTAATCGACGTGCGGCGCCCGGCGAAATACGCGCCGATCGGCAGGCCCATTGCCAGCGGCAGCAAGTGCAGCGCCGCGCTGTCGGCGCCGGCACCGGTCACGCTCTGGAAGCGCAACGGCATCAACACAATCAACGAAATCGCCTGGAAGCTGCAGAAGAAAATCGTGCACCAGCACAGCAGGGCGCTGCGATTGGTAAACAGGTGCATAGGCAGCAACGGCTCGCGGGCACGACGCTCATGCCAGACGAACACCGCCAGCACCGCGACCGCGCAAGCGAACAGACCGAGCACTTCGCTGCTGCGCCACGCATGACCCTGGCCGACCTGAGTAATCGCCAGCAACAGCGCCGTCAGGCCGATGATCATCAGCAGTGTGCCAAGGTAATCGATGACCGGTTTGCGCTGGGGGATCGGCAGGCCGACCAGATTGCGTCGCGCCACCCAGTACGCGCCAAGGCCCAGCGGCAGGTTGATCAGGAACACCCAGCGCCACGACAGATACTCGGTCATGTAACCGCCCAGCACCGGGCCGGCCACGCTGGCCACCGCGTACATGCTGGAGAAGTAACCCTGATAGCGCCCGCGCTCACGGGGCGGCACGATGTCGCCGATGATCGCCTGGCTCACCGAGATCATCCCGCCAGCACCGATGCCCTGGAAAATCCGCGCCAGCACCAGTTGCTCCATGCTCTGGGCCATGCCGCAGAACAGCGAGGCAAGGGTGAACAGGCCCATGCCGAACAGCATCAGTTTGCGCCGCCCGTATAGGTCACCGAGCTTGCCGTAGATCGGCACCGCCACGGTCATCGCCACCATGTAGCCGGAAATCACCCAGGCCAGCAGGCTGACGTCCTTGAATTGCGCGGAGATGGCCGGCATGGAAACGGCGACGATGGTCTGGTCCAGCGCGCCAAGGAAGATCGCCAGCATCAGCGCGACCAGCACGCTGCGAATGGCCGGTTTGGGCGTTTCGGGGTGGTTGAGGTTGGTCACGGGCAAAACCTGCGGGCAGTGAGGGTCCCGCAGATCGTCAGACGAGCGGGGATGCTCGCCAGTGTAAGTCGGTAGCAGGCTATTCGATAGCCTCATAAGGAAGTCCGACGTAATTTTCTGCAATGGTTTTTTGTCCCGCTTCTGAACTGACAAAGTAGTCCAGTTCCGAGGCGCTGATCCGTTGGCTGAAATCGTCGTGCTCGTCGAAACGGTGCAGCATCGAAGTCATCCACCAGGAAAACCGCTCGGCTTTCCACACCCGGCGCAGGCAGATTTGCGAATACTGCTCCAGCAAGTCCGTGCGCCCTTCGCGGTAAACCTTCAGCAGAATCCTGAACAGCGTGCTGACATCGCTGGCCGCCAGATTCAAACCCTTGGCCCCGGTCGGCGGAACGATATGCGCCGCGTCACCCACCAGAAACATGCGCCCGTACTGCATCGGCTCGACCACGAAACTGCGCAGCGGCGCGATGCTCTTTTCAATCGACGGGCCGGTCACGAGTTTCTGCGCCAGATCCTCCGGCAGACGATTGCGCAGTTCATCCCAGAAGCGCTGATCCGACCAGTCGTCGACGTTCTCTTCGGCGGACACTTGCAGGTAATAGCGGGTGCGAGTCGCCGACCGCATGCTGCACAAGGCGAAGCCGCGTTCGTGGCGGGCGTAGACCAGTTCATCGTGAATCGGTGGCGTGTCGGCGAGAATCCCCAGCCAGCCGAACGGATAAACCCGTTCGAAAATCTTCAGGCATTCGGCTGGAATCGACTGCCGCGCCACGCCGTGGAAACCGTCGCAACCGGCGATGTAATCACAATCGACGCGCCAGATTTCGCCGTCCTTTTCAAACGTGACGAAGACCTCGTCGCTTTTCATGCCACAGGGAACGACATCGCGTGCTTCATAGATGGTCTGTCCGCCGGTCTCCCGACGAGCGGCCATCAGGTCGCGGGTGACTTCGGTCTGGCCATAGACCATCACGGTTTTTCCACCGGTCAGCGCCTGCAGATCGATGTGTACCCGACGCCCGTCGAGGGCCAGTTCGAAACCACCGTGGACCAGCCCTTCGGCGTCCATCCGCTGACCCACGCCAGCCTCGCGCAACAGCTCTACCATGCCCTGTTCAAGGACCCCGGCGCGAATTCGGCCGAGCACATAGTCAGGTGTCTGGCGCTCAATAATCAGGGTATCGATGCCGGCGTTGTGCAGCAGTTGGCCGAGCAATAATCCGGATGGACCGGCGCCAATGATGGCGACTTGGGTTTTCAGCGTTTTCATTGTTTTTATGACTCGCAAGCTTCACGCGACAACGGCCGGTGAATGATTTTCAGGATTCGAGTGCTTGCATTTTTCCCTTGCGGGTCTGTCAATTGAAGGTGAAAACTGAGCCGATACCTGTACATTCTGCCAATCGGTGCGATTATCGCCCGCAACCTTCGAGGCCTGGATTGAAGTGATGAACAAGCCTGACCTGCCTTCGATTCCGGTGTTCAAGCTCTACGGTGAAAGCCTGGACTGGCCGACCCCTGACTTGCTGCACTGTGAAACCATTTCCAAACGCAGCCGCGAACATCAATGGGAAATCAAACCCCACCGCCACGCCGATTTGTGCCAGTTGCTCTTCGTATTCAAAGGTCAGGCAGAGCTTGAAATCGAAGGTCAACGCACGCAACTGAACGAAGCCGCGATCCAGATCCTGCCGCCGCTATCGGTGCATGGATTCCGTTTTTCCGAGGACGTCGAAGGATTTGTCGTCACCCTCGCCACACCGCTGATCAACCATTTGCAGGCGCAACTGGGCAGCGCGGTGCAGGCCCTGGCCCAGGCCGAAAGCTATCCGGCGGGGCAGGACGCGGAGTACCTCAACAGTCTGTTTGCCGCGTTGCAGGCCGAGTACAACGGTCATCAACCGGCGCGGGAAATGCTCATGCATTCGCTGGTGAGCGTGATCATGGTCTGGGTCAGCCGTCAGGCGATCCGCCGTCATAACGCGAGCCAACGCCCGCAGCGTCAGCGCGAGTACCTCAACGGTTTTATCCAGTTGGTGGAAGAGACATATCGCCAGCATGTGAAGGTCGAAGACCTGGCCCATCGTCTGGGGATTTCCGTCTCGCACCTCAACGGCACCTGCCGCGAACTGGCGGGGCAACCGGCGTTGCAGATCATGCATGAACGTCAGTTGCTGGAAGCCAAGCGTCTGCTGACGTACACCAGCATGACGATTTACGAGATGTCCGAGGTATTGGGTTTTTCCGATCCGACCAACTTCACGCGCCTGTTCCGGCGCCGTGTGGGGATCTCGCCAAAGGCGTTCCGCGACCGCTTGAAGGCCGAGCAGAACGACGACGCCTGACGTCCTGTATCAGCGCAGGGCGTTGAGGGTGGCGTTGTGAGGGATGCAGCGCTCGAAGTTGCAGCTCGCGTACTCACGGGGCAGTTGCCGCAACTGCTCCACGCGCCATGCCGCGGTGCCATACAGCGCCAGCGTGGCCGCGCAGGTGATGAAAATCGCGAGGTATCTTCTTGTTCTGGTGCTCATGATCATGGCGTTGACCTCTGAACGAATACCCTTGGGTACTACTTTCAGCATAGGTCAGCGCCGGGGAGTTGCCAGCTGCGCGGCGAACGGGTTTACAAGCCGACATCCCATTGCGGGTTTTCGGGAAAGCGCATTACCAGGAAATCCAGCATGCTGCGCAGTGCCGCCGGCATGTGCTTGCGTGAGGCGTACACCGCGTAGATGTTCATCCGCCGAGGTTCGGCGCTGGGCAGCAGGCGCACCAGTTCGCCGCTGTGAATATGCGCCCCTGCCTGATAGGTCGGCAGCATCGCCACCCCGGCACCGGCCAGAGTGGCGCGCAGCAGGGTGCTGGCCTCGTTGGCGCTGATGTTGCCTTGCACCGGCACTGAAACCGGTTCGCCATCTTCTTCGAAATGCCACAGGCTCTTGCCGAAATAGGAGTGGGTCAGGCAGTTGTGCCGGCTCAGATCTTCTACGCGCTGCGGTTGTGGATGTTCCTGCAGATAGGCGGGTGCGGCGCAGACCACCGAGCGGCAGACCGTCAGGCGCCGGGCGATCAGGTTGGGGTCGAGGTCGTTGCTGGTGCGGATCGCCAGGTCGATGCGTTCGTCCACCAGGTTCACGGTGCGATCGAGCATTTGCAGGTCGATGTTGACGCCCGGGTAGCGCTTGACGAACGCGGCCATGGCATCGGCCAGTTGCGCCTGGCCGAACGAGGTGCTGACGCTGATTCGCAGCAGACCCCGTGGCGCATCGTCGGGTTCACTGACGGCAGCCTGCATGTCGCTCGACAGTTCCAGCATCTGCCGACAGCGCGGCAGGATCTCGTTACCGGCCGCAGTCAGGCTCAACTTGCGCGTGGTGCGGTGCATCAGGCGCGCGCCGACCCAGTCTTCCAGTTCCGCCAGATAACGCGACACCACCGGCCGCGACAGGTCCAGGTGATCGGCCGCCGCCGACTGGCTGCCCAGATCCACCACCGTGACAAACACCCGCATTGCTTGGAGACGATCCATGATTTGCCCGCTTTCAGAAACAAACTATGTTTAAGCATCGCATTTTTTGTAACGAGTCTGGCAACTAAGCTCTGTCCCATCGCCAAGCACGGCATTCGAACAGCGGAGCAACCCATGATCGGCTTCACCATTCTCAAGCGCGTTTTACTGGCCACCGCCACCCTCGGCTTTGCTGCCCACGCAGCGGCCGCGAACCTGAGCCTCGATGTCTACAATCCGGGCACTAACGCAATCTTCCCGGTGACCTCGGTGCTGGTCAGCGGCGAGAAGGACGCGATTCTGGTGGACGCCCAGTTCGGCAAATCCCAGGCCGAGCAAGTGGTGGAAAAGATCCGCGCCAGCGGCAAGCAACTGACCACCATCTACATCAGCCACGGTGACCCGGATTACTACTTCGGTCTCGACACCCTGACCAAGGCCTTCCCGAATGCCAAGGTGCTGGCCTCGCAGCCGACCGTTGATCACATCAAGCAAACCGTCGACGGCAAACTCGCATTCTGGGGCCCGAAAATGGGCGCCGACGTGCCGGCCAAAACCATCGTGCCGGGCGTGCTCAAGGGCGACAGCCTGATGCTCGAAGGGCAGAAGCTGCAGGTGGTCGGCCTGGAAGGCAAGCAACCGGATCGCAGCTTCGTGTGGATTCCATCACTGAAAGCTGTGGTGGGTGGTGTCGTCGTTGCCGAGAACATCCACGTCTGGATGGCCGATACTCAGACTGCACAATCCCACGCCGACTGGCTGGAAACCCTGCACTCGATCGAAACCCTGAAGCCGAAAACCGTGGTGCCGGGTCACTACCTGGGTGACAGCGCCCGTTCGCTGGCCGCCGTGAAGTTCACCGCCGACTACATCAAGGCCTTCGACGAAGAAACCGCCAAGGCCAAGGACTCTGCCGCGCTGATCGCCGCGATGAAAAAGCGCTACCCGAAACTGGGCGAAGAGAGTTCCCTGGAGCTGAGCGCCAAAGTCGCCAAGGGCGAGATGAAGTGGTAACCCGATTCTGAAAACGCAGCACTCTCAAGCCAACTGGAGAATGTCATGAGCAAGATCGCAATCATTGGTGCCACCGGCCGTGCCGGCAGCCAATTGCTGGAAGAAGCCCTGCGTCGCGGCCACAGCGTCACCGCCATCGCCCGGGATACCTCGAAGATCGGCGCCCGTGCCGGTGTGGTCAGCAAGAACGTCGACGTGCTGGATGCCGCCGCGCTGCAAGCCGCAGTCGCCGGTAACGATGTGGTAATCAGCGCCGCGCATTTCGCCACGGTGCCGGCCAGCGCGCTGATCGGCCCGGTGAAACAGGCCGGGGTGAAACGTCTGCTGGTGGTCGGTGGTGCCGGTTCGCTGTTGCTGCCGGACGGCACCCGCGTGATCGACAGCGCGGGTTTCCCGGCCGAGTACAAGGCCGAAGCCAGCGCTGGTGCCGCTTTCCTTGATGCCCTGCGTCAGGAGAAGGAACTGGACTGGACATTCCTGTCGCCGTCGGCGCTGTTCTTCGAAGGTGAGCGCACCGGCAAATTCCGCGTGGGCAAGGATGATTTGCTGGTAAGTGCCGAAGGCCAGAGCTCCATCAGCTTTGCCGATTACGCAATTGCGCTGATCGACGAAGTGGAAACGCCGAAGCATTCGCGTCAGCGGTTTACGGTCGGTTACTGATGTAACCCGATCAAACGTTCCCGCGCCTTGCGTGGGAACGTTCAGTAACAGGCTCACCGCGTATGAGCCTGCTCCACCAGCCACCCCATCAATTCCTGCAACTTCGCCGACGGCTCCGACGCCGGCGCCACGATGTAATAGCCCAATCCCGTCTTCACCTTCAGATCGAACGGCATCACCAGTCGCCCGGCGTTCAAGTCGTCGCCGATCAGTGACCAGTCGCCAATCGCCACCCCCGTCCCGTGGGACGCCATCGACATCGCCTGATCCAGCGTCTCGAAATGCTGACCGCTGCTGATGTTGCTCAAGTGCAGTTCGGCGGCTTCCAGCCAGAGTGTCCAGTCGTCATCGGTGTGGGTCGGGTGCAGCAGCAAGTGTTGTTGCAAGTCTGCCGGCGTGTGCAGCGCCGGGCCACCGTTGAGCAGTGTTGGCGAGCAGACCGGCGTCAGTTGTTCATCGAACAGATGCAGCGTGGCAGGGGAGTCGTGGGGCGCGGTGCCGTAGATCACTGCGGCGTCGAACTGCTCGCGATGAAAGTCCACGCCGTGTTGCAACGACGCCGTGAGTTTCACCGGCACGTCCGGGCGCTCGCGCTGCCATTGCAACAGGCGTGGCAACAGCCAGCGCATCACGCAACTCGGGGCCTTGAGTTGCAGGGTTTCGCGCTTGGCGCCGATCTGCTCCATCGAGTCGCCGATCAGGCTGAACACCTGCTGCACCCGTGGCAGCCATTCGCGACCTTCGGCCGTCAGTTCCAGGCCCCGGGCCAGGCGAATGAACAGCTCATAACCCAGATGCTCCTCCAGCCCGGCGATCTGCCGGCTCACCGCACCCTGGGTGATGTGCAACTGCTCGGCGGCCCGGGTGAAGTTGCAGCACTGCGCGGTGATCAGAAACGTGTGCAGGGCGGGCAGGGGAGGCAGTCGTTTCATGTGGATCCAAGGTATGACGTGAGGACATGGCTAGTATGAGCTTTTATCGATTGTTGCGGCTACGGGTCGCCCGTTTCAATGAGGTCAATCACCGGTTCCCTAAAGGCCCGGTGCCTCAACGAACAAGAAGGGCAAAGACATGGCGACGTGTGGCGAAGTACTGGTCAAGTTACTCGAAGGTTACGGGGTCGAGCAGGTGTTCGGCATTCCCGGGGTGCATACCGTGGAGCTGTATCGCGGGCTGGCCCGTTCGAGCATCAACCATGTGACTCCGCGTCACGAGCAGGGCGCCGGCTTCATGGCCGACGGCTACGCCCGCACCAGCGGCAAACCGGGTGTGTGCTTCATTATCACCGGCCCGGGCATGACCAACATCACCACCGCCATGGGACAGGCTTACGCCGATTCGATCCCGATGCTGGTGATCTCCAGCGTGCAGTCGCGCAGTCAACTGGGCGGCGGTCGCGGCAAGCTGCATGAACTGCCGAACCAGAGCGCACTGGTCGGCGGCGTGGCGGCGTTCTCCCACACCCTGATGTCGGCGTCCGAATTGCCGGGCGTATTGGCCCGTGCGTTTGCGCTGTTCCAGGCCGGGCGTCCGCGTCCGGTGCACATCGAGATTCCGCTGGACGTGCTGGTCGAAGAAGCCGACGAACTGCTGAGCAGCGTGCCGGTCAATATCGACCGCGCCGGTGCCGCGCCGGCCGCCGTGAGCCGCATGACCGAACTGCTGGCCGGCGCCCAGCGTCCGCTGATCCTCGCCGGTGGCGGCGCCATTGATGCCGCTGCCGAACTCACCGAACTGGCTGAACTGCTCGACGCTCCGGTAGCGCTGACAATCAATGCCAAAGGCATGTTGCCGTCCAGCCATCCGCTGTTGATCGGTTCGACTCAGAGCCTGGTCGCGACCCGCGCCTTGGTGGCGGATGCCGACGTGGTGCTGGCGATCGGCACCGAACTGGCGGAAACCGACTACGACGTGACCTTCGCCGGCGGCTTTGAAATCCCCGGCAAGCTGCTGCGCGTCGATATCGATCCGGACCAGACCGTGCGCAACTACCCGCCGCACGTTGCGCTCGTGGCCGATTCGCGCAACGCGGCACAAGCATTGCTCAGTGCGCTCTCGCACAAGCCGCTGGCCGAACGCCGCAACGATTGGGGCCAGGTACGCGCCGCCCGTCTGCGTGAAGATCTGGCCGCGACCTGGGACGCGCCGACCCTGGCTCAGACCCGGTTCCTCGAAACCGTGCTGCACGAACTGCCGAACGCGGTGTTTGTCGGTGACTCCACGCAACCGGTGTACACCGGCAACCTGACTTTCAACCCGGAGCGTCCGCGCCGCTGGTTCAACTCGTCCACCGGTTACGGCACCCTCGGTTACGCCCTGCCGGCGGCGATTGGCGCGTGGCTCGGCGGCAATCTCGAACACGGCGCACGTCCGCCGGTGGTGTGCCTGATCGGCGACGGCGGTCTGCAATTCACCCTGCCGGAACTGGCCAGCGCGGTGGAAGCGCGCACGCCGGTGATCATCCTGCTGTGGAATAACCAGGGTTACGAAGAGATCAAGAAATACATGGTCAACCGCGCCATCGAGCCGGTGGGTGTGGACATCTACACCCCGGACTTCATCGGTGTGGCCAAGGCGTTGGGTTGCGCGGCGGAAGCGATCAGCTCGGCTGAACACCTGCGCGGTGCACTGCGCGCCGCCACTGATCGTCAGGGCCCGACCCTGATCGAAATCGACCAGACCCAATGGATGAAGGCGGTGGCCAAATGATCAATTTCCCGACCACACTCGACGGCCTCTACATCAACGGCCAATGGTCCGCCGGCCGCGAACACCTGCGCGTGATCAACCCGGCCACCGAAGCGCTGCTGACCACGGTCAATGGCGGTGACGAAAGCGCCGTCAACCAAGCGGTGACGGCCGCAACCGAAGCCTTCAAGGACTGGTCGAAAACCACCGGTGCCGAGCGCGGTGCGATCCTGCGTAACATCGCCAATGGCGTGCGCAACGGTCGCGAACATTTGATGAATTTGCAGTCGAGCAACAACGGCAAACCGCAGTTCGAGGCGGGCATCGATGTCGATGACGTGATCGCCACCTTCGAGTACTACGCCGAACTCGCCGAAGGCCTCGATGCGAAACAGGACAGCGATGTGCCGCTGCCCAGCGATGACTTCAGCGCGCGCTTGCGCCGCGAGCCGTGCGGTGTGGTCGGGCTGATCGTGCCGTGGAACTTCCCGATGGTCACCACCGCGTGGAAACTCGCGCCAGCCCTGGCCGCCGGTTGCTGCGTGGTGCTCAAACCGTCGGAAGTCACGCCGCTGCCGGAGCTGGAACTGGCAGCGATCATCGCCGAGTCCGGCCTGCCAAAAGGCGTGTTCAACCTGGTGTGCGGCACCGGTCTGGCGGTCGGCGCGCCGTTGTCGGCGGACCCGCGCATCGCCAAGGTTTCCTTCACCGGCAGCAACGCCGTCGGTGTGCAAGTGATGCAGCGCGCCGCTGAATCCGTGAAGGGCGTGAGCCTGGAACTGGGCGGCAAATCCTCGCTGCTGATTCTGGAAGATGCCGACCTTGATCTGGCGGTGGAGCTGGCCTGCGGCGGCGGTTTCTTCAACGCCGGGCAGATGTGCTCGGCCACCAGCCGGGTGCTGGTCGCCGATGAACTGGCCGATGAATTCCTGATTCGCTTGCAGACCCGGGCGGAAAAAATCCGTGTGGCCGACCCGTTCGATCCGGAAGTCGAGATGGGCGCATTGGTCAATCAGGCGCAGTACCAGCGTGTGCTCGGTCACATCGACCGAGGTCTGAGTGCCGGTGCCAAGCTGATCTGTGGCGGCAATCGCCCGGCGGATCTGCCGCGCGGCTATTTCTTGCAGCCGACGATCTTCACCGAAGTGCCCCTCGACAGTGCGCTGTGGTGTGAAGAGATCTTCGGCCCGGTGATCTGCGTGCGCAGTTTTGCTTCGGAGGCCGAGGCGATTGCCCTGGCCAACGACAGTCAGTTCGGTCTGGTGGCCAGCGTTGTCACGCGCAATGCCGAGACCGCAGACCGGGTCGCCAACGCCTTGCAGGCGGGGCTGGTGTGGCTCAACGCACCGCAGGTGATCTTCCCGCAGACCGCGTGGGGCGGCTACAAACAGAGCAGCATCGGCCGCGAACTGGGGCCGTGGGGCCTGGCGGCATTCCAGGAAATCAAGCACGTGATCCGCGCGCTCTGAATGCCCGAAAAAGGTCAGCGCATGCCTCGCAACGAGGCATGCGCCGGCGTCATGGCTCCAATGAGTTTTTATCGATAGTCAGGTGTTTTGCACGACCTCAGGATGAACCCGCTGATCACGTTCAAGCCCTTTTAAACCGGGGGCTTGAGCGGTTCCGATCACGCACGGCAAGGGTTGCGGTCAATCTCATACTTACAAGAATAATGGGAGTCCCAAATGGGCGAGCACGATCTGAACAGGCGTCAATTCATCAAAACCGTCGGCGTGGCCTCGGTGGCTGCGGCGGCCATGAGCATGCCCTTCATCCGGGCCAGCGCCAGCGACACCCGCTTTGCCGGCAAGACCCTGCGCCTGCTGACCTGGTCCGATGACACTGGGCTGGCCGCACTGCGCAACATCGCTGCAACGTTCGAAGCCAAGACCGGCGCCAAAGTGATTGCCGACCGCACCGGCAGCACCTCGGAAATGGTCGCCAAACTCAAGGCCGGCGGTGACCGTCCGCAGTACGACATCATCACTCTGGCTGGGGTCGGCGCCGAAGGTCTGGCCGCTGCCGGACTGCTGGAAAAACCCGATCTCAACCGTATTCCCAACCTGATCGACGTCCCGGAAAAATACCGCACCGGGGCCAACGGTCACGGCATCGGTTACCTGTTGTGGTGCAACAGTCTGGTCTACAGCACCCGCACCCAGAAGGAGGCGCCGGACAGTTACGCCGCACTGTGGGACGCCGATCTGGCACCGAACATTTTCCTGCCGCCACCGAACTGGACCGAGGCGATGGACCTGATCATCATCGCCGCCAAACTGGCCGGTGGTGACGAGCACAACATCGAACCGGGCTTCAAGAAGCTCGCCGAACTCAAGGAACGCGTGGTGACCCTGGGCGAAAACCCCAACCAGATTGCCGAGCTGTTCCGCACCGGCTCCCTGGACATGGGCGGCCTCTACGCCCCGGCGTTTTTCCCCAAGCAGATCCGCGATCCGAACTACGGCCTCGGCGCCACGTTCGGCATGAAGGAAGGTTTCTACACCGACCTGATGCTCTCGGTGATGCCGAAGAACCGTCCGGGCGACACCGACCTGGCCTACGCCTTCATCGACCACTCCCTCGACCCGCTGGTGCAGGGCAAGATGGCCGAAGACATCTTCAACGGCCCGGTCAACGCCAAGGCGATCATCTCCGCCGAAGCGCGCAAGAGCCCGTTCATCCTCACGCCGGAGCAGATCGCGGAGAAGGCGATCATGCACGACAACGCCTTCCTGGCGACCGTGCATGACCAGTGGATTCGTCGCTACACGGAAATTTTTTCTTCCTGACGCCGACCTTCCGGGGCACCGCATGATCGGGGTGCCCGGGAGATTCGTTTTCCATTGACGAGATCATTGCTATGGAACATCAATCCCTGACCCAACCGGTCGGCGCGGGTGACGTGCGCCCGGCGCGCGGTGTTTCGCCGACTGCGCGTGCGTGGTTTTTCCTCACGCCGTCGATGCTGTTTCTCGGCGTGCTGATTGCCGCCAGCCTGCTGGTGCTGCGCATGAGCGTCGGCACCAAGGGGGCGGAGTGGTCCGGTTTCAGCCTGGCCAGTTACGCCCAGTTGCTCGAACCCTACTACCTCAAATCGTTGCTGCTGACCTTGCGTCTGGCGCTGATCAGCGCGGTGATCGCCGTGGTGCTGGCGATCCCGGTGGCCTACACCATGTCGCGCCTGACATCGCCATTTGTGCGGCGGATCTTTCTGGCGGCGGTGCTGTTGCCGTTGCTGGTCAACCTGTTGCTGCAAAGCTACGGCTGGCTGGTGATCCTCGGCCCCGGCGGCATGCTCAACCAGACCCTGATGGGCCTCGGTCTGATCAAGCGGCCGATCATGTTGCTGTACAACCAGAACGGCGTGTTGATGGGCCTGGTGCAGACTGCGTTTCCGTTGGCCGTGCTGCCGATTGCCAGCGCCATGCGCGGTGTCGCCCGCAGCTACGAAGAAGCTGCCGCGACCCTTGGCGCCAGTCGTTTTCAGGTGTTCCGTCAGGTGGTATTGCCGATGAGCCTGCCGGGGATCATCACCGGCGCGACGCTGGTATTCGCCTACAACGCCAGCAGCTTTGTGGTGCCGTTGCTGCTCGGTGGTCGGCGCGTACCGATGCTGGCGGTGATGGTGCATGACCAGATCGCCCCGCTGATGAACTGGCCCGCCGCGTCCGCTGCCGGGGTGGTGCTGATCGTCACCACCCTGGCGATCATGACCTTGTCCGAATACATCACCGGCCGCCGTCGCCGTCTGCTGGAGGCTTCGCAATGAGTGCCCTGATCAAGAAGCGTCAGTCGCTGTTGCCGGGCGATACCGGCAAGTTCGCCGGCATTCTTTCCGGGATCATTTTGTTCCTGGCGGTGTTGCCGATCCTGACGATGATCGTGATGTCGTTCAGCGGCGCGTCGAACCTCGACTTCCCGCCGAGCAGCTACAGCCTGCAGTGGTACAAGGCCGCGTGGCACACCTTCGTTTCGCCGGACGCCAGCGATGTGCTGAGCCTCGGCCAGGCCATGGGCACCAGTTTGCTGGTGTCGTGCCTGACGATGGTTTTCGCCACGCTGATCGCGGTGCCGGCGGCTTACGCGCTGACCCGTTGCGAGTTCCGTGGCAAGGGCTTGGCGCTGCAACTGATGTCGCTGCCGTTGGTGTTTCCGATGGTGGTGCTGGGGCTGGCCTTGCTGCTGGTGTTCGACAGTCTGCCGTTCCACATGACTACGTCGCGTCTGGTGATTGCCCACGTGATTCTGGCGCTCCCGTTCGTGGTGAAGAACTGTACGGCGGCCATGCTTTCCATCGGCAGTGAAGTCGAAGAGGCCGCGCAGATGCTTGGCGCGTCGCCATTGAGGGCCATCGTCGACGTGGTGGTGCCGTTGATGAAATCGGGGATTCTGGCGGGAATGCTGCTGGCGTTCATCGTCTCGTTCAACGAATTCACCGTGACCTATTTCCTCTACACCATCGACGTCATGACCGTGCCGATCTGGATGTACAGCCGCACCGTGTCATCGCTCGACCCTACCGTGTTCTCGTTTGCCGTGCTGATCGTGCTGATCGACTTCGTCCTGATCTGGGCGCTGGAGAAACTGGTGGGCGAGGGCGGCGTTTCCTTTTGATTGTGAGGTGCAACATGACTGGACTGATTCTGGAAAACGTCGAGAAACATTACGGCTCGGCCTGCGCGGTAAAAGACGTCAACCTGCATTTGCCCGAGGGCAAACTGGTGTGTTTCCTCGGCCCGTCGGGCTGCGGCAAGACCACGTTGCTGCGAATGATCGCCGGGCTGGAAACCCTCACCGGCGGCGAGATCCGCCTGGACGGCGAGGACATCGGCCACACCCCGGCGCACCTGCGCAACTTCGGCATGGTGTTCCAGTCGCTCGCGCTGTTCCCGCACATGACCGTGGGTGAGAACATCGCCTATCCGCTGAAACTGCGGGGCGTGAGCAAGGCCGATCAACAGGCGCGGGTCGTTGAGTTGCTGGAACTGATCCAGCTGCAACCGATGATCGACCGTCCGGTGGCGAAACTCTCCGGCGGCCAGCGTCAGCGGGTGGCGATTGCCCGGGCGATTGCCTCGCACCCGAAAATCCTTCTGCTCGATGAACCGTTGTCGGCGCTGGACGCCAAGTTGCGTGAGTCGATGCAGGTGGAAATCCGCCAACTGCAACAACGCCTGAACATCACCACCATCATGGTCACCCACGATCAGCGCGAGGCCATGACCATGGCCGATATCGTGGTGGTGCTGGGCGAGCATCGGGTGCAGCAGGTGGGCACGCCGATTGAAATCTATCGGCACCCGGCCAACGAATTCGTGGCGGACTTCATCGGCTCCGGCAACATCTTCCCGGCCACCGCGCTGGGCGATGGCAAGGTCGTGCTGCCGGGCGGTGATGCCCTGCAAGTGCCGATCTGCAGCAGCATCGTGGTCGGGCAGAAAGTGAAAATGCTGATCCGCCCCGAAGACCTGCAACTGTCGGCGCCCCAGGCCACGGCGGGCAATCGCCTGCTGGGCAAGGTGACGTTCGTGCGCGATATCGGCGCGACCATCGAGACCACGGTGGAGTGTTCCGGGGTGACCTTCACGGCGCTGAGCACGCCGTGTCAGGGCATCGGGCTGGGGATCGGGCATCCGGTTTCGGTGACGTTGCCGAGTGAGGCGTGTCGGGTACTCGGCGCCTGATCAGACACTCAGCCGAAGGCGCGCCAGATCCCTTAGTGGCGGCGCGCCGAACAACCGACTGTACTCACGACTGAACTGCGAAGGGCTTTCATACCCCACCCGATACCCCGCCGCCGAAGCTTCCAACCCTTCAGCCAGCATCAAACGCCGCGCCTCCTGCAGGCGCAGCTGCTTCTGATACTGCAACGGACTCATCGCCGTCATCGCCTTGAAGCGGTGATGCAAAGTCGAAACGCTGAGGTTCACTTCCTTCGCCAGGTCATCGATGCGCAACGGCTGTTCGAAGTTGCCGTTGAGCCATTTGATTGCCTGGCTGATGCGGTGGCTCTGGCTGTTGGCGATGGCGATTTCGTACAGCCGATGGCCCTGCGGGCTGCGCAGCAGGCGATAGAGAATTTCCCGGCGGATCAGCGGCGCGAGCATGGCGATGTCTTTCGGTGTGTCGAGCAGACGGGCCAGGCGCAGCACCGCATCGAGCATCGCGCTGTCGATCCTTTCCACATACAGTCCGCGCCCGGTCGGCCGGGTCGGCACGCCCATGGGGCCGGCGTCGGCGATCAGCGCGGTGATTTCCGCAGGGTCGATATCCAGGCGCACGGCGAGAATCGGTTCCAGAGGCGAGACATTCACCACCCGACCGCTCAACGGCATCGAGACCGACACCACCAGGTAATTCAGTGGATCGTAATTGAAGTACTCGTCCGCCAGCCGCACCTCCTTGCGACCCTGGGCCATGATGCACAGCGCCGGTTGCGCGAGCACCGGGGCGAAATCGTGGGATTTGGTGTGGCGCGACATGAACAGCGAGCCGACGGCGGTGGCATAACTGCCATCTTCGGAGGTGTTGCGACGAATGATCGCCGCCAGTTCCTCGCGCTGCTTTTCCATGTCGGCTTCCATGTCGGCATCGCGCGGCGCCTGAAAACGATCGAATGACGTCATGCACAGCCTCCTCGGCAAGGGATGGAATGGGAGCAGAGCATAAGTTTGTGCAAGCGCAAGCGGTAGACACATCCTGCGAAATGCTTGCCTGATCCTGCATGGCGTTGTGTGCCTGCCCAGACATGACAGGGCGCATCCCGGCAAACTTGCTCGAAACCGGTATGACAGGACGGTGACAGCCATTCACGATCTGTTACAGGTCTGAAAGACAGTCTCGCAGGATTGTGCAACGCGGCGGCAGGAATCGACTAACGGCGAGCATTGCCCGGCCCTTAACCTTGGATCCTGTCGCAGCCCGTCCCCGGCTGCCACGCGACTCCCTGGGAGGGTTGAACATGTCCAAGCAGATTCCCGTCAGTCATATGGCCTTCGTTCGAGCGCGCGCCGGGCGCTCGGCGGAACTCGGCATGCGCCTGAGCGCGCTGATCGAACCGTCCCGCGCCGCCGCCGGTTGCCTGAGCTTTTCCTTGCAGCATTCGCAGTGTGATCCGGAGCTGTGGCTGGTTTCCGGTTTCTGGAACAACCAGCAATCGATGACCGCTTATTTCAGCAGCCCGTCGATGGAGGTTTTTGCCGAGCTGGTGCAGGACCTGGTGGTCAACAGCCTGGATTTCCACACGTTTAAAGACGTGTCGGCAGCGCAGGCGCTGGGTCAGAGTTGCGCGCCGATACACAAACTCGCCGGTTGAGGGTTTAATGGCCGGCCTATCTGACTGAGCCAGGACCTGCGACATGGCACGTAAAGAGTTCGAACACTTCGAAGCGGTTTCCGCTGTAGTCCCCGTCGAATTGGGCAGCAACAAGGGTTATTTCGCGGCAATCGCGGTCAAGGCCCTGGTGGACGGCGGTGCGCCACGCTTTCACAAACTGTTGAATGACCAGGTCTTCCCTGGTGCCATTGCCGCCGATGAAGCGGCCATCAACGAGCTGGACAAGCTCAAGGGCGTCACTGATGACGCCGAGCTGATCTGGTAACTCCGTTTACTTGACGGCGCCCGGGCGCCACATCTTGAACAATGCCTCCGGCCCCAGCTGGAAGTAGTCCGCCGGCCCGCCGCCGCGCAGAATCGGTTCTGCGGCGGCGGTGTCGTAGATCCCGTCCTTCAACAGCCATTTGGCAATGTGCACGGCGACCACTTCGCCGAGCACCAGCCAGCTCGGCACCGTCTCGCCGTCGGCGCGCTGCAACTGAATGATCTGCGTGACCTTGCACTCGAAGGACACCGGGCTTTCGGCCACGCGCGGCACGGCGATCACCTTCGACGCCACCGGCGTCAGTCCCGCCAGTTCGAACTCGTTGACCTCGGGCGCGACGGCTGCGCAACTCTGGTTCATCTGCTCGGCCAGCGGGCGGGTCGCGAGGTTCCAGACGAACTCGCCGGTCTGCTCGATGTTGTTCAGGCTGTCTTTGCGCCCGACGCTGGAGAACCCGATGATCGGCGGAATGTAGTTGAACGCGTTGAAAAAGCTGTAGGGCGCCAGATTCAACCGGCCCTCGGCATCCTGCGAAGAAATCCAGCCGATGGGACGCGGACCGACGATCGCGTTGAAAGGATCGTGGGGCAGACCGTGGCCGTTGGCCGGTTCGTAGAAATGGATGTCATCGGGCATGGCGGGGTGTTCCTGAAGGCTTTTATAAGCGGCCAATAGTGCAAGTCCGGTCCGCGAAGATCAAATGCCGACCTTTGGAAATGAACAAGCCCGGCAATGGCCGGGCTTTGGTGTCTGCATTCTGCCGATCAACTGATGGCAGCAGCGGTGCCGGTCTTGTCGAAACCGTCAGCCGCGATGGCTGCGGCAGTACCGGTCTTGTCGAAGCCATCGGCAGCAACGGCTTTGCCGACGTTGGTTTTATCGAAACCATCGGCAGCGTAGGTGCCCGAGTGGCTGGTTTCGATGGCGGCGCTGGCGCCGTTGATGAAATCGGCGGATTTGGTTTTGTCCGAGCCATCGGCGGCGAAGGTGTTGGCAGCCAGTACGGACAGGGTCAGGGCGAGGATCAGTTTGGTTTTCATGGTCGTTCTCCAGATTCGATATTCGTTGGCGGTGTGTCTTGCATGGGGTTCATGCTACGCCAACTTAATTGATTAAAAAGCGCAAAATAATGCTAAAAACAATCGATTAACTTGATATTAAGGGCGACGCATTCAATTCGTCTCGTCGTGGGAGCGAGCGACGCGCAGTCAATCGATCAGGTAAGTGCAGGATGCGGCAGGGGCATTAACCGGTGATTAATCGCCGCTTTTGGCGTGTGTGACAGATTTTTCATACATTCCCGACCGGTTTTTCACCCTCGTAACGCCAGTCTGCCGGCGGCCAGAAAACCAAGAACCGGCCGTCACACACTGGAGCTTTACCTGCAATGAACAAACTGCCTCAAATCACCCTGGCCTTCTGGGTCATGAAAATCTGCGCGACGACCCTGGGGGAAACCGCGGGGGATTTGCTGTCGATGACCCTCAACGTCGGCTACGCCATGAGCTCGCTGATCCTGATCAGCGTGTTCGTCCTGACGCTGGTCACGCAACTGATGTCCAAGACCTACAAGCCGCTGCTGTACTGGATCGTGATCCTGTCGACCAGCACCGCCGGCACCACCATGTCCGACTTCATGGACCGCACGCTGGAGCTGGGCTACGCCACAGGTTCCATGATCCTGATCGCGATCCTGCTGGCGATCTTCGCGGCGTGGCGCCTGAGCGGCGACTCGCTCAACGTCACCAAGGTGCAGAGCTTTCGCGGCGAGATGTTCTACTGGATGGCGATCCTGTTCTCCAACACCCTGGGCACCGCGCTCGGCGATTACCTGGCGGACGACTCGGGTCTGGGCTTTGCCGGTGGCGCGCTGCTGATCGGCTCGGCGATTGCCGTGGTGGTACTGCTCAAGTACTTCACGAAGATTTCGTCGGTGGCGCTGTTCTGGGTGGCGTTCGTGCTGACCCGGCCGTTTGGCGCGACCCTGGGTGATTTGATGACCAAGTCCCATGAGAAGGGCGGACTGGACTTTGGCACCATCGGATCGTCGGCAGTGCTGGCGGGGATTCTGCTGGTGATGATCGTGGGCGCGTCTTATGCGCAGAAGCGCTATGGCGGCAAACAGGGCGTTGCCGAGTTGTCCTGATCGTGAAATCGGACAGGTAAGAAACGCGCGAAGGTCTTGCACCTCGCGCGTTTTTTTTGCGATCAGTCAGTGACGATGCGCGAATGTTTCTGGGTGTCTTTCATGGTGATGTACACCAGCAGAGACACCGCGATGCACGCGGTCACGTACCAGTAGTAACCGGTTTCCATGCCGATGCTCTTGAACCACAGCGCGATGTATTCGGCGGTGCCGCCGAAGATCGACACGGTCAGTGCGTACGGCAGGCCGACGCCCAGGGCGCGGATTTCGGTCGGGAACAGCTCGGCCTTCACCACGGCGTTGATCGAGGTGTAGCCGCTGACGATGATCAGCGCCGCCATGATCAGGAAGAACGCACCCCACCAGGTCTGGATGGTGTGCAGGGTCATCAGGATCGGCACGGTGAAGATCGTCCCGAGCACGCCGAAGGCAATCAGGATCGGGCGACGGCCGATCTTGTCGGACAGGCCGCCGATGATCGGTTGCAGGCACATGAACAGGAACAGCGTGGCGGCGGAAATGGTGGTGGAGTCGGAGATGCTCATGCCGACGGTGTTCACCAGGTATTTCTGCATGTAGGTGGTGTAGGTGTAGAACGCCAGCGTACCGCCCATGGTCAGGCCGACCACGGTGAGCAATTCCTTCGGATGGCGCAGCAAGGTGCGCATGGCGCTTTCCTTGGACTTCTCTTTCTTGGTGAACGACTCGGTTTCTTCCATGCCGCGACGCAGGTACAGCGCGACGATTGCGCACAGCGCGCCGATGGCGAACGGAATACGCCAGCCCCACGCGTACAGTTGCTCGGTGGTGAGCATCTGCTGCAGCACGATCAACACGCCCAACGCGATGAGCTGGCCGGAGATCAGGGTCACGTACTGGAAGCTGGAGAAGAAGCCGCGACGTTCCTTGGTCGCCATCTCTGACAGGTAAGTGGCGGAGGTGCCGTACTCGCCGCCGACCGACAGGCCTTGCAGCAGACGGGCGAAGACCAGCAGGATCGGCGCGCCGATGCCGATGGTTTCGTAGTTCGGGCTCAGGGCGATCAGCAGGGAGCCGAAGCACATCAGGTACACCGAGGCCATCAGTGCCTTTTTACGGCCGACCTTGTCGGCGTACAGGCCCATCAGCCAGCCACCGATCGGACGCATCAGAAAGCCCACGGCGAAGATCGCGGCGGTGTTCATCAATTGGGCGGTAGTGGAACCGGCGGGGAAGAAAGTCTTGGCGAAGTACAGCGAGAAGGCGGCATAGACGTACCAGTCGTACCACTCGACCATGTTGCCGACGGAACCGCTGAAGATCGACTTGATGCGACTGGCGGTGGTTCGTTCTTTGGCGGGCACGGCAGCCGACCCAAGAGGCAGGGCGTTGGAGTTATCCATTGAAGGATCCTTCGTTTAATTGTTTTTGTGGAGCGCGTTGAAACGCAGCCTGCGGGGGCTATAGCAGGAGCTGTGCCAACGGGGAGAGGGCCGGTTTAGAGGGGGGAGGGGGAGTTGCTGAGCGGGTTTTTGCCGATGAGCTGGAATGAATGAGCGGATTTCCGCTCATTCAGGTACGAACATTTCCCGGGTCAGCCCATGCCGCTGCATCTTTTCATTAAACGTGCGCCTCGGCAGTTGTAGTTCCTCAAGCACCGCTTTCACATCACCCTTGTGCCGGGTCAACGCTGCCCGCAAACACTGCGCTTCAAACGCTTCTTGCTGCGCCGCCAGCGACTGCCCCGGATCGATATCCTGCACCGGTTCATCCAGCCCCAGCACCTGCCGCTCGGCAACGTTCGCCAGTTCCCGCACATTACCCGGCCAGTCATGACTCAGCAGATGGCTCAACTGCGCGCCACTGAGCGGCGGGAAAGTCCGGCCCAAGCGCTGGGCGGCGCTCTGGGCGAACGATTCGAACAACAACGGAATGTCTTCGCGACGATCCCGCAACGGCGGCAGTCGCAATTCGGCGACGTTCAGGCGATACGCCAGGTCCTCGCGAAACCGTCCGGCCCGGGCTTCGTCCAGCAAATCGGGTTTGGTCGCCGCGACGATGCGCAAGTCCACGCGAATGCTCTGGTTCGACCCCAGCCGCTCGAGCTTTTGCTCCTGCAACACCCGCAGCAGTTTCACCTGCTGGGCCAGCGGCATGCTTTCGATTTCATCGAGGAACAGCGTGCCGCCGTCGGCGTATTCCAGCTTGCCGATGCGCTTGCCCGACGCCCCGGTGAACGCGCCGCTCTCATGGCCGAACAACTCGGCCTCGAACAACTGCTCGGGGATCGCCGCGCAGTTCAGCGCCACGAAGGGTTTCTCGGCGCGGGGGCCGAAGTCGTGCAGGCAGCGGGCGACCAGCTCCTTGCCGCTGCCGGTCTCGCCACGGATGAGCACGTTGACCGGCAGCGTCGCCAGATCCAGCACCTGCCGGCGCAAGGTCTGCAAACCACGGGACACACCGAGCAGCGTGGCATCGAGTTTCGCGCGATTGTCGGCCTGCTCGTGCAGGGCGCGGTTTTCCAGCACCAGCCGACGCTTGTCCAGCGCCCGGCGCAGGCTGCCGAGCAGGGTCTCGGGGCTGAAGGGTTTTTCCAGAAAGTCGTAGGCGCCGTCGCGCATCGCTTCGACCGCCATCGGCACATCGCCGTGGCCGGTGAGCAGAATCACCGGCAGGTCGGCATCCCGGCGCTGCACCTCGGCCAACAGCTCAAGACCGCTGAGGCCGGGCATGCGCACATCGCTGAGAATCACCCCGGCAAAATGCTTCGGCAGCGCCGCCAGGCAGTCCTCGGCGCGGCTGAACAGCTGCACCTCGAACCCGGACAGGCTCAGCCACTGTTCGACCGCATTGCGAATGCTGCTTTCGTCATCGACCACCATCACCGCATTGAGCATCAGATGTGCGCCTCCAGATCGATTGGCAGGGTCAGGCTGAACACCGCACCGTTGTCGCCGTTCTCGGCGCTCAGGCGCCCGCCGGATTCGTGGACGATGGCAAACGATACCGCCAGCCCCAGACCGAGGCCGTCACCCACCGGTTTAGTGGTGAAGAACGGATCGAATACCTGGCCCAGATGTTCTTCGGCGATGCCGCCGCCATTGTCGATGACGCTCAGGCGCCACAGTTGCTCGTCGGCTTCCAGGCGGATCTCCAGACGCTTGCACGGTTTGCCATGCATCGCATCGAGGGCGTTGCGCAGCAGGTTGATCAACACCTGTTCGAGACGGATCGCATCGCCGCGCACCCAGGCCGGGCGGGTCAGGTGCAGCACCAGACTGACCTGTTCGTCGCGCAGTCTCGCGTCCAGCAATTGCAGGGCCTGATCGACCACCGTCGACAGGTCCAGCCGCTCGCGCAAACCGCTGGGGCTCTTGCGGGCGAAGGTTTTCAAATGACCGGTGAGGGCCGCCATGCGCGTGAGCATTTCATCCACCGGTTTGAGTGCCTTGTAGGCGTCATCGACCCGGCCGTGATCGAGCAGCAGCCTCAGAGTTGCAAGCTGCATACGCTGGGCAGTCAGCGGCTGATTGATTTCGTGGGCCAGCGCGGCGGACATCTGCCCGAGGGCCGCCAGTTTTGCCGATTGCACCAGACCATCCTGGGCGGTACGCAAATCCCGAGTGCGTTCCTCGACCAGTTGTTCAAGTTCTTCGCGGCTGCGCTGGCGCATCTTGGCCAGACGCCAACGCTGGTTGAGGAACAGCAACAGGAACACCAGCGCCAGCCACACTCCGGCGGCGGCGAGCCCG
The DNA here is from genome assembly GCF_046097675.1 of Pseudomonas sp. UV AK001. Taxonomy (NCBI): domain Bacteria; kingdom Pseudomonadati; phylum Pseudomonadota; class Gammaproteobacteria; order Pseudomonadales; family Pseudomonadaceae; genus Pseudomonas; species Pseudomonas sp. UV AK001. Next base: position 305,151 of record NZ_JBJUVZ010000003.1, read on the forward strand.
GCATTGCGCTGGTCTTCGAAGGACAATTGCGGACGGCGCAGCAGGTGCAGGGTCCAGCCTTCGGCGGTCAGCGGCAGGGATTCCCACAGGTAATCCGCCGTGCCTTGCGGAGCCTCGACACGGCGCAGGTCGCTGTTGTCGTCGAAGCGGCGCAGTGACAGATGAGTCAGCGGCACCAGCGACTGCTTGTCGTATTGGCGAGTGGCCTTGATCTCTCGGTAATCGGCCGGGGTCAGCGGGTGCAGCAGGCGATAGCGCCACTCGGGCTGGTTGGCGATGAAGACGATGCCCCGGGCATCGCTGACCAGCAGGGTGTCGTTGCCGTGACTCCATTCGCGCTCAAGCTCCGGGAATTCGAGCTTGACCACCATCGCCCCGAGGAACTCGCCGTTGTCACCCAGCACGGCGCTGGACAGGAAATACCCGGGAATCCCGCTGGTCACCCCGACCGCGTAGAAACGCCCGGTGCCCTGGGTGCGGGTCTGACTGAAATAAGGGCGAAAGCCGTAGTTGTGGCCGACGTAACTGCTGGGCAAACGCCAGTTGCTGGCGGCCACCGCAAGGCCGGTGTGGTCGAGCAGTTCAAGGGTCGAGGACTGCGCGGCGCCGTTGATCTTTTCCAGCTTCAGATTCAGCGCCGCTTGTTGCTCGGCATTCACTGGCCCTGCCAGCGCCGCACGCAATTGCGGGTCCAGCGCCAGCACGGCGGGCAGGGCGCGGTAGCGGTCGATCAGGGTGTGCAGCGAGTTGGCGTACAGCGCCAGCTGTTGATTGGCCCGCGCGGCGTCCTCTTCCAATGCCTGACGCTCGGCGTGACGGATCGCAAGTGTCGCGGCGAGGGCGGCGCCAGCGAGGATCAGCAGGGTGTACAACGACAGACGCAAGGTACGGGAAGTCGGCAGCATGCTGGACAAGAAAAGTCAGGACGGGCGGGCACGATAACATGCGCCCGCCCGGGGCTCTCAATTCTTGTCGCGGCGCTCAGACAGCGCTGAACCGGGTTGACCGCGAATGCAGCATGGTGCGTGTATAGCGCAACTCGCTGATCACCCGGTTTGTTTCGTTTTGCAAGCTTTCAACGGTATCGCCGGCGTTGTCGCCAAAGTAACTGAAGGTGTGGATGGCATTGACCTGCGCGGTCGAGAATTCATTTTTCACTTGATCCATGTTCCTCTCGAGAGCCTCTATCAGTCCCACCAGATTGTTGTCGAGCTGCTCGATTTTCTTTGCAGACAATTCGGTACCGGCACCAATGACCTCGTGCACGATTTCTGGTACGCCCAACGCCGCACTGACCGTCGCGCTGGCGACGCTGGCCACTTCAGGCACCGTTTGTTTCAAAACCTGTCCGGTTACAAACCTTGTAATTTCCTTGCTGCCCTTATATGCGCTTTTCTGCGAAGTGAAGTTCATGTCGGCGAATTTCTGTTTAACGTAATCAAAGTAGTTGACGGATTTGTACTCGGCTTTGGCGATGATTTTCTCCGGGGACAACTTGCTTGCCTTCAATTTGACCGAGGCGCTTGCTCCCGTGCGCTCTGCGACATAATCCACGCCCAGACTGACCGCTTTTTTCGTAGCGATTGCCATTCCGACCGCAACCACCCCCCCGACTCCGGGGGCCGCAGCATTCAAGGCCTGGGCGCCGATACCGACAGCTACACCTGCGCCATACCCCACGGCTTGTCCGACTATGTGTACAGTCGTCCGTCGCGCTATCGCTAATGCGAACTCGGTACCTGAGCGGTGATTGAGTATTTGCTGTTGTGCTTCCCGAGCCCGGCGCATCGAGATTCCAAGGATATTGATGTGTCGGTTGACGCTGCCCGACAGCCGTTGTCTTGCGTTGTATAGAGAACGCTCGACCCTGTCCTGGGCCTTGCGCCGATCCCTTTCTTCGGTGGTTTCGTTCGAGGGAAGACTCAGCCAGGTCTGACCGTCGGTATCAATCCGTACCATTGGATTGTTTCCGACAAATGCGTACAGGTTCAGCCCATCCACATCCCCCGCCGGATCTGCACTGATCCAGCGTCCCAGCCAGTCGGCGTAGTAGCGGGCACCGTAGTAATACATGCGTGTGACATCCATTTCCTTGCCCGAGTAACGGATGAACCGGTAATCCACTTCGATCAGTGCACGCGCCGCCATCCATGCCGTGGCACCGAACGGCAGATAGCCTTCGTGGCTGATCAACTGCGCCTGCTGATCCAGCTCCAGCGAGACCGATCCCAGATGATCGCTATGGGAGTAGCGCAGTTGATCGGCATCGATGCCTGGCGGTTTTCCGGCTTTCCAGTGCAGGCAAATGGCGTTGTCACTGGCCAGCGGCAGGGTGATCAAGTGCAGTTCTTCGCCATTGTCTTTGTTGCGGATTTCCAGCCCCGGCAGATAACGCACCTCATGGAAATGGCTGACTTTTGTCGTGTGGCTGTCGTGGCGCTTGTAGACCCGCTCGCCCTGGCTGTAGCGGTAATGCTCTTCGTCGTTGGCACTGCTGCCGTTGCGATCGATTAGGGTGACCTTGTCCAGCTCGCCACGACTGTTCCACGTCATCGGCACGCCGGGTTGCAGCGCCAGCAGATGGCCGGCTGGGTCGAACAGGCGGGTGAAATCCGGCGGCGGGTCACCGGGTTTCCAGCGCACGCCACGGTTACTGGCGGGATCGATGAATACCTCGAACGTGTGACTGGTGCCCTCGCGGACATGGGTGGTTTTGACGAGGTTGTCGCCGTGGTCGTACTCGTAGTTCTCGATGTAATTGCGTCGGTCGGCGGGGTCGGTCGGCTGCGGCCGGCCGAGGTGATCCGAGGGCGGGGCGTCGGCATGGCCGGTGGCGTGGATCAACCTGTACAACGTGTCGTAACGAAACTCGCGGTGACCATCAACCCGCTGGTTGCGGAAATAGGTGGGCGTGCAGGCGTGATCGAGAATTCGGGTGATGTTGCCCGTCCGGTCGTATTCATACTCGAAATCCTGAAGCACCGGTCCCGAATCCGTCTGTACGCTGTGACGATCCAGGCGCCCGTCGGTGGCCCGATAGTGCCAGCGACTGATGACGCCATTGCCGGTCTGTTGTTCGATGATCTGTCCGGCGGAGTTGTACTGCGCATCCTGTAATACGGTTTGCCAGCGGGTCTGTCCGTTGAGTTGCAACTGCACCCGATTGAGCTGCCCGGCGATGTCATAAGTCGATTGCTGTCCGTGACCGCCGGCGTCGATCTTCTCCAGCACCACGCCGAGCGGGTTGCTGGTGCATCGGCTGGCAAAGGTTTTACCGTCATGGAAAGTACGGGTTTCATGTAACCCGGTGCCCGTCAGTCCGATACTGTGGAATGCGACGGTGCCGGATGGATCGCTCAGTTCGATCAATTGCCCGCGAAGATTACGGTCGAAGTCGTTTGTGGCGTCGGCGTAGGACCTCGTTTCAACGTCTGGAGTGCCGTTTTCTTCAAGGGTCAACAGGCGCAACTGGTCATCGTAGGTCATGATTCGATGATTACCGTTTGCGTCCCAGGAATGTCCGGGTGCCCCGGCCAGTCCAGGCAGGATGACGGTTGTACCGGCATCGACACTGACCGTCCTGAGCGCCTGACCATTGAGTGCGAAAAACGTGAGGACATTCGGTGTCGGCAGGCGCGGATCGCGTTGAGCCACCGGTCGTCCGGCCGCATCAAAGTCTTGGCGGGTGATGAGCAACTCTACGTCCCCATCCGCCACCCTGCGCAGGTATTCGACCTGTCGGACCTGGAGTGCACGGGGGTCGTGAACCTGCAAGGAGGGTGTGCGCCAATGCACGGATCGACTCATCGGGCTGCTCATTGTCTGTTCAACGGCGCCCAGCGCGTTGCCGCATCAGGAACTGATTGTCGGTAGTGCCCATTTCCTTGTACCAGGTCATGCCGTTTTGCATTCGGTTGATATAGTCCAGCGTCTTTCCGGTCTGTTGTCGCAGCCCGGAGCGGGTGATCGGCGCGAGCGTTTCACGGGACGTCATGTGGGTGATATTGGGAATGTGATCAACGGGATTGATGACGTCCGTGCCCAATGCATCAAAAGCCGCTTCGGCCCAGGTGGAGCGTTGCTCTACGGCCTCTTTCCATTCACTGAGCATCGTTTCGATCTTGCCGATCTTGACGGGATCGAGGCGGTTCTTGATGTCTTCGGCTTCAACGGCGCGGGCAAACAAATTGAGCGCGCCGCCAAGGATCGATATCCATGCTCCGACCAGACGCCCCATCACGAATTCAGGATTGAGCACCGAGTTGAGCGCCGGGTGGATCAGTTCATCCTTGATGCTCCGCCAGTTGAGTTGGATATTTTTGGCGGCTTCCTCGATCCCCATTGCTTTATCGATCGCGGACACGGAGATGGTTGAAGTCTGGGTTATGAGTGCACCGATCAGCCCCAAGCCTGTGATCGGAGCGGCCAAGCCACCCGCGATGTCTCCGCCGACGTTGCCACCCGTCGCCGCCTCGATGAAGGGCAAGCGGTGCACTCTGCTGTGAGAGGCGATGTGCCGGACATCCGGGATGAACTGCCCGACCTGCGCTCCGCCGATGTTCCCGGCTTCATAGCCGAATATCCCTGTGGCCACTTCGCCAACCGTGTTCGCCAGCAGATTCCGCTTGATGTTCTTTTGGTGGATGACGTTGTCGATCTCTACCAGCGTCTGCCCGGCAATGCCTTCCAGTGTCGATACAAAACCCGAGTACAGCATGATGACGCTCTCCGCCTTCGCATCTCCCGAAGGGTCGACAAAGCGAAGCGGGTTGTTGGACACAAAGGCGTAAAGGTTGAGCCCGTCCACAGTGCCGGCCGGGTCGGCGCTGACCCAGCGACACAACCACGGCGCGTAATACCGTGCCCCGTAGTAGTAAAGCCCGGTGACATCCATTTCCTTGCCCGAATAGCGGTTGAACCTGTAGTGCGCTTCGATCGGCAAGCCGGGAGCCATCGATGCAGTGCCGCCGAAAGCGTAGTAGCTTTCGTCACTGATCAGACGCGTTTGCTGATCCAGTTCTTTAACGCTCGACCCCAAATGGTCCGTCAGCGAATACCGCAGTTGATTGGCAGCGATGCCGGACGGTTTGCCGACGACCCAGTGCAGGCACGTCACTTCGCCGACCCCGGTGGCAACGGTGATCCGGTGCAATTCTTCACCCGAGCTTTTGCTGCGGATTTCCAGACGGCCCACGTAGTGCACTTCCTCGACGTGGCTGACCTTGCTGGTGTGGATTTCGTGACGTTTGTAGACCCTCGCTCCCTGGCTGTAGTGATACAGCTCCTGATCCGGCGGGCCGCTGGCGTGTTCTACGAGCGTCAGAGATGCCAGCTGATTGCGGCTGTTCCAGTTCATTGGCTGGCCGGATTGCAGGGCCAATAGACTGCCGGCGCGGTCGAAAAGGGTGCTGAAGTCAGGCGCCGGGTCTCCCGGTTTCCAGCGCACACCGCGATTGCTGGCAGGGTCGATGAACATCTCGCGGGTGTAGGTGTTGCCGTCGCGTACGTGGGTCAGTTTTTTCAGGTTGTTGCCATCGTCGTATTCGAAAGACTCGACATAGTTGCGTCGGTCATTGGGATCGGTGGGCTGCGGGCGCCCTGGATTGTCCGCGGGCGGGGCGTCGCTGTAACCGGTGGTGCGGGTCAGGCGGTACACCGAGTCATAGCCAAATGTGCGTTCACCGTCGACCCGCTGGTTGCGGAAAAACGTCGGTTTATAGGTGTGGTCGATGATGCGGGTGACGTTTCCTGCGGCGTCATATTCATACTCGAAATCCTGAATCGCCGGCTCCGAAGCCCTTTGCGCATACTGCCGAAGCAGGCGTCCGTCGGCCCCGCGGTAGTGCCAGTGGCTGGTCACGCCATTGCCGAGCCGCTGTTCGGTGATCTGGCCGGCGGCGTTGTAGTCCGCGCCGTTCAAAATGCCCTGCAAGGGTTGCCCGCTGAGTTGCAGTTGTACGCGGACAAGCTGCCCGGCGATGTCGTAGGCCGATTGTTGAACATGCCCGCCGGCGTCGGTGGTTTGCAGCAGCGCACCGGTGGCGCTGTAGCGCTGACGGCTGGTGCAGGCCTTGCCATCCACGAAGGTGCGGATCTCTTCCAGTGACTGACCACCCATGGCGAAGCTTTTGATGTGGACCGTACCCGAGGGGTCGCTCAGCTCCGTCATTTGCCCGCGCAGGTTGTACGTCGGGTCCGCCGAAGCATTGTCGTAGCTGAAGCTTTCGAAACCCGGCAGCCCGTTTTCCGTGACATTGCGCAAACGCAGTTGCGGGTCGTAGGTCATCTCCCGGTGATTGCGGTTCGCATCCCGATTCTGCAAAAGCTCGCCGCCGAGTCCTGGCAGGATCGTGTTTTCGCCACCGTCGACGTTGAGGGTCTTGAGCGCCATGCCGTCCAGCCTGTACACCGTTGTTGTATTGGTGGGCGTAGGCAGACGCGGATCCCGTTGTGCAACCAGATGACCGGCGGCGTCATATTGCAGACGACTGATGAACGCGCGCACCTCTTCTCCGGCCACCGTGCGCAGATACTCGACTTGTCTGACAGCTTCGCCGCGAGGGCCGATGACCGACAGCGTCGGTGTGAGATGGTGCACGCCGGCATTCATGACTTGGTCCGTTTTGCGGGTCTTGCAGGCGCCGGTCTTTTCGCGGGCCTGGCCGGTGGCGAGTCGTCTGTGTCATTGAAGTCGTAGCTGAGCTTGAACCACGGATGCAGGACGTCGAACGCCAGATGACCGAGTGCATTGATCGTCTGAATCGGCCGGCCCAGAGCGTCGTAGAACATCCGGTCGTGGTAGCCGTGCTGGCGCATCGCGCTGTCGTTTATGCAGCGATGGGTGTTGAGGAAATAAGGCCGATAGACCCGGATGGTTTCGCCCTTGTGGTTGTATTCCACGCGTCTCTGGACCCGCCAGCGTTGAATGGCTGGCAGTTCGATCGGCTTGCCGTCGGCGCCAGTCACAAGAGTGTCCTCGGGGGTGGCCACAAGGGCATCGCCCGGCGGGACGAGCTGTTTGCTTTGCAACTCGCGGCCAAAGCCGTCGACATAACTGATCGTCATCTGAATCTGTTGCAGCGGGTCGGTGTGATAGCGGTCGGCAACCAGGCTCAGGCTGTGCACCGGTTGTCTGAGGGCGGTGTGGATGATCTTGAGCAGGGTCTGTTCGCTGGCGGTGCGTTTTTTGCGCTGGTTCAGCCAGCGCAGCGCCGAGGCGCGGATGTGGCCGTCGGGCAGGATCAGGCCTTTGACGATCCATTCCTTTCTTTTGAGCGGCAGTGTTTTGCGCGGGAGCGACGGCATCCAGCTGAATAGTTCGGTGCGTACCACGCTGGCGGCAGATGCCAGCACGGTTTTTGGATTGGCCAGGGCAAATTTGACGCTCGTATCAGGCTGCGGCGGGTAAGCGGACAAAGGCGCGAACCCGGCCGGCAATCCTTCTTCGCTGCCATGAAAACTGTGCACCAGGGGCTGACCGCCTGCGTCATAAAGAACTTCCTGAATGTTCTCGTTGGGATCGGTGACACTGAGCGGCTGCAGGGTGTGCATGTCGTATGTCACCGATGTTACGCAGCCGTCCGGCAGGGTGATGGCAATGGTCAGCAGATGGTCTGTATCCCAGGTGATGTGCGTCACACCATGGCTGGCGGTCTGCTGCACCTCGGTGACATGGTAAAAACCGCTGGCATCGGCGTAGGTGAAAAAACCGCTTTGCGCTGACCACAGGTTTTGCAGCAGATCCTGTGCAGGATCCTCCGGGTAGAACAGCTTCATGGGCGAGTAGCCGATTTTTCTCAGTTCGTCCCGAATGACTATCGGGACGTCGTCGTAAGCCTCCAGGGCTTTTTTGTCGAACACGGCCTGCTCGGTCGGCCCGGCCTGCGGCGGGTAAAGCATCTCGCCGGCGGATTCCAGATACGTGTGTTGCGAGAGCGAGGTCAATTCACACGCGGTCGTCCATTCGGCACTGTCTTTATACCGGTCGAAGTTTTCGAAACTGATGTCCGCCGCTCGCAGCCCACCCGGCAGTGCGCCCTTTGGCAGACTCATTGCGTTGCTGCGCTGGCGCCAGGGCAAACCGAGCAGCCAGTGGCCGTCGGTGATCAGGTGAATGAAGGCGGCGAGTGTTTCCGTCAGATAAAAGTACTGTTGCTGCTCATCGTGACTGTCCACCCAGGCCCGAAGCTGGTCTTCTCGATCAAAGGGCGGTTTGTCCGTCTCGGTGCGGCGGCGAGCACAGGCGACCGTGAAGCCGTGAGTCAGCTGGCCGTACTCATCCCACGCCAGATTGACTGCATGCTGACAGTTCGGGTCGTCCATGAAGCGTTCGTATTGATGGCTGCGGGTTTCCTGTTCCAGCACCAGCAAACTGGACGGGTTGTCATTGACGACCCGCACCCGATAGCGAAATTCGCTCAGGGAAAACAGACGTGCCGGGGCGGGATCGTCTGCCTGACAGACTTCGGTGCGAAGAGCGCGACCGGCCAGAGCATAGGCAATTTCATGATCGTCGTCGGCCTTGCGCCGCTTGCGAGGTTGCTCCTTTCGGCCTCTGGCATCGAATTCTGAAATGAGGGTGTGCCCCAGTGGCGTGATCTCATCGTCGAGTTCGCAGATACCTTTCAAGACAAGATCAATGCTTCGGCCGGTATGAAACCAGTGCGTCACCCGCATCGGCGCCGTATGGCCACTTTCGGCCTTGCCCGGTTCCAGCTCACTGTCGGTCTGGCAGACTTTGCCGAAACCGCGAAATTCGCGCTCGACACCGTCGTAGTAGCCCTCGAAATATTCGTGGAACTGCATCAGGTAATTGCCGGTGATTTCATCGTCCTGGCGCAACCAGTGAAGCACCATTTGGGGAAAGGGCAGAAGGCAGACCGGACGCCGGCGCGCCATCAGTTCCAGACGTTTTTCATCCAGCCAGAATTGCACACTGCTGCGATGTTTCAGGGTTGCGCCGTAGCCCATGTTGTTGTTGCAGCCAGTGAGCATGTAGGGCCGTTCACTGACGAAGTGATACACCCAGTGCTGCGGTGTCATGTGCGGTCTGGTGAACAACAGGCTGGCGCAGCCGATGCCTTGCAGATCGGCGAAGGTCACCTGGCAGAGGTTGTCGTAGCGAATGCCGTCGGGCCACGCAACGATGAGCGGGACTTGCTCGAAGGTATTGCCCCCGTAATTCCAGTAGATCTCGAAGTGATCGGAGCACAGACAGATCAACGACGGTGCGCCGGAGCCGTCGAGATCGGCGAATCTAATCTGATCGGCATTGAAATGCTGATACGCAAAGGGCAGCGGACTGATCGCTACCCCCTTGCCGAATCGGCCATGGCCCAGATTGGCCCAGGTTTCGATCCCGTCGTGACGAATCCGGCACAGTCCCGAGAGGTCACTGGCGTGCAGGTTGCCGAACATCACAAGTTCGGTTCGGGTGTCGCTGAACAGCGGTAAACGATCCGGGGTATGCGGCACATCCTTGCCGGGCGCGAAGCCGTTCTCCCGAACATTGGCATACACCCGCACGCTGTTCGGGCCGATCAGGGCCATGGAGTCCAGGCCATCGCCGCTCAGATCGCCCAGATGTGCCAGTTGATGGAAAAACTCCACGGGAAACCGGTTGAACGGCTTGAACAACGACCAGCTGCCATCCGGGTTGAGCGTGTAGTACCCGCTGCCACCGGGTTGCGCGACGATCCAGTCCAGGCGCCCGTCACCGGTGAGGTCGGTGAGGATCTGCACCACCGTTTTGCTGCTGTCTGCATTTGGAATCAGCGGCAGCAAGGTCCAGGGGCCGTAGACGATTTCGTCACTGCCGGGCTCTCCGCGCAAGGGCTCGCGGTAATACCAGGCACCGTCGTACTGGCAGAGAAAACCGGGCACGCCTTCGCCGTAAAGATCGACGCAATGGTAGGGCTGGCCGTCATTGAGGCCGGGCATGTGGTCGAGTTGCAGGAAAGGTTTGGGGGTGGTGTCGAGTATCAGCGCTTCATGAAAATATTCGAGGGGCGGCATGTGTCTGACGCGACCTGTGGCGTCGTAACTCATGTAGTGCGCGGCTTTCAGGTGGTTGTACCGGTGCGGTGTGGGTTCGTGTTCCAGCAGCAGACGATGGACCAGCACTGGAGTGGGGCCGGTGTGATTGAACAACAGAAACTGCCGGCACAGGCGCCGGGTGCCCACCTCGAACCCATAGCGATGCATGCGAAAAGGGTCGCTGCGCGCTGGCCATGCCTGAGTCGGGTCGAATGCCGGTTTTTCGTCCAGCCCGGTGACACGTTCGCCGTAGCAGGCGATCAATCTGAACAGCCAGTCCAGATCCTGCGGTCTCGGGTGTTCAAGGCACAGAAGACCGGTGCTGGCGGTCTTGTTGCAGTAGCAGACCTGACGCAGGTAGCGCTGGGGCCGATAGTCAAAGCGAGGGTCAGCCTCGGTGTCGTCGGGTTTGTATTCGAAGTAGATGTTTTCCCCGACGACGTTCCTGATTTCCACCAGCAGCCACACGGCAATGCGGGTCGGATCTTCAGGGTCGTAAATGCAGGATTCCGGCGTGTTGCCGTAGCAATGTTGCGAGCCGTCGGCACGGGATACCACCCAAAAGGGATTGCCGGTATCGGGTGTCCAGAACTCGTAGCGGTCGAACGTGCTCTCCAGACGAGGGAGGTAGCGCACTACGGAAAATTTTCTGGCGTTCTTGCCTTTTCCTCGAGTGCGCCGGGTTGCCTTGATCCTGCCGCGGGCCGTCAGCTCGGGCCGCAGGTCGGTGCCGTCGGCCTGCATGACATCGGTGGCCTCGTATTTCGGCACGCCCTTGCTGGTCTTGCGCGAGATGGCGGGCAGCGGCAGATCCCAGCCGAGCCCGCACTTGCCGTTGCCCGCGTTACCGTCGTAGACCAGCTGCAACTCGGGATTGAGCGTGCGCGCATTCAGGATCGGAAGGGGCAGGGTATAAGAGCGCTGCCCGGTCGCACCCATCTCCCCCCAACTGCGCCCGTTCGTTGCAATGGACGCGGTCTTTGCAATAGAGGGAGGAGTGACGAGCGCATCTGCATCCGGGGTCATGGCGTCGCAACCTGAAGATGTCGAGGTGTCACGCTAGCAGAGCGGCATGCGCCGGGCACCTGTCAGATCTGACAGGTGCCGACTGACGGCAGGCGAAAAAAAACCGGGCGGTCATCGCTGACCGCCCGGTTTTCCACAAGCAACTGAAGCGCTTACTGCACTTCTACCGCCAGGCTTTCGCTGATCTTCTGTTGCCAGATCGCAGGGCCGGTGATGTGTACCGATTCACCTTTGCTGTCCACCGCGACGGTGACCGGCATGTCCTTGACCTCGAACTCGTAGATCGCTTCCATGCCCAGCTCGGCGAACGCCAGGACCTTGGATTTCTTGATCGCTTGCGCCACCAGGTAAGCAGCACCACCAACGGCCATCAGGTACACGGCCTTGTTGTCCTTGATCGCGTCGATGGCGGTCGGGCCGCGCTCGGACTTGCCGATCATGCCCAGCAGACCGGTCTGCTCGAGGATCTGACGGGTGAACTTGTCCATCCGCGTGGCGGTGGTCGGGCCAGCCGGGCCAACCACTTCGTCACCGACCGGATCAACCGGGCCGACGTAGTAGATGAAGCGACCCTTGAGGTCTACCGGCAGGGTTTCGCCCTTGTTCAGCATCTCGACCATGCGCTTGTGCGCGGCGTCGCGACCGGTGAGCATCTTGCCGTTGAGCAGGACGGTTTCGCCCGGCTTCCAGCTCTGCACGTCTTCCGGGGTCAGGGTGTCGAGGTTGACGCGACGGGCCGACGGGCCGGCTTCCCAGACGATTTCCGGGTAGGCGTCCAGCGGTGGCGCTTCCAGCGAGGCCGGGCCGGAACCGTCGAGCACGAAGTGCGCGTGACGGGTGGCGGCGCAGTTCGGGATCATGCACACCGGCAGCGAGGCGGCGTGGGTCGGGTAATCCATGATCTTCACGTCGAGCACGGTGGTCAGGCCACCGAGGCCCTGGGCGCCGATGCCCAGCTGGTTGACCTTCTCGAACAGCTCCAGACGCATTTCTTCGATGCGGTTCTGCGGGCCACGGGCCTTGAGCTCATGAATGTCGATGGACTCCATCAACACTTCCTTGGCCATCACGGCGGCTTTCTCGGCGGTTCCGCCGATGCCGATGCCCAGCATGCCCGGTGGGCACCAGCCGGCGCCCATGGTCGGAACGGTCTTCAGTACCCAGTCGACGATCGAGTCGGACGGGTTGAGCATGGCCATTTTCGACTTGTTCTCGGAACCGCCGCCCTTGGCCGCCACGTCCACTTCCACGGTGTTGCCCGGGACGATGGAGTAGTGGATGACCGCCGGGGTGTTGTCCTTGGTGTTTTTACGCGCACCGGCCGGGTCGGCCAGGATGGAAGCACGCAGGACGTTTTCCGGCAGGTTGTAGGCGCGGCGCACGCCTTCGTTGATCATGTCGTCCAGGCTCATGGTCGCGCCATCCCAACGCACGTCCATGCCCACACGCACGAACACGGTCACGATGCCGGTGTCCTGGCAGATCGGCCGGTGGCCGGTGGCGCACATGCGCGAGTTGATCAGGATCTGCGCCATCGAGTCACGAGCCGCTGGCGATTCTTCGCGCAGGTAGGCTTCGTGCATCGCCTGGATGAAGTCCACGGGGTGGTAGTAGGAAATGAATTGCAGGGCGTCGGCAACGCTCTGAATCAGGTCGTCTTGCTTGATCACGGTCATGAGTCGCGCTCCTCTAAAAGACGGGAACATTCAATAAGGTGCCTGCGGCTTGGGTGCATCGGTCGGTCGCAGACACCTTTCAAGGCACGCCGGGGCTGCTGGCGCGACGCTAAAAAGGCGCGGCAGTATACCGCGCCTACTTGGTGGTGACACGCGCCGGCAGTCATTCGTTGGTCGCATGGCGGGGGCCGGTTGTCGTGATTTTCCGGATGCGTGTCCGGCGCGCTGTTCCGGGGCCGTGAAGGCCGACAAAAAATCACGCGTGACCGGCGCTTTTGGCGGGCGCTCCGGGAACGCGGGCGGGGCGGGCTCAAGGGCTTTTTTGACGCCAAATATCCGGCCCGAAAATCAATGGTCATTTATCGACTGGGCCACTAAAGTGGCAGCCGGTCTGTAGAGTAGGACACTCGGTCAGCCTCTTATCGCACGGTGAGTCAACGATTGACCCATAACGCCATTCAACGTCTTTTGCTCAAACGCTTCGCCCTCGCTGCAGCCACCTACGGATTGGCCTTGCTGCTGCTGTGGCTGGCGTATTTCACCGGACACTACGAAGATTCGCTGGCAGGCGTCGCCGTCGGCAGCGCCCTGGTGGTCATCAGCCAGGCGACCCTGTTCGCGGTGTTTTTCTCGGGCGCCAACCTGCGGTTCTCCGACCCGAGCCTGACCGAAGCGCAAGTGCTGCTCGGCCTTGGCTGGCAGACATGGTTGATCGCGCATCTGGAAGAAGCGCGGGGCGAGTTCCTGGTCTTCTATGTGCTGATCCTGCTGTTCGGCCTGTTCCATTTGTCGCGGCGGGCCTTTGTGCGTTGCGCGATGCTGGTGTTCTTCAGCTTCTGCGCCATCACGCTGTGGGACGGTTACCACTTCCGGCTGCACGATCCGGCGCAGTCCGCGTTGCAGGCCTGCATCCTGCTGATCGTGCTGGCCTGGCTGGTGATTTACGCGCGTTTCGTCCAGACCTCACGACAACGCATGCGCCAGCGCCGCTTTGCCTTGCAGGCGCATCAGGACACGTTGCGCGGGATGATGCGCCAGCTCGAAGACCTGGTGGCCACCGACGAACTGACGGGGCTGTTCAATCGCCGGCATTTCCTGCGCCTGGCCACCCGCGAATTGAACGCGATGGAAGCCGACGTGGTGCATGGTCTGGCGCTGATCGACCTCGACCACTTCAAACGTATCAACGACCTGCACGGCCATGCCGCCGGCGATCAAGTCTTGCAGGCGTTCGCCGGCGTGGCCGGAGCCTGTCTGCGCGACGGCGACGTGCTGGCGCGTTATGGTGGTGAGGAATTCGTGGTGCTGCTGCCCGATTGCAACGCGGAACGACTGACCGCTTGCTGCGAACGGCTGCGCATCGCCTTCACCGATGTCGAACTGGTGGGCCTGAATGTGAAAAACCTGAGCCTGTCCGCCGGCATGACCCTGCTGGAACTGGGCGATGATCTGGACGACGCCTTGCAGCGCGCCGATCAGGCGCTGTACCGGGCCAAGCGTGACGGGCGCAACCGTTGTGCCGCCGCGTGGGAGAACGTCGATGCCTGAACTGCGAGTCGGTGAACGACAGTGGTCGGTGGCGGCGGGCAGCAACCTGCTCGACGCTCTCAATCAGAACGGTGTGGCGGTGCCTTACAGTTGCCGCGCCGGCAGTTGCCACGCGTGCCTGGTGCAATGCGTGCAGGGCTTGCCTGCTGACAGTCGCCCGGACGCCCTGAGCGCCGAACAGCGTGATCAGGGCTGGCGGCTGGCCTGTCAGTGTCAGGTGATCGAGGACTTGCAGGTGCACACCTTCGATCCCGTCACCGACGGTCGCCCGGCCACGGTCGAAGCGCTGGACTGGCTCGGCAACAGCGTGTTGCGTCTGCGCCTGACACCCCAGCGACCGCTGCGCTACAGCGCCGGCCAGCATCTGGTGTTGTGGGCCGGTCACATCGCGCGGCCGTATTCGCTGGCGAGCCTGCCGGAAGAAGACCGTTTTCTGGAATTCCACCTCGATTGTCGCGAGCCCGGCGAATTCAGCGATGCAGCCCGGCGCTTGCAGATCGGCGACCCGATCCGCCTCGGCGAACTGCGCGGCGGCGCGCTGCACTACGACCCGGACTGGCACGACCGGCCGCTGTGGCTGCTGGCCGCCGGCACCGGCCTCGGTCCGTTGTTCGGTGTGCTGCGCGAAGCCTTGCGTCAGGATCATCGGGGCGCCATCCGCGTCATTCACCTGGCCCATGACGAGCGCGGGCATTATCTGGCCAAACCCCTTGAAGCACTGGCCGCGCAGCGGGAGAACCTCAGCGTCGAATGGTGGACGGCGGCCGAGTTGCCGGGCGCTTTGGCGCAACTGCGCCTTGTCTCCCGACAAACCCTGGCCTTAGTCTGCGGCTCGACTGCCAGCGTCGACGCCTTTGCCAAGCGTCTGTTCCTGGCCGGACTGCCGCGCAATCAACTGCTGGCCGATGTCTTCCTGAGCCGTGGTTGAGCGCTGAATTCTCAGACGCGAGACCTGCCATGCCCGAAGCCATCCTGCTGTACCGCGAACGCGGTTTGCTGACCCTGCGCCTCAACCGCCCGGACAAGAAAAACGCCCTGACCCGCGCCATGTACAGCCAGTTGGCCGAAGCGCTCAAGCAAGCCAATCACGACCCCGAGATCAACGCCGTGCTGATCACCGGCAGCGCCGAGTGCTTCACCGCCGGCAACGACATCGCCGATTTCATTCAGCAACCGCCGAGCGACCTCGACAGCCCGGTGTTTCACTTCATGCTCGAACTCCTTGAATGCCGCAAACCGGTGATCGCCGCCGTGGCCGGGGCGGCGGTGGGGATCGGCACGACGCTGTTGCTGCATTGCGATCTGGTGTACGTGGCGCGGGATGCGCGGTTGCGCATGCCGTTCGTCAATCTCGGGCTGTGCCCGGAGTTCGGTTCGAGCCTGATCCTGCCGCGTTTGCTCGGGCAGGCCAAAGCGTCGGAGCTGTTGCTGCTGGGTGAAGGCTTCACCGGTGAGCAAGCGGCGCAATGGGGGATCGCCACCGAGGCACTGGGCAGTGGCGAAGCCGCGTTGGCCAAAGCACGAGAGATGGCGCTGCGGTTTGATGAGCTGCCTGTCGAGGCGGTGCGCATCAGCAAGCAATTGATGCGGGCGCCGGATCGCGAGTTGATTCGCAAGGTAATCGAGGAGGAGGGCGCGCTGTTCACCCAGCGGCTGCGCTCGCCGGAGGCGCTGGCGGCGTTGACCGGGTTCATCAAGCGGCATTGAAAGTCCTGAAACGAAAAGCCCCGCCATTCACATGGCGGGGCTTTTCGTTTTCAGCAACCGGTCACTCAGACCTGCGGGTCGCCCACGTGCAGGATCTTCATGCCGTTGGTGCCGCCGGTGGTGTGGTAGCTGTCGCCCTTGGTCAGGATGACCCAGTCGCCTTTCTCCACCACGCCGCGCTTGACCAGCTCGTCGATGGCTTTCTGGCTGACTTCGTTCGGTGCCAGCGAAGCCGGGTCGAACGGTACGGTGTACACGCCACGGAACATCGCCGCGCGGGCCTGGGCTTCGCGGTGCGGGGTGAAGCAGTAGATCGGCACCGACGAACGGATGCGCGACATGATCAGCGGGGTGTAGCCGCTTTCGGTCAGCGCGATGATCGCTTTCACGCCCGGGAAGTGGTTGGCGGTGTACATGGTCGCCAGTGCGATGCTCTCGTCGCAGCGCTCGAATTCCTTGCCGATACGGTGGCTGGAAGTCTTGCTGGTCGGATGCTTTTCAGCGCCGACGCAGATGCGCGCCATCGCCTGCACGGCTTCCAGCGGATACGCGCCGGCAGCGGATTCGGCCGAGAGCATCACGGCGTCGGTGTAGTCGAGCACGGCGTTGGCCACGTCGGACACTTCGGCGCGGGTCGGCATCGGGTTCTGGATCATCGACTCCATCATCTGGGTCGCCACGATCACCGCCTTGTTGTGGCGGCGTGCGTGCAGAATGATTTTCTTCTGGATGCCCACAAGCTCGGCGTCGCCGATTTCCACACCCAGGTCACCACGGGCAACCATCACAGCGTCAGAGGCTTTGATCAGACCATCGAGGGTTTCGTCGTCGGCTACGGCTTCGGCGCGTTCGATCTTCGCCACCAGCCAGGCGGTGCCGCCGGCTTCGTCGCGCAGTTGACGGGCGTAGTTCATGTCGGCGGCGTCGCGCGGGAAGGACACGGCGAGGTAGTCGACTTCCATTTCAGCGGCGAGCTTGATGTCGGCCTTGTCTTTTTCAGTCAGGGCCGGAGCGGTCAGGCCGCCACCGCGACGATTGATGCCTTTGTGGTCGGACAGCGGGCCGCCGATGGTCACCACGCAGTTCAGCTCGGTGGCGGTGGCGGTTTCAACGCGCATCACCACGCGGCCGTCGTCGAGCAGCAGCTCGTCGCCCACGCCGCAGTCCTTGACCAGGTCCGGGTAGTCGATGCCGACCACCTGCTGGTTGCCTTCGGTCAGCGGATGGCTGGTGGAGAAGGTGAACTTGTCACCGATCTTCAGCTCGATGCGCTTGTTGGCGAATTTGGCGATACGGATTTTCGGGCCTTGCAGGTCACCCAGCAGGGCGACGAAGCGGCCGTGCTTGGCAGCCAGGTCACGCACCAGCTTCGCGCGAGCCTTGTGCTCGTCGGGGGTGCCGTGGGAGAAGTTCAGACGGGCGACGTCCAGGCCAGCCAGAATCAGCTGTTCGAGAACTTCCGGCGAGTTACTGGCCGGGCCAAGGGTAGCGACGATTTTGGTACGACGGACGGACATGCAAAGACTCCTCAGGTTCAAGCGCCAGCGAAGGCTACTATGCTCGAAGGGTGTAGTCATTGTTCGTTTGCACTACTTACGATTTTCTTTTTTGAACGCGACAATCGGCGCAAACGGCTCTGAAGATTTCTCGCAAAGGGTCGATACAGAGCACAAGACAGGAGAACCCCCATGCGATTGTTGCCCATTGCCGCCCTTGCCCTCAGCGTCCTCGCCGCTTCGGGCTGCACCCGTTGGTCGATGAACCATCATCTGAACAACGCCTACAGCGCCTATGACCGGGGCAATTGCGAGCAGGTGATGCTCGAACTGTCCAAGGTCGAACGCGCCAGCCGCGCCCGCCCTTACGTGTGGCCGGAAGTGTCGATGATGCGCGGTCAGTGCCTGGAACGGCAAAAAATGTTTGTCGATGCGGCGCAGACCTACCAGTTCATCATTACCTCGTACCCCGACAGCGAATACGCCTACCGCGCCCGTGCGCGACTGGAAACCCTGCAGAGTCTGGGCCATTACCCGACCCGCAGCGCCGCCGTGGTGCCACCCGCCCGCTTCTGATGGCGGTTGTCATACAAAAGCTGGCCGGCTGTACAAGGTGAGCTATAGTCGAATGACACCGGTGCAGATGCACTCTGTACCGGCGCAACACCTGCGACTGGCATGAGAAGTACGTGGCGAGCGCCACACCGGAAGCGGGGAGAGCGGGCCTGTCGGGCAGGTTCGTTCCGAAGCACAGTGCGGCCCGTTTGTCGGGCCCTGCATGGCGATACGCTCATGTTTACCGACCGTCGAATCGAACGGCACCAGTTGCCGTATTTTCTTCGAGTGTTCAACAGCGTCACCGACAAACCCATCGGCTTTCTGGGCAACGTCTCCGAAGACGGGCTGATGCTCATCAGCCAGTTGCCGATGATGATCGGTGCCGAATTCAAATTGCGTCTGAAGATCCCCGTGGGCGATGGTTGCCAGCAGGTGATCGATCTCAGCGCCTGCTGCCTGTGGTGCCATGAAGACGCCACGCCCCGGCATTACGACGCCGGTTTCAGCCTTTTCCGCACGCCGCCGGAATACGGGCAACTGGTCGAGGCGTTGAAGCAGTACTTCAGTTTTCAGCCGTTGCCGGCTTCGGCCTGATAAAACAAAAGGGTCATGACCTGCCACCGGTCATGACCCTTTTTTGTTACGCGCCTATCGCAATCGCCCGCTCGTTATCCAGCGTCTTTTCCGCCAGCAGCAACCCCATCTCGCTCAACTGATAGATCGCCATCGCCAGGTGCCGCGGCTTGTCGTCCAGGCTGTCGGCCAGGTCCAGCAGCAGAATACTGACCGAGGAAAAGGTCTCGTAGGTCTGGATGGCAATCGCCTCGGAATTGATCTCGGGATCGACCTTGAACATCTGCATGCCGCGATCCACGGAATTGCGCGGCTTTTCGGCCTTGGGATTGAGGTAGAAGTCGAGGGCCTTGTGGGCTGCGTCGTGGAGTTTCTTTGAATCGATTGAAGCGTAGGGGGAAACCGGATCGGGTTGATCGGTCGGGTCCTTTGGGTCGGTGTCCGAAGGGGGATTTGGAACTGGCTTCTTCATGTATTTCGTACTCGTCGTTAGGGCCACCATCTGGCTCGCGACTAAACGAGAAAAAGGGTGGCGGCTGTAAGCAGGTTAGTCGACCGGGAGTACGTACCGGTGCGCCCGAGAGCGCCCTGCGAACAGCCACCATCGAGTGCGGGGATAGGGAATACCCGACTGGATGACGCTTATGCGCAACGTACTAAAGACCCCGGGCGACTAAACCCGGCCGCTGATTGGCAGCGACGGGGATCAAGTTACGGGCCAACGCCGAGGCGCACAAGCCGGCGGATTCTGAGGGATTTGTAGGCAATGGCACAAGGCGTCGTAGCCCGCTGTTACGACTTGCAGGACGCTGCCGGACAGGGTTGTGGGAAGAGTTACCGCTTGTCGGGACTGTCAGATTTTACAGGTAGGCACGAAAGCGCCTTTGGACTCTACTGGCTCTCGCAACCATTCAAATACTTTCAGGGGGTCGGCAATGAATGACTTCAACTTGAATTCACCAGACGATTTCAGTGACGAAACTCTCGATCCTCAAGAACAAGCAGAGCGAGATCGTTTGAAGGCGCAGGCAAGAAAAGAACGAGAATTCAGCATGACTTGTCCAGGGGAGCAGGCATTGCGCAGAGCAGGCTCCAGAGCAGCAGTGACGAAAACGATTATTGGGGAAAAAGATAACTTTAGAGGTGAGTTGACTTATCAGCTAGAGAAAAAAGCAAATACAGTCGAGATCTCTACCTTGCAGTATAGAATTACGAGACTTAATGGTCAGAGTGGTGGGAACAAGGCAAATATCGAATGTTCGATGGCTACGAAATATCCAGATAGCCCGCATAAGTATATTATTTCCCCGGATGCCATGTGGCAGGACGGAACTTGGCATAACTGGTTTCACACGCAGGCGGTGGATATCCTGCCAGGCGCGTCATATGTACATTTTGGTGTTTCTTTTATTTTTGATAAAAGTGGAAGTGATCCGTACAAGCAAGTCGTAGATCACACTTATTTCACTGAGTTTTCATAGCAGGCTTGATGATTTGTTTGACATGGTAGTCGTATTTCTACGACGGAGTTAATTCAGCAACTTGAAACGCTACATTGGATACATACCATGAAGACTCAAGGAAACGTGCCGACAGGAAGTGCGGTCATCGAAACTCCGGCCAATAACGCCTCAGTCAGGAACAGTCAGATTATTGTGGCGGGAACCAGCCCTATCTCTACCGCACTGGTAGTACGAATGTATTCCGGTTCCATTAAGGTCGCAGAGGAAGGGATAGGGACGGTCAATAAAAATTGGTCCGTTACATTACGCGGGCCCTTCGCGCCCGGGGTTTATCGCATTGACGCGGATCAAGCTGGTACGACCACAGTCAATGTGAATCTGCGTGTCACACCTGTGGTAATTACATCGCCTGCCAATGGCACCCAGTTTCCAATCAGACAATTCAATGTCAGTGGCAGTGGGGGAGAGTACGGTGTGGGTACTGTCTCACTGTTTGACGCCAGTAATAATGCATCTTTGGGAAATGCCGACATTCAGACCAATGGTAACTGGACCAAGACACTGACGATAACAGGTAACAATCTCGGCTTTTATGCCAGACAAACGATCGGCGGCTACCATTCGGCCAACTCAGCTACCGTCAATGTCTCGTACAAGGTTGCCACCGTCACCATCACTTCACCGGTAAACGGTGCTGTAGTCACTTCGTTCAATCCAACGGTCTCGGGGGATGGCGAAACCGGCGCAAGCATTTCAGTCCATCGAGCTGAAAATCCTGCCGATGTTTATGGCTCCGGATCTGTTGTGAGTGGCAAGTGGAATATACCGCTCACCAAGTCGTTGCCACTCGGCCCAATTACATTACAAGCCACGCAGACCCATAACGGGCAGACAACGTCGTCCAATCAGGTGCCCATTACAGTAGCCGTAAAACTACAGACACCTGTTATCTCCAGTCCAGCAGCCGGTTCATTACAGAACTCTGCGTTTACGGTGGGTGGCACAGGTGGCGTTGTCGGTTCCATCATGAGAATCGTCTATGACCTGGACCATAGCAAACAGGTCGGCCAAGCGTCCGTCACGGCTGACAACTGGACAGTGCCCGTGACGGTCGATCCCGGCCGACGTTCACTGGTCGCCGGGCAGACAGGAACCGGCATCAACCCTTCCGACTTCAGCCAGCCCCGGGCATTCGATATCCGCCCACCCGTCTTGACCAAAGTCAACGTCACTGTGCCAAGTCCAACCACCGTGACGTTTGATGGTGACGGTCATGAAGGTGCCACGGTCGCGATAACGGTGGTCAGTGGTCCGGGTGGAGCAGCGCCGGGGGAAGCAAAAGTAGTCGGCGGCAAGTGGGAAACCAGCGCAACGAACTGGCCCGATGGCCTCTACAAGATGAGTGCGATTCAAAAGGTGTCCGACAACGCGGGGGGCTGGATCGAATCTGTGCCATATCCGTTCGAATTCCTGTTCAAGTTTCCGCCTCCCTCCGATGTGGTTTCCACACCGGAATACAGTACGACGCTCTCTGGCAACGGTGTTTCAGGCGCGACGGTGTCGCTTTATGACTCTGACGGAACCACTAAAATCGCCCCGGATGCCCAGGTCGGTTCCAATGGCCAGTGGTCCAGTAAGGCCTATGTCGAATGGGGGCCTACGTATGATCGAGTCGTTCGCATCCGACAATTCCTGAATGCCCAGCAATCGGACTTCGTCGAGCACAAAGTCCGCATCCCTCCGATTGCGCCCGGCATTGACAGGGTTCCACCTGAGGGGCTGTCGCCCACCTTCACCGGTACCTGCGAATTGAACGCCCAGGTCAATCTCGTGTTCAGCGGTAGCGGCAGCTCGTACCCCGCCACGGTGACCGGCAGAACCTGGACCTGTCAGCGCGCGGAACCTTTTGCCCCGGAGATCGACCATACCGTCACGGCGACCCAGATTGCCGCCCAGCAGACTTCGCGTGCGGCCACTGAAACGTTCCGGCTCTTCACGCCCATGATCGCGCCGCTCATCACCGAACCTGTAAAGGATTCCGAAGTCGGTCGTGACGTGATTTTTCAAGGAACGGACGGTATGAGCGGTGCCACGGTTTATTTGTGGGACTACGTGAGCGGCGAGCCTTTGGGCTCTAAAAAACTGACTGCCGACGGGGCATGGCAAATCCCTGTCGAGAAACTGAAATTTGGCCGTTGGGTGGTTCGGGCCAAACAGGAGATCGATGGGCGGGAGTCGGCGGACAGTGAATCGCATCCCTTCGATGTCGTGTTGCTGGCTCCGGATTTCACATCACCGCAAGAGGGCGGCAGACTGGCGCGAACGTCGATGATCGAAGGTCAGGGGGAAGCGCTGGGGACGGTCGATGTGTTCCTGGAAGGTGCTGCCGAGCCGTTACTCGAACATTTGCCAATAGGCCTCGACGGCAAATGGAAAGGCGAAGTGACATTGCCTGTGGGGCATAAAATCATTTGGGCCAGGCAGTATTTCGAAGACCAGACCTCCCAAGACAGCGTGCCGGTGAACTACAGCGTGGTCCCAGCCCCTCCGGTGCTGGAAACGCCTGTGCCGGGAGCGCATGTGGGCCAAGGCTCGGTCGCGTCAGGTTTCGGCGTGCTGGGGGACAGGATCATCGTCTGGATGATCCGTGTCGGGGCCGTGAGGGCAGGAGAAACCACGGTGCAGGCCGATGGAACCTGGTCAGTCGCCATGAACGTCACGCAGCCCTCTCGAGTAATCCACTTGATGGTGACAGCCACTTGGGACGACTTCCAGTCCGACGGCTCCGCTGCGCGGGCAGTGAATCTGGGCACCTACCGACCCGTCTTCGAGAAGCCCGCCGAGGGGCAATCGGTCAGTGATCCGGTTCGTTTCGCAGGTTTGGGCCGAGCGGGCGTCGTGCATGTCCGAAGCTGGTTCAACCCTGAGCGAGAGTGGGCGCAGGCCACGGCTTTCGTCGGAGGCTGGCAGAGCGATGCGACGGGACCGTTACCCTCTGGCGGCCAATGGTGCTGGATCCAGCAAACCATCACCGATGATGCAGGCGGCGCGACGATTTCAGACCATGTATTGAGCTCGCGCTTTGAGGTCCACCCGACGTCGCCAGGCAAAAATCCATCTGATCTTCCCGACAAACGGCGTGCATGGCTGTCATTTCTGACAGTTGTCATGAGCCGGCGACTGGCGCCAAATCGAATCAACCGAACAGATGACCCGACAACCAGTGCGGGTCGTCGGGATGGCTTTTGCCGCAAGGAAATTCACCATGGCCAAGACCCGCAAACATCCCGCCGAGCAAATGTATGAACAATTGTTCCCTACGCGTGCGCGCCACAAAAAATATCCTGGCCTGCAAGCCTATCTGAGCCAGGGTGGTTCGATTTTTCCCCTGGTGGAAAAGGGTATTCAGGGGCTGGTGAGGGATTACCGGATGAGTCGCGAAGATGCGCAGGCGTTCCTGCGTCAGGCCAGCAGTATGGCCATCTACATCAGGCGTCGGTTCATCGAGCACACCTTGACGGGCAGCCAGCAGGAAAAAACCGGGAAGTCGCGAAAAGAAGCTTCATCAAGCGGGCTGCTGTCAATGGTTCCGGGACCCACTTTCGAGACATTGCTCAACCCGGACTTCAACGGTTCCTGCCCACCGAATGCGCTGGAAGGCCGGTGGTCGCCTGTGGCTTATCTGGTCGAGCTGTTGCAGTGGGTCAGCGATCGTATCGAGAGTGTCGGGGACACCGGGGATGATTACCTTCTGCACAACCGTCGCACCGACTTGAAACAGTTGGTTGTCGATTTCAACGCGGTTTATCAGTCGATCTCTGCGGTCGACATCATCAACCAGGTGCTGGAAACCTTCATCAAGAAACACGGGACTGTAACCGATCTGGTAGAGGCCTTGATCGAGGCGCGCTACCCCAATGAACTGCCTTACTTTCAGCATTGGGTCACCGTCGACTCGATCGCCCTTCAGTTGGGCATGTCGGTGGGCAATTTCGCGCAGATGGTTGACCTGCAGTTTCCATACTTTCTGCAAGCGGACGGCTGGGACGACGATGCCGGCCGTGCGCTGGCCCATGCATCGCGTCTGGGGCCTTACCAGCGAACGTTGTTGACTGAGCCGCGAGCAGCCTTCGCTGACCGGGAAACCTACTTCAACGCCAACTACGGTTCGGATAATTACGATAAGTATCAGAATCTCAATCAGTTGAAGTTTTTCGGCGAGCGGACTTCACTCGATGTCCCCGGCGTTGAATCCCTTCTATCGATCCGCGCGTTCGCACCGGTGCGTTCCGCGAATGTGACATTCGCGGATGAGCCACTATCAGACCCGCAAAGCGCACGTTTCGGCTCAGTCTACGTAAACGCCGCAACCGAGCCGCCTATCGTTGTTGCAGATGATGCCAGCTTGCGTCAAACACTGACGATTGGTCCGGATAAACAGGCTGATTTCGAATACTACGATCGACTGAACCGCAAGGTGCGTCTGGACAAATGGCTGGACCTGCGCAGCTTCGAGGTGGATGCAATGCTGGTGGCCGCCATGCGCGCGGAAGTGCGCGGTGGTGCGAAGGCCGGTGAGTGGTGGATAACCGATAACGTGGTGCATGCACTGGGGCTTTTCCAACTGCTGCGTGAGACGTATGGATGTAAAGCGCTGGACTTTGCCGTCTTCCTGGATGAGATAGCGGTATACGGAATCGGCGAAGAACGCTCGCTGTTCGATCAGGTGTTCAACGGGCAGGGTGACTATCGCCAGCCCTTCATGCTCGATGGCAAGGATTTTCCGGCGATACCCGCAGCAGGTAGCAGCGACCCGACGGTCGTTCAATTGTGCAACGGTCTGCAGATCGATCTGCTGACCTACGGTTACCTGGCACTGGCGATAGCCGAAGCTCTGGGACTTGGTAAAAACCTGCAGCGTACGCCAGCGGTGGTTTCAGCCTTTTACCGGTTGGTGAAGCTGGCGCGGTTGCTGGGCGTCACACCGGTGGAAATTGTGCTGATGCTGACCTTGATGGGAGAAGGGAAAAGCTGGCTCGACGGGCTGGCGGGTTTGCCAAGAATCAATACCGAACGGGGCGAAACGCCAGATGTCTTGAATCTCATCTATGCGCTGCATTCGTGCGTAGGCTGGTGCAAGGATCGCAACCTGCCGGTACTCGGGATGTTGCAGATGGTGGCAGAACCCCAAGTCAGTGGCACTCCCTCCGAAGCGCAGCTGCAGTTCTTTGACAAAGTCACAAATCTTTTGCCAGCGACCCTGTTGACCAATGCCGGATTCCTGATGGCCGACGTGCCGCCTGTGCCAGCGGGAAACTGGCTCGATTTCCTGGCTTCGCTGGTCGATGCCGATGGCCTGGTGCTCGCTTTCCCCGGGAGCGAGTCTCAATACCTGATCGAAGCTCGCCTGCGACTGGACCGTGCAGTGCAGGATGGTCTCCCGGTCATGGCTCCCGAACTGCGGGCCGCCATTGTTGAAAAAATGCTGGGTGTTCTGATGCAAGCGAGGGAGGCGCAAGTCTCGTTGGCCAAGGAGGCTTCGGCCGTACTGACCAGCCTTGATTCCGAGCGGGTAATAGGGGTTCTCACCTGGGCCGACATCACGGTCTATCGACTGCTGCACGAGGTCACCGAACGAGTCGCACAGAACTCGCAAAATGTCCGGAGCGAGCGCTTCGTCGAAGTGGATCCGCTGCTCATGGCTTTGGCCAATGTGCAACGCTTGAGTGCGGTCGTGACAGCACTGGGGCTGAGTGCCGCCGTGCTGCAGGAATATCTGGATTATGGTCATCTTGCCTGGCTCGGACAGTCGAGCAAACACGAGTTCTCGATGAGCACGCTCTATTACCTGACGGTGCTCACCCGTGCGTTCGAGATGAGCGAGCAGCCAGCGCAGGAACTGCTGGATTATCTGCGTGCCGTCGACTCGCTGCCAGACAGCATCGCCGGAGATTCGCTGAGGCTTGCCCAGGACGCCGGCTACATCAAGTTGGCGAGGTTCTTTCGCTGGAGCGTCGAGGAGGTGCGCGAGTGCGTCGTTCACATCGATCCGTCCCTCAAGATTCTGAAAACTCTGCGTCAACTGGATCTGTTGATGCGTATCCGCACATTGGCGGAGCACAGCGGTATGGATGCCCGGACGATTTTCATGCTTGGCAACTTGCCGGAGGCCATTGACCGGGAGGCCTACGCTGACGCGGCCGAGCACGCCCTGCTGAGCCAGTCGGAAACGCGAGCGCATGATCCTCGGTTTCCTCTTGATGTGGAGCAACTGGTCGTCAGGACCTGTGTGGTGGACAACACCGAGGTCGTGGCCAACAAGCCGGGAGCGAAAATCACCTACACCGTGACACTGAACGATCCCGAAGGAGCGCCACTGAAGGGCATCAGTGTGTACTGGTTCGCCAGCCTCGGCACTATCGCGACAAAGACCACCGATGAAAACGGAGAACTCAAGGCCGAGTTCATTCCAGGCATGGTGCTGGGTCGCGATGCGCCAAGCTTCTGGATGGATATGTTCAAACCGGTCAGCGCGCCCGAAATCGAGGTGGTTCCTGACGCCGCGACATTGTTCTTCCCTGGCCCCTTGATGTCCGCAATTCCGCTGGCCAGCGTAGCTGCGGGCGAGGAAGTGCAGTTGTACGCCGAGCTGCGGGACGACTTCAAAAACCGTGGACCAAATCAGCTCGTAGAGTGGTTCGCCATTCCTGTCGAAGGGGATGAAGGCAAGCCTTACGTCATCCGGCCATCGGGGCAATCCTTCACCGATCGGCAAGGGCTGACAAAAGTTTTTGTCCATGCGCCTGAAGGTGGCACGTTCAGATTTGAGGTCCGCAGCCAGGGCAGTGATAAAAGCGCTTTTTTCGAACAGATCCAGTTCCTGCCGCCGGCTTGAGTCAGGTCGCTTGCGGGATGTGAAACTTCGATGATTGTTTCAGGAGCAAAGACCATGGCATCGATTGGCAACATTGGCGGGTTGCAGGAAAAGCGTCGTCAGGCGTTGCTCGCGTACGCCATCGGGCAACTCGGCAAAGACAACATCAAAAAGTACCCCTTTGTGAGAACGCCGGAAGATCTCCTGGAACTTCTGCGGCTGGATCCTCTGGATAGCCATTTGGTGCAAAGCGCCTGGGTCGCCGAAGCGGTGAGTTGTGTGCAGCAGTACATCCGCGCGGTGTATCACAAGCTCGAGCCTGGTTTTGAGAAAGTCGAATTCGAGAAGAGGGATCTGGAGGCGTGGAAGTATTCCGGCGACTACTCAACCTGGGCGGCGGTGAAGATGATCCAGACCTATCCGGAAAACGTCGTTCATCCATCTGTGCGTATCGGCAAGACCAGCCTGTTCAAAACGTTTGAAAACGACTTGAACCAGGCACGCCTCACGACCGATAGCGTTCAGGCAGCGATGCAGGCGTATCTCGAAGAGTTCGTGAAAATTTGCGATCTGGACATGGTCAGTGCCTGTATGGACGGAAAGTCTCCGGAGCTGACGGATTACTATTTCATCAGTCGTACACGCAGTGATCCGCGCCAATATTATTGGCGAAAGGCCGAGGTTGAACTCGGATCCGCAGAAAAAGCGTTGAACCCGGCAGCCTGGAGTGAGCCTCTGCCCGTGGATATCCCTGTGGACATACAGGTGCTGGACATGCGGCCTGTGGTCTGGAACGGAAGGCTGTGTATCGTGTGGGCGACCTGGCGCGACAGGGTCGAGCAACAGGATCAGTTTCTGCCCGACAAACTGGACGTATATGTGGCCTTCAAGCGCCAGAACGATCAGTGGTCGCCGCCAACGACGTTGCTTACCCGGGAATATCAGGAAAAAACTTCTCCGGTCGGCGCCCGGCTGATCGCCACAGTCTGGACTGATTATCAGATTCCCAAGGGCAAGCTCGGGGTGTTGCTGACCAACGAAAAAACAGGCGCTGACGCCATCAAAGAGAGTTCCGTGCGTGACGTGTTCTTGCGCGCAGTCCCTCATGACAATGGTGCCTGGCTCGAGCATGTGGCGAGCAAGCGCTTCACTGGCATGGAGATGATTCAACATCCGCTGATGAATCAGCCGGAGGTGGTGGCCAGTGATTCATCGGCAGGCGCTCTGACGGGGTTTCTGGGACTGCACGCCACGGCTCATCGCGTCGGCACGGATGATGTGCTGGTGGTTCAGGGTTACTGCTGGTTGACAGGGCTTTCCGGAGCCGATGTTTCCCTGACGTTGACCTTGGTAGACAAGCTTCCCTCTGATCCCGCCCCTCTGACCGAAAGCTATCCACTGGCAGGCGGCTGGAACACCATTTCGCAGGTTTTTACTCGCTCCGAGGGTTCCTGGACACAACCTATTGTCTTCACATTTGGCAGTGCCGCCCAAGGGGTCAAACGTTTCGAGGTCCGGGTCAAGGATCTGACGGATTTCGTCGTTCCGACCCTGCTCAAGAACACCCGGAACGCGGCGCAGTTTCTATCGTTCAACCAGGCGCATCTTGCGCTCAAGTTCACCCGACTCAATACGCTGTTCGGCCCCGAACTGGTGTCGCGCGCCAGCATTTCCGTCGATGCCGTGCTGGACTGGTTCACTCAGTTCCTGAAGGAGCCAGAGCCTTCGAGTGCACCGTTCGAAGAGCCAAACGGTGCGTTCGACAGTGCCAACGGCCGTCATTTCTGGGAGCTGTTCTTTCATATGGCGCATCTGGTCGCCACGCGTCTGCGCGATGAGGAGCGTTTTCAGGAAGCACTCGACTGGCTCAATTACCTGTTCGATCCCCAGGCGCCGGCCGATCCGGAGGAACCGCCCGTGGACAACCCGAGACCGCAGTATTGGCGATGCCGGCCATTGAACAGCGACGGCAACCCGGGACATGAAGCCTGGAACCCGATGGACCCCGATGCCATTTCCTATGGGGCGCCCAGGCACTACCGGATTCTGGTGTTCTGCGAATACGTCCAGACATTGATTGCAAAGGGGGATTGGTACTATCGCCAACTGTCCCGAGACAGCCTGGCAGCGGCCAAACTGTGTTACGTCCATGCCCAGTTCCTGATGGGCAAGGCACCGTCGGTTCGCGCAGTGAACCGCTGGCGATCGACCACGCTTGGCGCCCTTTTGTCTGACAGCGAGTCGCGACCCAGGCTTGAGGCCTTTGAAAAGACACTGGCGTTCAGTCTTGGGGATTTCCCACTGGCCACCGATGCCGACGCCCGTTCAGGGTTGCTCGGCTCGGACATTTTCATAAACCCTCTTAATGAGCAACTGCTTCGACTTTACGCGTTGCCTGGCGAACGCCTGGATAACTTGCGCAGCAATCGCAGCATCGACGGTACGCCACTGCTCATTGATTTGTTCTCTGCGCCCGCAGATCCCGGACAACTGATGCGCGATCTGGCGGCGGGGAGCAGTGGTGCGCCAAGGGCGATGGGCGGTCGATTGAAAG
This sequence comes from Pseudomonas sp. UV AK001, assembly GCF_046097675.1. Taxonomy (NCBI): domain Bacteria; kingdom Pseudomonadati; phylum Pseudomonadota; class Gammaproteobacteria; order Pseudomonadales; family Pseudomonadaceae; genus Pseudomonas; species Pseudomonas sp. UV AK001. The sequence continues at coordinate 334,661 of NZ_JBJUVZ010000003.1, forward strand.
TCATCGCTTTCCGCTGGCGTGTCTCGTTCGAGGTCGGGCTGCGCGCGGCGCAGATGTTGTCGGAGTTTGGTGCGCAGGTCCTGAATCTGATGGAGCGAGCGGACCAGGCTGAGCTGCAGGAAACCCAGCAACAACAATTGGTGGAACTGGGTGACTTTGCTCGCAAAATGCAGGAACAGACCCTCGAACAGTTACGCCTGCAGGTCACTGCGCTGGAGCAGAGCAAAGCCGTAGCACAGGAGCGTGCCGACGCTTATGACCGACTCTATGTCGAAGACATTTCGACGGTCGAATACGAGGTGATGGACAAGATTCAGTCATCGAAAGCGCTTTCACTCATCGCTTCCAGCATCAAACCGGTTGGCGCAGCCATTGCCGCGCTACCCAACGTTTTTGGATTGGCGAACGGCGGGCACAGGGTCGATAAAATCACCGATGCCGTGGTGTTCGGGCTGAACGTGGCCGCCTCGGTCAAGCAAATGGAGGCCGATAAACAAGCTACAACCGAAGCCTACCGTCGCCGTCGCAATGATTGGGGCCTGCAGCGCAATCAGGCACTTGCCGAAGTCCGCGCGCTGGATGCTCAGATCAGCGCGCAGAGACAATCGGTCCTGGCGGCTCAGACCAATCTGGAGCAGACCCTGCGAGCCAATGCCCATGCATTGACGATCTTCAACTTTCTCAAAAAACGTGCGACCAGGGCCGAGCTGTTCAGGTGGATGCTGGGGCAGCTCAAGACGCTGCACTATCAGGCTTATGATGCGGTTGTCAGTTTATGTCGAAGTGCGCAGGCATCGATGAGCGCCGAGACCGGCGATTACGATTCGCCGCGCCCGTTACCTCAGGTCTGGCTGGACGCTCGCCACGGCCTGACGTCCGGTGAGTATCTGCGAATGTGGCTGCTGGGTATGGAGCATGACTACATGCAGCGTTATCAGCGACGGCTGGAGCTGCGCAAGACGGTATCCCTGCGCCAATTGTTCGATGACACCATTGATCCTCAGTTCGCTCTTTACAGCTGGCCGGACGCACTGGCGCAACTGAAGTCAAAGGGATCACTGGATTTCTGCCTGACCCAATTGCTGTTCGATCGCGATCATCCGGGGCATTACTGCCGGCAGATCAGTTCGGTCGCGGTCCATCTGCCCGTCGTGAAAGGCGCTTTTCAGGATGTGCATGCAACGCTGGTGCAGATCAGCAGCAAGATCGCCACCAAGGCAACAGCGCAATCGGTCGCGCATCTACATGATCCTGCGGGTTCCGTGGCACCTTCCGATGTGTTGATCAACCTGCTTGCCGGCCAGTCGATTGTCGTATCGACGGGACTGGCCGATAACGGCCTGACCGGTCAGAAACCCGACGAAGGCTTGCTCAATCCGTTCGAAAACACCGGAGCGGTCTCCTGCTGGCAGTTGAAGTTCCCCTGGCCGCAAAAAGAACCACAGGTCGCCATCCTGGATTCCCTGACGGACATCATTCTGGAGATCTGTTTTACCGCCAGGGCAGGCGAGCCGACCTTCATGCGTCAGGTCGAGGACATGGTGACCCTGGCGGAGTCACCCGACAAAAACAAAAAACACAGGGGAGCGGGCAGGCATGCGTAGACAGAATGTACTCGCCAACCAGAGCCTGGTGAAAAACGGGTCATTCCGTCAGACCTTGACCGATTGGACGGTATATCCGAGAGGCAGCACCTGGGTTCGGGTTGTGGGACAGGAATACAACGGCCTGCCGGTCAATACATTGTCCGTCGGGTATGCGGCCTCAGCCAGCCAGCCAATCGTTGCCCCCATGGATCCTGGTGTTAACGCGGTCTATGTCCTGAAGTTTCTGTGTGAATCGCGTCATACCGGCACGGGTCTGGTACGCATCAGCAGCGAGGGCATGCCGCCGCTGGAGATTCAGATTCCTCCTGGTCGTCAACGCAATGCAGGACAGCCGCTGACGTTTGAGCCGGTCCCGTACGAGGTTGCGCTGGATTCGACGTTCCGCGCGGGTGCCACTCTGACTTTCAGTGTGACCAGCCCGCCGAGTGAGCCTGATGACTATCACTTGTTGCTGTACTTAACCGACATCACCCTCGAAATACACCTGCAGCCGTTGGTGTTGCAGGCCTTCAGCCTCGACGAGGAGTCACACCCGCCGACCGCGCTGGTGCCTCTGTGCCTGGGCGCGCAGAACCTTGGGATCCATCAGCTGAAGTTCCATGTCGCAGACGGGAATACCTGGCAGGGTACCGATTACGCCCTGGAGGTTGACGACAATCCGCTGGGGGCGATCGTCGCCGATCCTGACTGGCTGGTTGATCACCCGCTGGACGGGCGCCGTTCGCTGCGTTGTCCGCCGCTCGACCTGGCTGCGCCACACTCGATGACACTCACGCTGTTCAACCAGTACACCGCCGAACCCTATCGGTTGGCGGCTTCGCTGTGGCATCACCGATTGAAATTTCTACAAGTGCAGGAGGCGGCCTGTTTTCCGGTACTTGAGTACAACGAAAGTGTCGACCTGGGTGTGCAGGTGGGATCGTTTTACACGGGCGAAGCACTTGAAGGGCTGAGCGTTACCTGGACCGTGCTCGGGACATCCATTCAGGTTGCGGCGGTCACCGATGCTGGAGGCTGGGCGTACTTCAAATATACGCCGGACGTCGCGGGAATTTTCATCGTCGTCGCCTCGGTCGCGAGCCTTTATTACGCGTCGGGAGTTGTGACGCAGAGCCTGGAAGTGCGGGGGCTGGAGACAGATCCCTGGCGGGAGGTCATGGCCGTTGTCGCTGACGAGGCAACCCCTTGGGCGTTGAAGACCGGATGGCCAAATCGGGGTTCGACTTATCGCCTGTTGGCAACGGTGCCAGAGGTTCTTGTCGGTACGGCCTTGTCGCTTGGGTGGGAAGGCGACTCCCAAGAGCAACTGAAGGTCGACGTCAGCCCGGCGATCGAGGAAGACGTGCCGGTGACATCCACGCGTGAAATGCTTTGGGCGATGACAAGCGCGGATGAGCTGGACGGCAGGTTCGAATTGCAGTTGACCTGCTCGAAATTGCTCAAGCCATCGCCGTATAAAAGCATGCGGCTGGCACGCAACGAGATCGAGATCGGCAGGGTGCGCGAGGCAGACAAGACGTGCGTCGTGGATGAGGATGAAAGTGCTACCGTTCAGGTCGAGGTATTGCATCGGGTGACGGCGGGCAAGGGGGACCCGGTTCAGGGAGCGTTGTGCAAGTGGCTGCTGCCGGACGGGACCTCTGTCGATTCGACCACCGGCGCGGGCGGCTGGACCAGCCGCACCTGGCAGCCGACCAGCGCCGGAAACCATGCGGTTGTTGTACAGATCCAGGCGCACCCGGACGCCATACCGGTCGAACAGACTTTTGTTATCCCTGCGGTTGCGACCAGCCCCTGGAAAAGCCACGTAAGGTTTTTCCTTGATGGCGTTGAAGTTGAGCGCAACACGCTTGGGTTGCTCTGCCGCCGTGGGCAGACCCATACCCTGAAAGTCTTGCCGAACACCGCCAGTCCGTGGATCGGGAAAAACATCAGCCTGCACTGGCGCAAGGCGGATCCTGTGATCGGATTGACCCTCAGTGAGCTGGGGGCATTCAAAACGCTGTTCCCCGAGGGGGTGGAATGGACGCTTTCTTCTCAAACAGGCACCAGTCAAAGCCAGCCGTTCGAAGTCGAGTTGCATATTGAAGGCGAGTCCAGTGTCCGCGAATTGTCCGGGCGTTTGGTGCACCCGGATCTCAAGGAAGAGCTGAGCCAACTGCTCGATCAGGTTTCCGCACAGCTGAGCGGTCAACCGTTCCACCCCTGCCTGGGTGCGCTTCATCAGTTCAATGCGTTACCCAATGCGCTCAGCCCATTGCTGGGGCTGGACCTGTTTCTGGAGTGGACGGGAACGTCTGCCGCCGAGCTGGGTGCAACGGTAACCCCTGCGCTGGACCGGCCGCAGCGTCTGGACGCCGGCGGGGCGATATGGGCGCTGGACTTTATCAGCGCGGTAGCCGGCCAATTCATGCTGACCTTGTCTTTACCTCAGCTTGGTTTTGCCTTTACTGCCACACCTATGGTGCTGGATCACAACAAGCTCAGGCTGATGGCGTTGCGCGGTCCTGCGATAGACCCTGTCGTCGGGATGGACAAGGCGTGGATTTGGGCCTGGGTGGTTTCTCATTTTTCCGGTGGACCGGTTGCCGGTGCGCCGGTGACATGGGAGACCGAAGGTACAAGGGTTGAAGTCAAGACCGATGACGAGGGTAAAAGCGGTTTTGCGTTTGAACCGAAATCTCCCGGAGTGCATCTGGTCGCGGGTTCGATCATCAGCCCTTTTGACAACTTTCAAGAGTCGCGCTCGACAGAGGCCAACGCTTTGGGCGTCGATCCATGGGCGCAGATATTGTCCGCTTTCGACGGATCGCCCTCACATCTGCTCGGGACAAAAACCTATTTCCCGCGCCGCAACGCGGAGCATGGGCTTGAGGTTTCGGCACCCGTTGGCAATGCCTTGATCGGGCGCACGCTGACACTGGGGATGAGCGGCGAGGGGCCTGCCGGGCTGGGATTCGCTTTCGTGCCGGCCAACACACTTGGATTGGCCCGAGTATTCAACGGTACTTTGCAATTTCCGTTCTCTGTAAAGGATCTGAAGGACGGCAGCTGCGCACTGCGCCTCGCCGCCGAGCGGCTGGCGCGACTGTCGCCGCCGATGCATATGTCGGTGGGGAAGGGCGATCAGGTGCTGACGATCAGTGCGGCCAATCGTGCCGCCCCGATCCTTTATTGGGGAGACGCGTTTGTTGGCGTCGTGAGTGTGCGCTCGTCGATAAGCGGGAAGGCGATGGTCGGTGTGGAGGTCAATTGCTCAGGAGAAAACGGAGAGGCTTTTACCAGGGTCACTGACTATTACGGGAATGCGAACGTGCGGTTGGTCCCGAAGATTCCTGGTCCGTCGGCTGTGATTTGCTCCGTGGGGACGGGGGCGTCTTCGCAGTCGGTCACGCTCCCGTATGAGTTGTTGGAACCACGGGAAATAGCGTCGCTCACCAGTCCGAATACTTCAGGTTTTGTCGGGACAAGAGTTTCAGCAGAGATCCTGGTGGTGTCGGCGCGCAATGGCCAGCCACTGCAGAACGTCGAAGTCAAATGGGCATTTTTGGATCTCGTCCTTACACCGTCGACGACGGACGGTGCGGGAAAGGCGACGGTGGAATTCAGGCTGCCAAACATGAATCGTGCGCTTCTCGAAGCGACCGTGGTGGGCGGGCTTGCTGGTTGGGCAGGAAAACATCTCGAATTCAGGGTGGTGCCAAATGTCTAGTTCATCTGTTTCTTCTCAGACCTGGTTGCAGAATTTCAGACCCTACGTGAATGGCGTGAAAGTAAGGTGGCCTGACCTGCATTTGCATCTGGTGGCAGGAGAGTGCGTCGATCTCACGTTGGAATTTGAATATAGCTATTTGATAGGCGATCCAGAGTCCCCTCTGAAGTTGTGTTGTGAGCCGGACGGAGAGTTGTTGGGGCTGGTGTGTGATCCTCCCTTTGGACAGGTTGTCGAGATGGAGGAGGGGCTCATCGAACTGACTTGGCATATTTGTGCTCGCAAGACATTCGGTGCGCCGTTTGAACTGCATTTTGAGATGCCCTTCTATAAAGAGATGCCGCCTTCACCGAAAGTTCCGGGGACAATTTTCAATTTGGCCGACGCGCTGGAAATTAAATTTGATGCCATGACAACCACTTCGGGGGCTACAGCTTATGCCTGCCATGGTGCAAAACATTATCTTAACGTGCTACCACTCGATGAAACTTTTTTGAATGAAAAAGTCAGGCTGCTTCGGACTGAGCATGCTGGGGTGGAAATCTTACCCGTAGAAACAAGCATTCGAAACTTGTATCAGTCCGGAGTGAGTTGGTTGGTTGATTGTTCTAATAGTGTGACTAATGGTGTGTTTTATGTTGTGCTGGAGTTTGTTGATCTAGGTTTTAAACTCAGCCTGCTGCGCTTCGAAGTTGATCATCATCTTGTAACTGCTGAAAGGTGGGTGACGGAATACTGGAATTCGAAAACCTATTCAATTCGTGCTACTTCAAAGTTTTTGGGAACTCCCGTGGCAGGCGTTCAGGTACAGAATAAAGGTGTGGATTACGAAAAAACTGACGCTCGTGGCTAGGCCCACAAAACCGATGAGGTGGGTGATTCAGTTGCTCTAAGCATCAAGAATCGTTACGACGGTAGTATTGCTTGAAGTGTTCAGGTTGCAAGCGGGTTTGAATTTTATAGTGAAATGCCTGGTGCCGTGCTTTTTGCTTTGCAAAGAAGAGGTTGCCGATGTCAAATTCCTCACTGCCTTCAACCTGGCGCGCCAATTTCAGACCTTATCTCGATGGTATTCGAAAGAGATGGGATGATCTGGTACTGAATCTGGTCTCAGGCAAACGTTATCAACTGAAACTGGAGTTTGATGAAAGCTATTTGATTGGTGATCCCGAGTCGCCTATTGCCATTCATTTTGTGCCAAGCGGCGATGTGAGTGGCATTGAAGCTGTTCCTCCAGAAGGCCAACTCATTGAAATGGTCCGGGATCCGGATACGTTCAGCAGCTTGATATGGATCCTTTCAACGGAGCACGCGCACCCTGGCCCTTTCCATATCTTTTTCAGAATGCCTCTCTATGACGGCATGCCTGATTCACCGATAATTTCAGGGCAAATCGAAAATGTGACCATCGATTCACTGACTTGTGATCAGGCTGTTACGTATGCCGGGTATGAAATCAATGCTCAGGCATTGGTGCTGGCTTCTCCCGGTGGTCGGCCCGAATCAGGTGTTACGCTCGGATGGACCTACGCGGGAAAGCCCTTGCCGGACTCTACTACAGATGAGAATGGCATTGCATCCGTCACCTTTGCGGTGCCAGACGTTGGCGAGCATGACCTGACAGCCACTCTGGTTTCTGGGTTGCCCGATACAAAAACTCTGCGCATTGTTGTTCAAGAGCTTCGGCGTGCAGGTATTGAAAGGATGACACAGTATCCCTTCGAGCTGCCGGTCGGACAGTCTGCGGAAATTGCAGCGTTTGTACGAGATTGGTACACCTTGCAGCCTCTGGCAGGGCGAAAAGTCCATTGGATATTCAATGGTTATGAATTTGACGTCAGCTATACAGATTTGACAGGCCGGGCAACTGCTCGTTGGCTCGCAACAGGAGCCGTAACGGGAGTTGTATATGTGTGGGCTCACGTGCGTAGTCTGGACCACATAGCGGAAAAGTCAGTGCCACTAAATGTTGTCCGATCCAAAATTCATAAATAACTGAATCATTTCTAAAGTTCGAATTGTCACTGCAATACACCGGATCTCTTCCAGTCCAGATAGCGCGTCACAAGTTTGGTACCCAACTCTTCGGAGTGCGAATCCAGTACGGGAAGTCCGTGAGCGCTCAATCGCTCATGGGTAGCGGCTCTGGCGTTTAGGTAGTCCAAAGTACCGCAATAGGACAGTGCCTCGTGAAAGGTTTGCACAGGTTCATGGCGCAAAAGATCAGGAGTCTTTTCCTGCAGACTGACCACCAATACCTGATTTTTCTGGATCAGTTGTTTGACCGCACTGAGCAATTCACCATCGTCCTCACCTTGCACATTGGTCACCAGCACCACCAATGCCCGGCGTTTTTGCCTCGCCAGCAACTGATTTACCGCCGCCGGATAATCAGCAGGTCGTTGCGTGCTGTCGAGGTCGTAAATTCCATTGAGCAGCACATTGAGTTGCCCGGCCCCTTTGACCGGAGCAACGTAGCGCGGCTGATCGCCGGCAAACGTACTCAATCCCACCGCGTCCCCCTGCCGCAGCGCCACATAACTCAACAGCAGACACGCATTCAACGCATGATCGAAATGCGACAGCTCGCCATCCTGACTGCGCATCTGCCGCCCGCAATCGAGCATGAAGATGATCTGCTGATCCCGTTCGTCTTCGTACTCCCGGGCAATCGGTGTGCGGTGGCGGGCGGTGGCTTTCCAGTCGATCTGGCGCAGGCTGTCGCCTTCGCGAAATTCCCGTAGTTGATGGAATTCCATCCCCTGGCCTCGGCGTTGGCGCTGGCGTACGCCGAGCTGGCTGAGCCAGTTGTCGACCGCCAGCAACTGGCCGCCGTAGAGGCGGGCGAAGTCGGGGTAGACGCGGGTGTGGTCGGTGAGGTGCAGCAGGCGTTTGCCGGACCACAGGCCGAAGGGGCTGGGCAGGTTGAGTTCGCAGGTGTCGAAGGTGAAGTGGCCGCGCTTGAGCGGGCGCAGGCGATAGCCGATCAGGCTGCGCTGGCCGGGTTGCAGCTCGGTGTCGAGTGGCAGGTTTTCGAAGCTCAGGCCATCGGGCACGTGGTCGAAGATTTGAATCGTCAGTGGTTGGTCGAAATCGTGTTCGACTTCCAGCCGCACTTCGCTCCAGCGACCGAGTGCCAGGCTACCGGGCATCTGTCGTTGCACGCGGGGCGAGGGCAGGCGCCTGAGGCGCAGGGCGTCCAGCAAGCTCAGTGCAAACAGCGCCAGCAGCAATCCCCAGTTGATCGACAGAAGGCTCGAAGGCACTTCCACATCCAGCGCCTGCAAAGCGCCCAGCACAATGCTGATGGCCAGCAGGATCGCCAGCCAGATCAACAACAGACGCGAGGGTTTCACAGGCGCGGCGCCGGGATCTGGTCAAGCAGTTGCTGGAGTACCTGATCGACCTGCAGACCTTCGATGTCCAGCTCCGGTGCGAGGCGCACGCGGTGACGCAGCACCGCCAGCGCGCAGCCCTTGATGTCGTCGGGAATCACGAACTCGCCACCGCGCAGCAAGGCGCGGGCGCGGGCGCAGCGCACCAGTGCAATGGAAGCCCGTGGCCCGGCGCCGAGGCTCAGCCCCGGCCAGGTGCGGGTGCTGCGCGCCAGTCGCACGGCATAGTCGAGCACCTGATCATCCAGCGGCAGATCGCTGGCGATGCGTTGCAGGGCCTGCACGTCCTTGGCCTGCAACACGGTGCGCAGTGACTGTACGTCGAGCATGTCGGCGCGGGTTGAACGGCTGACCTGACGCACCATGTCCAGCTCCTGATCGGCGTCGGGGTAATCCATGCGCACCTTGAGCATGAAGCGGTCGAGCTCGGCCTCGGGCAGCGGGTAAGTGCCTTCCTGTTCGATCGGGTTTTGCGTGGCGAGCACCATGAACGGTTGGGCAATCGGCAGGGCCCGGCCTTCGAGGGTGACCTGACGTTCCTGCATCGCTTCGAGCAATGCGGCTTGGGTCTTGGCCGGGGCGCGGTTGATCTCGTCGGCCAGCAGCAGGTTGGTGAACAGCGGGCCTTTGCGCAATTTGAATTGCTCGGTCTGCAGGTCGTAGACCGCGTGGCCGGTGACGTCGCTGGGCATCAAGTCCGGGGTGAACTGGATGCGCGCGAACTCGCCGCCGAAGCATTTGGCCAGGGCGCGTACCAGCAAGGTTTTGCCGAGGCCGGGAACCCCTTCCAGCAGCACATGGCCGCCGGCGATCAGCGCGGTCAGCACGTCGTCGATCACCGGGTTCTGGCCGATCAATGCCTTCTGCAATTCACCGCGTACCGTTTGCGCCAACTGACTGGCTCGGTGACGTTGCTGGGCCACGTGGCTGGGCGAGCCGGGTTCGATGTGTTCGGTCATAACGAGTTCCTCAGGGCTTGCAGGTGGGCGACCTGACGGCAGAATTCGGCACTGGACATCCGCCGCTTCGGTGCCGGGCTCAGGGCCTGGCTGATGGCGCGGGTCGGCTGGCGGGTCAGGCGTGACAGGGCCAGCCATTGTTCGGCGACGTTCAACTGGTCGAAACCGGGATGACGGTGACGGGCGCGGCGCAGGACGTCCTGCTGCAAGGCTTGCAGCAAGGTCTGTTGACCGTTGTGTCGCAGGATGAAATCGGCACTGGCGCGCAGGTGTTCCATCAACTGACGACGACCGCTTGGGGCAGGAGCCTGCACCGGCCCGTGGCGCACGCCGACATGCCACAACCACAGACCGATCAGCGCCAACAGGGCGACGATGGCTTGCGGGAAGTAGCGCCAGAGCAGGGTCAGCAGCCCGTCGTGTTCGGTGTTGTACAGCAGCGTCACGGCGGTGTCGGCGCTCAGATACCAGAGCAGCCAAGCATTGTCGTGCTGAGCGATGGCCGGGTTTTTCCACAGCTCGGCATCGGTGACCACGGTGATCGTGCCGACGCCGTAGGGTAGTTGCATCATGTGCGTGGCCCGGGCGCTGTTGGCCCAGGCCTGGGCGAGGTTTTTCGGGTCGTCGAGGTGGAACGCGGTGTCGAACCCGGCGTAGGCGGGGGCGTCTTCGTCTTCCAGATAGAGTTTGGTCAGGTTGGGCCAGGGATCGTCGTCGGCATCCGGCGGCGGGTCTTTCAGATCCTTGCTCAGGGACTGGTGCAGTTGCACACGGTCGAGCAACAGGTCATTGCTCTGGCCGGTCTTTTCATCCCACAGCGATTCGGCGACGAACACCAGCCGCCCGCCGGCCCGGGCCCAGTTCAAGACTTGATCAACCTGACGCGGGGTCATGTTCGAGCGGTCGTTGAACAGCAGCAGCGTGTGTCGGCGCGGGTCAATCTCGGGCAACACGGCAAGGCTTTCAGCATGGTCGACGATTATCCCGTGACTGCGCAGAAACATCTCCGCCGCCAGATAAGGATTGGCTTGCGCGGCGGGGGAAGGGCCGTGATCGACCACGGCCTGGTAAGGCGTGGCCTTGAGGTACAGATAAACGCCCAGTGCACCTAACAGGGCGACGATCAGTGCGCCGGTCAGCCAGAGTGCGCGCCGGTTCAACGGGCAGCTCCCTTGCCGAACAGTGACCGCCAGCCATCGCACAATTCCTGTTGCAGGTGCGCCGCCGGTACGCGGTGCCCATAGGCCATGTTCTGCCAGTGGCCGGTGAGATGACGGCTGTAGGCGAGCAGGTCGGGACGCTGCAAATGTTCGATCCGCGCCAGTACTTCTCTCTCGGTATCGGCCGGTTTCAGGGTCAGGTTGAAGTCGTGCAGCAGGTGGCTGAGCAGCGCCCGATACAGCAGGCCGAGCGCCGCACGGGGCTGGGTCTGCCAGAGCTGTTCGGCGCTGGCGGCGATGTCGTCGGGCAGGGTTTCCCGGCTCAGGTCGAGGCCGAAGGCTTGCTGTGGCACGGGGCGTTTTATCCGTTCGGGCAATCGCTGGCGACGGCTGACGAACGTTTGCAAAAACTCGCGATAGCGCCAGATCAGCCAGCCGAGCGTTCCGATCACCATGGCCCACAGCAATACTTCAATGGCCTTGGCCAGCCCGTCGAGGTGTTGACCATTGAGCCAGCCCAGCAGGGTTTTCAGCCATTGTGGGGCTTTGCTGTCCTTGGTTTTTTCGGTGGTGGCGGGGTCTTCGCCAAAGCGATAACGGGTGACGGTTTCCTTGTTCTTGAACGGCGGTTGTTCCAGCAAGGCCTTGATGCTGTCGCGGGATGCCTGACTGGTCAGTGGCTGATTCAGGAGCCGGGGCGCATCCGGGGCGGTGGCAGGGTCGGCGGCCCATACCGAAGGCACTCCCGGCAACAGCAGACAGACCACCAGCAGCAAACCGAGTGCACTGCTGTTCAGGCGTTGGCGCAGGCGGCGGAACACCAGTTCGATATCCCACGCTTCGAGCACGGTGCGCCGGTTTAGATAGAGGCTGAAACCACAGGCGACGTAGATCGGTTCCCAGATCACCAGTATCAGTGCGTAGAAGGCATTGGTCAGGTGCTCGAGCCAGCGCCATTGGTGGTCGGCGGCGAAGATCAGGCTTTGCCAGTCCCAATCGGTTTCGACCTGTTGCGGCAAAAGCAGGTAGAACAACACCATCAGGCCGATCCACAGCGCTGTTTCCAGATGGACGCCGATGATCGTCAGCCACTGAGCCGCGCCGGCATTGCGTTGCAGCAGTACCCGCAAACGCTGCTGGCGTGCAAGACCGCCCAGGCCTTCGAGCTGCACCACCGGCATCAGGAAACTGCGACTGAAGCTCAGGCGTCGCCAGGTCAGGCTCGCCAGCAACTGCGGTTTGAGCAGTTTTGGCCATTGGCGTAACGCCTGTTTCAGCGTTGGCGTTTCGCCGAACAGGGCTTTGGAGAGGATGTACAGCGGCAAGCGTTCGTACGCCGGTTTCAGCCACCAGAAGATGAACACCGCGAGCGACGGCGAATCCCACAGCAACAGGCTCAGCACCACGAACAGCGGCAGGGTGACGATGGCCCAACTGGTCATCAACAGACGCCGGTGCTGCTGGCTCATGCGCACGCCCAGGTCCATGGCTTCCCAGGTATTGCGCGGGCGGATCACCACGGTGGCGTCACTCAGGCGCATGGCGGGTCCTTCCAGCGAACAGCAGATACGTCACCACGCAGAGCCAGAGGCTCGCACCGACCAGATATTTGGTCTGCGGCGTGACCCCGGTGCGTGACGACCAGTACGCCTCGATAAACGCGGCGATCAACAGGAACAGCATTACCCCGCAGATCAGCAAAACACTCTGGCGCGCGGCATGTCTCAAGGCCTCACCGCGCGTAAGACGTCCCGGAGCGATCAACGCCCATCCCAGTTTCAACCCCGCCGCCCCGGCCAAGGCAATGGCGGTGAGTTCGAAAGCACCGTGCCCGATCACGAACGACCAGAAGGTCTGGCCGTAGCCGATTTCACTCAGGTGCCCGGCCACGGTGCCGATGATCAAACCGTTGTAGAACAGGAAGAACGCGCTGCCCACCCCCAGCAGCAAGCCGCTGGCGAAGGTCTGAAAGGCAATGCCGATGTTGTGCATGATGTAGTAGCCGAACATCACCCAGTCTTCGCTCGCCGCTCGTTCGGCCGAGCGCCCGAGGTGGCCGGCGGCGGGGTCGTACATGCTCTGCATTTCGCGCACCTGATCGGCGGGGATCAGGTTGTAGACCAGCTCCGGGAACAGGTACACCAGTAATCCGAAACCAATCAGGCTGCCGAAGAACAGCAGCCCGGCGGCCAGTACGAAGCGCCATTCGGCGCGTACCAGCCGTGGAAATCCGGCCAGGATGAAACCCAGCACGTTAGCGCCGAGCTGGCTGCGGTGACGGTAAAGCTGTTGATGACCGCGCAGCACCAACTGTTGCAACGAGTCGACGAGAAAACTGCTGTAACCACGTTCCTGCGCCAGGGCCAGATGCTGGCAGAGTCGCCGGTAGGCCTTGGGAAATTCAGCCACCTGCGAAGTGTCCTTGCCGCGCTCCAGGCGTTCGAGGGCGAGGGTGAAGCGCTCCCATTCGGCCTTGTGACGGGTTTCGAAAAGGCTTTGCTTCATGTCGGCCCCAGCAGGCCACGGGCGATGCCGTTGAGTTCACCGACGGCTTTCGGTGCGCTGATGTGCAGTGGCTGGGCCAGCAGTGCAGCGAGTTCATTGACCCGCGCGGGCGACAGCTCACCCTGGCGTTCGGCGAAGGCGAGCAGGGCGCGTTGTTCAGTCAGGGTCAGCGGGATCGGCGAGCGGCGGGGTTCCGCATCGGGCAATTGCGGGCGCTTGAGCGGGCGCTCGCTGTAGATCACCAGCGTGCCGGCAGCGATGTCGCCGAGGCGTTTGAAGGTCGGGTGTTGCAGGCAACTGATGGCGCCAAGGAAATAGCCGAACGGCATCAGGTCGACGAAACGCAGCAGATTGCGCAGCAAGGAGGCCGACCAGCCGACCGGCGTGCCATCGTCGTGCACCACCCGCAGGCCCATCCATTGCTTGCCCGGCGAACGGCCCTGACGCAGCACTTCGAACAGCACCATGTACCACCAGCTCACCGCAAACAGCAGCAGCGATCCCAGGCCGATGCCGAGCTTGCCGAGCAGCGCCAGCAACATGAACAGCAGCCCCATGATCAACCCGCGCAAAACCAGATCGATGGTGAACGCCACGGCACGCACCATCAGGCCGGCGGGACGCAGCGGCAGGTCGATGCCTTCTGGCGTTTCGACTTGATGCCGTGTGTCCAGCGGCGGGGCCAGCGTTGCTTTCCTTGGCGGTGCTGTGGTCTCGAGCATGGGCTACCTGATGTTGCCGGATCGGGATGCGAGTGAATCCGATGCTAGCAGTCTCTCGGGGGAAAACGACATAACTATGTCATACACATCGTTCAACCAAATGTGCCTGAATGATGCGGTGCTGGCCGCGACGGCGGTCGAACGCCTAGACTTTGCCGATCTTCAGTTCAGGAACCGCCCGTGACTTCCATCTTCTGGTACGACTACGAAACCACCGGCATCAATCCGCGATGCGACCGACCGTTGCAGGTGGCCGGGATTCGCACCGACCACGATCTCAACGAAATCGACGAACCGGTCAATCTTTACTGCCAGCCCAGCGAAGACATCCTGCCGCACCCGGCGGCCTGCGCAATCACCGGCATCACCCCGAGCCGCCTTGCCGAACAAGGTTTGAGCGAAGCCAACTTCATGACCCGGGTCCACGCCCAGCTCGCGGCTCCCGGCACCTGCGGCGCGGGGTACAACACCTTGCGTTTCGATGACGAGATGACTCGTTACAGCCTGTACCGCAACTTTTTCGATCCCTACGCCCGCGAATGGCAGGGCGGCAACAGCCGCTGGGATCTGATCGATGTGGTGCGCACCGCTTATGCGTTGCGTCCCGACGGACTGGTCTGGCCCACCGATGACGAAGGCAAGGTCACGCTCAAGCTCGAACGCCTGACTGCCGCCAATGGCATCGATCACGGCAATGCCCACGAGGCGCTGTCGGACGTGCGCGCCACCATCGCCCTGGCCCGATTGATCCGCGAGAAGCAGCCCAAGTTGTATGACTGGCTGTTCCAGCTGCGCAGCAAGCAGAAGGTCATGGACCAGATTCGTCTGTTGCAGCCGATGGTGCACATTTCCGGCCGTTTCTCGGCGGCGCGCAGTTATGTCGGTGTGGTGCTGCCGTTGGCCTGGCATCCGCGCAACAAGAACGCGTTGATCGTCTGTGATCTGCATCTCGATCCACAGGGCTTGCTCGATCTGGATGCGCAGACCTTGCGCCAGCGCCTGTATACCCGTCGTGATGATCTGGCCGAAGGCGAATTGCCGGTGCCGCTCAAGCTCATCCACATCAACAAGTGCCCGGTGGTGGCGCCGTTGTCGGTGTTGAGGGCTGAAGATCAGCAGCGTCTGGGTCTGGACATGGCGCTGTATCAGGCCCGCGCATTGCGACTAAGTGACGCGCAACAAGTTTGGAAAGATAAAGTCGCGGCGATTTATGCCAGCGAAGATTTCACCCCGAGTGAAGATCCCGAACAACAGTTGTACGACGGATTTATCGGTGATCGTGATCGTCGTTTATGTGAGCAAGTGAGGACGGTGGATCCTGCGCAATTGGCGCGAGAGCAATGGCCGTTCGATGACGAACGTTTGCCTGAATTGTTGTTTCGATATCGCGCACGTAACTTTCCGGATACGTTGAATTTCGAAGAGCAAGAACGCTGGCAAATCTTTTGTCGGCAGCGCTTGTCCGAGCCTGAATGGGGTGCGCCTAATACCTTGCAATCTTTTACAGAGGCCGTGGAGCAATGGTTGCTTAGTGCCACGCCATTACAGCGCGAGGTGCTGGTTGAATGGCAGAGTTATGTCCAGGCATTGCGCAAACGTTTGAATCTTTGAAATCGAACATGTCCGTTGCCTGAACGACGGGCATAAAAAAACGCCAGCGGATGCTGGCGTTTTTTTTGTGTCGCGGACGAGTCTGCGACAAGGGTTGCGGCTTAGCCCAGCAGGGTAGCCCAGCCTTCAACCACGTCACCGCCCCACTTGGCTTTCCACTCTTTCAGAGTCTTGTGGTTGCCACCTTTGGTTTCGATGACTTCGCCGTTGTGCGGGTTTTTGTATTGTTTAACTTTGCGTGCACGCTTGGTGCCGGTAGTTTTTACTGCGCCGCCACGTGGGGCCTTGGTTTTGGACTCTGGATCCAGCAGCGCGATGATGTCACGCAGGGACTTGGAGTATTCGCCCATCAGGGTGCGCAGTTTGCCTTCGAATTCCAGCTCGGCTTGCAGTTTGTCGTCTTGCGACAGGTTCTTCAAACGGGCTTGCAGCTCTTTGATGGCTTCTTCGGTGGCACGATATTCGTTGATCAAGGACATGATTACTACCTTATTGGGAGTGCGCGATGGCAGGGGACAGTGCGGCAATAATAGTCAGGCTGTTTCATCAAGTAAACATTTAACCGGGCTTTTTATTTGGATTAGTTACGTTGAAAAGCCCTGAATTGAATATTCAGTTAAATATTGTGATGCAGTCTTCACAGATATTCACAGAGACCGATTGGTGCAGGGCTATTGCCGCGCCATCATCCTGACGATTGCCTGCGTCAAAAAAGCTGCGGCGAGGCCTGGCGGGGCTCAAGGCTCATCGATACTGCAGTTTTGCGGCGTAGTCGCTAGAATGTCCGCCTTTGCGAAGTTCTGGAGTTTCCCCCTCATGCGCACTTTTCGGCTGGTGATTTCTTGCCCGGACCGCGTTGGCATCGTTGCCAAAGTCAGTAACTTTCTGGCGGCCCACAATGGCTGGATCACCGAAGCGAGCCACCACTCGGACAATCAGGTCGGCTGGTTCTTCATGCGTCACGAAATCCGTGCCGATTCCCTGCCTTTCGGTATCGAGGTGTTGCGCGAGAAATTTGCACCCATCGCCGAAGAGTTCTCGATGGACTGGCGCATCACCGACACCGAGCAGAAAAAACGCGTGGTGCTGATGGCCAGCCGTGAGTCCCACTGCCTGGCCGATCTGCTGCACCGCTGGCACAGCGATGAACTCGATTGCGAGATCTCCTGCGTGATTTCCAACCACGACGACCTGCGCAGCATGGTCGAGTGGCACGGCATTCCTTATTACCACGTCCCGGTCAATCCGCAGGACAAGCAACCGGCCTTCGACGAAGTGTCGCGCCTGGTCAAGCAGCACGACGCCGAAGTGGTGGTGCTGGCGCGCTACATGCAGATCCTGCCGCCGGACATGTGCCGCGAATACGCGCACAAGGTCATCAACATTCACCACAGCTTCCTGCCTTCGTTCGTCGGCGCCAAGCCGTATCACCAGGCGTCATTGCGCGGCGTGAAGCTGATCGGCGCAACTTGCCACTACGTGACCGAAGAGCTGGATGCCGGCCCGATCATCGAGCAGGACGTGGTGCGCGTCAGCCACAGCGACAGCATCGAAGACATGGTGCGTTTCGGCCGTGACGTCGAGAAGATGGTGCTGGCCCGTGGCCTGCGTTATCACCTGGAAGACCGCGTGCTGGTGCACGGCAACAAGACCGTGGTGTTCTAATCGAACCTTTCGGTTGAAAAACCAAGGGCCTGGGCGTTCAATCGCTTCAGGCCCTTTTTTGTTTCTGTCCCGGAGAAAACGCCCATGAGCGATCCACTGGACAAAGCCACCTCCAGAGCGCCCGCCACTTTGGGCGAGGGCTGTCTGAGCCGCTATGACCCGGATGACCTGAGCCCGGAGGATGGCACGGACTTCCCCGACGCCGCCGCGTTGTGGGAGCAGATCAACGAAGATAAACCCGACGACGTCAAGCCTGCCGTACCTTCATCAGCTTCCTGAGCAGCGGACGCCCGAGCATCAGCAGAAAAATCGGCCCGCCGACCAGCAGGTAGAAGTAAAACGTCATCGCCCGCCAGATCAGGATCGCCGCCGCAGCGGTCGACGCCCCCACCATGGGCGCCAGCAGCGCCGCCGACGTCAATTCCGCCGCCCCGGCCCCGCCCGGCAACAGGCTGAATTGTCCCGCCCCCAGCGAAAGCATCTGAATCAGAAACGTCCAGGCCCACTGCACGTCCGCCCCCAGCCCACGCAGCGCCAGATACAGCACGCTGTAACGCAGCGACCAATGCACGCAGGTCAGGGCAAACACCTTGAACAGCGTTTGTCGCGGCAGTTTCAGAGCATCGGTGAACGCCGCAAGAAAATGCAGCAGCTTGCGCGCCCAGCGCCATCGCGTGGCGGGTTGCACGTTCATGCGCGCCAGCAGCCGGCCACTCCAGCGAATCAGCATCCGGTGATAACGCGCCACCAGCACACAACCGAACAGCCCGCCAAACAACGAAATGGCGCTGACAATCAGCAGCCATTCCATCCGGTCGCTCAGATGCTGGAACAAGGCATAAATCAGAATCCCGCCCAACGCACACAGAAAGAACAGCAAGTCGCTCAACTGATCCATTGCAAACACTGCGCTGCCCCGGGCCGGACGCACGCCGCTGCGTGCCAGCAGCGCCATGATCGTCAACGGCCCGCCGGTGCCGCCGGGCGTGGCGCACCAGGCGAATTCGGCGGCCATGACCACGCCAAGGCTCTTCAGCGGTGTGACCCGTTCACGCTGATCGCCGAGCAGCAGACGCAGGCGCAAGGTATTGATGCCCCAGCACAGCAAAACCATGGCCAGCAGGATCGACAGCCAGTGCAGAGGAAAGGCTTGCAACCGCGTCCAGGTTTCCCCGCCGCCCAATAACGAAGGGATCAGCACGGCGGCCAGCAGACCGATCAGCAACAGAATGCCGCGATTCATGTGCTATGTCCCTGTTGGCGCGTCAGCGTGGTTTCAGCGATATGCACAGTGAACGCCCCTTCGCTCGTTGATGTCCCGTGTTGACCTTACTCCAGAATAGATGTTCGGTCGGGATGTGCGGTGGGGGAGGTTTGCGGGAGGTGAGATGTCTTCGCGGACTGACCCGCGAAGACATTCGGGGGAGGGGTTTAAATGCGGAAGCTGCCGACCAGTTGCTTCAAACGCGAAGCCTGTTGCTCAAGATCGGAACAGGCACGCAAGGTCGCCTGCAGGTTCTCGACGCCTTCCTGGTTCAGCGTATTGATCTCGGTGATATCGACGTTGATCGACTCGACCACGGCGGTCTGTTCCTCGGTCGCGGTGGCCACCGACTGGTTCATCCCGTCGATTTCGCCGATACGCTGGGTCACGCTGTTCAGGCGCTCGCCGGCGAGGTTGGCGATTTCCACGCTGTCCTGGCTGTGGCGCTGGCTGTCGCTCATGGTGCTGACGGATTCGCGGGCGCCGACTTGCAGCTCCTCGATCATGGTCTGCACCTGCTGCGCCGATTCCTGGGTGCGGTGGGCGAGGTTGCGCACTTCGTCTGCCACCACGGCAAAACCGCGACCGGCTTCACCGGCCCGCGCAGCTTCGATGGCGGCGTTGAGCGCCAGCAGGTTGGTCTGCTGGGAAATGCTGGTGATCACTTCCAGAATCTGGCCGATGTTCACGGTCTTGCTGTTCAGCGATTCGATGTTGCTGCTGGATGCGCTGAGCATGCTCGACAGTTGATTCATCGCCTTGATGCTGCGATCCACCACTTGCTGGCCGTCTTCGGCCAGACCACGGGCGTCACTGGCCTGGGTCGAGGCCTGTGCGGCGTTGCGGGCGATTTCCTGAGCGGCGGCACCGAGCTGATTGATCGCGGCGGCCACGCTGTTGGTGCGCGAGGCTTGCTGGTCAGAGTTGAACATTGACGAGTTCGAGGCCGCGACCACACGCAGGGCGACTTCGTTGACTTGCCCGGTGGCGGACGACACTTCGCGGATCGAACCGTGAATCCGCTCGACAAAGCGGTTGAATGCCGTGCCCAGCACGCCGAATTCGTCCTGGTTCTGAATGGTCAGACGCTTGGTCAGGTCGCCTTCGCCGTCGGCGATGTCTTCCATGGCGCGGGTCATGACGTGCAGCGGCTGAATCAGGATGCGGATCAGCATGCCGAGCAGGGCGATGATGATGGCCACGGCAATCACGGTCGCAATCACCGCCGAGGTGCGGAACTGGCTGAGCATCGAGAAGGCTTTGTCCTTGTCCACGGACAGGCCGATGTACCAGTTCACCGACGGCAGGCCTTTGATCGGGGCGAAGGTGACGATGCGGGTTTTGCCGTCGACAGTGATTTCACTGAAGTCGCTGCTGATGCGCGGGGTGTCCTGCGGATAGGCTTCCTTGAGCGATTTCATCACCAGGGCCTTGTCCGGGTGCACCAGGATCTTGCCGTCGGCGCTGACCAGGAACGCGTAGCCCATGCCGGAGAAGTCCCGGGCGCTGAGGGTGTCGATCAGGGTCTGCAGGCTCAGGTCGCCACCCACCACGCCGACGCTCTGGCCGGCCTTTTTCGCGGCGGTGGCGATGGAAATGATGGTCTGGCCGGTGGCCGCGTCGATGTACGGCTCGGTCAGGGTCGAGGTGCTGCTG
The DNA here is from genome assembly GCF_046097675.1 of Pseudomonas sp. UV AK001. Classification (NCBI taxonomy): domain Bacteria; kingdom Pseudomonadati; phylum Pseudomonadota; class Gammaproteobacteria; order Pseudomonadales; family Pseudomonadaceae; genus Pseudomonas; species Pseudomonas sp. UV AK001. Next base: position 354,917 of record NZ_JBJUVZ010000003.1, read on the forward strand.
CTTTCGGCACCTTTATACCAAGGGCGGACCCGCGGATCGAAACCGTCCGGCATCTTCGCATCCGGACGGATGGTGAAGTGCCCGGTGGCGTCGCCGAGGTAGGACGCCATGAAGGTCGACGTCAGGGCTTTCTGTTCCAGCAGGCTGGCGACGGCGGACGGCTCGGGGTTGATCGCAATGTTCTGTGCCGCGTTCTCGATCAGCAGGATGCGCCCGCTGAGCCAGGTCTGGATGTTGTCGGCAGTGACCTCGCCCATCTCGTTGAGGTAGTTGTTCAGGTCGTCGCGGATTGCATTGCGCTGCAGCCAGTCGTTGTACAGCGTGAACGAGGCGAAGGCGGCAATGACGATGAGGGCGGCGGCAAGCAAGATTTTATGGCTGAAGCGTAGATTTTTGTTCATGGCTTGGGGTTCCGCTAAGGTCTTAATGTCCAGGGCGTGCTTTTATAAAGGCGCGCAAAATGGGCAGGGGTGAAAGCTCACTGATATTTCCGTCTCTCCTTAGGGAAATCTCAGACCGGACTTTTGATCGGGTCTCTCACTCCTCTCTATCGGCCATGCTCGACAAAGATTAACTATTGGGTGACCAAATGCCTGACTCCTCGCAACTCGTTATCGGCGCCGATCTCGCCGGGCAACCGATCGCCCAGGCGATGCGCCTGGCCAACCGTCACGGACTGGTGGCCGGCGCGACCGGCACCGGCAAGACCGTCACTTTGCAGCGTCTGGCCGAAGCCTTCAGTGACGCCGGGGTCGCGGTGTTCGCCGCCGACATCAAGGGTGACCTGTGCGGTCTTGGCGCTGCCGGCAATCCTCAGGGCAAGGTCGCCGAGCGTATCGCCGGCATGCCGTGGCTCAACTACAAACCTCAGGCCTATCCCGTGACCTTGTGGGACATTCACGGCGAGTCCGGTCATCCGTTGCGTACCACCCTGAGTGAAATGGGGCCGTTATTGATCGGTGCGTTGCTGGAACTGACCGACAGCCAGCAATCGGCGCTGTACGCGGCGTTCAAGGTCGCGGACCGTGAAGGGCTGTTGCTGCTGGATCTGAAAGACCTGAAAGCACTGCTCAATCACCTCAAGGACAACCCGCAGTTGCTCGGCGAAGATGCGGCGCTGTTCACCACCGGTTCCAGCCAGGCGCTGTTGCGGCGTCTGGCCATCCTCGAACAGCAGGGTGCCGAAGCTTTGTTCGGCGAGCCGGCACTGCAACTGGAAGACATCCTGCAATCGGCCGCCGACGGTCGCGGGCGCATTCATTTGCTGGATGCCAGTCGTCTGGTGCATGAAGCGCCGAAGGTCTATGCGACATTCCTGCTCTGGTTGCTCGCCGAGCTGTTCGAGCAACTGCCGGAGCGGGGCGATGCCGACAAACCGCTGCTGGCGCTGTTCTTCGACGAAGCGCACTTGTTGTTCGGCGATACGCCCAAGGCCTTGCAGGAACGTCTGGAACAAGTGGTGCGGCTGATCCGCTCCAAGGGCGTCGGAGTGTATTTCGTCACTCAATCGCCGGGCGATCTGCCGGACAACGTGCTGGCGCAACTCGGGTTGCGCGTGCAGCACGGTCTGCGGGCGTTCACCGCCAAGGAGCAGAAATCCCTGCGGGCGGTGGCGGACGGTTTCCGGCCGAATCCGGCGTTCGATACGTTGTCGGTGTTGACCGAACTCGGGATTGGCGAGGCGCTGGTCGGCACCTTGCAGGAAAAAGGCACGCCGGAAATGGTCCAGCGTGTGCTGGTGGCGCCGCCGCAGTCGCGGATCGGGCCGTTGACCGAGACCGAACGCACGATGCTGATTGCCGGGTCGCCGTTCAAGGGGCGTTATGACAAGCCGATCGACCGCGAGTCGGCTTATGAAATCCTCACCGGGCGCAAGAACCTGGGGCCTGAAGCCGAGGCGATACCTGGCAAACCGGCGCCAGAAGAGCCGAGCCTAGCGGACAAGGCCGGAGAATTTCTCGGAACGGCGGCGGGGCAGGCGTTGAAATCGGCGATGCGTCAGGCGGCGAACCAGTTGGGCCGGCAGTTGGTGCGGGGATTGATGGGGTCGTTGCTTGGTGGCAGCAAGCGCCGCTAGGACCTGGGCAGGCGCGCCAGGGTCAGGATTTGGCCTTGGCGTGCGCTGCCAGACGCTCCAGCGCCGCCCGCAGGCTCGGATCGCTGATCCCGTCGGCGGTGGATTGAATGGTCGCTGCGGCATCCGTCGACAGATCCATCGTGTGCCCGGCTGCTCTTGGCTGAGTGACAGGTGGTCGCACCGAGAACTTGATCCGCGTCAGACCGGCGAACTCGTCGAACATCTGCAATTGTCGCAGCAGGCGTTTTTGCTGATAGCGCAGGCGCGTGGCCCAATGACCATCGGTGACCACCAGCGACAGTTCGCCTTCGCGCCACTTGGCTACATGGCAGTGCTCGCGGGCGGCGGGTTGCAGCTGGCTGTCGAGCAGACGCTGCAGATGGGCCAGGCGTTGAGCATGGCCGAGGATGGCTTTCAACGGCCTGGCTTCGCGTAGCAGAACGGCGGGCGCTCTGGCTGTAAGAGGGCGAAATGCCATGATCCAACACCTGAAGTTGCAAAGGCGCCATGGTAGCAGATGGGCCCCATTTCACTCGCCCATTGCTTTTGTCCCTGCTTTGCCCATTAAATCAACGACTAACTTCTGCCGCCAACGGCTTGAAGTTGAGCAAAACGCCCCTATTTTAAGTGAGCCCCGTCAAAGCGCAGTGCCAGCATCGTGGAATATCGCCACTTTCCTCACCACCGTTTCCGGGTAGAATGCTCGTTCGCATGCGGCCATGAGGGCTGCACGGGCGACTCACGGGGCCGCCCTCCATCCCTTTAGTGTGGAAGATCCTGCCGATATGTTTGCGCCTTTGTTAAAGAAACTTTTTGGAAGCAAGAACGAGCGTGAAGTCAAACGCATGCTCAAGACGGTGCAGCTCGTCAATGCCTTCGAAGAGAAGATGGTCGCCCTCTCGGACGATCAACTGCGCGCCAAGACCGCAGAGTTCAAGGACCGCATTGCCAAGGGGGAGACCCTCGACAAGCTGTTGCCGGAAGCCTTTGCGGTCGCCCGCGAAGCCGGCAAGCGCGTCATGGGCATGCGCCACTTCGACGTCCAGCTGATCGGCGGCATGACGCTGCATGAAGGCCGGATCGCCGAAATGCGTACCGGTGAAGGCAAGACCCTGGTGGGTACCCTGGGCGTTTACCTCAACGCACTGTCCGGCAAGGGCGTGCACGTTGTGACCGTGAACGACTACCTGGCCCGCCGTGACGCCAACTGGATGCGTCCGCTGTACGAATTCCTCGGCCTGACCGTCGGCATCGTGACGCCGTTCCAGCCGCCGGAAGAGAAGCGCGCCGCCTACGCCGCCGACATCACTTACGGCACCAACAACGAATTCGGGTTCGACTACCTGCGCGACAACATGGCGTTCAGCATGGAAGAGAAATTCCAGCGCGAACTCAACTTTGCCGTGATCGACGAAGTCGACTCCATCCTCATCGACGAAGCGCGTACCCCGCTGATCATTTCCGGTCAGGCCGAGGACAGCTCCAAGCTGTACATCGAGATCAACAAGCTGATCCCGAAACTCAAGCTGCACGTTGAAGAAGTCGAAGGCGAAGTCACCCAGGAAGGTCACTTCACCGTCGACGAGAAGACCCGTCAGGTCGAACTCAACGAAGCCGGTCACCAGTTCATCGAAGACCAGTTGACCAGCATCGGTCTGCTGGCCGAGGGCGAGAGCCTGTACTCGGCGCACAACCTGAGCCTGCTGACTCACGTCTATGCCGGCCTGCGTGCGCACAAACTGTTCAACCGCAACGTCGAATACATCGTGCAGGACGGTCAGGTCGTACTGGTCGATGAACACACCGGTCGTACCATGCCGGGTCGTCGTCTGTCCGAAGGCCTGCACCAGGCCATCGAAGCCAAGGAAAACCTGAACATCCAGGCCGAAAGCCAGACCCTGGCCTCGACCACGTTCCAGAACTACTTCCGTCTGTACGAAAAACTGTCCGGCATGACCGGTACTGCGGACACCGAAGCGTTTGAATTCCACCAGATCTACAACCTGCCGGTCATCGTGATCCCGACCAACAAGCCGTTGGCCCGTAAGGACTACAACGACCTGGTGTTCCTGACCGCCGAAGAGAAATACGCGGCGATCGTCAACGACATCAAGGAAAGCATGGCGGCCGGCCGTCCGGTGCTGGTGGGTACTGCGACCATCGAAACTTCCGAGCACATGTCCGCATTGCTCGTGAAGGAAGGCATCGAACACAAGGTTCTGAACGCCAAGTTCCACGAAAAAGAAGCTGAAATCATCGCACAGGCCGGTCGTCCGGGCGCCCTGACCATCGCCACCAACATGGCCGGTCGTGGTACCGACATCCTGTTGGGCGGCAACTGGGAAGTTGAAGTCGCGTCGCTGGAAAACCCGACCCCTGAGCAGATCGCCCAGATCAAGGCCGACTGGCAGAAGCGTCACCAGCAAGTGCTGGAGTCCGGCGGTCTGCAGGTGATCGCGTCCGAGCGTCACGAATCCCGTCGTATCGACAACCAGCTGCGTGGCCGTGCCGGCCGTCAGGGCGACGCCGGTTCCAGCCGCTTCTACCTGTCGCTGGAAGACAGCCTGATGCGTATCTTCGCCTCCGACCGGGTGAAGAACTTCATGAAGGCCCTGGGCATGCAGCCTGGCGAAGCGATCGAGCACCGCATGGTGACCAACGCTATCGAGAAAGCGCAGCGCAAGGTTGAAGGTCGCAACTTCGACATCCGTAAACAACTGCTGGAGTTCGACGACGTCAACAACGAGCAGCGTAAAGTGATCTATCACATGCGCAACACGTTGCTGGCCGCAGACAACATCGGTGAAACCATCGCTGACTTCCGTCAGGACGTCCTGAACGCCACCGTCAGCGCGCACATTCCGCCACAATCGCTGCCTGAGCAATGGGACGTGGCCGGTCTGGAAGCCGCGATTGCCAGCGACTTCGGCGTGAAGCTGCCGATCCAGCAATGGCTCGACGAAGACGATCACCTGTACGAAGAAACCCTGCGCGAGAAGCTGATGAACGAGCTGATCGCCGCGTACAGCGAGAAAGAAGACCAGGCCGGTGCCGACGCACTGCGCTCCTTCGAGAAACAAATTGTGCTGCGCGTGCTGGACGACCTGTGGAAAGACCACCTGTCGACCATGGATCACCTGCGTCACGGCATCCACCTGCGTGGTTATGCGCAGAAGAACCCGAAGCAGGAATACAAGCGCGAGTCCTTTACGCTGTTCTCCGAGCTGCTGGATTCGATCAAGCGCGACTCGATCCGTGTGCTGTCGCACGTTCAGGTTCGCCGCGAAGATCCGGCCGAGGAAGAGGCGCGTCTGCGTCAGGAAGCCGAGGCACTGGCCGCTCGCATGCAGTTCGAACACGCCGAAGCCCCGGGTCTGGAGCAGCCGGAAGCTCTGGTCGGTGAAGAGGTCGATGTGGCCCTGGCCACCGCACCGGTTCGCAACGAGCAGAAGCTGGGCCGCAACGAACTGTGCTACTGCGGTTCGGGCAAGAAATTCAAGCATTGCCACGGGCAGATCCAGTAAACCCCGTTTCAATCGCTGAAATACCCGCGCCGCGACCGGCACCAGCCGTCGCGGCGTTTTGCCATTTACACCACCGCCACTACGCTGGGCGGTGCTGACATCATTGAGTAAGGAGCGCATTCATGGCTGTTGGTCTTGGTCCTTTGCCAACGTTGCACCCGGTTGCCGGTTTTGAACTCGGTATCGCTTCGGCCGGCATCAAGCGCCCCGGGCGCAAGGATGTCGTCGTGATGCGTTGTGTCGAAGGTTCGACCGTGGCGGGCGTGTTCACGTTGAACGCTTTCTGTGCAGCGCCGGTGATCCTGGCCAAGAAGCGCGTGCAGAACGCTGTGCGCTACCTGCTGACCAACACCGGCAATGCCAACGCCGGCACCGGCGAACCGGGCCTGGCTGCCGCCGAGCGCACCACCGCGAAGCTGGCCGAATTGACCGGCGTTGATGCCAGCCAGATCCTGCCGTACTCGACCGGTGTGATCGGCGAGCCGCTGCCGGTCGAGAAGATCGAAGGCGCCTTGCAGGCCGCGCTTGACGATCTGTCGGAAAACAACTGGGAAGCCGCCGCCACCGGCATCATGACCACCGACACCTTGCCCAAGGGTGCGAGCCGCCAGTTCCAGCATGACGGCGTGACCATCACCGTCACCGGCATCAGCAAGGGCGCGGGCATGATCCGTCCGAACATGGCGACCATGCTCGGCTACATCGCCACCGACGCCAAAGTCTCCCGCGACGTGCTGCACAATCTGATGCTGGACGGTGCCAACAAGTCGTTCAACCGCATCACCATCGACGGCGACACTTCGACCAACGACTGCTGCATGCTGATCGCCACCGGCAAGGCTGCGCTGCCGGAAATCACCCGCGCCGAAGGCGAGCTGTTCACCAAGCTGAAACAGGCCGTGTTCGAAGTGTGCATGGACGTGGCCCAGGCCATCGTGCGTGACGGCGAAGGCGCGACCAAGTTCGTGACCGTTGAAGTCAATGGCGGCGGCACTCACCAGGAATGCCTGGACGTCGGCTACACCGTGGCCCACTCGCCGCTGATCAAGACGGCACTGTTCGCCTCCGACCCGAACTGGGGTCGCATCCTCGCCGCTGTAGGCCGTGCCGGCGTGCCGGATCTGGACGTGAGCAAGATCGACGTGTTCCTCGGCGAAGTGTGCATCGCCAGCCGTGGTGCCCGCGCCGCGACCTACACCGAAGCCCAGGGCTCGGCGGTGATGCAGCAGGAAGAAATCACCATCCGTATCGAGCTGGGTCGTGGCGATTGCAGCGAAACCATCTGGACCACCGACCTGTCCCACGAGTACGTGAAGATCAACGCCGAATACCGCACCTGATCCCTGCCGAAGAGGGAGGTCGGCGGACCTCCTTTTCTTCTGTCCCATGAAAGGACCCGAACATGAGCCTTCACCTGATCATCGGCGACAAACTGCTTTCCTCCTGGTCCCTGCGCGCGGCACTGGCGCTTGAACTGACCGGCGCACCTTACACCGAAGAACTGATCAAGCTCGGCAAGCCCGACACCCGCGAGCGCCTGCTCAAGCATTCGCCCACCGGCAAGGTGCCGCTGCTGACCACCGCACGGGGCACCATCGCCGATTCCCTGGCGATTGCTGAATACCTGGCCGAACAGTTTCCATCCGAACAGCTCTGGCCGACCGATATTACGGCCCGCGCCCAGGCGCGTTCTGCCTGCGCGCAGATGCACAGCGGCTTCTTCGCCATGCGCAATCACATGCCGTTCAACCTGAGCCACGACGCACCGCTCAACCCGGTGCCGCCAGAGGTGAAGGTCGATGTCGAGCGTATGCTCGCGCTGTGGGCTGAATGCCGTGCGGCAGCGACCGAGGCCGGACCGTTCCTGTTTGGTCGCGTGTCGCTGGCCGATGCGTTCTTTGCACCGATTGCCGTGCGTCTGCGTACCTATCAGGTGAAGTTGCCGGCCGAAGATGAAGCCTATGTTGAAACCGTCTACCAATGGCCGGCCTTCAAGGCCTGGCAAAAGGCCGGACTGGAGGAATTGCAGTCGTGAAACGTGTACATGTCGCCGCTGCCGTCATTCGTGACGACAGCGGCAAAATCCTCATCGCCCGCCGGGCCGATACTCAGCATCAGGGCGGCCTCTGGGAATTTCCCGGTGGCAAGGTCGAAGCCGACGAGTCGGTGCAGACCGCGCTGGCCCGTGAGCTGCACGAAGAACTGGGCATTGTCGTCGACGCTGCCCGCCCGCTGATCAAGGTGCGCCACGATTACCCGGACAAGCAGGTGTTGCTGGATGTCTGGGAAGTCTCGAGCTTCACCGGCGAACCCCACGGCGCCGAAGGCCAGCCATTGGCCTGGGTCTCGGCGAAGGAACTGACGAATTACGAGTTCCCGGCGGCCAACCAGCCGATCGTCGCGGCGGCGCGTCTGCCTGCTGAATACCTGATCACCCCGGAAGACCTGGAAGCTCCGGCCTTGTTGCGCGGCATTCAGAAAGCAATTGCCGGCGGCATCAAGCTGATCCAGCTGCGTGCGCCCAACGGTTATGACCCGAAATATCGCGATCTGGCGGTGGATGCGGTCGGCCTGTGTGCCGGCAAGGCGCAGTTGATGATCAAGGGCCCGTTCGAGTGGCTGGGGGACTTCCCGTCCGCCGGTTGGCACATCACCTCGGCACAGTTGCGCAAGTACGCGGCGGCGGGACGCCCGCTACCGGCGGAGCGCTGGCTGGCGGCGTCCTGCCACAATGCAGAAGAGCTGGCGCTGGCCGAGCAAATGGGCGTGGATTTCGTCACCCTGTCGCCGGTGCAGCCGACCCTGACTCACCCGGATGCACAGCCGTTGGGCTGGGAGCAGGCTTCGACACTGATCGAAGGCTTCAGCAAGCCGGTGTTCCTGTTGGGCGGAGTCGGCCCGGCCGAGCGCGAGAAAGCGTGGAATGCCGGGGCTCAGGGCGTGGCGGGGATTCGGGCGTTCTGGCCACAGACCTGAGTTTTTGTTGATTCTGCCGGCCTCATCGCGAGCAAGCTCGCTCCCACATTCGACCGCATTCTGTCTGTCGGAACTCGGTCAACTGTGGGAGCGAGCTTGCTCCGGGCGGCGTTCCGACGAAGGCGGCTTGTCAGGCGCTACTTTTCTGTGGGCTTCGCCGCCGGTTGCCACAGGATTTCTGCAATGCCCTGACGCCGCGCAATCAACCTCGCCGCCACAAACAACAAATCCGACAAGCGATTGATATAAGCCAGGCCAACCCCGGCCAATGGTTCGATCGCATTCAAATGCTGACAACGCCGCTCGGCACTGCGCGCCAGGCTGCGGCAGACGTGGGCCTGGGCAATCAGCATCGAACCGCCGGGCAGAATGAAGTTCTCCAGCGGCCCCAACTCCTCGTTCCAGACATCGATGGCGGCTTCTAGCCGTTCGATTTCTGCCGCGTTCAGCGCCTGATATTCCGGCATCGCCAGTTCGCCACCGAGATCGAACAAGCGGTGTTGGCAGGGCGCCAGCACGTCGATCAACTCATTAAGCCCGGGGCAGTTTTCGCGTTCGGCAATCAACCCGGCCAGCAGCACGCCGACCTGGCTGTTCAGGGTGTCGACCTCGCCAATGGCCTCGATGCGCGGATGATCCTTGGGGACGCGGCGACCATCGCCGAGGCCGGTTTCGCCTTTGTCGCCGGTGCGGGTGTAGATCTTCGACAAGCGAAAGCCCATGGTTTACCTCGGTAGTTGATTGGTTTCGGCGGCAATGGGTGCCGGTTGCGCGAGCGGCAGGCGCAGGGTGAAGCAGGTGCCTTGCCCCGGTGCCGACTGCACTTCCATCTGCCCTTTGTGATTGTTGGTGATGATGAAGTACGACACCGACAGCCCGAGCCCCGTGCCCTGGCCGATTTCCTTGGTGGTGAAGAACGGCTCGAAGGTGCGTTTGCGCACGTTCTCGCTCATGCCGATGCCGTTGTCCTCGACCTGAATCTCGGCCCACGGCGGATTGAGCTTCGTGCGCAGAATAATCCGCCCCGGCTCGCTGTCGTCTTCGCGCAAATGGATTGCCTGGGCAGCGTTTTTCAGCAGGTTGAGCAGCACTTGCTCCAGCTCGTTGGCGGTGCCCGGAACCGGTCCCAGCGCCGGGTCGAACTGACGGATGATCGCCTGCCCCTTGAAGTCGAAGCCGATGGCCAGGTCGAAGTCATTGCCGGCGATTTCCACGGCCTGATCGATCAGCGCCGGGAGATCGCACGGGGCCATCTGTCGGGTGCTGCGGCGGCTGAAACTGAGCATATGGGTAACGATTTTTGCCGCCCTGGCCCCGGCCTGCTGGATGCCGTCGAGCAGTTGCGGGACTTCCCGGCCTTGCAGGTAGCGGTTCACGGTATCCAATTCGATGCCCAGTTGTTCGGCTTGCTCGAGGTTTTTCGGCAGGTCGGGCGAAAGACGCCGGCGAATGTTCTGCACGTTGTGCAGGATCGCCCCCAGCGGGTTGTTGATCTCGTGGGCCATGCCGGCCGCGAGGCCGCCGACCGAGAGCATTTTTTCCGACTGCACCATCATGTCTTCCAGCGAGAGACGCTGGGTGATGTCGTCGATCCGGATCACCACGCCACGTCCGGCACCGCCCATCAGCGGGTAGAACGTCAGGGCGTAATGTTTTGGTTCGTCGTCCTTGAACCAGGTCACCCGCTCGATTTTCGCCACGGTGTGTTGTTCGACGGTCTGCTTGAGTTGCGGCAGGAACGGTTTGAGCGGTTCGAACGCGAGGAAGATCGGTTGATTCAGTGCTTCGTCCAGCCGTGTGCCCGAGAGGGCGCTGGCTTCCTGGTTCCATTGCGTGACGTAGAGCTGCTCATCGAGGGCGATCAGCGCCGAGGGCATGGAGTCGATGATGCTGTTGAGGTAGTTCTGGAAGCCCGTGAGTTTCTTCTCGATCTTGCTGCGCACCTGGACTTCCAGCTCCAGCTTGCGGTTGGTGTGGCGGGTTTCTTCGGCCAGCCCCTGAGCCTGATCGTAGGCGGCTTGCGAGTCATCGCGGGCGCGCTTGAGCTGCTGCTCCCGGGCCTCGATGCGTGAAAGCATGGTGTTGAAGGCCTCGGCCAGACTGCCGATCTCGTCGTGGTTGCCGCGCGAGGCGCGCAGGGCGTAGTTTTCCTCACGGGTGACCTGGCGGGACAGTTCTTCGAGCTCGTGGATCGGCCGGGTGATCAGGCGCTTGATCTGCCGGGCAATCACCAGCCACAACAGCACGCTGAAAATCAGGATCCCCAGACTCGCCGTCAGGGTACCGGTGTAGAACGCCATCGGCAGTTCGCTGCTGGCCACCAGCAGCAGATGACCCGGCGCCGTGCCGGGGCGGGGCAGGGTGATCAGTTGATTGCTGCGAAACTCGGTGAGTTGCCAGGCTTCGATGTGCCGGTAGCGCTCCGGCAGATTGAGCTTGTCGCCGCGTTGCACCTGAGCGATGCGGTCGCCCTTGCCGTCGTACAGTGCGGCGGCCCGCAGCGGCGAGTAGCTGTCGAGCTCCTTGAGCAGGCGTTCGGCGCTCTGCGGTGATTGCAGGGCTTCGGCGATCAGGCTCGGGTTCGCCACCAGTCGGCCAATGGTCTGCAGCGCCTGGGGCGCCATGCTTTCCTGGGAAATGTAATAGGCGGCGCTGATGAAAGTCAGGTTGGCGACCAGTAACACGGTGGTCAACAGCACCAGCAGGGCGGCCAGCAGTTTCTGGCCGACCGGCAGGTTTTCGAGGCGCTGGCGCAATGGCATCGGGCTTATCGCAACAAAGGAACAAGTGGGCAGCGTAGCCGCTGCTCAGTCCACGGGCAATCCGAGACTGTGCAGATGGGCTTTCAGCCGTTGCTGCAATTGTTTCAGATGCGGCAGGTTGAGCTGGTGCCGCTGAGCAACCTTGCAGGCATGGCCCAATAGATAGCTGATTTCGGTGCGGCGCTTGCTGGCCACGTCCTGATACATGGAGGAGAAATTGGCGGCGGTGGCCGAAATCACCCGTTCGACTTCCTGTTGCAGGTTGTCTGCCGCCGCAGGCTGGCCGCAACGCTCCAGCAGCTCGGTCAGTTCGGCGCACAGGGTGGCGACTTCACAATGATGTTCCTGCAATCCGCCGTTACGGCAGTCGTGCAACACCGTCAGGGGATTGATCGCACAGTTGAGCGCCAGTTTTCGCCACAGTCGGGTGAGGATGTCCGCACTCCATTCATGAGGAATCTTTGCCGCTTCAAGATCATCCAGCCAGACCGGTGCCACGGGATGGCCGGCATCACCGAGCCAGGTGTAACCGTGGCCGGCAAAGACCACGCGCCAGTCGCCGTCGCGAAACGCGCCTTCGGTGCTGGAGGCGCTGATGCAGCGGGCCTGCGGGACTTGTGCGGCGACCGCTTCCTGGCTGCCGAGGCCGTTTTGCAGAAGAATCAGCTCTGCGTCCGGCGCCAGACGATGAGCGACACCGGCCACGGCGCTCTCGGCATCGTAAGCCTTGCACGCCACCAGCAGGCGACGAATCGGTCCGGGACTGTCCGGGGTTTCGCCGGGGATGGCATAACTGCTGGCCACGCCTTGTTCCACCAGCGTCAGGCCTCCTGCCGTCGCATAGTCATGCAAGCGATCGATATCGCGCAGGATCAGCCGGACCGGCAATCCGGCCCGGGCCAGACGCGTGGCCCAGAGGGTGCCGAGACTTCCGACGCCGAGGATGTGCCAGGGGGTGGACATCAGTTTTTCACTCGGTAAGGTACAGGCATGCAAGGCTCGCCGTGTCGGTGGGAAAAGACCCGTTATAATGAGCCCGATTTTAACCGCAAGCCAAGCGCGCCGCGTCCTGAACGAGCGCGCCTTTTTATTGGAGAGATTACATGCCGTCGTTCGACGTGGTATCCGAACTGGACAAACACGAACTCACCAACGCGGTCGAGAACGCCGTGAAGGAACTCGATCGTCGTTATGACCTGAAAGGCAAGGGCAGCTTCGAATACAAGGAAAAGGACCTGACCGTCCACCTGACCGCTGAAGCCGATTTCCAGCTGGAAGCGATGATCGAGATCCTCAAGCTGGCCCTGGTCAAGCGCAAGATTGACGTGCAGTGCCTCGAGGTCAAAGACTCTTTCGCCTCGGGCAAGCTGATGAAGCAGGACGCCGTTCTGAAGGAAGGCATCGACAAGGAACTGGCGAAGAAGATCGTCGGCCACATCAAGGAAGCCAAGCTCAAGGTGCAGGCTGCCATTCAGGGCGAGCAGGTACGTGTCACCGGCAAGAAGCGTGACGATCTGCAGGAAGCCATCGCTGCCCTGCGTGCCAAGGAATTCGGCATGCCACTGCAATTCAACAACTTCCGCGACTGAGCCATCCGAGTCGGGAACCTCTCGGCGTTTTCAGCGTCCGAGGCCCAAGCAGCGGCAGAAACGATTGAGCCCCCACAGGCCCGATCGTTCTGCCGCTGATTTTTTCAGCCCGGGAAGCCGGCAATCAGGAGATAAAAGATGGATTTGAATGCTGAGGTAGACAACCTGGTCAAGGCGTCCCAGGCGTGGATTCCGATGATCATGGAATACGGCAGCCGTGTGCTGCTGGCGGTGATTACCCTGGCGATCGGCTGGTGGCTGATCAACAAGGTCACGCAAAAACTCGGTGGTCTTCTGGCTCTGCGCAATGCCGACCTGGCGCTGCAGGGTTTCATCAGCAGCCTGGCCAACATCATTCTCAAGGTGCTGTTGATCGTCAGCGTGGCGTCGATGATCGGTGTCGAGACCACTTCGTTCGTCGCGGCGATCGGTGCGGCCGGCCTGGCCATCGGTCTGGCGTTGCAGGGCAGCCTGGCGAACTTCGCCGGTGGCGTGCTGATTCTGCTGTTCCGTCCGTTCCGTATCGGTGACTGGATCGAAGCGCAGGGCGTGGCAGGTACTGTCGACAGCATCCAGATTTTCCACACCGTACTGCGTACCGGCGACAACAAGACCATCATCGTACCGAACGGCAATCTGTCGAATGGCATCATCACCAACACCAACCGTCAGCCAACCCGCAAGGTTGTGTTCGATGTGGGTGTCGATTACGAAGCCGATCTGCAAAAGGCCCGTCAGGTGCTGCTGGATCTGGCTAAAGATGATCGCGTTCTGCAGGATCCGGCGCCACAGGCTGTCATTTCGACGCTGGGTGATAGTTCGATCACTGTTTCGTTGCGTGTCTGGGTCAAGACGGCAGACTACTGGGATGTGATGTTCATGTTTAACGAACAGTCCCGCGATCGTTTGAAAACAGCCGGTATTGATATTCCGTTTCCACAACGAGTGATTCGTGTGGTTCAGGAATCGGCGGTTTAATGATAGGTTGCTAATTAATTGCCTGACTTATCGGTCAGGCATGTATTACACGCAACAGGCAATAAAAAAAGGCCCATCCGAAGATGGGCCTTTTTCATTCAACCAAACTAACCACTGACGATTACAGGATGTTCAGTGGGTACTCGGTGATCAGACGGAACTCTTTAACGTCGCCTTCGCCTTCATCAGCGTTAGCAACGTGCCATGCTTGACGAATACGGAAGGACAGGTCTTTTGCCGGACCGCTTTGAACCACATATTTGGCTTCAAAGTTGGTTTCGTGGTGTTTGCCATCTTCACCGTAGAGGCCGGCGTAAGCGCTACCCGCTGGAGTGTGGGTACCGTCGATATCCCAGCCTTTAACGTAACGAACCATGAAGCTCAGACCAGGCACGCCATACTCGGCCATTTTCAGGTCGTAGCGGGCTTGCAGGGATTTCTCGCCTGCACCGTTAAAGTCGGAGTACTGGATGGAGTTGGCGAGGAAGATCGAGTCGCCACCACGGTTGTTCTTGCCCACGCCGATGTAGTCGAACGGGGTGTCGCCGTTGACCTTCTGGAAGGCCAGGGTGAAGGTGTGTGCCTTCAGGAACGACAGGGCAGTTGCCAGGGAGAATGCGGTGTTGCTGATGTCACCGGCTTTCGCGCTACCGGTATCGGTGGTGCGGTAGATGTTGAAGTCGGTGTTCAGCGAAGTGTCACCACCGAATGGAGTAGTGAGGTTCACGTTCGCGTAGTACTGGTTCCAGATGTCTTGCAGCTTGGCGCCGTACAGCGATGCAGTCAGGTTGTCAGTGATGCCGTATTTGCCACCGAAGTAGTCGATGTTCTTGGCTTCGACGCCGGCGTAGGTGGCGTAAAGGCCGCCATCACGAGCGTTCTTGTCCTGGCTGGTAGCCGAGTAGAAGTGACCGGCTTCGAGATCGAGGTCTTTGACTTCGCTGCTCTGCAGCTGGAAGCCACTGGCAGTTTGCGGAAGGATACGGGAACCACCGATAGCGAACACTGGAGCAGTGGTTGGCTGCTGGTCGCCGATTTTCAGCTCGGTTTTGGAGATGCGGAATTTGATGGCTGCGCCGGCCTTGCCTTGGCTTTCATCAACATCATGGGCATAACCGTTGGCTTTGACGGTATTGCTGCGGCTCATGTTGCCTGTGCCGGTGGTGCCGTCACCGCCATCCAGTTTGACCGCCAGGTAACCGAATGCATCGATACCGACGCCTACGGTGCCTTGGGTGTAACCGGAAGTGAAGTTGCCGAGGAAGCCCTGGGTCCAGTCTTTCTGGTCGTGGCCGCCGTTCTTGTTGTCGCGGTTGAAGTAGTAGTTCTTCAACGTCTCGGTCAGTTTGGCGTCTTCAACAAAGCCTTTGGCTTCAGACTGGTCACTAACAAACGGTGCGGCCGTAGCCAACTGAGTACTGGCTGCTGTAACGGCCAGTGCGATCATGCTCCACTTCATCACGCGCATCGTGATTTGCTCCTTTGGTTTTAGAAGAGTACTGCCGTCCCACCTGTTTTATTATCTGGGCGGCTCTTTCTTTTTGTGTCGGCGCAAACTTATATCACGCCGACAATGTTGGCGATACTTGCGCATACAACCTTTCATGTTCTTTACGACGCTGTCGCAAATGGCTTGGTTGATGTCGCAAATTCACAGTACCCATGCAGCCGGACTGACAGCTTTATCGCTGTTTCTGGGCCTTTTTGCATCGGTAAAAAAGAGTCCCTGGCAAAACACTTGAATCTCCATCGGGCAACCCTGCCACTGTTTTTTTCGGGGTTTGAACCACCACTTCCCGTGGCGGGCTCATAGCCCATATGAGTACGAATGCAACAAGCGTGCACAAACCGCAAAATTGATGCGGTTATTTTTCCCGAGCCCCGCTTGTGGCTGTAAAAACCTTGTAAATGCGGGCTCGCGCGCCCCTTTTTGATCAGGGTTGACGCGCTTCCTCGCTTGGTGTTGCCTCGCTCGATTTTGCGCATGACAACCAAAAACGTTACCGGTTCACCCTGTCAGTGAGTATTTGGCGGATGCCCGAGCCATTGAGCGTAGACCCGCTGTACGGTTTTGGTGCAAAAATTTTTTCCGGCTGTACTGAATTCAAACACTTGAGTCCTGTCATGACCCTGAACGCGGTAGTGACTCACGGTCATTTCGGCGTGTTGCCTGGCACGGTAGGGCTCGTGCTGGTGCGTGATCGCCGGAAATGTTCCATGGCGGGGCGCCGCTTCATCGTGAAGGGCAGGGCATTCGAAGGTATGCTGCCGTCCTGTCGTTTAGTGCGCCGTCCACCGGGCAGGCCCACTAAGCTGAATATTGTCGACCAGCCGGGAGTACACCCAGTGTTTGCTTTAGATTCACGCCTTCAACAGGACACGCTGACCATCGGCGACTTCCCGCTCTGCCGGTTGCTGCTGTCCAACGACGCCAACTACCCGTGGTTCATCCTGGTGCCTCGTCGCGACGATATCAGCGAGTTGTTTCAATTGGATGTCGCCGATCAGCAGCGTCTGTGGCAGGAAACCACGGCCTTGGCGGAGGTGCTCAAGGACTCGTTCGATGCCGACAAGATGAACGTTGCCACCCTGGGTAACGTCGTCAGCCAGATGCACATGCATGTGATCGTGCGCAAACGTGATGACGCCGCGTGGCCGGCTCCGGTCTGGGGCAAGCACCCGGCCAAACCTTACAGCGCCGAGCAAGTGGCCGCGATCCGCGAGCGTCTGCGCCTGGTGCTGGACGAAGATTTCAAGTTTCTGGAGGGCTGATCATGAGCCTGGAACAACGCGTTACCGAACTGGAAAGTCGCCTGGCATTTCAGGACGACACCATTCAGGCGTTGAACGATGTGCTGGTGGAGCAGCAGCGAGTCGTGGAGCGTCTGCAATTGCAGATGGCCGCGCTGCTCAAGCGCCAGGAAGAAATGGTCGGCCAGTTCGGGTCCTTTGAGGAAGACGCACCGCCGCCGCACTACTGAGTTTGCGTATTTCGCAAGGGCAATAAAAAACCGCGAGCAGCCAGGCTGTTCGCGGTTTTTTCGTTCTGGATCAGCGACGCGGCAGGGCGGCGATCACGTCTTCGGCTTGCAGGCCTTTGTCACGGTTCATTACCGAGAACTCCACGCGCTGGCCTTCGACCAGGACGCGGTGGCCTTCGCCACGGATGGCGCGAAAGTGCACGAAAATATCATCGCCGGAATCCCGGGAGATAAAGCCGAAGCCCTTGGAGGTGTTGAACCACTTGACGGTGCCGGTATCGCGGTTGCTCATGTCGTAGCTTTGCGCGGCGGCGGCCGGTGAGGATTTGTAGAAGCTGACGGCCAGGTGCAGGACCACGGCGACCAGGGCGATCACCAGGCTGAACAGCACGGCTGGCTGGCCGGCGATGACGGGCATCGGCGCGATCAGGGTCAGGGTTTGCAGGACGACGGTCAGCACCAGCAGTGCGCTGACCAGATTTTGCAGATGCTGGCGCGGGCCTTTGTTCCAGTAAGGGATCACCGGGGCAATGACCAGGTTCAGCAGGCCGAAAAAGGCCAGGTAAAGTGCATCGGGTTGTTGCAGGTAAGGAACGGCTTCGGATTTCAAGCTGGGTATGAACGACAGCAGCAACGCCGCTGCGCCCATTAGCAGGTGGACGATTTTCAACATTTTTATTGACTCACGTTATGACGGCTCACAAGGAAGAGCTGAAGGCGCACGGTTCGCTTCGAAACAATAAGAGGCGTTGGACACGTGCCCGGCATCAGCCTATGCGCAACGCCCGGAAAACAGGGCATAGCGACACACTGCCTATTTAACAGCAAAGCCTGCGGCTACTCAAATCACGCCGGCCAGCGGCATGCGTGGGGCGATTTGTCGCCTCTATCGGGTCGATACGGGGGCTGCCATGGGAGGGAGGCCTTGCTACAGTGAACCGACACCTGCTGGATGAATTCAATCGCCGTTAGGGGGTAAGCATGGCAATCGATATCGGTATCAGTGAAGAAGACCGCAAATCCATCGTCGAAGGGCTGTCGCGTCTGCTGTCGGACACCTACGTGCTCTATCTGAAGACCCACAACTTCCACTGGAACGTCACCGGGCCAATGTTCCGGACCCTGCACCTGATGTTCGAGGAGCAATACAACGAACTGGCGCTGGCCGTGGATTCGATCGCCGAACGCATCCGCGCCCTGGGTTTCCCTGCGCCGGGTGCCTATGCGACTTACGCGCGTCTTTCCTCTATTAAAGAAGAGGTGGGCGTGCCGAGTGCCGAAGACATGATCAAACAACTGGTCGAAGGCCAGGAAGCGGTCACTCGCACGGCGCGGGGGATTTTCCCGCTGCTGGATAAGGTCAGTGACGAGCCGACGGCTGATCTTCTGACTCAGCGCATGCAAGTCCACGAGAAAACCGCGTGGATGCTCAGGGCGCTGCTCGAAGCCTGATCGCCCGTGGCGCACGGCCACGAATTGTAGGCCGTGCGCCCGTCCTGGCGAGGAAAAAGCACTCGCGCTTGTAGGATGCGAGGAAAGCACTTCGCTGGTCCATGATCCTCCCTTTTCTGTTGGCTTATCCTACGAGGACGGTCAAAAAGTCGTCTGGCCATGTCTTTGTCCCTGCGCTTTTAATGAGGTCACAGGATGTTGCCTTGGCAACAAGCAGAGATGGCAAAGGAGTGTCAACGATATGGAAGTTGGAGACAGGCGAAGTGGAATCATCATCGGCTCGCGGCAGGACAGGGCCGTGGCGCCGTTTCTTGAAGAGTTCGACATGGCATTGATCCGGCCCTTGGCCCGGTCGGTGCGCTTGAACGGGTTTGCGACCTGCATGCGGCTGGAGCAGGTCTACTGGAATATTCTGGGCCGTATGGCCGAGGATAATTGCTGTTCGGTCGGCACCTTGCTGTCCCGTGTCGATCGCGAGGTGCACTTGCGTCACGGGGGGGTGAAGAACTTCAGCGGTCTGGTGCGGGTGGTGTGTGTCGTGCACGGCCTGCGGGATGCCCCGGTGACCGTCGGGGGTTGCCAGTGACCGGGCGGCCCGTGCAGTCTTCCGGCTGCACAGGCCGCATTTAATGGATATAATCCCGCTCTTTCGCCACACCGCCCTGCGGGAGCTGGCAATCTGATCGCCGAGACAACTCCATGCCGATGTACGATTACCAATGTGCTTCCTGTGGTCATCAGTTGGAAGCCATTCAAAAGATCAGTGATGCACCGCTGGTCGATTGCCCTGCCTGTCAGGCACCAGAGCTCAGGAAACAGCTGTCCATGCCAGGCTTTCGCCTCAGCGGCAGCGGTTGGTACGAAACCGATTTCAAGACCGGCGCGAAGAAGAATCTGGCCGGTGGCGACAAATCTGACTAGGGTTCAGGCCCAGGTCTTACGACACGCGCGAGCATCCACCGGTCGCACAGAGCTTGAGTGCGGCGGATCTCCACCGAATTTCGAATTACGAGAAGCGAAACCACTACCATGATGCGCAGCCATTATTGCGGCCAACTGAACGAAAGCCTGGAAGGCCAGGAAATTACCCTTTGCGGATGGGTTCACCGTCGCCGCGACCACGGCGGGGTGATTTTCCTCGATATCCGTGATCGTGACGGTCTGGCCCAGGTGGTCTTCGATCCGGATCGCGCCGAGAGCTTCGCCGCCGCCGATCGCGTGCGCAGCGAATACGTCGTGAAGATCACCGGCAAGGTGCGTCTGCGTCCGGCCGGTGCCACCAACGCCAACATGGCGTCGGGCATGATCGAAGTCCTGGGCTACGAACTGGAAGTGCTGAACGAGTCGGAAACCCCGCCGTTCCCGCTGAACGAGTTCTCCGACGTCGGTGAAGAAACCCGCTTGCGCTATCGCTTCCTCGACCTGCGTCGTCCGGAAATGGCCGAGAAGCTGCGTCTGCGTTCGCGCATGACCACCAGCATCCGTCGCTACCTCGACGAGAACGGCTTCCTCGACGTGGAAACGCCGATCCTGACCCGCGCTACTCCGGAAGGCGCGCGTGACTACCTCGTACCGAGCCGTACTCACGCCGGTTCGTTCTTCGCACTGCCGCAATCGCCTCAGCTGTTCAAGCAACTGCTGATGGTCGCCGGCTTCGACCGTTACTACCAGATCGCCAAGTGCTTCCGCGACGAAGACCTGCGTGCCGACCGTCAGCCTGAGTTCACTCAGATCGACATCGAGACCAGCTTCCTCGACGAAAAAGACATCATGGGCCTGACCGAAGGCATGATCCGCAACCTGTTCAAGGAAGTGCTGGATCTGGAATTCGGTGAATTCCCGCACATGACTTTCGAAGAAGCCATGCGCCGTTACGGTTCCGACAAGCCGGACCTGCGTAACCCGCTGGAACTGGTCGACGTAGCCGATCAGCTGAAAGAAGTCGATTTCAAGGTGTTCAGCGGCCCGGCCAACGACCCGAAATGCCGTATCGCCGCACTGCGCGTTCCAGGCGGGGCGAGCATGCCGCGCAAGCAGATCGACGACTACACCAAGTTCGTCGGCATCTACGGTGCCAAGGGCCTGGCGTACATCAAGGTCAACGAGCGTGCTGCCGGTGTTGAAGGTCTGCAATCGCCGATCGTGAAAAACATCCCGGAAGCCAACCTGAACGTGATCCTCGATCGCGTCGGTGCAGTCGACGGCGACATCGTGTTCTTCGGCGCCGACAAGGCCAAGATCGTCAGCGAAGCCCTGGGCGCGCTGCGTATCAAGCTCGGTCACGACCTGAAGCTGCTGACCTGTGAATGGGCACCGATGTGGGTCGTCGACTTCCCGATGTTCGAAGAGAACGACGACGGCAGCTTCTCCGCTCTGCACCACCCGTTCACCGCGCCGAAGTGCACCCCGGAAGAGCTCGAAGCCAACCCGGCTGGTGCGCTGTCCCGTGCCTATGACATGGTTCTGAACGGCACCGAGCTGGGTGGCGGTTCGATCCGTATCCACCGCAAAGAGATGCAGCAAGCGGTATTCCGTCTGCTGGGCATCAACGAAGCGGAACAGGAAGAGAAGTTCGGCTTCCTGCTCGATGCGCTGAAGTACGGTGCGCCGCCGCACGGTGGTCTGGCCTTCGGTCTGGACCGTCTGGTGATGCTGATGACCGGTGCCCAGTCGATCCGTGAAGTGATCGCCTTCCCGAAAACCCAGAGTGCTGCCGACGTGATGACGCAGGCGCCGGGTGTCGTGGATGCCAAGGCACTGCGCGAACTGCACATTCGTTTGCGCGAAACACCAAAGGCTGAGTAAGACGGGCCTGAAGGCGCATCTTCGGATGCGCCTTTTTTCTTTCTATAGAGAGCAGGTCGAGATTTTTTGTTTGCTGGCTGTGCGATGTGCGCGGCGGGCAACGTTTCAAAGAGAATTCGGAGCGAGATATGGCAGGTCATTCCAAGTGGGCGAACATCAAGCACCGCAAAGAACGTCAGGATGCCAAACGAGGCAAGATCTTCACCAAGTGGATCCGTGAACTGACCGTTGCGGCCCGTCAGGGCGGTGGCGATCCGGGTTCCAACCCGCGTCTGCGTCTGGCCCTGGACAAGGCTCTGGGCGCCAACATGAGTCGCGACATCATCGATCGTGCGGTGGCCCGTGGTGCTGGCGCGACCGAAGCGGACAACGTTGAAGAGCTGACCTACGAAGGTTACGGCCCGGGTGGCGTGGCGGTGATGGTCGAGTGCATGACCGACAACCGCAACCGTACCGCCGCAGCCGTGCGCCATGCGTTCAGCAAATGTGGCGGCAACCTCGGTACCGACGGTTCGGTGGCCTACCTGTTCGAACGCAAGGGCCAGATCAGCTTCGCCCCGGGTGTCGACGAAGATGCGCTGACCGAAGCGGCGCTGGAAGCCGATGCCGACGACGTGGTCACTCATGAGGACGGCTCGATCGACGTGTTCACCTCGTTCACCAGTTTCTACGCCGTGCGAAACGCGCTGGAAGCGGCCGGTTTCAAGGGTGATGACGCGGAAATCGTCATGCAGCCGACCACCAGCGCCGAACTGGATCTGGAAGGTGCGGAGAAGGTGCTCAAGCTGATCGACATGCTCGAGGATCTGGATGACGTGCAGAACGTCTATTCCAATGCCGACATTCCGGAAGACGTGGCGGCTCAGCTCGGCTGATAACGGCTAGGCTTCAATGTGGGAGATTCCAGGTTTGAGGGTTCATCTCGAACATGGAATCTCCCACATTTGTTTTTGTGTTTTTTCGAATCTGCAGGCTTATGACTTTAATTCTTGGTATCGACCCCGGTTCGCGCATCACCGGATATGGCGTGGTACGCGATACCGGGCGTGATTGTGTCTACGTGGCTTCCGGCTGCATTCGTACCGGCGCCGGCGAGTTGCATGAGCGTCTGCAGATCGTCTATCGCGGCGTGCGGGAAATCATCCAGACCTACGGTCCGGTGACCATGGGCATCGAAAAGGTGTTCATGGCGAAAAACGCCGATTCGGCGCTGAAGCTCGGGCAGGCCCGTGGGGCCGCGATCGTTGCGGGGGCCGAAGAGAGTCTGGAAATTGCCGAGTACACGGCAACCCAGGTCAAGCAGGCCGTGGTTGGCACCGGTGCAGCCAATAAGGAACAGGTGCAGATGATGGTCATGCACATGCTCAAACTGACCAGCAAGCCACAAATCGATGCCTCGGACGCCTTGGCCATTGCCATTTGCCATGCGCATACACGTTCCAGCCTGTTGCCTCACGGTCTGGGAACCGCACGCAGTCGTGGCGGGCGCCTGCGTCTCTGATAGCATCAGCAATCATTTTTCCGGTATACGGATTTTGTGCCTGGGTCGTCGGCCCGAATCCGTATTCCGTTTTGTCGCCAGCCCACGGCTGGCCAACGCTCAAGGATCTGAAACGTGATTGGACGCTTGCGCGGCACCCTCGCTGAAAAACAGCCGCCGCACCTGATTCTGGATGTAAACGGCCTCGGGTATGAGCTGGAAGTGCCCATGACCACCCTGTATCGCCTGCCGTCGGTCGGTGAACCGCTGACCTTGCACACCCATTTGGTCGTACGCGAAGACGCGCAGTTACTCTATGGTTTCGCTGGCAAGCGTGA
Source organism: Pseudomonas sp. UV AK001 (assembly GCF_046097675.1). Classification (NCBI taxonomy): domain Bacteria; kingdom Pseudomonadati; phylum Pseudomonadota; class Gammaproteobacteria; order Pseudomonadales; family Pseudomonadaceae; genus Pseudomonas; species Pseudomonas sp. UV AK001. Next base: position 377,879 of record NZ_JBJUVZ010000003.1, read on the forward strand.
GCGAGACTTTTTTCGCGAGTTGATCCGTCTCAATGGTGTGGGTCCGAAACTGGCCCTGGCCTTGATGTCGAGCCTGGAAGTCGATGAGCTGATCCGTTGCGTGCAGTCTCAGGACACCTCGGCGCTGACCAAAGTGCCGGGTGTGGGCAAGAAAACCGCCGAGCGTCTGCTGGTCGAACTCAAGGACCGCTTCAAGGCATGGGAAACCTCGCCGGCCATGTTTGCGCTGGTACCGAACCAGCCGGACGGCCCGGCACCGGTCAACACCGCCGAGAACGACGCGGTCAGCGCGCTGATTTCCCTGGGCTACAAGCCACAGGAAGCGAGCAAGGCGATTTCCGCGATCAAGGAGAAAGGCTTGAGCAGTGAAGACATGATCCGACGCGCCCTGAAGGGAATGATTTAAGTGATTGAAGCTGATCGTCTGATCGCCGCCACGCACAGTCCGCGTGAGCGCGAAGAAGTCCAGGATCGGGCGATACGTCCCGTCAGTCTGGCCGAATACATTGGCCAGCCGACCGTTCGCGAGCAGATGGAACTGTTTATCCAGGCCGCCCGTGGCCGTAGCGAATCCCTCGACCACACCCTGATCTTCGGCCCGCCGGGGCTGGGCAAGACCACCCTGGCCAACATCATTGCCCAGGAAATGGGCGTGTCGATCAAGAGCACATCAGGCCCGGTGCTCGAGCGGCCGGGGGATCTGGCCGCGCTGTTGACCAACCTTGAACCCCACGATGTGTTGTTCATCGATGAAATCCATCGTCTGTCGCCGATCGTCGAAGAAGTGCTGTACCCGGCGATGGAAGACTTCCAGCTCGACATCATGATCGGTGAGGGGCCGGCGGCGCGTTCGATCAAGCTCGATCTGCCGCCGTTCACCCTCGTTGGCGCGACTACACGGGCGGGGATGTTGACCAATCCGTTGCGCGACCGTTTCGGTATTGTCCAGCGTCTCGAGTTCTACAGCACCGCCGACCTGGCGACGATTGTCAGTCGTTCGGCGAACATTCTCGGCCTGCCGCTGGACCCGGAAGGCTCTTTCGAGATTGCCCGTCGTGCCCGTGGCACTCCGCGAATCGCCAACCGACTGTTGCGCCGGGTGCGGGATTTCGCTGAAGTCCGGGCCAAGGGGCATATCACCAAATCCGTTGCCGACCTGGCACTGAATCTGCTGGATGTCGATGAACATGGCTTCGATCATCAGGACCGGCGATTGCTGTTGACCATGATCGAGAAGTTCGATGGCGGGCCCGTTGGCATCGACAGCCTGGCGGCCGCGATCAGTGAAGAGCGCCACACCATCGAAGACGTTCTGGAGCCGTATCTGATTCAGCAGGGCTACATCATGCGTACGCCGCGGGGCAGGGTGGTGACCCGGCACGCGTATCTGCATTTTGGTTTAAACATTCCGTCACGAATGGGCGAAATGCCCGTGGCAGACGAGTTTCTCGATGCCGTGGACGATTGATACACATTTATTGGCGATTTATTCAGCGTTTGTACTGTCTCAGGACGGTACTTTTGCGGTAAAGCCTTCGAACTATGAAAAACAGTTGCCTGGCCGGATTGGCAACCCGAGGAGTAAGCACTAGAGTATGCGCGCGCAAAACGGGCTTGAGCCGTTCGCACATCGTTGTCGCGTTTATTACGAGGACACCGATGCGGGCGGCATCGTGTATTACGTTAATTACCTCAAGTTTATGGAACGGGCTCGAACCGAGCGGCTCCGGGAGCTGGGCTTTGCCCAGTCGGCGCTGGCAGGGGAGGACCTGTTGTTCGTCGTGCACTCCAGCGAAGCGCGTTATCACGCGCCGGCGCGACTGGACGACGAGCTGCTGGTAAGCGCTGATGTAATCGAATTGAACCGTGCCAGCCTGCGCTTTCGACAGCAGGTCAGGCGGGCAACGGATAATGTGCTGCTCTGTGAGGGGCAGTTTCTGGTGGCCTGTGTGCGCACTAACAGTTTGAAACCCCGGGCCCTTCCCGAAGACTTGCGTGCGGCTTTCGCCGACGCGGTCGGCACGGGTACACACTTGAAGCAGGAGATAAAGCGTGGAAGCTAACGTCGTCGACCATTCCTCCATGTGGAGCCTGGTCAGCAATGCCAGCATCGTGGTGCAGTTGGTAATGTTGACCCTGGTAGCCGCATCGGTGACCTCATGGATCATGATCTTTCAGCGCAGCAATCTGCTGCGCGCCGGTCGACGTGCCCTGGAGAGCTTCGAGGAGCGCTTCTGGTCGGGTATCGATCTGTCCAAACTCTATCGTCAGGCCGGCAGCAACCCGGATCCGGATTCGGGCGTCGAGCAGATCTTCCGTGCCGGTTTCAAGGAGTTCTCGCGTCTGCGCCAGCAGCCGGGTGTCGATCCTGAAGCAGTGATGGAAGGCGTGGCCCGTGCCATGCGTGTTGCCATCTCCCGCGAGGAAGAAAAACTCGAGCAGAGCCTGCCATTCCTCGCCACCGTAGGTTCGGTCAGCCCGTACATCGGTCTGTTCGGTACCGTCTGGGGGATCATGAACTCCTTCCGCGGTCTGGCCAGCGCACAACAGGCCACTCTGGCCACTGTGGCTCCAGGCATCGCCGAAGCCCTGATCGCCACCGCGATCGGCCTGTTCGCCGCGATCCCGGCCGTTATCGCTTACAACCGTTTCTCTGCCCGCAGCGAAACCTTGCTGAGCCGCTACTACACCTTCGCCGATGAATTCCAGGCGATCCTGCACCGCAAAGTGCACACCAGCGAAGAATAAGCAGGTATTTCCCGATGGCTTTAATCACTCGAGCCCGACACAAGCGCAAGCCGGTCGCCGAGATGAACGTAGTGCCTTACATCGACGTGATGCTGGTGCTGCTGGTCATCTTCATGGTGACTGCGCCGATGCTCAATCAGGGCGTGAAAGTGGATCTGCCCAAGGTTTCCAGCGAAGCCTTGCCGCAGGACAACAACACCCAGGTGCTGACCATTTCGATCAAGGCTGACAAGACCTACTACTGGAACCTTGGCAGCGAAGTCGACACCGAGAAGCAACAGGACCGGGCCATGACCCTGCCACAGATGACTGACGCGGTGACCAAGATCATCCGCGCCGGCACTGAAGGCGGCAAGCGTACCCAGGTCTTCATCCGTGGCGACAAGTCCGTCGATTATGGCTCCGTCATGGGCGCCATGGGCGGGTTGCAGAAAGCCGGGGTCGGTAATGTTGGCTTGATCACCGAGGCCCCCTGATGCAGCAACAGCGAGAGCCGTCCGCCTCGGAAAGCTACTTCTGGCCCAGTGTCTGGGCGATTGGCTTGCACGTGCTGGTGTTCGGCATGCTGTTCGTCAGTTTCGCCATGACACCGGAGCTGCCGCCGGCCAAGCCGATTGTCCAGGCGACCCTTTACCAGCTGAAATCGAAAAGTCAGGCAACCACCCAGACCAATCAGAAGATTGCGGGTGAGGCGAAGAAATCCGCCGCGCGCCAGACCGAAGTCGAGCAGATGGAGCAGAAAAAGGTCGAGCAGGAAGCGGTGAAGGCTGCGGAACAAAAGAAAGAAGAAGCGGCTCAAAAGGCCGAGGAAGCCAAGAAGGCCGATGAGGCGAAGAAAGCGGAGCAGGCGAAGAAGGCCGACGAGGCCAAGAAAGCTGAAGACGCGAAGAAAGCCGCCGAAGCCAAGAAGGCAGAAGAGAAACAATTGGCTGATATAGCCAAGAAGAAAGCTGAAGAAGAAGCCAAGAAGGCTGCTGAAGAAGAGGCCAAGAAAGAGGCCGCTGAAGAAGCCAAGAAGAAAATCGTCGAAGACGCGAAGAAGAAAGCCGCCGAAGACGCCAAGAAGAAAGCCGAGGCTGAAGAGGCGAAGAAGAAAGTCGCCGATGAAGCCAAGAAGAAAGCTGCTGCCGATGCTGCGAAAAAGAAAGCGCAGGACGCGGCACGCAAGTCGGTCGAGGACAAGAAGGCCCAGGCTCTGGCCGACCTGCTGTCCGACAAGACCGAACGTCAGCAGGCTTTGGCGGATGAACGTGGTGACGAAACCGCAGGCAGCTTCGATGACTTGATTCGTGCGCGGGCAGCGGAAGGTTGGGCACGTCCTCCTTCGGCACGCAAAGGCATGACGGTTGTACTGCAGATCGGCATGTTGCCGGACGGTACGGTGACTACGGTCAGCGTGGCCAAGTCCAGTGGCGACGGTCCGTTCGATGCTTCGGCAGTGGCGGCGGTCAAGAATATTGGACGTTTGACGGAAATGCAGGGAATGAAGCCGAGCGATTTCGCTCCGTATCGTTCATTCAAGATGACATTCACACCTGAGGATCTAGCCTTGTGAGAAACCTTCTTCGAGGAATGCTGGTCGTGATCTGCTGCATGGCAGGGATCGCGATGGCGGATGAAAAGAACATTCTGGTCACCAGCGGCAGCGATCGGGCGACCCCGATCGCCGTCGTACCGTTCGGTTTCCAGGGCGGTGCCGTCCTGCCGGATGACATGGCTGAAATCATTGGCAACGACCTGCGGAACTCGGGTTATTACTCGCCGATTCCAAAACAGAATATGATCAGCCAGCCAAGCCAGCCGAGCGAAATCATCTTCCGTGACTGGAAGGCGGTAGGCGCCCAGTACATGATGGTCGGCAGCATCGTGCCAGCGGGCGGCCGCCTGCAGGTGCAGTGGGCGTTGTTCAACGTCGCCACCGAACAGAAAGTCGCGGATGGCAGTGTTTCCGGTACGACTGAACAGCTGCGTGACATGGCGCACTACATCTCTGACCAGTCGTTCGAAAAACTGACCGGTATCAAGGGCGCGTTTTCGACCCGTCTGTTGTATGTGACAGCTGAGCGCTTCTCCGAGAAGAACACCCGCTACACGCTGCAGCGCTCGGACTACGACGGTGCCCGTGCCGTGACCCTGCTGCAATCGCGCGAGCCTATCCTGTCGCCGCGTTTCGCACCGGATGGCAAGCGTATCGCCTATGTGTCGTTCGAACAGAAGCGTCCGCGGATCTTCATGCAGAACATCGACACCGGTCGCCGTGAGCAGATCACAAACTTTGAAGGCCTGAACGGCGCTCCGGCCTGGTCGCCGGATGGCAATCGCCTGGCGTTCGTGCTGTCAAAAGACGGTAATCCGGACATCTACGTGATGAACCTCGGTTCGCGCCAGATCACCCGAGTGACTGCCGGTCCTGGCATCAACACCGAACCGTACTGGGGCAAGGATGGCTCGACCATCTACTTCACTTCCGACCGTGGCGGCAAGCCGCAGATCTACAAGACCAGCGCCAATGGCGGTGGTGCCGAGCGCGTGACGTTCGTGGGCAACTACAACGCCAACCCGAAGTTGTCGGCTGATGAAAAGACCCTGGTGATGATCCATCGTCAGGACGGTTTCACCAATTTCAAAGTAGCGGCTCAGGATTTGCAGCGCGGAAGTGTAAAAATCCTCACTGATAGCACTCTGGACGAGTCGCCTACTGTTGCGCCCAACGGCACCATGGTAATCTACGCCACCCGCCAGCAGGGCCGGGGAGTCTTGATGCTCGTGTCCATTAATGGACGCGTGAGGCTCCCGCTTCCTACCGCTCAAGGCGAAGTCAGAGAACCGTCCTGGTCCCCTTACCTGAACTGACGCGGCGCTTTACGTTTTACTTAACACACTGGGGTTCATTAGGAGTTTCACGATGGAAATGCTGAAGTTTGGTAAATTTGCTGCGCTGGCTCTGGCCATGGCTGTAGCTGTAGGTTGCTCGTCCAAAGGCGGCGACAACGCCGGTGAAGGCGCTGTTGATCCAAACGCTGGTTACGGCGCAAACACTGGTGCAGTTGACGGTTCCCTGAGCGAAGAAGCTGCTCTGCGCGCAATCACCACCTTCTACTTCGAATACGACAGCTCGGACCTGAAGCCAGAAGCCATGCGCGCTCTGGACGTTCACGCCAAAGACCTGAAAGCAAACGGCGCTCGCGTTGTTCTGGAAGGCAACACCGACGAACGTGGTACTCGTGAGTACAACATGGCACTGGGCGAGCGTCGTGCGAAAGCCGTTCAGCGCTACCTGGTACTGCAAGGTGTTTCCCCAGCTCAGCTGGAACTGGTTTCCTACGGCGAAGAGCGTCCAGTTGCTACCGGCAACGACGAGCAGTCCTGGGCTCAAAACCGTCGCGTCGAACTGCGTAAGTAATTCGATATGCGAACGTGCCGTCGTGCTGTAACTGTTCTGGCTCTCAGCCTCGCGCCGCTTGCGGCGTGGGCTGCGGTTCCTGTGGTCGATGACAACTCCGGTTATAACAATAGCGGGAGCAGTTATCCGCCTGCAGGTTACGGTACGAACGGCGCCTATGCCGGGGGAGCGGCTTCGGCCCCTGCCTCGGCACAAGGCATGCTGTTCAACCAACTGCAACAAATGCAGGATCAGATATCGCGCCAGCAGGGCGTGATCGAAGAACTGCAGAATCAGGTTGCGCGCATGAAGCAGGAATCCCTGGAGCGATACCAGGATCTTGATCGGCGCATAGGATCCGGTGCTGCACCTGCCGCGACTCCCGAGAATTCTTCTGCCGGTGGCGATGCAAGTGCTGCTGCCGGAGCTGCTGCTGGAGCCGGGGCTGCTGCCCAGGCACCTGCCGCGAGTGGCGAACCGGCTGATCCGGCCAAGGAAAAGCTGTATTACGATGCAGCCTTCGACCTGATCAAGGCCAAGGATTTCGACAAGGCCAGCCAGGCTTTCGCCGCTTTCCTGCGTAAATACCCGAACAGCCAATACGCGGGCAATGCCCAGTACTGGTTGGGTGAAGTGAACCTGGCCAAAGGCGATCTGCAAGGTGCAGGTCAGGCTTTTGCCAAGGTTTCGCAGCTGTATCCCAAGCATGCCAAAGTGCCGGATTCGCTGTACAAGCTGGCTGACGTAGAGCGCCGCCTCGGTCACACCGACAAGGTCAAAGGCATTCTGCAACAAGTGGTGTCCCAATATCCGGGTACCTCCGCTGCCCAGTTGGCCCAACGCGATCTGCAACGCATGTAAGTGTGTTTGACCCGTTTGGAAGAAACCCGCGCTTGTCGCGGGTTTTTTCGTTAGAATTCACGCCCTTTTATGAAACACGCTTCTGGTGATCTACGCGTTGGCGGGGTTACCTGAAGTGCCTGACGGAGGCGGACAGCCTGTTTAGCTGTTACGCCCGTGGCGACTATGCAAGACACATTGAGAATCACCGAAGTTTTCTACTCGTTGCAGGGGGAAACGCGGACTGCCGGGCTGCCCACTGTTTTTGTGCGCCTGACCGGTTGCCCGTTGCGTTGCCAATACTGCGACAGTGCCTACGCGTTCAGCGGCGGCACCATTCGTACACTCGACGACATCCACGAGCAGGTGGCCGGGTTTCGCCCGCGCTACGTTTGTGTCACTGGCGGAGAGCCGCTGGCACAGCCCAATGCCATCCCTTTGCTCAAGCAATTGTGCGATGCCGGCTACGAAGTCTCGCTGGAAACCAGCGGCGCCCTCGACATTTCAGCGGTTGATCCGCGGGTCAGTCGGGTTGTCGATCTGAAGACGCCCGATTCGAAAGAAGCCCATCGCAACCGTTACGAAAACATCGAATTGCTGACGCCCAACGATCAGGTGAAGTTTGTCATCTGCTCGCGGGACGACTATGACTGGGCGGTATCCAAACTGATCCAGTACGGGCTTGACCGGCGTGCCGGCGAAGTCCTGTTTTCTCCAAGTCACCATGACCTGAACGCAAGGGATCTGGCGGACTGGGTGGTGGCGGATAACCTGCCAGTGCGGTTGCAACTGCAGCTGCATAAATATCTATGGAATGATGAGCCGGGGCGCTGAGATGACTGAACAACTGAACACCAACGAAAAACGTGCGGTAATCCTGCTATCGGGTGGACTGGACTCGGCCACCGTGGTGGCAATGGCTCGCGCTGAAGGCTATGCCTGCTACACCATGAGCTTCGATTACGGTCAACGCTCCCACGCTGAATTGCACGCCGCTGCTCGCGTTGCCCGCGATCTGGGCGTGGTCGAACACAAGGTCATTGGCCTGAACCTGAATGGCATGGGCGGTTCGGCCCTGACCGACACCAGCATCGATATCCCTGAAGAACTGGGCGAGGGCATTCCGGTCACTTACGTGCCGGCGCGCAATACGGTCTTCCTGTCGCTGGCATTGGGCTGGGCTGAAGTACTCGGCGCCCGTGACATCTTTATCGGCGTCAACGCGGTGGATTACTCCGGTTACCCGGACTGCCGTCCCGAGTTCATCGAGTCGTTCGAGCGTATGGCCAACCTGGCGACCAAGGCCGGTGTGGAAGGCAATGGTTTCCGCATCCAGGCGCCGCTGCAGAACCTGAGCAAGGCACAGATCGTTCAGACTGGCGTGAAGCTGGGTGTTGATTACGGGCTGACGGTTTCCTGCTATCAGGCGGACGATAACGGCCGTGCCTGCGGCAAATGCGACAGCTGCCGACTGCGTGCGGAAGGCTTTGCAGCGGCCGGAATCAGCGACCCGACACCTTATTTTTGATTTTTTTCAAATTAGGTGTTGAATAGTCCTTAAAAATCAGTATTATACGCGCCACCACACAGCGGGTCGTTAGCTCAGTTGGTAGAGCAGTTGGCTTTTAACCAATTGGTCGTAGGTTCGAATCCCACACGACCCACCATATTTGGCGGTTTAGAAAATCCGGAAGGCCCACGAAAGTGAGGATTTCCGGGTTTTTTTTTGCCTGCGATTTGGCGTCACTCCTTTTGGCACCTGTTGCGCTGACACAGGTCAGAATCATCTTTTGCATCATCGGGATATTCTGTAGCCTTGCGCAGCTTCAACGCTGTCCGTGCCTGATAAAACTCACTCTCCCGGCGGTACCCTCAAGCGGTCCGGAGCCGGGTGTATACTCGACTTTCGCGCGAATGCGCCTGCAGGTCTTGCGAACATGACGCAGATTTCCGAACGCCTTCTGGTACAAGCCCACCTCGACGCCAAGCAGCCCAAGCCGCTGACGGCCGAGGAAGAGGCTTATTACCGTTCCGCCATCGCCGCCGAGCTCAAGGCTCAGGACGCGGTGCTGGTTGCCCACTTTTATTGCGATCCGATCATTCAGGCTCTCGCCGAAGAAACCGGTGGTTGCGTTTCCGACTCGCTGGAAATGGCCCGCTTCGGCAACGCTCACCCGGCCAAGACCGTGGTGGTCGCCGGCGTGAAATTCATGGGTGAAACCGCGAAGATTCTCAATCCGGAAAAGCGCGTACTGATGCCGACCCTGGAGGCGACCTGCTCGCTGGATCTGGGTTGTCCGGTGGATGAGTTCTCGGCGTTCTGCGATCAGCATCCCGAGCGCACCGTAGTGGTGTACGCCAACACCTCGGCCGCGGTCAAAGCCCGGGCCGACTGGGTGGTGACATCGAGTTGCGCGCTGGAGATCGTCGAAAGCCTGATGGATAACGGCGAGACCATCATCTGGGGTCCGGACAAGCACCTGGGCACCTACATTCAACGTCAGACCGGCGCCGACATGCTGCTCTGGGACGGTGCCTGCATCGTTCACGAAGAGTTCAAGTCCAAGCAGCTGGAAGACATGAAGGCGCTGTATCCGGACGCGGCCATTCTGGTGCACCCGGAATCGCCGACGTCGGTGATCGAGCTGGCGGATGCCGTCGGTTCCACCAGTCAGTTGATCGCTGCCGCGCAATCGCTGCCGAACAAGACCCTGATCGTGGCCACTGACCGTGGCATCTTCTACAAGATGCAGCAGCTGTGCCCGGACAAGGTCTTCATCGAGGCACCAACGGCCGGTAACGGTGCGGCGTGCCGCAGTTGCGCACATTGCCCGTGGATGGCGATGAACACCCTTGAGCGCACGCTGAAGTGCCTGAAGGAGGGCTCGAACGAGATCTTCGTCGACCCGGCGCTGATTCCCCAGGCGATCCGCCCGCTCAAGCGCATGCTCGACTTCACTCAGGCTGCGCGGATGAAACTGGCAGGCAACGCCTGACCTTGAGCCGCATACAAAAACGCCCCGATCTGATCGGGGCGTTTTTGCATCTGCAGGATTATTTGGCTTTTTTCGGGATCCGCACCAGTTGCGTGTCCGAGTAGATGTCATGCCAGGCGCGCTTGCGCTTGTCGAACAGCGACCAGAAGAACCCCACGCCGAGGCATAGCCACGACGCGATCGACACCATGAACCGCAGTAGCGCCTGCCACAGGCTGATCGCGGTGCCATCGGCGTTCTGTACGCGGATGCCCCAGACCTGCATGCCCAGAGTCTGGCCGGCGTGAGTCCAGAACTTGGCGAAGAAGCCGAACAGCACCAGCAGCAGCACGGTGGAATACAGCGGGTCGCCGTCCAGTTTGCCGGCGTCGGTCATTGCGCGCAGACGTTCTTCGCCGATGATTGCGGCCTGGATCAGCTTATAGATGAAGCCGGTGACGATCAGCAGGGCGGTGCACAGCAGAAAATCGTAGAACATCGCTGCCAGGCGACGGCCGAGACCGACGGCAGGAAAGTCGCCCTGGGGAAGGAGCAGGTGTTTCGACATGGCAGCCTCTGGACGGAAAGTGAAGCGCCATTTTACGGATTCGCGCGCACAAAAAAGCCCCTGATATCAATATCAGGGGCTTTTTCGTTACAGAAAATCAGGCTTCAGCGATGACTTCATCAGCCTGCATGCCTTTCTGGCCTTGCACGGCAACGAAGGTCACTTTCTGGCCTTCTTTCAGGCTCTTGAAGCCGTTGCCCTGAATAGCGCGGAAATGCACGAACAGATCCGGACCGCTTTCTGGAGTGATAAAACCAAAACCTTTCTCGTCGTTAAACCACTTGACGGTACCGCTCTGACGTGTGGACATTTCTTATTTCCTTTGACGCAAAAATTGATGACAGTCTCTTCCTCATGAAAGAGTACTGGGGCTGGTTGCAGGAGAGTAAGAAGACGTCGAACGGGATGTAGCTAACTTGTAGGCTACTGCCCAGGTCACGATTCCAAGCTGACCCATGCAAACACAGTGGACAAACTCTACGCCAACTACAGGAGGAAAAACAAGCCCCGTGAAGGCCCCGGTTTTCCTGTGCTTGCCGGCTGTTAGTCAGTCCACTAGTCGGGCTTATACGATTAGCTTGTTCAATTGTTTTCGAACGTTATAAGCCAAGTTCATATTCGAATCGAATGTAAGGGAAGTGCACTGTTTTATGGCGATTGCGTTACACATTAGTGCACGCATAACGCAATCGCGTTACTTATAGAAACAGTCAATCAACCACGATAGTAGCGTTGTGGAACGAATGGCATTTTGCTTACAAGCATTTGCACCTTTTTCCCACGAACGATGGCCCAGACTGGCGTGTCCAGTGCGACATAAGCGCTGTCGAGGTAACCCATCGCCAATGGCCCGCCCAGGGTCGGGCCGAAACCGCCGCTGCACACGCTGCCGATGATTTCGCCGGCTTCGTTGACGATCTCTGCACCTTCCCGGACCGGCGTGCGCTCCTGCGGCAGCAGGCCGACGCGTTTGCGTGCGACACCGTTCTGCTGCTGGCCGAAAACCTGTTCTGCCCCCGGGAAGCCGCCGGCCCGCGCACCATCGGCACGGCGTGGCTTGGAGATTGCCCACAACAGGCTGGCTTCGATTGGTGTGGTGTCGGTGTTCATGTCGTGGCCGTACAGGCACAGACCGGCTTCCAGACGCAGCGAATCCCGGGCACCGAGGCCAATGGCGGCGACTTCCGGTTCGGCCAGCAGGGCGCGGGCGAGTTTTTCCGCATCGGCTGCCGGTACGGAGATTTCGAAACCGTCTTCACCGGTGTAGCCCGAGCGGCTGACGAAGCAATCCACACCCAGCAGCGTCACGCGGGCGAACTGCATGAAAGTCATCTTCGCCACTTCCGGCGCCAGGCGTGCCAGTACGGTTACGGCCGCCGGACCTTGCAGCGCGAGCAGGGCGCGGGCTTCGAACAGCTCGGTAATGGTGCACTGATCGCCAATGTGTTTTTGCAGATGCGCCAGGTCCTGATCCTTGCACGCGGCGTTGACCACCAGGAACAGTTCGTCGTTGCCGAGATTGGCGACCATCAGGTCATCGAGGATGCCACCGGTTTCGTTGGTGAACATCGCGTAGCGCTGCATGCCAACCGGCAGGTCGATGATGTCCACCGGCACCAGGGTTTCCAGGGCTTTGGCGGCATTGGCGCCGGTCAGGCGGATCTGGCCCATGTGCGAGACATCGAACAGCCCGGCCTGCTCACGGGTGTGCTGGTGTTCTTTCATCACGCCCAGCGGGTATTGCACGGGCATGTCGTAGCCGGCGAATGGCACCATGCGGGCGCCGAGTTCGATGTGCAGAGCGTGCAGCGGGGTTTTCGACAGTTGTTCGGTGGACATGCGTGACTCCTTGATTCACACCAACCCTCTCCCGGCGGGAGAGGGGGCTAATTAACACTCGATAATGTTGACCGCCAGACCGCCGCGGGCGGTCTCCTTGTATTTGCTTTTCATGTCGGCGCCGGTCTGGCGCATGGTGCGGATGACCTTGTCGAGGGAGACGAAGTGCTGCCCGTCGCCGCGCATGGCCATGCGCACGGCGTTGATCGCCTTGACCGAGCCCATGGCGTTGCGCTCGATGCACGGCACCTGCACCAGCCCGCCAATCGGATCGCAGGTCAGGCCGAGGTTGTGTTCCATGCCGATTTCAGCGGCGTTTTCCACTTGTTGAACGCTGCCTCCGAGCACTTCGCACAACGCACCGGCCGCCATCGAACAGGCCACGCCGACCTCGCCCTGACAGCCGACTTCGGCACCGGAAATCGAGGCGTTTTCCTTGTACAGAATGCCGATGGCCGCCGCGGTCAGCAGAAAACGCACCACGCCGTCATCGTTCGCACCGGGAATGAAGCGCATGTAGTAATGCAACACGGCCGGAATGATCCCTGCCGCGCCGTTGGTCGGTGCCGTGACCACGCGCCCGCCGTTGGCGTTTTCTTCGTTGACGGCGAGGGCGTAGAGGTTGACCCAGTCCAGCACCGACAACGGATCGCGCAGCGACGATTCCGGGTTCTTGCACAGTTGCCGGTGCAGTGCCGCCGCTCGCCGTTTGACCTTCAGGCCACCCGGCAGAATGCCTTCGTTGCGACAGCCGGCAGCCACGCAGTCCTGCATCACTTGCCAGATTTTCAGCAGGCCGGCGCGGGTTTCCGCTTCCGGGCGCCAGGCACTTTCGTTGGTCAACATCACCTGACTGATCGACAGACCATAGGTGGCGCAGTGACCGAGCAAGTCCTTGGCACTTTTGAACGGGAAGGTCAGCGGTGTGGCGTCTTCGACGATACGGTCGGCACCGGCCGCATCTTCGTCGACCACAAAACCGCCGCCGACCGAGTAGTACTCGCGGCTGCGGATCTGCAATCCCGCCGCATCGAAGGCACGGAAGATCATGCCGTTGGGGTGATAGGCCAACGGCTTGCGGATCATTGCCAGGTGTTCTTTCTCGTTGAACGCGATGCTGTGTTCACCGAGCAGGTTCAAACGCCCGCTGCCGCGAATCTGCGTGAGACGTGCGGCGACGGTTTCAGTATCCACGGTATCCGGGTGTTCACCTTCCAGGCCCAGTAGCACAGCCTTGTCGCTGCCGTGACCCTTGCCGGTGGCGCCGAGGGATCCATACAACTCGACCCTGACGCTGGTGGTGGCCGACAACAGGTTTTCCCGGCGCAGGCCTTCGACGAAGCGCGCGGCTGCGCGCATCGGGCCGACGGTGTGGGAACTGGAGGGGCCGATGCCAATCTTGAACAGGTCGAACACGCTTAACGACATGGTTGTTCTCCGGTTTCTTGTTATAGGCACATCAGGCACGCATGAAAGGGGCGGGCGACCCCGCCCCCTCACAGGTCAAGCGTAGCTTTCGATCGACGGGCAGGCGCAGACCAGGTTGCGGTCGCCGAACACGTTGTCGACACGACCGACCGGCGGCCAGTACTTGCCTTCGATCAACGACGCCACCGGGTACACCGCTTGTTCGCGGCTGTATGGGTGAGTCCACTCGCCGACCAGCTCTGCGGCGGTGTGCGGAGCGTTCTTCAGCGGGTTGTCGTCCTTGTCCAGGGTGCCGTTTTCCACTGCGCGGATTTCTTCGCGGATGCGGATCATGGCGTCACAGAAGCGGTCCAGTTCTTCCTTGGATTCACTTTCGGTCGGCTCGATCATCAGCGTGCCGGCCACCGGGAACGACATGGTTGGGGCGTGGAAGCCGAAGTCGATCAGGCGCTTGGCGACGTCATCGACGCTGATGCCGCTGCTGTCTTTCAACGGACGCAGATCCAGAATGCACTCGTGCGCCACCAGACCATTGCTGCCGGTGTACAGCACTGGATAGTGCTCTTCCAGGCGACGGGAAATGTAGTTGGCATTGAGGATCGCCAGCTGCGAAGCGCGCTTCAGACCTGCGCCACCCATCATGCGAATGTACATCCAGGTGATCGGCAGAATGCTCGCGCTGCCGAACGGCGCCGCGCAGACCGCGCCTTCCTTGCGTTCCATGTGGCCGTGGCCCGGCAGGAACGGAGTCAGGTGCGATTTCACGCCGATCGGGCCGACGCCCGGGCCGCCACCGCCGTGCGGAATGCAGAAGGTCTTGTGCAGGTTCAGGTGCGAGACGTCGCCGCCGAACTTGCCCGGGGCGCAGAGGCCGACCATCGCGTTCATGTTGGCGCCGTCGATGTACACCTGGCCGCCGTTGTCATGAATGATGCCGCAGATTTCGCGGATGCCTTCTTCGAACACGCCGTGGGTCGACGGGTAGGTGATCATCAGCGCGGCGAGGTGTTCGCGGTGCTCGATGGCCTTGGCGCGCAGGTCTTCGATGTCCACGTTGCCACGGGCGTCGCAGGCGGTCACGACCACACGCATGCCGGCCATGTTGGCGGTGGCCGGGTTGGTGCCGTGGGCGGACGACGGGATCAGGCAGATGTCGCGACGGTCTTCGCCACGGCTCTGGTGGTAGGCACGGATCGCCAGCAGACCTGCGTATTCACCCTGGGAACCGGCGTTCGGTTGCAGCGAGATTGCGTCGTAACCGGTGGCGGCGCAGAGCATCGCTTCCAGTTCGTCGGTCAGTTGCTGGTAACCGGCACTTTGCTCGGCCGGGGCGAACGGGTGCAGGGCGCCGAACTCGGCCCAGGTCACCGGGATCATTTCGCTGGCAGCGTTGAGCTTCATGGTGCACGAGCCCAGCGGGATCATGGTGCGATCCAGTGCCAGGTCCTTGTCCGCCAGTTTGCGCAGGTAGCGCATCAGCTCGGTTTCCGAGTGATAACGGTTGAACACCGGGTGGCTGAGGATTGGCGACTGACGTACCAGCGCGGCTGGAATCGTGCTTTGCACGGCAGCGGCGAGGGCGGCGAAATCAGGCAAAGCCTTGCCGTCGGCGAACAGGCCCCACAGGGTTTCGATATCGGCCTGGGTGGTGGTTTCGTCGACCGACAGGCCCAGACGCTGGGCATCGATCACACGCAGGTTGATCTGTTGGGCACGAGCCTTGTCATGCAGCGCGGCAGTTTGCGCGCCGGTGGCCAGGGTCAGGGTGTCGAAGAAGCTGGTTTGCTCGACGGTCACGCCCAGTGCGCTCAGGCCCTTGGCCAGGATCGCGGTCAGGTGATGCACGCGGTTGGCAATCCGGGTCAGACCTTTCGGACCGTGGTACACGGCGTACATGCTGGCGATGTTGGCCAGCAGCACTTGCGCGGTGCAGATGTTCGACGTGGCTTTCTCGCGGCGGATGTGTTGCTCGCGGGTCTGCATCGCCAGACGCAGGGCCGGCTTGCCGAAGCGGTCAACCGAGACGCCGACCAGACGGCCCGGCATGTCGCGCTTGAACGCATCTTTGGTGGAGAAGTAAGCCGCGTGCGGGCCACCGAAGCCCAGCGGAACGCCGAAACGCTGGGCGCTGCCGATGGCCACGTCCGCGCCGAATTCTCCCGGCGGGGTCAGCAGGGTCAGGGCCAGCAGGTCGGCGGCCACGGCCACCAGTGCGTTGGCGGCGTGGAAGCGCTCGGTCAGTTCGCGGTAGTCGAACACATCACCGTTGCTCGCCGGGTATTGCAGCAGCGCGCCGAAGAACGGCGTCACGTCAGTCAGTTCACGCTCGTCGCCGACCACCACTTCAATGCCCAGCGGCTCGGCACGGGTGCGCAGCACGTCGAGGGTTTGCGGGTGGCTGTGGATCGAGGCGAAGAACTGGTGGCTGCCCTTGTTCTTGCTCAGACGTTTGCAGAAGGTCATGGCTTCGGCAGCGGCGGTGGCTTCGTCGAGCAGGGAAGCGTTGGCGATCGGCAGGCCGGTGAGGTCGCTGATCAGGGTCTGGAAGTTCAGCAGCGCTTCGAGACGGCCCTGGGAAATTTCCGGCTGGTACGGGGTGTAAGCGGTGTACCAGGCCGGGTTTTCCAGCAGGTTGCGCAGGATCGGCGACGGCGTGTGGCAATTGTAGTAGCCCTGGCCGATGTAGGTCTTGAACAGCTGGTTCTTGCCGGCGATGCCTTTGATCATTGCCAGGGCATCGGCTTCGCTCAGGCCGTCGTCCAGACCGAGCACGCTGGTGCCCTTGATGCTTTCCGGGATGACGCTGGCGCTCAGGGCTTCGAGCGAGTCGAAGCCGAGGCTGTTGAGCATGGCCTGCTCGTCACCGGCGCGCGGGCCGATGTGACGGGCGATGAATTCGTTGGCGGTGCCGAGATTTACTTGGGTCATGTCAGGTTCCTCAGGCTTCGGCTTGGGCTTTGATCAGACGGTCGTAGGCGTCCTGATCCAGCAGCTTGGCGACGGCGGAAGCGTCGGCTGGCTTGAAGCGGAAAAACCAGCCTTCGCCCAGCGGATCTTCGTTGACCAGTTCAGGGGCATCCTCCAGCGCGGGGTTCACTGCCAGCACTTCACCATCCAGTGGCATGTAAACGCCGCTCGCGGCCTTGACCGATTCCACGGTGGCGGCTTCAGCGCCTTTCTCGTAAGCCTGCAGTTCAGGCAGTTGCACGAACACCACGTCGCCCAAAGCGTTCTGCGCGAAAGCGGTGATGCCAACGGTGACAGAACCATCGGCTTCGGCGCGCAGCCATTCGTGATCTTCAGTAAAACGCAACTCGCTCATGGAATCTCCTAGGGGCCAGACTCGTCTGGTGGACGCGGTGGATTACTTGGGCGGTAATGCCCTGATTTTATGAACGGTTACTTAGCAAGAACGCGGCCAACGTAAAAATATCGTTATAAATCAATGAGTTGATATTTTGTCGATGGGCTTTGAGGGTGGGGTGTGTAGCGAAATCGCTACAGCTCGGGGCGAAGAAAAAAGCTGAAGCGGATCAAAGCCTTGCACAGCGGTGATCGGAGGGGTGTGTAGCGATATCGTTCCGCTGTAGCGCTTTCAGTACAGATGGAGGTCGCTTTTGGCGGGGTCAGGCTTTTCCCGGAATCCCGTACTTGCGCAGCCGATGGGCAATTGCCGTGTGCGAAGTCTGCAGGCGGCCGGCCAGTTGGCGGGTCGAGGGGTAGCTGACGTAGAGTTTTTCCAGCAGCGATTTCTCGAAGGCTTCCACCGCTTCTTCCAGACTGTCGACGTCGGTGTCGGTCTGCCGCGCCACCGAGGTGCCGGCGATGTCGAGGTCGCCGATGTCCACCAGGCTGCTTTCGCAGATGGCGGCGGCGCGGAAAATCACGTTCTGCAATTGCCGCACGTTGCCCGGCCAGCGGTTGCCGAGCAGCGCCGGGTAAGTGCCCGGGGCGAGGCGGCAGACCGGGCGCTGGATCTGCGCGCAGGCCTGCTGCATGAAGTAGCGGGCCAGCAACAGAATATCCTGACCGCGTTCGCGCAACGGCGGCACTTCGACGTTGAGCACGTTGAGGCGGTAGAACAGGTCTTCGCGGAACAGGCCTTCGCTGACCATTTTTTCCAGGTCGCGGTGGGTCGCGCTGAGGATCCGCACATCGACTTTGACTTCGCGATCGCCGCCCACCCGACGGAAGCTGCCGTCGTTGAGGAATCGCAGCAGCTTGGCCTGCAAGTACGGCGACATCTCGCCGATCTCGTCGAGAAACACCGTGCCCTGGTTGGCCAGTTCCATCAGCCCCGGTTTGCCGCCCCGTTGTGCGCCGGTGAAGGCGCCGGGGGCATAGCCGAACAGTTCGCTCTCGGCGAGGTTCTCCGGCAGGGCCGCGCAGTTCAGCGCCAGAAACGGTGCGTTGTGCCGGGCGCTGATGGCGTGACAGGCGCGGGCCACCAGTTCCTTGCCGGTGCCGGTTTCGCCCTGGATCAGCAGCGGTGCATCGAGGGCCGCCACCCGTTGCGCCCGGGCCTTGAGCGTGCGGATCGGCGGCGACTCGCCGAGCAGCGCATCGAAACCTTCGGCATGGTCGTGGTGCAGCGCCGAGAGTTGTTCGCCGATGCGGTTCGGCTGATACAGGGTCAGCAGGGCGCCGGCGTCGGTGATCGGCGTGGCGTCCAGCAACAGGGTCTGGCCGTTGACGGTGATTTCCCGCAGTGGCAGACGGAAGCCCTGTTCGAGCAAGGTTTCGAGCAGGCCCGGATCGTTGAACAGCTCCGAGACGCTTTCGCCCGCCGGCTCGCGACCGTACAAGGCGATCAGCGCCGGGTTGGCCAGCAGCACCTTGCCGGCGCTGTCGAGGGCCAGCACCGGGTCGGTCATCGCCGCGAGCAACGCGTCGAGCTGCAAGTGCCGGCGCTGGCCGGGGAGGATGTCGACCACCACCACGGCTTCCACGCCGCGCACCCGAAACAGCGCGTCTTTCAGTTCTTCGAGCACTTGCGGGCTGAGGGTCGGGGCGTCGATGTAGACGTTGGGGGGGACCATTTCCACCGCATCCAGATTGAGATTGCGTCCACCGAGAATCGCCAGGACTTCCTGGGTGATGCCGACGCGGTCGATGAAACTGACGTGGATACGCATGGGGTGGTTCTGGGTTCTGGAGTGCGGAGGGGGGCAAGTATGCCTTGGGGCGGGGAAATGGTGAAACCGGACGCGTTCTTCCGCTGGCTACATACCCTTGTGGGAGCGAGCTTGCTCGCGAATGCGGTGTATCAGCAATGAAGATATGGACTGACAGAGCGCTTTCGCGAGCAAGCTCGCTCCCACAGGGGGTATGCGGTGAGTTCGGGTTACTCGAAATGCTCGGGATTGACCGGATCCCCGGATTTCATATTCAACTGCATACGAATGTCTTCAAACATCAAATCGTAATGCTTGTGCACCGAGCCGATCTGGCTGTGGCTCTTGGGGATGCCGTACTTTTCGGCAATCTGCGTCACGTTGCGCGCGAAGTTGTAGGCCTCTTCCTTGGGCAGAAAGAACGGTTCGTTGACCTCTTTGCCCTGGATGCTTCCAACCAGCCGGAACTGTATCCCTTTGCCTTTTTGCGGATCCTGCGACACCTCGTATTCGAGGCGGATGTTGTAGTTGACATCATCTTTGGTCAACGCGTGCCGCTCGATGTGCAAATGACCGGGTTCGAACTGGGCCATGGTGTTCTCTCCTTTCAAGGCATGGGAGAAGGGCAGACCTGGAGTCTGCCCCAGTGTTTCTTTTTTATCGGTAGGTGATGCCGGGTTTCGAGGTGCTCACCCGCGTACCGGCGGTGCCCTGGACGATGGCTTCGATGTCCGCCAGCGAACCGATCACCGCGACCTTGCCAGTATGGCGTGCAAATTCGCAAGCTGCCTGCACCTTCGGCCCCATGGAACCGGCGGCGAAGCCCAGACGTTCGAGCTCGTCCGGGTGGGCCTGGGCGATGGCTTTCTCGGTGGGTTTTTTGAAGTCGATGTACGCCGCGTTGACGTCGGTGGCGATTACCAGCAAGTCCGCTTCCAGCTGTTCGGCGAGCAGCGACGAGCACAGGTCTTTGTCGATGACCGCCTCAATGCCTTTGAGGTTGCGCTTCTCGTCGTACATGGTCGGGATGCCGCCACCGCCGGCGCAGATCACGATGCTGCCCTTGTCCAGCAGCCACTTGATCGGGCGGATCTCGAAGATGCGCTTGGGTTTCGGGCTGGCCACCACACGACGGTATTTGTCACCGTCGGCCTTGACCACCCAGCCTTTCTCTTTGGCCAGGCGCTCGGCTTCTTCTTTGGCATAGACCGGGCCGATGAATTTGGTCGGGTCCTTGAAAGCCGGATCCTTGGGATCGACTTCGACCTGGGTGAGCAGGGTGGCGAACGGGACTTCGAAGTCCAGCAGATTGCCCAGTTCCTGTTCGATGATGTAGCCGATCATGCCTTCGGTTTCGGCACCGAGCACGTCCAGAGGGTAGGCCTCATCGGGTTTATAGGAGAGGCCCTGCAACGACAGCAGGCCGACTTGCGGGCCATTGCCGTGGGCGATGACCAGTTGATTGCCGGGGTGGATCTTGGCGATTTGCTCGGTGGCGATGCGGATGTTGGCGCGCTGGTTGTCAGCGGTCATCGGCTCGCCACGGCGGAGCAGGGCGTTACCGCCCAGAGCTACGACGATACGCATAATGCAGTCCTTTCAGAATTCGGTGAGCCTGCGGGGGCAGCCTTCGGCGGCACCCGCAGGTCAGGGGCAACGCTTACAGATCAGCCAGGGTCGATACCAGAATCGCCTTGATGGTGTGCATGCGGTTTTCCGCTTGCTCGAAGGCGATGCAGGCCGGCGACTCGAACACGTCGTCGGTCACTTCGATGCCGTTGGCCAGGTGCGGATACTGTTCGGCGATCTGTTTGCCGACCTTGGTATCGCTGTTGTGGAACGCCGGCAGGCAGTGCATGAACTTGGTGCGCGGGTTGCCGGTAGCTTTCATCAGTTGTGCGTTGACCTGATACGGCAGCAGTTGCTCGATGCGCTCGGCCCAGGCTTCAACCGGTTCACCCATCGATACCCAGACGTCGGTGTGGATGAAGTCCACGCCTTTCACGGCGGCTTTCGGGTCTTCGGTCAGGGTGATGCGGGCACCGCTTTCTTCCGCATATTTTTTGCAGCGCTGTACCAGATCATCGTGGGGCCACAGGGCTTTCGGCGCGCAGATGCGCACGTCCATGCCGAGTTTGGCGCCGACCAGCAGCAGCGAGTTGCCCATGTTGTTGCGCGCATCGCCCAGGTAGGCGTAGCTGATCTCGTGGATCGGCTTGTCGGCGTGCTCACGCATGGTCAGTACGTCGGCGATCATCTGGGTCGGGTGATATTCATCGGTCAGGCCGTTGAACACCGGTACGCCGGCGAACTTGGCCAGCTCTTCGACGATTTCCTGCTTGAAGCCACGGTACTCGATGGCGTCGTACATGCGACCCAGCACGCGAGCTGTGTCCTTCATGCTTTCCTTATGGCCGATCTGCGAGGAATTCGGGTCGATGTAGGTGACGTTGGCGCCCTGGTCATAGGCGGCGACTTCGAACGCGCAGCGGGTACGGGTCGAGGTTTTTTCGAAGATCAGGGCGATGTTGTTGCCCTTCAGGTGTTGCTGCTCGGTGCCGGTGTACTTGGCGCGTTTCAGGTCGCGGGACAGGTCGAGCAGGTAACGCAGCTCACGTGGGGTGTGGTGTTCCAGGCTGAGCAGGTTACGGTTGTGGATGTTGAAAGCCATGATGGATCTCCTTGCCCGACACTGTGAAAGCTACTGCGCTCGGAAATACTGCGTTAAAAACAGGCTCGGAATGCTCATTTACAGCCAGTAAACTCCGCTTCCTCGCCTGTTTTTGCCTTGTCTTTCCTTCGCTCGCTACGCTTTCACAGCGCCGGGTCGTTTTAAGTCAAAAAGTTAGTAGTCGATCGGGTCGCGGATGATCGGGCAGGTCATGCAGTGGCCACCGCCACGGCCACGGCCCAGTTCGCCGGCGCTGATGGTGATGACTTCCACGCCTGCCTTGCGCAGCAGGGTGTTGGTGTAGGTGTTGCGGTCGTAGCCGATGACCACGCCCGGTTCCACGGCCACCACGTTGTTGCCGTCATCCCATTGCTCGCGTTCGGCGGCGAAGCTGTTGCCGCCGGTTTCCACGACGCGCAGGTTCGGCAGGTTCAGCGAGTTGGCCACGACTTCGAGGAACGTTTTGTTCTCCCGTCGTACGTCCAGACCGTAAGGTTTGCTTTCGTCAGGACGAATGATGAACGGCACGATTTCCTTGACCACTTCCGGGAAGATCGTGACCAGGTCGCGGTCGCAGAAGCTGAACACGGTGTCCAGGTGCATCGCCGCGCGGGATTTCGGCAGGCCGGCAACCACGACTTTTTCCACCGCGCCCTTGGCGAACAGCGATTGCGCCAGTTGGCCGATGGCCTGGCGCGAAGTGCGCTCGCCCATGCCGATCAACACCACGCCATTGCCGATCGGCATCACGTCGCCGCCCTCGAGGGTGGCCTTGCCGTGGTCCTTGTCCGGGTCGCCGTACCAGACTTCGAAGTCGGCACCGGTGAAGTCAGGGTGGAATTTATAGATGGCGGTGGTCAGCAGGGTTTCCTGACGACGGGCTGGCCAGTACATCGGGTTGAGGGTCACACCGCCGTAGATCCAGCAAGTGGTGTCGCGGGTGAACTGGGTGTTGGGCAGCGGGTCGAGCAGGAAGCTGGAGTGGCCCAGGTAGTCGCGGTACATCTTGATCACGCTGGCGCCTTCGCTGTCCGGCAGATCCTCGCCGGCCACGCCGCCGATCAGGAACTCGGCGAGCTTGCGTGGTTCCAGGCCTTCGAGCCAGCTGCGCACTTCGTTGGTCAGGCCGACACCGACGGTGTCCGGGGTGATCTTGCGATCCAGAATCCATTTCAGTGCTTCGGGGTTGCCGACGATGTCGGTCAGCAGGTTGTGCATTTCCAGCACTTCGATCCCGCGCTCGCGCATCTTGGTGACGAAGTCGAAGTGGTCGCGCTTGGCCTGATTGACCCAGATCACATCGTCGAACAGCAGTTCGTCGCAGTTGCTCGGGGTCAGCCGCTGGTGGGCCAGACCTGGGGAACAAACCATGACTTTGCGCAGTTTGCCGGCTTCGGAATGGACGCCGTACTTAACTTTTTCCGTGGTCATTTCAGTGATCCTCCAGAGATAAAACGTTTGGCAATTACAGAGTCAGGAAGCCGTCGTAGAGACCGTAGGCCGCCACCAGGGCACCCACGACCACCGCGGCGAAAATCAGCTTCTCGACGTTGGTGAAAATCGGTTGTTTGAGTTCGAGCTTGGCCTTGGCGAACAGGATCGCGCCGGGCGCATAGAGCAGGGCCGAGAGCAGCAGGTACTTCACGCCGCCGGCGTAGAGCAGCCAGACCGCGTAGATCAGGGCGATACCGCCGATGATCAGATCCTTGCGGCGTTCGGCCGCGAAGCCTTCGTAGCTTTCGCCACGCACCGCCAGCAGCAGGGCGTAGGCCGCCGACCACAGGTACGGCACCAGAATCATCGAAGTGGCGAGGTAGATCAGCGACAGGTAAGTGCTGGCCGAGAACAGGGTGATGACCAGGAACAGCTGGACCATCGCGTTGGTCAGCCACAGGGCGTTGACCGGCACATGGTTGGCGTTCTCCTTGCGCAGGAACTCCGGCATGGTGTGGTCCTTGGCGGCGGCGAACATGATCTCCGCACACAGCAGCACCCACGACAGCAGTGCCCCGAGCAGCGAGATGATCAGGCCGACGCTGATCAGCACCGCGCCCCAGTGACCGACCACATGCTCCAGCACGGCGGCCATCGACGGGTTCTGCAATTTGGCCAGTTCCGGTTGGGTCATGATCCCCAGCGACAGCACGTTCACCAGCACCAGGAACAGCAGCACGGTGATGAAACCGATCACGGTGGCTTTACCCACATCCGAACGTTTTTCCGCCCGGGCCGAGAAGATGCTTGCGCCTTCGATGCCGATGAACACCCACACGGTGACCAGCATCATGTTGCGCACCTGGTTCATCACGCTGCCCAGATCCGGGTTTTTCACACCCCAGATGTCGGCGGTGAAGATGTCCAGTTTGAAGGCGAAAATCGCGATCAGGACGAACAGCAGCAGCGGCACGACCTTGGCGACGGTGGTCACGAGGTTGATGAACGCCGCTTCCTTGATCCCGCGCAGCACCAGAAAGTGCACGGCCCACAGCAGCACCGAGGCACCAATCACGGCGGCAACGGTGTTGCCTTCACCGAAAATCGGAAAGAAGTAGCCAAGGGTACTGAACAGCAGAACGAAGTAACCGACGTTGCCCAGCCAGGCACTGATCCAGTAGCCCCAGGCGGACGAGAAACCCATGTAGTCGCCAAACCCGGCCTTGGCGTAGGCGTACACGCCGCCGTCCAGGTCAGGTTTGCGATTGGCGAGGGTTTGAAAGACGAAAGCGAGGGTGAGCATGCCGACGGCGGTGATGGCCCACCCGATCAGTACCGCACCGACGTCGGCGCTGGCGGCCATGTTTTGTGGCAAAGAGAATATCCCGCCACCGATCATTGATCCGACTACCAGGGCAACCAGTGCACCTAGTCGTAGTTTTCCGGGAGCTTCAGACATTGCATGACTCCATTGCAGGAGAGAAGAGTTCACAGCGTAGTTCTGTTGACTGTTCAAACAGCTGACATAGATCAGTGCATGGCCACATTCCATTGTTAATGAATGACTTATGAAACCGCTGCAGGCATAAGGCTACTGTCTGGAAGGCCCGTCCCAGAGGCCTTTGGTCGATTTGATTGGGAATGGATCCTATTACTTTCGAGTTATCACGCTAGTTGCTTTTCGGGTTTTGGCAAATTTTTCACATCTGTTTTCAGTACAGAATTGATTTATTAGGATCGGCGCACAAAACTGACTTAACGTGCTAGGCGTTAGCGTCATCCGCTATATATAAGTGGGTGTTTGTTGGCATTACCTGATAAACGTCTTCGACTGTTAGCCGTTTAGTTAATAGTTGTTACAAATAAAACCTCACCACATCTTTCAAGGAGATTTGTATGTCGCAACCGACGCAAAAGCTGCGCCTTGGCGCGCTGATCGCCCTGGTGGTGGGTTCGATGATTGGCGGGGGGATTTTCTCCTTGCCGCAGAACATGGCGGCGCGAGCCGATGCCGGCGCCATCCTGATCGGCTGGGGAATCACCGCCATCGGCATGCTGACCCTGGCGTTCGTGTTCCAGACCCTGGCCAACCGCAAGCCGGAGCTGGATTCCGGCGTCTATGCCTATGCCAAGGCCGGGTTTGGCGACTACATGGGTTTCTCCTCCGCCTGGGGTTACTGGATCAGTGCCTGGCTGGGCAACGTCGGGTATTTCGTGCTGTTGTTCAGCACCCTCGGCTACTTCTTTCCGGTGTTCGGCCAGGGCAACACGCCGATTGCCATCGGTTGCGCCTCGGTGCTGCTGTGGGCCGTGCATTTTCTGGTGATGCGCGGGATCAAGGAGGCGGCGTTCATCAACCAGCTGACCACCGTGGCCAAGATCGTGCCGCTGATCATGTTCATCGTCATCGCTGCCGTGGCGTTCAAGGCTGACGTGTTTACCCGCGACATCTGGGGCCGCAGCAACCCGAACTTCGGCGGGGTGATGGATCAGGTGCGCAACATGATGCTGGTCACCGTGTTCGTGTTCATCGGTATCGAAGGCGCCAGCGTGTATTCGGCGCGGGCCGAGAAACGTTCGGATGTCGGCCGGGCCACGGTGATCGGTTTCATCGGCGTGCTGGCGCTGCTGGTGCTGGTCAACGTGCTGTCGCTGGGGATCATGAGCCAGCCGGAACTGGCGACCCTGCAGAACCCTTCGCTGGCGGCGGTGCTGGAACACATCGTCGGGCCGTGGGGCGCGCTGGCGATCAGCATCGGTCTGGCGATTTCGTTGCTCGGCGCATTGTTGTCATGGGCGCTGCTGTGCGCCGAAATCCTCTTCGCCACCGCCAAGGACAAGACCATGCCGGCATTCCTGAAAAAGGAAAACGCCAACCACGTGCCGGTCAATGCGCTGTGGCTGACCAACGTGATGATCCAGATTTTTCTGTTGATCACGCTGTTTTCCGCCGGCACCTACACCAGCCTGATCTACCTCGCCTCGTCGATGATTCTGGTGCCGTACCTGTGGTCGGCGGCCTATGCGGTGCTGTTGAGCGGGCGCGGCGAAACCTACGAACATGCCTCGGCCGAACGTACCAAGGACTTGCTGATCGGCGGCATCGCTCTGTGCTATGCCGTGTGGTTGCTGTACGCCGGCGGGGTGAAATACCTGCTGTTGTCGGCGCTGCTGTATGCCCCGGGGGTGATCCTGTTCGCCAAGGCCAAGCATGAGCAGGGTGAGCCGCTGTTCACCACCATCGAAAAGGGGATTTTCACCTGCGTGATCGCCGGGGCCGGGCTCGCGGCCTACGGCTTGTACAGCGGCTTGCTGTCACTGTGAGGCTGCGGCTCGAATACCAGGGGCCCTACGACTGGCCGGCGATGCTCGGGTTTCTCGCCGCGCGGGCGGTGGTCGGGATGGAGACCGTGGCCGATGCTGTGTATTCGCGCAGCATCGGGTTGAACGGCGTTCACGGCACGGTTTCGGTCTGGCCCGGTGACGGCGATGCGCTGGAGGTCGAGCTGGATTTCCCCGATCCTTCAGCGGTTCCCGAGATCATTATGCGCCTGCGTCGGCTGTTCGATCTGGATGCGGATCTGCCGACGATGCAGCGGCATTTGAAGGCAGATCCGCTGCTTGCGCGGTTGATTGCCGAGCGTCCGGGATTGCGGGTGCCGGGGGCGTGGGACGGTCTGGAACTGGCGTTTCGGGCGGTGCTGGGGCAGCAGATTACCGTGGTCGGGGCGATCCGGCTGGCGGGGAAACTGCTGGCGCAGTATGGCGAGCCGTTGCGTTCATCGGTGCCCGGACTGACTCACGTCTTTCCTCGGGCAGCCGTTTTGGCGAGCGCCGATCTGGCGACGCTGGGCATGCCGAAAAGTCGCGGGCGCACCTTGTCCGGGGTGGCGCAGGCGTCGCTGGATGATCCGCTGCTGTTTGAATCAGGAACGGCGCGGTTGCTGGCGCTTCACGGTATTGGCGACTGGACGGCGCAATACATTGCCCTGCGGCAGTTGCGGGACATGGACGGGTTCCCGACCGGGGATGTGGGGTTGCTGCGAGCACTGGAGGTGCTGGAAGGGGAGCGGATGACGGCGCGGGAATTGTCTGCCCGCGCCGAGGCCTGGCGACCGTTTCGCGGTTATGCGGCGCAGGTGTTGTGGACATCCTTGAGTCGTGCGGATTGACCCTGATTCTGGTTTGTAAGTTCTGGCCTCTTCGCGAGCAAGCTCGCTCCCACAAGGATTGGCGATCAGTCCAGGAATGTGGCGTCCCCGATCCACTGTGGGAGCGAGCTTGCTCGCGAAAGCGGTGGAAAGGTCACCACTGCGGTTGATGTGAACCCAACTCGGTGGCCGGCAATGCCCACTGCAATGGCGTCCCGCTGATCTTCAAAGGCGCTTGCAGCCGATGCGCCGGCCCCCAGGGCGTCTGCTCCATTTGCAAGCTCTGATCTTTTGCATCTTCCGGACGCAGCACTTCGTCCGTCCCCGGCCCATGCTCAATCAACAACTTCGCCGTCCGCGCCAGCGACAATCGCGCGGACCCACCTCGACCACTGCGCAGCCTCTCGGCCAGCAACCGGATCACACTCGCCGCCATCAGATACCCCGTCGCATGATCCAGCGCCTGCACCGGCAACGGCGTCGGTTTGTCCGCCTGCTTCCAGCGCTGTCCCGCCTCGGCAATCCCGCTGCTCATCTGCACCAGACTGTCGAAGCCCCGACGGTTCTGCCACGGGCCGCTCCAGCCGTAGGCGTTGAGGCAGACATCGATCAGCCCCGGTGCCAGTTGTCGGCGACGTTCGGCGCCGAAACCGAGGTGTTCAAGCGCATCGGCGCGATAGCCGTGCAGCAGAATGTCCGCATCCTTGAGCAAACCTTCGAACACTGCACGATCTGCCGGTTGATGCAGATCCAGCCGCGCACAGCGTTTGCCGAGGGTGACTTCCGGCACTACGCCGGGTTCGTTCCAGGTCGGCGGGTCGATGCGCAGGACATTGGCGCCCAGCCCCGCGAGAAAGCGGCTGGCGGTCGGGCCGGCGAGCACGCGGGTCAGATCGAGCACCTTGAGCCCGGCCAATGGCTGCGCCACCGAGCCTTGCCAGGGCTGATGACTTTCTTCTTTCTCATCACTGAAACTCACCAGGGGTTCGGCATTCACCGCCAACCCTTGGGGATGTTTCTGCCACTGTTCCCAACTGCGCATTTCGGCAGCACAACCCTTGGCCTCGACCACCGCTCGCTCCAGATCGGCACTGGCCCATTGCGCGACTTTCGCTGCCATGGCCGCACGGTCGGCACACGCACCCAGCACGCTTTCAGCGGCGGCGCGATGATGCGGGGCGTTGGTGTGCAGGCGGATCCAGCCGTCTCGGGTCGCGTAGTCGCCGGCCACCGGATCCCATAGCGGCGGCACTTCCCAGCCGATCGGTCGAAGCGACGTGGCGAACCAGAACGAGGCCAGTCGGCGGTCGACTTCTACGGTGGGCGAGTCGCCGGTTTGTTGCTGAAGAAGTTCGGCGACGGCTTGCCCGGCCGCGGCAATGCTCGCGCAGGCAAGGTCGGTGACGGCAAACGCCGAGGGTAGGGCGCCCTCGGCGGTGAACGGAATCGGCGTGCGGGACAAGCCAAGTGCGGCTTGAATGGACGTGAGCAGATCAGTCATCGAAGGCCCTCCGGGAGAGGGCCTGATCATAGAACAGATGACGATCGGGGGGAGGTCAGACGCGGAACTGATCCATCAATTTCATCTGCTGACTGGCCAGGGCATTCAACTGGCTGCTGATCGCCGCCGATTCGGTGGCCTGTTCGGTCAGGGTTTCGGTGACGGTACGAATGGCCGAGACATTGCGATTGACCTCTTCGGCCACCGCACTCTGCTGTTCGGCGGCGCTGGCGATCTGCAGGTTCATGTCACTGATGACGGTGACCGCGTCGCTGATCTTGCCGAGCGCGTCCACGGCCTGGCGGATCTGCCCGGCGTTGTTGTGAGCCTGGGTCTGGCTCGAATGCATGGTCGCGACCACGCCACGGGTGCCGGTCTGGATGCGTTCGATGACCACGCGGATTTCTTCCACCGAATCCTGCGTGCGCTTGGCCAGGTTACGCACTTCGTCGGCCACCACCGCGAAACCACGACCGCTTTCACCGGCACGGGCTGCTTCGATCGCGGCGTTCAGCGCCAGCAGGTTGGTCTGTTCGGCAATGCTGCGGATCACTTCCAGCACCGAACCGATCTGCTCGCTGTTGACCGCCAGTTCTTCAACCTCGGTCACCGCTTTGCTGACTTCGTCGGCCAGTTGGTTGATGTCGCGGGTGCTGCGCTCGATGATCGACATCCCGTCCTTGGCCGACTGGTCGGCGCCTTTCGCCGCGTTGGCCGCGTTCGAGGCGCTGTTGGCGACGTCGTGGGCGGTGGCGCTCATTTCGTTGGACGCGGTGGCCACCTGATCGATTTCGCGGAACTGCACCTGCATGCCTTCGCTGGTCTGGCGGGCGATTTCCGACGACTGATCGGCGGTGCCACGGGCTTCGGTGATGCTTTGTTTGATCTGGGCGATGGTCGGCTGCAGCTTGTCGAGGAAGCGGTTGAACCAGTTCACCAGTTCGCCCAGTTCATCCTTCTTGGTGTAGTTCAGGCGCTGGGTCAGATCGCCTTCGCCGCTGGCGATGTTCTTCAGCATCTCGGCGACGCTGTTGATCGGCCGGGTCACGCCCGAGGCGGTGAGCCAGATCAGCACCAGGCCGATCAGGCCGGCGATCACGGCCACCGCCAACGCGGTCATCACGCCGGTTTGCTGAGCGTCATCGAGCACCGCTTGCAGCTTGACCGAGTCGGCCAGCAGCACTTGTTTCGGCAGGTCGATGACCACGCCCCAGGCCCGGGAGTTGCCGATCGGATCGACCGGGTACACGGCGCGGATCAGGTCGCCCTGTTCGAGAATCTTCGGTGTGCCGGCGCTCAGCAGTTGCAGGATGTCCTTGCCTTCGGCGCCCAGGGTTTCGGCGATGCTTTTGCCGACCTTGGTCGCGTCGGTGCTGTAGGCGCCGAGCACGCCGCTGCCGGAGACAATCAACATGTGCCCGGCACCGTTGAACAGTTCGCGCTGGGAACCCACGGCCGCCGCTTGCAGGGCGTCGAGGGCGATGTCGATGCCGACCACGCCGATGGCCTTGCCGTCCACCAGCAACGGCACGGAAATGGTGGTCATGAGCATTTCCTTGGTGCCCACGGTGTCGGCGTACGGGTCGAGCAGGCAGGTGCGCTTGTTGTCGCGAGGGCAGGTGTACCAGCTGTTGTAAGGCGTGCCGCTGACGCTGAGGGTGGTCTTGGTCATGTCTTCTTCGACCATGATCGTGTTCAGCGCAGATCCCGCGGCGCGGCTCCAGTAGGTGGCGAAGCGCCCGACTTCGTTGGACTGGCGCGCGGCGTCATTGACGAACTCGCTGTCCTTGCCGTCCAGGCCGTTGGGTTCGAAGGCCAGCCAGATACCCAGCACCTTGCTGTTGCGCTCGAACGCGGTTTTCAGGCTCAGGTTCAATTCTTCACGCAAGGCCCCGGCGTCCAGCGAACGCTTGGTGGCCATGACGCGCATGTCCTTGATCTGGTCGGCCAGTGCGGTGATCACCAGCAGGCTCTCGCCGAAGGTTTTCTGCACCTGCACCGCCTGTTCGGCCGCCTTGGCCTGCAGCAGGTTCTGCACGCTGGCGGTGAGCATTTTGCTGCTCGAGTCGCTGACCAGTTCGTCGTTCTGGTTGGTCTGGTAGATGTTGATGCCGACGATCAGCGCAACCACGCCGAGCAGGCACAGCCCGGACAGCAGGACGATTTTCAGGCGAATGGACAGGGAGTCGAACATGGGGTGTTCTCGCGAATGAATGAACTGTTGGCTACGGGGCACGGAATTGCCCGGTTCGCCAAATCCATTCAGCGCCATTCAATGCTCATCGGCGCGGGGCGAGGGTGCATGAGGCGCATGCCGACGAACGGTCACGGCAAAACGTTTGCGCGGGCAAAAGCCCTGAAAAGAAGGGGAAAATCAGGAAATCTTCGGCAGCGATTCCGGTCGAGACCAGATCCACAAGTTGCCCAGGGTCATGCCGGCAATCGCCAGGTAAACCGGCCAGCCGTGATCGAGCACCACCAGCATCAGGGTGGCGCACAGCAGCATGCTGACGGTGGCGCTGACCTTGGCTTTGCGGGCGATGATCTTGCCGTTGCGCCAGTTGCTCAGGATCGGACCGAACAGCCGATGGTTTTCCAGCCAGGCACTCAGGCGCGGCGAACTGCGGGTCGCGGCCCAGGCGGCGAGCAGGATGAATTCGGTGGTCGGCAGGCCGGGCACGACGATGGCGATCAGGCCGATGCCGAGGCTGACATAGGCGAGCAGGCCGAACAGCAGGCGGGCGAGTCGGGAGGAGGCGGGTTGGGGCATGGGCTCGAAGTGCGTGAGGCGAAACGGGGATTCTACAGGCTGGCGGCATTCCCATGTGGAAGCTGGTTTTCCAGCTCCCCCAGGGTTTTGTGTCGGGCTTGGGATCAGGCCGGTTCGGCTTCCGTGGCGTAAGCCTGTTCCAGCAGCACGGTGAAACGGTTGAACGCGTCGATCGCACCTTGCTCCACTTCGGCTTCTTCTTCGGCGCTGAATTGCAGTGAATCAAGGGTACGCACGAAGCTCTTCCAGCCTTCGGCGCGACCGCCTTCAGGCTCGCCCAGATGACGGGCGCCGAAGGTTTCGCTCAGTTCCAGCGCGACGGCGCGTTTGATCAGGAACGCCGCGCCGAGCTTGGAGCCCTCGGACACGAAGATCCAGCCCAGGGCGCGGGCCTTGCTCGGGTTTTTCACCGCACCGGCCACTGGCGCAGGCACTTCGGTGTCGAGGTCCGCAAGGTCGGCCTTGGCCGCTTCGGCGCGGCAGCGGGCCGGCAGATCAGGGACGATCGCGGTCAGTTCGGCATCGTTGTACAGCGAGACCAGTTCCGACTGGAACAGGTACTGCGCGACCACGAAGCGGGCGAAATTGGCGCGGGTCTCGAACGGCGCATGGGCCTTCACCAGCGCATCGAGCTTGCTGTGCGGCTCGTGGGTGATCTGGTTCAGGCGTTGCGAACGCAGGGCTTTTTCCGGAGTGCTCATGAGATGTCCTTGATGAAAGAGGCGCTTGATAACGAGACGAACGGACAAGCGTCGGACAGTAAAAAAACCTCACGGCGCGACAATGCACGCACCGTGAGGTCATCCGGATCAGATATCCCAGACCAGATTGATCGCGAAGTTGCGACCCGGCTGGGTCAGGCGGTCGAGGTTGGCCGGGCTCAGCACGGCGGCTTCGCCGACACTGTCGTAACCGCGCACGTCATCCCACAGCCAGTACTTCTTGTCGGTCAGGTTGTAGACGCCGCCGCTGACGGTGACGTCGTCGGTGACTTTGTAGAACCCGGTCAGGTCGAGCATGCCGAAGCCCGGCGACTTGAACTGGCTGCTGACGCCGTCCGGCGACTTGAAGTTGCTGTCGTCGACGCGATCCTTCTTCTTGACCACGGTCCAGCTCAGCAGGCCGCCGTAGTTGTCCTGGTCATAACCGAGACCGAACACGCCGGTCAGCGGGTTG
This sequence comes from Pseudomonas sp. UV AK001, assembly GCF_046097675.1. NCBI lineage: Bacteria > Pseudomonadati > Pseudomonadota > Gammaproteobacteria > Pseudomonadales > Pseudomonadaceae > Pseudomonas > Pseudomonas sp. UV AK001. Next base: position 410,476 of record NZ_JBJUVZ010000003.1, read on the forward strand.
ACGCTGTTGAGCGGCTCGCCGGTGTCGTTGTTGCGACCGTAGGCGTAGGCAATCGAACCCTGGGTGTACAGGCCTTGCGGCGCGCCGAACGAATCGAGGTTCAGACGACCTTTGACTTCGGCACCCTTGATGGTGGCGTGCTTGATGTTGTTGGTCTGGAAGGTCAGCTCGTTGTAGCCCGGGGTGACGGCGTCTTCGTTGATGAAGTCGCGGTACTTGTTATAGAACACCGCCACGTCGAACGAGCCTTGTTCGAAGTTGCCGCGCAGACCGGTTTCATAGCTTTTGCTTTTTTCCGGTTCCAGGTTCGGGTTCGGCGCCACGTTGTAGCCGGTGGTGCTGTTCTCGAAGCGACCGTACAGTGCTTTCGCGGTCGGGGTGCGGAAGCCTTCGGCGTACTGGCCGTACCAGGTGTAGTTGTCGGTCAGGGCGTAGGTCAGGCCGAATTTCGGCGAGACTTTATGCCAGGTCTTGTTTTCGTCGCTGACCGTGCCTTTGCCGTCGGCGGCCACGGTGTTGAGGAATTCCTGGGTGATGTGCGGCTTGAGCTGGGTGTAGTCGTAGCGCAGGCCTGGCAGGAAGGTCCATTTGTTCCAGCTGATCTGATCCTGGGCGAACAGGCTGTAGGTGTTGATGGTCGGGTCCGGGAAGTCGCTGGACTTCTTCAGCACATCGGCCGCACTGGTGGCGCCGATGGCGGTGCAGCCGCGACCGACTGCCAGGCACTTGCCGTCGCCGCTGCGTGAACCGGTGACTTTCTGCTGTTTGATCGTGGTGCCGTAGGTCAGCACATGATCGGTGTCACCGATGGCGAATGCCTTGTCCAGTTGCGCATCGAACACCCATTGTTTTTCCTCGTAGATCGTGTCGCGGGTACGCAGCACTTTACGGGTCATCGGGTAGTAGAACTCTTCGGTGCTCTGGTCGGTCTTGGCGGTCTGGTGGTTGAGGCTCCACTTCACGTTATCGGCCAGCAGGCTGTTCAACTCGAAGCTGTGTTCCAGGCCGAAACGCTCACGGGTGACGGTGTCGTTGCCGGTACGCCACTGGTACATGCCGCCGGGCAGCACGCTGTTCGGAATGGTCGGGGCGCCGTTGAAGTACGGGCCGCCGTAGGCGCTTTTCTGATCGGTGTCGCGATCATCCTTGTACTTTTCGTAGGTCAGGCCCAGACGCGAACCTTCGTTGTAGTTCCAGCCGATCTTGGCCAGCACGTTGGAGGCTTTCACGTCTTCCGGGTTGGCGGCGGTGCGCTCCAGGCCGGTGCCGTTGTTGCTGCCGTAGGAATCGGTTTCATGACCGTCACGCTGGCTGTAGTGCAGCAAGCCGTCGAACTGGTCGGCGCGTCCGGCGACGGTGGCGGATTTCAACCAGCTATCGTCGGCGGAACTGTAGCCGGTCTTCAGGCGGGCGCCGACGTCTTTGCCTGGCTTGATGATGTCATCCGGGTCGAGGGTGTAGTAGCTGACCGCGCCGCCGATGGCGTTGCTGCCGTACAGCACCGAGGCCGGACCGCGAAGGATTTCCACGCGTTTGACGATTTCCGGGTCAACGTAATTGCGCTGGGTCTTGGCGTACGGGCCGTTGAAGAAGCCGTCCGGCACTTCGACACCATCCACTTGAGTCAGGATGCGGTCACCGTCGATGCCGCGAATGTTGTAGCCGCTGATGCCGCCGCGCTGACCGGCGCCACCGACGGACACGCCCGGCTCGTAGCGCACCAGATCCTTGATGGTGTTGACGTTGTTGCGGTCCAGGTCCTGACGGGTCTGCACGGTGACGGTGGCCGGTACGCTGTTGACCGACTGTTCCTGACGGGTGGCGCTGATGGTCACCTGGTCGAGGTTGAGTGCGCCGTTGTTGCTGCGTTTTTCCAGCACGACGTTGTTGTTGCTGATTTTGCGGAAGCTCAGGTTGGTCCCCACCAACAGGCGTTCCAGGGCTTTTTCCGGTGGCAGCGAACCGCGCACGCCCGGCGACGATACGCCTTTACCCAATTCCGCCGGCAAGCCGACCTGCCAGCCGGTGACGGCGGTGAACGCGTTGAGCGCCGACACCAGCGGTTGCTGGCCGATGGCGAACGAGTAATCGCCCATGTTGCGTGCCGGTTGTTCGGTGGCAGCCATCAGTGGTGCAGTGCCGGCCATCAGGATGGCGGCGGTCAGCAGCGACAGTACGCGGGAGGGGGAGGAAGTATGGCGGGTAAGGCGAGAGGACATCGATAGCGCTCCGTGTCGCACGAATCTTTATAGGTGTAATTGATTCGGCGTGTTACGAATCAATTGCATTGGCTATAACGAGACGTACTAACCTTGGCTATCGAGTAAAAATAATTCTCATTTAGTTCAGAATCACCAGCGCCGGAAATTCCTGAAGCTTGGCCGAGGTGATGTGAGCGAGCGAACGCACCACGTCAAGCGGCTGGTCGAGGCGGTAATTGCCGGTGACGGCGACGTCGGCCAACTGCTCGTTGGTGTTGATGATGAAGCCCGGGTAGTAGCGGCGCAGTTCCGCCAGCACCTGGTTCAGCGGACAGTTCTCGAAGATCAACCGACCCTGTACCCACGCCAGATCGGTGGCGGCGTCGACCTTGGCCGGGCGGTCGAAACCATTGGGGCCGATGCGGATGCTTTCCCCGGCGGACAGCCGCACGCGGGCATCGTCACGGGTGGCACGCAGATCGACATCGCCACGCTGCACACGCACCTGAGCCACACCGTCCAGGTAACGCACGGCGAACGCGGTGTCGCGCACGCTGGCCTTCACCGGCCCGGCGTCGATTTCCAGCGGCTGGCTGCGGCCGGCCGGGATCTCGAAAAACGCTTCGCCCTGATACAGGCGCGCAACTCGTTGGCGATCATTGATCGTGCTGGAAAAGGCGGAGTTGGTGTTGAGCAGGACTTTTGAGCCGTCCTCAAGCTGAAGGCGCTGACGCTCGCCGACCACGGTCAGGTGATCGGCCTGCAGACGCATCGGCAGGTTGCTGAAACTGAACAGGCCGAGAATAAGCACCGCAGCGGTGGCCAGCGGTTTCCAGTGCGGGCGCAGGCGTGTGAGGACGGTGGCTTTCTTCGGTCTGGCCGCGAGGTCTTGCGCGCACTGGGCGATTTGCGGGCCGTCCCAGATCGCCTGGGCCTTGGCGAATGCCTGGGCGTTCAACGGATCGGCCGCCAGCCAGGCATGAAACTGCCGGGTTTGCTCCTCGTCCGGGCTACCGAGCACGATGAGCCAGTCCAGAGCCTGGTCCATTGCGTTGGCGGCGTCCTGCGCCGTGTCGGGCAAAGGAGGGCGGTGGGTGTCCGTCACGGTGTTTCCTCGGCAGTGTCTGTGCACGGCTGTTTTTTTAGTGAAGCGTAAAAGTCGGGCAAGGGTAACAAAGGCCGATGATCAGTGCAGTCGATCCTGACACTTAGAGAAAAAACCTACAGCATCAGTCGCCATTCAAGCGCTCGGCGACACCGATGCAAATGGTCATGATCAGTTTGAGTTCTTTCTGCACCGTGCTGAGGGAAACGTTGAGTTCTTCGGCGATTTCCTGATAGCTGTGTCCGTGCAGGCGGCTGAGGATGAAGATTTGCTGCTGTCGGGGGCTGAGTTCACCGAGGCTCACGTTCAAGCGCTCCAGCAATTGTTCGGCGTGGGCGGCGTCTTCGGCGCTGCTGGCGGGGGCGGCGACGCTGTGCACCACGTCCTGTGGTACGTCGTCGACCATGGTCCGCGAATGAATCTTGCGCGCGCGCAAGTGATCCAGCGCCAGGTTGCGCGCGGTCTGGAAGACAAAGGGTTCAAGGTGATCGATGGCCCGTTCGCTCAGCGCCCGCGTGACGCGCAGGTAGGTTTCCTGCAACAGGTCTTCGGCGGTGCTGTGGTTGTTGACCATGCGTTCCAGCGTTCGCAGCAATGAAGTGCGCTGGGCGAGGAAAACGTGATTGAACTGCGACTGACTCACGGGAGGACCTGATCCATTTCGAGCGAATGATAATGCTTATCATCCGCCCGAGTGGTCAAGTGTTGATTTGTCAAAGGTTGGTAAAGCCACTACCCGCCTTCAAATCGGCGGCAGCGGTTTTATTCCGCGTTGCACAGCGCCAGGCAGTTATCGAGCATGCGGTTGGAGAAGCCCCACTCGTTGTCGTACCAGGCCAGCACTTTCAGCAGTTTGCCACTGGATTTGGTGTGGTTGGCGTCGAAGATCGACGACAGCGGATTGTGGTTGAAGTCGCTCGATACCAGCGGCAGGGTGTTGTAGCCGAGGATTTTCGAGTGCTGGCTCGCCGCTTTCATCAGTGCGTTCACTTCATCGGCCGAGGCTTCGCGCTTCAACTGCACGGTCAGGTCAACCAGCGACACATTGATCACCGGCACGCGCACGGCCATGCCGGTCAGCTTGCCCGCCAGTTCCGGCAGCACCAGGCCCACGGCTTCGGCGGCGCCGGTCTTGCTCGGGATCATGTTCTGCGTGGCGGAGCGGGCGCGGTACGGGTCGGTGTGGTAGACGTCGGTCAGGTTCTGGTCGTTGGTGTAGGCGTGAATCGTGGTCATCAGACCGCTTTCGATGCCCAGTTCGCGGTGCAGCACCTGGGCCACCGGGGCCAGGCAGTTGGTGGTGCACGAGGCGTTGGAAATGATCTGGTGCGACTGGCGCAGAATGTCGTGGTTCACGCCATAAACGACAGTGGCATCGGCGCCCTTGGCCGGGGCCGAGATGATGACTTTGCGCGCACCGGCAGTAATATGCGCGGCGGCTTTGGCCCGGTCGGTGAACAGACCGGTGCATTCGAATACCACATCAATCTTTTCCGCAGCCCACGGCAGTTCGGCAGGGTTGCGGATGGCGCTGACCGAAATACGGTCACCGTTGACGGTCAGACTCTCGTTGTCATGCGCAACTTCGGCATCGAACGTGCCATGAACGGTATCGTATTTGAGCAAGTGCGCATTGATCGCGCTGTCGCCCAGATCGTTGATGGCGACGATCTGCAAATCCTGTCGATAGCCTTGGGTATACAGTGCGCGCAGGACATTACGGCCGATGCGGCCAAAACCATTGATTGCGATTCGAAGAGTCATTGAACAGCGCCGCCGTCGTTTTGTTGTTGGAATTACAAGATTATTCGCATAAAAATAGAAAACAAGCCTTTTTAGTGGCAATATTTTGTTTTATCTACAACGAGTGACCTGAATCAACTGGTCCGAATGGTCAAGGAAACCGCCCGTCATCCCACGCGTGCGGGCGCTTTGGTCAGCATAGACAATCAGGTCGCCACATCCGTTAGCCTGGAGTTCTACACATGCATCCCCGCGTTCTTGAGGTCACCGAACGGCTTATCGCCCGCAGCCGCGCCACGCGTCAGGCTTACCTTGCGCTCATTCGCGGCGCCGCAACCGACGGGCCGATGCGCGGCAAGCTGCAATGCGCCAACTTCGCCCACGGCGTGGCCGGGTGCGGCAGCGAAGACAAGCACAGCCTGCGGATGATGAACTCGGCGAACATCGCCATTGTTTCGTCGTATAACGACATGCTTTCGGCGCACCAGCCGTACGAAGTCTTCCCGGAACAGATCAAGAACGCCTTGCGCGAAATCGGCTCGGTCGGCCAGTTCGCCGGCGGTACGCCTGCCATGTGCGACGGCGTGACCCAGGGCGAGCCGGGCATGGAACTGAGTCTTCCGAGCCGCGAAGTGATCGCGATGTCGACGGCGGTGGCGCTGTCCCACAACATGTTCGACGGCGCGCTGATGCTCGGCATCTGCGACAAGATCGTGCCGGGCCTGATGATGGGCTCGCTGCGTTTCGGTCACCTGCCGACGATCTTCGTACCGGGCGGGCCGATGGTCTCGGGGATTTCCAACAAGGAAAAAGCCGACGTGCGGCAGAAATACGCCGAAGGCAAGGCGACCCGCGAAGAGCTGCTGGAATCGGAAATGAAGTCCTACCACAGCCCGGGCACCTGCACCTTCTACGGCACCGCCAACACCAACCAGCTGCTGATGGAAGTCATGGGCCTGCACTTGCCGGGCGCTTCTTTCGTCAACCCGAACACGCCGCTGCGCGAGGCCCTGACCCGCGAAGCCGCGCATCAGGTCACGCGCCTGACCAAACAGAACGGCAACTTCCTGCCGATCGGCGAAATCGTCGACGAGAAGGCGCTGGTCAACTCGATCGTCGCGCTGCACGCCACCGGCGGCTCGACCAACCACACCCTGCACATGCCGGCCATCGCCATGGCGGCGGGCATTCAACTGACCTGGCAGGACATGGCCGACCTCTCCGAAGTCGTGCCGACCCTGAGCCACGTCTATCCGAACGGCAAGGCTGACATCAACCACTTCCAGGCGGCGGGCGGCATGTCGTTCCTGATCCGCGAACTGCTGGAAGCCGGTCTTCTGCACGAAGACGTCAACACCGTGCTCGGCCACGGCCTGAGCCAGTACACCAAGGAGCCGTTCCTCGATAACGGCAAACTGGTGTGGCGCGAAGGCCCGACCGAAAGCCTCGACGAAAACATCCTGCGTCCGGTGGCCCGTGCGTTCTCGGCAGAGGGCGGCTTGCGGGTGATGGAAGGCAACCTCGGTCGTGGCGTGATGAAGGTGTCCGCCGTGGCGCTGGAAAACCAGATCGTCGAAGCACCGGCCATGGTGTTCCAGGATCAACAGGACTTGGCGGACGCTTTCAAGGCCGGTTTGCTGGAGAAGGATTTCGTCGCGGTGATGCGCTTCCAGGGCCCGCGTTCCAACGGCATGCCGGAACTGCACAAGATGACACCGTTCCTCGGCGTGCTGCAGGATCGCGGCTTCAAGGTCGCGCTGGTGACTGACGGGCGCATGTCCGGCGCCTCGGGGAAAATCCCGGCGGCGATTCACGTCAGCCCCGAAGCTTATGTCGGCGGCGCTTTGGCTCGCGTGCAAGAGGGCGATATCATCCGCGTCGATGGCGTCAAAGGCACCCTGGAACTCAAGGTGGACGCCGCCGAATTCGCAGCGCGCGAACCCGCCAAAGGCCTGTTGGGCAACAACATCGGCAGCGGCCGCGAACTGTTTGGCTTCATGCGTTTGGCCTTCAGCTCGGCAGAGCAGGGCGCCAGCGCCTTCACTTCTGCCCTGGAGACGCTTAATTGAAACTGGCTTTGGTCGGTGACATCGGAGGCACCAACGCGCGGTTCGCGTTGTGGAAAGATCAGCAGCTCGAATCGGTGCAGGTGCTGGCCACGGCCGACCATGCCAGCCCGGAAGAGGCGATCAGCCTCTACCTGAGCGGGCTCGGCCTGGCGCCGGGCGCCATCGGTTCGGTGTGCCTGTCGGTGGCAGGTCCCGTGAGCGGCGATGAATTCAAGTTCACTAACAACCACTGGCGCCTGAGCCGCAAGGCGTTCTGCCAGGCGCTGCAGGTCGAGCAGTTGTTGCTGATCAATGACTTCTCGGCCATGGCACTGGGCATGACCCGTTTGCAACCCGGCGAATTCCGTGTGGTCTGCGAAGGCGAACCGGAACCGTTGCGTCCGGCGGTGGTGATCGGTCCGGGCACTGGTCTGGGCGTCGGCACTTTGCTCGATCTGGGCGAAGGCCGATTTGCCGCGTTGCCGGGGGAGGGCGGTCACGTCGATCTGCCGCTGAGCAGCCCGCGTGAAACCCAGCTCTGGCAACACATCCACAACGAGATCGGCCACGTCAGCGCGGAAACCGCGTTGAGCGGCGGCGGCTTGCCTCGGGTCTACCGGGCGATCTGCGCGGTGGATGGCCATGAGCCGAAACTCGACACGCCGGAAGCGATCACTGCAGCCGGCCTTGCCGGTGACCCGATTGCCCTGGAAGTGCTGGAGCAGTTCTGCTGCTGGCTCGGTCGTGTGGCCGGCAACAACGTGCTGACCACCGGCGGTCGTGGCGGGGTGTACATCGTTGGCGGCGTGATTCCGCGCTTTGCCGATTTCTTCCTCGAAAGCGGTTTCGCCCGCAGCTTCGCCGACAAGGGCTGCATGAGCGATTACTTCAAGGGGATTCCGGTGTGGCTGGTAACCGCGCCGTACTCGGGTCTGGTCGGTGCAGGAGTGGCGCTCGAACAATCCGGTAAATGATCATTCCCACGCAGAGCGTGGGAACCATCGGCACATCAGGCATAATCCGCCCAATTCCAACAATAAGGATGCCTTCGAAGTGAGTTCAGTCAACAAGTCGATTTTGTTGGTCGATGACGACCAGGAGATACGCGAGTTGCTGGAAACCTACCTGACCCGTGCGGGTTTTCAGGTACGGGCCACGGCCGACGGCGCCAGTTTCCGCCAGGCGCTGAACGAGGCGCCGAGCGATCTGGTGATCCTTGATGTGATGCTGCCCGATGAAGACGGCTTCAGCCTGTGCCGCTGGGTGCGCCAGCATCCGCGTCAGGCCCAGGTGCCGATCATCATGCTCACCGCCAGTTCCGACGAGGCCGATCGGGTGATCGGTCTGGAACTGGGCGCCGACGACTACCTCGGCAAACCTTTCAGCCCCCGCGAATTGCAAGCGCGAATCAAGGCCCTGCTGCGCCGTGCCCAGTTCGGTCAGGAGCGTAGCGGCAGCGAAGTGCTGGCCTTCGACGAATGGCGGCTGGACATGGTCAGCCATCGGCTGTTTCACACCGACGGCGAGGAAGTGATTCTGTCCGGCGCCGACTTCGCTTTGCTGAAATTGTTCCTCGATCACCCCCAGGAAATCCTCGACCGCGACACCATCGGCAATGCCACCCGTGGCCGCGATCTGATGCCCCTCGATCGTATCGTCGACATGGCTGTCAGCCGCTTGCGCCAGCGTCTGCGCGACACCGAAAAACCGCCACGGCTGATCCGCACCGTGCGTGGTAGCGGCTACCAACTGGCAGCCAATGTGGTTGCCGGCAATGGTCACTGAGTTCCTGCGCAACACCGCGCGCAAAGTGCCGATGCCCCGTTCGCTGCTCGGGCGGATGTTGCTGCTGACGTTGCTCGCGGTGTTGTTCGCCCAGACGCTGTCCAGCGTGATCTGGGTTTCCCAATTGCGCGCGACCCAGCTCGAAGGCCTGGTCACCAGCGCCCGCAGCCTCGCCCATTCGATGACCGCCAGCGTCAGCTATTTCCGCTCGCTGCCGGTGGCTTATCGGCCGTTGGTACTCGATCAGTTGCGCAGCATGGGCGGCACCCGATTTGTGGTGACGCTGAATGACAAACCGCTGGGCATGGAAGTGTTGCCGGTCACCCCGCGCAAAGCGGCGGTGCTTCAGGCGGTGGACGAAGTGCTGCGCCAGTCGTTGGGCCAGGACACCGATATTCTGGTGACCTTCGTCAGCCCCGATGACCTGCGTATCTTCAACGCCGGGTTGAAACTCGACGAGTTGCCACGCTCCTGGGCGCATTACGCGCTGACCCTTGAGCCGGTGAATCCGCCGGTGCTGGTGACCCAGATCCAGTTGGCGCCCGGTGAATGGCTGTACATCGCCTCGCTGTTGCCCGAGCCCTACACCAGTCTTGAAGAGCAGGGCCTGCCGACCCAGCAGGTGTGGTTCATCGTGTTCACCAGCGGATTTCTGTTGCTGTTCATCGGGCTGCTGGTGCACTGGCAGAGCCGGCCGCTCAAGCGTCTGGCGCGGGCGGCGCGGGACTTGTCGCTGGGCGCCGACGTCGAGCCGGTGGCCGAGGGCGGCGGCAGCGAAGTGGTGGAAGTGGGCCGCGCCTTCAACACCATGCGCGAGCGCATCAGCCGTTACCTGACCGAGCGCAGCCAGTTGTTCAGCGCGATTTCCCATGATCTGCGCACGCCGATCACCCGTCTGCGTCTGCGGGTCGAACTGCTGGAAGACGAACAGCTGCAAACCAAGTTCGGCCGTGATCTGGATGAGCTGGAACTGCTGGTCAAAGGTGCGCTGCAATGCGTGAAAGACACAGACATCCACGAAAACATCGAGCCGGTGGATCTGAACCATGTGCTCGACTGTCTGGTGGAACCGTATCTGGCGCCCAACGGCAATGGCCGCGTGACCCAGCAAGGACGAGCGCTGGCGGCGTATCCGGGCAAGCCGCTGGCGCTCAAGCGCTGCATCGGCAACCTGATCGACAATGCGCTGAAGTATGGGCAGAACGCCCATCTGCATATCGATGACGACGAGAGTGCGTTCGTGCTGCATGTCGACGACGAAGGGCCGGGCGTGCCGGAGCAGCGGCTGGAGCAGGTGTTCGAGCCGCACTTCCGCTTGGCGGGGCAGCAGCAGGGGTATGGACTCGGGTTGGGGATCGCGCGCAACATTGCCCATAGTCATGGCGGTGAAGTGACGTTGCAGAATCTGCGTGAAGGCGGGTTGCGCGTGACCCTGCAATTGCCGCGTTCGGCGGATTGAGTCAAAAGCTTGCCCTCACCCTAACCCTCTCCCGGAGGGAGAGGGGACCGACCGAGGTGTCCGGCGTTATGCATCGACCTGAAAATCCGAGTCGATTATGGATTCAAAGCAAATCGTTCAGGTCGGTGAAATTCTTCAATATTCCCCATTCGGCTCCCTCTCCCACCGGGAGAGGGCTGGGCGGGCGGCGTTCCGATGAGGGCTCGCTTTTTGTCACGGGGCTGTGACAAAACCTGCCCCCTTCGTTACAAGCCAACCCCGGCCCGTTGTTTAGACTGCCCGCAGTCATAACAACAAAAAAGGCCACCCATGGATCACTTCAATCCGGGCTTCAGCAGTTGGCTGAACGCCCCTGCCCACCAGCAATGGCTCGCCGACGAAGGCCTGCGCCTACTGGAATTTGCCAAGGCTTCACGATTGCCCGAAGGCTTTGGCAATCTCGATGAGCGCGGCCAACTCCAGGCCGGTGCGCAAGCCGAAACCATGAACACCGCGCGCATGACCCACAGCTTCGCCATGGCCCACATCCAGGGCCTGCCGGGGTTTGCCGAACTGGTCGATCACGGCATTGCGGCCCTGCGTGGTCCGTTGCGTGATGCGCTGCACGGTGGCTGGTTTGCCGTCGCCGAACACCGCGACGGCAACACCGGCAAGAACGCTTATCTGCATGCTTTTGTGGCCCTCGCGGCCAGTTCCGCTGTGGTCGCCCAGCGCCCCGGCGCGCAGGCGTTGCTGGATGACGCCATCGACATCATCGACACCTATTTCTGGAGCGAAGAAGAGGGCGCCCTGCGCGAATTCTTCCACCGCGACTGGCGCGAAGAGGAAGCCTATCGCGGCGCCAACAGCAACATGCACGCCACTGAAGCGTTCCTCGCGCTGGCCGATGTCACCGAAGACCCGCGCTGGCTGGTGCGTGCACAACGCATCGTCGAGCGGGTGATTCACGGTCACGCCGCTGCCAACGATTATCTGGTAATCGAGCATTTCGATCGCGACTGGCAACCGCTGCGCGAATACAACCAAGACAATCCCGCCGACGGCTTCCGTCCCTACGGCACCACACCGGGCCACGGTTTCGAGTGGGCGCGCCTGCTCCTGCACCTCGAAGCGGCGCGGGTCCAGGCCGGCATGCTCACGCCGGGCTGGCTGGCCACCGATGCGCAAAAGCTGTTCGAGAACAACTGCCGGCATGGCTGGGACGTCGATGGCGCCCCGGGCATCGTCTACACCCTCGACTGGGACAACAAGGCCGTGGTGCGCCATCGCCTGCACTGGACGCATGCCGAGGCCAGCGCCGCCGCCAGTGCGTTGCTCAAACGCACCGGCGACGCGCAGTACGAATCCTGGTACCGGCTATTCTGGGAATTCTGCGAAGCGAATTTCATCGACCGCTGCGACGGCAGTTGGCATCACGAACTCGATCCGCAGAACCGTCCAAGTGCCGATATCTGGGCGGGCAAACCGGATCTGTATCACGCCTGGCAGGCGGTGCTGATCCCGCGTCTGCCGCTGGCGCCGAGCATGGCGACTGCGCTGGCACAGTTGTCCCGGCCCGTTCCTGTGTAACCATGCGGTGACATTTGCGCGTCCCTTCGTTACCTGCGAGGGGAAACGTCCTGTTTAAACTCGTGTGCAGCGCAAGCACCAGACTTGCATGCATAACAACAAGAAAGGTACATCTCAGATGAATGCGATTTCTCGCCTCGCTACTGTCATTTCTGTCGCCTCCCTGTTCCCGCTCGCTGTGCTGCCCCTGAGTGTTTCCGCTGCCGAATCCAAAGGTTCGGTGGAAGTCGTGCATTGGTGGACGTCCGGTGGCGAAAAAGCCGCCGTCGATGTGCTCAAGGCACAAGTGGAAAAAGACGGTTTCACCTGGAAAGACGGCGCTGTCGCCGGTGGTGGCGGTGCGACTGCCATGACCGTGCTGAAAAGCCGTGCCGTCGCCGGCAACCCGCCGGGCGTTGCCCAGATCAAAGGCCCGGACATCCAGGAATGGGCGTCCACCGGTCTGCTCGACACCGACGTGCTGAAGGACGTTTCCAAGTCCGAGAAGTGGGACAGCCTGCTCGACAAGAAAGTCTCCGATACCGTGAAGTACGACGGTGATTACGTGGCCGTGCCGGTGAACATTCACCGGGTGAACTGGCTGTGGATCAACCCGGAAGTCTTCAAGAAAGCCGGTATCGCCAAAGCCCCGACCACCCTCGAAGAATTCTACGCCGCCGGCGACAAGCTGAAGGCTGCGGGCTTCATCCCGCTGGCCCACGGCGGTCAGCCTTGGCAGGACAGCACCGTGTTCGAAGCGGTGGTGCTGTCGGTGATGGGCGTTGATGGCTACAAGAAAGCCCTGGTCGACCTGGACAACGCTGCCCTGACCGGCCCGGAAATGGTCAAGGCCCTGACCGAGCTGAAGAAAGTCGCGACCTACATGGACGTCGACGGCAAAGGCCAGGACTGGAACCTGGAAGCGGCCAAGGTCATCAACGGCAAGGCCGGCATGCAGATCATGGGTGACTGGGCCAAGTCCGAATGGACCGCCGCCAAGAAAGTCGCCGGCAAGGATTACGAGTGCGTAGCCTTCCCGGGCACCGACAAGGCGTTCACCTACAACATCGACTCGCTGGCCGTGTTCAAGCAGAAGGACGCGGGCACTGCGGCCGGTCAGCAGGACATCGCCAAAGTCGTGCTGGGTGAAAACTTCCAGAAAGTCTTCAGCATCAACAAGGGCTCGATCCCGGTGCGTAACGACATGCTCGCCGACATGGGCAAGTACGGTTTCGACTCGTGCGCCCAGACCGCTGCCAAGGACTTCCTGGCAGACGCCAAGACCGGCGGCCTGCAGCCGAGCATGGCGCACAACATGGCGACCACGCTGGCCGTACAGGGTGCGTTCTTCGATGTCGTGACCAACTTCATCAACGACCCGAAAGCCGACCCGGCCGACGCTGCGAAGAAGCTCGGCACCGCCGTCAAGGCTGCCAAGTAACACCGGCGTAGAGCAGCTGCCAGCTTCAAGTCGCGCATCGGCTTGAGGCTGGGAGCTTGCAGCGGTCCTTCATCTTTTTTACTGGATCTTCCCATGAGTTCTGTTGCTGTGTTCAGCAAGGCCTCGCCGTTCGACGCATTGCAGCGCTGGCTACCGAAACTGGTGCTGGCGCCGAGCATGTTCATCGTTCTGGTGGGCTTCTATGGCTATATCTTCTGGACGTTTGTCCTGTCGTTCACCACGTCGACCTTCCTGCCGAACTACAAGTGGGCAGGCCTGGCGCAATACGCGCGGCTGTTCGACAACGACCGCTGGTGGGTGGCGAGCAAGAACCTGGCCGTGTTCGGCGGCATGTTCATCGCGATCACTCTGGTGATCGGCGTGACGCTGGCGATTTTCCTCGACCAGAAAATCCGTCGCGAAGGCTTCATCCGCACCATTTACCTCTATCCGATGGCGCTCTCGATGATCGTTACCGGTACTGCGTGGAAATGGCTGCTCAACCCGGGCATGGGCCTGGACAAATTGCTGCGGGACTGGGGCTGGGAAGGCTTCCGTCTCGACTGGCTGATCGACCCGGATCGCGTGGTGTATTGCCTGGTGATCGCGGCGGTCTGGCAAGCTTCGGGCTTCATCATGGCGATGTTTCTCGCCGGTCTGCGTGGCGTTGATCAATCGATCATCCGTGCCGCCCAGATCGACGGCGCGAGCATGCCGCGCATCTACTGGAAAGTGGTGCTGCCAAGCCTGCGTCCGGTGTTCTTCAGTGCGGTGATGATCCTGGCGCACATCGCGATCAAGAGCTTCGACCTGGTAGCGGCCATGACGGCCGGCGGCCCGGGTTATTCCTCCGACCTGCCGGCGATGTTCATGTACTCGTTCACGTTCAGCCGTGGGCAGATGGGCATGGGGTCGGCCAGTGCGATTCTTATGCTCGGTGCGATCCTCGCGATCATCGTGCCTTACCTGTACTCCGAGCTGAGGACCAAGCGTCATGACTAGTCTCGCCTCCAAACCGGCCATCAGCCTGAGCCGCATCGCGATCTACGCGGTGCTGATCCTCGCGGTCCTGCTGTATCTGGTGCCGCTGGTGGTCATGCTGCTGACCAGCTTCAAGACCCCGGAAGACATCTCCACCGGCAACCTGCTGAGCTGGCCGACCGTGGTCAGCGGCATCGGCTGGGTGAAAGCCTGGGCCACCGTTGACGGCTACTTCTGGAACTCGATCAAGATCACCGTTCCGGCCGTGATCATCTCCACCGCCATCGGTGCGTTGAACGGTTATGTGCTGTCGTTCTGGCGCTTCAAGGGCTCGCAGCTGTTCTTCGGCCTGTTGCTGTTCGGCTGCTTCCTGCCGTTCCAGACCGTGCTGCTGCCGGCGTCGTTCACCCTCGGCAAGATGGGCCTGGCGAGCACCACCACCGGCCTGGTGTTCGTGCACGTGGTCTACGGCCTGGCGTTCACCACGCTGTTTTTCCGTAACTACTACGTGAGCATTCCGGATGCGCTGATCAAGGCCGCACGCCTGGACGGTGCCGGGTTCTTCACGATCTTCCGCCGGATCATCCTGCCGATGTCCACCCCGATCATCATGGTCTGCCTGATCTGGCAGTTCACCCAGATCTGGAACGACTTCCTGTTCGGCGTGGTGTTCTCCAGCGGTGATTCGCAACCGATCACGGTGGCGCTGAACAACCTGGTCAACACCAGCACCGGGGCCAAGGAATACAACGTGGACATGGCGGCGGCGATGATCGCCGGGCTGCCGACCCTGCTGGTCTATGTGGTCGCAGGCAAGTATTTCGTGCGCGGGCTGACGGCCGGCGCAGTCAAGGGGTAATCATGGCTACGCTCGAACTTCGCAATGTAAACAAGACTTACGGTGCCGGCCTGCCGGACACCCTGAAGAACATCGAACTGTCGATCAAGGACGGTGAGTTCCTGATCCTTGTCGGGCCGTCGGGCTGCGGCAAGTCGACCCTGATGAACTGCATCGCCGGCCTGGAAACCATCACCGGCGGCGCGATCATGATCGGTGACCAGGACGTCAGCGGCATGAGCCCGAAAGATCGCGACATCGCCATGGTGTTCCAGTCCTACGCGCTGTACCCGACCATGAGCGTGCGCGAGAACATCGAGTTCGGTCTGAAGATCCGAAAGATGAGCCAGTCGGCCATCGACGAAGAAGTCGCCCGCGTCGCCAAGCTGCTGCAGATCGAGCACCTGCTCAATCGCAAGCCGGGCCAGCTCTCCGGTGGTCAGCAACAGCGTGTCGCCATGGGTCGTGCACTGGCGCGTCGGCCGAAGATTTATCTGTTCGACGAACCGCTGTCCAACCTCGACGCCAAGCTGCGCGTCGAGATGCGCACCGAAATGAAACTGATGCACCAGCGCCTGAAAACCACCACGGTCTACGTGACCCACGACCAGATCGAAGCGATGACCCTGGGCGACAAGGTGGCGGTGATGAAGGACGGCATCATCCAGCAGTTCGGTACGCCGAAAGAGATCTACAACGACCCGGCCAACCTGTTCGTGGCGAGCTTCATCGGTTCGCCGCCGATGAACTTCATCCCGCTGCGCCTGCAACGCAAGGACGGCCGTCTGGTGGCGCTGCTCGACAGTGGCCAGGCCCGTTGCGAGCTGCCGATGGCGATGCAGGACGCCGGTCTCGAAGACCGCGAAGTGATCCTCGGCCTGCGTCCGGAGCAGATCGCGCTGGCCAACGGCGAGGGCAACGGCCTGCCGAGCATCAAGGCTGAAGTGCAGGTCACCGAACCGACCGGTCCGGACACCCTGGTGTTCGTCAACCTCAACGACACCAAGGTCTGCTGCCGACTGGCGCCGGACGTGGCGCCGCAGGTGGGCGAAACCCTGACCCTGCAATTCGATCCGTCGAAAGTGCTGTTGTTCGACGCCAAGAGCGGCGAGCGCCTGGGTGTGGCGGGTCTGCCGAAGACCGAAGCGCACAGCGCCAATGTCGCTCAGTTCAAGGGTCGGTAAGAAATCAATGTGGGGATGAGCCTGCAACAGGCTCATTTCTGCAGGGGATGTAAACCGCGTTGGAAAAAAACAGTTAATAACAATAAAGACGAGGATGTAGGGATGAAAAAGAAACACGTCAATGCCCGGTTGATCTGCCAAGTGTCAGCCGCGGCCGCATTGGTCATGGCCGGCAATGCCATGGCCGCCGATGCATTCAGCTCCGATTCCAAGTGGATGACGGGCGACTGGGGTGGTGAGCGGACCAAGCTGATCGAGCAAGGCATCGACATCAAGGCTGACTACGTCGGGGAAATGGGCGCCAACCTGCATGGCGGCTACAACGACGACAAGACCGGCCGCTACAGCGACCAGTTCGGTCTGGGCGTGGCGCTGGACCTGCAAAAACTCTGGGGCTGGGACAACACTCAGGCCAAGATCCAGCTGACCAACCGTAACGGTCAGAACATTTCCAACGACCGCGTTGGCGACCCGCGTGCCGGCACCCTGTCTTCCTCGCAGGAAGTCTACGGTCGTGGCCACATGGTGCGTCTGACCCAACTGTGGATTCAGCACCAGTTCTTCGACAACAAACTCGACGTCAAGGCCGGTTATTTCGGTGAAGGCGAAGACTTCAACACCTTCCCGTGCGAATTCCAGAACCTGGCGTTCTGCGGCTCGCAAGTCGGTAACTGGGCGACCAACATCTGGTACAACTGGCCCGTCAGCCAGGCCGCGATCCGCGTGAAGTACAACATCAACGACGAGCTCTACGCGCAGATCGGCGCGTACAACCAGAACCCGTCGCAGCTGGAACACGGCAACGGCTTCAAGCTCAGCGGCAGCGGCACCGCCGGTACCGTGCTGCCGGTCGAGCTGGTCTGGTCGCCGAAGGTCAACAGCCTGCCGGGCGAATACCGCGTCGGTTACTACAAGAGCACGGCTGATGCCGCAGATGTCCGCGAAGACATCAACGGCAACGACGCTGCAACCACCGGCAACGCCTACCGCACCCACAGCAGCAAGCACGGCTACTGGTTCGTTGCGCAACAGCAACTCACCAGCCACAACGGCGACGCTTCCCGTGGTCTGAACATCGCGGCCAACGCCACGTTCCACGACAAGGACACCAACTTCATCGACAACTACCAGTCGGTGATGTTTGTCTACAAAGGCCCGTTCGACGCCCGTCCGAAGGATGACGTCGGCATCGGTGCGGCGCGTATCCACGTCAACGACGACGTGAAGAAAAACGCCGAGCTGCTGAACGCCTCCAACGGCGTTTCGGACTACGACAATCCGGTGTTCTCGCCGATTCGCGAGACCGAATACAACTACGAGATCAACTACGGCTTCCACGTCACCAACTGGCTGACTGTGCGTCCGAACCTGCAATACATCACTCACCCGGGTGGTGTGGATCAAGTGGACAACGCTTTGGTCGCTGGCCTGAAAATTCAGTCTACGTTCTAACGCGTCTGCGATAAGCTCCTCTCTATGTGCGCATATTTGCGGACGGCCCAGGCTGTCCGCTTTTTTTTGGAAAGGGGTGTCGCAGCCCATGAAAGTTGAATCTGGAACCGTGGCCCATGCATGAGCATCCGCTGCAACGCTTCTTCAAATCCTTGCGTGAACGACCGGTGTTCGCCTGGGAGCGCTATCAGATGCGCGATGTGCTGGTGATCGACCATCCGCTGTGTCAGGCGGTGTTCAGTCGTCAGGGTGCGCAGTTGCTGCACTTTCAGCCGCGCGGACAAAAGCCGTGGTTGTGGTGCGCGGCGAAGTGGCCGCACGTCGGCGCAATCCGAGGCGGCGTGCCGGTTTGCTGGCCGTGGTATGGCCGCCATCCGAGCGAAAACGCGTGGCCGTCCCACGGCTGGGCGCGACTGCTGGACTGGAAACTGCTCGACAGCAGCACCGCCGATGACGGCGTACGCCTGCATTGGCAATTACAGCTGTGCGACTGGCAGGTGGACCTGCACGCGCACTTGGGCGAACGCATGGAATTACGCCTGAGCACCGAGCATCAGGACGACATGCCATGCCAGCTGAGCCAGGCTTTGCACGCTTACTGGCGTATTGGCGATGTGAGTGAGATAGCGCTGTCTGGGCTCGAAGGGGCGCAGGGTTACGACCAGTTGAACCGTGAAGTCTGTCAGCAGGAAGGTGAGCTGCGGGTTGATGGCGGCTGTCAGCGCGTGTTCCAGCACGACGGCGAATTGCAGCTCAAGGATCACGCCTGGCAGCGCGAGTTGTGCATAGATACCGGTGACAGCGCGGACACAGTGGTCTGGCACCCGGGCGCGCGGCCGTTGCTGGGCGTGACATGGGATGAGATCTCGGAATTTGTCTGTGTTGAAGCGGCGGCGGGCGGGACGGACAGCCTGCATCTGGCGCCGGGGGAGAAGGCGCATTTGAGTTTGCAGGCTTGGGCTGCTGCTTAGTCATTGCTCCCACGCGCTAGCGTGGGAGCAATCAGCGCGAACTAGTTGAACTCGTCACCCACCGGATACCGGCTCGCATTCAAGCTCTCTTTGATCTTGCGCAGATGCGGCTGGAAATCCACCCCGCGACGCAAAGTCATCCCCGTCGCCAGCACATCCAGCACCGTCAACTGAATGATCCGCGAGGTCATCGGCATATAGATGTCGGTGTCTTCCGGCAGCGGAATGTTCAGGCTCAGGGTACTGGCCTTGGCCAGTGGCGAGTTCTCGGCGGTCAGGCCCAGTACCGAAGCGCCGTTCTCCCGGGCGATGCGCGCCACTTCCACCAGCTCGCGGGTGCGACCGGTGTAGGAAATGATCACGAACAATTCGCCGGTGTGCGCCACCGAAGCAATCATTCGTTGCATCAGCACATCGGCGTGGGCTGTGACGGCCAGGTTGAAGCGGAAGAACTTGTGCTGCGCGTCCAGTGCCACCGGAGCCGAGGCGCCGAGGCCGAAGAAGTGGATCTGCCGGGCCTGGATCAACAGGTCGACGGCGCGGCTGATCAGGTTCGGGTCCAGCGCCTGGCAAGCGCTGTCCAGCGAGGCGATGGCGCTGCCGAAAATCTTCTGGGTGTAGGCCTCGGGATTGTCGTCGGCCTCTACTGCGCGGCTGACGTAAGCCGCGCCGCTGGCCAGGCTCTGGGCCAGTTGCAGCTTGAGTTCGGGATAGCCGCTGACGCCGAACGAACGGCAGAAACGGTTGACCGTCGGTTCACTGACCGAAGCGGCCTGGGCGAGGGCGGCGATGCTGAAGCGGGTAGCCTGCTGCGGGTTGAGCAGGATCACTTCGGCGACTTTGCGTTCGGCCTTGTTCAGCTCTTCAAGGCGACTCTGGATCTGTTCCAGTAAATTTCGCACGCGGTCCATATGGATTTCCTAGATTCACCGGCGCCGATAAGCGCGCGGCTATGCAAATTGGGCCTTTGATGTGGCCCGTGACGGTGGCCTATCCTACTGATGGCTCCGACCGACCACCACTCGGAATCTGTATTTTGCGAAAATGTTGTGGTTATTACTACATTTTCCCTTGAGTGATGCCTTGAAAAAAGGTATTTGTAGCTTAACTTGATAAAAGAACAAACATCATGCCTTCGATTACGGTTGAACCGTGCACCTTCGCCTTGTTCGGCGCCCTGGGCGATCTGGCCCTGCGCAAGCTGTTTCCTGCCCTTTATCACCTGGATGGCGCCGGCCTGCTGCACGAGGACACGCGTATTATCGCGCTGGCCCGTGAAGAAGGCACCGAGCAGCAGCACATGGCATTCATTGCCGCCGAACTGCGTCGCTATGTGGGCAAGGAACTGGGCGAGGCCGTGGCCGAGCGCTTTCTGGCGCGCCTGACCTACCTGCACGTCGACTTCCTCAAGGCTGAAGATTACGCGGCGCTGGCTGAACTGGCGGGCACCCAGCAGCGCATGATTGCCTACTTCGCCACCCCGGCGGCGGTGTACGGCGCGATCTGCGAGAACCTGGCGAAAGTCGGTCTGGCCGAAAACACCCGCGTGGTGCTGGAAAAACCGATCGGCTCGGACCTCGAATCCTCGCGCAAGGTCAACGACGCCGTGGCGCAGTTCTTCCCGGAGAACCGCACCTACCGCATCGACCATTACCTGGGCAAAGAGACTGTTCAGAACCTGATCGCCCTGCGTTTTGCCAACAGCCTGTTCGAAACCCAGTGGAACCAGCATTACATCTCCCACGTGGAAATCACCGTGGCCGAGAAGGTCGGCATCGAAGGCCGCTGGGGCTATTTCGACAAGGCCGGCCAGCTGCGCGACATGATCCAGAACCACCTGCTGCAACTGCTTTGCCTGATCGCCATGGACCCGCCGGCCGACCTGTCCGCCGACAGCATCCGCGACGAAAAAGTAAAAGTGCTCAAGGCCCTGGCGCCGATCAGCCCGGAAGGCCTGACCACTCAGGTAGTGCGCGGTCAGTACATTGCCGGCCACAGCGAAGGCAAATCCGTACCGGGTTACCTCGAAGAACCGAATTCCAACACCCAGAGCGACACCGAAACCTTCGTCGCCCTGCGTGCCGACATCCGCAACTGGCGCTGGGCCGGCGTGCCGTTCTACCTGCGTACCGGCAAGCGCATGCCGCAGAAGCTGTCGCAGATCGTCATCCACTTCAAGGAACCGTCGCACTACATCTTCGCCCCGGAGCAGCGCCTGCAGATCAGCAACAAACTGATCATCCGCCTGCAACCGGACGAAGGCATTTCCCTGCGGGTGATGACCAAGGATCAAGGCCTGGACAAGGGCATGCAGTTGCGCAGCGGCCCGTTGCAACTGAATTTCTCCGACACCTGGCGCAGCGCGCGGATCCCCGACGCCTACGAGCGGTTGTTGCTGGAAGTGATGAACGGCAATCAGAACCTGTTTGTCCGTAAAGATGAAATCGAAGCCGCGTGGAAATGGTGTGACCAGTTGATCGCCGGGTGGAAAAAATCCGGTGACGCGCCCAAGCCGTATGCGGCCGGGTCGTGGGGGCCGATGAGTTCCATTGCATTGATCACGCGGGACGGGAGGTCGTGGTATGGCGATATCTGATGTGAAACTGCCGGCGGGCGTGAATGCCCATGAATACAAGAGCCCGGTGCTGCTTGCCGAAGGCCTGGCGCTGAATGTCGCCAAGCAGTTGAGTGACGCACTGGCGGCGCGCGGCAACGCGGTGCTGGTGGTGTCCGGTGGTCGCAGCCCGGTGGCGTTTTTCCAGCACCTGGCCAAGCAGGAGCTGGACTGGTCGAAGGTCGTCGTGACCCTGGCCGACGAGCGCTGGGTGCCGGTCGAACACGCCGACAGCAACGCTGGTTTGCTCAAGCAGTATCTGCTCAAGGGCCCGGCGGCCAAGGCGCAGTTCCTCAGCCTTTACAGCGCGGCGGCCAACGTCGAGCAGGCTGCTGAAAACGCTGACCGCTTGCTTGCTGAATTGCCGGCCATCGATGTGCTGGTGCTGGGCATGGGTGATGACGGTCACACCGCGTCGCTGTTCCCGGACAGCCCGAACCTGGCTGAAGCCCTGCAAGCCGATGGCACCCGTCGTTGCTGGCCGATGCTGGCGCCGAGCGTGCCGCGTCAACGCCTGACCATGAGCCGGGCGCTGCTGGCTTCGGCGAAGCACAAGATTCTGTCGATTTCCGGTCAGTCGAAACTGACCACCCTGAATGCCGCACTGGCATCCAACGACGTCGCCGCCATGCCGGTTCGCGCGTTTCTGCAACCTACGTTAGAGATTTACTGGTGCCCATGAGCCAAGGAACAGCCGCTATGACAACCCCATCCCCGACCGTTTCCATGGCGGACAAAGTTGCCCTGATCGACAGCCTCTGCGCCAAGGCGCGGATCCTGCCGGTGATCACCATCGCCCGTGAACAGGACGTGCTGCCGCTGGCCGACGCCCTGGCCGCCGGTGGTCTGACCGCGCTGGAAGTGACCCTGCGTTCACAGTTCGGCCTCAAGGCGATCCAGATCCTGCGCGAACAGCGTCCGGAGCTGGTGACCGGTGCCGGCACCGTACTCGACCGCAACATGCTGGCTGCGGCCGAAGCGGCCGGTTCGCAATTCATTGTCACCCCGGGCATCACCCGTGACCTGCTGGAAGCCAGCGTCGAAAGCCCGATCCCGCTGCTGCCGGGCATCAGCAACGCCTCCGGCATCATGGAAGGCTATGGCCTGGGTTATCGTCGCTTCAAGCTGTTCCCGGCTGAAGTCAGCGGTGGCGTGGCGGCGATCAAGGCCCTCGGCGGCCCGTTCGGCGAAGTGAAATTCTGCCCGACCGGCGGCGTGGGCCCTGCCAACATCAAGAGCTACATGGCGCTGAAAAACGTCATGTGCGTGGGCGGTAGCTGGATGCTTGATCCAGAGTGGATCAAGAACGGCGACTGGGCCCGCATTCAGGAATGCACTGCCGAGGCTTTGGCGCTGCTGGACTGATCGCTTCACCCGACACTTCGTTGTGTGTTCTACGGCTTTAACGGTGCGCTTGGTCGGTGCACCGTTTTTTTTTGCCTGCAAAAACCTTCGTTATCTCGAGATACATAGTTACCGCACCCGGCTTGGCGTGTGGCGTTAACCTGCGTTCATCTTATGGAAGAGAGAACGCGTCATGGATAACCAGCCTTCAGCGCCACCGGTTTATCAACTGGCCCCCGAGCAAGTCGCCGGGCCCTATTTTCGCAATCCCAAACTGCTGCGGCGCAACATCAGCGAAGGCGCCGAGGGCCTGCCTTTGCTGTTGCGCCTGACCATCGTCGATGCCATGACCGCCGAGCCGGTCAGCGGTGCGCTGGTGGATATCTGGCACTGCAACGCACGTGGCGCCTACTCCGGCTGGAGTCGGGTAAACCCGGATCTGGAAGTCGACGTTGAAGACATCGGCTCGATCCCGCGAACCGATGACGACACCTACCTGCGCGGTGGTCAGTTCAGCGATCACAAAGGCAGGGTGCGTTTCACCACGATCTATCCGGGGTTTTATGCCGGGCGTGCCCTGCACATTCACGTGGCGGTGCGCATCGTCGCCGGCAACGAGTACCTCGATGAGCGCAATGTGGCCTGGGTCGGGCAACTGTATTTTCCGGAGGTGGTTTCCCGCAGTGTGCTCAACGCCAAGGCGTATCGCGGGCGCGGCTCGCAGCCGGTATGCAATGCCAACGATGTCTATTACGCCAGCATGGGCGGGGAGGCTTCGACCCTGACCGTGTGGCCGATTGGCCGTGACTCCTACGAGGACGGTTACTTCGGCCACCTCACGATCGGCATCGACACCTTTGCGGTGTCGTCGCAGATCAAGCCCGAGGATTTCGACAAGTACACGGTTTAACGCAGTTCATTCAGCGCCAGAACCAGCGACTGAATCTCCGCCGCCGTCGTGGTCAACGACGGCGTGATGCGGATGCACGGCCCGCAGGCCGCGCCGTTGCGCACCACGGTGAACAGGTTGTAGTCGTTGAGCAGGCGTTCGACCATCGCCTGCTGGTCGGCATGCCGGGTAAAGCGCATCGAGGTGATGCCGCAATACAGACGCGGATCGTCCGGGGTGGTGACCTCGATGCCCGGCAGGTTGCGCACGGCGCTGACCCACAGGTTGCGCAGGTAGTTCACCCGTGCACCCTTGGCCGCTGCGCCACCGAGCGCACGGTGCTCTTCGAACACCAGTGGCAGGGTCATCAGCGCCGGAATGTTCGGCGTGCTGTAGGGCGTGCGCGAGCGAATGTCGTTGAGCGGGAAATGCATCTCGCCCATGTCCGGATCGATGTCGGCCAGACGCTGCGGAGCGATATACAGAAAGCCCAGGGTCAGCGGCGAGCCGATCCATTTGTGCAGGTTGTACCCGGCGAAGGCGATGCCCAGTGCTTCCAGATCGAACTCCATCTGGCCGAGGGCGTGGGCGCCGTCGAGGATGATATCGACGCCATGCTCCCTGGCCAGCGCAGCGATCGCCTGCACGGGCATCACCAGTCCGGTGCGGTGGGTAACGTGGGTCAGCGCCATCAGCTTGAGCTTTGGATAGCGAATGAAGGCTTCGCGGTAAGTCGCCAGCAGGCTGTCGAAGCTGGCCGGGTGCGTGTGTTCGATCTCGATCACCTCGACCCCGCGATGGCGGGCCAGCCAGCGCATCGCGCCCTTGACCGTGTCGTATTCCAGATCGCAGATCAGCACCTGATCGCCAGGCTCGAGACGGTTGTAGTTGCGGATCAGCGACTGCAGGCCGGCGGTAGCGTTCTGGGTGAAAGCGATGCTTTGCGCGCGCACGCCGATCAGCTCGGCCAGTTGCGCGCGGATGTCGAGGCTGTCGTGCTGTTCGAAGCGTTGGCGCACATAGATCGAGTTGCTGTTGTTGATCTGTTCGATATGGCGCTGGTAGTCCTCGACCACGGTGCGCGACATGCGTCCGAAGTAGCCGTTTTCCAGGTTCACGGGGCCGGGATGGCGGTCGTAACGGTCGGCGAAGGTTTGCCAGAAGGCTTCGTCTCGGGCGCGGCGGGTGTTATCGGGCATGGTCGACTCGGATCAGGATGCGCCTCAGTGGCGCGGGGCGGGTTTGCCATGTTTGGCGCGCAGCGGTTCCAGCAGCTCCGACAGGCCGTTGTGATCGATTTCCTGCATCAGCGCCAGCAGGCCGCCGAGTTCGCCGTGGGGGAAACCTTCCCGGGCGAACCAGTTCAAGTACGGGCCGGGAAGGTCGGCAATGATCCGTCCCTTGTACTTGCCGAAGGGCATTTCGCGGGTGATCAGCAGTTCGAGTTTTTCGGGGTTCATTGTTGAAATCGTCTGGCTTTGAAAACACTTTGGAAAATACAGGCATTCTGCATGCAGGCCAAATGACAGATCATGCAAATAACAGGCATACAGATTTCTGTTTTATTTATAACTTATTGAAAAATAACAATTAAATTCTTTCGCGAAAGCTGGCACGAGCACTGCAACACTCCTTGCATCTTTCACCCACGCAAGGAATTGAAAAATGACTGACATGAATAAAGAAGCCATCTCCGTCCTCAACGACCTGATCGAAACCAGCAAGGACGGTCAGGAAGGGTTCAAGACCTGCGCTGAAGACATCAAGCACCCGGAACTGAAAACCCTGTTCGTGAAACGCTCCGCCGACTGCGCTACGGCTGCAGCCGAGTTGCAGGCGACCGTGCGCTCGATGGGCGGCGATCCGGAAACCTCCACCAGCGTCAGCGGTGACCTGCATCGTCGCTGGGTCGACGTCAAAGCCATGTTCACCGGCAAGGACGAAGAGGCAGTGCTCAACGAAGCCGAGCGCGGTGAAGACCACGCCCTGAAGGCTTATCGTGAAGCGATCGAGAAGATCAACAAGCACAACCTGGTCGGCATTCGTGATCTGGTTGAGCGCCAGTACCACGGCGTGCAACGCAATCATGATCAGGTGAAAGCGCTGCGCAATCAGGCGCGTGCCCGCTCGTAAGCGATCAACGCCCACAAAAAAACGCCAGCTAGTCTGGCGTTTTTTATGTCGAGGACAATCAGCCGATGCTGATGGCCGGCAAGGTCGGCAGGGTAACGGTCTGTTGCTTGCGTGGCGCCAGGATCTCGGCCTCGCCATCCACCACCAATTCATCGCGCTGGTTGAATACACGAGTGGCGATACGTACGCGGAATTTCGGCAGTTTCTCGAGGATTTCCAGGCGCACGGTCAGGGTGTCGCCGATCTTCACCGGCTTCTGGAAGCTCATCTGCTGACCGATATAAATGGTGCCCGGCCCAGGCAGCTCGCAAGCTACGGCCGCACTGATCAGCGCGCCGCTGAACATGCCGTGGGCAATGCGTTCCTTGAACATGCTGGCGGCGGCGAACTCGGCGTCCAGGTGCACCGGGTTGTGATCGCCGGACATCGCGGCGAACAGCTGAATGTCGCGCTCTTCGACGGTCTTGCTGTAGCTGGCGGTCTGGCCGACTTCGAGGGCTTCGTAAGGGATGTTGGTAACCTGGGTCATCGGTCTTGATTCCTGTGACGGATTAAATGAATCCACAAAAAATTATTCGCTGCGGTGCGGACGGGGATGGCTCAGCGCCTGGTCGATCCAGGCCAGCACATCGGCGGTCACTTCGTCGCGGTTGGTCTCATTGAACAATTCGTGCCGGGCCTGCGGGTAGATCTTCAGTTGCAGGTTCTGGCTGCCGGCCGAGCGCAAGGCATTGGCCAGATCAGTCAGACGCTTGCCTTCACTCACCGGATCACATTCGCCGCCAATCACCAGCAGCGGCAAGCCCGGGTCGATCTGGGCGAGATTGGACGCTTTGCTGATTTGCTGCAACCCGCCGAGCAGGTCGATCCATAGCTGGTTGGTGCAGCGAAAGCCGCACAGCGGATCGGAGGCGTACTTGTCGACTTCGGCCGGATCGCGACTCAGCCAGTCAAACGCGGTGCGTGCCGGTTTGAATTTATTGTTGAACGAGCCGAACGACAGCCATTCGATCAGCGCACTGCGTCCCTTGGCGCCCTGGCGCAGTTTTTCGAACCGGGCGATCTGCCGGGCCGCGCGGTACAGCGCCACCGGCTGGAAATTCGAGCCGCTGAGAATCGCGCCGTGCAGGCTGGCGCTGTGATGCAGTAAATAAGCCTGCGCGATGTAGCTGCCCATGCTGTGCCCGAGCAGCACGATCGGCACGCCCGGATGACGCTGGCCGAGGAACTGGTTGAGGCTCGCGAGATCACCGACCACCTTGCACCAGCCATCGTCGTCGGCGAAATGCCCGAGCGTCCCATGATCGGCAGTTTTGCCATGGCCGCGCTGATCGGGCGCATACACACCGTAGCCTTCGGCGCAGAACGATTCGGCCAGTCGCGCGTACCGGCCGCTGTGCTCGGCCATGCCGTGGGCCAGCAGAATCACCGCCTTCAGCGGCGCGTTCGGCAGCCACTGGTTGACGAAGAGGCGGCTGCGGTCACTCGCGTCCAGCCAGAAAGTGTCGTGGATCATGGCGATTCCTTTTGCGGCATGCTTTTGTTGCAGGGAATTGCAGAGATTGCATTGTATAGCGCGTCCGATCAGCTCACGCCACGGCAGGAAGATTCACACGATCAATGAGGACGCTGCCCATATTTGCCTGAATGACCATAGCTGCTAGTGTCCGTGAAGCCCCGCTTTTTGCTTTCGGCTTTTTCAAGGACAAGAGAAAAATGACAGCGAAGCGGCCCCGGATCGGCTCAGGTAAAGAGGACAAGAACAATGCAACCTGATTTCTGGAATGACAAACGCCCGGCGGGCGTACCCCTGGACATCGACGTGGGTGAATTCAAGTCGGTGATCGAGGTGTTCGAGCGTTCCTGCAAGAAATTCGCTGATCGCCCGGCGTTCAGCAACATGGGCGTGACCCTGACCTACGCCGAACTCGAGCGCCAGAGCGCCGCGTTCGCCGGTTACCTGCAAGCCCACACTGATCTGGCGCCGGGGGATCGCATCGCGGTGCAGATGCCCAACGTCCTGCATTATCCGATTGCCGTGTTCGGTGCCTTGCGCGCCGGGCTGATCGTGGTCAACACCAACCCGCTGTACACCGCGCGGGAGATGCGCCACCAGTTCAAGGACTCCGGTGCACGGGCGCTGGTGTATCTGAACATGTTCGGCCAGAAAGTCCAGGAAGTGCTGCCGGACACTGACATCCAGTATCTGATCGAAGCGAAGATGGGCGACCTGATGCCCACCGCCAAGGGCTGGCTGGTCAACACCGTGGTCAGCAAAGTGAAGAAAATGGTCCCGGCGTATTCGCTGCCCCAGGCGATTTCCTTCAAGAGCGCGCTGCGCATGGGCCGGGGCCTGGGCATCAAGCCGCTGAAGGTCGGCCTGGACGACATCGCCGTGCTGCAATACACCGGTGGCACCACCGGCCTGGCCAAGGGGGCGATGCTCACCCACGGCAATCTGGTGGCCAACATGCAACAGGTGCGCGCCTGTCTCGGCCAGTTCGGCAGCGACGGTCAGCCGTTGTTGCGCGAAGGTCAGGAAGTGATGATCGCGCCGCTGCCGCTGTACCACATCTATGCCTTCACCGCGAATTGCATGTGCATGATGGTGTCCGGCAATCACAACGTGCTGATTACCAATCCGCGGGACATCGGTGGCTTCATCAAGGAGCTGAAGAACTGGAAATTCTCGGCACTGCTGGGGCTCAACACCCTGTTCGTCGCGCTGATGGATCATCCGGACTTCAAGACCCTGGATTTCTCCACGCTCAAACTCACCAACTCCGGCGGCACCGCGCTGGTCAAGGCCACTGCCGAGCGCTGGGAGCAACTCACCGGTTGCCGCATCACCGAAGGCTACGGCCTGACCGAAACCTCGCCGGTGGCCTGCACCAACCCGTACGGCGAGCTGTCGCGGATCGGTACGGTCGGCCTGCCGGTGCCGGGCACCCGATTGAAAGTCATCAATGACGACGGTGTCGAACAACCTTTGGGCGAGCGCGGCGAACTGTGCATCAAGGGCCCGCAGATCATGAAGGGCTACTGGCAGAAACCCGAGGCCACCGCCGAGGTGCTGGATGCCGAGGGCTGGTTCAAGTCCGGCGACATTGCGGTGATCGACCCGGACGGTTTTGTGCGCATCGTCGACCGCAAGAAAGACATGATCATCGTCTCCGGTTTCAACGTGTACCCGAACGAAATCGAAGACGTGGTGATGGCCCATCCGAAAGTCGCCAACTGTGCGGTGATCGGTGTGCCGGACGAGCGTTCCGGGGAAGCGGTGAAGCTGTTTGTGGTGGCGCGGGAAACCGGGGTCAGCCTGGAAGAGCTGAAGGCTTACTGCAAAGAGAATTTCACGGCGTACAAGGTGCCGAAACACATCGTGCTGCGTGAGTCGTTGCCGATGACGCCTGTCGGGAAAATCCTGCGCAGAGAGTTACGCGATATCGCCTAAAAGAACTGCGCTTCGCGCAATCGTCGGATCGCCGCCCGGAACAAGCTCGCTCCCACAGGGTTATCGATGATCCTGTGGGAGCGAGCCTGCTCGCGATTTTTTGTTTCAAGACCCCGAAAACCGGGACTTTCAGGGTGTTATAGGATTTTTGCTCTAAAATGACTGCCAGTAGTTCTTGAGTCATGAAAATGACTGTGGGGGCCGCTTTTGGCTCTAGTCGACCCTTGGCAAAGCTGCTACTCTCGGCGCGCTTTGTGACTTCTCGGCCTTGTAAAAAGCCAGACTCACCAATAAACAAACACCAATAATAATCGCATCAAATGCGGTGCTGAATTCGCGTTGCTGAGGAGTGGGCTTCCATGATCGAAGACTTTTGGAAGGATAAGTACCCCGCTGGAATTGCTGCCGACATCAATCCAGACGAGTACCCGAATATTCAGGCAGTGTTGAAGCAATCCTGCCAACGCTTCGCCGACAAACCGGCGTTCAGCAACCTGGGCAAGACCATCACCTACGGTGAACTGTACGAATTGTCCGGTGCGTTTGCCGCTTATCTGCAACAGCATACCGATTTGCAGCCCGGTGATCGAATCGCCGTGCAACTGCCCAACGTGTTGCAGTACCCGGTCGCCGTCTTCGGTGCCATCCGTGCCGGGCTGATCGTGGTCAATACCAACCCGCTGTACACCGCGCGGGAAATGGAACACCAGTTCAATGACTCCGGTGCCAAGGCGCTGGTGTGCCTGGCGAACATGGCGCACCTGGCCGAAGCCGTGGTGCCGAAAACCGGCGTCAAACATGTCATCGTCACCGAAGTCGCCGACCTGCTGCCGCCGCTCAAGCGTCTGCTGATCAACAGCGTCATCAAGTACGTGAAGAAAATGGTTCCGGCCTATCACTTGCCCAAAGCCGTCAAGTTCAACGACGTGCTGAGCAAGGGCCAGGGCCAGCCGGTCGCCGAAGCCAACCCGAACAGCGGCGACGTCGCCGTGCTGCAATACACCGGCGGCACCACCGGCGTGGCCAAGGGCGCGATGCTCACCCATCGCAACCTCGTCGCCAACATGCTGCAGTGCAAGGCGCTGATGGGCTCCAACCTCAATGAAGGTTGCGAAATCCTGATCACCCCGCTGCCGCTGTACCACATTTATGCGTTCACCTTTCATTGCATGGCGATGATGCTGATCGGCAACCACAACATCCTGAT
This sequence comes from Pseudomonas sp. UV AK001, assembly GCF_046097675.1. NCBI lineage: Bacteria > Pseudomonadati > Pseudomonadota > Gammaproteobacteria > Pseudomonadales > Pseudomonadaceae > Pseudomonas > Pseudomonas sp. UV AK001. The sequence goes on from NZ_JBJUVZ010000003.1 coordinate 440,873, forward strand.
CAGCAACCCGCGCGACCTGCCGGCGATGGTCAAGGAACTGTCGAAGTGGAAGTTCAGCGGTTTCGTCGGCCTCAACACGCTGTTCGTGGCCCTGTGCAACAACGAAGGTTTCCGCAAGCTGGATTTCTCGGCACTGAAAGTCACCCTGTCCGGCGGCATGGCCCTGCAACTGGCCGCCGCCGAGCGCTGGAAGGCGGTCACCGGTTGCCCGATCTGCGAAGGCTACGGCATGACCGAAACCAGCCCGGTGGCAACGGTCAACCCGATCCAGAACATCCAGATCGGCACCATTGGCATTCCGGTGCCGTCGACCCTGTGCAAAGTCATCGACGACGCCGGTGTCGAGCAGCCGCTGGGCGAAATCGGCGAGCTGTGCGTCAAGGGGCCGCAAGTGATGAAAGGCTACTGGCAGCGGCAGGAAGCCACCGACGAGATGCTCGACAGCGAAGGCTGGCTGAAAACCGGCGACATCGCGGTGATCCAGCCGGACGGCTACATGCGCATTGTTGATCGCAAGAAGGACATGATCTTGGTCTCCGGTTTCAACGTGTATCCGAACGAGCTGGAAGACGTGCTGGCGACCCTGCCGGGCGTGTTGCAGTGCGCGGCCATCGGCATTCCGGACGAGAAGTCGGGCGAAGCGATCAAGATCTTCATCGTCGCCAAGCCAGGCGTCACGCTGACCAAGGAAACGGTGATGGAGCACATGCGCGCCAACGTCACCGGCTACAAGGTGCCGCGCTCGGTAGAGTTCCGCGATGCGCTGCCGACCACCAACGTCGGCAAGATCCTGCGCCGCGAACTGCGCGACGAAGAACTGAAGAAGATCAAGGCCAAGAGCGCCGCCTAAAACCAAAAAGCCCCGCAGATGCGGGGCTTTTTGTTGAAGCAGGAATCGCTTACTGGCGGAACGGCGCAAAGTTCACATTGGTCCCCGCCGGGCGCATGTCCTGCAGGTACGAGTCCTTGTCGGCGCTCAGTTCCAGGCTCAGGGCTGCCTTGCGCTTGCCTTCGTTGCGGATCACCAGGCCTTCGAGTTTCTCGCGCAGGAACACGGTCGGCACTTTCAGGTGCAGCAGTTCGTCGGTGGCCGGGGTGTGCATCAACAGGTGAATCCACTCGTACTGACCGATGGCCAGACGCGACACCGGCAAGTCGAACCACCAGATGTTGCGGTTGCGGTTCAATTCGGCGAAGTGGCAGTTGTTGGTGCCGAGCACGGCACCGCCCAGTTCCTGGTTGCGACGGGCGATGGCCTGCTTTTTATCGAGTTTCATAACATTCCTGCGGGATCGGTTCTGTGGCGCCTGGCGCCCTTATGGTGGGCATTCTCGGGGCTACGCTCGCAAACATAAAGCGCAACCTGCACGCCGCGACGAAATGAAGCCCTGAAAATAAATGAAACTTGGCGCAAACCGGGTCAGTCAATCATTACGTACTGACTTTTCCCCTTCAATGCACCAAGGAGAAACACCATGAGTAGCACAGGCGATAAAGTAAAAGGCATGGCCAACGAAGCGGTCGGCAACATCAAGCAAGGCGTCGGTAAAGCCACCGACAACACCAAGCTGCAAGCCGAAGGCAAACTGCAAGAGAAGAAAGGCGAGGCCCAGCAAGCGGTGGGCAAAGCCAAGGACGCGATCAAGAAAGGCGTCGACAAGGCTTGATCCAGCCTTGAACGAAACACCGAAGCGGCCATCCAAGGATGGCCGTTTTTGTGTGTCGTTCACATGCAGTCACGGATCACAGTGTTTCAGAGTCGCCAAGTAGGCTACTTTGATGAGAGAAAACGGCCCCTGAGTCGCCACGACTTCAACCTGTTTTGCGGCGAAAGGAGACGCGAATGATTTTCCCCGACATGAAAGGCCTGCCCCTGCACCGGGTCATCGTGCGTACCGTCACCGAGTTCATGGAAGACGAGATGTCGACCTATGCCTCGGCACTGGCCTACCAGATGCTGTTCTCGTTGTTCCCGTTCATTCTGTTCCTGATTGCCCTGATCGGTTTCCTGCACCTGCCGGACTTCTTCTCCTGGCTGCGCCTGCAATCGGAGCTGGTGTTGCCGCCCCAGGCGCTGGAGCAGGTCAACCCGGTGATCGACCAGTTGCAGCAATCCAAGGGCGGCCTGCTTTCCGTGGGTATCGTCATCGCTCTGTACACCGCGTCCGCCGGCGTGCGCCTGATGATGAGCGCGATGAACGCTGCCTACGACGTGGTCGAGGGCCGGCCGATCTGGAAGCGCTTCCCGCTGTCGATTTTCTACACCGTCGGCATCGCCGGCATGCTGCTGGCCGCTGCCGCACTCATGGTGCTGGGGCCGCAGGTGATGGGCTGGATTGCCGGGCAGTTCGGGCTGGAAGATTTCATCGTCACGGTGTGGACCATCGCCCGCTGGCCGGTGATCGTGATCCTGATGATGGTCGCCGTCGCGTTGATCTACTACGTGATGCCCGACGTCAAACAGGAGTTCCGTTTCATTACCCCGGGCTCGGTGCTGGCGGTGGTGGTGTGGATTGTCGCGTCCCTGGGGTTTGCGTTCTACGTCAAGACGTTCGCCAACTACAACGCCATGTATGGCAGCATCGGTGCGATCATCGTGCTGTTGCTGTATTTCTACATTTCCGCCGCGGTGCTGTTGCTGGGGGCGGAGATGAATGCGGTGATCGAACACATGTCCAGCGAGGGCAAGGACCCGGGCGAGAAAGTCCCCGGCGAACTCGATGAACATCCCAAACAACACGTTTCCGGCCTGGGGCGCGATCAGTCGCTCAAACCGAACACAGACGAAGCCTGATCATGATCCGTGAAATCCTGAAGATGGGCGACGAGCGCCTGCTGCGCATTGCCCCGCCGGTGCCCGCCGAGATGCTCGACAGCCCGGAGTTGTGGCAACTGATCGACGACATGTTCCAGACCATGGAATGCGTCGGCGGTGTCGGCTTGGCCGCGCCGCAGATCGGCGTCGACCTGCAACTGGTGATCTTCGGCTTCGAGCACAGCGAGCGTTACCCGGACGCCGAAGCCGTGCCGCAGACGATCCTGATCAACCCGCTGATCACGCCGCTCAGCCCGCTGATGGAAGAGGGCTTCGAAGGCTGCCTGTCGGTGCCCGGCCTGCGCGGCGCGGTGGATCGTTATCAGCAGATCCGCTACGAAGGCGTCGACCCCAAAGGGCAACCGATCGTACGTGTGGCTTCGGGGTTCCATGCGCGGGTGGTGCAGCATGAATGCGATCACCTGATCGGGCGCCTGTACCCGTCGCGCATCACCGATTTCAGCAAGTTCGGTTTTACCGAAGTGATGTTCCCGGATCTCGATCCCAACGCTGACGATTGATCAGCCAGTGCGCGGCGCCAGCTCCATGGCAATCATCGGCTTGCTCCGCGCATAACGGCTCAGGCGCTCGGCCATGGCCTGGGGCAGGGCGGGGTCGAAGGTGAAGCCGCGTCGCTCGTAGAATTCACGCAGGTCCGGGTGGCAGAACAGCCACACCGGCGCCTCCACATCTTTCACCGCCGCCGCGATCAACTGCGCGGCAATGCCTTGTTCGCGACAGGCCGGATCAACGAACAACCCGGTCAGCCAATGCCCGCCGAACACCGGCCGCAGGCACAGCGCAGCCACGATTTCCTCGCGCCGCGCCACCCACAATTGCGCCTCGCGCACCGCTTTCATTGACGATTGATGCTGGCGGTAGAACTTGTTCATCAAGGGCCAGGACAGGTCGTCGAGCTGGCTGTAGCGGGTGTCGGTCATGAATCGGACTGCCGGTGCAAAAGTCGCGGATTATAAAACAACGTACTCGCCGGGATAGGTGTATACCTGATCTCACATCCCCTCTGAGTGGAGTACGCATCATGTCCAAAGGTATGGATTCGAAGAAAGCCGCGAAGAAGAAACCGGCCAAGACCGCCATCGAGAAGCGCCATGAGAAAAGGGCGAAAAAAGTCGACATTTTTGGCCATTGATACCGTTCCTCGGGAGCCCGCTTTTCGGGCTCCTTTCTTCTCTGCAAAAAATAATCTGCAAGATTTCCCGCTGGTGTTGCACAGAACGAACAGACCTTCGTTCCGAGCCACGCCATGCCCCACTATTTCGACGATGCCCATCGCCAACAGATCGAAACCCTGCGTCAACGCTTCACCGCCCGCACCGACTGGCCGACCTGGCTGCTGCTGATCGGCGTGTACGGCGGTTGGTTCGCGATTGTGCTGGGCAGCGAATGGCTCGGCCTCTGGTGGACCACGTTGCTGCTGATTCCGTTGCTGGTGCTCTGGCTGTCGGTGCAGCACGAATTGCTTCACGGTCATCCGACGCGCTGGATCTTCGTCAACAAAGTCCTCGGCTATGCGCCGTTCGCTGTGTGGTATCCGTACACCCTCTATCGCGACAGCCATCTGCGGCACCATCGCGACGAAGACCTGACGATCCCTGGCCTCGACCCCGAAAGCCGCTACCTGAGCGCCGAACGCTGGCAGGGCAGTTCGCTGTTCGAACGCAGCCTGCACTGGCTGAACAAGACCGTGCTCGGCCGATTCATCCTCGGCGCGCCGCTGGCGTTGCTGGCGCTGGCCGGTGAAGAACTGCAACGCCTGAAAAACGGTGAACGCCAGGCCTGGCTGATGTGGCTGACCCACGGTGCCCTGACTGTGCTGATGCTGGTGTTCATCGACCGCTACAGCGAATTGCCGGTCTGGCATTACCTGCTGCTGATCAGCATCCCTGCGCTGTCGATTGCGATGGTCCGCTCTTACTATGAACACCGGCCGCACACACAACCGGAGCAACGCACGGTGCTCAACGAAGCCGGATGGCCGTGGCGCTGGCTGTTCCTGAACCTGAATTTCCATCTGGTGCACCACGATTTGCCGAAGCTGGCGTGGTACGACTTGCCCAAGGCCTACCGCATGCGCCGGGAGCAATGGATCGAACGCAGCGGCGGATTTCTGGTGCAGGGCTATGGGCAATTGTGGCGTCGGCACGGCATCAAGCCGATCGACAGCCCGCAGCATCCATTCATTTGAGGCCACCATGACATCAGGTTACGCAGAGCTGTTGATGTACATCGCCCCCGAGCCGATCCGCGCGGCGAACGAACAGTGGCTGGCGCGGATTCTCGATCACCTGGGCCATTCGCGGCTCAGTGCCGAAGGCTTGTCGCTGCCGGAACTCTGGCTGTCGCCGCAGTTGCTGCTGACCCAGACCTGCGGCTATCCGCTGATAACCGCGTTGCGCGGGCAGGTCAGGCTTGCCGGCCGTCCGCTCTACGAATTGCCGGACGCCACGGCCGGCAATCATTGCAGCCTGATCCTTGCCCGCACCGATGATCCGCGCCGCAGTCTGGCGGAGTTCTTCGACAGTCGCGGGGTGATCAACAGCGAAGACTCCAACAGCGGCATGAACCTGTTGCGCCAGCGCCTGGCAACGTTGCAGCGGGACGGGCGGTTTTTCGCTTCGGTCGACCTCAGTGGCGGTCATCGCGAGAGTCTGCGCTGGTTGCGCGAAGACCTTGCTGATCTGGCGGCCATCGATAGCGTGACCTTTGCGTACCTGGCGCAGCACGCTGCTGAAGAGGTCAGCGGCTTGCGGGTGGTGTCGCGCAGTGCGTTCAGCCCGACCTTGCCCTTCATCACCGCTGCCGGCACGACGGACCGGCAGATCGAGCAACTGCGCCGGGCCATGAACCGCAGCCTGCAAGACTTGCCGGATGTGGCCCGTGTCCTCGGTTTGCCCGAAGTCCTGCCAGCCAGCGAAAGCGATTATCTCGTCCTGCTGGATTACCAGCGCGAGGCCGAAGAGCTGGGTTATGGCCCCTTGCGCTAGCGGCCTCGATTAATTCACTAATGGAATATAAAAATTCTTTTTAAGTATTTTTAACGCATAAGGCACCTTGCTAGGATCGCGCCACCGGACGACCGGACATTCAGCGACCCTTGACCAAGGAGCCCCCATGTCCGGCGCCGACCCATCCCATCGCAATCATGTGAACACGTTGTTTCGCGACCATTACCAGTGGTTGTGCGCACGCCTGCGCCGGCAATCGAATGATGCAGCCAGCGCCGAAGACATTGCCGCCGAAACCTTCGCGCAACTGCTCGAAGCACCGGGCCTGACCGCCATCCGCGAACCCCGCGCCTTGCTTACCACCATCGCCCAACGCCTGCTGTATGAACTCTGGCGGCGGGGTGATCTGGAGCGTCGGCATCTGCAACAACTGCAGCAGAGTGACCTCAATCACGGGCCATCTCCCGAAGAACTCGCCGACCTGTCGCAGAGCCTCAAGCATCTGGACCGGTCGCTCCAGCGCCTGCCGGGCAAGGTGCGCTCGACCTTTCTGCTGGCGCGCATCGATGGCCTGACCTACCCGCAAATCGCCGCCGAACTGGGTATCTCCCAGCGTTCGGTGAGCATGTACATGACCCGTTCCCAGGCCCTGTGCAACCGCCACAGCGCCAACCAAACCCTGATTTCCTCCCAGAACAAGAGGTCCGCATGAGATCGATCAAAACCCTGCTCGGCAGTTCGCTGCTGGCCCTGACCCTGACGGCCGGCCACGTTGTCGCTGCGGAATCAAAAGCGCCGATCCACTTCGGTGACATCACCTGGGAAAGCGGCAGTTTCATCACCGAAGTGCTGCGCCTGATCGTCGAAAAAGGCTACGGCTACCCGACCGACACACTGCCGGGCAGCACCGTCAGCCTCGAAGCGGCGCTGGCAAAAAACGACATTCAAGTGATCGGCGAAGAGTGGGCCGGACGCAGTCCGGCGTGGGTCAAGGCCGCTGCCGAAGGCAAGGTATTCGGCCTCGGTGATACGGTGAAGGGCGCCACCGAAGGCTGGTGGGTGCCGGAGTACGTGATCAAGGGCGACCCCGAGCGTGGGATCAAACCGCTGGCGCCGGAGCTGAAATCCGTGGCCGACCTGCCGCGCTACAAGGATGTGTTCAAGGATCCGGAAGATCCGAGCCGCGGGCGCTTCCTCAACAGCCCGACCGGCTGGACCTCGGAAATCGTCAACAGCCAGAAGCTCAAGGCCTATGCGTTGAACGACAGCTTCGTCAACTTCCGCACCGGTTCCGGCGCGGCGCTGGATGCCGAGGTGGCGTCGTCGATCAAGCGCGGCAAGCCGGTGCTGTTCTACTACTGTTCGCCGACGCCGCTGCTCGGTCGCTTCAAACTGGTGAAGCTGGAGGAGCCGCCGTTCGACGCCGAAGCCTGGAAAACCCTGGCCGACGCCAACAACCCCAACCCGAAAGGCACCCGTTCGATGCCGGCAAGCCTGGCGATTGGCGTGTCTGCACCGTTCAAGGCGCAGTACCCGGAACTGGTGACGTTCTTTGAGAAAGTCGATTTGCCGATCGATCTGCTGAACCAGACCCTGGCCGGGATGAGCGAAAAGCGCCAGCAGCCACGCCAGGTGGCCGAAGCGTTTCTGCGTGACCAGCCGCAAGTCTGGAAACCGTGGGTACCGGGTGAAGTGGCGAATAAAGTCAGCGCAAGTCTGTAGTTCTTTTCCGATTATTGTGTCGTTTCAAAAGTTGCCATTGCGAGTCGGTCGCAATGGCAACAAACATCCCGCCCGCTGAACCGATTCTTGTCTGTTTTTTGCCCAATCTCGCCGTGGTACTGGCCGACTAGTGGCCTTGCGCAAGGCTTTGCGCTGTCTATGCTCACACGTAACTAACTATGTCGACCGCCATCCAAAGCGCCTCGACGGCAATCGGTTAGCCGAGAACAAAGCTGCCAGAGTGCGCAACCCAAGGCACCGACACTTAACCGGCAAGGAGCATGTTTTTTAAATGGAAGTTCTTCTACACGTTAGGAATGGCCCGTTCGCGGGCTATCAAGAGAAGGATGTCTTGATTAGAGCGTCGCTGCATGGACTCTTTGATTAATCATCGTTTATCACCTGACAACTTCCTCCCGTGGAGGAATGCGTGTGCCTGTTCTGTGGAACGTAGTGGTGGATTCTGAAAGACCTGAACTTTCATCAAATCAAAAGACCGCGCTCAAGGTGATAGAGACATGTTCAACCTACATCACAAGGCTGACCTGCAGGAAATCGAACGCTTCAGTTGTGCCCTGACCGAAGCCAATGCCAAGCTGGAGGCGATCAGCCGTTCGATGGCAATGATCGAATTCACCCCCGACGGCATCGTGCTGGATGCCAATGACAACTTCTGCAAGACCATGGGCTACAGTGCCGAGGAAGTACGGGGCAAACATCACCGGATCTTTTGTGAAGAAGAGTTTTACCGTAGCGAGGAATACGCCAAGTTGTGGCGTGATCTGGCCCGAGGCGAACCGCTCAGCGGGACATTCCTGCGCCTGAACAAGCGTGGTCAGGAGATCTGGCTGGAAGCGAGTTACATGCCCGTGTACGGCCCGGACAAACAGGTTCGAAGTGTGATCAAAGTGGCGTCGGACATTACCGCGCGAGTAAACAAGGAAAAAGAAGAGGAAAGCATGCTCGCCGCCATCAGCCGTTCGATGGCGGTGATCGAGTTCACCCCGGAAGGCAATGTGATCTCGGCCAACGACAACTTCCTCAAGACCATGCAGTACTCGCTCAACGAAATCGTCGGCCATCACCACAGTCTGTTCTGTCACCGTGCCGAAGCCGAGTCGGCGCAATACAAGGCGTTCTGGGCCTCGCTCAATCGCGGCGAATATCACTCGCACCGCTTCGAGCGCAAGAACAAGTCCGGACAAACCGTTTACCTCGAAGCCTCGTACAACCCGTTGTTCGACGCCAAGGGCCGCTTGTACAAAGTGGTGAAGTTCGCCAGCGACATCACCCATCAGATGACGACCTTGCAGACCGCTGCGGAATCGGCCCACAGCACCTCGGTACAAAACGACGCCTGCGCGCAAAAAGGCTCACAGGTCGTGCAGCAAACGGTGCAGATCATTCAGGACATTTCCCGCGACCTCAACGAAGCGGCGCTGAGCATCGATGCGGTCAGCAAGCAGTCGGACATCATCGGCACCATCGTCCAGACCATTCGCGGAATTGCCGACCAGACCAACCTGCTGGCGCTCAACGCGGCCATCGAAGCGGCGCGGGCGGGTGAGCACGGACGTGGTTTTGCGGTGGTGGCGGATGAGGTGCGCAGCCTCGCGGCGCGGACCAGTCAGGCGACCCTGGAGATTGTCGATGTGGTGCGCAAGAACCACGAGTTGTCATTGAGTGCGGTGTCGAGCATGCAGTCGAGTCTGAGCCGCACCGGGCTCGGGGTGGAACTGGCGAACGAGGCGGGGGACGCGATCCGCGAGATTCAGCAGGGCTCGCGGCATGTGGTGGATGCGATCAGTCAGTTCAACGAGACGTTGCAGTTGAACTGACGGTTTCACGGCTGAAAAAAAAGGATCCCCGTGGGGATCCTTTTTTCATTGCGCCGTTCGTTAGAGCGAGGCGAGGAACTTGTCGGCCGACTGGTCACTGAGCTTCACCGAATTGGCGTCCTGCTTGTTCTGCTTCTCGGCTTCGGCCAGCTTCATCTTGTCCTGCAGGCGATCGGCGATCTCTTTGCCGATGGCCAGTTGTTTCTCCGGCGGCATGGCTTTGATGTCGTCCTCGGTCAGACCCATTTCCTTCAGGATACTGTCGCGCAGGCGCTGTTCCGGCGACTTGCTCATGTAGTCCTTGAATTCGTCCGTGGCGGAGGTGCCGGCGGTCTTGGTCGACGTGGCATCGGTCGCTTGCAGGTTTACACGCGTCTTGGCGAACGCCTCGTCGACGTTGTCGCTGATGCGCGTGGCTTCGTTGACCTGCTGGGTGGCGAGTTGCGTGGCCGAACTTTGCACCTGATTGGTGGCTTCGGCGGTTTGCGCCTGGGCCTGGTTTTGCAGGGTTTGCAGCATGGCGCCGTGGAGCCCGCCTTGCAGGCCGGCCGCCGCCGTGGCGGTTGCGTCATCGGTGATGCGCTTGGGCAGATGAATCAGATCCGCTTGTTTCGAGCTGACCAACATGATGGAGGACCTTGTGGTAATTGCTGTCGGCGGTTGAGCAGCAATTACCGTGCCTGAAGGCTAGACCCTATAAACTCAACAGATTGAGGCTATAGGAGTTCTGGTAGCGGTCATCCTTTGCCGTCCGGCGGCAGAAGATGACCGTTGCCCGTCAACGATGGGCGATGTTTTCCAGCGCCAGATTGCGGGTGCGGGGACCGAAATAGCCGATGGTCAGCATCACGATCAGCATGCTGGCGACGATGAACGCCAACACGCCTGGCGTGCCGAAGTGGTCGAGGAACAGACCGATCAACAGGCTGCTGAACACCGTCGACAAACGACTGAACGAATAGCAGAACCCCACCGCCCGGGCGCGGATGTTGGTGGGGAACAGTTCGCTTTGATAGGAGTGATAACTGAAGCTCAGCCAAGCGTTGCAGAAGGTGATCATCACCCCGCAGAAGATCAGGCCGAAAGCGCTGGTCTGCAACGCGAACAAGGTGCCGAAAGTCATGGCGCCCAGGGCCGAGCCGACGATCTGCCACTTGTTCTCGAAGCGGTTGGCGAATTTGACGAACAGCAGCGGCCCGAGCGGGTAGGCGAGGGTGATGATGAACGCGTACATCAGGCTGTGAGTGACGCTGACGCCCTGACCGGAGAGTAACGCCGGCAGCCAGTTGCCGAACCCGAAGAAGCCGATGGCCTGGAAGATGTGGAAGACGATCAGCATCAATGCCCGACGACGGTAGGGCGGTTGCCAGATATCAGCAAAACGGCCCTTGCCTTCGACATCCACTGCCACGGCTTCCGGTGCGTCCAGTGGTTGACGGTGATCCTTCTCGCAGCGCGCCTCGATGCCATCGAGAATCCGGTTCGCCTCATCGAAACGGCCATGCTGGGCCAGCCAGCGCGGCGACTCCGGCAAACGCTTGCGCAGCCACCAGATGAACAATGCAAACACCGCACTGGCCAACACCACCCAACGCCAGCCGGACACCCCGAACGGCGCCTGCGGCACCAGCCACCACGACATCAATGCCACCGCCGGCACCGACAGGAACTGCACGAAAAACGCGAAGGCAAACGCCGAACTGCGCATGCGTTTGGGCACCAGTTCCGAGAGGTAGGCGTCGATGGTCACCAGCTCGATGCCGAGGCCGATGCCCACCAGAAAACGCATGCAGATGATCCCCAGCGCCGAACTCTGCACGCCCATCAGCACCGTGGCCACGGTGTACCAGACCAGCGCGAAGGTGAAGATCGCCCGTCGCCCGAAACGATCCGCCAACGGACTGAGCAGGCTGGCGCCGAGAAATAGGCCTAGGAAGGTTGCCGAGGCGAACGCGGCCTGATCGGAGAAACCGAACACGCCCTGATTGCCGGTGGCGAAGATGCCGTCGCGGATCAGGCCGGGGCTGATGTAGGCCGTCTGGAACAGGTCGTAGAGTTCGAAGAAACCACCGATCGACAGCAGCGCCACCAGCCGCCAGATCGTGGCGACTGCCGGGAGGCGGTCGATGCGGGCGGAAATCTGTGCGGCGCGTATCGGGTCGATGCCGTCGCGTTGCGAGGTGGCGGGGGCGTGTGCAGTCATGGGCCGATCCATTTTTTTATGATGGAAAAGCTTAGCCTGCTATCGGAAATCAAGGATTGTTTATATCGGCGGCTTAAGCAGGAAAACCGCCGATTTCTTGCAATATCCGCTTACCAATCAGCGATTCATGCTGCGGGTGCAGGATCCGGCAGCGCCGAGGCCGGCAAACCGAACACCTTATCGAACAGCCAGTTGAAGGCGAAGGTGTAGCAGGGGATGAACACGATCAGCGCGAGATCCAGCAGGAAGGCCTGCGCCAGACTGATATTCATCCACCAGGCAATCAGCGGAATCAGGAACACGATCAGTGTCAGTTGGAACCCGACGGCGTGGGCGATGCGCCGTTTGACCGTGCGGGTGCGCGAGACCTGACGGCTTTCCCAGCGCTCGAACAGCGAGGTGTAGATGAAGTTCCAGGTCACGGCGATGGTGGTGATGATCACCGCCAACGGGCCGGTGCTGCCGGGCGAAGTGCCGGACAACAGGGCCAGGCCGAGGGCCGAGAAGGTCATGCCGATCACTTCATAGAGCGATACATAGACCAGTTTGCGTTTGACGCCTTGCATGGGGAATTGCCTCTTTCTTGCGACTTGTGGCCAACGGGGCTGGCGAAGGCGACGAAAGATAGCTTCAATGGTGATGACAGAAAAAGTCAGAAGCTTTCAGTTTTATTGATAGGTGTATGAAGTGAATTTCAACAGCGAAAGCATCGAACTGTTTCTCGCCGTAATCGAACGCGGCTCGTTTTCTGCTGCTGCCAGGGCGTTGGGCAAAGTCCCGTCGGCGGTGAGCATGGCCATCGGCAATCTGGAGGCCGAACTCGGCTATCCGTTGTTCGACCGGAGCCACCGCGAACCGCAACCCACGGCAATGGCGCTGTCGCTGGTGCCCCATGCGCGATTGATCGCCGATCAGCTCAAGCAATTGCAGGTGCATGCGGTGCAGCTGTCGTTGGGGCTGGAGAGCAAGTTGTCGATCGGCGTGGCGACGGATATCGATCGCCGACGGTTACTGGCGGCGATCAAGGAGATCAGCGAGCGTCATCCGCTGCTCGATATAGAAGTGCTGACCGCGCCGCAGGACGATGTGCTGGCGATGCTCCACAGCGGCCGGGTCAGCGTGTGCCTGGCGTTCGCCGGGTTGAGCGTGAACGTGCTGGAGCGCTTTCAGTTTGTCGGCAGTGAACGGATGATCGCCACGCTGGCAGCGGACAGTCCGCTGTTGCAGGGGCAGGATCTGTTTCTCGAGGATCTGGTGCATGTGCGGCAGATCGTCGTCGGCAGCCGCGACTTGCCGATCAGCGAAACCCGGCCGCTGGTGGCCGAATCCCACTGGCGCACCGACAGCCTGGAGATGGCGCTGGAAATGGTCGAGGCGGGGTTGGGCTGGGGCAATTTTCCGCTGTCGGTGGTGCAGCCGTGGCTCGATAGCGGACGATTGAAACGGCTGAATTTCCGCAACATCGAAAACGGCCTGGTGCTGCCGGTGCACGCGGTATGGCTCAAGAGCCAGCCGTTGCAGAAGGGCGCGCTGGCTCTTGTGGAGTTGCTGGGCGGTTGAGTCAGGTGCTTTCGCGGATTTTCAGTTCGAAGCCCATGTCCTCCACCGGACGCGCCACGCTGTTGCCGGCCATCAGGGTCAGCATCTGTTCCGCCGCACGCCGGCCGATGGCCTCGCGCGGGGTGTTGATGCTGCTCAGGCGCGGCACCATGTGCTCCGACATCGGCAGGTCATTGAAGCCGAGGATCGCCACTTGCTCGGGGATCCGGATCCCGTTGCGCAGCGCTTCGAGCAGGGCGCCCTGAGCCAGGTCGTCGTTGCCGAAGAAGATCGCATCGACGTCCGGATGTGCCGCCAGCAGTTGCAGGAACAGCTCGCCGCCCAGGCCTACGGAGGATGAACGCGGGGTCAGCACTTCCAGATCCGGGTCGTAGCGGCCGGCCTTCTGCAGTGCTTTACGGAAGCCTTCACCGCGCAGCAGGGTGCGCTGATCGAGCTGCGCGCCGATGTACGCCAGGCGCTTGCGGCCACGGGACAGCAAATGCTCGGCGGCGGTTTCCCCGGCGCTGAGCTGGGAGAATCCGACGCAGTTCACCCCGGCGGCGCTGTCCAGTTCCATCATGTACACACAGGGAATGTTGCTGGCCTCGATCATCCGCCGTGAGGTTTCGGTGCGGTCGAAGCCGGTCAGCAGAAGGCCGCGTGGCTGATAGGCCATGTAGTTGCGCAGCAGGTTTTCTTCTTCATCGCGGGAATAGTGGAAGTTGCCGATCAGCACTTCGAAGCCCTTGGGCGTGAGCACCCGATGAATGGCTTCCAGGGTATCGATGAACAACAGGTTGGCCAGCGAAGGCACCAGCACCACCACCGAATGGCTCTGGGCCGAGGCCAGGGCGCGGGCGGCGGGGTTGACCACGTAGTTGAGTTCCAGCGCGGCTTTCTGGACTTTTTCCACCAGTTCGGTGGCGACGGTGCTGACCCCGCGCAAGGCGCGCGAGGCGGTAATCGGACTGACGCCGGCCAGCCGGGCGACTTCATTGAGGGTGGGACGGCCGGTGGTGCGGGTGTTTTTATCGTTTTTAGGGGTGGTCATCGGGCGGCTTGCCAAACAAAAATCAAGGCACTAAGGTAGCGCTGTCCTTATGCAGCTGCAAATGCGTGAGCGAGGTCCTGCCTGATCCTCGCTTTTTGGCGTTGGGACAAAACCTGCTGCAACCCAAAAAAACGACAAGAAGGCGTCGGCAACTTCTGCCTGTGCACTAGAGTCATAGCTAGCAAAGGTAGCGCTGTCTGCGCGCTGAGGTGTTACATGAATCATCCCATCACCGCCCTGGTCATCATGGGCGTTGCCGGTTGCGGCAAGACGTGCGTCAGCGAGGCCCTGTGCCAATTGAGCGGCGCCACTGCCATTGAAGGCGATACTTTCCATCCGGCCGCGAACATCGAAAAGATGAGCGCGGGGATCCCCCTGAACGACGAAGACCGTGCCGGCTGGCTCGACAGCCTGTGCGATGAGCTGCGTCGTGTTGACGCTCTGGGCGAACGCCCGGTGCTGACCTGCTCGGCCCTCAAGCACATTTACCGCGAACGTCTGCGCAGCGCCTTGCCGGGCCTGGGCTTCGTGTTCCTCGAATTGACGCCGGAAGTTGCTGCCGACCGCGTGTCCCATCGCCCGGGCCATTTCATGCCGGCGACGCTGATCGAAAGCCAGTTCGCCACCCTCGAATCGCCGGTAGGCGAGCCGTTGACCCTGGCCCTGAACGCTTCGATCCACAGCGTTGAAGAACTCGCGTCGCAAGCCCACGTCTGGTGGCAGGCCCATGGCCTGAAACAGGCGGTATGAGTGTGATTGTGAAGACAGCGCTGTCCTTTCGACTTCTGATTAACCCGCTTTAATAACAACAACAAACCAGGAGACACCCCCAATGTTTGGCATGTCCCATGACGCCTACCTGCTGCTTGATGCAGTAGTCACGGTGATCGGGCTTATCGTCCTGATCACCAAGTTCAAGATTCACCCCTTCATTGCCCTGACCATCGCCGCCGCGTTCCTCGGCCTGACGTCCGGCATGCCGATCGGCACCATCATCAAGGCGTTCCAGGACGGCTTCGGTGGCGTGCTCGGTTTCGTCGGCATCATCCTCGCGCTGGGCACCATGCTCGGCAAGATGATGGCCGAATCCGGCGGTGCCGATCAGATCGCCCAGACCCTGATCCGCGCCTTCGGCAAGGACAAAGTCCAGTGGGCCATGATGTTCGCCGCGTTCCTGGTGGGCATTCCGCTGTTCTTCGAAATCGGCTTTGTATTGCTGATTCCGCTGGTGTTCATCGTTGCTCGCCGCACCGGTGTGTCGATCATCAAGATCGGTATCCCGCTGCTCGCCGGCCTGTCCGCCGTGCACGGTCTGGTGCCACCGCACCCGGGCCCGCTGCTGGCCATCGGCGTGTTCGGTGCCGATATCGGCAAGACCATTCTCTACGGTCTGATCGTCGCGCTGCCGACCGCCATCATTGCCGGTCCGATCTTCGGTACGTTCATCGCCAAGCACATTCCGGGCACGCCGAATCAGGAACTGGTCGATCAACTGGCCCGTGAAACCGATTCGACCAAACTGCCAAGCTTCGGCATCACCCTGGTCACCGTGCTGCTGCCGGTGTTCCTGATGCTGCTGAAAACCTTCGCCGACGTGGCGCTGCCGGACGGTCATTTCTTCCGCACCTGGATGGACATGATCGGTCACCCGATCTCGGCACTGCTGCTGGCGTTGCTGCTGTCGCTTTACACCTTCGGCCATAAGCAGGGCATCGGTTCCCAGCAGATGCTCAAGTGGCTGGATGCGAGCCTGGCGCCTACCGCCGCGATCATCCTGATCATCGGTGCCGGCGGTGGCTTCAAGCAGATGCTGGTGACCAGCGGCGTGGGCGACGTGATCGGCCACATGGCGGTCAGCGCGCAGATCTCGCCGATCCTGCTGGCATGGCTGGTGGCGGCGGTGATCCGCATCGCGACCGGTTCGGCCACCGTGGCGACCATTACTGGCGCAGGCATTGTAGTGCCGGTAGTCGGGATGATCCCGGGCGTGAACCGTGAGCTGCTGGTGCTGGCCACCGGTGCCGGTTCCCTGATCCTGTCCCACGTCAACGACGCCGGTTTCTGGCTGGTGAAGCAGTACTTCAACATGACCGTGGCCGAGACCTTCAAGACCTGGACCGCGATGGAAACCATCCTGTCGGTGGTTGGCCTGGGCTTCATTCTGTTGCTGTCGCTGTTCGTTTAACCTCGAACGCAAGACACAAAAAAACCGCAGCGATGCGGTTTTTTTGTGGGTGCAGTTCGCGAGTTACTTGGTGCCCAGGCCATCCGCCCGGAACATCCCGCGAATCCCGCGGACCGCCTGGCGAATCCGGTCCTGGTTTTCGATCAGCGCGAAGCGCACGTGATCGTCGCCGTACTCACCAAAGCCGACACCCGGCGAGACGCAGACCTTGGCCTCGGCCAGCAGCTTCTTGGCGAATTCCAGCGAACCGAGGTGCGCGTAGGCTTCGGGAATCTTCGCCCAGACGTACATCGAGGCTTTCGGGTTTTCGACCATCCAGCCCAGTTCGTGCAGGCCTTTGACCAGCACGTTGCGGCGCTGACGATACTGCTCGGCGATGTCGCGCACGCATTGCTGATCGCCTTCCAGCGCAGCAATCGCGGCCACCTGCAGCGGGGTGAAAGTGCCGTAGTCGTGGTAGCTCTTGATCCGCGCCAGGGCGCTGACCAGCTCCGGGTTGCCGACCATGAAACCGATGCGCCAGCCCGCCATGTTGTAGCTCTTGGACAGGGTGAAAAACTCCACCGCGATGTCCTTGGCGCCCGGCACCTGCATGATCGACGGGGCTTTCCAGCCGTCGTAGACGATGTCGGCATAGGCCAGGTCGTGCACCACCAGCACGTCGTACTGTTTGGCGAGGGCGATCACCCGTTCGAAGAAATCCAGCTCCACGCACTGCGCGGTGGGGTTGGACGGGAAGCCGAGGATCATCATCTTCGGTTTCGGGATCGAGCCGCGAATCGCCCGTTCCAGCTCATCGAAGAAGTCCACGCCCGGCACCAGCGGCACCGACCGCACCTGGGCGCCGGCAATCACGGCACCGTAGATGTGAATCGGGTAACTCGGGTTCGGCACCAGTACGGTATCGCCCTGATCCAGGGTCGCCAGCATCAGGTGCGCCAGGCCTTCCTTGGAACCGATGGTGACGATGGCTTCGCTTTCCGGGTCGATGTCGACCTCGTAGCGGTCCTTGTACCAGTTGGAAATCGCCCGGCGCAGGCGCGGAATGCCCTTGGACGTGGAGTAACCGTGGGTGTCTTCGCGTTGTGCAACCTGCACCAGTTTTTCAACGATGTGCGGCGGCGTGGCGCCGTCGGGGTTGCCCATGCTCAAGTCGATGATGTCTTCGCCACGACGTCGGGCGGCCATCTTCAGCTCGGCAGTGATGTTGAAAACGTAAGGGGGGAGTCGATCTATGCGCGCAAAGCGGCGCGGCGAACCTTGTTCAGCCATTGTTGCCTCGGATAACGTAAGCGCCCGGAACCGTCCGAGCGACGCTGGTCACTGCGGTGACCTGTGGCGGAAGATAAGGGCAGCGATGGCAGACTGTCCAGCGTGCACGACAACAATTTTTTCCCAAGGAAAACGGTCAATGGAATTCACCAGCGGCTTCTTGCTGAGCCTTTCGCTGTGCCTGGACATCGGCGTGGCCAACATCGCGATGATCACCCTGGCCATGCAGCGCGGCTATTTTCAGGGTTTTGCCCTGGGCCTCGGCACCTGCGTCGGTGACCTGATCTACGCCGTTCTGGCGCTGGCCGGAATGACCGTTCTGCTGCAATACGAAACCGTGCGCTGGGTGTTGTGGATCGGCGGGTCGGCGCTGCTGATCTATTTCGCGGCGAAAATGATCTATTCGGCGATCCACCACGAGGCGCAACTGGCGGCGACGGCCGAAGTCGGCCAGAACTCCCATCGCAAGGAATTCTTCCGCGGGATCTTTCTCGCCATGTCGTCGCCGAGCGCCATCCTCTGGTTCGCGGCGGTGGGCGGCACGTTGATCGCCCGTTCCGGTGGCGGCGGTCCGCTCAGTTCGGCACTGTTTCTTGGCGGTTTCCTGTGTGCCGGTCTGCTGTGGTCGGCGGGGCTGTGCTTTGCGGCGAGCCATGGCGGCAAGTTGCTGGGCGACAAGCTGTTGCGCTATTCCTACATGGCATCAGCGGCGATCTTCTGCTATTTCGCGGTCTACGTGATCGTATCCGGTTACAACGAATTCGTCGGCTCCGGCGCCGCCGAAGCGCTGCATACGCTGTAAATGTGCGAATCGGGTTTGGCTTCTATACTCCCAGCCGAACCCACTTTTTTCGTTCCAAGGAGTCGAGTCATGGATGAGCAAAAACGCGTCGAAGTGGCTGAACCTCGCTTCGAACATGGACACTTCCTGCTGATTGCAGGTTTTCGCGATCGCTTTACCAAAGAGACCGTCCAGGACATCCCTGCGCTGTGGGAAAAACTCATCCCGCACATCGGAAATATTCCGGGGCAGAAGGGTGAAGTGACCTATGGCGTGTGCAGCAATTTTGACGGCAACGGCGGCTTCGATTACATGGCCGGGGTCGAAATAAGGAAGCTGGATGATTTCCCGCAGGAAAAGTATCCGTGGATCGAA
Source organism: Pseudomonas sp. UV AK001 (assembly GCF_046097675.1). Lineage (NCBI taxonomy): Bacteria > Pseudomonadati > Pseudomonadota > Gammaproteobacteria > Pseudomonadales > Pseudomonadaceae > Pseudomonas > Pseudomonas sp. UV AK001. The sequence goes on from NZ_JBJUVZ010000003.1 coordinate 459,626, forward strand.
ATCCTCCCGCGCCAGTACGCGGTGTTTGAGCACAAGGGTTCGCTCGACCTGCTGCCGCAAACCCTTGAGTACATCTACAAAACCTGGCTGCCGGCCTCCGAATACAAGGGGCTGAATGCTCCGGAGCTGGAACGCTACAGCGCCGATTTCAACCCGAAGCTGAAAACCGGCAAGCTGGAAATCTGCGTCCCGGTCGAAAAGAAAACCTGATGGGCAACCGGCAGCGCGAACCTGTTTCGCGCTGCCGTTCAAGCCTATTTGCCCTTGATCCGTCGCGCCCGCAACAGGTCGATGCCCAGGGTGATGAAGCCGAAGAAGCTGATGCCCAACACCATCAACAAACCGATTTCCACGCTGCTCATAAGCTGTTTCCCCTTCGGGTGATCAGAGACAGTGTTCAGGAATAGACCGTCCCGATTGCGAAGAAAAGCGCTTATACGCAGGCTTTACGCTGCCCGTGCGGATCGATATGAACACCTTATTCCTTTATCCTTGGCGTCCTTGTTTTCACTGATTTCGAGCCGCCATGAACACCGTCATCCGCCACGTCACCGCCGCCGATCTGGATCGCTGCTACGCCATCGAAACCCTCGCCTATGAAGGCGACGAAGCCGCGACCCGCGAGAAGATCGCCACGCGCATCGCCACCTGGCCGGACGGTTTCATCGTCGCCGAAGTGGACGGGCAAGTGGCCGGCTTCATCAACTCCGGCGCGGCGTTCGAGGTGCAGATGTCCGACGAGGCGTTCAAGGAACTGATCGGCCACGACCCGGCCGGGCCGAACGTGGTGATCATGTCGGTAGTGGTGCACCCGGATTATCAGGGCCTGGGTCTGGCCAAGCGCCTGCTGGGCGAGTTCATCGAGCGCATGCGCGCCCAGGGCAAGGCGACGATTCACCTGATGTGCAAGGAACGGCACATCCCGCTGTACGCCGGATTCGGTTTCGCCTACATCAAACCGTCCGAGTCCGATCACGGCGGGATGGCGTGGCACGAGATGATCCTGACGCTGTAAAAACCTCAGTAGAGCGTTTCACGCACCCGCGCCGGGGCCTCGCGATCATAGGCCTCGGCATCGAACTGCCCATCATTCAGACGCTTGTGAAACGCGCCCGCTGTCGGCAGCGCCGAGCGCGGCAAATGGGTTTGCGGATTCCACGCATCCGAACGCACAAACGCTTTCGAGCAATGGAAGAACGCCGCCTCTACCGTCACCAGCAACACCGTGCGCGCCGGTTTGCCGTTCACCGAAAAGCTTTCCAGCAACTCCGGATCAGCGCTGATAGTTGCGGTGCCGTTCACCCGCAACGTCTCGCCAATCCCCGGAATGATGAACAGCAGCGATACCCGCGGATCGTGCAACACGTTGCGCAAGGTATCGATGCGGTTGTTGCCCGGACGATCCGGCAGGGCCAGGGTGCGCTCGTCAATGATCCGCACAAACCCCGGGGCATCACCGCGCGGCGAACCGTCGATGCCATCGGCACCCACCGAACTGACAATCACCAGCGGCGAAACCCGGACCATTGCCTGATAGTCCTCGTTGAGAAAACCGATCTGCTTGCGCACGGCACGTTCGTGGGGCAGTCCGTAAATGGCTTCCAGCGCTTCGATTGAATCGATCATCGTTGCTCCCTCGACGATTAGAAAAACAGTCCCATGCGGCGCTCGTAACCGATGCGCCCCTTGTACGCTTCGCCGCTGTCGACGAAACCGTACTTGGCGTACAGCGCAATCGCGGCGTCGTTGTCGGCGTCCACCGACAGTTCCAGCCCTTTGATCTCCGGCCAGGCCTGGCGCGCAACGTCCGGCAACGCCAGCAGGCAAGCCTTGCCGTAACCCTTGCCCTGAGCCCGATGATCGACCTGCAGCGCGTGCAGGGTCGCGCTGTGCTCATCGGCCCATTCCGGCAGAACCGGCGGACGCTTGAGCAGCAGGAACGCCACCGGCACCTCCTCGGCGAGCAATGCAAAACCTTTCACGCCGGGTCCGGGTTTCGACAGCAGCGTGTGCAGGGCACCGTGGATGTCGCCGGAGAATTTGATCTGCTCGGCGTGGATTTCAATGGCCTCGACCTGCTGGCGTTGGGTGGCGTTCAGGCTTTCGTAAGGCACGAGTCGGGCTGACACGGGAATTTCCTTTTTCCTACAAAGATGAACCTCGGATTCTAGCGATTTTGTCTTCTTCGGAATTTTTTTGTTTCAACTGTCGATCCGGCCAGTCGCCGAACGACAAAGGGTGTCTTCACAACAAAAACCAGGGAGAAACCCATGAGTACGCAAGCGCAGATTCAAGCCATCATCGACACTTACCGTCAGGCCGTCATGACCAAGGACGTGGAAAAGGTCATGACCCTGTACGCCGACGACATCCTCTCGTTCGATGCGATCAAGGCCCTGCAATTCAAGGGCAAGGAGGCCTACCGCGCCCACTGGATCGCCTGCATGGAAATGTGCCCCGGCCCGCACGTTTTCGAGTTCCACGAAATCGTCATCGAGACCGGGGACAACATCGCCTTCGCCCACTGGGTCGCCAACTGCGGCGGCACCAATGACAAGGGTGAAACCCAGAGTTGCTGGATGCGCGCCACCGCCTGCTACCGGCTGGTCGGCGGAGCGTGGAAAATTGCCCACGAACACTGGTCGGCACCGTTCGATCCGATGACCGGCTCGACGCTGTTCGATGCGAAACCCTGATCTTCAGCCATAGTTGATCCGTCCGATTCAGGAGAACGCCATGAAGTATTTATGCCTGGTCTACAGCGATGAGCGCCTGCTGCATTCGTCGCCCGACAGCCCGGAAGACGCCGAGTGCTGGGCCTACGCCGAGTCGATCCAGGGCAGCGGCCGGATGGTCGCCGCCGAAGCGCTGGAGTCGGTGCAGACCGCCACCACGGTGCGCATGCGCAACGGCAAGTTGTCGATCACCGACGGCCCGTTCGCCGAGACCAAGGAGCAGTTGGCCGGTTTCTACCTGATCGACGCGCGGGACCTCAACGAAGCAATTCAGGTCGCCGGCAACATTCCGGCGGCCCGGGTCGGCAGCGTCGAAGTGCGTCCCGTGCGGCAGTTGAATGTCTGAGGTCGCGACCCGGGTCGCGCAGGTCTACCGCGAAGACTCGCGGCGGATCCTCGCGACCCTGATCCGTCTGCTCGGCGATTTCGACCTCGCCGAAGAAGCCTTGCACGAGGCGTTTTTCGTCGCGGTCGAACGCTGGCAGCAGGATGGCGTGCCGGACAATCCACGGGCGTGGCTGGTGTCCACCGGGCGCTTCAAGGGGATCGACGTGTTGCGCCGGCGCGCACGGTTCAAGGCCTCGCAGCCGTTGCTGCTGGCGCAACTGGAAGAGCTGGAACAGTCCGAATGGGACGTTGAAGACGTGGAAGACGATCGCCTGCGCCTGATCTTCACCTGCTGCCACCCGGCGCTGGCGGCGGACGCGCAAGTGCCGCTGACCCTGCGCGAAGTCTGCGACCTCACCACCGAAGAAATCGCCCGTGCATTTCTCTCGGCCCCGGCGGCGATTGCCCAGCGCATCGTGCGCGCCAAGGCGAAGATCCGCGACGCGAAAATCCCTTATCAAGTCCCGAGCCTGAACGAATTGCCCGAGCGCCTCGATAGCGTGTTGCGGGTGATTTATCTGGTGTTCAACGAAGGCTATTCGGCGTCCGGCGGCGCACAGGTGACTCGCGAGGATTTGACCCGTGAGGCGATTCGTCTCGGGCGTCTGCTGCTGGAGTTGTTGCCCGATCCGGAAGTCATGGGCTTACTGGCATTGATGCTGTTGCATGAGTCGCGGCGTTCGGCTCGGTCGACGCCAAGCGGTGAGTTGATTCTGCTGGATGATCAGGATCGCGGATTGTGGAATGCCGAGCTGATTGCCGAAGGCTGTGAACTGGTGGAGCGGGCGCTGACCACCGGACGCTTCGGGCCGTACTGCCTGCAAGCGGCGATTGCGGCAGTGCACGCCGAAGCGCCGACGGCAGGAGAGACGGACTGGGAACAGATCGTCGGGCTGTATGACGTGTTACTGCGGGCGGTGCCGTCGCCGGTGATCGAGTTGAACCGGGCGGTGGCGGTGGCCAAGCGTGACGGGGCGTTGGCGGGGTTGACCTTGATTGAAGGGATTCTGGACCGAGGGGAATTGCAGGACTACCACCTGGCGCATTCGGCGCGGGCGGAGTTTTGTCGGCAGTTGGGGCGGGTTGAGGAGGCGAGGGTGGCTTACCGGCGAGCCTTGGAACTGACCCGGCAGGAGCCGGAACGCAGGTTTATCGAAGGACGATTGCAGGAACTCACTCCGAGCAATCGCCCTTGAAAAAATGGGATCAGGCCTGCTGCCGAGTAGCCGCCATCACAATCTCCCGAATACAAACCCCCTGCGGCTGCCCATACGCATAGGCAATCGCCGTCGCCACATCCTCGGCACTCAGCACCGTGCCACCCATGTCTTGCTTCCAGGCCTGATACCCGGTCTTGATCGCCTCATCCGTGGTGTGGCTCAACAACTCGGTCTCCACCGCCCCCGGCGCAATCGTGGTCACCCGCACGTTGTGCGGCGACAACTCTTCACGCAGGTTCTCGGACAACCCATGCACCGCAAACTTGGTACCGACATACGCCACATGGTTCGGGAACGTCTTGCGCCCGGCCACCGAGCTGACGTTGATGAGGGTGCCGTGCTTACGCTCGATCATCCCGGCGACCACCGCGTGCACGCCGTTGAGCAGGCCCTTCACGTTGACGTCGAGCATCTGGTCCCACTGCGCCGGGTCCTGTTTGCTCATCTCGCCCAGCAGCATCACCCCGGCGTTGTTGATCAGCGCATCGGCCGGGCCGAACTGTGCTTCAGCCTCGGCCACAGCGGCCAGCAGCGCGGCGCGGTCGGTGATGTCGACGCGGCGGCTGAGGGTGTTCGGCAGGGCCAGCGCTTCGAGGCGTTCGATGCGGCGCGCCAGCAACAGCAGCGGATGGCCGGCAGCGCTCAAGCGGCGGGCGGTGGCTTCGCCGATGCCCGAGCTGGCGCCGGTGATGATGATCAATGGCTTGCTCATGGTTGAACTCCTGAGATAAGAAAAACAAATAACCAGATTCGGGACGCAGTATATTTAGCCCGCTGTAGGCTGAAAAATGCCTTATTCCTCTGTCTGCTATCGGAATCTCCTATGGATATCCGTCATCTCAAAGCCTTCCTTGCGGTATTCGAGGAACGCAACATCACTGCCGCCGCGCAACGGCTGTTCATCAGTCAGCCCACGTTGTCGGTGACCATCAAACAGCTGGAAGAAGAACTCGGTGCGACGCTGTTCTTGCGGCAGCCCCGTGGTGTGGAGGTCAGCGACGAAGCGCGTCTGCTGTACCCGCAGGCGCGGCGGATGGTGGCCGAGTCCGAGGCGCTGAGCCGGATGTTTCGCGGCCGCGAAAACCGTGCGCCGCTGACCCTCGGCATCGAAGGCGACATCGCCGCCAGCCACATCGAAGCCTTTGTGCGCATGGCTCATCAGGCGTTGCCCAATCTGCTGCTGACCCTGGAGGAAGGCTGTCACGGCGATGGTCGATTGGCGGTCGAGGAAATGTGCTGTGAGGACGAACTGTTCCTGCCGCTGTGGGAAGAATCCTATGTGATGGCGCTTCCCCTCGATCATCCGATGGCCAACGCGCAGACCGGCTGGGCGCCGATCGAAGACTGGATCACCTGCCCGCAACATCCTTCGCATCAGCGGTTGATGGCGCTGTACGGGCGCTCGCCGGAAGCGGTGGCGGGACATGCCGGTTCATTGCAACAGGCGTTGCACATGGTGGCGGCAGGTGTCGGCGTGGCAATGTTGCCGCAGTCACTGGTGAGCGGGCATGAACGAATCGTCGTGCGTGCGCTGCACCTGCCGGCACCGACCCGGCGGGTGGGGTTGTGCTATGCGGCGCAAGCGCTGGAACTGCCGACGATGCGCGGGTTGCATGAGTATTTTCAGGTGAACCGCCCGGCCGCCATCGAGGCGGCCTGAGCTATTCCAGCATCTTGCTGAGCAACCAGCTCCCCGCCGGCCCCGGCGGGTACAGCCGCGACCACAGGGCATCGACGAACACCGGTTTTGGCCAGCCGCGCACCTTCAGTTCCACCAGCGAGTCATTGCCGAAATGCTCCACCAGCCAGCGCGGCAGTGGCGCCCAGCCGAAGCCTTTCTGGGCCATCTCCAGCAGCATCAGATAACTCGGCGCCGACCACACCCGACCCTTGCCGCGACTGTCATAGGGATTGACGATGGTGGCCAGACGCAGCTCGCGGTGCTGCTCAAGGGCCGTTTGATCGACGGGCTCCTGCGTCGCCAATGGATGGTTTCGACCAACGAACAAGGCGATTTCAGTACGCTCGGCGACGGTCGCGGTCGCCAGGTCCGGCGGGTAGTTGTCCTGCATCTCCGCGAATGCCAGATGCGCTCGCCCACGTTGCACCAGTTCGATCAGGTCATCGCACTCGGCGATCAGGCATTCCAGCTCCAGATCCGGATAGCGCTGCTCGAAGCCCACCAACGCGGCTTCGAAACGGTCGGACTGATAAGTGTCGGAAATCGCCACCGTAAGTTTCGGCTCGACGCCCTGGGCCAATTGCCGGGCGGTCATTTCCAGTCGGCTGGTGGCCGCCAGAATCGCCTCGGCCCGTTGCAGCATCACGTGGCCGGCCGGGGTCAAGGTCGGTTTGCGGCTGCTGCGGTCGAACAGCACCAGGTCCAGATCGATTTCCAGACTGGCGACGGCCGCGCTGACGGTTGACTGACTGCGCCCGAGTTTGCGCGCCGCCGCCGAAAAAGAACCCTGAGTGGCCGCTTGGACAAACGCCAGCAACACTTCCTGAGAGGCCATGAACTATCGCCTTGATCGATGGTTATTGGTTATGAAGTATCGGTGCGGTGCTGGATCATGGCAACCATCTTCACAGAGGACTTCGGCCATGACTGCCAACAAATCCATCACTGAACGTATCTTCCAGGCCATCGGTTTCGAACTGCTGGCGATCCTGATCTGTACGCCGTTGCTGGCGTGGATCATGGGCAAACCGCTGGTGGAAATGGGCGCCGTCACCATTGCCGTCGCGTTGCTGGCCCTGGGCTGGAACGTGGTGTTCAACGGCTTCTTCGACCGGCTGCTCAAGCGCTGGAACATCGCCCGTAACGCCTGGGTGCGGGTGGCGCATGCGCTGCTGTTCGAGGGCGGGTTGATCGTGATGGGCGTGCCGCTGATTGCCTGGTGGCTGTCGGTCAGCCTGTGGCAGGCGTTCCTGCTCGATATCGGCGTGCTGCTGTTCTTCCTGCCGTACACCTACATCTACCACTGGGGTTATGACATGGTGCGCGAGCGGCTGGTGATGCGCAGCGTCTGCCAGAACTGAAAACAAAAAATCGCAGCCTGTGAGGGCTGCGATTTTTTTTGTCCGGATTTTGTTCGGGCTTAGAGAAACATCCCGCCCGACGCTTCAATCCGCTGACCGTTGATCCACTGCGCCCCCGGCGACAGCAACAGCGCCAGTGCACCGCCAATGTCATCCGGCTGCCCGGCACGGCCCAGCGCGGTGTTGCTGGCGACCATCGCATTCAGCGCCGAATTGTCGCGCACCGCGCCGCCGCCGAAGTCGGTCTCGATGGCGCCGGGTGCCAGGATATTCACGGCGATCTGCCGCGCACCCAGCTCCTTGGCCTGATAACGGGTCAGCACTTCCATCGCGCCTTTCATCGCTGCATAGGCGGCATAACCCGGCAGGGTGAAACGGGCCAGGCCGCTGGAGATGTTGATGATCCGCCCGCCATCGTTGATCAGCGGCAGCAGTTGCTGAGTCAGGAAAAACGGCCCTTTCAACTGCACATTCATCAGCAGGTCGAACTGCTCCGGCGTGGTGTCGGCGAAGGAGGCATGCACACCAATCCCGGCGTTGTTGATCAGGAAATCGAAGCGCGGCCGTCCGAGCTGTTGCAGTGCCTGTTCGACTCGCACGGCGAAATCGGCAAAACCTTCGCTGCGACCGACGTCCAGTTGCAGCATCACGGCGTTGGCGCCGAGTTTTTTCAATTCCTCGACCAGCGATTGCGCTTCATCGGCGCGGCTGTTGTAGGTGCCGATGATGTCCACGCCTTGGGCGGCGAGGTGCAGGGCGGCGTTCTTGCCGAGGCCACGGCTGGCACCGGTGATCAATGCGATTTTGCGGTTCATGGGATTTCCTCGAGAGCGTGACGGTTGATGCAGCAAAGTTTATTTATCCGCCGTGGGGTGATAAACAGACTCAAACCGGAATCACTGGTCGGTCATACCGAACAATCAACAGGTGGCCCATGAACAAACTGGAACTGCTGCGCACCTTCGTCCGGGTCAGCGAATTGTCGAGTTTCACGATGGCGGGGGAGAGTCTGGGGCTGCCGCGCTCGACGGTGTCCGAGCAGGTGCAGGCACTGGAAACCCTGCTCGGCACGCGTCTGCTGCAACGCACCACGCGCCGGGTGCAGGCGACTCAGGACGGCCTCGCGCTGTACGAGCGCAGCAAGGATCTGCTGTCGCACATGGACGAAATCGAGAACCTGTTCCGTCAGGACGAAGCGTCGCTGACCGGGCGGATCCGGGTCGACATGCCGAACATTCTGTCGCGGCGGCTGATCATGCCGAAGTTGCCGGAATTCATGGCCCGGCATCCGAATCTGGAGCTGGAAATCAGCAGCACCGATCGCCGGGTCGACCTGCTCGCCGAAGGTTTCGATTGCGTGGTACGCATCGGCGCGCAGCCCGACCAATCGGTGGTCGCGCGGCATCTGGGGGACTTCAGCATGATCAACTGCGCCAGCCCCGCGTATCTTGAGCGTTACGGCGTGCCGCAGACGCTGGAAGACCTGGCACAGCATCGGCTGGTGCATTACGTCGGAGTGCTGGGTTCGCGATCGGAAGGGTTTGTCTACGAGCAGGACGGGCAGGTCCACCGCGTGCCGATGGCCGGCAGCGTGACGGTCAACAGCACCGATGCCTACGAGTCGGCGTGTCTTGGGGGATTCGGTCTGATCCAGGTGCCGCGCACCGGGATGAATACTTATCTGGACACCGGAGAGGTGGTGACGGTGCTGCCGCAATACACCGCGCCGGCGATGGGCATTTCACTGTTGTACGCGCGGCAGCGGCATCTGCCGTTGCGGGTGCGGGTGTTCATGGATTGGCTGGGGGATCTGATTCGTTCGACGCTCTGATTCCTGCCGAAAAATCCCTGTGGGAGCAAAGGCTCTCACAGGGATTCGGGTCGATCAGAAAATCTGGGTGAACAGCCAGTACAGACTGCCCGACAGCAGAATCGCCGCCGGCAAGGTCAGCACCCACGCCATCAGCAGATTGCGGATGGTCTTCATCTGCAGGCCGCCACCGTTGGCGACCATGGTCCCGGCCACGCCCGAGGACAACACATGAGTGGTCGACACCGGCAGACCGAACATGTCGGCGGCGCCGATGGTCAGCATCGCCACGGTTTCCGCCGATGCGCCCTGGGCGTAGGTCAGGTGGGTCTTGCCGATCTTCTCGCCGACCGTGACCACGATCCGCTTCCAGCCGACCATGGTGCCCAGCCCCAACGCAATCGCCACGGCGATCTTCACCCACAGCGGAATGAACCGCGTGGCGTTGTCGATCTGTTGCTTGAACAATTGCAGTTTGCCGGTGGTGTCGGCGTCGAAGGTGCCGACCTTGTTTTTGTCCATCAAGCGAATGGTTTCGCTGGCCAGGTACATGTCGTTACGCACGTTGCCCATGGCCTCGGCCGGGACTTTCGACAGCGAACCGTAGCCTTTCACTTCCTCACCGATGTGCCCGGTCAGCGCGGCGAGGGCCGGGATCAGTTGCGGCGTGGCTTCCTTGCTGCGCACGTAATCCGAGAGCACCGGACGCGGATCGGCCGGGGCCGGCAGCGGGGCGCTTTTCACCAGCGCCTGCTGGGTGACTTCGGCCACCGCCGCGAACTGCAACGTTTGATCGGCAGGCATGGTGCGGTTCAGCGCATAAGCCATCGGCAGGGTGCCGACCAGAATCAGCATGATCAGGCCCATGCCTTTCTGGCCGTCGTTGGAACCGTGGGCGAAGGACACGCCGGTGCAGGTGGCGATCAGCAGGCCGCGAATCCACCATGGCGGCGGGGTATTGCCTTCCGGAGCCTTGTACAGCGAGCGGTTTTTCACGAACGCGCGCAGGGCCAGCAGCAACAGCGCGGCGCAACCGAAACCCACCAGCGGCGACAGCAGCAACGCGTAACCGATCTTGGTGGCCTGGGCCCAGTCCACACCGCTGGTGCCATCGCGACCGTGCATCAGGGCATTGGCCACGCCAACGCCGATGATCGAACCGATCAGCGTGTGCGACGACGAGGCCGGCAGGCCCAGCCACCAGGTGCCGAGGTTCCACAGAATCGCGGCGATCAGCAGGGCGAAGATCATCGCGAAACCGGCGGACGAGCCGACCTGCAGAATCAGCTCAACCGGCAACAGCGCGATGATGCCGAACGCCACCGCGCCGCTCGAAAGCAACACGCCGAGGAAATTGAAGAAACCCGACCAGACCACGGCCACATTCGGCGGCAGCGAGTGGGTGTAGATCACCGTGGCCACGGCGTTGGCGGTGTCGTGGAAGCCGTTGACGAACTCGAAACCCAGTGCAATCAACAGCGCCACGCCGAGCAGCAGGAACGGCGTCCAGGTGGTGACCACCGTGCCGAGTTCGTGCATGTCGTGCATCAGGCTGTAGGCGGTGAACAGCATCCCCATGGCCAGCACGGCGAAGAACACCACGTAAGTGAAGGGGCCGGTTTTTTTGTCGAGCGCCGGCCTGCCGCTGGAAGCGGGGGCCGGGCTGGCGGTCAGGGAGGGAGTAGCCATGGGAGGACAATCCTGAGCGAGGGAAGGAGTGTCGCCCATGATCGTTGCTAAATATTACAGAGAGACTGCGGCAGATCAGTGTTCGGTGGATTAGACGCGCCGCCGGTCCTAATAATCCCCGCGCTTGCGAAACGCCCAGCGCCCGGCGATCACGGTGAACGTGGCCACAAGCGCCACCAGAATCCAGAACCCTTCCGGATCGGTGGCCAGCGGTACACCGCCGACGTTCATGCCGAAGAAACCGGCAATGATGTTGATCGGTAGCGCCAGCACCGTGACCACGGTCAGGGTGAACAGGGTGCGGTTGCTCTGTTCGTTGAGGTTGGCGGCGATCTCTTCCTGCAACAGCTTGATCCGCTCGCCGAGGGCCGTAAGGTCGTTGATGATCAGCGCGAACTCCTCGGTGGACTTGCGCAGCTCCTTGACGTCTTCCTTCTGCAACCATGACGGCGGTCGGTTGAGCAGGCGCAGCAGCGAACCCGGCTCCAGCGCCAGCAGCCGTTGCAGACGCACCAGCACCCGGCGGTTGGCGCCGAGTTCGGCGCGGTTGGTCGACAGCCGCGAAGAGAGCAATTCGTCCTCGACCTGATCGACGCTCATGCTGGTTTTGCGCACGATCTGCGTCAGCACTTCGCCCTGGTCGCGCAGCAGGTGCACGAGCAATTCCGACGGTGAGCGAAAGCACTCGCCGGCCTTCACCGATGAACGCAGCTTGTCCACCGAATGCAGCGGTTGCAGGCGGGCACTGACAATCAGTTTGCTGCGCACGCAAACCCACAGCGTCGACACGTCCGACGACACCATGCTGCTGAGGTTGAACACCACGTCGTTGACCACCGCCAGCAGTGCCGAATCCACATGCTCGATGCGGGTCGAGCGCGAACCTTCATGCAGCGCCTCGAAAAATTCCTGGGGCAATTGCAGATGACTTTTCATCCAGCGCTCGCACGCGGCATGAGCGAGGTTCAGGTGCAGCCAGAGGAATTCGTCGCTGTCGCTGTCGTCCTGCAGGCAGCGCAGGGCGGTCGCCGAATCCACTTCGCGCCCGCGCTCGCCCGGGCGAAAACGGAAGCCGTAAAGCAGGCCAAACAGATCAGGATCGCGATGGCTGATATCCAGGCTGTGGTTCATGAAGTCTCGCTGCAAGAAAGGCGTCTGTTGCGGGATTTGCAGATTCACCTGAGCCGCATCATTGCAATGCAATATGACGTTTTGGTGACAGCGAAATGACGTCAAAATCAATGCCTTACCGGCGGTCGGAATTTTCTCAAGAAGTGCTCTGGCACGCCGATCACGCATGAGTTAGGTTGCGCGCCTTCGGCCAAGAGCCAAGGTTCGCCGACACGGATGTCCGGCCACAATTCACGTCTTGTCGGACGTGCCTCATCCCTGTCATGAGTACCTGCGATGCTGCAAAAATCCCTGAGAGCGCAAATTCTCGCCCTGCTGAGCGGCAGCCTGTTGGCGATGCTGTTGATCGCGCTGGCCTGCTTTCATTTCCTGTCCAACGGCGTGCAAAGCTACAGCCAGTTGATCGCCGGTCCCTTGCACACTTCGCAACTGATCGACGAAGCCAACCTGCAATTCAAGGTGCAGGTGCAGGAGTGGAAAAACGTCCTGCTGCGCGGCAAGCAACCGGCGGACCTGGCCAAGTACTGGGGCCAGTTCGAAGACCGTCAGCGCGATGTGCAGAACATCCTCGGTGAACTGGCCAATCAGAAAGGCCTCGAGCCTTCGCTGAAAACCCGCATCGAACGTCTGCGTGAAGAACATCGCCTGCTCGGCAGCGCGTACCAGAAAGGTCGCGATGCGTACGTAGCCGCCGGTGCCGATCCGACGGCGGGCGACGTGGCGGTCAAAGGCGTTGACCGCGCCGCCAGTGACCAGATGAGCGAGCTGGTGGCCGAGTTGCGCAAGCAGGGCACCGAACAGTCGGCACTGATCAGCGCCAGCGCCGATCGCACCGTGATGCTGGGGATTCTGGTGATGCTTGCGTCCGGTCTGTTGATCGGCTTGCTGAGCCTGTGGCTGGTCAACCGCAACCTGGTCGAGCCGATCCGCAAACTCATCGACTACGTCACCCAGTTGAGCAAAGGGCGGCTGGTCGAGCGTGTGGCCAGCGACCGTCAGGACGAACTGGGCAATCTGGCTGCTGCGGCTAACACCCTGCGCGATTTCCTCGCCGAAACCTTCAACCATCTGCAGCGCAGCGCCAAGGATCTGGACAGCGCCAGCGGCGAGTTGAACGCCATCGCCACCGTGATGGCCGGCGGCACCAACGAGCAGTTCAACCGCACCGATCAGGTGGCCACGGCGATGAACGAAATGTCCGCCACTGCCCAGGAAGTCGCCCGCCATGCAGCTGATGCAGCGCGCGCTGCCGACGATGCCGACCAGTCCGCCCAGCAGGGTGAGAAGGTCATGCAGAGCACCATCCACAGCATCACCCAGATGCGCGGCGAAATCGCCAACACCGCCACGGTGATCCGTCGTCTGGAAGCCGACAGCGGGCGCATCGGCAAGGTGCTGGAAGTGATTCGCGGCATCGCCGAGCAGACCAACCTGTTGGCGCTCAATGCGGCCATCGAAGCGGCCCGTGCCGGTGAAGCCGGGCGTGGTTTTGCGGTGGTGGCCGACGAAGTGCGCAACCTGGCTCAGCGCACGGCGGAGTCGATCATCGAGATCAACCAGATCATCCAGAGCGTGCAGACCGGCGCGGTGGATGCGGCTCACGCCATCGACAGTGGCCAGACCCGCAGCGATGAAAGCGTCGAGCAAGTGACCCAGGCCGGCGCCATGCTCGAGCGCATCACCCATGCGGTGGAAGCGATCCGCGACATGAACCGTCAGATCGCCACGGCGGCCGAAGAGCAGACTTCGGTGGCCGAAGACATCTCGCGCAACCTGACCGAGATCACTTCGATCGCCAGCACCAACCTCGACAACGTGCAGCGCACCGAAAGCGCCAGCCAGAACCTGCACGGCCTGTCCGGGCAACTCAACGACGTCACCGCTCGCCTGAGCGTCTGACCCGCCAGCGACTGTGTACCGGCCCGGTTACCGAGTCGGTACACAGTCGATCTCAATTTCCTGTGTGCATCGCCGATGGCCGGTTATCTATAACCGGCATTGGAGATTTCCCATGGTCAGCATCACGTCTGTTTCGATCAATCAGACCGTCACCACGTCCACCAGCAAAACATCGATTGCCGACACGGGCGACGAGACATCGACCTCTGCGGCGACCAGCACCGGTGTGAAGGCCGACACCAGCAAAGTTGCGGCGGGCGGTGGTGCGGCGCCGTCGGGTGACAGCAGCTCCAGCAATGATGAATCGGATACCGTGAAAGAACTGCGCAAGCAGATCGCCGAACTGCAAAAGCAATTGCAGGAACAGCAACAGGCGTTGCAAGCGGCTCAGGCGAAGCAGGAAAGTCAGGATGCCAAGGCGGCGGATGTTGCCGCTGCGCAATCGCAGATCGCGACGACGTCGGCTTCGTTGCAGACGGCGACGGCGGCTTTGCTGGCGGCGTTGCAGGAGTCTGATTCGAGTACGTCGGGGGCGCTGGTCAGTACTTCTGCATAAGTCGCAGACACAAAAAAGCCGCACGATCCGAAAATCGTGCGGCTTTTTCGTATGGGGCAATCAGTGATCCTGCTTGTTGCTCAGGACCTTGCCTGTTGCCGCATCCAGATCCACGTCCCACTCCTTGCCATCGGCAGTACGCAGCTCGACTTCGTACTCATACCCGTTGAAATGGTTGTCCAGGTCGGTGTCGACGATGGTCGCGCCCGGGTGCAGGGCCAGGGCAATTTTGTTCAGCTCTTCCAGTGGCTTGATCTTGCCGGACTTGACCAGCTCAGGGATCTGATCGACACGAACGTCAGCCTGGGCCAGGCCAGCGGTGAGGGTCAGGGCAGCGGCGGTAAACAGGGCAGTCAGGGTTTTCATCGGTTATTCCTTTGGGTGATTCGTTCAAGTGAGTTCAGGTTAGCCACCGCAACTTAATTCACCCTTAAAAAACGCCGTGGGTGTTTGCGTCGTTTGTTCAATCGCCGTTCGTGGGCAACTTTCATGCTCGGCCTTCGATCAAGGGAGGTGGACATGAAACGCATTTTTTCGTGGTTGTACGCGCCGTTGTTTTGGCTTGGATTTATTGGAGGCGGAATAGGGGTGGCGGGGCATTCACTGCTGTGGTTGATGCCGCTGTTTGTTGTGGCGTTGGCGGTGTCGTTTGCGGCCGAATGGCTGCTGCCGTATGAAGTGAACTGGAATCGCCCGGCCGGCGATCGTCGTCGCGACATGCTCCACGCACTGGTCAACGAAGCGCTGAACGCTGTCGGCCTGTTGGCGTTGCCGGGGCTGGTGACGTTCTTGGCGATTGACAGTGCATGGCCGTCGAACTGGCCGCTGTGGCTGCAAGTCGGCCTGGCGATTTTCATTGCTGATGCGGGCGTGAGCCTGATGCATTACGCCAGCCACCGGGTGCCGTGGATGTGGCGGTTGCACGCGATTCATCACAGTGTCGAGCGGCTCTACGGGTTCAACGGTTTGATGAAGCATCCGCTGCATCAATTGCTGGAGGCGACGGCGGGGCTGCTGCCATTGCTGGTGCTGGGCATTCCGTCCGAGGTAGCGATGTTGCTGGCGTTCGCCATTGCGATCCAGTTGTTGCTGCAGCATTCGAACGTCGACATGCGCGTCGGCCCGTTGCGCTGGATCTTCGCCTGGGCGCCGCTGCATCGCTTTCACCACATGAAGTACGGGCGCGCCGGTGACGTCAATTTCGGGCTGTTCTTTACCTTGTGGGACTGGCTGCTGGGGACCGGTTTTTACACGGCGCAATATCGGATCGGCGAGGGCGACCTGGGCATCGGCAGTCGTCCGGATTTTCCGCGTGACTACGTGGCGCAGTTGCTCGATCCGTTCGAACCGGCAACGCTGGGCAAGGAACCGAAAGTGCCGGACGGCTTGCGACGTTGAGTCAGTCCAGCAAGCGCAATTCGATGTGCTGCAACGCCTGGCGGGCGGTGACGCCGAAGAGTTTTTTCAGGCTGCGGGAGAAGTGCGCGGAGTCGGCAAACCCGGCGGCGTGGGCGGCGTCGGTCACCGCGCTGCCCGCCAGAATCGCCGACATCGCCAGCCTTAGTCGGCGCCACAGCACCAGCCGTCGCACCGGCAAACCGACCTGGCTGACGAACAACCGCTGCAACTGGCTCAGCGACACATGGGCGGAATTGGCCACGGCACTGGCGGCGACTTTGCTCGACAGCGAGGCATCTACAGTGGCGAGGGCCCGTTCGATTCGCAAGTCATTCAGCGGGCGTCGCGGGCATTGGCCAATGGCGTGATCCAGTGCCGACAACGACAGCTCACTGTCGAACAGCGCATCGCGCAACACTTGGGCGTCGAACCGCAAGGGTTCGGCATACACGGTGAACACGGGATCCGGCACCTCGACAATCGCATGGCGAGTCTGGGACGTAATCAGCAGGCGGGAAGTGGTGACGGTTTCGCTCTCGACCAGCAATGTCACTGGCCGCTCAGGCGCAAGAATCAGTTGGTGGGCATAGTGGGAGTGGGACGCAGTGCGCCCCGACATCCCGTGGATCAGGCCATGGTCGTGCCCCAGCCAGAGGCGGCCTGTCCACGGGGTGTCCGGTTGCATCAGAAACCGTTGTTCTTCAACACCTGATCCACACTGGCGGCGGCCGGGCGTTTGTAGAACTTCAGCAGTTCGCTGGCGCGGTTGGTGAAGATGCCGTCGACGCCGGCAGCCATGACTTTCTCGTAGTCCACCGGCTCATCGACGGTGTAGACGTGCACCAGCAGGCCCTTGTCGTGGGTGTATTTGTTCATCCATGGCTGCACGAGGTCCGAGTAGCTCTGATCGCCGCCGTGAGTCAGCTTGGCCGAAGGGCCGGTGCCGATGGCGCCCTGAGCCTTGGCGTAGTCGATCCATTGCTTGAATTCAGCTTCGGATTTCGGCTCTTGCTTGCCGTAGAAAACGTTCTTGTCCTTCTCGCCGGATTCGGCAAAGGTCACTTTCGATTTCGGCTCGATGCTGCCTTCGCCGACCCACAGCAACAGGATCTTCGGCACCTGCGGCATTTCCTTTTGCAGCAGTTCGAGGCTGTTTTTCTCGAAGGTCTGCAGGATCACCTTGCCGTTGCTTTCGCCGACGCTGGCGACGTTTTTCGCCGGTTTGGCGCCGGCCGGGATCAGCAGGCCGCGAACCTGGAGTTTTTCCTTCAGGTCATGCTCGATGCCGGGGAACAGTTGCGGTTCCTTGGTCTCGATGTACAGGCCCGGCTTGTGCTGCGGGTTGGCCTGGGCAATGTCGATGATTTCGTCCAGGGTCAGAATCTGCAGGCCGACGTAGGATGGGCGCGCGCGATCCGGATAGGCCTTGTTGTACCAGCTGCCGGCGTCCAGGGTTTTCAGTTCGGCCATGGTGAAGGCGTTGGCCGGGCTGTCCTTGCGATCCGGGAACTTGGTGGCAACGTCGGTGGTGCGTTGCAGGTTGTTGTCGTGCAGGGCGAACAGCACGCCGTCCTTGCTGCGCTGCAGGTCCATTTCCAGGTAGTCGGCGCCGAGGTCCCGGGCCAGTTTGTAGGAGGCGGCGGTGGATTCCGGTGCGTCGAAGGAGGCGCCACGGTGGGCGATCACCGCCGGGTGCGGAATGCCCTCGGAGGCGGCAAGCGCAACAGGGCTTGGCTGGGCGGCGGCATGGGCCTGGCCGAGGCCGAGCATCAGGCTCAGCAGCAGAGCGCTTTTGGTAAACGTGGCGGGCATGTCGAGGTCCTTTCGCAGGTATTTTCGAAGATGTCCCTTTTAGCAACTCAAACGAAAACGTGCTATCGCAAGACCGACATAAACGTACTGAAAGCGAAAATTTCCGCACTTTTGTGCGTTTGTTTGCAGTACGCTTGGCCACGGCAACCACCCCGGCAGAGGGTGTGCCTCAATGCCCTGCGTGTAAACCTTCGATCACTCTTGTGAGGTTTACCATGCGCATCACATCCCAACTCATCTGCCAGGCGGCCGACGGCCTCAAGGGTTTTGTTGGCCTCAACCGCAAGACCGGCCAGTACATCGTGCGTTTCAGCGAAGATTCGTTCGGAATGGACGTGGCCGATGACGGCATCATTCCCGCCAGCGAATTCGTCTGGGCTCCCGCGACGGAACAGACCATGACGTTGAAGCGCGAGCTGATCCAGTTGCTGCTCGATCAGCACATCGATGACCGGATCAACATCACCGAACCGTTGCGCGTTTACATGAGCAAGCGTGAAGTGCCGGAGATTGTGGCGGTGCGCAGTCTGGTGAAGGGCTGAGGTTTTTGGTGATTCACTTGCCTCCATCGCGAGCAAGCTCGCTCCCACAGGATATGGGTTGTTCCGAAAATTACGCGGTACCTGTGGGAGCGGGCTTGGTCCGGGCGGCGATCCGACGAAGAGGCCAGTGATGACACCGCAATACTCACTTTCCGAACTGATACTCCCGCTCCACCCGACACACCCGCGTATGAAACGCCGAATACCATTCGGCCCGCCCACGCGCCTGAATCACCCGGTGCTCCGGGTGCTCGCGCCAGGCCAGAATCGCCGCCTCGCTCTCCCAGTACGAAATCGTGATCCCCACGCCGTCCGCGCCCCGGATCGAATCGATGCCGAGAAACCCCGGTTGGTCGGCAACCAACTGCATCATGCGCTCGGAGGCTTCGGCGTAGCCGTTGTCGCCCTCGGTGCGGGTTGAGGTAAAGATCACTGCGAAACACTCAGTGTCCGGTTTCATCGAGGTTGCTCCGAGCAGGCTTCGACAAATGCTCGCACCAATGGCGGCAATTTCCCTTTGAGAGCGGCACGTTCCGGCTGGAACAATGTCGCGACAAAGAACACATGGTTTTTCAGCTCGATGGCGCGCAGATCGCCTGCCGAATCGTGGCCCACGGCGTGCAGGTCGTGGGTCAGCAATTCCCGCTCGAACTGCGGATTCACCCCAAAACGGCAGCGATAGCCTTCGCGAATCTCGGACGTTTCGTACGCCTTGGCGATCAACGAACCGGACACCAGATGAATGCTGTCCACCGCTTCCACCAGCGAACAGCTCAGCGGCGAGAGCACGGCGCGGCTGGAATCGGGTGAGGTTTCGCCGTGCTCGGCATCGGCCCAGCCCAATACGTTGCGGGAAAACTCCAGTACCGCATGTTGAAAACCGCCGCAGGTGCCGAGGAACGGTCGCTGCTGTTCGCGGGCAAAACGGATGGCCCGCAGCGCGCCTGCTTCACTCTTGTAAGGGCTGGCCGGGACGCACCAGAAACCATCGAAATCTTCGAGCGGTGTATCAAGGTGAATCCGGTCCGTGGCCAGCCATTCGAAATCGACGGGTCGGCGAATGTGTTCCGCCGCCAGGCCGAGGGCGACGGGGATGGCTTGATGGGCGGTGACTTGCGGATCGTAGTCACCGATCAGGGCGATGCGCAGGGCTCTGGATTCCATGAGTGCTCGCTGTGCTTGTTGAGGGATGACGCTCACTATAGATTGGCGTTCACGCACTCAATATGGGCGTTTCCCCAAGTGATTAATGCAGCGACGCACTATCGACTCGACTTCCCGGATCTGGCGCTGATTCTTGCCCTGGTGCGCGGCGGCTCTCTGGCCCGGGCCTCGCAGCTGCTGAAGGTCGATGTGTCGACGGTGTTCCGCGCCGTGCGCCGGCTGGAAGCCGCGCTCGGTCAGCAACTGTTCGAAAAAAGCCGCGCCGGTTACCTGCCCACCAGTCTTGCGCAAACCCTGGCCGAGCAGGCCGAACGCGCCGAGCAGGCACTGGAAGCGGCGCGCATCGGTGTGGAGCAGGGCGGCGCAGTGGTCAGCGGCACGGTGCGCCTGACCTGTACCGATTCGGTGCTGCAAGGTCTGCTGCTGCCGGCGCTGGCGCAGTTCATGCCGAACTACCCGGCGCTGACCATCGAGCTGAGCACCTCCAATGATTTCGCCAACCTCAGCCGCCGCGATGCCGACATCGCCCTGCGCCTGACACGCACACCACCGGAGCATCTGGTCGGACGGGAACTGGCGAAGATTTCCTACCGGGTCTGTGCCAATGAGCGTTATCTGCAAAACATCGATGCATCCGATCTGGCCGCTATGACCTGGATCGCCCCGGACGATTTCCTACCCGATCACCCGACCGTGGTCTGGCGCCGCCAGCACTTGCCCGGCGTGACACCGGGCTATCGCTGCAACAGCATGCTGTCGGTGACGGAACTGGTGCGTGCCGGGTTAGGCGTCGCTGCGTTGCCGGACTTTCTGATCACTGAAGGTCTGCACGCCTTGAGCGAACCGCTGCACGGCTACGACACCGCGCTGTGGCTGCTGACCCGCCCGGACTGCCGCGCGTTGCGCTCGGTGGTCACGCTGTTCGATGAACTGGGGCGGGCGCTGCGTTTGCCGTGATCAGGCCTGCGGGTTCTGGCGCATGTGATCGTGCAGTTCACGGGTCAGGCCTTCGATGCGCTCGGTCAGGCTCTTGGTCATTTCGGTGAGCCGGGTGTTCTGTTCCA
Organism: Pseudomonas sp. UV AK001; assembly: GCF_046097675.1. Taxonomy (NCBI): domain Bacteria; kingdom Pseudomonadati; phylum Pseudomonadota; class Gammaproteobacteria; order Pseudomonadales; family Pseudomonadaceae; genus Pseudomonas; species Pseudomonas sp. UV AK001. Next base: position 480,075 of record NZ_JBJUVZ010000003.1, read on the forward strand.
GCAGCTCCAGCAATTGCGCGGTGTTCTTCGCGGCCTGGACCTGACGTTCGCTGTTGGCCACGGCCAGGGCTTCCCGGTGCTGCGCGTCAGCGTCCGACTGCGCCTTGTCCCGTGCGGCCTGACGGGTCTGGGCCAGCAAAATCAGCGGTGCGGCATAGGCCGATTGCAGGCTGAACGCCAGGTTCAACAGGATGAACGGATAGACGTCGAAGGTCGTGACGCCAGACATGTTCAGGCACACCCACAGCACGACAATCAGGGTTTGCGCGCCGAGGAAGGTCGGCGTACCGAAGAACCGCGCAAACGCCTCGGCCCGCAAGGCGAACTTGTCGTTACCGAAGGTGGTGTTGAGGTGGGCGTGGGGGCGGTGGAAACGCAGGTGATCGACAGGCGCGGCGGGGGAATCGTTTTTTTCGGTGGTCATAACGGACTCGGCAGGGCTTGGGACGTTGAATCACTATAGCCCTGCGTTGCCCGTGTCGGCCTATCCCGGCGCACGCTCGTTGGCGAACATGCTCACCGCGTCCACGGCTTCGCTGGCGCCGTCGCGAATCTGCAGAATCACCGTCCCCGCCTGATCCGCCAGCTCGACGCCTTGCGCCGCGCGACCACGGGTGCCGTCCATGCTCTTGATCGCCTGACGGGTTTCGCTCTGGATCAGGCCGATCATGTTGGAAATCTCTGCCGTCGAACCGCTGGTGCGGGCCGCCAGTTGCCGCACTTCATCGGCCACCACCGCAAAACCACGCCCTTGCTCACCGGCCCGCGCCGCCTCGATTGCCGCGTTGAGTGCCAAAAGATTGGTCTGGTCGGCAATCGCACGGATGGTGTTGACGATGGCGGTGATCTGCTCGGAGCGCTCGCCGAGCTGGGCAATCAGGGTCGACGACTCGGCGATGTCATCGGCGATTTCGCGCATTTCGCTGGCCGCTTGCTGAATGACTTGCGTGCCTTGCTCGGCGACTTTTCGGGTCGCCACCGAGATGTGGTAAGCGGCGCTGGCGCTACGGGCGTCCTGCTCGTGCTGCTCGACCCGGGCGGTGACGTCCGAGGCGAATTTCACCACTTTGCACAAGCGCCCGGCGGCGTCGTACACCGGGTTGTAATTGGCTTCCAGCCAGACGGTTCGCCCGTGTTTGTCGATGCGCTCGAACTGCCCGTGGAAAAACTCGCCCTGATTGAGCCGGCGCCAGAAGTCCTGGTAAGCGCTGCTGTTGACCAGGTGCGCGGGGCAGAACAAACGGTGATGTTTGCCCTTGAGTTCGGCCTGGGTGTAGCCCATGCGCGTCAGAAAATTCTGATTGGCCGTAAGAATGTTTCCGTCGAGGTCGAACTCGATCACCGCCATTGCCCGGTCGATGGCCTGCAATTTGGCGTTGGCTTCGCTTTCCTGCTGCACCTTGGCGGTGACGTCCATGGCGTACTTGACCACTTTCACCACGCGGCCCGAAGCATCCTTGATCGGGTTGTAACTGGCTTCGAGCCAGATCGGCCGGCCCTGGCTGTCAACGCGCTCGAAGGTGCCGGACTGGAACTGACCGTTTTTCAGTCGCGACCACAGTTCGGTGTACTGGCTGCTGCGGGCAAATTCCGGTGGGCAGAACTGGCGGTGGGACTGACCAATCACCTGTTCGGCCTTGTAGCCCGTGGTCTTCAGGAAATTGTCGTTGGCGCGCAGGACCACGGCGTCGAGATCGAACTCGATGACGGCCATGGAGCGGTCGATGGCTTCGAGCAAACCGGATTGCTCGGTGATGGTGTGTTGCAGGTCGTCGATGACGGACTGGTGGCGATTGAAAAACATACGGGGTGCGCTCCGGAAATAGGGCTGAGGTGTTGTCCCTGTTCCTGCGCTGGCCGGCCGAACGAGCTGACGACATTGGGCAATGACCACTAAAGTGCCAGCATCCAGGCTGGCGACTCGATCTTATACAAACTTATTAAACTTGTACAAGAAAGTGCGGTGTCACTTTGTCGTACAAATCCTGTCAGGCATTGGAGCGGCTCAGCGCGACGCTGATCGTGTTGCGGCCCGTATGTTTGGCGGTGTACAGCGCCTTGTCGGCATCATCCAGCCAGTGCAGCGCATCCGGGTAGGTCGGGTGAAAACGTGCCAGTCCGATACTCAGGCTGACCCGCAACTCCGGCACATCGGGATGACGGTATTGCTGCAGGGACTGGCGCAGTTGTTCCATCAGTGCTTCGGCTCTGCTCAGTGGCAGGTTGGGCAGGATCACGCAGAATTCGTCGCCGCCGTAACGACCGGCCAGCTCACTTTCAGTCAGCAGGCGTTTGAGTTCGCGACTGAGTTGCTGGAGCACTGCATCGCCGACGATATGCCCGTAGCTGTCGTTGATCACCTTGAAGTGATCGACGTCGATCAGCGCGAGGGTGGCCTGGCTGTTGTGTTCGCGGCACTGCTGGAACTTGAGGTGCAGCAGGTCTTTCCAGGCACCGTGGTTGAGCAGACCGGTCAGGCTGTCGGTGCGGCTCAGGGCACTCAAGGTGCGTTTGTGTTCGGCGAGTTTGATCGCCAGCCGATAACAGACCATCCCCAGTGCCAGCGGATAAAGAGTGAGCATCGGCAGGCACGCCCAGACCTGAGTCTGCGTCGCCGTCAGGGTGAACTTGACCCCGAACAGCGACCAGCCCAGCAGCACGCCGATCACTTGGGCGAGGGCGCCGAGCAGGAACAGACGCCTGCCGCCGGCGGCGACGTTGTTCATGGTCATCATCGAGAGAATGGTCACGGTGACCAGCGGGTTGAACTGAAAACACGCGGTCCAGAAACCGCCAAACACCGAGTCATAAAGCAGATTGCGGCGCTCGGCGCGATAGGGGAAAGCCGAGCGGGTCGACCATTGATAGGCGACGTGGGGCCAGAGAAAACCGTTGAACAGCAGCAGCGCCCAGAGCCACGCCGGCACATTCAATGGATACAGCGCGGCGCCGACGCTGAAGAAACCGATCCCCAATCCAATGGCACGTGGCAAGTAGATACGTCTGGCGAATGACAAGCCTTTGCCGCGTTGGTTTTCCATGATGTTCTTCGCCAGATTCATTCTGAAACACTTTGCAGTGTAATTCTTCAGAGCGACCGTTCATCGGTCAATGACAGACATTGTCATTTATTCCAGCGGGAAAATTCAGTGTCCTTGTGAGCCATTTACGCGGCGCAGACGTGATCTAGAGCTGGTAGCAAGCCAGAAACATGTCCAGTGCCGAATCGACCACGGCATTTTGCGTGGCGCTGTCGAGCGAGGGCTGGCCCATGGAAATCTGTGGCCAGAAGGCGAAGGATTTGAGCAGTCCCTGAACCTGATGCGCGGCGAACTCCGGATCGACCGGCTTCAACCGGCCATCTGCCTGGGCGGCGCGGATCCATACGGTCACGCTCTCCTCACGTTCGCCCATGCGCGCCACCATGTTCTGCGCACGCTCGGGCGAATGAATGGCGGCGGCGATGGCGACCCGGGCCAGATCCATGAAGTTGTCGTCCGCCATCATCTGCAGTTTGGCCAGCAGCATTGTTCGCAGTTGATCACGCAAGGGCTGGTCGGGTTGATACGACACGGCTTGCTCGGTGCTGATCCGTGCCCACAACTGGTTGAGAATTTCGGCGAACAGCTCTTCTTTGCTGGGAAAGTGGTTGTACACCGTGCGCTTCGACACCCCGGCGGTGGCCGCGATTTTGTCCATGCTGGTGACTTCGAAACCGTTGGCACGGAATTCGGAAATGGCCGCCAGGATGATGGCTTCGCGTTTGCGGTCGGTGAGGCGCGTTGGAGCTGTCATAAATTCGATTCGGCAGGAAAAAGGAGGAAATTACACTCGGCAGTTTACTTGTCATCCGGATTCATGCAACCTAGAAAGTACACCGATCAGTGTAATGTTGCGTTAATCGGTGCAACCTAAAACCAGATGTCCGGCTGATGCGTGCGTGCCTTGGCCATTTATCGTCCCACCGTGGAAAACCGTGAATTGCGCGGTTTTTCTGGAGTCATTCAGTCATGGCCAAATCAATTTCTTCTGCGGTCAGTCCTGTACCTGAAGCTTCGCGCCAGGCCGAAGGGACGTTCCGTAACCACGCGCCGGTGCAGCGCGAAGGTGTGCGCAAGATGCTGCGCATCATGTGGAACATGATCTTCCACAAACCGCGCAATACCCGACCTGCGTCGGCCATTCCCGTGCAAGCTTTGACCCGCGCCGACCTGATCGCTGCGCCGAACCACAGTGTCTATCGCCTCGGTCATTCGACCCTGCTGCTGAAGCTGCAGGACAAGTTCTGGATCACCGACCCGGTGTTCGCCGAGCGCGCTTCGCCCGTGCAATGGGCCGGCCCGAAACGTTTCCATCAGCCGCCGATCAGCATCGACGAGTTGCCAACAATCGAAGCCGTGATCCTTTCGCACAACCACTACGATCACCTCGACTACGAAGCGGTGTTGAAACTCGCGGACAAGGTCAACGTGTTCCTCACGCCGCTGGGCGTCGGCGATACCCTGATCAAATGGGGCATCGATGCCAGCAAGATCCGCCAGTTCGACTGGTGGCAGGGCACCGAAGTCGCCGGTATCCGCTTCATCGCCACCCCGTCGCAGCACTTCTCCGGCCGTGGCCTGTTTGATGGCAACCAGACCCTGTGGGCTTCGTGGGTGATCATCGACGGCGACACGCGGATCTTCTTCAGCGGTGACAGCGGCTACTTCGACGGCTTCAAACGCATCGGCGAACAGTTCGGCCCGTTCGACCTGACCCTGATGGAAACCGGCGCCTACAACGTCGAATGGCCTTACGTGCACATGCAACCGGAAGAAACCCTGCAAGCCCACATCGACCTCAAGGGGCGCTGGTTATTCCCGATCCACAACGGCACGTTCGACCTGGCGATGCATGCCTGGCATGAACCGTTTGACCGCATTCTTGCACTGGCCTGGGAACGCAGTGTTTCCATTACCACCCCGCAAATGGGCGAGGCGTTCAACCTGGCACAACCGCAACGGGGGAATACGTGGTGGTTGGCGGTTGAAGGGGAGAGTGAGGTGGTGGTGCAAGGGGCCTGACTCACTGATGCAGGTTCGCCTCTATGAGGCGAACCGGATCACTCCGCCATCGCATATTCCCCACGCACCGATTCGGCTGTCGAACCATTGCTCGTCGAACGCCCCGGTGCAAACCCCGGAAAGAACACCAGCCCCTGCGCCTCGAACCGATAGGTCAACGCCAGCCGCGCCGAATCCGCCACGTCCTGCTGCGCCTCGAACCGCTGGATGTCGTCTACCGAAACCCCTGCCTCCCGCGACAGTTGCTCAACGCTCCAGCCCAACATTCCTCGGGCCTGGGCGCAGTGGGTCGGGGTGAACTGGAAAAGGGCGATACGTTCGAGGATGAGGTTCATCGCTGAAGAGGCCATGGTGTGCTCCGGGCTCGAGAGTGCTGATGGAAAATGTACTGTGTTTTTGTACAGTTGTTTTCGGCCGGGATCAAACGCATTTTTTGATTTGCCCTAGTTCGCCGCCTCCAACCAGACGGACGGTGCCTGACCGAGGATCCGGCGGAACATCGTCGAGAACGCCGCCGGGCTGTCATAGCCGAAATCCAGGGCAATCCGCGTCACCGCTTCACCCGCCGCCAGCCGTGCCAGCGCCAGTACAACGCAGGCGCGCTGGCGCCATTGACTGAAACTCAGGCCGGTCTGCTGACGAAACAGTCTGTTGAAGGTGCGCAAGCTTACGTGCAGTTGATCGGCCCAATGCTGGGGGGATTGGTGGGCATTCGGCTGATGCAGAAAGGTCTGACACAGTTCGAGCAGTCTTCCGTCAGACGGCAGCGGGATATGCAAGGGAAGTGGCGCACTCCGCTGCAATTCATGCAGCAACAAATCGATGAGCACGCCGTCACGCCCGGCCACGTCATAGGTCAACGTCAGATCCACCGCTTCCATCAGCAAGTGCCGCATCAACGGCGACACACTGATCACCTGACAACGATCACCCAGATCCACCGCCCCCGGCTCGATATACAAACTGCGAGTGCTGACGCCCAGCATCAACACCTCATGCGCCACCCCCGGCGGAATCCACACCGCCCGCTGCGGCGGCACTACCCAGTTGCCATCATGCGTGCTGACCTGCATCACCCCGGTCGCGCCGTACAACAATTGCGCCCGCCGATGCGTATGACGTGGCAGCAGATAGCCGTGGGAATAATCCGTACCGATCGCCACCACCGGGCGCGGCGTGTCATCCAGCAGATTGATCGAAACATTGCGCATCGAGCGGTATCCAACAGTTGGCGTAAACGCAAACATTATTGGCTGACTTGCTGAAGCAGGCCAAGCGCCGCCGCTCTATCGTCGACCGCTTCCAAACAACGGACGACGCACCATGTTCTACCTCCTGCTGACACTCTTCGGCTGCCTGACCGGCGTCACCGCCGTGCTCTTCGGCTTCGGCGGCGGCTTCGTCGTCGTGCCGCTGCTGTACCGCATGCTCACCGCCAGCCACGGCATCGACGATCCCATCAGCCAATCCGCCATGCACATCGCCGTCGCCACCTCGACCTGCGTGATGATCGTCAACGCCCTGGTCGCTACCGACAAACATCGCCGCGCCGGCAACCTCATCCGTGATTACCTGTGGCCCTTGGGCGGGTTCATCGGATTGGGCGCGGTCGTCGGCGCAATCGCAGCGGTGTGGGTCAGCGGCGAAGTCATTCGTTATGCCTTCATCGCCTACCTCGGCGTGACGATTGTCGATTGCCTGCTGCGACGCGGATTTCTTACGCAGTCCGAAGGCACCATCCCACGTCGATTGAGAGCACTGGAAACGTCTGGCGGAGGTGTAGGCATTGGCGCCATCGCAACCTTTCTCGGTGTAGGAGGAAGCGTCATGACCGTGCCGTTATTGCGGCGCTGCGGGTTGAGCATGTCGCAGGCGACGTCGATGGCCAATCCATTGAGCGTACCGGTGGCATTGGCGGGGACGCTGACGTACATGCTGATGGCGGGATTCAGCGAGGCAGACCTCGGGCCATGGTTTATCGGGTATGTGGATCTGCTGGCGTTTGCGGTACTGACGCTGGGCTCGATGCTGGGGATTCGCTTGGCCACGCCGTGGATCGGGCGGATACCGGATCGGGTGCATGCGTGGGTGTATATCGGGTTGCTGGTGATTGTGATGATCAGCATGTGCGTGAATTGAGCCTGACGAAGCTCGATTCCCCGCTACAACATCGACATAATCCGCGGTCACTTTTTGCGGCATTTGCCCGCTTGCTCAAGGAAGAATTGATGTTTCACGGATTGTTGCGCCTTTCCGGCATTTTGGTACTCGCCGTTTTTTTCCATCCCCTGGCATGGGCGGAAAACGCTACGCAGGTTTACACGGGAACGCTGGGCAAGACGGCGATCGTTCTGGAGGTAAATACCCGAACCGGAGAGGGGCGTTACTTCTACCAGAAGTACCGAAAAGATCTGGAACTCGAAGGTTCCAGGGATGGGGACACGCTCGAACTCAGCGAAGGTTCGATGATGGACGGAGACTCACGTCCAACGCTTCGTTTACACGCGATCGGGAGCAATTGGTCTGGTGAGTGGAGTAATCCGGCCGGGAAAACCCTCAAGGTTGAGTTGCAGCCCGCAATGATTCCGCAAGCCCCCGTCGACTCATTGCCCTATATCGTCAGCCTGCGTGAGAAGGCCCCTTACGAGTATCTGCGGTTGCAAGGAATGAAACTGCAAAAGGGCAAAACCGAAACTTTCATGGGCTACACACTGCAATGGTGGAGCGAGCCCAAATCACAGGCTTCGCTTTTTGAAGTGGTGTCCGGTTATTCCCCGCAAGTGCTTCAACGCATCAACCAACAATTGATGGGCCGATTGTGGGGGGAGGTGATCGCGTATTTCGGTTGCTCGGGTGATTACTCTCAATCCAGCCAACCTCTGTGGATGACGCCTTCGGTAATGAGTGTGCGGAATTCAACGGATTATTACTGTGGCGGCGCCTACCCGGACCAAAGCAACGACGCGCTCAACTTCGATGCCACAACCGGTCAGACACTGACGCTCGAGGACGTCTTGTGGGTAGGGCAAGGTCAGCCGCTGCACTATGAACAACATGATGATTTCAATGCAGGCTCCCCCGGTTCTTCTGATGCCTGGTCGAAATACCGGACGACAGAGTTGGCGCCCTGGCTGGTCACACAGTTGTTGAAACTGTATCCCCGGCAAATGACCGTCACCGCAGAGGGCGATAACGACGGTCACTATGACGAGAGTGATCCCTGGCAATTCATGGGGTGGTACTTCACGGAGCAGGGCATCAAGTTTGATCCGTCGTATCCCCACGTCGCGGCAGTGTGCGGATTCGTCGACTGGAGTATCCTGCCGTACTCAGTCGTCAAACAACACCCCGGCGCCGTCAAACTGCAACTGCCCCAGGGCTAATCCTCACGCCAGACCCGGCGCTTCACGAATGATGAAGTGATCCAGGTTTTCGATATTGGCATTGAAGACCTCGAAAGGCTTTTCGGGGTTCTTCTTGCCCGGCACCTGCTTCAACTCCGGCGTCACACCATAGAAGAAGCAGAACAACTCCTTATCGCTGTCGATGGCGTGCTTGATCTCTTCCAGAAACGCCTTGCGCTTGCGGTAGTTGTCGATCAGCTTTTTGTTGAGATAGACACTGACCGGATAAGGCTTCTTCTTGCTGTCATCCGGTTTCTTGAACCAGACTTTATCCTCGAAATCGATCCGGAAACTGGCGCTGTGAAAGTCCTCGATCTTCTTGATCCGGCCCCAATAAATCAGCCCCTTGTTGTCCATCAAGTACTCGATCTTCTTGAAGAACGAACTGTACGGCGCCGTATGCTCGCCAATCTTCAACGGCATGCGCTTGAGCAAATCCTTGTCCGCGAAGTTCGACACAAAACACTCCACGGGGTGAGCAAAGACACTGGTCTTGTCCGGCGCCGTCTCACGACTCGGCGACTCTTTTGAAGCGGCAGTCGCCACCCGCACCGGATCGTCCCGCAACACATCCGCCGCCCCCGCTGGCGCGGCAGGCTTGCGCACATACTCACGGCGCGTCAGCAACAACTCCGACGGGAAATGCTCCTCACGACCGTCATCCAATTCCCCATCCGCCGCTTCAACACCCGACGCCGACGTCTTCAAACTCACATACGGACAACCCGCCACATGCTGCGTACCGGGCAGGTTCTTGAAGTGCGGCGTGCGCACGTAATTCACATTCTTGGCGTTGAACGTACCCAACTCGTTGGAAGCATCGAACGCCGAACGACAGGCGTCGTTGGGGCACTGGAAGTGTTCCTTCGCAGAATCGAACGCCACCGTCTCATCGAAATTGAGATCGCGAACGTCATAGATCGACAACTTGTCGTCGAGGCTGAGGCAGTAGGCGAGGTCGAATTTCATGGTGGGGCTCGGGTCCTTGAGTGGGGGAGGGGGTATTAATAGCGGGTGGTGGGGTGGGTTGCACTGATTGTTTTCAGAATGATGCAGAACCAGTCTGCTGACGATTGTGCTCCCAAGAACTCCGGGCCATAAAAAACCGCTGCTTGAAAACTCAAGCAGCGGTTTTTTGATGTCAGTAACTACGCAGCATTCGTGAAGCTTTACGCCACCAGGACTCCTGCCGATTGAACGGATCCTCCGCCAGCAAACACGGCATGTCCCGCAACCGAATCCACGGCTCATCCTGCCAGTGCAACGTGCTCAACGACATCTTGGGCCAGCTCAAAACACTCAGTATTGGCCGCTCAACCAAGCGCATCGGACGAGCATCTCGCAGCGCAGGCACAACCTGATGCGTCACCCACTCGCGAAGCTGCCGATACTCGGGGCAATAGTGATAGATCAGCAGCGCATACACACCTGACTCGCTCACCATTAGATGTTCTCCGGGCTCGCCGTAGGTCTCCATGCACATCATCTGCCGCTGATCGGCGTCGAGTTTGCGCAGCTGTCGCTCATCCAGATATTTGCCCATCAGACGCCCCAGTTCATGGACGGAGAACCAGGCCTGGTTCTCCACCAGAAGGGCATGCAGGTGGGTTTTGTTGCGGGTAAAACGAGTCGGAAGAAGTGGTTCAGACATGGCGTGCCTCCTGAATCGGGAGCACGGAATTCAAACGGCAGGTACAGCGAGTCGCCTTCATCATGAAGGCTGGGTAGTCAGGCATTTCCATTTACCTCTGGCTGCTTTCTTAGGGCATTCGTTAAGGGTGTCGGGAGCTAAGAAACCCACCAGAGACGGGCCGGACATATTCCCCTTTCGGGTCTTGTATTCGCCCACTCCCGACATAACGGGACTTTTCGCAGGCGTAGAGAAACCGCAGACGAAAAAAAGCCGCATGACTGTCGGGTGCGGAGGACCGCTCTGGTTGAGGCGTTTCTTAGGCGCCGAATTGGGAGCCTATGGGCTCAAACCAGCATGGTCAACCCTTCAGAAGCGACAAATGTTTTCATGCAAAAAGAGTCGTAGGCCTTAGGCATCACGCGTGAATGCATTTTGGATTTCAAGGCGTAGGAGATCTCTGTTTTTTGTGTGGCACTCCCAGATGGTCACAACCCGCCAGCCCATATTGATTAGCGCTTGCTGGGTTTTAAGATCTCTTTCGACATTTTTCGCTAGCTTGTTTTGCCAAAAATCCACTCTGCTTTTAGGCATGTACGCGTATTTGCACTCGGGATGTCGGTGCCAAAAACAGCCGTGAACGAACATACACAAACCATGCTTCGGGAAGACCAGATCAGGCGCTCCCGGCAGATCTCTTCTATATAGACGGAAGCGAAACCCCATTTCGTGACATAGCGAGCGCACCACCATTTCTGGCTTGGTGTTCTTCCCTCTGATCTTGGACATGATCTTCGAGCGATGCTCGGGGGAGACTATGTCTGCACTCATTCACACCTCGGTCAAAGGGAAACTCATGTTCAACCATCTCATCACTGCGTTGCCGTCCTGAAGCCCAGTTTCGCGAAGAAGCTCAACAATATCTCTTCCAGCAAGAATCATCACAGGATGGCCGTCTTCAACGATTTCTTTGTAGGCTTGGTCGTGTAGCCAGGATGTGGTGATGATTACTCCAAATTGCCGATGCCGTAGGCGAGAAATAAGCCTGGAAACCTCGCGGACGCCCACTGAGTTAGCGATACCGTAGCATTTAGCCTCGATTGCAAAATCTACTAAAACCGACGTTTCAGGCCTTCCAATTCTGAGCTTACCTGTACCGTCTCGACCACCATCGCGATAGCGTCTCGTCAGATCGAGCTCGACTGTCTCAGGCAAACAGACTCTTACCAGATGCGCCGCGCACGCTTCAAATGCGTACGGATCTGACTCGAAATGCTTGTGTAGGATCGAAAGCATTTTCATGTCTTCTTTCGAAGATGGCAGTTGTTCCTTTTTGGAGCGAATAGGCTGAGATCGTTTGGCAATCAGAGGTGTGTATTGTCCGGATCGCACCCACTTCATCCACTCCAGCGGTGCGTGCGCGCTATCACTTGCACGCACGCCGTTGATGATATCCGTCAGCCAATCTCTTGAAATCTCAGGCAGGTCAAGAATTGTGAAAGTCGCCCTGTAATTCTGAAAGCGCTGGCCCTTGCTGGCATGCCATACGGCCACCAAATCATCATTGTGGGTGCTTCCGATTCGACCAGGGACGGCAAGCCCTCTGAAAATCACATCTCGATAGATCCCAGCTTTGGTGAAAACGAAAATAGGTGGGATATCCGCCCGGGAGCCAGAGTGTTGTCGCTCGAAAATTAGCTCCAAAAGATTGTTGCCATAGCGATTGGTTTCGTCCAATTTACGCCCGGGCTTCTTGTTGTCGCCGTAATAGGTAAATACCCCCGTCGAGAGGTCCAGTTCGTCGGGCCAATCAAGGTCCTCCATGCTCGACAACAGGGCAATGAGGCGTGGGTCATTTCGTTTTCCTCGGATCCTGAAGCCACCTTGATTGCTAAGGTTCAATAGCTTCGTCAGTGGATCGTCGCTGGAATTGCCATTGCGGCTACCGGCGTAGCGGGCGTCAATCATCAAATCTGAGCTTGACAGCTCGTCAACAGAGTAAACCAGGTTGTCTGTCATGGTGGTGTCCTAGTGCCATCAGTGTTGAATGGTGCCGGGAACCTGGTAACCTGGCTAGAAGATTAATTTAAAGGCTTTGAAATGGATCAGATTCGTACGTTTGACATGTTCTGTGGTGCGGGAGGCAGCAGCCTTGGAGCGCGAGAGGGCGGTGCCGAAATCGTTGGCGGTGTTGATCTGTGGGGGCCGGCGGTTGAGTCTTTCAAGCTTAATTTTCCCGACGCTCATGTCTTTCAAGAAGATCTTCGGATTCTCACTCCAGAGCGGGTACTGGAAAAGACAGGCCCAATTGATCTTCTAATTTCCTCTCCAGAATGTACTCACCACACCTGCGCTAGGGGAAGCAAGCCAAGGTCTGAAGAGAGTAAAGACACGGCTTTTCAAGTGATTAGGTATGCTGAAGTAATGAAGCCTCGCTGGATTACATTGGAAAATGTAGTGCATATGAAACCGTGGGGACGCTATAAAGAGCTGATGAGTGAGTTAGTTCGATTGAAATATAACGTCCGTGAACAGGTAATAGATGCATCAGCTTTTGGAGTGGCTCAGCGCCGTCGTCGTCTATTTATGATTGCTGATTTAATGGAAATGCCGGGTCAGGTCTCGCCAGTTATCACAACATATAAGAATGTTTGGGATATTTTGGATAAAACTGAAAAATATAAGATGACGCCTTTGAGGCGGCCCAATCGCGCAAAAGAAACTCTCGCGCGTGCTGATCGCGCAATCGCCGAGCTTGGCGAAAATAAACCATTTTTAATTGTCTATTATGGTACTGATGGTGGTGGTGGATGGCAGCGAATGGACTCGCCGTTACGAACTATTACCACCGTCGACAGATTTGCATATGTGAAACCGACTAGTGATGGACACATGATGCGTATGCTTCAACCGGATGAGTTGCGGAAAGCTATGGGGTTTCCTGATAGCTATGAGTTTCCCAGCGTTACGAGGCGTGAGAAGGTAAAGTTGATGGGGAATGCTGTTTGTTCTCCTGTGATGGAAGCTATTGTTGCTTCATTGCGGGCGTCAGCTAGCCCTGTAAAAGAAAGTAAGGATGCAGCGTAACGAATATCCGCGCTGTAATTAAATAGCAGCGCGGATTGGTGTTTTATGAGTAAAAACGCATAACGCCTGGGCGCCGTGCATGTGTTGTATAGTGATGTATGATTTCTTCTAGTGTGTTTCTTCTTAGCCTGGCTATCGAAGTAACCGGGAAGGAGAAGCTAATAGAATGCTCGCTGGTGAAGCGGCGACAGGAAACCAAGATACACTTGGTAACCCCTCCAAGCTTGATCATTCCGACATTCTGCAATGCAGCTCGCGCTGGATTTCCAGATCTCAGAAATGACTTCACATCCGCCGGATCAAAAATTACCCCTAAAAGGTATCTATGGCTCGGTATTTTTCCTTGTACTTCATCACACTCTGCGGATAGCGAAATTAAGCATGGAGTGGATCTTTCTATGAGTGAGTTGTCTTGAACTATGGACTCACCGTTGAGGATGAATTCTCTATAAAGGACATTAGCCCAGCTTTCCCCAAAATGGTTAGTAACGAAGTCTTCGGCTCCTTTGTTTATTTTTGAAATAACACCTCTAAAGCTGTAGGGGAGCTCTGCCTCAGCTTTAAAGTCTTCGACTAAATAGAAAGAATTAAGAGAGGCCTTGTCTATGGATGGCGAAAGCTTAAGCTTTAACGCGCCCAAGGCCGCTAGCGTTTCACTGATTGGAGCGTCAGAGTCATTAGGTGTGTTTGACGTTTGAATTCTAAGTTGGTCTTCAAGTACGGGGAATAATGCGTTGTCTAGCGCACCTGATGCATTGGAAATAGCCGATAGTTTGCCGACGGCCTCTTGGCTCAGAAACGATAGTAGCTTCAGCCATTCTTCTGAAATAGATCCTTTTTCGATTTCGGGTGTGGTAGCTATGACTTGAAATAGACTGTTGCTGGCCTGTGCGGCAGCTAGAAGAATTCTCTCCTCCCAGTTCATTACTATAGATAGAGACTGAGATTTGGATACCTGCTCATTGATAAGTCTTCCGAGAAGCTCGTAATCTATATCCGAATCAACTTGGCCGATTCCAACTTTGTTTTTATCCATGAATCCAAAAAAAACGGGCAAGTTGAATCCGATGTCAGGGGCTCTAGATATGAGCTCTCGCACAATATTAGTTTCATCAGCTTCGTGCTTGGACCAAAAGATTACTCCATATGGTCCTGTCGGAACTATTTGTTTTAGAAAATTTCCGATTGTTGCTGCATGATCTACCCCGTTGATACTGCTAGTGGGAGTCAGGTGAATGTCGGAGAAGACCAGTCTTAAGCCCGCACAGGGTTGGGTTATCTCGGGAACAAACGCGCCCACGTCAAACAAGTAGGGGATAGCGCTATATCCTGCTCTGCCAAGCGCTCGAACTATTGCGTCGAGATCTTCTTCGTTGTTATCTAAGGCAGCTACTCTGGAAAATGGTTTCATTTTTCTAGTCCTTGAATGTAAATACTACAGCTGCACCATCGTACGAAGAGGAGAACTTAAAATCATCTCTTAGTTCATCCGCTCTGCATACCATAAATCTTCCACCCATTGATTCGAGTACTAATCTAGAGAAGTAGAGACCTAATCCAGAACCTCCAGCTTTCATTGTCATAAAAGGTTTTGCAATAGAATCTGGATTTAGTTGAAAACCCATCCCATTATCTATTATGGCCAGTGTGCCCTCTTTGAGTTCCTGATCCCATGACGATAAAATGAGAATTGCAGCTGGATCTGCGCGTCCTTCTAGTTCTTTTCTATAGCGTGACCAATATATTGCATTGTCAATTACGTTGCTAATGGCTCCGATGACAAGATTGAGCGGGCCTTTAACTTTAAAGTTTACAGCTTTGTCAGCGTCATTCGTCCAGTCTGATAGTATAACTTCGTGACGTGGAAATCTGTGCTCTTGCATTTTTAGAACTCGAGTGGTGAGTTCACTAATAGGCAACGAGCGATTTTTTTCGCGCTGCAGGAGAGGCTTGAAAGTATCCAAAAGACTCCTGAGATGGCGCACGGTGTTTAAAATTATTTCTTTGTTAGAATTTCGCTCCAATTGTCCAACTATATTGTCTACGCCGTGAACCATCTCATGAAAAGCCAGTCCGATATTCATATTTGCCATGCCTGACCCAACCATGACTTGTTTGAATTCATCTAGTTCATTTCTTATGGAAGCTACTGCGGGTAATATTTCTTGTTCCAGTTTGTGTTTTTTAGCGACTTTTATGATTTCTTCAAAAGCGTTTTCTATAGGTGGAAGTTTTTCAGTGTTTTTTATTGCTTTGTCGATGGCGTCTCGATCTGGAGCCAATTCTCTTTCAAATTTGTCAAATATGCTAAGTGCAATGGCTCTCAATGTATCAAATGATCCATTTTCATCAAATCCTTCGCGGTTGGTTTTTTCTCTGAGGCCGGAGCTTTTATCCAAGTCAAGATCAATGTAGGAAACAATGCTGTTGGAGCCAAGTTTCTTTCCGGGAGTATTGATGCGTCGTGCATTGAGGCGAAGCCAGTCGTCTCCGGGTTCCCCATAGTTGAAAACACGCACTTTGTCTCTGTAAACTCTAACTCCGGATTGTCCAGCGAGCCATGCTTTCATTTGCTGGCTGTCACCGAATAGTCGAAGTATTTCAGGGCTTTGATGAAATGCGTATATTCGACCTTTTATGGGGCCGATTGATTTTAACGTGTCTGCTGAAACGAATATTTTTTGATCTTTTTTTTGCTTCCCAGTCTTTGTGTCTTCGCCCTTTTCCGGCAGCATGTCTAGGCGGCCTGTATAGCGTTTAAATCTCCGCTGCAGACCTTTGTATTTTGGCGGCTGGAAGATATATGCCCATCTCAATACAGCTTTTTCATCAAGCCTGTACGTGAGTTTCCATATTGATCTGTCGAGCATGTCTTCTACATCAGGTAGACCGCTGATTTCTTCTTGCCGGCCAGGAACGCTTAAGTTTACGTCGAAAGAATCAACTCTATTGAATGGGTTGCTTAACGATTTTACTAACCGATAAAGCTCTCTAATGTCACCCCGTTTCCAGTCGGTAAGGTACAGATCTGAAATTTTTATGAAGGTGCCATGACCTTTGATGAAGTGTGTTGGGGTGGCTCTCTCAGTCACTTCAACTGATAGATTGTCGTTGAGATATTTTGAACTTCCGATTAAGGCGTCCCAGTCTATGTTGAACTCGTACTCGGGTGAGCCTTCTTCTCTAGTTATTACTTGAAGTTTTTTTCCGAGCTTTTGAACCGCTAGCCGACCTACACCTTTTTCGCCTAACGGAAGGCGATTGAACATGCTAGAACGTTTTCTGTTTTGCGTTGTACGTTTAGAGTCTGTTCCTACCTCTAGCCATGCGCCCGTAATTACCGAAAGGTTCATTCCTGATCCGTTGTCTTCCACTTTAATGCACGGAGTAGGATTGTTTAGTTCTATTGTGATAGAAACTGTGCTTGCATCGGCATCATAAGAGTTTTTAACGAGTTCAAATACTGCTAATCGATCATGGCCGATTAGCTGATCGCCAAGGAGTCTTAGGATGTGAGATTGGACACGTAATGGATGTGGAGTAGACATTCTTTTCCCTGTTATTCATTAGTGTGCTTCTGGGGAAGATTTCAAGTTGCTATGAATTTTGATCGGAATGAGAATGGTGTCAGGTGACAATGTGTGGTGTATGTTTTGCATGCATGGCTGCGGCATCCTTGCTGTGACAAAAGTAGTGGCCATTATTATCATGGCTTTTTGATTGTCAGCAAGTGCTCCCTTCGAAATTGATTCTTGATTTCAGGATTTCGATTTTTTTTGTATCTAAGTGGGCTTCAGAAAAATCTTGGGCGAGTAAAGCGGATATATTTTTGTCCATAAAAAAGGCCGCCTCGCGGCAGCCTTTTTAGATTTTCTGAATCAATCCCAGCTCAGCGCACCACCAGTCTGATACTCAATAACTCTCGTCTCAAAGAAATTCTTCTCTTTCTTCAAGTCCATGATCTCGCTCATCCAAGGGAACGGGTTAGTCGTCCCTGGGTACTCTTCCTTCAAACCGATCTGCGACAGACGACGGTTAGCGATGAACTTCAGGTAGTCCTCCATCATCGCAGCATTCATACCCAACACACCGCGAGGCATGGTGTCACGCGCGTATTCGATTTCCAGTTGAGTGCCTTGCAGGATCATCTGCGAAGCTTCTTCCTTCATTTCGGCGTCCCACAGGTGTGGGTTTTCGATTTTGATCTGGTTGATCACGTCGATGCCGAAGTTCAGGTGCATGGATTCGTCGCGCAGGATGTACTGGAACTGCTCGGCGACGCCGGTCATTTTGTTGCGGCGGCCCATGGAGAGGATCTGGGTGAAGCCGCAGTAGAAGAAGATGCCTTCCAGAACGCAGTAGTAGGCGATCAGGTTGCGCAACAGCTCTTTGTCGGTTTCGACGGTGCCGGTGTTGAATTCCGGGTCGGAGATGGCGCGGGTGTATTTCAGGCCCCAGGCGGCTTTTTTCGCGACCGACGGGATCTCGTGGTACATGTTGAAGATCTCGCCTTCATCCATGCCCAGCGATTCGATGCAGTACTGGTAGGCGTGGGTGTGGATCGCCTCTTCGAATGCCTGGCGCAGGATGTACTGGCGGCATTCCGGGTTGGTGATCAGGCGGTACACGGCCAGGGCCAGGTTGTTGGCAACCAGGGAGTCGGCGGTGGAGAAGAAGCCGAGGTTGCGCATCACGATGCGGCGCTCGTCGTCGGTCAGGCCTTCCGGGTTTTTCCAGAGGGCGATGTCGGCGGTCATGTTGACTTCTTGCGGCATCCAGTGGTTTGCGCAGCCGTCCAGGTATTTCTGCCAAGCCCAGTCGTACTTGAATGGCACGAGCTGATTGAGGTCGGCGCGGCAGTTGATCATGCGCTTTTCGTCAACGGCGACACGGGCGGCGGAGCCTTCGAGTTCGGCGAGGCCTTCGGCGACGTCGAGGGAATCCAGTGCAGCCTTGGCGCGGGCCACGGCGGCCGAGTCTTCGGCGGTCACGGCGCGGGCTTCGAGGGCGGCGGCACCGCCGGCGCTGTCGAGGCGGTCCATGTTGGCTTCGGTAGCGTGGCCGGCGTTGGCGCCTTTCACTGCTGCTACTTCACTGTCTTCTTTGTCGAATTCGTCCCAGCTCAGCATGACGTGTCGTCTCCTGCGTGAGGGCCTGTGCCCGTGTGAAAACTGATTGGTTGGTTTTTCACACGGCCGTACAGGCCGCGTTGGATGTCGTTTTTTGCAGCGGTGCTACGCAGGCAATAAACAGAAAATTTTTACGGGTTTCCGAGAGCCTCTGACGGGCGCAGGTCAGCGTTGTCGCTGCTGCGGGGCTTCAGAATGGCTTTGATCCCTGTAAGGGAATATTGCTGACCCGATTGGGCGGCATTATAGGGAAAAAAACACGGGCGTGGGGGAGGGCGAAACAGCGCAGGGCGGTCGAGCGCGCGGGTGATTTCGATCGGAGCGAGGGTTTACAGGGCTTTCGCCGGGATTGGCCCCGGAGAATTTTTTTTCATTAATTTTTCTGCGTGTGATTGGTTGCTCAAAAAACGAGCAAAAAACCGCGTTTTTCACTATATCTTGTGTTTTGCAACCCTTTTACGTCCCTTCAAACACAACTGAGCCCGACCGAAGCCGGGCTGGAATCGACCCTCGATGTTGCGCTGAGCGATCCGATTCGGTGCAGTCTCAAACCATCAATTGGTGCAGCCGTTACCCATCACGCTGTAACGCAGGATGTGACGCTGGCCAGTGGAGTCGTCGTACTCCATTTTCATCGGTACCACTTCGCAGACATTCGGAACTTCGCTCATCGATACAACTTTGGCGATGTCCAGGTGAGTGGAGTAAGTGTATTCCTCGATGGCCGGTTGTTGCTGTGCGACATCAGTCGGGACCTCGTCTGCCATGGCGGTTGCGCACAGACTGCTGAGGGCCAGAACCAATAAAGCTTTCATTTGAAATTTACCTTCTTGAGGTCGAGTGGGGTCACGCAACCTTTTTGGGGTTGCGTGTGGAACTTCATCGTTTTGGTTTGTTACTTCAGAGCTGGATTAACGGCCTTCGTGGGGGCTGTAACGTTGTTAATCACTTTGCCTTGTCGGCGAGGCAGATTTTAGGGAGGCGGGGTGGGTGTAAACAGATGGGGTTTTGATAAACACCTTTGGCAGATTTGGTAACAATCGCTGCCAGGCCAGTAGATTCAAGGCCTGCGAGGCCATCGGCGGCGAGCATCGGGATTATCGCCACGACCTGTAGGGGCTTGTTACTACCATCGTCGAATGGTTCTATACGGTCGCCCCGGCTACAACAGGGTCATACAAAAACAACTATTACACCGAGGTAGGAAAGATGAGTGCGGCTTCTCTGTATCCCGTTCGTCCCGAGGTTCTGGCCAATACGCTGACCGACGAGGCGACCTACAAAGCCATGTACCAGCAGTCGGTCGTCAACCCTGACGGCTTCTGGCGCGAACAAGCCAAGCGCCTCGACTGGATCAAGCCTTTCACCACGGTGAAGCAGACTTCGTTCGACGACCACCATGTCGACATCAAGTGGTTTGCCGACGGCACCCTGAACGTTTCCTATAACTGCCTCGACCGCCATCTGGCCGAGCGCGGCGATCAGGTCGCCATCATCTGGGAAGGCGACGATCCTTCCGAAAGCCGCAACATCACCTACCGCGAACTGCATGAACAAGTCTGCAAGTTCGCCAACGCCCTGCGTGGTCAGGACGTGCACCGCGGCGACGTGGTGACCATTTATATGCCGATGATCCCCGAAGCCGTGGTCGCCATGCTGGCCTGCACCCGGATCGGCGCGATTCACTCGGTGGTGTTCGGCGGCTTCTCGCCGGAAGCCCTGGCCGGTCGCATCATCGACTGCCGCTCGAAAGTGGTGATCACCGCTGACGAAGGCATCCGTGCCGGCAAGAAGATTTCCCTCAAGGCCAACGTCGACGACGCGCTGACCAACCCTGAGACCAGCAGCATCCAGAAAGTCATCGTGTGCAAGCGCACCGGTGGCGACATCAAGTGGAACCAGCATCGCGACATCTGGTACGAAGACCTGATGAAAGTGGCGGGCACTGTCTGCGCGCCGAAAGAGATGGGCGCCGAAGAAGCGCTGTTCATCCTTTATACCTCCGGCTCCACCGGCAAGCCGAAGGGCGTGCAGCACACCACCGGCGGTTACTTGCTGTATGCAGCGATGACCCACGAGCGAGTGTTCGACTACCGTCCGGGTGAAATCTACTGGTGCACCGCCGACGTCGGCTGGGTCACCGGTCACTCCTACATCGTCTACGGCCCGCTGGCCAATGGCGCGACCACGCTGCTGTTCGAAGGTGTGCCGAACTACCCGGACATCACCCGGGTGGCGAAGATCGTCGACAAGCACAAGGTCAACATCCTCTACACCGCGCCGACCGCGATCCGCGCGATGATGGCTTCCGGCACCGCCGCTGTTGAAGGCGCGGACGGCAGCAGCCTGCGTCTGCTGGGTTCGGTGGGCGAGCCGATCAACCCGGAAGCCTGGGACTGGTACTACAAGAACGTCGGCAAGTCCCGTTGCCCGATTGTCGATACCTGGTGGCAGACCGAGACCGGCGGCAACATGATGAGCCCTCTGCCGGGCGCTCATACCCTGAAGCCGGGTTCGGCCGCACGTCCGTTCTTCGGTGTGGTGCCGGCGCTGGTGGACAACCTCGGCAACATCATCGAGGGCGAGGCCGAAGGCAATCTGGTGATTCTCGATTCGTGGCCGGGTCAGGCGCGCACCCTGTACGGCGACCACGACCGTTTCGTCGACACCTACTTCAAGACCTTCCGTGGCATGTACTTCACCGGTGACGGCGCCCGTCGCGATGCCGACGGTTACTACTGGATCACCGGTCGTGTGGATGACGTGCTCAACGTCTCCGGCCACCGCATGGGTACCGCCGAGATCGAAAGCGCGATGGTCGCTCACCCGAAAGTCGCCGAAGCGGCGGTGGTCGGTGTGCCGCACGACATCAAGGGCCAGGGCATCTATGTCTACGTCACCCTGAAAAATGGCGAAGAGCCGAGCGAGCAACTGCGCCTGGAACTGAAGAACTGGGTGCGCAAGGAGATCGGCCCGATCGCTTCGCCGGACGTGATCCAGTGGGCGCCGGGGCTGCCGAAGACCCGTTCGGGCAAGATCATGCGCCGTATCCTGCGCAAGATCGCCACCGCCGAATACGACGGGTTGGGCGACATCTCCACCCTGGCCGACCCGGGCGTGGTGCAGCATCTGATCGACACCCACAAGACCATGAACGTCGCGTAAGCGGCGGGTCTGAAGGCTGAAAAGCCCCGTCCGGCATTGCGCCGGGCGGGGCTTTTTCATTTCTGGATGATCGTTCCCACGCGGAGCGTGGGAATGATCGGGTGGGGGGCGGGTGATCTTCGGCCAATAATTATCGGTTTCGTCTGTCAGCCCATTCCCACTGTTACCCGTCAGCCTTCAAGTAACCGAATGTGTAACCGCCCGCCCCGCAACGGGGCAATGAGAAACGCATCGCCCCGTTTTAGAGCCTCAAAACGACCGGTGAAAAATAAGACATCACCCCGCGCTTGCCGGATTAGAAGGGTTTGCGAATAATAGGCCCGCAATTTGCAGCATAGATCGGTTCACTGTCTTTCGCTCTTGCATGAAATTGCGGAGCTGTCAATGTGCTCAAGCGGGTTTCTCGGTGCTTCTGTAATTAGTTGTCGCATTGAAGAAATATCGGCTTCGGGCCTGTCGTTAGAATGCCGATCACTCGCTCGTCGTGGCTCGCGTTGAAGCCTTCAGGGTTTGTTCGGAAATATCCCACGCACGCAGCAACCGCTTTCGTTCCACCCATTCGCATATTGGGCTGTCGCTCACTCTGCCGTTTTTGCCCTTTACCGATGGAGTCCCAAGATGAAGAAACTTGTGCTGCTTGGCGCCCTGGCACTGTCCGTGCTGTCCCTGCCGACATTCGCCGATGAAAAGCCTCTGAAGATCGGTATCGAAGCGGCTTACCCTCCATTCGCATCCAAAGCCCCGGACGGCAGCATCGTCGGTTTCGACTACGACATCGGCAACGCACTGTGCGAAGAAATGAAGGTCAAGTGCCAGTGGGTCGAGCAAGAATTCGACGGTCTGATCCCGGCACTGAAAGTGCGCAAGATCGACGCGATCCTCTCGTCCATGTCGATCACTGAAGACCGCAAGAAGTCCGTGGACTTCACCAACAAGTATTACAACACCCCGGCCCGCCTGGTCATGAAGGAAGGCACCGTGGTCAGCGACAAACTGACCGAGCTCAAGGGCAAGAACATCGGCGTGCAGCGTGGTTCGATCCACGAGCGCTTCGCCCGTGAAGTCCTGGCGCCGCTGGGTGCAGAGATCAAGCCATACGGCTCGCAGAACGAAATCTACCTCGACGTGGCCGCCGGTCGCCTCGACGGCACCGTGGCGGACGCCACCCTGCTGAACGACGGCTTCCTGAAAACCGACGCCGGCAAAGGCTTTGCGTTCGTCGGCCCGCAGTTCACCGATGAAAAATACTTCGGCGACGGCGTAGGCATCGCGGTACGCAAAGGCGACGCCCTGAAAGACAAGATCAATACTGCCATCGCGGCCATCCGCGAAAACGGCAAGTACAAGCAAATCCAGGACAAGTACTTCGACTTCGACATTTACGGCAAGTAAAGACGTCGCTCGACCCGTCCGAAATGGCGCAAGCAACAGGATCTCTGCGGTTTGCGCCATTTTTTCATCCCAACTTTCGAGGACCTGAATCATGTTGAAAGGCTACGGGGCTGTCATCCTCGATGGCGCTTGGCTGACGCTTCAGCTCGCCTTGTCGTCCATGGCCCTGGCCATCGTTCTCGGGCTGATCGGTGTCGCCTTGCGCCTGTCGCCAGTGCGCTGGCTGGCCTGGCTGGGCGATCTGTATTCCACGGTGATCCGCGGGATTCCCGATCTGGTGCTGATCCTGCTGATCTTCTACGGCGGTCAGGACCTGCTCAACCGCGTCGCCCCGATGCTCGGCTATGACGAGTACATCGACCTGAATCCGCTGGCCGCCGGCATCGGCACCCTCGGTTTTATCTTCGGTGCGTACCTGTCGGAAACCTTCCGTGGCGCGTTCATGGCGATCCCCAAGGGTCAGGCCGAAGCCGGCATGGCATACGGCATGAGCAGCTTCCAGGTGTTCTTTCGGGTGCTGGTGCCGCAGATGATCCGTCTGGCGATTCCGGGCTTCACCAACAACTGGCTGGTACTGACCAAGGCCACCGCGCTGATTTCCGTGGTCGGTCTGCAAGACATGATGTTCAAGGCCAAGCAGGCGGCCGACGCCACCCGCGAGCCTTTCACCTTCTTCCTCGCAGTGGCGGCGATGTACCTGGTGATCACCAGTGTCTCGTTGCTGGCGCTGCGTCACCTTGAGAAGCGCTACTCGGTAGGCGTAAGGGCGGCTGATCTATGATCTTCGACTACAACGTCATTTGGGAGTCGCTGCCGCTGTACCTCGGCGGCCTGGTGACCACCCTCAAGTTGCTCGCGCTGTCGCTGTTCTTCGGTCTGCTGGCGGCTTTGCCGCTGGGGCTGATGCGCGTCTCCAAGAACGCCGTGGTCAATGGCGCGGCGTGGCTCTACACCTACGTGATTCGCGGCACGCCGATGCTGGTTCAACTGTTCCTGATCTACTACGGTCTGGCCCAGTTCGAAGCCGTGCGTGAAAGCTTCCTCTGGCCTTGGCTGTCCAGCGCAACGTTCTGTGCGTGCCTGGCGTTCGCGATCAACACCAGCGCCTACACCGCCGAAATCATCGCCGGCAGCCTGAAGGCCACGCCGAACGGTGAGATCGAAGCGGCCAAGGCCATGGGCATGTCGCGGGTCAAGATGTACAAGCGCATCCTGCTGCCATCGGCCCTGCGCCGGGCGCTGCCGCAGTACAGCAACGAAGTGATCATGATGCTGCAGACCACCAGTCTGGCGTCCATCGTGACCCTGATCGACATCACCGGCGCGGCCCGTACCGTCAACGCGCAGTTCTACCTGCCGTTCGAGGCGTACATCACCGCCGGCGTGTTCTACCTGTGCCTGACCTTCATTCTGGTGCGCCTGTTCAAGCTGGCCGAGCGTCGCTGGCTGAGCTACCTGGCCCCGAGGAAGCACTGATATGGAACGCATCGACCACGTTCTGCCGTGGAGCCACCTGGGCAGCGAGCGCCGGATTTCGGTGTTCAGCTTTGGAAATAGAGAGCGTAGTGGTGGGCGCAAGGCCTACATCCAGGCCAGCCTCCACGCTGACGAACTGCCCGGTATGCGCACCGCATGGGAGCTGAAAAAACGCCTCGGCGAACTCGAAGCCAAGGGCCTGCTCAACGGCGTCATCGAACTGGTGCCCGTGGCCAACCCGCTGGGTCTTGGCCAGTTGCTGCAAGGCAATCATCAGGGGCGTTTCGAGGCCGGCAGCGGCAAAAACTTCAACCGTGATTTCGTCGAGCTCAGCGCGCCAGTGGCCGCCAGGCTTGAAGGACAACTCGGTGATGATCCGCACGCCAACATCCGTCTGATCCGTCAGGCGATGGCCGACCATCTGGCCGCATTGCCCGAGGCCGGCAGCCAGTTGCAAGGCATGCAGCGCATCCTGCTGCAACACGCCGCGACTGCCGATGTGGTGCTGGATCTGCATTGCGACTGTGAAGCCGCGCTGCACATGTATGCCTTGCCGCAGCACTGGCCGCAATGGCGTTCACTCGCCGCACACCTGGATGTGAAGGTCGGCCTGCTGGCGGAAGATTCCGGCGGCAGCTCGTTCGATGAAGCCTGTTCGCTGCCGTGGTTGCGTCTTTCGCGCCTGTTCCCGGACGCGCAGATTCCACTGGCGTGCCTGGCGACTACCGTTGAACTGGGTGGTCAGGCCGACACCACACCTGCGCAGGCTGAAGCCTGGGCGGAAGGGATCCTGGCATTCCTCGCCGAACAGGGCCTGATCCGTGGCGAGTGGCCAAGCGCCGTGCGCGAACCGTGCGAAGGCATGCCGTTCGAGGGCACCGAATTGCTGCTGCCGCCGCATCCCGGCGTGGTGAGTTTTCTGCGCAAGCCCGGCGAGTGGGTTGAAGCCGGTGACAAGATTTTTGAAGTGATCGATCCGCTGTCGGATCGGGTCAGCACGGTGTGTGCTGGTACGTCCGGGGTGCTGTTTGCCATTGAGCGGCTGCGTTACGCCCAACCCGGTTTCTGGCTGGCCAAAGTGGCGGGGCGCGATGCGCTGCGCGACGGCCCTTTGCTCAACGACTGACTGTTTTTGTGAGAACCGACCGCATGTACAAACTTGAAGTCCAAGACCTGCATAAACGCTATGGCAGTCACGAAGTGCTCAAGGGCGTTTCCCTGAAAGCGGCCGCCGGCGATGTGATCAGCATCATCGGCTCCAGTGGCTCCGGCAAAAGTACTTTCCTGCGCTGCATCAACCTGCTCGAGCAGCCGCACGCGGGCAAGATCCTGCTCAACAACGAAGAGCTGAAGCTGGTGGCAAACAAGGACGGCGCGCTGAAAGCCGCTGACCCGAAACAGCTGCAACGCATGCGTTCGCGCCTGTCGATGGTGTTCCAGCACTTCAACCTGTGGTCGCACATGACCGCGCTGGAAAACATCATGGAAGCGCCGGTTCACGTGCTGGGCGTGTCCAAGGCCGAAGCCCGCGAGAAAGCCGAGCACTACCTGAACAAGGTCGGCGTGGCCCATCGGAAGGACGCGTTCCCGGGGCACATGTCCGGTGGCGAGCAGCAGCGTGTGGCAATCGCCCGTGCGCTGGCGATGGAGCCGGAAGTGATGCTGTTCGACGAACCGACATCGGCCCTCGACCCGGAACTGGTCGGCGACGTGCTGAAAGTCATGCAGGCCCTCGCTCAGGAAGGCCGCACCATGGTGGTGGTGACCCACGAAATGGGCTTCGCCCGTGAAGTGTCGAACCAGTTGGTGTTCCTGCACAAAGGCGTCGTCGAAGAAAGCGGCAACCCGCGTGAAGTGCTGGTCAATCCGCAGTCGGAACGTTTGCAACAATTCCTCTCGGGCAGCCTCAAGTAATCGCTCCCGTTATGCACCAAATTAGGTCATGCTGCGCAGCGCGCCAGATGGTCTAATTTGGTTGCAGCCGATTTCGGTTTTTCCCTCTGTTTACGTTTCGGATCGCCCGCCATGACTGCCCATCGAATTGGTTTCCTGATTTGGCCCAGCACTAAAGCTCTGACTTTGGCGCTGGCAGAGGAGGCCTTGCGTGTTGCCCAGCGTGTGCATCCGGACGTGGTTTACGAGTTGTCGTTCCTGCAGGCCGAAGCTCCGACCGAAGGTGAATGGCAACTGCCCGGCGAACCCTGGGCCGGCAAACTCGAAAACTTCCAGAAACTGTTCCTGCTCGCTGACGAGCCACCGACGACTTTGGCGCCGGCACTCAGCAGCGCGCTCAAGCAACTGGTGCGCGCGGGTTGTGTGATCGGCGGTCTGTCGGCCGGTGTGTATCCGCTGGCGCAACTCGGTTTGCTCGACGGTTACCGCGCGGCGGTGCACTGGCGCTGGCAGGACGATTTCGCCGAGCGTTTCCCGAAAGTCATCGCCACCAGTCATCTCTTTGATTGGGATCGCGATCGCCTGACGGCCTGCGGCGGCATGTCGGTACTCGATCTGTTGTTGGCGGTGCTGGCCCGTGATCACGGTGCGGAACTGGCCGGTGCGGTCTCCGAAGAACTCGTGGTCGAGCGCATCCGTGAAGGCGGCGAGCGTCAGCGCATTCCATTGCAGAACCGCCTCGGCTCCAGCCATCCGAAGCTCACCCAGGCGGTGCTGCTGATGGAAGCCAACATCGAAGAGCCACTGACCACCGACGAAATCGCCCAGCACGTGTGCGTGTCCCGTCGTCAGCTGGAGCGGATCTTCAAGCAATACCTCAACCGTGTGCCGAGCCAGTACTACCTGGAGCTGCGCCTGAACAAGGCCCGGCAGATGTTGATGCAGACCAGCAAGTCGATCATCCAGATCGGCCTGTCGTGCGGGTTCTCTTCGGGGCCGCATTTCTCCAGCGCCTACCGCAACTTCTTCGGCGCCACGCCGCGGGAAGACCGCAACCAGCGGCGCAGCAGCAGTCCGTTCGAACTGTCGTCGGTGCCGCCAGAGCGCGGTTGACTGATGGCGGACCGCGCCATGGCGCTGGCGGCCACGGCGCGGGTCGGTCAGTCTTCAACGTCCATTTGTGGTGGTCGGGGCGTGCCATCGATGCCTTGTACATTCAGGTCGTTGCCCGTTGCGTGGTAATAGGCGCGAACGCGTACCAGGCTCCGTTGCGACAAAGGATTGTTGTGTAGGTCGTAGCGGTCGCCGATAGTCGCGGGCACATCCATCAGCGCTTCCGAAATCTCGGTGATGGCATTGTCCGACAGGTCGACCTCGCTCCAGTAATGGTTTTCCAGTACTCCGTTCGGTATCTCGGTAATCCCGGTATCGCCCAAGTCCAGCTCGACCAGATGCTGCAGATTGCTCAGATCGGGAGTTCTGCCAAGAGGGTTGCTGTTCAGGTTGAGTACTTCCAGTTTGTCCATGCCTGCCAGTGACGCCACGGACTTGGGCGTCAGGCTGATCTCGCAATTCGACAGGCTCAGGGCTGTCAGGCGATTCAGGGTGAAGACGGCTTCGGGAATATCGCCCAGATTGAGTTGGCGAATGTCCAGGTTTTCCAGGCGGGGAAATGCTTCCAGGAAGTCCCCGAGCCTTGTCGAAGAGCTGTCGCCGGTCAGAAACAGATCAGATACATGGAGAAACCGGGCATTCAGTCTGGGCAGCTCACCTGTGAAGCGCACCTTGTAGCTGAATTCGAAGTCCTGGACGTTTGAGTCTTCAGTCGGAGCCTTGCGCCAGCAGGTCAGCAGTGCGTCAGCGAAGTTCGCACGCAGCTGTTCTTCGCGCAATCGCGCGTCTTCAGGCAGGGCTTCGCCTGTGAGCGGGTCGGGTGGAATCGCTCCTGTCCACTGCGCGAGGCTACGTCTCAGGTCGGCCAGCGCGTTTTCCCGGCGCGCCACTTCGATTCGACCGTCGACCAGCGTACCGCCCAGGCGATAGATAAACGTGCTGGCCTCTTCATCGCTCAGCGCTGGATACAGCGTCTGTACCCGCGCACGGTCCTCCCCTTCGGCCAGTACGCCAAGGTCACCGCCGGTGCGCCGGAAGTAGTCTTTGACCCGCTCGCGAGTCGCCGGGGTCAGGGGGTTATCGCTGAAGTCGTAGCCGTTGCCGGACTCGGCGGGCAAGTTGAAGATTTCGTCAGGGATTTCTCGGATGCGATTCTTGCCGAGGAGGACGATGTCCAGTTTCGGATGATGGATTATTCCGGTGGGCACTTCGTCCATTCCGGTGCTGGTCATATCCAGAAAATCCAGATTCGGCAGGGCACCGATGTCCGGCGCCAGATCCAGCGGATTATTGTAAAGGTCGAGCCTTTTCAGGTGCGTGAGTGTGGCCAGAACGGCACGACCTTCGGCATCCAGTTTCACTGCACAGTTACTCAGTACCAGGCTTTTCAGGGCAGACATTCTCCTGAGTGAATCCGGTATTTGTCGCAATCCGAGGTCGCGCAACTCCAGGGTTTTCAGTCCTGTAAATGTGCTGAAGAAATTATTGCCGACCCGCAGTTGGGCAGTGCCGGTCATCGACAGTGTTGCGACATGGCTGAAGTCCGCGTTCAGTGGGGGCAGTTCACCGATAAAGGGGAGGTTGAGTATCAGGCTGTCCGAGCGAACTTCGGGCCGGATTGCCGAGCGTTCGCGCCAGAACGCTTGCAGGTCACGGCGATACTGATCGCGACCGGAGCGCTCAACGGTTTTTTCCTGATCGGTGAGACGGGTGCCGGTGGATGGATGTTGCTCGGGAATGTCTATGACCCATTGATCGAGAGTCGCATTCATCTGCTGCCATTCCGCTTCCCAATGGCCGATCCGTGCGCGTCCTTCATCGATTGTTCCCGGCAACCCATAAAGCAACTGATTGGCCTGGTTTGCATCCAGCGCCGGAAACAGTGCGCGTACACGGTCGATATCGCCCGGTGGCATCCATACATCAAAGTTCTGCCTGTTGCGCTGGTAGCTGGCCTTGATCCGTTCGCGAGTGGCCGGGGTCAGAGGGTTTTCGCCCAGAGAGAATTGCTTGGGGGAAAGTGCGGGGAGTTCGTACAGACTGTCGGGCAGTTCGCTGATCCGGTTGTGATTGAAGTTGGCCTTGTTCAGCTTCGGGTGTTCGACCAGTCCCTCCGGCAGATGGGTGATTCCGGTGTCGATCAAGCGTACGTGGGTCAGTGCCGGCAATGCGGACAGCTGCGGTGTGGCACCCAGAGGGTTATGGCTGAGGTTGAGGAATTGCAATCGGGTCATTGATGAAAGGCGCGTCTGGGATTGCGCAGTGAAGGTCAGTTCGCAGAACTCCAGCACCAGGCGTTTGAGTGAAGGCATGCGTTCGCAGGCCAGCGGCAGTTGCTCCAGATTGAAATCATGCATTTCCAGGTGGTGCAGGCCGGTAAAGCTCGAGAGGAAAGCGTCGACGTTGCCCAGGCTCGGGTTGCCGTCGAGGGTCAGCTCGGCGATATGGCTGAAGTCTGCCGACAGTGTGGGCAAATCACCGATGAAGGGCAGATCGGTGATCAACACATTGCCTCGCTTTGTGGGTTTTTCGGCAGAGCGGAAGCGCCATATTTCTTCGATACGCTGGATGAAAGTACGCCGGTTGACCATCATCGCCGACATTTGCCGTGGCGTGAGCGTCTGCCCCGTGACTGGATGAGTATTCGGCGCTGCCGTCTCCCACTGCAGCAGTTCGGTTTTCATTTTGCGGATTTCCGCTTCCCAGCGCCGCAGTTGGCTTCGGCCGTCCTCGATCGACCCCGGCAAGCTGTAGAACACGTCGCTGGCATCTTGATCGTCCAGATCAGAAAACAGTTGTTGGGTGGCGACGATATCCGCCGGGTCGGCGAGTACCGCGAAATCCTGGCCGGTTTCACGCTGGTAGTGCTTGATGCGTTCGCGGGTTGCTGCGCTCAACGGGTTGCCGGACAGGTCATACCCGTCGGAGACCTTCGCCGTCACCCCGAACAAACCTTCCGGCAGATCGGTGATCAGGTTATCGCTGAGAATCGCGGTCTTGAGCGTGGGGTGGTCGATCAGGCCGGACGGTACTTCCAGCAGGCCGGTACGCGAAAGATCGAGATAGGTCAGCGAGTTCAGCGTTTGCAGGTCGGGTACCAGCCCCAGCGGGTTGCCGGGCAGTTCCAGGGATTCGAGCCTGGGCATGGCGGCCAGCGCGGTCAGCGACTCGGAAGTGAGCGTCACGCCGTAGTTGTCCAGTACCAGGGTCTCCATCATCGGCAGGCCATTGAGTACCGGATGCAACTGACCCAGCTCGCCATTGCGCAGCATCAGTCGTTTGAGTCGGGGGAAGCTTTTCAGAAACGCCGCGTTGCCGCTGATGCCCTTGTTGCCGTTGAGAGTCAGCCGGGTGATATGGTTGAAATCGGCGTTCAGCACCGGCAAGTCCCCCCTGAAGGTAGCCTGGGCCGTGAAGACATCGGCTCTGACGTATGGAGGGGTGCCTGAGCGTTGCTGCCACAGGCGCAACAGATTGCCGGCGAACGTCTCGCGCGCTTCCAGTTCGGTAAAACGTTCATTGACCTCCAGCGTGGCGCCGCTGACCGGGTCGCGATCAGGAACGTCTCGGGTCCATGAGGTAAGGTCGGCGTTCAGCGTGTCCAGCTCCGTTTCCCAGGCAGTCAGTTGCAAGCGACCCTGAATCAGCGAGCCGGGCAGGCTGTAGATCAGGCTGCTGGCCTGGCTGTCATCGATATCCGGAAACAGCGCCCGGGTGCGGGCGATATCGGCCTGCTCGGCGCGCACGCCGAAATTGAAGCCGGTGCGGTTGACGTAGCGTTTCACTTGCTCTCTTGATGCGGCGGAAAGTGGATTGCCGGAGAAGTCATACCCGGCGGCGACAGCGGGGGAGGACTCGAACAACGCGTCGGGCAGGGTGGTAATCCGGTTGTCGGCCAGCCAGGCACTTCTGATGCGCGGAAGACCGATCAAACCGGTTGGCACTTCGGTTAAACCCGTACGGGAGAGGTGGAGATAGGTCAGTGAAGACATGGCCGTCACGTCAAGACGGGTGCCCAGCGGGTTGTCCTTGAGATCCAGCTCGACGAGCAGATTGAGGGTGGACAGTCGTGTCTGATTGTCCGGGGTCAGGGTGATTGCGCATTTGCGCAGTCGTAACTGGCGCAGCAGGGGCTGGTCGGTGATGGATGGCGGCAGGTTCTGCAAGTCGAAGTTCTGCAGGTCCAGGCGGGCCAGTCGAGGAAAGCGGCTGATAAAGTTTCCGATGCCCGCCGATGTTCCGTTGCCGCTCAGTTCCAGGGCGGAAACATGACTGAAATCAGCTGACAGCTCGGGCAGGTCGCCCAACAGCGGTTCGATAAAACGCATGCGAAAACCAAAAGATTCCGGGTTTTCCCGGCGCCAGCAACTGAGCAATTTTTGAGCGAACATCTGGCGATCGCGCGAGGCTGCTACTCGCTGGTCTTGGGACAGAGGCTGTCTTGTGGCGGGATTGACCAGCACGTCCTTCAGTCGCCATTGATTCAGGTCGCTTTCCAGGCGTGCGTATTCCAGGCGCAGGCGCGACAGCTCCGCAATCGGATTCTCCAGATGGCTTTGCAGATGTAGCAGCATTGCCTGCAAGCCGTCTCGCGTGATTCCGGGAAAAAGGTCGCGTACTCGGGTTTCGAGCGTGGGCAGTGAGTTTTTTGGCGGTTGATTACGTGGGTATCCGTCGGTGCCCAGCAAGCGCAATGTGTCGAGGCCGGCGGGTGGTGGGTCAGTCTCCAGTGTGAGTCGCAGGTTGTCGCGTGGCAGGGGGGTATCGCGGATCATTTGCCGGAGCTTTTGTCCTTCGCCGATCTGCAGGTTCAGGGCCTCGCGCTGGGCATCCGGTAACGCTTGCAGCACGCAGGTGTAAAAGTCCGTCGGGCCGTGCAACTCCTGTCCGGTCTGGTCAAACGGCTGCCAGCTTCCGTCAGACCGCCGCACCAGGACTTTCTCGATCGTGGCGTTGACAGGGCCGGTCATGTCGAGACTGCCACCTGCGAAAGTGCGGTCGCGGACTTCGAGGTTTACGGCGTCTGACCAGCCCGGTAACAGTGGCAGGCTGTGCAAGGCCAGGGTCTCGGAATCCGGGTTGTGCACGGAATCGATTTCCAGCCCCTCGTAGGCGCGGGTAATGCGCAGCTCATGTCGGGCGGTCTCGGAAAGTTGCTCCTGACGATCGGGAAATCTTCCTTTGCCCAATTGCAGCAGTTCGTCGCCGGTGGCGGTGTGGATGAGTTCTTCAGTGAGTCTGACGGGCAGTTGCGGTAAGTGCCGGGCCAGTTGTTTCACCAGGGGGGCATCGCGATGCTGGAGCGACTGGTAGCGTTGTTCGAACAGGGTGGTGCGTTGCTCTCTGGCCATCTGCGTCAGTCGGGCCCTGAGTTGGCGAGTGCGGGCATCAATGGCGAGTTGCTGTCCGAAGTCCTCGTCCAGCAAGGCGTTGATTTCGGATTCGTCGAGGGTTTGCAACAGGGTCTTCAGCAGGTCGCCGTCGATCAGGTGATTTTCATGGATGTCTGTCAGCGCAAGCTGCGCATCCCTGGACGACAGCCAGGCCGTTTCATCCCGGGCATTGATAAGGCGCAACCGCTTGTTGTCCGGCCACACTCCCTGACTGTCGAGTAACTGGAGCTGAAGCAGCGGATCAGCCATTCGACAGGTTGCCGAGTCGTCGCTGCTCATCTGTTCGATGAACGTCTGCAAATCCTGATCGATCGTGAAGCGCGCGATGGTGTCTGCCAGCAGAGGGGGCACGCGTTCCTGATTCAAATGCATTTTGCGTAACCCGTCTTCGCTGAAACCGCTGATTCGCAGAATGCGTTCACGCGTGGCGGGAGTGAAACGTTCCATGGACGGGCCGAGGCGGCGCAATGCCGTGGCACTGTCCCACTGCAACGGATTTTCCAGCTCGGTGTAAAAGGCGCCTTCGCCGTTATGTCGCACGATCGGCTGATAGGCGTCTGTCCGGGACGGGTGTTCGATCTGCAGCTTGCCGGGATGTTCGTGATCGTTGACGGCGTAAAAGCTGTCGTCGATGGGGACAAGTCTTTTGCCTTCATGCAGATGCATGCCCTTTGCATCGGCACGGGAACCTGGCGCCAATGCCGGGTCGCGGGCGTAGGGCTTGAGGTCCGGCTTCCAGTACAGGGTTTTGCCATTGCGCAACTTGACCGGCTGGAACCGGTCGATGAAGTTCACCACGTTGGCCGGCAATACTTTGGGCAGTTCGCTCACGGCAATGCCGGTTCCAATGCCGAAAGTGCCCAGCTGGATCAGTGACTCCAGGGCTGCGAACACATGCTCGGCGGCCTCGGTGGTCTGTCCTTCGGTCCAGTCGATCACCGACTCGA
The DNA here is from genome assembly GCF_046097675.1 of Pseudomonas sp. UV AK001. NCBI lineage: Bacteria > Pseudomonadati > Pseudomonadota > Gammaproteobacteria > Pseudomonadales > Pseudomonadaceae > Pseudomonas > Pseudomonas sp. UV AK001. The sequence continues at coordinate 513,767 of NZ_JBJUVZ010000003.1, forward strand.
AGATTTCGTCGAGCAGTTGGTAGGCGATGTACGCCATCATCAGCTCGCCGAGAAAAGGCACGAAGGGCATGAATACGAATGAGGCGATGCTGACGATCGATGCTGCGATATTGACGAAGGCGTCCCAGCGGGCCCAGCGGGCATTGCGGTCGGCCATGGCAGTGGAGACTGCAATCACCGCGGCATCGTTGAGGATCTTGTTCAACTTGCCCTGATAAAGATGCTCCCAGACAGCACCTGCAATGGGCGCGGCCCTCAATTGCAGGTCCGGTTTTTCGACGGGGGTCTCGCGCCAGGCCGGCAACTGACTGCCCTTTTGATGAGGATGCCATTTCACTTCGCTGAGGCGTTGTTTGAGCTGGCCGAAAAACGGCCCGCGATGCTCGTGTGCGATGAAGCGGCTGAAGAATTGCTGATAGCCGGTTTCACGCAATTGCCGGGTCAGTTCTTTGGTGAACTCCGCGGTGGACGGGTACTGCTTGATCGGGTGTTCGGGATCGTCCGGAATGTAGGCCACCACGGTCACTGCGGAGTTTGCGCGTTGCAGATCCGGAGCAAACACCACGATCCCGGTCAGGTCGACCGACATCATTGTCAGGTCGTGACAGGCCAGTGGCTGGCCGTTCATCTGCACGGTAGTGGTGCCATCGAGCAGAGCTTCTATCGAGTTCAGGCTGGCTTCGTCGATGTCGCCCTTCATCAGGGCCATTTTCAGCGCCACGCGCAACGAGGTTTTCTGCGCTTTGTTGACCTTGTGCCGCAGTACCGCCGCAGCAACCGGTTCACCCAGCGCCAGATATCCCTCCAGGTAGGTTTTGTAGCGGGCGCCGATATCCAGCTCTCGGCACAGGCGGGTGAACGCCGGGATGCCGAGTGTCGAATTGAGCGTGGCCAGGGTTGTGAAGTGACCTGCCGAAGTGGGCCGGGTAATGAACGATGAGCCGCTGGAGTGTGCGTCTGCCTTGGTTTCTCCGGCTTCGAAGTTATGCAGTGCTGCGTCCAGCAAGGACACGGTCCATACCCGATTGCCAGTGTTGATACCGACGGCCGTCACCGGGATGTACAGCTGCAGGAAGGTTTCCCTGACATTCACCTCCAGACCGTAGCGCGTTTTCAGCGCCTCGCTCAGGATCGGTTCGGCGAAGTCGCTGGCGTTCAGCAGGGGATCGAATATCTGGTCGACGGCATTTTGCGCGGTCAAGTGCCGGTCAATGGCATGCCTGAGTGCATCGTGCTGCTCCCGAGGGGCTGACTTGAGCGATTCGTCGAGACCGCATCGATTGTTTTTCAGTGCGGCGCGCCGGTCGTGGGAGGCATTGCCCAGCCACTTCGGGATCGCTTTGGCCAGTGGTTCATAGTGGGAGGCGTGGTTAAGCGCAGTCGCCCCCGGTGTTGGGGGGATGCTGGATGACTGTCCGGTTGAAGAGAGCATTGCTGGTGTCCTTGAGCGTCGATAAAGAGCTCAAGCAGAACAAGATGCAGCTCTCGGCCGGTGGTACATGGATATGACAGACGACGCGTGAACAATTGATATGCTCGCAGGCCTGCTGCAAAGGCCGGCGGCAGTTTAAACTGCGCCTTTGCGACGCTATATGTCGCATTGCCGTAAACCCGGGAAAATCCGGGGTTTGCGCTATAAGAAGTTGTCGCTTGGCGACAAGGCCGGGCACAAAACTGTCCTTACAATCCCCCCATCGCTCGCCAGTTTCAGGCGGGTGGCCCTCATCAGGAGACTCCGATGTCCGTTGAGCACGCTGCGGTACAACGCGCCGATTTCGACCAGGTTATGGTTCCCAACTACGCGCCTGCCGCTTTCATTCCGGTGCGTGGCGCCGGTTCCCGCGTCTGGGATCAGGCCGGCCGCGAGCTGATCGACTTTGCCGGCGGCATCGCCGTCAACGTATTGGGCCACGCGCATCCGGCGCTGGTCGGTGCCTTGACCGAGCAGGCGAACAAGCTGTGGCACGTGTCCAACGTGTTCACCAACGAGCCGGCCCTGCGCCTGGCGCACAAGCTGATCGACGCCACCTTTGCCGAGCGCGTGTTCTTCTGCAACTCCGGCGCCGAAGCCAACGAGGCCGCCTTCAAGCTGGCCCGTCGCGTCGCGTTCGACCGTTTCGGCACCGAGAAGTACGAAATCATCGCCGCGCTCAACAGCTTCCACGGTCGTACCCTGTTCACCGTGAACGTCGGCGGCCAGTCGAAGTATTCCGACGGTTTCGGCCCGAAAATCACCGGCATCACCCACGTGCCGTACAACGACCTGGCGGCCCTGAAAGCCGCTGTTTCGGACAAGACCTGCGCGGTCGTTCTGGAACCGATCCAGGGCGAAGGCGGTGTGCTGCCAGCCGAGCTGGCTTACCTGCAAGGCGCCCGTGAACTGTGCGACGCGAACAACGCGCTGCTGGTGTTCGACGAAGTGCAGACCGGCATGGGCCGTACCGGCAACCTGTTCGCCTACCAGCATTTCGGCGTGGTTCCGGACATCCTGACCAGCGCCAAGAGCCTGGGCGGCGGTTTCCCGATCGCTGCGATGCTGACCACCGAAGCGCTGGCCAAGCACCTGGTCGTCGGCACGCACGGCACCACGTACGGCGGCAACCCGCTGGCGTGCGCGGTGGCCGAAGCGGTGATCGACGTGATCAACACCCCTGAGGTGCTGAACGGCGTCAACGCCAAGCACGACAAGTTCAAGACCCGCCTGCAACAGATCGGCGAGAAGTACGGCCTGTTCACCCAGGTGCGTGGTCTCGGTCTGCTGATCGGTTGCGTGCTGAGCGATGCCTGGAAAGGCAAGGCCAAGGACATCTTCAACGCCGCTGAAAAAGAAGGCCTGATGATTCTGCAGGCCGGCCCGGACGTGATCCGTTTCGCCCCGAGTCTGGTGGTTGAAGACGCAGATATCGACGCCGGTCTGGATCGCTTCGAACGTGCCGCAGCGAAACTGACCCAAGCCTGATTCATGCAAGACCGCCCGGCACCTGTCGTCATCGACAGGCGCCGGGACAAATTTCCTGTGCCGGGCCTGCCCGGCATTTTTTTCCCGAGTCGGCGCTTTCGCCGACCTGAAGTAGAGAAAGGAGTGACACCATGCTGGTGATGCGCCCCGCGCAAATGGCTGATCTGGGCGAGGTACAGCGTCTGGCTGCGGACAGCCCGATTGGTGTCACTTCCTTGCCGGATGACGTTGAACGGCTGAGCGACAAGATCGCCGCGAGCGAAGCCTCGTTTGCCGCCGAAGTGAGCTTCAACGGTGAAGAAAGTTACTTCTTCGTCCTCGAAGACACCGCCACCGGCAAACTGGTGGGCTGCTCGGCGATCGTCGCGTCGGCCGGTTATTCCGAGCCGTTCTACAGCTTTCGCAACGAGACCTTCGTGCACGCTTCCCGCGAGCTGAAGATCCACAACAAGATTCACGTGCTCTCGCAATGCCATGACCTGACCGGCAACAGCTTGCTGACCAGTTTCTACGTGCAGCGCGAGCTGGTGGGTTCGCCTTGGGCCGAACTCAACTCCCGTGGCCGTCTGCTGTTCGTGGCCAGCCACCCGGAGCGTTTTGCCGATTCGGTGGTGACCGAGATCGTCGGTTACAGCGACGAGAACGGCGACTCGCCATTCTGGGACGCCATCGGTCGCAACTTCTTCGACCTGAACTACGCCGAGGCCGAGCGTCTGTGTGGCCTGAAAAGCCGCACGTTCCTCGCCGAACTGATGCCGCATTACCCGATCTACGTGCCGCTGCTGCCGGATTCCGCTCAGGAAGCGATGGGCCAGGTGCACCCGCGTGCGCAGATCACCTTCGACATCCTGATGCGCGAAGGCTTCGAGACCGATCACTACATCGACATTTTCGACGGCGGCCCGACCCTGCATGCGCGTGTCTCGGGGATCCGTTCGATCGCCCAGAGCCGTGTGGTGCCGGTGAAGATCGGCGAGCCGGTCAAAGGTGCCGGGCGCCAGTATCTGGTGGCCAATGCCCAGCTGCAGGATTACCGCGCGGTATTGCTGGAACTGGATTACGCACCGGGCAAACCGGTGACCCTGGATCTGGAAGCGGCCGAAGCCCTGGGCGTCGGTGAAGGTGCCAGCGTGCGCTTGGTGGCGGTTTAACGCCTTAGCGAGTTTCACGGGTGGCCACGGCGGCCCGTTTGAGGAGATAGCATGATTGTTCGTCCCGTACGCAGCAGCGATTTGTCTGCTCTGATCGACCTGGCCCGCAGCACCGGCACCGGCCTGACCACTTTGCCGGCCAACGAAGAGCGCCTGACCCACCGGGTCGGCTGGGCCGAGAAGACCTTTCGCGGTGAAGCCGGCCGTGGCGACGCGGACTACCTGTTCGTGCTCGAAGACGACAACGGACGCGTGGTGGGGATTTCCGCCATCGCCGGCGCCGTCGGTCTGCGTGAGCCGTGGTACAACTTCCGCGTCGGCCTGACCGTCAGCGCCTCGCAGGAACTGAACATCTATCGCGAGATCCCGACGCTGTTCCTGGCCAACGACCTGACCGGCAACTCCGAGCTGTGCTCGCTGTTCTTGCACGCCGATTACCGCACGGGCCTTAACGGTCGCATGCTGTCCAAGGCGCGGATGCTGTTCATCGCCGAGTTCCCTGAGTTGTTCGGCAACAAGATCATTGCCGAGATGCGCGGTGTCTCCGATGAAGCCGGCCGTTCGCCGTTCTGGGAAAGCCTGGGCCGTCATTTCTTCAAGATGGAATTCAGCCAGGCCGATTACCTGACCGGCGTCGGCAACAAGGCGTTCATCGCCGAACTGATGCCGAAATTTCCGCTGTACACCTGCTTCCTGTCGCCGGACGCGCGCAACGTCATCGGCCAGGTGCACCCGGACACCGAGCCGGCGCTGGCGATGCTCAAGAGCGAAGGCTTCAGCTATCAGGGTTACGTCGACATCTTCGATGCCGGCCCGGCCATCGAATGCGAGACCAGCAAGATCCGCGCGGTGCGTGACAGCGAGGCGCTGGTGCTGGCCATCGGCACGCCGGGCGACGACGCCACGCCGTTCATCATCCATAACCGCAAACGCGAAGACTGCCGCATCACGGCTGCGCCGGCCCGTCTGGCCGCCGGTACGCTGGTGGTCGATCCGCTGACCGCCAAACGTCTTCAACTCAACGCTGGCGATCAGGTTCGCGCCGTGGCGTTGTCCGCTGCCCGGGAGTCGAAATAATGAATTCGCTATACATCGCAGGTGAGTGGCTGGCCGGTCAGGGCGAGGCCTTTCAATCGCTGAACCCGGTGACCCAGCAAGTGCTGTGGTCGGGGGAGGGCGCCACTGCCGCTCAGGTGGAGTCGGCCGTGCAGGCTGCGCGTCAGGCGTTCCCGGGCTGGGCCCGTCGCACGCTCGAAGACCGCATCAGTGTGCTCGAAGCGTTCGCCGCCGCGCTGAAAAATCACGCCGACGAACTGGCTCGCACCATTGGTGAAGAAACCGGCAAACCGTTGTGGGAAGCCGCGACCGAAGTCACCAGCATGGTCAACAAGATCGCGATCTCGGTGCAGAGCTACCGCGAACGTACCGGCGAGAAGAGCGGCCCGCTGGGCGACGCCACCGCCGTGTTGCGCCACAAGCCCCACGGTGTGGTGGCGGTGTTCGGCCCTTACAACTTCCCCGGCCATTTGCCGAACGGCCACATCGTGCCGGCGCTGCTGGCCGGTAACAGTGTGCTGTTCAAGCCAAGCGAGCTGACTCCGAAAGTCGCCGAGCTGACGGTCAAGTGCTGGATCGAAGCCGGTCTGCCGGCCGGCGTGCTGAACCTGCTGCAAGGCGCCCGCGAAACCGGGATTGCGCTGGCGGCGAATCCGGGCATCGACGGTCTGTTCTTCACCGGTTCCAGCCGTACCGGCAATCACCTGCACCAGCAGTTCGCGGGTCGCCCGGACAAGATCCTCGCGCTGGAAATGGGCGGCAACAACCCGCTGGTGGTCGATCAGGTCGCCGATCTCGACGCAGCGGTGTACACGATCATTCAGTCGGCGTTCATTTCCGCCGGTCAGCGTTGCACTTGCGCCCGTCGTTTGCTGGTGCCGGAAGGCGCGTGGGGCGACAGCCTGCTCAAGCGTCTGGTGGAAGTCAGCTCGACCATCGAGGTCGGCGCGTTCGATCAGCAGCCGGCGCCATTCATGGGCTCGGTGGTTTCCCTCGGCGCGGCGAAAGCGTTGATGGATGCCCAGGCGCATCTGTTGGCCAATGGCGCTGTTTCGCTGCTGGCAATGACTCAACCACAGGCCCGGTCGGCGTTGCTGACCCCGGGCATCGTTGATGTGACGGCGGTTGCCGATCGCTCCGACGAAGAATTGTTCGGCCCGTTGCTGCAAGTGATCCGCTACGCCGATTTCGCGGCGGCGATTGCCGAAGCCAACGACACCGCATTTGGTCTGGCCGCCGGTCTGCTGTCGGATTCCGAAGAACGCTATCAGCATTTCTGGCTGGAAAGCCGCGCCGGTATCGTCAACTGGAACAAGCAACTGACGGGTGCTGCGAGCAGCGCGCCGTTCGGCGGTGTCGGCGCTTCGGGCAACCACCGCGCCAGCGCCTACTACGCGGCGGATTACTGCGCGTACCCGGTGGCCTCGCTGGAAACCCCGAGCCTGGTATTGCCGGCGGCCCTGACGCCTGGCGTGAAGATGGCGTGATGCCCATTCGCGAGCAAGCTCGCTCCCACAAGGGCGATGAGATCCCTGTGGGAGCGAGCTTGCTCGCGAAGGCCGCGACTCGGTCTTATTGAATTGTTACTCGATGCCTATAACAACAGATTCTCGTGGAGCCTCGCTGATGAAATCCTATGAAGTCAATTTTGACGGTCTAGTGGGGCCGACCCATAACTACGGTGGTCTGTCCTACGGCAACGTTGCGTCCCAGAGCAACAGCCAGCAGTCCTCGAACCCGAAGGAAGCGGCGCTGCAAGGCCTGGCGAAAATGAAAGCGCTGATGGAAATGGGCTTTCAGCAGGGCGTTCTCGCACCCCAGGAACGTCCGGACGTGGCGGCTCTGCGCCGTCTGGGTTTCAGCGGCACCGATGCTCAGGTGATCGAGCGCGCCGCCAAAGAAGCGATGCCGCTACTCGTCGCCAGTTGCTCGGCGTCGAGCATGTGGGTGGCCAACGCCGCCACGGTCAGCCCGAGTGCTGACACCGCCGATGGTCGCGTGCATTTCACCGCCGCCAACCTCAACTGCAAATACCACCGCAGCATCGAGCACCCGACCACCAGTCGCGTACTGGGTGCGATGTTCGCCGACCAGCAGCACTTCGCTCACCACGCCGCACTGCCGGCAGTGGCGCAGTTCGGCGACGAAGGCGCGGCCAACCACACGCGTTTCTGCCGTGAGTACGGCGAGGCTGGTGTCGAGTTCTTCGTGTTCGGTCGCAGTGCGTTCGACACCCGTTACCCGGCGCCGCAGAAATACCCGGCGCGTCAGACTCTTGAGGCATCGCAAGCAGTCGCCCGTTTGCACGGTCTGCGTGATGACGGCGTGGTCTACGCGCAGCAGAACCCGGCGGTAATCGATCAGGGCGTGTTCCACAACGATGTGATCGCAGTGGGCAACGGCGAGGTGCTGTTCTATCACGAGGACGCGTTCCTCGACACCGAGAACATGCTGGCAGAACTGCAAGCCAAACTGGCCAAGGTCGGCGGCAAGTTCCAGTCGGTCTGCGTGCCACGCTCGGCGGTCACCGTGGATGATGCAGTGCGTTCCTACCTGTTCAACAGCCAGTTGCTGTCGCGTCCCGACGGTTCGATGCTGCTGATCGTGCCGGAAGAGTGCCGTGGCAACGAGCGCGTGTGGAACTACCTGCAAGGCCTGACCAGCTCCGGCGGCCTGATCCGCGAAGTGAAAGTCTTCGACCTCAAGCAAAGCATGCAGAACGGCGGTGGCCCGGCGTGCCTGCGTCTGCGTGTCGCGCTCAACGAAACCGAACTGGCGGCCGTCAACCCGGGGGTTATCATGACCGCCCCGTTGTACGGTTCGTTGACCGCATGGGTTGAAAAGCACTATCGCGACCGCCTGAGTGAAAGCGATCTGGCGGATCCGCAATTGCTGCTTGAATGCCGGACGGCACTGGATGAACTGACGCAAATCCTTAAACTGGGCGCGGTTTATCCATTCCAGATCAATTGATGACCGGTGCGCCGCTTCGTCGCGGCGCACGGTTCCATCTCCCCAAGAGAGCGTAAAACATGAGCGATTCCCTGCAGCTGATCCTTGAAGACACCGACGGCACGCAACTGCAAACGTCCTGCACCCGCGTCGCGGTCATGTGGCAAGGCAAAGAGCTGTGGATCCAGCAGGACGGCCGCGGCCAGCTGCTGATCGGCGTGGACGTCGAAGAAGGCGACGAAGAGTACGCCAACCTGCTGTTGCGCCCATTGGCGACTAATCTGGTAAGTCTGCAACTGGAGATGGAACCGGCTGAGCTCGGCGACGATGACGGTCACGTGCACGGCCCGGATTGCAACCACGACCACTAAGGAAACCGCTCTATGCTCGCCCTCGGCAAACTGCTTGAACTGACCCTCGCCGGCCGCGAACCGGCGGAGAAGACTCAACTGACTGTCGAAGGCGTGCGCATGCGCTGGTTGAGCGAGGGTGCGCTGGAAGTCCGGCCACCCGAAGCACGCGACAATGGCCTGGACCTGCTCCTGTCGGCAGGCATCCACGGCAACGAAACGGCACCGATCGAATTGCTCGACCGGTTGCTGCACGACATCGCTCGCGGCGATCTGAAGCCGCGCGCACGCATTCTGTTCCTGTTCGGCAACCCGGAAGCGATTCGCAAGGGCGAGCGTTTCGTCGAGCAGGACGTCAATCGGCTGTTCAACGGCCGTCACGAACAAAGCAGCGGCTCCGAAGCCCTGCGCGCCTGCGAGCTGGAACGCCTGGCTGCGAGTTTCTTCAGCGTGCCGGATCGGCAGCGCCTGCACTACGACCTGCACACGGCGATTCGTGGTTCGAAGATCGAACAGTTCGCCCTGTATCCGTGGAAGGAAGGTCGCCAGCATTCCCGTCTGGAACTGGCCCGCCTGCGCGCCGCCGGCATGGAAGCGGTGCTGTTGCAGAACAAACCGTCGATCGTCTTCAGCTCCTACACCTACGACAAGCTCGGTGCCGAGTCCTTCACGCTGGAACTGGGCAAGGCACGGCCGTTCGGGCAGAACGCCGGGGTCAATGTATCGCTGCTGGAAACCCGCCTGAAGCAGATCATCGAAGGCACCGAGCCGGAGATGGCCGAGCAGGGCCTGGACGGCCTGCAACTGTTCAGCGTGGCTCGGGAAATCATCAAGCACAGCGACTCGTTCCGCCTGAACCTGCCGGCGGACATCGAAAACTTTTCGGAGCTGGATGTGGGTTATGTGCTGGCCGAAGACCTGGCCAATACCCGCTGGATCATCGAAGAGCAGGGCGCGCGGATCATCTTCCCCAATCCCAAGGTCAAGAACGGCCTGCGGGCAGGCATTTTGATCGTGCCGACCACAGACGAGCAGTTGGCCTGACACTGAATCTCCCCCGCGCAGCGCACGGGGGAGATCGTTATTGCATCAGACCGCTACAGCACGCGGCTCGGTGCGGCGCAACGCACGCACTTTCTGCAGCGTATCCGCGCAAGTCTTCGCCGCTTCCTGACCCTTGTGCACGAAATGCTCGAAGAAAAACTTCTGGTGTTCTTCGCCGGCATGGAAGTGGTGCGGGGTCAGCGATACCGAGAACACCGGCACTTCGGTTTCCAGCTGAACCTGCATCAGGCCGCTGACGACCGACTGGGCGACGAATTCGTGACGATAGATCCCGCCGTCCACCACCAGGGCGGCGGCAACGATACCGGCATAGCGGCCAGTCTTGGCCAGCAGCTTGGCGTGCAGAGGCATTTCAAAGGCGCCGCCGACTTCGAAGAAATCGATGTCCGACTCCTGATATCCCTGGGCGATCATTTCGGCGAGGAAACCTTTACGGCTCTGGTCGACGATTTCCTTGTGCCAGCAGGCCTGGATGAACGCGACGCGCTCGCCGTGAGGGTGTTTGCTTTTGCTGTCGATAGCGGTGGGTTGCATGTTCTGACTCCTGTTTGTGTGAAAAACAGGGCGTTATGAATCGAAAGGGATTCAAGGGTGCGCACGCTCGCGCGAACACGGCGGACGGCCCTTTGGCGTCAATCCCGTTCTCTCTTCATCCGGACTGTGACCGTCGGCCCCGGAATCACACCGGGTCTGCTGACCTTGCCGCCGTTCACGGTTTTTTGCCGCGTCCGTCACCAAGCGCTCGCGGGCTATGCGCATTGCACGCAATTACCGCCGGTGGGGAATTGCACCCCGCCCTGAGAACGTTTCGCCGCCCTTTATCGGGCGGCGGAGCGTTTTTAACACAGATTTCCAGACAGTGCATTGCGCCTTTGTGATGATTGCCATCGGATTTTTCGAAGCGTGGAAACGACTTTTCCTTGCGCAAGGGTTGATTAATCCGCGCCATGCCCGCAGTAATTCCTCTACGAAAAGGGATTTCCCCTGCTGACCAGAGGCCAGGTTCATGAGCGTTATCGATCTTCGCAGCGACACCGTCACCCAACCGACTCCCGCCATGCTCGACGCGATGACCCGAGCCGACACTGGCGACGACGTGTATGGCGAAGATCCGACGGTCAATCGTCTGGAGACCGAACTGGCAAAACGGCTGGGTTTTGCTGCGGCGCTGTTCGTCCCGACCGGCACCATGAGCAACCTGCTGGGATTGATGGCGCACTGCGAGCGCGGCGACGAATACATCGTCGGTCAGCAGGCGCACACCTATAAGTACGAGGGCGGCGGTGCAGCGGTGCTCGGCTCGATCCAGCCGCAGCCGCTGGAAGTGCAGGCCGATGGTTCGCTGGACCTGGATCAGGTGGCAGCGGCGATCAAGCCTGACGACTTCCACTTCGCCCGGACCCGCCTGCTGGCACTGGAAAACACCATGCAGGGCAAGGTGTTGCCGATGGAGTATCTGGCCCGGGCGCGTCAGTTCACTCGGGACAATGGCCTCCAGCTGCATCTGGATGGCGCGCGGCTTTACAACGCGGCGGTCAAGCTCGGGGTTGATGCCCGTGAGATCACGCAGCACTTCGATTCGGTATCGGTGTGCCTGTCCAAAGGCCTCGGCGCGCCGGTCGGTTCGGTGCTTTGCGGTTCGGCCGAGTTGATCGGCAAGGCGCGGCGCCTGCGCAAAATGGTCGGCGGTGGCATGCGTCAGGCCGGGTTGCTGGCGGCGGCGGGGCTGTATGCGCTGGATCACAACGTCGAGCGTCTGGCGGATGACCATGCCAACGCGCAGTTCCTGGCTGAAGGCCTGCGCGAGGCCGGTTTCACCGTCGAGCCGGTGCAGACCAACATGGTTTACGTGCAGATGGGCGACCGTGCCGAAGCGATCAAGGCATTTGCCGCCGAGCGCGGGATCAAACTGAGCGCTGCCGCCCGTCTGCGAATGGTCACGCACATGGACGTCAATCGCTCGCAAATCGAGCAAGTGATCGCGACATTCGTCGAGTTTTCGCGCAAGTGACAGCGTTAGCCCCTCAATTGACCGTTTCTATCGTATAAACACGCTGTACCCCGCGCGCAGGGCCGATATAATGCGGCCCTTTGCCGTCGTTTCGTCTGTTGACGTTTCGTACAGGCCTTTGGCCGCAGCCTCCGTGGAAGAACCTAATGAAAAGCGCAGAAATCCGTGAAGCCTTCCTTCGCTTCTTCGAAGAGCAAGGCCACACCCGTGTAGCCTCCAGCTCTTTGATTCCGGGCAACGACCCAACCCTGCTGTTCACCAACGCGGGGATGAACCAGTTCAAGGACTGCTTCCTGGGCCAGGAAAAGCGCGCGTACACCCGCGCCGTCTCCAGCCAGAAATGCGTGCGCGCCGGCGGCAAGCACAACGACCTGGAAAACGTCGGTTACACCGCCCGTCACCACACCTTCTTCGAAATGCTGGGTAACTTCAGCTTCGGCGATTACTTCAAGCGTGATGCCATCACTTACGCCTGGAACTTCCTGACCTCCGAGAAGTGGCTGAACCTGCCGAAGGAAAAGCTGTGGGTCACCGTCTACGCCAGCGATGACGAGGCCTACGACATCTGGACCAAGGAAGTCGGTGTGCCGGCCGAGCGCATGGTGCGCATCGGCGACAACAAGGGCGCGCCATACGCCTCCGACAACTTCTGGACCATGGGTGATACCGGCCCGTGCGGTCCTTGCACCGAGATTTTCTACGATCACGGCGCCGACATCTGGGGTGGCCCACCGGGCTCGCCGGAAGAGGACGGCGACCGTTACATCGAAATCTGGAACAACGTTTTCATGCAGTTCAACCGCACCGCCGATGGCGTGTTGCACCCGCTGCCAGCGCCGTCGGTGGACACCGGCATGGGCCTGGAGCGGATCAGTGCCGTGCTGCAGCACGTTCACTCGAACTATGAAATCGACCTGTTCCAGAGCCTGTTGGCCGCTTCGGCCAAGGCCATCGGTTGCAGCAACGACAATCAGGCGTCCCTGAAAGTCGTGGCTGACCACATCCGTTCCTGCGGCTTCCTGATTGCCGACGGCGTGCTGCCGTCCAACGAAGGTCGTGGCTACGTGCTGCGCCGGATCATTCGTCGCGCCTGCCGTCACGGCAACAAGCTGGGCGCCAAGGGCAGCTTCTTCTACCAGATCGTTGCCGCTCTCGTGGCAGAGATGGGTGAGGCTTTCCCAGAGCTGAAATCCCAGCAGGCGCACATCGAACGCGTACTGAAAGCCGAAGAAGAGCAATTCGCCAAGACCCTGGAGCAGGGCCTGAAGATCCTCGAGCAGGATCTGGCCGAGCTCAAAGGCGACGTGGTTCCGGGCGACGTAGTGTTCAAGCTCTACGATACCTACGGTTTCCCGATGGACCTGACCGCGGACATCGCCCGCGAGCGCAGCCTGACCATCGACGAAGCCGGTTTCGAGCGTGAAATGGAAGCCCAGCGCGTCCGTGCACGTTCCGCCAGCTCCTTCGGCCTGGACTACAACAGCCTGGTCAAGGTTGATGTCGATACCGAATTCACCGGTTACCACTCCACCAGCGGTTTGGCGAAAGTCGTTGCACTCTATAAAGATGGCCAGTCCGTGGACGTCTTGAGTGAAGGGCAGGAAGGCGTTGTGGTATTGAACAAGACGCCGTTCTACGCCGAATCCGGTGGCCAGGTTGGCGATTGCGGTTATCTGCAGGCCGGCAACAGCCGTTTCGACGTGCGCGACACCACCAAGACCGGCGGCGCATTCCTGCACCACGGTGTGCTGGCCTCGGGCAGCCTGATTGTTGGCGCGCCGGTGGAAACTCACGTCGAAGCCGACGTGCGTCACGCCACTTCGCTGAACCACTCGGCCACGCACTTGCTGCATGCTGCGTTGCGCAAAGTGCTGGGTGATCATGTTCAGCAGAAAGGCTCGCTGGTCGACAGTCAGCGCCTGCGTTTCGACTTCAGCCACTTTGAAGCGATCAAGCCGGAGCAGATCAAGGCGCTGGAAGACATCGTCAACGCCGAGATCCGCAAGAACTCCGCCGTTGAAACCGAAGAAACCGACATCGAAACCGCCAAGCAGAAAGGCGCGATGGCGCTGTTCGGCGAGAAGTACGGCGACAACGTGCGCGTGCTGAGCATGGGCGGCGATTTCTCCGTCGAGCTGTGTGGCGGTATCCACGCCAACCGTACCGGCGACATCGGCCTGCTGAAAATCATCAGCGAAGGCGGTGTGGCATCGGGTGTGCGTCGTATCGAAGCGGTCACCGGCGCTGCGGCGCTGGCTTACTTGAACGCTGCTGAAGAACAACTCAAGGAAGCGGCCAGCCTGGTCAAGGGCAGCCGCGAAAACCTGATCGACAAGCTGTCGGCTGTACTGGAGCGCAACCGCGCGCTGGAGAAGCAGCTCGAGCAGTTGCAGGCCAAGGCCGCTGCTGCCGCCGGCGACGATCTGTCGGCTTCGGCTGTGGACGTCAAAGGCGTGAAGGTTCTGGCCGTGCGTCTGGATGGTCAGGACGGCAAGGCGCTGCTGGCGCTGGTCGATCAGCTGAAAAACAAACTCGGCCGCGCAGTGATCCTGCTCGGCAGTGTCCATGAGGAAAAGGTCGTACTGGTTGCAGGCGTGACCAAGGACCTGACTGGCCAACTCAAAGCCGGTGATTTGATGAAACAGGCTGCTGCGGCAGTGGGCGGGAAGGGCGGTGGTCGTCCGGACATGGCGCAGGGCGGCGGTGTCGACGCCGGCGCACTGGATAGCGCACTGGCGCTGACCGTTCCATTCGTCGAGCAGGGTTTATAAGACGGTCTGTCGGGCCCGCAGTCTAGTGGCGGGCCCGGCGGCTGTTCGAGTGATTATTGGGCGCCCTTCATGGGCAGAGGCGGCTTTGAAATGGCTTTGATCGTACAGAAATTTGGAGGCACCTCGGTCGGCACTGTCGAGAGAATCGAGCAGGTCGCCGACAAGGTTAAGAAATTCCGCGACGCCGGCGATGACCTGGTGGTTGTGCTGTCTGCAATGAGCGGCGAGACCAACCGTCTGATCGATCTGGCCAAGCAAATCAGTGGCGAAGATCAACCGGTTCCGCGTGAACTGGACGTGATCGTCTCCACCGGTGAGCAGGTGACGATCGCCCTGTTGGCCATGGCGCTGATCAAGCGCGGTGTGCCGGCGGTGTCGTACACCGGCAACCAGGTGCGGATCCTGACGGACAGTGCGCACAATAAAGCGCGTATCTTGCAGATTGATGACCAGAAGATTCGCGGTGACCTGAAGGCTGGCCGTGTGGTTGTGGTCGCCGGTTTCCAGGGTGTCGACGAGCACGGCAACATCACGACCCTGGGGCGTGGCGGTTCCGATACTACCGGCGTGGCGCTGGCCGCTGCGTTGAAGGCAGACGAGTGCCAGATCTACACCGATGTCGACGGTGTCTACACCACCGACCCGCGTGTGGTATCGGTTGCTCAGCGTCTGGACAAGATCACCTTCGAAGAGATGCTGGAAATGGCCAGCCTCGGTTCCAAGGTATTGCAGATCCGTGCCGTGGAGTTCGCCGGCAAGTACAACGTTCCGCTGCGCGTACTGCACAGCTTCAAGGAGGGTCCGGGCACCCTCATTACTATTGATGAAGAGGAAACCATGGAACAGCCGATCATTTCCGGCATCGCTTTCAACCGCGATGAAGCCAAGCTGACCATCCGTGGCGTGCCAGACACCCCGGGCGTGGCGTTCAAGATTCTCGGCCCGATCAGTGCCGCGAACATCGAAGTCGACATGATCGTGCAGAACGTTGCGCACGATAACACCACCGACTTCACCTTCACCGTGCACCGCAACGACTACCAGTCCGCGCAGACCGTACTGGAAAACACCGCTCGCGAGATCGGTGCCCGTGAAGTCGTCGGCGACACCAAGATCGCCAAGGTCTCGATCGTCGGCGTCGGCATGCGTTCCCACGCAGGCGTGGCCAGCCGCATGTTCGAATCCCTGGCGAAGGAAAGCATCAACATCCAGATGATCTCGACTTCGGAAATCAAGGTTTCCGTCGTGATCGAAGAGAAATACCTGGAACTGGCCGTGCGCGCCCTGCACACGGCTTTCGAACTGGATGCTCCGGCCCGTCAGGGCGAGTAATCCTGGTCAATGAAGGGCGCGGTCTGACCGCGCCCTTTATTTTTTGAATGGCGCGAGCCCTGAACTGTTCTTTTGCTCGCGCTGGTCAATACTCAGGCATGTAGGGCTACGATCGCTCCGGTTGTAGGTCGGGTGCCTTTTTTTTGCAGACTGTTGTCCCTGAAATGATTCGCGTGAGGAGAAAGGTATGCTGATTCTGACTCGTCGGTGCGCAGAAAGCCTGATTATCGGTGATGGCGAAATCACCGTGACCGTGCTCGGCGTCAAAGGAAATCAAGTGCGTATCGGCGTCAATGCCCCGAAAGAGGTCGCCGTGCACCGTGAGGAAATCTACCTGCGTATAAAGAAAGAGAAGGACGAAGAACCAAGTCATTAATTTTTATTGATTTTTATGTTTGCAAACGGGGAAAAGGTTGGTTAAGATACGCCCCGTGTTGCGGAGAGCTGGCCGAGTGGCCGAAGGCGCTCCCCTGCTAAGGGAGTACACCTCACAAGGGTGTCGGGGGTTCGAATCCCCCGTTCTCCGCCATTATTTGCTTAGTACGTTGTAATCTGGCTTTTTCTGTAAGTTGTTGAAATTAATAGAAAAAGTGGTTGGAATAGAGATTAGACGGGCTATAATGCGGCGCAACAAATGCACTCGTAGCTCAGCTGGATAGAGTACTCGGCTACGAACCGAGCGGTCACAGGTTCGAATCCTGTCGAGTGCACCATTTAAGAGTCAGTTGCAGCAATGTAAATGACTCGGCTTCAACCAGGTGTGATCTGGTCTAACAAACACAAATGCACTCGTAGCTCAGCTGGATAGAGTACTCGGCTACGAACCGAGCGGTCACAGGTTCGAATCCTGTCGAGTGCACCATTTAAGAGTTAGTTGCAGCAATGTAAATAACTTGGCTTCAGCCAGTTGTGGTCTGGTCTAAAAACACAAATTGCACTCGTAGCTCAGCTGGATAGAGTACTCGGCTACGAACCGAGCGGTCACAGGTTCGAATCCTGTCGAGTGCACCATATACCAAAAAGCCCGCGTTTAACGCGGGCTTTTTGCTGTCCGGGATTTGAGTTTTCCTGTCACGCATCCTTTCTCATCAAAATCGACCTGAGCACTTCGGCCTCGCTTGAGGTCATAACGATAAGTCGTTGCCGAATTGCGGATGCTGATCTTGTCAGGCTTTCCCAGGGCGCTTTCAACATCCTGTTGGCTCATGCCGGCGATGATTCGTTGATTGATGATTGCTTCGCGCTTCTGTCGTGCGTCGATCAGATCTCCGCATTTGTCTTGTGTCCGGCCTATGACGGCCATTTCTCGCTTTCTGATATTCATGCCGGATATTTCTTCGTGCCGGGCTTCGGGTATCAGTGCCACTGTCGAGCCGGGCGAGTAGGGGTGTACCTCCTGAAGTAAAAGGCGCTCATTGTTCGCGCAACTCAATGTCGTGAATGTGAGGCTGCCGTCAGCAGCTTCGCAGCGGTGAAGTGTCGTTGTGTTCCCTATGGTCGGGAGGCAGAGCAGGGCGGTCAGCATGAATCGGGATGTTTTCGATGGCATTCGGCGTCCTCCATGACGATCCCTTTCAAGCGTAGTCGGCAGTTTTTTCACCGCCGGTGTGTTTTCTTTTCAGGATGAGTCGTCGGAGTCTGAAGAGTCAGGCCAGCGCTCAGCTTTGTCTCGCAAGCGCTTGTTTCAGCCTAGATTTTTAACGTTTAAAACCGTCAGGCGGTGTATCATTGCGCCCGTCAGCCCCGCCGGGGCTTATGGAAAACTTCCATGGACTTACCCAGTAGATACTCAGTACCCCGTTTTACCAATCATGAATTGACTGATTGATCCTTCCGGCGTGCCCCGCTGCTGGGAGTGGAGTTCGCCTATGTCCGAAATCGAAGTAAAGAAAACACAGGAAAGCCTGCAGGATCGCCTGGCTCAGGTCGTTGAGCTGCTGCAGCGCCAACGGGTCGTCGAAGACCTGACTCACCGCCAGGAAGGCGCACATCATGACCGGGTCGAGAACCTGGTCCACCGGCAAAATCTCGTCGAGCTGCAACGCAAGCTCGATGATCTGCACTCCGCCGACGTTGCCTACATTCTTGAAGCCTTGCCGCTGGACGATCGTCTGACGCTCTGGCAGTTGGTCAAGGCTGATCGCGACGGCGACATTCTTCTCGAAGTATCCGACTCCGTCCGTGAAACCCTGATCGCCGACATGGACGATCACGAGCTCCTGGCTGCCGCCAAGGACATGGATGCCGACGAACTTGCTGACCTGGCCTCCGAGCTGCCGCGAGACGTCGTCCATGAGCTGATGGAAACTCTGGATCAGCAGCAACGCGAGCGCGTGCGTTCGGCTCTCTCCTACGACGAGGAGCAGGTCGGTGCGTTGATGGACTTCGAGATGGTGACTATCCGTGAGGATGTCAGTCTCGAAGTGGTCCTGCGTTACCTGCGTCGCCTGAAAGAGCTGCCGGGCCATACCGACAAGCTGTTCGTGGTTGATTACGACGGCGTGCTCAAGGGCGTATTGCCGATCAAGCGTTTGCTGGTCAATGATCCGGAGAAACAGGTTTCCGAAGTGATGGCCAGTGATCCGGTGAGTTTCCACCCGGACGAAGATGCCTACGACGCCGCTCAGGCGTTCGAGCGTTACGACTTGATCTCGGCGCCGGTGGTCGACAAGAACGGCAAGCTGATCGGCCGTCTGACCATCGACGAAATGGTCGACCTGATTCGTGAGGAGAGCGAAAGCGAAGTCCTCAACATGGCGGGTCTGCGGGAAGAGGAAGATATTTTCGCTTCCGTCTGGAAATCCCTGCGCAACCGTTGGGCGTGGCTGGCGATCAACCTGATCACGGCGTTTGTCGCGTCGCGGGTGATCGGCCTGTTCGAAGGGTCGATCGAGAAGCTGGTGGCGCTGGCAGCTCTGATGCCGATTGTGGCAGGTATCGGCGGTAACTCCGGCAACCAGACAATCACCATGATCGTTCGTGCCATGGCGCTCGATCAGGTCAGCACGGGTAACACTTCGCGTCTGATGCGCAAGGAGCTCGCCGTTGCGTTGATCAACGGCCTGGTCTGGGGTGGGGTGATTGGTGTGGTGGCTTACATGCTCTACGGCAGTTGGTCGCTTGGCGTGGTGATGACGGCAGCGATGACGCTCAACCTGTTGCTGGCGGCTTTAATGGGGGTGTTGATCCCGATGACGTTGGCCAAGATGGGGCGAGACCCGGCAATGGGGGCCAGCGTAATGATTACGGCCATGACAGATAGTGGTGGCTTCTTCATCTTCCTGGGGTTGGCGACGATTTTCCTGCTCTGATTGCCCTAATCGAAAAAGCCCGCCAATTGGCGGGCTTTTTTTCGTCCTTGAAATCCCGGATTGCGGGCAAAAAAAAGCCAGCACTCATGCTGGCTTGAGATATTCGATTTGACTCAGGATGCGTCTGCGGCCATTTCGGCGTCGTGGGCGATCAGAGAAACCAGTGCGTTCTGCTGGCGGTGGGAGAGTTGACGGAAGCGTTGCAGTAACTCGCGTTCGTGCAGCGAAAGCTCCGGGCTGTCGAGGCGCATGCTCAGCTCTTCGCCCAGTGCGCCTTCCTGAATAAGACTCTGCTCAAGGCGCGCAATGATCTCGGAGTTCATGCTGCGATGATGATTGCGAGCCACCTCGGCAATGCGTTCACGCATTCCGTCTGGCAGGCGTACGACGAACTTGTCAGCCGTACGGCTGGAATAAATTGCCTGTTTCAATGGGCGCATATATTTAACCGGTTAGTTCAGGGGAGCGGTTCTCGGGATTGGCCGCAGGATGAGTCGTAGGACAAGCATCCGCGCCAAATGGTTCAACCTGAATTGTTAAGAGGCTCGCATCATGCCTCAAAATTGCCAGATCATTGGCGTCAATTCTGTGACAAATATTGATCCGGGTAAAGGCGTAATGCCAGCACCAATTATCAGAAATGCGGACTGGTTTGAAAAGAATGAGCCGGTCCGTATCGCTGACCGCGTCCTGAAGCGCACGAACGGATGCCCGAAGGCGTCAGACCGTGCATGCTATGCGGCTAAAATCGTTGTTCCTTACCTTGTACAGGATAGTGGCAAATGGCCGATTTACTAGGGGCGTGCACCTGCTGGGAGGCGTTTTCAGGATGGATGGCAAGCTTATTTATCTGATGGGGCCATCTGGCTCGGGCAAGGACAGCCTTATAGAGGCTGCGCGTGAGCGTTTGCATCTGCTGAATTGTAAGGTCATGCGCCGTGTCATTACCCGGTCGGCGGAATCTGTGGGGGAGGATGCACTCAGCGTCACTCCTGAGGAGTTTGATCGACGTCGACGCGCCGGTGAATTTTCATTGTCATGGCAGGCGAACGGACTCTCCTATGGTATTCCTGCTGAAATGGACCAGTGGCTGAAAACCGGGCGCCACGTATTGGTAAACGGATCGCGCGCGAATCTACGGCAAGCGTTGGAGGATTATCCGACGTTGTTGCCAGTTTTGTTGACTGTCAGGGAAGAGGTGTTGCGGGAGCGTCTGCTTAAGCGTGGGCGAGAGACGCTAGAGCAAATCAATGCCAGGCTTGCTCGCAACGCCTTGTTCCTGGAAAGGAGGTCAATCAGCAGGCCTGTGTTCCAGCTCGACAATTCTGGCGAGTTGGCGGTGGCCGCTGATCATTTTGTGGAGTGGGTGAAGCTCAACGTAGTACCGGATCAAATTTGAACTTGCGGCCGACTGCCAGTGCAAGCAGGAACAGCACTGCAAAAACGGCGCAACCGATCAGGGGCGCGGTGACTTCGGTTTGTTCGAACAGCGAAAAATGCAGGGCTCCGCTCAATAAGGCGAGGATCAAAAATCCCGCCGCTGACTTGGACATGCTGTACTCCTGAAGATGATTCAAAACACCAGGCGATCGATCGATTTGGCTTGCGACGTCTCGAGGGGCGCGCTGACTTCCTGTGAGTAGCTGCCCTGGTCACTCAGCACTGCCCACTGTGGCGCCTTTTGTACCTGCAAGTAATGCGGCATACGCTGTGCAACCGGTTCAGTGCTCTCGGGGGCAAAGTGAAAACCCACCAGAATCGCTAAAGCGATCGCGTTTGCAAGCAAGAGGGTGCGGTTCATGAGGCTGATCTCCGATCGTTCTTCTGCAGAACAGGCGAAGCAGTCGTCATGCCAACAGTTTAACCGCTGTGAAGTCCTTTAAAAACAAGCATTTAAGAGTTGAATTAAAAAATGGTGCATTGCAATGTGCAATGACGGTTATTTTGTGGTGATGCAAATTGCACGGTAAAACGCCCTTCGAGATTGCGGGGCGCCTGCCTACACTTAAAATGCCCTACGGACGACATGACAAATCAAGGTTCGGCCGTTAACATGCTCGCCGTCCGTCGCACTGCGTCTGCAAGCGACAATGTGTATGTCTCAGTAGCTCAATTGGATAGAGCATCCCCCTCCTAAGGGGAAGGTTGGCAGTTCGAACCTGCCCTGGGACACCATCTATACAAAACCTTCTTTGTTGATATTCGCCGGCCTCGCGGTTGACTATCACGTTTTGCTGTTTTCATATTTCTTTTATTTGCTGAAGCGGCGCGGGCTGGTTGCATCTCGTGGGGGGCTCATTGCTTCTGCACCGATCCTCAGCTTCCTGTCTTGTAACGCAGTCGGTTTGATGGGTATTGCCTAGCTTTGCGTTTTCATGGAGCCAGAATGTTCTTCTCTTTATATAGAGGAGCATGAGGAAGGCCGAATCGCGCACGGTGGCCCGTAGCGTTGAATGCGCGCTGATATTTGGATCTTTCGACTGTACTGAGCTTCTGACTGATAGAAAAACCAAATTAAGGGTTGACGGCAGATTCTGAGTCTCTATAATTCGCCCCACTTCCGGCGCAGTCGAAACGTAAAACTCCTTGAGATTCAATGAGTTATGTAAGTTTCGAGAGCGGATA
>NZ_JBJUVZ010000030.1:0-587 GCF_046097675.1 Pseudomonas sp. UV AK001
ACGGCGCCAACACCCTGAGTGAGCAATTCGCCGTGACAGTGGTGGATGACAACGGCACCACGGCAAATGCTTCTCTGGACGTAAACATCGTCGACGACCTGCCAAAAGCCGTAAACGACACCAACACCGGCACCGCCTCGGAAACCAATCTCACGCTGACCGGCAACGTCCTGACCAACGACGTGCAAGGCGCCGACCGCGTCCCGACCGGCCCCAACGCTGGCCCGATCACCGCCGGAACCTTCACCGGGACTTACGGCACCCTGGTGCTCAACGCGAATGGCACTTACACCTACACCCTCAACACCAACGATGCGGACTTCAAAAACCTGCACGGCAATGGCAACGGCACCGAAACCTTCACTTACACCGTCACCGACTCGGACGGCGACACCAGCACCGCGAACCTCGTGCTGCAGATCCACAACAACGACGATCCTGTGGTTATCAGCGGCCTGGACGTAAACGGCGGCGAGCTGACGGTTTTCGAGAAAAACCTCAGCACCGGTAGCGCCCCGGATGCTACCGCGCTGACTCAAAGCGGCACGTTCACCATCACTGCTTTGGACGGTGTCACCACGCTGACG
>NZ_JBJUVZ010000031.1:0-550 GCF_046097675.1 Pseudomonas sp. UV AK001
CTACAAGGGCGAGTGGATGGAGGCCACCGAAGCGCTGAAAGTCGCCGGTCTGACCCCGCTGACTTTGGCGGCGAAGGAAGGCCTGGCGCTGCTCAACGGCACGCAGGTGTCTACCGCATTCGCTTTGCGCGGTCTGTTCGAAGGTGAAGATCTGTTCGCCGGCGCGCTGGCGCTGGGTGGTCTGACGGTGGAAGCGGTATTGGGTTCGCGTTCGCCGTTCGACGCCCGCATCCACGCCGCCCGTGGCCAGAAGGGCCAGATCGACACCGCCGCCGCTTACCGCGATCTGCTCGGCGAGCGCAGCGAAGTCTCCGATTCGCACCAGAACTGCGAAAAGGTGCAGGACCCGTACTCGCTGCGCTGCCAGCCGCAAGTCATGGGCGCGTGCCTGACCCAGTTCCGTCAGGCTGCCGAGGTGCTGGTGATCGAAGCCAACGCCGTCTCCGACAATCCACTGGTGTTTGCGGCTGAAGGCGACGTGATTTCCGGTGGCAACTTCCACGCCGAGCCAGTGGCCATGGCCGCTGACAACATGGCCCTGGCCATCGCC
>NZ_JBJUVZ010000032.1:0-550 GCF_046097675.1 Pseudomonas sp. UV AK001
TTACAAGGGCGAGTGGATGGAAGCCACCGAAGCGCTGAAAGTCGCCGGTCTGACCCCGCTGACTTTGGCGGCGAAGGAAGGCCTGGCGCTGCTCAACGGCACTCAGGTGTCCACCGCATTCGCGTTGCGCGGTCTGTTCGAAGGTGAAGACTTGTTCGCCGGCGCGCTGGCGCTGGGCGGTCTGACGGTTGAAGCGGTGCTCGGTTCGCGCTCGCCGTTCGATGCCCGTATCCACGCCGCCCGTGGCCAGAAGGGCCAGATCGACACCGCTGCCGCTTACCGCGATCTGCTCGGCGAGCGCAGCGAAGTGTCCGATTCGCACCAGAACTGCGAGAAGGTCCAGGATCCGTACTCGCTGCGTTGCCAGCCGCAGGTCATGGGCGCGTGTCTGACCCAGTTCCGTCAGGCCGCCGAGGTGCTGGTGATCGAAGCCAACGCCGTGTCGGATAATCCATTGGTGTTCGCGGCTGAAGGCGATGTGATTTCCGGTGGCAACTTCCACGCCGAGCCAGTGGCCATGGCTGCTGACAACATGGCCCTGGCCATTGCT
>NZ_JBJUVZ010000033.1:0-505 GCF_046097675.1 Pseudomonas sp. UV AK001
CGGCAACGTCCTGACCAACGACGTGCAAGGCGCCGACCGTGTGCCGACAGGCCCGAGCGCCGGTCCAATAACTGCGGGAACCTTCACCGGGACTTACGGCACGCTGGTGCTCAACGCCAACGGCACTTACACCTACACCGTCAATCCGAATGACGCCGACTTCAAAGCCCTGCATGGCGGTGGCAACGGCACCGAAACCTTCACTTACACCATCACCGACTCGGACGGTGACACCAGCACCGCGAACCTCGTGCTGCAGATCCACAACAACGACGATCCTGTGGTTATCAGCGGCCTGGACGTAAACGGCGGCGAGCTGACGGTTTTCGAGAAAAACCTCAGCACCGGCAGTGCACCGGATGCTACGGCTTTGACTCAGAGCGGCACGTTCACCATCACTGCGCTGGACGGCGTAACGACGCTGACCGTGGGCGGTATTGCGGTCGTCACCAACGGTGTAGCCGCCGGTTTCCCGCAATCGGTCACTACGCCGCTGGGCAGCACC
>NZ_JBJUVZ010000034.1:0-483 GCF_046097675.1 Pseudomonas sp. UV AK001
GGCGTCGATGGCGGTGAAGGTTTTGATACCGTCGATTACTCGACGTCGTCCGCTGCCGTGAACGTCGACATTCGCCCGGGCACCGGTTTGCCAGGTGTCGGTGGCGATTCGCAGGGTGTGACCCTGACCAACGTCGAGAAAGTCATCGGTTCGGCATTCAACGATACCTTCACGACCGACGCCTACCTCTTTGCCACTTACGACGGTGGTGCCGGTGATGACATCTACTACGTCAACGGCGGTGGCGTGACCGTCATCGAGCAGGCGGGTGGCGGCAACGATGAAGTGCGTGTCAGCTACAAAGAGCACACGCTGGCGGCCAACGTCGAGCGTCTGACCTACACCGGCACCGGTTCGTTTACCGGCTGGGGCAATGCCAGCGACAACATCATCACCGGCGGCAACGGCAACGACGTGTTCTATGGTGGTGGCGGTGCCGACCAGTTCTTCGGTGGTGCGGGTCGCGACACCGTGTCGTACCTC
>NZ_JBJUVZ010000035.1:0-457 GCF_046097675.1 Pseudomonas sp. UV AK001
TACCGTGTCGTACCTCGACAGCACGGTCGCCATGAACATCAATCTGAAAACCGGCGTTATTTCGGGGATTGGTGCCGGTGATACGTTCGACAGCATCGAAGTGATCGCCGGTTCCAAATACAACGATACCTTCGTGGTCGACAGCCGGATCTCGGGCGTCGATGGCGGTGAAGGTTTTGATACCGTCGATTACTCGACATCGTCCGCTGCCGTGAACGTCGACATTCGTCCAGGCACCGGTTTGCCAGGTGTCGGTGGCGATTCGCAGGGTGTGACCCTGACCAACGTCGAGAAAGTCATCGGTTCGGCATTCAACGATACCTTCACCACCGACGCCTACCTCTTCGCCACTTACGACGGTGGTGCCGGTGATGACATCTACTACGTCAACGGCGGTGGCGTGACCGTCATCGAGCAGGCGGGCGGCGGCAACGATGAAGTGCGTGTCACCTACAAG
>NZ_JBJUVZ010000036.1:0-444 GCF_046097675.1 Pseudomonas sp. UV AK001
GGCGGCCGAGCGTATCGCTCGCGTGCTGCACAACGACCCGGGCACCGGTGTGATGCGTCACGCCGATGCCGGTTACCAGATCGCCATTGACTGCGCCAGGGAGCAGGGCCTGAACCTGCCAATGATTACTTCGGTTAAAGGAGCCTGAACATGACTGCACTGAACCTGATCCCCGGCCAACTGAGCCTGTCTCAACTGCGTGATGTCTATCAGCATCCGGTCAAACTGACCCTCGATTACAGCGCTGCTGCACAGATCGAAGCCAGCGTCGCCTGCGTCGAGCAGATCCTCGCCGAGAACCGCACCGCCTACGGCATCAACACCGGTTTCGGCCTGCTGGCCTCGACCCGCATCGCCAGCGAAGACCTGGAAAACCTCCAGCGTTCGCTGGTGCTGTCCCACGCCGCCGGTGTCGGCGAGCCGATCAGCGATGAGCTGGTGCGT
>NZ_JBJUVZ010000037.1:0-440 GCF_046097675.1 Pseudomonas sp. UV AK001
GCCGTGGTCACCGGCCCGCAAGGCCAGGAAATCCACTGCGACGAATACGGCCGCGTCAAAGTCCAGTTCCACTGGGACCGCGACGGCCAGGCCGACGACAAGACCAGCTGCTGGTTGCGCGTGTCTTCCGCCTGGGCCGGCGCCCAGTACGGCGGCATCGCCATCCCGCGCATCGGCATGGAAGTGCTGGTCACCTTCCTTGAAGGCGACCCCGACCAGCCGCTGATCAGCGGCTGCCTGTACCACAAGGAAAACACCGTCCCCTACGCGCTGCCGGCGAACAAGACCCGCACCACCTTCAAGACCCTGAGCTCGATGGGTGGTGGCGGCTTCAACGAACTGCGCATCGAAGACAAGAAAGGCCAGGAACAGATCTTCCTCCACGCCCAGCGCGACTGGGACGAGAACATCGAACACGACCAGAAAATCCGCGTCGGCAA
>NZ_JBJUVZ010000038.1:0-431 GCF_046097675.1 Pseudomonas sp. UV AK001
GATGAGTTGGGGCGCATCACCCGCTACGAGTATGACGACGACCTGCATCTGGTCAGCCGGCGGATCAACCCGGACGGTACGCGGCTGCAGTACCGCTACGACCATGCGCAGCTGTTGCTCACGGAGATCGAGAACGAGTCCGGCGAGAAGTACCGGCTGGACTACACGCCCACCGGACTGATCCGACAGGAAACCGGCTTCGATGGCCGCCGCACCGCCTATGCCTATGACCGCAACGGCCATCTGCTGGAGAAGACCGAGTACGGTGATGACGGCTCGACGCTGGTCACCGGCTACCAACGTGATGCTGCCGGACGCCTACTGCTCAAGACCCTGCCGGACGGGGTTGAGGTCAGCTATCGCTATGACCGTTTAGGCCGCTTGGTCGGTGTGGATGACGGCCAGGATCACCCGCTGGCTTTCGAATACGA
>NZ_JBJUVZ010000039.1:0-348 GCF_046097675.1 Pseudomonas sp. UV AK001
TTGCAGCTGTCGCCCGACGGCAGCGGCATCCACGGCCTGATCGACCGCGCCGCGCAAGGCGATTCCGGCAAACGCCTGACGCGCTACTCCGTGACTCTGCGCCCGCAGCTTTCGTACCTGGCGCACCGGATCAACCAGCGGATCTTCCAGAACCTCAGCGTGCCGAAAATCATCGGCAAGGTCCTCGAAGAACACGGCATCCAGGGCAACGCCTACGAATTCCAGACCGGCTCGATCTACCCCGATCGCCTCTACTGCGTGCAGTACGACGAATCGGACCTGCATTTCATCCAGCGCCTGTGCGAAGAAGAAGGCATTCACTACCACTTCCAGCACAGCGTTTCCGGC
>NZ_JBJUVZ010000004.1:0-407495 GCF_046097675.1 Pseudomonas sp. UV AK001
GGGTCACGCGGGATGATCACGTCGTGGGTGAAAGCCTGAACCATGACCTGGTCTTCGTGGCCTTCCTGGTAGGTGTTGCCAACGGAGTCGGCAGTGAAGGCGCCGGCAGTGATCAGGCCTTGTTTTTCGCCGGTAACCGACATGTACGCTGGTGTTGCCATGGGAGGTGCTCCTTGCGGATAAAGTTAGGGTGCCCGGGAGGCGAAATCGCCCGGTGGGTGCCTGACTGTTATCAAAGAGCGTGCCAGCTTTGCCAAAGTCTCCGTGATGCGGGGCCGAAACTGCTGTCAAGTGCATGTTTAAAGATGTTTCATGCCAAATTTAGGCTGAAAGTGCGCAACTTCTTGCGCAGTGGTGTGCAAGAAGTTGCGCACTTGGCTACAGGCGACGGAATCCGGGGGCTGTAGCGGAATCAGGCGGCGATTTTGCGAAACAAGTGCGCAAGAAGTTGCGCACCATGGCACATGGCTATGTCAGTGCCAGACCTCTCCGTTGCAGAAATGGCCAATCCATCGCCCCTTTTTGCCATTGCGCCACTGGCACGTTGCCCTGCGATTCCTTGAAAGTCCTTATCCAGAGCCCGTCCTGTTTACGCTCGGGCGGCGCGAGCGCGGCAAACCGTCTTATAAATGAAACACCGCCCTCAGCTATACTCCCCCGCAATTTCGATCTGGCCCCGAGGACTGACTGTGAAGAACTGGACGTTGCGCCAACGCATTTTGGCGAGCTTTGCGGTGATTATCGCCATCATGCTGTTGATGGTGGTCGTCTCGTATTCACGGTTGTTGAAGATCGAAGCCGGCGAGCAGAGCGTGCGTCAGGACGCGGTGCCGGGGGTGTATTTCAGCTCGATGATTCGCAGTGCCTGGGTCGACAGCTATCTGCAGACCCAGGAGTTGCTGGGCCTGAAAAAAGGCCAGGGGATCAGTGCCGAAGACGCGGCGGACTTCAAGTCTTTCGAAGCGCGTCTCAACGAGCAGATGGGCAACTACGAAAGCACTGTCACCACTGCAGAAGACCGGGCCGAGTACACCGTGTTCAAGCAGGACGTACTCAACTACAACAAGATTCAGGCCCAAGTGCTCGACCTGCATGTGCGCAACCAGGAGGACGCGGCCGCGAAGTTGTTCAATGAACAACTGACCCCGGCCTGGACCGCCGGCCGCATGAAGCTCAACGACATCATTCGCGAGAACAAGGCCGTTGCCGATGAAGCCATGAACAACATCGACGACGCGGTCGCGGCGGCGAAAGTCAGCATGGGCATCTCCCTGCTGGTGGCCGTGCTGGCCGCCGGCCTGTGCGGTCTTCTGCTGATGCGCGCGATCATGGCCCCGATGAACCTGCTCGTGCGGATTCTCGACACCATGCGCACCGGTGATCTGAGTTCGCGCCTGAACCTGGGCCGCAAGGACGAATTCAACGCCGTGGAAACCGGCTTCAACGACATGATGACCGAGCTCACCTCGCTGGTGTCCCAGGCCCAGCGCTCGTCGGTGCAGGTCACCACCTCGGTGACCGAGATTGCCGCCACCTCCAAACAGCAGCAGGCCACCGCCACCGAAACTGCCGCCACCACCACTGAAATCGGCGCAACGTCCCGCGAGATCGCGGCGACCTCCCGCGACCTCGTACGCACCATGACCGAAGTCTCCACCGCCGCCGATCAGGCCTCGGTGCTCGCC
This sequence comes from Pseudomonas sp. UV AK001, assembly GCF_046097675.1. Lineage (NCBI taxonomy): Bacteria > Pseudomonadati > Pseudomonadota > Gammaproteobacteria > Pseudomonadales > Pseudomonadaceae > Pseudomonas > Pseudomonas sp. UV AK001. Next base: position 1,686 of record NZ_JBJUVZ010000004.1, read on the forward strand.
GGTTCCGGCCAACAAGGCCTGGCGCGCATGGAAGACACCATGCACTCGGTGATGGGCGCGGCGGATCTGGTCAACGCCAAACTGGCGATCCTCAACGAGAAGGCCGGCAACATCAATCAGGTCGTCGTGACCATCGTCAAGGTCGCCGACCAGACCAACCTGTTGTCCCTGAACGCCGCGATCGAAGCGGAGAAGGCCGGTGAGTACGGTCGCGGTTTTGCCGTGGTCGCCACCGAAGTGCGGCGTCTGGCGGATCAGACCGCTGTCGCCACTTACGACATCGAACAGATGGTCCGCGAGATCCAGTCGGCGGTGTCCGCCGGGGTGATGGGTATGGACAAGTTCTCCGAAGAAGTGCGTCGCGGCATGGCCGAAGTGCAGCAGGTCGGCGAGCAGTTGTCGCAGATCATCCATCAGGTGCAGGCGCTGGCGCCGCGGGTGTTGATGGTCAACGAGGGCATGCAGGCCCAGGCCACCGGTGCCGAGCAGATCAACCACGCGCTGGTGCAACTGGGTGATGCCAGCAGCCAGACCGTCGAGTCGTTGCGTCAGGCCAGTTTCGCCATCGACGAACTGAGCCAGGTGGCCGTGGGCCTGCGCAGCGGCGTTTCGCGATTCAAAGTCTGATGAGCGAAATCATCGCCAAACGCAGCGCTGCACCGGTGGCGAAGCAGGCGTTGTTCCTGCTGTTTCGCATCGGCAGCGAACGCTACGCTCTGCGCGCCACGGAAGTGGCGGAAGTGCTGCCGCGCCTGCCGCTGAAACCGATTGCCCGGGCGCCGCACTGGGTGGCGGGAGTGTTCGCCTATCGCGGTTCGGTGGTGCCGGTGATCGACCTCAGTGCCCTGACGTTCGGTCAGCCTGCCGAAGCGCGCACCAGCACGCGGCTGGTGCTGGTGCATTACCGCGCCGACGATTCGCAACCCTCGCAATGGCTCGGGCTGATCCTCGAGCAGGCCACCGACACCCTGCGTTGCAACCCGGATGATTTCCAGCCCTACGGCCTCGACAATCGTCAGGCGCCGTACCTCGGTCCGGTGCGTGAAGACGCCCGGGGGCTGGTGCAATGGGTGCGGGTCAACGATTTGCTCGACGATACGGTACGCCCGCTGCTGTTCCCGACGCCGCCGCTGGATCCGGCGCGGCTTGAGGATCTGCCATGAGCAGCGACCAGCGCTTCTTCGATTTCCTCAAGGAACGCATCGGGCTCGACGTCGCTTCGGTAGGGCCGGCAATCATCGAGCGGGCGGTGCGCCAGCGCATCATCCTGGCGCAAATGGTCACGGCCGATGAATATTGGCAAACACTGCAAGGTTCGCGGGACGAGCAGCAGGCGCTGATCGAGGCAGTGATCGTCCCCGAAACCTGGTTTTTCCGTTACCCGGAGTCCTTCGCCACCCTGGGGAAACTGGCGCGCAAACGCCTGGCCGAGCTGAACAACATGCGGGCGCTGCGCATCCTCAGCCTGCCGTGCTCCACCGGTGAAGAACCCTATTCGATTGCCATGGCGTTGCTCGATGCGGGCCTCAAGCCCCATCAGTTCAAGGTCGATGGCATGGACGTCAGCCCTTTGTCGGTGGAGAAGGCGCGGCGGGCGTTGTACGGCAAGAACTCGTTTCGCGGTCAGGAACTGGACTTTCGCGAGCGGCATTTTTTCGCCGAGAACGAGGGCTATCGGGTGAATGAAATCGTCCGCGAGCAGGTGCGTCTGCAAGTGGGCAACGTGCTCGATCCCGCGTTGCTGGTCAACGAGCCGCCGTTCGATTTCGTGTTCTGCCGCAACCTGTTGATCTATTTCGATCAGCCGACCCAGCAACAGGTATTTGCCGTGCTCAAGCGCCTGACCCATGTCGATGGCGTGCTGTTCATCGGCCCGGCCGAGGGCAGTCTGCTCGGAAAGCTGGGCATGCGTTCGATCGGGATTCCGCAGTCTTTCGCGTTCAGTCGCCACAGCGATCCGCAGCCCGAACCGCTGCCGATGCCGGTTGCTATCCCGACCCCGTTGCCTGTGCGCCAACCGGTACGCAGCACGCCACCGCCGCCGGTGCGCAATCGCCCGTTTGCCGCTGTGACGCCGTTGCCCGCCACTGCCAAAAGCCCGAACCCCGACGCGGCGACCCTGCTGGCCAACATTGCCGCCCTGGCCAACGAAGGCAAAAGCGCCGAGGCCCGTGCCGCGTGCGAACAGTATTCGCGCAGTCATGAACCGGTGGCCCAGGTGTTCTACTGGCTCGGACTGCTCAGTGATGTCGCCGGCTCTGCTCTGGAAGCCCAGAGCTACTATCGCAAAGCCTTGTACCTCGAACCGCAACACCCCGAAGCCTTGATGCACCTGGCCGCGCTGCTGCAGGCCCAGGGCGATACGGCCGGTGCCAGACGATTGCAGGAGCGCGCCGCCCGCAGCGGCCGCACCGCCGACAGTGAGCGTAAACGATGATCCCGTCCGACACCTTGAACGTCACCCACGAAGACGCCCGGGCCATCGACGATTGCTGGAACCGCATCGGCATCCACGGCGACAAGTCTTGCCCGTTGCTGGAAGAACACATTCATTGCCGCAATTGCTCGGTGTATTCCGCCGCCGCCACGCGCCTGCTCGACCGTTATGCGTTGCAGCAGGACGAGCGCGACCCGGTGGCGAGCCAGGTTGAAACCGAGCTGAAAACCCGCTCGCTGCTGATGTTCCGTCTTGGCGAGGAATGGCTCGGCCTGGCCACCCGCAGTCTGGTGGAGGTCGCACCGTTGCAGGCGATTCACTCCTTGCCGCACCAGCGCTCCCGGGCCTTGCTCGGTGTAGCGAACGTGCGCGGAGCGCTGGTGGCGTGTCTGTCGCTGGTCGAATTGCTCGATCTCGACGGTAACGCCGCCCCGATGACCGGCGCGCGGATCATGCCGCGCATGCTGATCATCGCGGCCAAGGGCGGGCCGGTGGTGGTGCCGGTGGACGAAGTCGACGGGATTCACGCCATCGACGAACGAATCCTCGATGCCGCGTCGCGTTCCGGGGCGCAGGCCAGTGCCAAATACACCCGAGGTGTGTTGCCTTTCAAAGGTCGCAGCCTGCGTTGGCTGGATGAAGAACAGCTGTTGTCCGCCGTCTCCCGGAGCCTCACATGACCCCCGAGCAAATGCGCGACGCCTCCTTGCTGGAGCTGTTCAGCCTCGAAGCCGAAGCCCAGACCCAGGTCCTGAGTGCCGGGCTGCTGGCGCTGGAACGCAATCCGACCCAGGCCGATCAGCTCGAATCGTGCATGCGGGCGGCACACTCGTTGAAAGGCGCGGCGCGGATTGTCGGCATCGACAGCGGCGTCAGCGTTGCCCACGTGATGGAAGATTGTCTGGTCAGTGCGCAGGAAGGGCGGTTGTTCCTGCGCCCGGAGCATATCGATGCGCTGTTGCAGGGCACCGATTTGCTGATGCGCATCGCCACCCCGGCCAATGGCCCGCAACCGGCGGACATCGAGGCTTACGTGGCATTGATGGGTGGTTTGCTCGACCCGGCGGCTCCGGCCGTGGTGGCCGCTGCACCGAGCGCGCCACCGATGGCCGAGTTGCAGCTTCAGCCACCGCCAGTGGTTGAACCGGCGCCCGTTGAAATCCCCGTCGAGGTGGCCGAGCCAGAGCCTGCGCCGCGCAAAAGCAAACGCACCACCGAAGGTGGCGAGCGGGTGCTGCGGGTCACTGCCGAACGCCTGAACAGCTTGCTCGATCTGTCGAGCAAATCCCTGGTGGAAACCCAGCGCCTCAAGCCGCACCTGGCCACCATGCAGCGCCTCAAGCGCATGCAGAACAATGGCCTGCGGGCGCTGGAAAGTCTCAACGTGCATCTCAAGGAACATGCCCTGAGCCTCGAAGCTCAAGAAGCGCTGGAAGATGCGCGGCGCCTGCTCGCGGAATCCCAACAATTGCTGGCGGAGAAAAACGCCGAACTCGACGAGTTTGCCTGGCAAGCGAGTCAGCGCGCGCAGGTGCTCTATGACACCGCACTGGCCTGCCGCATGCGACCATTCGCCGATGTGTTGTCTGGTCAGGTGCGCATGGTGCGCGATCTGGGCCGCAGTCTCGGCAAGCAAGTGCGGCTGGAGATCGAAGGCGAGAAAACCCAGGTCGATCGCGACGTGCTGGAAAAGCTTGAAGCGCCGCTGACCCACCTGCTGCGCAACGCGGTCGACCACGGCATCGAAACACCGGAAGAACGCCTGCTCAAAGGCAAACCCGAAGAAGGCCTGATCCGTCTGCGGGCCTCACACCAGGCCGGGCTCCTGGTGCTGGAGTTGAGCGATGACGGCAACGGTGTGGACCTGGAAAAAGTCCGCCGCAGCATCGTCGAACGTCAGTTGTCGCCGGCAGAAACTGCCGCTCAGCTGAGTGAAGAAGAGCTGCTGACGTTCCTGTTCCTGCCGGGTTTCAGTCTGCGGGACAAGGTCACCGAGGTGTCCGGTCGGGGTGTCGGCCTCGACGCTGTGCAGCACATGGTCCGCCAGTTGCGCGGTGCGGTGGTGCTGGAGCAGACGGCGGGCGAGGGCAGCCGCTTCCATCTCGAAGTGCCGCTGACTCTTTCCGTGGTGCGCAGTCTGGTGGTGGAAGTCGGCGACGAGGCTTACGCCTTCCCGCTGGCGCACATCGAACGCATGTGCGACCTGGCGCCGGACGACATCGTGCAGGTCGAGGGCCGCCAGCATTTCTGGCACGAGGGCCGGCATGTGGGGCTGGTCGCGGCCAGTCAGTTATTGCAACGTCCAGCCAGTCAGAACAGCGGTGACACGCTTAAGGTCGTGGTGATCCGCGAGCGTGATGCGATCTACGGCGTTGCGGTCGAACGTTTCATCGGCGAGCGCACGCTGGTGGTGCTGCCGCTGGACGAGCGACTGGGCAAGGTGCAGGACATTTCCGCCGGGGCCTTGCTCGACGACGGTTCGGTGGTGTTGATCGTCGACGTCGAAGACATGCTGCGCTCGGTGGACAAATTGCTGAACACCGGGCGTCTGGAACGCATCGCCCGCCATGGCAATCAGGCCGCAGAAGCCGCGCGCAAACGGATTCTGGTGGTCGATGATTCGCTCACCGTGCGCGAACTGCAACGCAAGTTGCTGCTCAATCGCGGCTACGACGTCGCTGTCGCGGTAGACGGCATGGACGGCTGGAACGCGTTGCGCTCCGAGGATTTCGATCTGTTGATCACCGACATCGACATGCCGCGCATGGACGGTATCGAACTGGTGACGCTGTTGCGCCGCGACAATCGCCTGCAATCGCTGCCGGTGATGGTGGTGTCCTACAAGGATCGAGAAGAAGACCGCCGCCGTGGACTGGATGCCGGGGCGGACTATTATCTGGCCAAGGCCAGTTTTCATGACGATGCCCTGCTCGACGCAGTGGTTGAGCTCATCGGAGGAGCGCGGGCATGAAGATCGCAATCGTCAACGACATGCCCCTGGCGGTGGAGGCCCTGCGCCGGGCGCTGGCCTTCGAGCCGGCGCATCAGGTGGTGTGGGTCGCCAACAACGGCGCCGAAGCGGTGCGCCTGTGCGCGGAAAACACCCCGGACCTGATCCTGATGGATCTGATCATGCCGGTGATGGATGGCGTCGAGGCCACCCGCCGAATCATGGCGGAGAGCCCCTGCGCGATTGTCATCGTCACCGTGGACCGCCAGCAGAATGTGCACCGGGTGTTCGAGGCCATGGGTCACGGAGCGCTGGATGTGGTCGACACCCCGGCCCTCGGTGCCGGCAATGCCCAGCAGGCGGCCGCGCCACTGTTGCGCAAGATTCTGAATATCGGCTGGCTGATCGGCGAGAAAACCGCTCGCGCCCGCCCGGCGCAGACCACGCCGCGCAGTTCGGCGTCGTGCCAGCGGCTGGTGGCGATCGGCTCGTCAGCCGGTGGCCCTGCGGCGCTGGAGGTTTTGCTCAAAGGCCTGCCACGCAACTTTTCTGCGGCCATCGTGCTGGTGCAGCATGTCGATCAGGTGTTCGCCGCCGGCATGGCCGAATGGCTGGCCAGTGCCAGCGGCCTCGATGTGCGTCTGGCCCGGGAGGGCGAGCCGCCGCAGGCCGGCGCGGTGTTGCTGGCCGGCACCAATCATCACATCCGGCTACTCAAGAACGGCACGCTGGCCTACACCGCCGAGCCGGTCAACGAGATCTACCGCCCCTCGATCGACGTATTTTTCGAAAGCGTCGCCAATTACTGGAACGGTGACGCAGTAGGGGTTTTATTGACCGGGATGGGACGCGACGGGGCTCAAGGGCTTAAGCTCATGCGCCAACAGGGTTACCTGACCATCGCGCAGGATCAGCAAAGCAGTGCGGTGTACGGCATGCCCAAGGCCGCCGCGGCCATCGATGCAGCCGTAGAAATCCGTCCACTGGAAAAGATAGCGCCACGATTGCTGGAGATTTTCCCCAAATGAACGCATTACTCCGCAATCCAGGCCCCCGCAGCACTCAGGTGACCGCCCATGAATGACTTACAGATCGATGACATCAAAACCGACGAGAACGCCGCCATGGTGTTGTTGGTGGACGATCAGGCGATGATCGGCGAAGCCGTGCGCCGCGGGCTGTCGAATGAAGAGAACATCGACTTTCACTTCTGCTCCGACCCGCATCAGGCCGTGGCCCACGCCGTGCGGATCAAGCCGACCGTGATCCTGCAGGATCTGGTGATGCCCGGCCTCGACGGCCTGAGCCTGGTGCGCGAATACCGCAATCACCCGGCGACCAAGGACATTCCGATCATCGTCCTGTCGACCAAGGAAGATCCGCTGATCAAGAGCGCGGCGTTCTCCGCCGGGGCCAACGATTACCTGGTGAAACTGCCGGACAACATCGAACTGGTGGCGCGCATCCGTTATCACTCGCGCTCCTACATGACCCTGCTGCAACGGGACGCGGCCTATCGCGCGTTGCGGGTCAGCCAGCAGCAATTGCTCGACACCAACCTGGTGCTGCAGCGCCTGATGAACTCCGACGGCCTGACCGGGCTGTCCAATCGCAGGCACTTCGACGAGTACCTGGAGCTGGAATGGCGCCGCTCGCTGCGTGACCAGAGCCAGTTGTCGTTGCTGATGATCGACGTCGATTACTTCAAGTCCTACAACGACACCTTCGGCCACGTCGAAGGTGACGAGGCCCTGCGCAAGGTCGCCACGGCGATCCGCGAGGCCAGCGCCCGGCCGTCGGACCTGCCGGCGCGTTATGGCGGCGAAGAATTTGCGCTGGTGCTGCCCAACACCTCGCCAGGCGGGGCGCGGCTGGTGGCGGAGAAGCTGCGCCAGACCGTGGCGGCGCTGAAGATTCCGCACAATGCTCCGGCCGAAGGGGCGAGCCTGACCATCAGCATTGGCCTGGCAACCATGGTGCCGGAGGCGGGCAGCGACTGCCGGTTGCTGATCTCGGCGGCGGACCGTGGCCTGTATCTGGCGAAGAACAACGGGCGCAACCAGGTGGGGATCGAATGAACCATCGGGTTCATTCGCCTCAAGAGCCGCCAGACGGGCTGCCGTGACAGCTTGATTACGTTATACTCGCCGGCTTTCAAAAGTTCGCCAACGAGTGCTGCCCGTCATGGAAATCAATCCGATCCTGAACACCATCAAGGACCTGTCCGAGCGCTCCGAATCTATTCGGGGGTATCTTTGACTACGATCAAAAGCATGAGCGTCTGATCGAAGTCAATCGCGAGCTTGAAGATCCTGCAGTCTGGAACAAACCTGAATACGCCCAGGAACTGGGCCGCGAGCGCTCGGCGCTGGCGCAGATCGTCGACACTCTGGACGAGCTGGCCACCGGCCTGGCCGACTCCCGCGAGCTGCTCGACATGGCCGTCGAAGAGAACGACGAAGGCGCCGTGAACGACGTCGTCGAAGTCCTTCAAGGTCTCGAAGAGTCCCTGGCCAAGCTGGAATTCCGTCGCATGTTCAGCGGCGAGATGGACCCGAACAACGCCTACCTGGACATCCAGGCCGGTTCCGGCGGCACCGAAGCCCAGGACTGGGCCAACATCCTGCTGCGCATGTACCTGCGCTGGGCCGACAAACGCGGTTTCGACGCGACCATCATGGAGCTGTCGGCCGGTGAAGTCGCCGGGATCAAGGGTGCCACCGTGCACATCAAGGGCGAATACGCCTTCGGCTGGCTGCGTACCGAGATCGGCGTGCACCGTCTGGTGCGCAAGAGCCCGTTCGACTCCGGCAACCGTCGCCACACCTCGTTCTCCGCTGTTTTCGTCTCGCCGGAGATCGACGACAAGGTGGAAATCGAAATCAACCCGGCAGACCTGCGGATCGACACCTATCGTTCCTCCGGTGCCGGTGGTCAGCACGTAAACACCACCGACTCGGCCGTACGTATCACCCACGTACCGACCAACACCGTGGTCAGCTGCCAGAACGAACGTTCCCAGCACGCCAACAAGGACACCGCCATGAAAATGCTGCGGGCCAAGTTGTACGAGCAGGAAATGCAGAAGCGCAACGCGGCGTCCCAGGCGCTGGAAGACACCAAGTCGGACATCGGCTGGGGTCACCAGATCCGTTCGTACGTGCTCGATGCCTCGCGGATCAAGGATCTGCGCACCAACATCGAACGCAGTGACTGCGACAAGGTGCTCGACGGCGACATCGACGAATACCTGGAAGCCAGCCTGAAATCGGGGCTGTAAGCTTCACCCGACCTCAAGTCCCCCGTCACCGGCGGGGGCAACGAACCTGTGATGGAAAATTTAAAGACATGAGCGACCAACAACTCGATTCGCAAGCCCTGCAACAGGAAGAAAACTCCCTGATCGCCCTGCGCAAGGAAAAGCTTGCTGCCGAGCGCGCCAAGGGCAATGCCTTCCCGAACGACTTCCGCCGCGACAACTACTGCGAAGCACTGCAGAAACAGTACGCGGACAAGACCAAGGAAGAGCTGGCAGAGGCTGCGATCCCGGTCAAGGTTGCAGGTCGCATCATGCTCAACCGTGGCTCGTTCATGGTGATCCAGGACATGACCGGTCGCATCCAGGTCTACGTCAACCGCAAGACCCTGTCCGAAGAAACCCTGGCCGCGGTGAAAACCTGGGACATGGGCGACATCATCGCCGCCGAAGGCACCCTGGCCCGTTCCGGCAAGGGTGACCTGTACGTCGAGATGACCAGCGTGCGCCTGCTGACCAAATCCCTGCGCCCGCTGCCGGACAAGCACCACGGCCTGACCGACACAGAACAGCGCTACCGTCAGCGTTACGTTGACCTGATCGTCAACGAAGACGTGCGCCAGACCTTCCGCGTCCGTTCGCAAGTGATCGCGCACATCCGCAGCTTCCTGATGAAGCGCGACTTCCTCGAAGTCGAAACGCCGATGCTGCAGACCATTCCTGGCGGCGCAGCGGCCAAGCCGTTCGAAACCCACCACAACGCGCTGGACATGGAAATGTTCCTGCGTATCGCGCCAGAGCTGTACCTGAAGCGTCTGGTGGTTGGCGGCTTCGAAAAAGTGTTCGAGATCAACCGCAACTTCCGTAACGAAGGCGTTTCGACTCGTCACAACCCTGAATTCACCATGTTGGAGTTCTACCAGGCTTACGCCGACTACGAAGACAACATGGACCTGACCGAAGAACTGTTCCGTGAACTGGCGCAGCTGGTTCTGGGCAGCACCGACGTGCCGTACGGCGACAAGGTGTTCCACTTCGGCGAGCCGTTCGTGCGCCTGTCGGTGTTCGACTCGATCCTCAAGTACAACCCTGAGCTGACCGCCGATGACTTGAACGACATCGACAAGGCGCGCGACATCGCCAAGAAGGCCGGCGCCAAGGTGCTGGGCTTCGAAGGCCTGGGCAAGCTGCAGGTGATGATTTTCGAAGAGCTGGTCGAGCACAAGCTGGAACAGCCGCACTTCATCACTCAGTACCCGTTCGAAGTGTCGCCGCTGGCCCGTCGCAACGACGACAACCCGAACGTCACCGACCGCTTCGAGCTGTTCATCGGCGGCCGTGAAATCGCCAACGCCTACTCCGAGCTGAACGACGCGGAAGACCAGGCCGAGCGCTTCATGGCCCAGGTGGCCGACAAGGACGCCGGCGACGACGAAGCCATGCACTACGACGCCGACTTCGTTCGCGCGCTGGAGTACGGCATGCCGCCAACGGCCGGTGAAGGTATCGGTATCGACCGTCTGGTGATGTTGCTGACCAACTCGCCGTCGATCCGCGACGTGATCCTGTTCCCGCACATGCGGCCGCAAGCGTAAGTGTTTCAATAAAAAAGCCGCCTGAAATGGGCGGCTTTTTATTGCCTGTCTGGTACAAACGTATCAAATGGTTACTTTTGAAAAAAACAACAGAGGAAGTCCTGTCGTGATCGGTGCAATGGCTCAAGAGGGTGCAGCGGGTATCGCCACTGCGGTCGCTGAAAGTGTTCAGTACCAGGGCCGCAAGGCCAGCCGACAGGGCAGCGAGCAGCGTCGGCAGGACATTCTCGATGCGGCGATGCGCATTGTCGTGCGCGATGGCGTGCGGGCCGTGCGTCACCGTGCGGTGGCGGCCGAGGCCGGTGTGCCGTTGTCGGCCACCACCTATTACTTCAAGGACATCGATGACCTGCTCACCGATACCTTCGCCCAATACGTCGAACGCAGCGCGGCCTACATGGCCAAGCTGTGGATCAACAACGAAGGCCTGCTGCGGGAAATGGTGGTCAGCGGCGACGGCAGCCCGGAGTCGCGCTCGCAACTGGCCGACGATATCGCCCGGCTGATGGCCGACTACGTGCACCGGCAATTGGTCAACCGCCGCGAGCATTTGATGGCCGAACAGGCGTTCCGTCAGGAAGCGCTGCTCAACCCGCGTCTGGCGGAACTGGTGCGTTCCCACCAGCAGATTCTGTTGCAGGGCACCTGCCAGTTGTTCCAGGTGCTGGGCTCCCGCGAGCCGCAGCAGGATGCCAAGGTGTTGACGGCGATTATCGGACGGATGGAATATCAGGGCCTGCTCAACGACGCCGAGCCTTTGGCCGAAGAGGACATGCTCGGCATTCTGACGCGCTATATGCATCTGGTGCTTGCGTCGGTGTAATTCTCGACCCTGATCGTTCCCACGCGGAGCGTAGGAACGATCAGAAGAAACGGGTGTTCAAGGGAGTGTCGAATGAAAGCCTGGCGTGGCGCGTTGATCGCGCTGTCGTTCCTGCTGCTCAGCGGTTGTCTGGTGACCTTCAAGGATCCGCTGCCCGCCCGTGAGCCGGCGCCCAGGGGCCTGCTCGGCGAATGGGCGAGCACCAATGCCTGGGGCGAGCCGATGAACCTGGAACTCACGCGTCTGGGCAATGACCGCTATCAGGCGGTCACCTGGTTCAAGGCCCGTCCCCATGAGCGGGAAGCTTATCCGTTCACTGTGTCGCGTCATGGCAACCGCTGGTATCTGTCGGCGAAGGTGCCGGCGCAGTATGGCGGGCACTTCACCATCGCCGGTTTCGAGATCACCGACAAACATGAACTGGTGATCTACAACCTCGATCTCGAACAGATCAACCAGGCCATTGCGCAGAAAAGCCTCGACGGCCAGGGCTTCCCGACCGATGACGGTCAGGGCGTGCAGGTCGACAGTCCGCTGGATAAGGTCTTTGCTTACCTCGACGACCCGGCCAATTCCGACGTTTTCGTCGAAGCGGCGCGCTACCAGCATCAGGCCAAGGCCAAATAATTCAGTTCGTCACGTTTTCTACAGGAGTTTCGGGTGGACGATTACCAGCAGACGATACGCACGCTGTCCGATCGCATTGTGCTGGCGCAGACGCCGATTCGCGTCCTTGACGCAGTCAAGTGGGACGAGAACATCCGCAAGGGGTTTCTCAAGGCCAAGGGCAAGGAATTGCCGGCGGTGGATCGCGACTACTACCTCAACCGGCCGCTGTCCTTCGATTCGAGCAAGGTCAAGCTGGAATTCCAGAACATCGAACGGGACATCACCCGCCAGCTCGGCCAGTTCAACCCGGTCGGCCAGATCATGCGCCGCATGTGCAAGGAATACCGGATGGTGGTGCGCATGCTCGAAGCGCGCGGCACCGAGGATTTCGGCCTGATTTCCCAGGAACTGTACGGCGCCGCGTCCGACGCGTTTCACGCCGGTGACCCGACGCTGGCCGACCTCGGTTTGATGATGTCGGACTACCTGAACAACATCGACGGCCGTGGCGACCTGAAGGACGAACCGAAGATCCTTACCGCCAAGGACGCCGTGCATTTGTTGCAGACGCGCCTGAACAAGGTGTTCGGCGAGGCCGAGGAAACCATCCGCGTGTTCGAGTCCGACGGTATCGTCGCCGACGCGGCAGCGGGCGCCGACTACATCAAGATCCGCACTGACGCGATGTTCAACGACCGCGACGTGCGCGCGCTGGAAGTCCACGAAGGCCTGGTGCACGTCGGCACCACGCTCAACGGTCTGAACCAGCCGATCTGCACCTTCCTGTCCAAGGGCCCGCCCTCGTCGACCGTGACTCAGGAAGGTCTGGCGATCCTGATGGAAATCATCACCTTCGCCTCTTACCCGAGCCGCCTGCGCAAACTGACCAACCGCACCCGCGCCATTCATATGGTGGAGGAGGGCGCGGACTTCCTGCAGATCTTCGAGTTCTTCCGCGAGCAGGGCTTCGAGATGGCGGAAAGCTACGGCAACGCCAGTCGGGTTTTCCGTGGATCGACGCCGACCGGTCTGCCATTCACCAAAGACTTGTCCTACCTCAAGGGCTTCATCATGGTTTACAACTACATTCAGTTGGCCGTGCGCAAAGGCAAGCTCGAGCAGGTTCCGCTGTTGTTCTGCGGCAAGACCACGCTGGAGGACATGCGAACCCTGCGGCAACTGGTGGATGAAGGCCTGGTGGTACCGCCGAAGTATCTGCCGGATCAGTTCCGCGACATGAACGCGTTGTCGGCGTGGATGTGCTTCTCCAACTTCCTCAATCACTTGAGCCTGGACCGGATCGAGGCCGATTACTCGAACATCCTGTAGCCCCCTTGAACGTTCCCACGCGGTGCGTGGGAACCCGAATTTCGCGAGGTTTCACCGGATGAGAATCCTCGGCATCCTCTGCCTGCTCCTGACCCTCGGCGGTTGCAGCTCTTTGCTGTTCTACCCCGAGCCGGGCCAGATATTCACCCCGGAAAAGGCCAAACTCGAATACCGCACCGTCACCCTGACCACCGCCGACGGCCTCAAGCTGAACGCCTGGTGGCTGCCTGCCAAACCCGGCGTCGAGGTCAAGGGCACGGTGCTGCACCTGCACGGTAACGGCGGCAACCTGCCGATGCACCTAGGCGGCAGTTGGTGGTTGCCGAAAAACGGCTATCAGGTGCTGCTGGTGGACTATCGCGGTTACGGCCTGTCCGAGGGCAAGCCGAGCCTGCCGGCGATCTATCAGGACATCGACGCGGCGTTTGCCTGGCTGGACAAGGCGCCGGAAGTCAAAGGCAAGCCGCTGATCCTGCTCGGTCAAAGTCTCGGCGGCTCGATGGCGGTGCACTGGCTGGTGCAACATCCGGAAAGACAAAAACAGCTCAAGGCTTTTGTGCTCGACGGGGTTCCGGCCAGTTACCGCAGCGTCGGCCAATACGCCCTCAGCACGTCGTGGATGACCTGGGCATTCCAGGTGCCGCTGTCGTGGCTGGTGCCGGACAGCGACAGTGCGATCAACTCGATGCCGCAGCTCAAAGGCGTGCCGAAATTGATCTTCCACAGCATCGACGATCCGCTGGTGCCACTTTCCAATGGCATCCGTCTGTATCAAGCTGCGCCGCCACCGCGCGTGCTGCAACTGACTCGCGGTGGCCATGTGCAGACCTTTGGCGATCCGGTGTGGCGCCAGGTCATGCTGCGTTACCTTGACGATCCCGAGCATTTCAACGGCCTGCGCCGCCTCGGCGAAGTCCCGAATTACCCGCCACCTCCGAATTCTGAAAACGAGAGTCCGCAATGAGTGAAGAACGCAACGCCATCCCGCTGATCATCACCGGTATCTGCAGCATCCTCGGCACCGTCGGCGCCCTGTGGTACTACGGCTACCTGCACTTCGCCAAACCCGAGGATGCGTTGCTGCTCAACGAATTCACCATGCTCAAGACCATTCCCGGCGAAGACTACAAGGTCTCCCTGGACCCGGCGCCGCAGGTGGCGCAGTGCATCGATGGCGTGCTGGTGCTGTTCGACACCGAACAGAAAGGCCTGACCGGGGTGCTGATCAACGGCCAGAAAAAGGCTGTGCGCTGCATGGGGCAGGACACGCCGCAGAAGCTCGAAGAGTAAACCTGCGACAAACAAAAGCCCCGCCTGATCAAATCAGGCGGGGCTTTTTCGTTGCGGCGTGAAGCTTAGTTCGAGCTGACAGCCGAACGTGGCATCACCGGCTGGTTGTCGTTGGAAATGGTCACTTCCACCCGACGGTTCATCGCACGGCCCGAGACGCTGCCGTTATCCGCGACCGGGTATTCCTTGCCGTAGCCCTGCACCACGATGCGCGACGGATCGACGCCCATCTTGATCAGCGCAACCTGCACCGAGGTCGCACGACGCTCGGACAGCGACTGGTTGTACGAAGCGGCGCCGGTGCTGTCGGTGTAGCCCTCGACGATCACCTTGCGATCAGGGTTTTCCTGAAGGAACTGCGCCAGTTTGTTGATGTTCACCAGACCGCTGGATTTCAGGTCGGCCTTGTTGGTGGCGAACAGCACGTCACCGAAGGTCACCAGCGTACCGCGATCGGTCTGCTTGGCATTGAGGCTGTCCTGCAGCTGTTTGATCTGTTGATCGCGGGCATCCAGACGGGCCTGGGCACGTTGGGCAGCGGCGTTCTTCAGGTTGTTTTCAGCGGTGCGCAGGGCGATGGTTTGCTTGGCCACTTCCACGCGCTGGTTGGTCAGGTAGGCCAACTGGTCGACCTTGGCCGCGTTTTCCTTGTCCAGATAGGCCTTGTCAGCCTTGTCCAGGTAATCGCTGGCGTCCTTGGTTTCCAGTGCCGCCACTTTGCTCGCCTGCGGGTTGGCCTGCAGGCCGGCGTAGTTGGTGCGCGCCTGTTCCAGGTTCGGGTTCGGCGGCGTCGAGCAGGCAGCCAGGGCAACGCTTGCGGCCAGGAGAGCGGGGATCATCAGTTGTTTACGCATAATCGTTCGTCCTTTCTATCGATAAGAGATTCAGTTTTGCGGTCGGGATGCGCGCTTATTGCACGGTGCGCTGACTTTCCTGACGCAGTTCCTGAACACCTTTCTGGGAATCCTTCACAGCCTGTTCGGCTTTCATCGCCTGAGCCTTGCGTTCGGCAACGCGGGCATCCCACTCGGCTTGCTCGGCCAGCGTGCGAGCCTCGTCATACTTCTTGTCGTGCATGGCGATTTCGGCTTGTTTGAGCTTGTCCTGCGCCTGCTTCATTTCCACGGCGGCGAACTCGGTACCGCCGGCGCTGACCGCGCTGTTCACGGCCGATTGAGTCACCGCGTATTGCTCGGTCGGTGGATTACCGGCACAACCGGCCAGCACGAAGCTGGTGCCGATGGCCAGGGCGGCCAGTTTCAGACCGCGCAGGTGGGAGAACGAGGTTTGGGTCTTCATGGTCTTCAACTCCATTGGTTAACTCCTTGGAAGCTTCGAAATCCATCCTGGTAGCGGAGCCGCAACCGTCATGTGCAAGTGCGTTTTGAAACGCTCGTTCCAGGCGTGGTTACCTGTTCCGACCGAAGGCTTTTTTTAAAAGTTCAGAAAAGATGGCTCATCGCCAAAAAATATTCTGACCGAATGGACAGGGCTCTAAACCGGGAACTTTGGCGGGGGAGAGTGGTACGCGCGGGCGAAAAAAGGCGTAAAAGCAGAGGAGAAACAGAGTCCCTGTGGGAGCTGGCTTGCCAGCGATGAGGTCATCAAATTCAACACATTTGCGGCTGAACCGGCGCCATCGAGGGCAAGCCATTTCCCACAGTTTTGGAGTGTCAGAGATCAGTGTTTTTGCTTGCCGGCAGCCGTCGACAAGTCCTGCAGATGACGCCGCGATAACGCAAGAAAACGCGGCGTAGGGCCAACATCTTCATACAGCGGATCGCCTTCTTCATCGGTAGCAACCACGGTCGAGCCCTTCACATACGGCAGGCTCGCCTCGAATTCTTCAAGCGCCGCACCGATCAGTTCGCCGAGCAGTTCTTCGGCGTGGCGTTTGGGGTACATCTCGGCAATCGCCGCCAGGCGCGCGGCAGCTTCCACATCCAGATGAATCGTGTAGCCGGTGTCGGTCAGGCGACCCTTGGCGGTTTCTTCCCAATGCTGGGCGAGTTCACGGATTTTCATGATGACCTCATGTCGTACCTGCTCGTGGCAGGTCTGGGTGAGTGTCCGCCGTCAGGCGGCGGCAGCCGTTGTGGGGCTTACTGTTGAGACTAGCTTCAGCGCGCAAGGTTTAAAGTCCCTTCGTCGTCTGCTTGTAAGAAGCGTTGCAGAGCGGCACTCTCTGTTCATCCACTCACTTGCGATCCGTCACCGATTACTGCTGGAGAGATGCTGATGACCGATATTGATGCACGCTTGCGCGAAGACGTTCACCTGCTCGGTGAGCTGTTGGGCAACACCATCCGTGACCAGTACGGCGAGGCGTTTCTCGACAAGATCGAGCAGATTCGCAAGGGCGCCAAGGCCGACCGACGCGGCTCGATGGATGCCGAACTCAGCGCCAGCCTCAATCAGTTGAGCGAAGACGAATTGCTGCCGGTGGCGCGGGCGTTCAACCAGTTTCTCAACCTGGCGAACATCGCCGAGCAATACCAGCTCATCCATCGCCGCGAAGAGTCGCAAGCCGCACCGTTTGAGTCCCGGGTGCTGCCGGAATTGCTCGCCCGTCTGCGCGAGGAAGGGCACAGCGCCGACTCCCTCGCCCGCCAGTTATCGCGACTGGAAATCGAACTGGTGCTGACCGCACACCCGACCGAAGTGGCCCGGCGTACGCTGATCCAGAAGTACGACGCGATTGCCGCACAACTGGCGGCCCAGGATCATCGCGACCTGACCAGCGCCGAGCGCGAGCAGATCCACAACACCCTGCAACGCCTGATCGCCGAAGCCTGGCACACCGAAGAAATCCGCCGCACCCGACCGACCCCGGTGGACGAAGCCAAGTGGGGTTTTGCGGTGATCGAGCACTCGCTGTGGCAGGCGATTCCCAACCATATGCGCAAGGCCGATCAGGCACTGTTTGCGGCCACGGGCCTGCGATTGCCGCTGGAGGCTGCTCCGATCCGCTTCGCTTCGTGGATGGGCGGTGACCGCGACGGCAACCCGAATGTCACCGCTGCGGTGACTCGCGAAGTGCTGTTGCTGGCGCGCTGGATGGCAGCAGATTTGTATTTGCGCGATGTCGATCACCTGGCCGCCGAACTGTCGATGCAGCAGGCCAGCGAGGTGCTCAAGGCCAAGGCCGGCGACAGCGCCGAACCCTATCGCGCCGTCCTCAAGCAATTGCGCGAACGCCTGCGCGCCACGCGCAACTGGGCTCATGCATCGCTGACCGCAACCACCCCGGCACCGGCCGATGTGTTGCACAACAATCGCGACCTGCTCGATCCGCTGGAGCTGTGCTACCACTCGCTGCACGAGTGCGGTATGGGCGTGATCGCCGACGGGCCGTTGCTCGATTGCCTGCGTCGGGCCGTGACCTTCGGCCTGTTCCTGGTGCGCCTCGATGTGCGTCAGGACTCGTCGCGGCACACCGCCGCCATGACCGAAATCACCGATTACCTCGGCCTCGGTCGCTATGAAGACTGGGACGAAGAACAGCGCATCAGCTTCCTGACCCGCGAACTGCAAAACCGTCGGCCGCTGCTGCCGGCGCATTTCAAACCCTCGGCGGACACCGCCGAAGTGCTCGCCACCTGCAAGGAAATCGCCGCCGCGCCGGGGGCTTCGCTGGGCTCCTATGTGATCTCCATGGCCGGCGCCGCCTCCGATGTCCTCGCGGTGCAACTGCTGTTGAAGGACTCTGGTGTGCTGCGGCCGATGCGCGTAGTGCCGTTGTTCGAAACCCTGGCAGACCTTGACAACGCCGGGCCGGTGATCGAGCGCCTGTTGCTGCTGCCGGGTTACCGCGCACGTCTGCAAGGCCCGCAGGAAGTGATGATCGGTTATTCCGACTCGGCCAAGGACGCCGGCACCACCGCAGCGGCCTGGGCGCAATACCGGGCGCAGGAGCGGCTGGTGGAAATCTGCCGCGAGCAGCAAGTCGAACTGCTGCTGTTCCACGGTCGCGGTGGCACCGTGGGCCGTGGCGGCGGCCCGGCTCACGCGGCGATTCTGTCGCAGCCGCCGGGTTCGGTGGCCGGACGCTTCCGCACCACCGAGCAGGGGGAAATGATTCGATTCAAATTCGGCCTGCCGGACATCGCCGAGCAAAACCTCAATCTGTATCTGGCTGCCGTGCTCGAAGCGACCTTGCTGCCCCCACCGCCTCCGACGCCGGAATGGCGGCATCTGATGGACGAATTGGCCGCTGACGGTGTGGCGGCCTATCGCGCCGTGGTCCGGGAGAATCCGCAGTTCGTCGAGTATTTCCGCCAGTCGACGCCGGAGCAGGAATTGGGGCGTTTGCCATTGGGCAGCCGTCCGGCCAAGCGTCGCGCCGGTGGCATCGAAAGTCTGCGGGCGATTCCGTGGATCTTTGGCTGGACCCAGACGCGTTTGATGCTGCCAGCGTGGCTCGGTTGGGAAACCGCACTGAGCAAGGCGCTGGAGCGCGGCGAAGGTGAGCTGCTGGGGCAGATGCGCGAGCAGTGGCCGTTCTTCCGCACCCGAATCGACATGCTGGAAATGGTCCTGGCCAAGGCCGACGCCGACATTGCGCTGTCCTACGACGAGCGACTGGTTGAGTCGGACTTGTTACCTTTGGGGGTGCACTTACGCGACCTATTGTCGCAGGCATGTTCCGTGGTCCTCGGCCTGACCGGTCAGTCGCAACTGCTGGCACATAGCCCGGACACCCTGGAATTCATCCGCCTGCGCAACACCTATCTTGACCCGCTGCATCTATTGCAGGCCGAACTGCTGGCGCGTTCGCGACAGCCGAACGTCGAGCAGGACAGCCCGGTAGAACAGGCGTTGCTGGTGTCTGTGGCGGGGATTGCCGCCGGTTTGCGAAATACCGGCTAAGGTTTTCTGCGTGGGGCGGGGTACCCGGGGCAAACGTCGGGTGCCGTTTAACGACCGTGGGAAAAATGCGGTCAGGCGACAGTTAATGATGGGGTTGCGACTTGGGGAACCGCGTCGCAAGGTCGCGGCGGGCGCCGGTTTCTCCGACTTTTGGCGTCTTGTGTGGGCGCAGCCTGCTGTGTATCTTGGTCAGCCTCTGGCCGTTTGGGCGGTCACGACCCTATTTCCAGGATTTCGCCCCATGAGGCGAATCCGTTGTTTTGCAAAAGCTTTTTATAAAAAAATTGAGGAGCACATCTAATGCGCGTCATTCTGCTGGGAGCTCCCGGGGCCGGTAAAGGTACTCAGGCTAAGTTCATCACCGAGAAATTCGGCATTCCGCAAATCTCCACCGGCGACATGCTGCGTGCTGCGGTCAAGGCCGGCACCGAACTGGGCATCAAGGCCAAGAGCATCATGGATGCCGGCGGCCTGGTGTCGGATGACCTGATCATCGCACTGGTAAAAGACCGCATCGCTCAGGCTGACTGCGCCAACGGTTTCCTGTTCGACGGTTTCCCGCGCACCATTCCTCAGGCTGAAGCGCTGGTGACTGCCGGTGTCGAGCTGGATGCCGTGGTTGAAATCGCCGTCGAAGACGAAGAAATCGTTCAGCGTATCGCCGGCCGTCGCGTTCACGAGGCCAGCGGCCGCGTGTACCACATCGTCTACAACCCGCCGAAGATTGCCGGTAAAGACGACATCACCGGTGAAGAGCTGGTGCAGCGCAAGGACGACACCGAAGAAACCGTGCGTCATCGCCTGTCGGTCTACCACTCGCAGACCAAGCCGCTGGTGGATTTCTACCAGAAGCTGTCGGCTGCCAACGGCAAGCCGAAGTACAGCCACATCCCGGGTGTCGGTTCGGTTGAAGCGATCACCGCCAAGGTTCTTGAAGCGCTGAGCTGAAAAACCTGATCCGCTGCATCATCCACGGCCCGCTTGCGGGCCGTAGTTGTTTATACTGGCGCACTTTTCCCCACCTGATTTACGGACACATCGATGAGCACCTTGCTGGCCCTGGACACCGCGACTGAAGCTTGCTCCGTTGCCTTGCTGCATGACGGCAAGGTCACGAGCCATTACGAGGTGATCCCGCGCCTGCACGCGCAGAAACTGCTGCCGATGATCCAGCAACTGTTGGCCGACGCCGGTACAACGCTGCAAGCGGTGGACGCGATTGCCTTCGGTCGTGGCCCGGGCGCGTTCACCGGTGTGCGGATCGCCATCGGCGTGGTTCAAGGTCTGGCGTTCGCGCTGGATCGTCCGGTGTTGCCGGTGTCGAACCTGGCGGTACTGGCGCAACGTGCTTATCGCGAACACGGCGTAAGCCAGGTCGCGGCGGCCATCGATGCGCGGATGGATGAAGTGTATTGGGGCTGCTACCGCGAGACGGCCGGGGAGATGCGTCTGGTCGGCACCGAGGCGGTGTTGCCGCCGGAAGTCGCTGCACTGCCGGACGATGCTACAGGCGACTGGTTCGGTGCCGGCACCGGTTGGGGCTACGGCGAGCGCATCGCTGTCAACCTGAGCGGTTCCGACGCGGGCATGCTGCCCCACGCCGAAGATCTGCTGACGCTGGCGCGTTTCGCCTGGGAACGTGGCGAGTCGATTCCGGCCGACGATGCCCAGCCGGTTTACCTGCGCGATAAAGTCGCCACGCCGAAAGCCCGCTGATGATTTCGACCCTGTGGCATTCGCCGCAGGGTCATGCCAAAGCCTGCCAATCGTCCGTTTCCAACCCCGCGCTTTAAACCTTTTGTCTTTTATGTGTTCTAGTTATCACTCGGCGATTTGCTAAGTCGGTCAGGTGCCGCTAAATTGCCATCATCGATACCGAGCATGACTTTATGCGTATAGACGGCGTTTCCACTCATTCCTACCCCATCAAGCGCAAGCCTCGCAAAGGCAATCCGGCGCTGGATGAATCCGTCGAGGATATTGAAGGCGAGCTGGAATTCCCCACCGAAGCGCAACTGGCTGCCCGCGCCGCCAAGGCCTCCGCGCAACGCCTGAGCAATCTGCCCGCCCGCCAACAAGACATGATTTATCACCGTGCGATGAAAAAAAGCGTGGCCATGGCCCTGGCCAGCTACCTGAGCACCGCCGGTTTTGTCGATTGGGACGCAGACGTGCTGGGCCTAGACCTGTACATCTGATGGATCTGCCTTACTACCTCGGTTGCCCGTCCTGGAGTGAAAACGCCTGGCGCGAGTATCTGTATCCGGTAGACGCCAAGACCTCCGATTTCCTCGGTCTGTATTCGCAAGTGTTCAACGCCGTGGAAGGCAACACGACTTTCTACGCCAGCCCGTCGCCGGCCACCGTGCAGCGTTGGGCCGAGGTCATGCCCGAACACTTTCGTTTCACCGCCAAATTCCCCGGCGACATCAGCCACGGCGGTGACCTGCGCGATCAACTGACCGCCGCCGAAACCTTCATCCAGTTGCTCAGCCCGCTCGGCGAGCGCGTATCGCCACTGTGGCTGCAACTGTCGAAAAGCTTTACCCCGCAACGCTTGCCAGAACTCGCAGCCTTCATTGACGCGTTTGATCGACCGCTGGCGGTGGAAGTGCGCCATGAGCAGTTCTTCGCCAAGGGCGAGAGTGAGCGCCTGCTCAATCGCCTGTTGCTGGATCGAGGGGTGGAACGTATCTGTCTTGATCCGCGCGCGTTGTTCAGTTGCCTGTCCACCGAGTCTTCGGTGATCCACGCGCAATCGAAAAAGCCCCGCGTGCCAACCCGCCCGGCAGCGTTCACCCAATTTCCGCAGGTACGTTTCATCGGCCATCCCGAGCTTGAGGCCAACGACCCGTTCCTGGTGCCGTGGGTGGCGAAGATTGCCGAGTGGATCGAAGAGGGCCGTACGCCGTACATCTTCCTGCACACCGCCGATAACATCCTGGCGGCCAAACTCGCGCAGCGATTCCATGCACAGCTGATGCAACGTTTGCCTGGCCTGCCATCGCTGCCTGAGCTATACAGAGAACCCGCTGCCGAGCAACTTGGCTTGCTCTGAGGCGTTTTTTTCTGCCCAGGAGCCTGCCGATGGACGCCCAAGCCCGCAAAGAACAAGTCCGTAAAGCCGAAACCTTCAAAGCCCTGCATGAACGGCCCGGGATTTTCGTGATTCCCAATCCGTGGGATGCCGGTTCCGCGAAGATGCTTGCCAGTCTGGGTTATCAGGCACTGGCGACCACCAGTGCCGGATACGCGTTTTCCCAGGGCAAGCCCGATGGCGCGCTTGGTCTCGAAGAAACCCTGAACAATGTTCGGGCAATTGCTGCAGCCACGGACTTGCCGGTGGCGGTGGATCTGGAAAACGGTTTTGCCGACGCTCCGGCCGAGTCGGCGCAAAGCCTGCTGCGCGCCGCCGAAGCGGGCGCCGTGGGTGGCTCGATCGAAGATGCCACTGGCCGTCCCGACACGCCGATCTACTGTTTCGAACATGCCGTGGCGCGGATCGAAGCCGCCGTTGCCGCTGTTCGAACCTTACCGTTTCCCTTCACCCTGACGGCCCGCGCGGAAAACTACCTGCACGGCAATCCGGATATCAACGACACCATTCGCCGTTTGCAGGCGTTCGCCGAGGCGGGGGCCGACGTGCTCTATGCTCCGGGCCTGAGAACGGCTGAAGAAGTGTTGGCGGTGGTGCGAGCGGTGGCGCCGAAACCGGTCAACGTGTTGATGTCCGGTGGCCTGAAACTGACCGTGCAGCAACTGGAAGAAATGGGTGTGAAGCGCATCAGTACCGGCTCGGCGCTGGCGCTGGCGGCGTTTGGCGAGTTCTTCCGGGCTGCCGAGGAAATCCAGCAATCGGGCACGTTCGGCTTCACTTCGCGTTCAATGCCGTACGCCAAGGCCAATCAATTCTTCAAGGGTTGAAGCGAGGCGGGATCAGGCGGCGATGCGCAAGTTCTGCTGAACGATCGGGCGTACCCAGCCGTTATCGAAGTCCAGGGCTTTCTGCTGTTCGACGATCTCTTCCGGCGGGAACGGCGGGTAAGGTTGCAGCAGATCCAGGTCGAACTCGGCAATCGGCAGGTACAGCGGCTTTTTCTGCGGGGCAGGGCCCGGTTCCGGAATCGGCTGGCCGTTGTTGATCACGACCGGACGAACCCAGCTGCTGTCGAAGTCCTGCTGCTTTTGCTGAGTCTTGATGTCTTCCGGCGGGAACGGTGGGTACGGCTCGGCCAGTGTCATATCGATTTCGGCAATCGGCAGGAACAGCGGCTCGGGCGGGCGTACCTGGGTTTCCACTACATCGCATTCGCGCTGGTCGATGATGTGGGCGTGCAGCTCGCTGCCGATAGTCGGTTCTTCAGGGCTTTCCAGATCGACCGGTGGGAATGTCCCGCAGGCCGGCACCACATCACTCGATTGTTCGGCCAGTGCCTGGGCAAAGAAATCCTGCCACAGGTGGCTGACGCCGCCCAATGCTTGAGTGTTATGACGGCTGAAATCGCCTGTGGGCGAAATGTAGCCAATCGATGTGGGAAGAATGCCTGACATTTTTTTCGGTCGACGCTCAGCTCTGGCAAAATGCGCGTTGATTGGGTTATCGGCGGTTTTTGCCGATCCTTAACTTTTTTGAGCGTGTTTTCCATGATTGAGCAACCCGCGGCCTGCCGCATCCATGTCGAAGCCCTCGGCCCGACGTTCGAAGCGCAGGCCGAGCAGTGGGCGCAGCGCCTGAATCTGCCGTTGCAGGTGGCCGACGGCGAGTTTGCCTTACAGGTCGGCGAGCAGGGCTTGCAGCTGCAACAGCTGGGGCCGGATGCGCCGGGCCCGGTGCGGGTCGATTTCGTCGAGGGTGGCGCGGCCCACCGTCGGTTGTACGGCGGTGGCAGCGGACAGATGATCGCCAAGGCGGTCGGTATCGCCCAAGGCGTGCGCCCGCGGGTGCTGGATGCCACGGCGGGGCTCGGGAAAGATGCGTTCGTGCTGGCGAGCCTGGGCTGCGAGATGAGCCTGATCGAGCGTCAGCCGCTGATCGGCGCGTTGCTGGAGGATGGTCTGGCCCGGGCGGCGGAAGATTTCGACGTGGCACCGATCGTGGCGCGGATGACGCTGCTCAAGGGCAACTCCATCGACGTGATGCGCAATTGGGAGGGCGAGCCGCCGCAGGTGATCTACCTCGACCCGATGTTCCCGCACCGTGAGAAAACCGCGCTGGTGAAGAAGGAAATGCGCCTGTTCCGCCCGCTGGTGGGTGACGATCCGGATGCACCGGCCTTGCTGGAAGCGGCGCTGGCGCTGGCCACGCACCGGGTGGTGGTCAAGCGTCCGCGCAAGGCGCCGTGCATCGAAGGGCCGAAGCCGAGCCATGCGCTGGATGGCAAATCCAGCCGCTATGACATCTACCCGAAGAAAGCGCTCAAGGCCTGAACCGTTCCACAAGAAAATCCCACGCATGGCGTGGGATTTTTGTTTTCAGGGTCGATAGGCGCGCATGAACAACTCGACCACTTCCTGCACATGGCATTCCGCCGCCTCGCCGGTCAGTGGTTCACCGCAGCCATACAGCAACCGGAAATTCCCCGCGCCCTTGATCAGGCAGAAGAAGTGTTCGGCGGCGTTGTGCGGGTTGTCGATACGCAGCGCGCCAGTCTCATCGATCCGCCGCAGAAGCCGCTCCATGCCTTGCACCATGCGCTGCGGGCCGGCCTCGAAGAAGATCAGCGACAGCTTCGGATCCTGACTGCCCAGCGCCATGATCAGGCGATGCAGGTTCACCGACTCATCGCTGTTGATCAGGTGGTGGAAGCCTCTGGCAATGTTCAGCAACACATTTTCCACCGCGATGCCGTCCGGCAATTCGAAGAACAGCGGCGGCAATTGCTCCTCGCATTTGGCCACAACGGCGGCGGAAAACAGCGTCTCCTTGTCATTGAAATGGCTGTAGACCGTCAGCTTCGACACGCCAGCCTCGGCGGCCACCGCGTCCATGCTGGTGTTGGCATAGCCGTGACTCAGGAACAGGATTTTCGCCGCTTCGAGAATCGCCTGGCGCTTGGCCGGATCCTTCGGGCGGCCGGGGCCGTTTGGAGCTGAAAGATTGTTCGACATTCTTCGCTTTTAATACTGGACTGGTGAGTTTGCTATTAATAACATACCGGCCAGTATAAATATTCCAAGCCTCCTTAGCGAAAGGTCCTTCACCATGTTCCGCCATGCGTTGTCCTTTGCGGTGCCAGTCACTCTGGCGTTTTTATTGTCGGCATGTGGCAAGGAAGAGGTGACGCCAGTCAGCGTGCGACCGGCCATGGTGGTGCAGCCAGAGCCTTCGGCGCAGGCGATGGAAAGTTATCCGGGCGAGGTTCGCGCCCGCTACGAACCGGATCTGGCATTCCGCATCGGCGGCAAAGTCAGCCGACGACTGGTCGAGGAAGGCCAGCGCGTGAAGGCTGATCAACCCCTGGCCGAACTCGATCCGCAGGACGTACGCCTGCAACTGGAAGCCACCCGCGCCCAGGTCACCGCCGCCGAAGCCAATCTGAATCTGGTGCGCGCCGAGCGTGACCGTTACAAGACCCTGATGGAACGGCAGATGGTCAGCCGCTCGGCCTACGACAATGCCGAAAACCTCTACCGCTCCGGTGAGGCGCGTCTCAAGCAGATCAAAGCCGAATTCAACGTCTCGACCAACCAGGCCAGTTACGCCGTGCTGCGTGCGCCTCAGGATGGCGTGGTGGCCAAGCGCTCGGTGGAAGTCGGGCAAGTGGTCGCCGCCGGGCAGACCGTATTCACCCTCGCCACCGATGGCGAACGCGAAGTGCTGATCAGCTTGCCGGAGCAGAGCTTCGGCCGCTTTAAGGTCGGCCAGCCTGTGTCCGTGGAGCTGTGGACGCAACCGAACCAGCGCTTCGCCGGCAAAATCCGTGAACTGTCGCCAGCGGCCGATCCAAAATCCCGGACCTTCGCCGCCCGCATCGCCTTCACCGCCGGCAACGTGGCTGTCGAACTAGGCCAGAGCGCCCGGGTGTTCGTGCAGACCGCTGACGTGATCCCGCTGTCGGTGCCGCTCTCGGCCCTGACTGCCGAAAACGGCGCGACCTACGTCTGGGTTGTCAGCGCCAACAATACCTTGAAGAAAACCCCTGTGCGTGTCGGCCCGTTCGGTGAGAAAACCGTGCCGGTGCTCGAAGGACTCAACGCCAGCGACTGGGTCGTGGCCGCCGGCGTGCATGTGCTGCTGGAGGGGCAGCAGGTGCGTCCCGTGGATCGCTCCAACCGTGTGGTCAATCTGGCGGACAAGGAGTAAGTCCCGATGCGCTTCAACCTTTCCGAATGGGCGCTGCGTAATCGCCAGATCGTACTGTTCCTGATGCTTTTGCTGGCCATCGTCGGCGCCTTGTCCTACACCAAGCTCGGCCAGAGTGAAGACCCGCCGTTCACCTTCAAGGCCATGGTCATTCAGACCCGCTGGCCCGGCGCCACGGCGCAGGAAGTCTCGCGTCAGGTCACCGAGCGCATCGAAAAGAAACTGATGGAAACCGGCGAGTACGAACGCATCGTTTCGTTCTCCCGTCCCGGTGAATCACAGGTCACCTTCATTGCCCGCGACTCGATGCATTCGGTCGAGATTCCGGATCTCTGGTACCAGGTGCGCAAGAAGGTCGGCGATATCCGCCAGACCCTGCCACCGGGCATTCAGGGCCCATTCTTCAACGATGAATTCGGCACCACGTTCGGCAATATCTACGCCCTCACCGGCGACGGCTTCGACTACGCCGTGCTCAAGGATTACGCCGACCGCATCCAGATCCAGCTGCAACGGGTCAAGGACGTGGGCAAGGTCGACCTGCTCGGGCTGCAGGACGAGAAGATCTGGGTCGAGCTGTCCAACGTCAAACTCGCCACCCTCGGCTTGCCGCTGGCGGCAGTCCAGCAGGCACTGGAAGAGCAGAACGCGGTGTCCACCGCCGGGTTCTTCGAAACCGGCAGTGAGCGATTGCAGCTACGGGTTTCGGGGAATTTTCAGACAGTCGACGAGATCAAAAACTTCCCGATCCGGGTCGGTGATCGTACGTTCCGCATCTCCGATGTCGCCGACGTGCGGCGCGGTTTCAATGATCCGCCGGCGCCGCGCATGCGCTTCATGGGCGAAGACGCGATCGGGCTCGCGGTGGCGATGAAGGACGGCGGTGACATTCTGGTGCTGGGCAAGGCCCTGGAAACCGAATTCTCCCGAATCCAGAAAAACCTCCCGGCCGGCATGCAACTACGCAAGGTCTCCGATCAGCCGGCGGCGGTGAAAAGTGGCGTCGGCGAGTTCGTCCAGGTCCTGGTCGAGGCGCTGGCCATCGTGTTGCTGGTGAGTTTCTTCTCCCTCGGCGTGCGCACCGGCATGGTGGTGGCGTTGACCATTCCGCTGGTGCTGGCGATGACCTTCGCCTGCATGTATTACCTCGGTATCGGCCTGCACAAGATTTCCCTCGGCGCGCTGGTGCTGGCCCTGGGTTTGCTGGTGGACGACGCGATCATCGCCGTGGAAATGATGGCGATCAAAATGGAGCAGGGCTTCGACCGGATCAAGGCGGCCAGTTACGCCTGGACCAGCACCGCATTCCCGATGCTCACCGGTACGCTGATCACCGCCGCCGGTTTCCTGCCGATTGCCACCGCGCAGTCCGGCACCGGTGAATACACCCGCTCGATTTTCCAGGTTGTCACCATAGCGTTGCTGGCTTCGTGGGTGGCGGCGGTGATGTTTGTGCCGTACCTCGGGGAAAAACTCCTGCCGGACCTGGCGAAAATTCACGCGGCCAAACACGGCAGTGGTGACGGTCAGCCGGACCCTTATGCCACACCGTTTTATCAGCGGGTTCGACGTCTGGTGGAGTGGTGCGTGCGTCGGCGTAAAACGGTGATCGTGCTGACGGTGGGGCTGTTTGTCGCTTCGGTGATGCTGTTCAAGTTCGTCCCGCAGCAGTTCTTCCCGGCCTCCAACCGGCTGGAACTGATGGTTGACCTGAAGCTGGCGGAAGGCGCGTCGCTGGCCAACACCACCGCCGAGGTCAAGCGACTGGAGGCGATGCTCAAGGATCATGCCGGCATCGACAATTACGTGGCCTACGTCGGCACCGGCTCGCCGCGTTTCTACCTGCCGCTGGATCAACAGCTGCCGGCGGCCAGCTTCGCCCAGTTCGTCGTGTTGGCGAAAACCATCGAGGAACGCGAAGCCCTGCGCACATGGCTGATCGATACCTTGAACGAACAATTCCCGGCCCTGCGCTCGCGGGTCACTCGACTGGAAAACGGCCCGCCGGTTGGCTATCCGGTGCAGTTCCGCGTCACGGGCGAGCACATCGAGGAAGTCCGTGCGCTTGCCCGGAAAGTCGCGGCCAAGGTGCGTGAGAACCCGCATGTGGTGAACGTGCATCTGGACTGGGAAGAACCGAGCAAGGTCGTGTACCTGAACATCGATCAGGACCGCGCCCGGGCTCTGGGTGTCAGCACGGCGAATCTGGCGAAATTCCTTAAGAGTTCGCTGACCGGTTCCAGTGTCAGCCAGTACCGCGAAGACAACGAACTGATCGAAATCCTCCTGCGCGGCACCGTGCATGAGCGTACCGAGCTGTCGCTGCTGCCGAGTCTGGCGGTACCGACCGACAACGGTCGCAGCGTTGCGCTGTCGCAGATTGCCACGCTGGAATATGGCTTCGAGGAAGGCATCATCTGGCATCGCAACCGACTGCCGACCGTAACCGTGCGGGCCGACATCTATGGCAAGGAGCAACCGGCGACGCTGGTGAAACAGATCCAGCCGACCCTCGATCCGATCCGTGCCGAATTGCCTGACGGTTATCTGCTGGACGTCGGCGGAACCGTAGAAGACTCCGAGCGCGGGCAGAAGTCGGTGAATGCCGGGGTGCCGATGTTCATTGTCGTGGTGCTGACGTTGCTGATGGTGCAGCTGCGCAGTTTCTCGCGCACGGCGATGGTGTTTCTGACGGCGCCGCTGGGGCTGATCGGGGTGACATTGTTTTTGCTGGTGTTCCGTCAGCCGTTCGGGTTTGTGGCGATGCTGGGGACGATTGCGCTGTCGGGGATGATCATGCGCAACTCGGTGATTCTGGTGGATCAGATCGAGCAGGATATTGCGGCGGGGCTCAAGCCCTGGCAGGCGATCATCGAGGCCACGGTGCGGCGGTTCAGGCCGATTGTGTTGACGGCGCTGGCGGCGGTGCTGGCGATGATTCCGCTTTCACGCAGTGTGTTTTTCGGGCCGATGGCAGTGGCGATCATGGGGGGGTTGATTGTGGCGACTGCTTTGACGCTTTTGTTTTTGCCGGCGTTGTATGCGGCTTGGTTCCGGGTTCGCAAGGAGTCTTGAGGCTGTTTGAGCGTGGCGGCCTTTGGGCCGGCCATGCTCTGGGTGTTTTGGGTACATATCCGTTGCTGCGGTAACGGCTTCTTATGGTTTCGCCCTTACGGCGAGTCCCTTTTGGCAAACGCCCCAAAAGGAACCAAAAGGTCTGGGCCCCGGCGTTCGGCCCCTCGCTGGGGCTCGGGGTTCCTTCGCTCCGGGATTAATCCGGGGGCATCGCCTCCGGTTTGCTTCGCTGCACCTCCTCTCGATGTGTTCGACTTCGTCGAACGGCGCTGCGCGCCTGCCCCCGGATGAATCCCTCCACTCAGCCGGCCGAAGGGGCCGGCACGTCAAAAGCGTTACTCGAGCTAACGCTCATCGTGTTGAGTGGGGTGGCTATGCCACATTTTTGGGGAGCACGTTTCAACTGTGGGAGCTAGCCTGCTAGCGATGGCGGTCTGTGGGCCGACCTATTTCTTTTGAGAGCAAGCAGCTTTGTAGGACCTTGCGCCGTCTCCTACGTTTTTTTCAGACGGCTCCGATATTGAGTCGCTGTGTTGGCGGTGCTGTACTCGAGGCTGTTTTTCAGCCTTGTTTGAGTCAGCTTTGATGAAGAAACCGCCGGTATTGAAGGGTCGGGCCGATCCGGTCTTTGAGTTGTTGATGCGCGCGCCTCACAAGCAGCGTCTGGCGGATTATCTTGCGTTGCTCAAGCCGCTGGATGATCAGGGGCGGTATCTGCCTTTTGAGGATTTGCGGTATCGCTGGGCCAGCGGGCTGGATTCGCGTTTGTGTTGGGCGTTGGTCAAGAAGGCGCGGGTCGCTCAGTACATTCATCTTCTGCCGCTAGGGGAACCGGCGCAGTGGGGGAAGTTTGTGCCGACGCCCACCGCGCAGAAGGCCCTTTCAGTGGTTGATCGGCAAACTACGACGGCGTCGCTGGAGTACATGACCAGCCAGATAGGCGAGCGGGCGCATTTCAGTTATTTGCTCAACGATCTGATCGAGGATGAGGCGATCAGCAGCAGTCAGCTGGAGGGCGCCGCGACCACTACCCGTGTTGCCAAGGACATGCTCAAGCAACGGCGTCAGCCGCGTACGCCGGATGAGCGGATGGTCATGGGTAATTACCGGATGATGAATTTCGCCTGGGAAAAACGTTACGAGCCATTGAGCGTGGAGTTGATTGCGTCGATCCATCGAGTCGGTGTCGAAGGCATTGATGACGAGCAGTATCACCCCGGGCTTTTCAGGGCCAATGATGAAGTGGTGGTGCAGGACGGCGAAGGGAATACCGTGCACTCGCCACCGCCTGTGGCCGGACTGGTGAGGCGACTGGATTTGCTCTCGCAGTGGATCAATCAACCACAGGGTTCACCTCGGCAAAAAAACTATCTGCATCCGCTGATCAAGGCGATCACGCTGCACTTTGCCTTGGGTTACGAACATCCGTTTCGCGACGGCAACGGGCGGGTCGCCAGGGCGCTGTTTTACTGGTTCATGTTCAAGCATGAGTTTTCGGCGTTTCGCTATATCGCGATCAGTCTTTTACTGCGCAACGCGCCGGTAAAGTACGGGCGGTCGTATTTGCACAGCGAAGCCGATGAGCTCGATCTGACGTACTTCATCGAGTTTCAGTGTTCGGTGATTCTGCGGGCGGTGGAGGGGTTTACCGATGTGTATCGCAAGAGTGTGGCGTACAGCGATATTGGACGGCGGAACGGATTGAATAACGGGAGCGAGACACCTCACTCCCGTGTCGTGTCGGCTTAGAGCGTACCGAACACTTTTTTCGCCAGACTCGTCGCCGCAGCGGCCGGGTTCTTGCGGATGGTTTCTTCCTGTTTGCCGATCATTTCGAACAGGCCGTTCAGCGCTTGTTCGGTGACGTAGCTTTCGATGTTCGCGCTCTTCGCGTCGACCACGCCCAGAGTCGCAGCCTGGCCGGCGAACGAGTTGTACTTCTGCGCCACGCCTACCTTGTCGGTCGCCTGTTTGACGATCGGCAAGAACTTGGCGCGGATCTGTTCGCGGCTGGACTTGTCCAGGTATTGGGTGGCGGAGTCGTTGCCACCGCTGAGGATGCCTTTGGCGTCGGCCACGCTCATTTTCTTCACGGCGTCGACCAGGATCGGCTGGGCCTGGGTCACGGCGGTTTCCGCAGCCTTGTTCATGGCGGTTTCCAGTTCATCGACCTGGGCGCCCATGCCGAACGCTTTCATCTTGCCGGCGACTTTGCCGAGTTTGCCCGGCAGTTCGATTTTTACGTCCGGGTTGTTGCTGAAACCACCCGGCGTGCCGAGCTGTTTGACGGCCAGTTGCGCACCCTGGGTCAGGGCATCCTTGAGGCCGCCGGTGGCGTCGCCTTGCGACAGGTCGCTGAGGGACAGGGCCATGGCGCTGGCGGAGATCATCAGGCCCGCGCACAGGCCGGCGAAGCGAAGGGTAGGGCGGAGCATCAAGGCTTCCTTGTTCATAAAAGCGTTAGCGGGCGGCGTCGACGCGGATCTTCAGCGGCTGCGGATCCTTGCCATCAAGCTGCACGGCATGGTTTTCGGTGGTGATGAACATCAGCTCGCCGTTGACCTCAATGCGTGCGCTGACCGAGTAGCGGTGGCCGGGTTTGACCTGGGCCGGATCGTAGCTCAAATGGAACGGCAACGGCACTTGTCCCTTGATCGGGCCTTTCTGTTCATCGAGCACGACGGCCGGCGCATCGGCCAGCGAAACGTCCTGCAGGCTCACACTCAAGGTCGCGCTTGGTGGCAGGGCGATGCGTTGCAGGTAGAACACTTCGCCGTCGAGGCTCGCTTTGCCGCTCGGTGTAGTGGACTGGCAGGCGCTGAGCAAAGTGGCTGCGGCCAGCAGGGTTAGTTTTTTCATCGGAAATCTCCGTATCGACGGCGCCAGAAGAAGCCTGGCGCCTGTAGGAATCTAGTCGCTTTGTGCGGGGGCTGCGGGCTGATCGGCTGCATCTTCGCTGCGATGTAGCGCCACCTGGCGGATCGACAATCGAATTTCCGCCGGCAACACCCGTTTCGCTGCACCTTCGGCCAGTTCTCCAAGCAGTTCGTGATAACTCAACTTGCCCGCTTCGTCGCGACGCAGCACGTCGAGATCGAGCATCGTCTGGATGAAGTGGCGGAACAGGCTCTTGTCGAAGAACTCCGGTGCGTTCAGGCCATGCAGGATCGACAGGCGCTGGGCCATGACCGTGCACAGGTCTTCCAGTTCTTCAGCGCTGATGGTGTTCTGGCCGGCGTTTAGCAACAACGACACGGTCATGTAGAAGCGCTGCAGGGTCTGGGCGATGCTCTTCGACAGCAGGGTCAGCAGCACGAAATGCCGTGAGCTCGGCGCCGGGCGCAGGTAGACGTCTTTCTCGAAACGCAGCAGGCCCTGTTCGACGAAAGCCTCCAGCCACTGATCGATCACCGCATCCAGCTCCTCCAGGCTCCAGCGGATGAACAGCTCCGCTTGCAGGTACGGATACAGCGCTCGGGTGTAGCGCAGGATCTGCTCGCGGCTCATGCGCGAAGTGCTCTGGAAGAAGCTCGCGAGCAACGCCGGCAGGGCGAAGATGTGCAGGACGTTGTTGCGGTAATAGGTCATGAGGACGGCGTTCTGCTCGTCCAGATACAGAATCTTGCCCAGTGCATCGTTCTGCTCGGACAGCAGATCCATGTCCTTCACATGCTCGATCAGTGCCCGGCCATCGCCTTCCGGCAAGGTGGTGTGTGGCGAGTACGGGACTTTGCGCAGCAGCGCCAGATACAGATCCAGCACCCGCGCCATGGCCCGATCGTCCAGTGCCAGACGAGTGGTCGACAGCAGCGCCAGCGCCACCAGGTTGACCGGGTTGATCGCCGCCGCTTCGTTCAGGTGCTGCGCGACTTTCTCGCCGAGGCGATTGGTGGTTTCGTTGAGCCACGCCGGTTTGAATTGCGGGCCCAGTTCCTGCTGGCGCCAGCCCGGCTGCTCGCTGTCGAGGAACTCCGCCAGTTTGATCGGCTCGCCGAAGTTCACCGCCACCTGGCCGAAGCGCTGCTTGAGCGCGCCGATGACTTTGAAGATGTCGAAGATCGACTCTTTCTTCTTGCTCGCGCCGCGCAGTTCGCCGAGGTAAGTCCGGCCTTCAAGCACGCGCTCGTAACCGATGTACACCGGCACGAACACGATCGGCATCCGCGAGGAACGCAAGAAGCTGCGCATCGTGATTGCCAGCATCCCGGTTTTCGGCTGCAGCATGCGCCCGGTACGCGAGCGACCGCCCTCGACGAAGTATTCGACCGGGAAGCCCTTGGTGAACAGGGTGTGCAGGTATTCGTTGAACACCGAGGTGTACAGCGGATTGCCCTTGAACGTACGGCGCATGAAGAACGCACCGCCACGGCGCAGCAGACTGCCGATCACCGGCATGTTGAGGTTGATCCCGGCCGCAATGTGCGGAGGGGTCAGGCCGTTGCGAAACAACAGGTACGACAGCAGCAGGTAGTCGATGTGGCTGCGGTGGCACGGCACGTAGATCACTTCGTGACCCTGGGCGACCTTCTGCACGCCTTCGATGTGGTTGACCTTGATTCCGTCGTAGATCTTGTTCCAGAACCAGCTCAGCACCACTTCAAGAAAACGGATCGCGGTGTAGGTGTAGTCCGAGGCGATCTCGTTGCCGTAGCGCAGGGCCTGGGCCTTGGCTTTTTCCGGGGAGATGTTTTCGCGTTCGGCTTCATCGAGGATCGCCTGCCTGACCAGTGGCTGGTTGAGCAGGCCCTTGACCAGGTTGCGGCGGTGGGAGATGTCCGGGCCGATCACCGCAGCCTTGAGGTTGCGGAAGTGCACCCGCAGGATCCGCTGGGCCATGCGCACGGTGCGCTCGTGGCCCTTGTTGTGTTCGATCAGTTCGCGCAGGTGGATCGGCGCGGAGAATTGCACGCGGGTCTTGCGCCCCAGAATCATGATGCTCAGCAGCCGGCGCAGGCGCCCGGTGACGGCCCAGCTGTCGGCGAACAGGAGTTTCCAGGGGCTGTTTTCGCTGTCCGGCGACTGACCCCAGAACACGCTGACCGGAATGATCTGCGCGTCCTCGGCGGCATTCTGGCTGAGGGCGCTGACCAGTCGGGTCAGGGTCGGCGGTGCGCCGCGTTTGTCCTGGCGGCCGAGCCAGTCCGGGTCCGGCGTCAGGTAGAAGAACGCCGCCGGTTCGATCAGCGAACCCACGGACACCGGCAGCACCGGGCGCGGCAGACCGGCCTTGGTGCACTCGGTGTCGACCACCGCCAGATCAGTCAGCGATGGGTTTTGCAGGACGTAGAACACCGGACGACTGCGGTCGAGGTTGAGGGTGAACGACGACTGGTTGATCGTCTCGGAGCGAACCCAGAGATACAACAGTCGGCGCAAGGTGCCAAACACAAGACGGCGGAACGGGGAACGGGTCATACGGCTTCTGCGTGAGTGGATAAACCGAGCGTTTGCTCGGGCGGTCGATAGTGTGCCGGATTCATGGAAAATCGGCAAAAAAGCGGCGAAGTAATCTCCTGTTGAGAGTTTTGCCGCCTGTCATATACTCGGCGGTCTGTCGCCGGGGCCCTTTTATGGACGTCGGACGCAGGCTGACGTTCCGCAAAGGCTTTCCTGCGAAAAGCCTGTTCAATAATAAAAAAGGAGTATGAACAGATGGCAACACGTGAGACCGGCAACGTGAAGTGGTTCAACGACGCCAAGGGCTACGGCTTCATTCAGCGCGAAGACGGGGTGGACGTGTTCGTGCACTACCGCGCGATCCGCGGCGAAGGCCACCGTTCGCTGACCGAAGGTCAGCAGGTTGAATATGCGGTGGTGGAAGGGCAGAAGGGGTTGCAGGCTGAAGACGTGGTCGGGTTGTAAACCACACTCTTCGGATCCCCGGAAAACACTGTGGGAGCGGGCTTGCCCGCGAATGCGGTTTGTCAGCCACCTCTATGTTGGATGTGCCGCCGCCTTCGCGGGCAAGTCGAAGCGTCGAACCGCCGCTCCCACAGGTTTTGTGTACTGCTTTGTTATGCAGTTTTCCAGGTGATTTCTTCTTCACCGTCTTCGCTGATCCGGATCCAGCGGTCCGCCGTTTCCTCACCTTCTTCCTCGACCCACGTCCCCGGCGCGCAGCGCACTTCGACGTTCAGCGCGGCAAACGCTGCACGGGCACAGGCGATATCGTCATCCCATGGCGTCTGGTCGCTTTCCAGGTACAGGCTGTTCCACTTGCCCACGGCTTTCGGCAGCCAGGTCACCGGGATGTTGCCGGCCTTACACTTGTACGTCTGACCTTTCTGTACCCAGTCGCTGCACGGGCCAAGGGCGGCGCCCAGCCAGGCGGAAATGGCCTTGTGGTCGACGTCGGCGTCTTTCAGGTAAATCTCGATGTCCGGTTGGCGCATGGATATCCTCACTGCGGGTCTGAAAAATCCATTCGCGGATTTAGCCGGCCCCGGGCTGCTTGCCCGAGTCCAAAAGTTATTGAAGAACGAAATAATCGTAGCGCATCGACACGGTGGTCACGAACGGCTCGGCCTGTTCGATCACCGCCGCACGGCGCTCGGCACTGGCGCGCCAGCCGTGGGGTGTCATCGCCAGCAGGTTGGCGCGATCCTCGGGCTTGTCCAGCGTCAGTTTGAATTCCAGGGTTTCGCTGTGGGCCAGCGCCATGCCTTCCGGCACCAGGGCCAGGTGCTTGTCGTCGGTGTATTCGCGCACTTCGTCGTACAGGCGTTCGCGCAGTTCCATCAGGTGGCCGCTGGTCGGGCCGACTTTCATCAGGCCGCCGCCGACGCTGAGCAGACGCTTGGCTTCTTCCCAGTCCAGCGGACTGAAAACGCTGGCGAGAAACTGGCAACTGCCGGAAGCCAATGGCACACGGGCCATGCTCGCAATCAACCACGTCAGCGAAGGATTGCGTTTGCAGGCGCGCTTGACCGCCTCTTTCGAGATGTCCAGCGCGTAACCGTCAGCATCCGGCAAGGCCTCGGCGATCTGCGCGGTGTAGTAACCCTCGCCACAACCGATATCGACCCAGCGGGCCGGCGCATAACCCGCCGCCAGTTCCGCCAGGCGCTTGGCCACCGGCGCATAGTGGCCGGCGTTCAGGAAGTCGCGGCGGGCCTCGACCATCGCCTGATTGTCGCCGGGATCACGGCTGTTCTTGTGCTGCACCGGCAACAGGTTCAGGTAACCCTGACGCGCACGGTCGAAGCGGTGGCCGGCAGGGCAGACCACGCCGTTGTCCACCGCGTTCAGCGGTTCACTGCAGATCGGGCACGCAAGCATCAGGCGAGCAACTTGATCAGGGTCTGGTAGTAGATCTCGGTCAGTACATCGAGATCGGCCGCCAGCACGCGCTCGTTGACCTGGTGGATGGTCGCATTGACCGGGCCCAGTTCAACAACCTGCGTACCCATGGTCGCGATGAAACGGCCATCGGAGGTGCCACCGCTGGTGGACGCCTTGGTCTCGCGGCCGGTGATCTGCTTGATGCTCGACGACACCGCGTCGAGCAGCGCGCCCGGCTCGGTGAGGAACGGCAGACCGGACAGCGCCCAGTCGATGTGCCAGTCCAGACCGTGCTTGTCGAGGATGTCGGCGACGCGTTTCTGCAGCCCTTCGACGGTCGATTCGGTGGAGAAACGGAAGTTGAACAACGCCACCAGATCGCCCGGAATCACGTTGGTCGCGCCGGTGCCGGAATTGACGTTGGAAATCTGGAAACTGGTCGGCGGGAAGAAATCGTTGCCGTGATCCCAGTGCTCGGCAGCCAGTTCGGCCAGGGCCGGAGCCGCGAGGTGGATCGGGTTCTTCGCCAGGTGCGGGTAGGCCACGTGGCCCTGCACGCCACGCACGGTCAGTTTGGCGCCGAGGGAGCCGCGACGACCGTTCTTCACCACGTCGCCCACCAGCGTGGTGCTCGACGGTTCACCGACAATGCACCAGTCCAGACGCTCGTTACGGGCGGCCAGACGCTCGACCACAGCCTTGGTGCCGTGATGCGCCGGGCCTTCTTCGTCGCTGGTGATCAGGAACGCCACCTTGCCCTTGTGATCCGGGTAGTCGGCGACGAAGCGCTCGGCTGCCACGGTCATCGAGGCCAGGCTGCCTTTCATGTCCGCCGCACCACGGCCGCAGAGCATGCCGTGTTCGTCGATCACCGCGTTGAACGGGTCGATCTGCCAGGCGGTCACCGGGCCGGTCGGCACCACGTCGGTGTGGCCGGCGAAGCACAGCACCGGGCCGTCGCCTTTACCGTGAGTCGCCCAGAAGTTATCCACATCTTCGATGCGCATCGGCTCGAGGGTGAAACCGGCATCGCCCAGGCGCTGCATCATCTGCTTCTGGCAATCGGCGTCGACCGGCGTCACGGACGGACGGCGGATCAGGTCGATGGCGAGTTGGAGGGTCGGCGAAAGGTCGGCGTGGGCCGTCATGGAAAACTCCGGATGCTGTAAATGTGGGAGCGAGCTTGCTCGCGATGACGATGTCCTGTTCAACATAAGTGTTGAATGTGACGGACTCATCGCGAGCAAGCTCGCTCCCACAGGTCTAGTGGCAGGCCATCGGGGCCTTGGCCCTGCAAAATGGCGGTTATCTTAAAGCAAAACGGCGACCATTGGCCGCCGTTTAGTGCTTCGTCGAGGAATTAGACGACAGGTGCCGGTTCAGGCGCCGCCGTAGGTTTCGGCAGCGACGAGAGGAACGCCATGATCAGCGCCGCCACGTACGGCAGCGACTGCACCAGCAGCATCGCCACCCAGAAACGCATGTCGTTGCTCGGAATGCCCTGCACCAGGTAAATCCCCAGCGCCGCGCCCCACAACAGCAGCATGATGAACAGCTCTTCCCGGGCTTCGGAAATCGCCACCCAGAAACCATGGTTGTCAGCATTTTTCGGGGTGCGGAAGAACGGAATGCTGCTGGTGAAGAAGCCGTACAGCACCGCTTTGGCGATGGTGTGCGACAACGCCAGACCGGCCAGTGCCGCGCAGAACGCATCCTTGAGGTTCACGCCCACGGCGCGACGGTACAGGAAGATGATCTTGCCGACCTTGAACACGAACAGCGCCAGCGGCGGGATCGCGAAGATCAGCAGCGGCGGGTCGACCCGTTGCGGCACGATGATCATCGCCGCCGACCACAGCAACGCGCCGACGGTGAAGAAAATGTTCATGCCGTCCGCCACCCACGGCAGCCAGCCCGCGAGGAAGTGGTAACGCTGGCCGCGAGTCAGCTCGGTATCCTTGCCGCGCAGCAGGCTGCGGGTGTGACGCTTGATGATCTGGATCGCGCCGTAGGCCCAGCGAAAACGCTGTTTCTTGAAGTCGATGAAGGTGTCCGGCATCAGACCCTTGCCGTAACTGTCGTGGTAATACGCCGCCGACAGTCCTTTCTCGAAAACGCGCAGACCAAGTTCGGCGTCTTCACAGATGCACCAGTCGGCCCAGCCCAGTTCTTCCAGAACCGAACGCCGGGTCATGGTCATGGTGCCGTGCTGGATGATCGCGTCGCGATCGTTGCGGGTGACCATGCCGATGTGGAAGAAGCCTTTGTACTCGGCGTAGCAGAGCTTCTTGAAGGTGCTTTCGTTCTGATCACGGTAGTCCTGCGGCGACTGCACCACGGCGATTTTCGGGTCGGCGAAGTGCGGCACCATGTGCTTGAGCCAGTTCGGGTGCACGCAGTAGTCGGAGTCGATTACCGCGATGACTTCGGCGTCCTTGGCGGTGTGCGGGATCAGGTAGTTCAGCGCACCGCCCTTGAAGCCGGCCAGGGGCGAGACGTGGAAGAACTTGAAGCGCGGGCCGAGGGTTTCGCAGTAGTCGCGCACCGGTTCCCAGACCGCCGGATCCTTGGTGTTGTTGTCGATGATCAGGACTTCGAAGTCCGGATAGTCGAGGTTGGCCAGGGCGTTGAGGGTCTGTTTGACCATCTCCGGCGGCTCGTTGTAGCACGGCACGTGGATCGAGACTTTCGGGCGGTAGTCCGAATCGCCGACCACCGGCAGGAATTCACGGCGACGCTTGTGAATCCACACGGCTTCGGCCAGTTCGTGGGCCTCGGTCAGCAGCACGATGAACACCCCGAGCGCACCGAGCGCCAGCAGGAAGCCCACCGTCAGGCTGAACCACGTGCTGTATTGCTGGCTGTAGTCGTAGCCGATCCACACCAGCACCGAACCGCACAGGAACGCGATAAAGGTCAGGAAAGTACGGCCGCGCTGGCGCAGGGCCGAACCGTCGATCATCAGCAGGGTCAGCGACAACAGCGCCAGCACCACCGAACCGATGGCCAGCACGCGCCATTGCGGGATCGCCACCACCGGGCCTTCGAAGTTGAATTTCTGCTGGCGCGCGGCATTGAACACGCCCCAGTAGGCGCCGACCGAACCTTCGTCGCTGGCCTTCCACGGCTGGTCAAACGCTTCGATCACGAAGTAGTTGAAGCCCTGGCGGTTGAGTTTGTTGACCAGCGTGCGCAGGTAAATCGCCTGATCCGCCGGCGACGCATCGGCGCCACCGCGCATGCGGCCGTTGCTCGGCCAGCCCACTTCGGACAGCAGCAGCGGCTTTTTCGGGAACATTTTTTTCAGGTCACGAGCGCGGTCGAAAACGAACTGCCCGGCCTTGTCCACCGGAATGAATTCCCAGTAAGGCAGGATGTGCGCGGCGATCAGGTCGACGTGCTTGGCCAGTTGCGGGTATTTCTCCCAGATATGCCATTGTTCGGAGGTGGTGACCGGCACCTTCACCGCAGCACGGACACGATCCAGCAGGACGATCAGTGCCTCAGGCGTGATTTCCTCCCGGAACAATGCTTCGTTGCCAACTACCACGCGAACCACACTGCGCGAGGAATTGGCCAACTCGATAGCTTTAGCGATCTCCCGCTCGTTGCGTTCCTGGTCGGGGCTGATCCAGATCCCCAGGGTCACGCGCAGGCCGAACTCTTCAGCCAGTTTCGGGATGTCTTGCAGGGAACCGTCGACCGAGTAGATGCGGATGTTGTCCGTCAGCTTGCTCATGATTTCAAGGTCGCGGCGCATTTCGTCGTCAGTCGGATACTGATCCTTCTGCGGGAACTGTCCTTGCTGGAACGGTGAATAGGAGAAACCGGAGATCTGCTCCGGCCAGTTCGGCGCGGAGACGGGGCGGTTGATCAGTGCCCAGAAACCGGTGAACAGGGCGGCGATTGCCAGAACCACCACCAGATTGAGTCCAAATTTACGCGATGACATAGCTGTGTCGGGTTCCAAGGTCTGTGGAACGAAGGGTCGGCTGGTTGACGCCTGAGGGCGCGCATCCTACACCGGCAGTTCGCCGAGTCCTACAACAGACAGGGAAATGCCGGACGTTGGGCAATCCAACCCGACTTAAGTTCTTTCGTTTCAGTATGTAAGGCAAAACTTTGTTACGTGCAGCTTTAATTAAAGCAGGCAGATTCGCCGTTCATAGCGCAAAGGTGCTCTTGGCCGCCGACGGCCCTATAATGCGCGCCGGTTTTTGGGGTAATGGTCATGAGTACAGAAGATCCGCGGTTTGCAGGCATCGCCCGTTTGTATGGCATTGAAGGGATGGAGCGTCTGCGCGCCGCCCACGTGGCGATTGTCGGCGTTGGCGGCGTCGGTTCCTGGGCGGCGGAAGCCATGGCCCGTTGCGGGGTGGGCGAGATTTCCCTGTTCGACCTAGACGATGTCTGCGTCAGCAACGCCAACCGCCAGTTGCACGCGCTGGACAGTACCGTCGGCAAACCCAAGGTCGAGGTGATGGCCGAGCGTCTGCGCGGGATAAACCCGGACTGCAAGGTGCACGCCGTGGCGGACTTCGTCACCCGCGACACCATGGCCGAATACATCACGCCGAACATCGACTGCGTAATCGACTGCATCGATGCGGTCAACGCCAAGGCCGCGCTGATCGCCTGGTGCAAGCGCCGCAAGATCCAGATCATCACCACTGGCGGCGCCGGCGGGCAGATCGATCCGACGCTGATTCAGGTCTGCGACCTCAACCGCACCTTCAACGATCCGCTGGCCTCGAAAGTGCGTTCGACATTGCGTCGCGACTATGGCTTCTCGCGCACCGTGACCCGTCATTACAGCGTGCCCTGCGTGTTCTCCACCGAACAGCTGCGTTATCCGAAACCGGACGGCAGCATTTGCCTGCAGAAGAGTTTTGTCGGCGACGGCGTGAAGCTGGACTGCGCCGGCGGGTTTGGCGCGGTGATGATGGTGACGGCGACATTCGGCATGGTTGCGGCAACCAAGGCTGTGGACAAGATTGTCGCGGGCGTCCGGCGCCCGGCGGATCGGGTCAAGCCTCAGGCCTGAAGCAGAGGGCTGCGCAGCAGCCCTTTTACTGCGCCAGCTCGTTCATCCGTTGCAACACGGCATTCAGGCCATTGCTGCGCGATGGCGACAGCTGTCGCGACAACCCCAGTTGATTGAACCAGTCCGGCAGATCCACCTGCTGCAATTCTTCAGCATTCAAGCCGTTGACCCGCAACAGCAACAACGCCACCAATCCGCGAATCATCCGCGCATCGCTGCTCGCCGCGAACTGCCAGTGGCCATCGC
This sequence comes from Pseudomonas sp. UV AK001, assembly GCF_046097675.1. Classification (NCBI taxonomy): domain Bacteria; kingdom Pseudomonadati; phylum Pseudomonadota; class Gammaproteobacteria; order Pseudomonadales; family Pseudomonadaceae; genus Pseudomonas; species Pseudomonas sp. UV AK001. The sequence continues at coordinate 43,793 of NZ_JBJUVZ010000004.1, forward strand.
GCAACTCGCCGACCAGCCACACCTGACTCTCACAGCCATGCACCCGATTTGCTTCGCACTTGTCCGCATCGCTCAACGGCGGCAGGCGATCACCAAACTGCATCAGCAGACGCGCCCGTTGCTCCCAACCGGCGGCGTTCTGAAAGGTTTGCAGCGCTTCGGCGGCCTCGACCGGCAGACTCATCGCAACAACTCCAGTGCCTGATCCAGCGCTTCAAAGAAACGCTCGAGATCTTCGGAGTCGTTGTATAGCGCCAGGGATACTCGGATCGCCCCGGCCAGTTCAAAGCGCTTGAGCAACGGCATCGCGCAGTGGTGACCGGCACGCACGGCGATGCCCTGTTCGGTCAGCAAATGCGCCAGATCGGCGTTGTGCACGCCTTCGACGACAAAACTGGCCAGCGCCAGCTGCGGTTTGCCCAGCAGTCGGATGCCGTTGCGGGCCGCGAGGCCACGTAACAGGTAATCGTGCAGTGCTGCTTCGTGGGCGGACACCGTGTCCTGATCCAGACCCGCGAGGTAGTCGAGAGTCGCACCAAGTCCGATCACACTGGCAATCGGCGGCGTTCCGGCTTCGAAGCCCAACGGAGCAGGGCGGAAACGGGATTCGTGATAATTGGCTTCCAGCACCATTTCGCCGCCGAACTGCCACGGGCGAAGTTGTTCGAGCGCTTCGTTGCGCCCGAACAGCACGCCGAGGCCATCGGGGCCGTACAGCTTGTGGCTGGAAAACACATAAAAGTCGCAACCCAGTGCCTGCACGTCATGGCGGCCGTGGACCACGCCTTGGGCGCCATCAACCACCGTCAGCGCGTTTTGCGCCCTGGCCATCGCCAGCAGGGCCGGCAACGGTTGCCACGCGCCGAGCACGTTGGACAACTGGCTGACCGCCAGCAGACGGGTGCGCGGACCGATCAGGTGAACGGCGGCGGCGAGGTCGATCACGCCGTCATCGTCCAGCGGCAGGATCACCAGTTTCAGGTCGCGACGTTGTGCCAGTTGCTGCCACGGCAGCAGATTGGCGTGATGCTCCAGGGCGCTGATGACAATTTCATCGCCCGGATGGAAAAAATGTTCCAGGCCGTAAGCCAGGAGATTCAGCGCACTGGTGGCGCCGTGGGTGAAGATGATCTGCCCGCTGTCACCGGCATTCAGCCACTGGGCGACCTTCAGGCGACTGTCCTCAAATGCCTGCGTGGCGTGAGCGCCGGGCAAGTGCTGCGCACGGTGCACGTTGGCCGCGCCGTTGGCGTAGTAATGCGCCAGTGCGTCGAGCAGGGCCTGGGGTTTTTGCGTGGTGGCGGCGTTGTCCAGATACGTCTGGTCTTGCCGTTGCAGGGCGGCGATGGCCGGGAAATCGGCGCGCCAGGGGGAGGGAATCATCATGTGGTATACGCCTGACCCTGTGGGAGCGAGCTTGCTCGCGAAGGCGTCCTTGAGGACGCCAAAAAGCTTCGCGAGCAAGCTCGCTCCCACAGGTTATCAATGTGCTGCTTAGTTGTGAGCGTGCAGCGCTTCGTTCAGTTCGATCGCCGATTTGTGGGTCTTGCATTCCACGGCACCGGTTTCCGAATTGCGACGGAACAGCAGGTCGGTCTGACCGGCCAGTTCACGGGCCTTGACCACTTTGACCAGGTTGTTGTGCTCGTCCAGCAGCGCGACTTTGGTGCCGGCGGTCACGTACAGACCCGACTCGACGGTGTTGCGGTCGCCCAACGGGATACCGATACCGGCGTTGGCGCCGATCAGGCAGCCTTCGCCGACCTTGATCACGATGTTGCCGCCGCCCGACAGGGTGCCCATGGTCGAGCAGCCGCCGCCCAGGTCCGAACCCTTGCCGACGAATACGCCAGCGGAGACGCGGCCTTCGATCATGCCCGGGCCTTCGGTACCGGCGTTGAAGTTGATGAAACCTTCGTGCATCACGGTGGTGCCTTCGCCCACGTAGGCGCCCAGACGCAGACGTGCGGCGTCAGCGATACGCACGCCGGCCGGTACCACGTAGTCGGTCATTTTCGGGAACTTGTCCACCGAGAACACTTCCAGCAGCTCGCCGCGCAGGCGGGCTTCGAGTTGCAGCTCGGCCAGTTCGCTCAGGTCGATCGCGCCCTGGCTGGTCCAGGCCACGTTCGGCAGCAGCGGGAAGATACCGGCCAGGCTCACACCGTGCGGCTTGACCAGACGATGGGACAGCAGGTGCAGCTTCAGGTACGCCTCTGGCGTGGAGGTCAGCTGAGCGTCTTCAGCCAGCAGGGTAGCGACCAGCGGCTTGTGGCTTTCGGCCAGACGGGTCAGCAGCTTGCCCTGGACGGCGTCGATGCCTTTCACGGCTTCAGCCAGTTGTGCGGCCTGTGCGGTGGTGAAGCTGATGGCCTGGTTGCCTTCGGTGTAACCGAGGATCGGTGCAACGGCAGCGACCAGTTCGGCCGAAGGATTGAGCAGCGGCTGGGCGTAGAACACTTCCAGCCACGCGCCTTGACGGTTCTGGGTGCCGACGCCGAAGGCGATACTGAACAGGGAGTTGGACATGTGAATACCTCTACAAAAAGTGACGGGCTGCTTACTTGAGCGCGGCCGCGTAGATATCTGGCTTGAAGCCAATCAGGGTTCGGTCACCGAGATCGAGCACCGGGCGCTTGATCATCGAGGGTTGAGCGAGCATCAGTTCGATGGCTTTCGACTGGTCGAGATCGGCTTTGCGTTCGTCGTCGAGCTTGCGAAAGGTCGTGCCTGCGCGGTTCAACACCGTTTGCCAGCCGTGTTCGTCACACCATTGGGTCAGGTGTTCACGGTCGATGCCGGCGGTTTTGTAGTCGTGGAAGTCGTAGCTGACAGCGTGTTCATCGAGCCAGGTGCGCGCCTTCTTCATGGTGTCGCAGGCTTTGATGCCGAAAAGGTGCAACGTTTTGCTTGAAACGGTCAAGGAATCGCCCCCTTTACAGGTTGCCGGAAAGAAAAGGTGACGGATTATGCCACGACCGGACGGTTTCGGCGTCGCCGCTGGCCGGGGTTTGTCCCATTGTCACTGGCCGCCGTCCACCGATGTGCGACATAGGTGCAACGGTCAGCCACAGCCTAAGCGGCTAATATGGCAGTTCAACGCTGTCGATTGTCCGGGATTTCCGCTTTATGCAAACCGCTTATACCGTCCTGATCCTGCTGATGCTGGTCAGCGTTTCGCGTCTGGTCGGACGGGTCATCCCGTTGCCGCTGCCACTGGTGCAAATTGCCGCCGGGGCCTTGCTGGCCTGGCCGACTCTTGGCCTGCATGTGGCGCTCGATCCCGAGCTGTTCCTGTTTCTGTTCTTGCCGCCGCTGTTGTTCTCCGATGGCTGGCGCATGCCCAAACGCGAATTGTGGCGCCTGCGCGGGCCGGTGCTGACGCTCGCGGTCGGGTTGGTGCTGTTTACCGTGGTCGGTGCCGGCTACTTTATTCACTGGCTATTGCCGACGATTCCGTTGCCGGTGGCCTTCGCGCTGGCGGCGGTGCTGTCGCCGACCGACGCCGTCGCGGTGTCGGCGATTTCGCAGAACCGCCTGCCGACGCCGCTGATGCACATGCTGCAAGGCGAAGCGTTGATGAATGATGCTTCGGGTCTGGTGACCTTCAAGTTCGCTCTGGTGGCGGCGGTTACCGGTGCATTCTCGTTGGCCAATGCGAGCCTGACGTTTGTGCTGGTGGCGGTGGGCGGGTTGGCGGTCGGTGTGGCGCTGAGTTGGCTGGTCGGCCGGTTGCGCGCCTGGATGATCGCCCGGGGCTGGGACGATCCGGCGACCCACGTGGTGTTCATGTTGCTCCTGCCGTTTGCCGCTTACGTACTGGCCGAACGGCTCGGCGCCTCGGGCATTCTCTCGGCAGTGGCGGCGGGAATGATGCAGAGCTGGCTCGATCTGCTGCCGCGCCAGACCAGCACCCGCTTGCTCAATCGCAGTGTCTGGTCGTTGCTGGAGTTTGCCTTCAACGGATTGATCTTCCTGCTGCTCGGTCTGCAATTGCCGGACATCATCAAGGCTGTCGTCAGCCACGAAACCTCATTGTGGCCGACGCTGTTCTACCGCTGTCTCGACGTGGTGGCGATATTCCTGGCGCTGGTGCTGCTGCGCTTCATCTGGGTGCAAAGCATCTGGCGTCTGTCGGTCCTGCTGCGTCGCTTGCGCGGCAAGGGCGACCTGACACAGGTGCCGACGGCTCGTTCCTGCTGGCTGCTGACGGTCGGCGGGGTGCGCGGTGCGGTGACCCTGGCGGGCGTGATGTCGGTGCCGATGCTGATGGGCAGCGAGGCCTTTCCCGAGCGTGATCTGCTGATCTTCATTGCCGCCGGTGTGATCCTGATGTCGCTGGTGGCAGCCTGCATCGCCTTGCCGTTACTGCTGCGCGGAATCCAGAAAAGCCCCGACGACAAACGCCGTCAGGAAGTCCGCGACGCCTGGCGCAAGACCGCCGAAGCGGCAATCCACGCGCTGGAGATCGAAGAGGTCAATCCGCAGGATGCCGCGCAGGCCGCACTGTCGGCGGAGCTCAAGGCGCGGATCATGTCCGAGTATCGCCATCAACTGGAGGTGTTCAATGATTCGGCGGAAGCCCAGGCGCTGGCATTCCAGATGGACCTGCTTGAACGCCGCCTGCGTCTCAAGGCGCTGCGCGCGCAACGCCTTGAGTTGTACAGCCTGAGCCGTCAGCACCAGATCGGCGATGACGTGTTGCGGGAGGTGTTGGGCGAACTGGATTTGAGTGAGGCGAATCTGGGGCAGGTCAAATAGGAAAAGCGTTACTTGGGATAGAGCAATCTCATCAGACGTTTGTCTTTTCTACTGATGCGGCGGTTGATCGGCACCTCCCAGTCGCCCACTGTCAATGTGTTTGCCACCGGGTGGTGCATGATCGATTTCCGGTCGTAGGAGGTGTAGATCGCGTCCAGTGTGTCGAAGGACGCGAACAGGTTTCTGTCGACCTGCTCCTCGGTGAGCGGGTTCATTTCCCGATTTTTGTAGAACTCGTACACCTTAGGCTTATCCCACGGAATATTGGCCTTGGGGTGCTGATGTTCGTGCATTGCACCCAATGCGTGGCCGAATTCGTGGATCACGATCACCTCGAAGTCTTCATGTTCCGGTTTGACCCCCAGATTCATGGTGGGATGGTCGGGGTGGATCAACAGCGCATCGGTGCCCAGCATCGAGCTGTTGTTATTGTTCTTTGTCGCAATCCGGATGTCGCCTTTCAAATCGTCGACAAATTCAAATTTCAGGTTGATGTACGGCAGCCATTGCCTGGCTGCAGCGATAATCCTGTTCTTGTGATCGGTATCGGGTGAATCCATGAAAGCAACTTTCAGGGTGCGGCCGTTGGCCCAGAGTTTTGAATAGTGAACGATGGAGCGTTTACGTCGAGTTCCGGAACTTGTACCGGCATTGGCGGGGTTTTCATTGATGGCTGCCGTATAAGCGGCTTGATCATCGGGCCATTGAATGAGTTGGCAATCCAGCAGGTTGTTCATTTGCACTTCTTCCTTGAAGTTAAAATTTGAGTCTGTTTGGACGTAGAGACAGGCGCGACTCAAGACTAACGTCTGGCCGGAAGGCAGGTGAGATAAATAGTTGGAGGATCTGTAACCCGATGTATGAGGCGCCCGTGCCGGATTGCCCGGCACGGGCGTTCAGGCCTTACTTGTGGCGCAGGACGAAATCGCGGATGCGTTCGGCCGCTTCCACACATTCCGCCAGTGGTGCGACCAGCGCCATGCGCACGCGGCCGGCACCCGGGTTGACCCCGTCGACATCCCGGGACAGGTACGAACCCGGCACCACGGTCACATGCTCTTCGGCAAACAGATCACGGCAGAACGCGGCGTCATCACCTTGAACGTTCGGCCAGAGATAGAAGCTGCCATCCGGACGCTGCACATCCATCACCGGGCTGAGGATCGCCAGCACGGCGTCGAACTTCTCGCGATACAGCGCACGGTTGGCGCGTACATGCACTTCATCATTCCACGCAGCAACGCTGGCCAGTTGGGTCTGAACCGGCATCGCGCAGCCGTGGTAGGTGCGGTACAGCAGGAAGCCTTTGAGGATGTCTGCATCACCGGCAACAAAGCCCGATCGCAGACCCGGCAGGTTCGAGCGCTTGGACAGGCTGTGGAACACCACGCAGCGCTTGAAGTCCTTGCGACCCAGTTCGGCGCAGGCGCTGAGCAGGCCTGGCGGTGGCGTCTGTTCGTCAAAGTACAGTTCGCTGTAGCACTCGTCGGCGGCGATCACGAAGTCGTATTCGTCGGCCAGGGCGATCAGCTTTTTCAGCACGTCGACCGGAATCAGCGCGCCGGTCGGGTTGCCCGGCGAACACAGGAACAGAATCTGGCAGCGTTTCCAGATGTCTGGCGATACCGCGTCGAAGTCCGGGTTGAAGCCGTTCTCGTCCAGGCATGGCAGGTAGTGCGGCTTGGCGCCGGCGAGGAACGCCGCGCCTTCGTAGATCTGATAGAACGGGTTCGGGCTGACCACCAGTGCGTCGTCGCCACGGTTGACCACGGTCTGGGTAAACGCGAACAGCGCTTCACGGGTGCCGTTGACCGGCAGCACGTTGCGCGCCGGGTCGATCCAGCCGCTCGGCACATTGAAACGACGCTCGCACCAGGCGGCGATGGCTTCGCGCAAGGCCGGAATGCCGAGGGTGGTCGGGTACACCGCCATCTGATCCAGGTTGTTGGCCAGGGCTTCGGCGACAAAGCTTGGCGAACGGTGTTTCGGCTCGCCGATGGACAGCGCGATCGGGCGCTTGTCCGGGTTCGGCGTGACGCTGCCGAGCAGGGCGCGGAGCTTTTCGAACGGGTAGGGCTGCAACTGGGTCAGAGCGTTGTTCATCGGTGCGGGGTCTCGTGCAAAGCGGTTGAATCCGGGCGCGCAATCAAATACTGATGCGCGACAGTTTGATATCGGGTTCCTGATTGACGCTGAGCTGCTCGACGATGGCATCCTGCAAACGGCTGCACAGCAGCGGGTCGGACAGCGGCTGATTGTGGGCGTCGGTGATGAAGAACACGTCTTCCACCCGCTCGCCCAGGGTGGCGATCTTGGCGTTCTGCAGCGACAGATCGAACTCCAGGAAAATCCCGCCGATCCGTGCCAGCAGGCCGGGCCGGTCGGGTGCAGTGAGCTCCAGAACCGTTACCGGACGCTGGGCGTCGTTGTGGATCGTCACTTGTGGTGCGAACGCAAAGTGCTTGAGCTGGCGCGGCACTCGACGCTGGATAATGGTCGGGTAATCGTCAGGATTGCGCAGGGCTTCGGTCAGACCGTCACGGATCTGCTTGATCCGTAGTGGATTGTCGCCGATCGAATCGCCGTCGGTGTCGAGCACGATATAGGTATCGAGGGTGAACTGGCTGCTGGACGTGATGACCCGGGCGTCGTGAATGTTCAGGTTGAGCTGGTCCATCGCGGCCACGGTCACGGCAAAGAAGTCGTGCTGGTCCGGGGCATAGATGAAGATCTGCGTACCGCCCTCGAATTCGCGCTGGGTAGTTTCCTTGATCAGCACCAGCGGGCCGCCGTCGGCCGGCTGCTGGAGAATCGCATCACTGTGCCAGGCCACGTCGCCAGCGGTGTGGCGCAGGAAATAATCGTCGCCCAGTTGCGCCCACAATTGCTCGACGTCGTCCGGATCGGTACCACCGCGCACCAGAATATCCAGCGCTGCGCTCTGGGTCTGGCGGATCTGTTCTTCGCGATCCACCGGGTTTTCCAGGCCGCGACGCAGGGCGCGCTTGGTCTCGGTGTACAGCTGGCGCAGCAGGCTGGCGCGCCAGGAGTTCCACAGGGTCGGGTTGGTTGCGTTGATGTCGGCCACGGTCAGCACGTACAGGTAGTCGAGGCGGGTTTCGTCGCCGACGATCTGGGCGAAGTCATGGATCACCTGCGGGTCGGACAAGTCCTTGCGCTGGGCGGTGGTCGACATCACCAGATGGTTCTGCACCAGCCAGACGATCAGGCGGCTGTCCCACACCGGCAGTTGATGGCGCTGGCAGAACGCCTCGGCATCCACTGCGCCGATGTCCGAGTGGTCGCCGTGCCGGCCCTTGCCGATGTCGTGATACAGGCCCGCCATGTAGATCAGTTCGGGCTTCGGCAGTTTGGCCATGAGCTTGGCGGCCAGCGGGAATTTTTCCGACACCTGTGAGTACTGCAATTTGCGCAGGTGTTTGATCAGATTCAACGTGTGGGCATCGACCGTATAGATGTGGAACAGGTCGTGCTGCATCTGACCGACGATGAAACCGAATTCCGGCAGGTAACGCCCGAGAATGCCGTAGCGGTTCATCCGCCGCAGGTTGCGGTGAATGCCGATCTTGCACTTGAACAGTTCGATGAACAGGCTGGTGTTGCGGATGTCGTTGCGGAAATTGTCATCGATCAGGTGACGGTTTTCCCGCAGCAGGCGAATGGTGTCGGCGCGCACGCCCTTGATTTCCGGCTGCTGGGCCATCAGCACGAAGATCTCGAGCATGGCGAACGGCGTGCGGCGGAACACGTTGTCGTTACGTGCCTCGATGTAGCCGTCGTGCAGCTGGAAGCGCGAGTTGATCGGCTGCGGCGGCGCTTCGTCTTCCGGGGCGAGGATGACTTCCTCGAAGTGCTGGATGATCAGGTCGCTGAGCTGGGCGATGCTCATCACCACGCGAAAGTACTGCTGCATGAAGTTTTCGACGGCCTGCTTGGCGTCGTCACCTTCAAAGCCCAGCAGCCCCGCGATGGTGCGCTGGTGATCGAACAGCAGGCGGTCTTCGGAGCGGCCGGCCAGCATGTGCAGGGCGTATCGCACTTTCCAGAGGAATTCCTGGGACGACGCCAGCAGGGCGTTTTCACTCTCGACCAGGAAACCTTCGCCGGCCAGGGCGCGCAGATTCAGGGTGCCGTACTGGCGACGGGCGACCCACAGAATCGTCTGAATGTCCCGTAGTCCGCCGGGCGAGCCTTTGACGTTGGGTTCCAGGTTGTATTCGGTGTCGTTGTACTTGTGGTGACGGGCCTTCTGCTCGGAGCGTTTGGCCAGGAAGAATTCCTTGCTCGGCCACATGTGGGCGGTGCTGGTGACATCGAGCATGCGCTGGCGCAGACGCTCGGGGCCGCAAATGGTGCGGCTTTCCATCAGGTTGGTAACCACCGTCAGGTCGGCGCGGGCCTCTTCGGCGCACTCGTCCACCGAGCGAACGCTCTGACCGACTTCCAGGCCGATGTCCCACAACAGCGTCAGAAAACGCTCGATGGAATCACGGAAAATTTCGTGGTCGGCGCTGTCCAGCAGAATCAGCAGGTCGATGTCGGAATAGGGGTGCAATTCGCCGCGACCGTAGCCGCCGACCGCGACCAGCGCGATGTCGGCGTCTTCGCTCCAGTTGAACTGGTCCCAGGCCTTTTGCAGGATGTTGTCGACGAACCAGGCGCGATCCTCGATCAGTCGCCGGATGTCGCGGCCGCTGCGAAAGCGTGCATCGAGCACTTCGCGTGCCTGGCGGATCGCCTTCTTGAACGCGGCGATAGGGCTCGCTTTCAGGGCCAGTTCAGCCTGGAACTGGCCGCGGTCGAAGAGTTCGGGATCCACCTGCGGCATCGATTGGCATTCCTTCTATAGGCTGGGAGCAGTTCCGGATCAGGCCGATACGCGCGGAATCGTGTCGTCGCTGCGCAGGGTGAAGATTTCGTAACCGGTGTCAGTGACAAGCAAAGTGTGTTCCCACTGTGCCGACAGCTTGCGGTCCTTGGTGATCGCGGTCCAGCCGTCGCCCAGCACCTTGGTGTCGGCCTTGCCCTGGTTGATCATCGGTTCGATGGTGAAGGTCATGCCGGCTTTCAGTTCCATGCCGGTGCCGGCGCGGCCGTAGTGCAGGATCTGCGGCTCCTCGTGGAACACCTTGCCGATGCCGTGACCGCAGAATTCGCGCACCACGGAGAAACCGTTCTTTTCAGCGTGCTTCTGGATGATCTCGCCGATGTCGCCGAGACGGCAGCCGGGTTTGACGATCTCGATCGCCTTGTACATGCATTCCTGGGTGACCTGGGACAGGCGCTCGGCCCAGACCGGTACGGTGCCGACGTGGAACATGCGGCTGGTGTCGCCGTGGTAGCCGTCCTTGATCACCGTGACATCGATGTTCAGGGTGTCGCCGTTTTTCAGCGGCTTGTCGTTCGGAATGCCGTGGCAGACCACGTGGTTGATCGAGGTGCAGATCGACTTCGGGTAGCCCTTGTAGTTGAGCGGGGCAGGGATGGCTTTCTGCACATCGACGATGTAGTCGTGGCAGATCTGGTTCAGCTCATCGGTGGTCACGCCCGGCTTGACGTGCTCGGCAATCATTTCCAGCACATCGGCGGCCAGTTTGCCGGCGACACGCATGCCAGCGATGTCCTCGGGAGTTTTGAGGGTGACGGTCATACAGGCTCTCTCTGCGCTCGACGGCGCTTGCTGATACGGACAGGACGGCGGTTTTCGCCTGGCAGCCCTGAAAAACGCGATTCTAACAGACCAAAGGCGCAAATCCGCGCCTGCGTGCATCGCTTCTCTCTATACAATAGTGCGCGCAAGGCCGATTCCAAGGGGCCGGCATCCATGTCCCTGACGGGATTGAAGATTCCGGGTTCCGTTTGTAGCCTTGCTGTGGTATAAAATGCGCCGCTTTCCGGGGATAGCTCCGGAAGCATTAACCCACACACGTGTCGACACGATGGCCTGGGTGCCTTTGATCCTCGGATCAGGGGTTGGTCATTGGGATACGTGGAGGCCCAACCCGACTTATCAAGGAACTATCATGTCCCAAGTCAACATGCGCGATATGCTGAAGGCCGGTGTGCACTTCGGTCACCAAACCCGTTACTGGAATCCGAAAATGGGCAAGTACATTTTCGGCGCGCGTAACAAGATTCACATCATCAACCTTGAAAAAACCCTGCCAATGTTCAACGAAGCTCTGACTTTCGTAGAGCGTCTGGCCCAGGGCAAAAACAAGATTCTGTTCGTCGGCACCAAGCGTTCCGCTGGCAAGATCGTTGCTGAAGAAGCAGCACGTTGCGGTTCGCCGTACGTCGATCACCGCTGGTTGGGCGGCATGCTGACCAACTTCAAGACCATCCGTGCTTCCATCAAGCGTCTGCGTGACCTTGAAGTACAAGCCGAAGACGGTACTTTCGCCAAGCTGACCAAGAAAGAAGCGCTGATGCGCTCCCGTGATCTTGAGAAGCTGGATCGCTCCCTGGGCGGCATCAAGGACATGGGCGGTCTGCCAGACGCACTGTTCGTGATCGACGTTGACCACGAGCGCATCGCAATCACCGAAGCCAACAAGCTGGGCATCCCGGTGATCGGCGTTGTCGATACCAACAGCAGCCCGGAAGGCGTTGACTACATCATCCCAGGCAACGATGACGCAATCCGCGCTATCCAGCTGTACATGGGTTCGATGGCTGACGCAGTAATCCGTGGTCGCAACAATGTTGCTGGCGGTACTGTTGAATTCGCAGCTGAAGAAACTCAGGCTGCAGCTGAGTAATTGACGCCCTGGCGTTGACTCAGTAAGCAAAAAGGGGGCTTGGCCCCCTTTTTGCCACCTCGAAAACCATCTGTCGGCAGCGCAGCTACAGCATCTGTAACGTGCAGCAGCTACAAGGTGGTTCGGGAAGAATTGAACGCCCGTTCGATCGGGTGGAATGGTTGAAAACCTATCCAAGAGGAATTTGAAAATGGCAGCAATTACTGCAGCGTTGGTCAAAGAACTGCGCGAGCGTACCGGCGAAGGCATGATGGATTGCAAGAAGGCCCTGGAAAAGGCTGGCGGCGACATCGAAAAAGCCATTGATGACATGCGTGCTTCGGGCGCGATCAAGGCTGCCAAGAAAGCCGGCAACGTTGCCGCTGAAGGTGCTATCGCTGTCAAGGCTGACGGCAAGTCCGCCGTTCTGCTGGAAGTGAACTCGCAGACCGACTTCCTGGCCCTGCAGGACGACTTCAAGAACTTCGTCAGCGAAAGCCTCGAAGAAGCCTTCGGTCAGAAGCTGACCGACGCGGCTCCGCTGATCGCTTCGCGTGAAGCTGCTCGTGAAGCCCTGGTTGCCAAGTGTGGCGAAAACGTCAACATCCGTCGTCTGGCGCGTGTTGAAGGTGACGTTGTAGGTGCCTACCTGCACGGCAACAAGATTGGTGCAGTGGTTGTTCTGAAAGGCGGCGACGTCGACCTGGCCAAGAACATCGCCATGCACGTTGCAGCTTCGAACCCAGAGTTCCTGGACGCGTCGGAAATCTCCGCCGAGGCCATCGAGCGCGAGAAGAACGTATTCCTGCAGCTGAATGCCGACAAGATCGCTGGCAAGCCGGAAAACATCGTTGAGAACATGATCAACGGTCGTATCACCAAGTTCAAAGCCGAAGCCTCGCTGAAAGAGCAAGCCTTTGTCATGAACCCTGAAGTCAAGGTTGGCGAGCTGGCCAAGAAAGCCGGTGCCGAAATCGTTTCCTTCACCTACTTCAAAGTAGGCGAAGGCATCGAGAAGCCAGTTGATGACTTCGCTGCCGAAGTTGCCGCTCAAGTGGCTGCCGCCAAGCAGTAAGACGGTTTTTCAACTGTCGCCCGAAAGAGGCTGCCCGCTCACGCGCGCAGCCTCTTTTCAGATAGGGTTACCAATTTTTAATTGGTTTCCCCTTGGAACTGACTTACAAAGCCATGTTCCGATGGCGCGGAAGCAGCGCCACGCTAGAGTGAACGCAGCTGCAAACAGCTCGCAAAGAATTTTTAAATACGCCGCAGGAGAGATTCGCAATGGCTCAGCAGGGCAGTGGTTATCAGGCTCGCTATAAACGCATTCTACTCAAGCTTAGCGGCGAGGCCCTGATGGGCTCGGAAGAGTTCGGGATCGATCCGAAAGTGCTGGATCGCATGGCGCTGGAAGTCGGCCAACTGGTCGGCATCGGCGTTCAGGTCGGTCTGGTGATCGGCGGCGGCAACCTGTTCCGTGGTGAAGCGCTGAGCAAGGCTGGCATGGATCGTGTCACCGGCGACCACATGGGCATGCTGGCCACTGTGATGAACGCCCTGGCCATGCGCGATGCGCTGGAACGTGCCAATATCTCGGCCATCGTGATGTCGGCCATTTCCATGGTCGGTGTGACCGATCACTATGATCGTCGCAAGGCCATGCGTCACCTGAACTCCAAGGACGTGGTGATTTTCGCGGCCGGTACCGGCAATCCGTTCTTTACCACGGATTCGGCAGCCTGCCTGCGTGCCATCGAGATCGACGCGGACGTCGTGCTCAAGGCAACCAAGGTCGATGGCGTCTACACCGCCGACCCGTTCAAAGACCCGCATGCCGAGAAGTTCGATCATCTGACTTACGATGAAGTACTGGATCGCAAGCTGGGCGTAATGGATCTGACGGCCATCTGCCTGTGCCGCGACCACAAGATGCCATTGCGCGTATTCAACATGAACAAGCCTGGCGCCCTGCTGAACATCGTGCACGGCGGCGCTGAAGGAACCCTGATCGAGGAAGTTCAACAATGATCAACGAAATCAAGAAAGACGCCCAAGAGCGCATGAAGAAGTCGATCGAGTCGCTGAGTCATGCATTCGGCCAGATTCGTACCGGCAAGGCTCACCCGAGCATTCTGGGTAGCGTGATGGTGCCTTACTATGGTGCCGATACCCCTTTGAGCGGGGTAGCGAACGTTACGGTGAAAGACTCCCGTACCCTGCAGGTCGTGCCGTTCGAGCGCAACATGCTCACGGCGGTCGACAAGGCGATCATGAACGCCGGTCTGAACCTCAATCCGACCAACCTTGGCGAGCTGCTGCTGGTTTCCATGCCGGCGCTGACCGAAGAAACCCGTAAGGGCTTCACCAAGCAGGCGCGCGCAGCGGCTGAAGATGCTCGCGTTGCCGTGCGCAACATTCGCCGTGATGCACTGGGTGACCTGAAAAAGTTGGTCAAGGACAAGGAAATCAGCGAAGACGAAGAGCGCCGCGCGGCGGCTGATATCCAGAAGCTGACCGACAAGGCTGAAGCTGATATCGACGCGGCTACCAAGGAAAAAGAAGCGGATCTGATGGCCGTATAAGGGTCGAGCTTTAAATGGAAAAGACCAAGCAGACTGCGCCGTCCGCGGTGCCGCGCCATGTCGCGATCATCATGGATGGCAACAATCGCTGGGCGAAAAAACGCTTTATGCCGGGTGTCGCCGGGCATAAGGCGGGTGTAGATGCTGTGCGGGCGGTGATCGAGGTGTGTGCCGAGGCCGGTGTCGAGGTGTTGACACTGTTTGCCTTCTCCAGTGAAAACTGGCAGCGCCCGGCCGATGAGGTCAGTGCCCTGATGGATCTGTTCTTCAAGGCGCTGCGTCGTGAGGCCAAGCGCCTCAATGACAACAACATCAGCCTGCGCATCATTGGTGACCGTTCGCGTTTCCATCCTGAGCTGCAGGCGGCCATGCGTGAAGCTGAAGCGATGACTGCGGGCGCCAATCGCTTCATCCTGCAAATTGCCGCCAACTACGGCGGTCAGTGGGATATCGCGCAAGCTGCGCAGCGCCTGGCTCGCGAAGTTCAGGCCGGGCACCTGCGGCCGGAAGACATCACCCCGGATCTGCTGCAAACCTGTCTGGCGACCGGCGACCTGCCATTGCCGGACTTGTGCATCCGCACGGGCGGCGAGCACCGCATCAGCAACTTCCTGCTGTGGCAACTGGCCTATGCCGAGCTGTTCTTCTCCGACCTGTTCTGGCCGGACTTCAAACACGATGCCATGCGTAATGCACTGGCCGATTTCGCTTCGCGTCAGCGTCGCTTCGGTAAAACGAGCGAGCAGATCGAAGCTGGAGCCCGGGTTTAATGCTTAAACAACGAATCATCACTGCGCTGATCCTGCTGCCGATTGCACTGGGCGGATTTTTCCTGCTCGAGGGATCCGGTTTTGCGCTGTTCATCGGTCTGGTGGTCAGTCTGGGTGCCTGGGAATGGGCGCGCCTTGCCGGTTTCACTGCGCAATCGTTTCGCGTTGGTTATGCGGCAGTCGTCGCGCTGATGCTGTTCGTCATGTACATCCTGCCAGGGCTGGCGCCCTGGGTGCTTGGTGCTTCGGTGATCTGGTGGGCGGTGGCAACGTGGCTGGTGCTGACCTATCCGCGCTCCAGCGAGCGCTGGGCCAGTGCCGCCAGCAAGCTGGTGATCGGCCTGCTGATTCTCCTGCCGGCCTGGCAAGGCCTGGTTCAGATCAAGCAATACCCGCTGGGTAACTGGCTGATCATGGCGGTGATGGTGCTGGTCTGGGGTGCCGATATCGGTGCCTACTTTTCCGGTCGTGCATTCGGCAAGCGCAAGCTGGCCCCGCAAGTCAGCCCGGGCAAAAGCTGGGAAGGCGTGTATGGCGGTCTGGCCCTGAGTCTCGTTATCACCACGCTGGTCGCTCTGTTTCGAGACTGGACAGTGGCGCAACTGTTCAAAGGCCTGATTGGCGCTGCGCTGATCGTGTTCATTTCGGTGGTGGGCGATCTGACTGAAAGCATGTTCAAGCGTCAGTCCGGTATCAAGGACAGTAGCAATCTGCTGCCGGGCCATGGCGGCATACTGGACCGCATTGACAGCCTGACGGCCGCGATCCCGGTATTCGCCGTGCTGTTGTGGATGGCAGCACCGTGAGCCGCCCACAGCAGGTCACTGTTCTGGGGGCAACCGGCTCGATCGGTCTGAGCACTCTGGATGTCATCGCTCGTCACCCTGACCGTTATCAAGTGTTTGCACTCAGTGGCTTTACGCGTCTGAGCGAGCTGTTTGCCTTGTGCGTACGCCATGTGCCGCAGTTCGCTGTGGTGCCGGAAGTCGCGGCAGCCCGTGGTTTGCAAGACGACTTGCGTGCCGCCGGCCTGTCGACCCGGGTGCTGGTCGGTGAGGAAGGTCTGTGTCAGGTCGCAGCAGCCCCTGAGGTGGATGCCGTGATGGCGGCCATTGTCGGCGCCGCCGGTCTGCGCCCGACCCTCGCCGCTGTCGAGGCGGGCAAGAAGATTCTTCTGGCGAACAAGGAGGCGCTGGTCATGTCCGGCGCCTTGTTCATGGAGGCTGTGCGCAAGAGCGGATCGGTCCTGCTGCCCATCGACAGTGAGCACAACGCGGTTTTCCAGTGCATGCCGCAGGATTTCGCGCGTGGATTGAGCAATGTCGGCGTGCGTCGGATTTTGCTGACGGCCTCTGGTGGTCCTTTCCGGCAGACGCCGATGGCCGAACTGGCGCATGTTTCTCCTGATCAGGCCTGTGCCCATCCTAACTGGTCCATGGGGCGCAAGATTTCCGTGGATTCGGCCAGCATGATGAACAAGGGGCTCGAGTTGATCGAAGCCTGCTGGCTGTTCGATGCCCGGCCATCGCAAGTCGAAGTGGTGATCCATCCGCAGAGCGTGATTCACTCTCTGGTCGACTACATAGATGGCTCGGTACTGGCGCAGTTGGGTAATCCCGACATGCGTACGCCGATCGCCAATGCGCTGGCCTGGCCTGAACGCATTGATTCTGGCGTGGCGCCACTGGATCTGTTCGCCATCGCGCGCCTGGACTTCGAAGCGCCCGATGAAGAGCGCTTCCCGTGCCTGCGGCTTGCCCGTCAGGCAGCCGAGGCCGGCAACAGTGCGCCTGCCATGCTCAATGCCGCGAATGAAGTTGCGGTGGCGGCGTTTCTCGACGGGCGGGTTCGCTACCTCGAAATCGCGAGTATCATCGAGGAAGTGTTGAATCTCGAGCCGGTGGTTGCTCTGAATGATCTCGATGCGGTGTTCACGGCGGACGCGGCAGCACGTACGCTCGCCGGGCAATGGCTGATTCGTCACGGTCGATAGACCCTGCGTACATGGCTTCATGCGGCATAGAACAGGATTGCGGAGAAAGTAGATGAGCGCGCTCTATATGATTGCCGGCACCCTGATCGCCCTGGGTGTGCTGGTCACCTTTCACGAATTCGGCCACTTCTGGGTCGCGCGTCGCTGTGGCGTCAAGGTTCTGCGCTTTTCCGTGGGCTTCGGCATGCCGTTACTGCGCTGGCATGACAGGCAGGGGACCGAGTTTGTCATCGCGGCCATTCCGCTGGGTGGCTACGTCAAGATGCTCGATGAGCGTGAAGGCGAAGTGCCCGCTGATCAGCTTCATTTGTCTTTCAATCGCAAGTCCGTTCGCCAGCGTATTGCTATCGTGGCGGCTGGCCCGGTCGCCAACTTCCTGCTGGCCATGGTGTTTTTCTGGGTGCTGGCCATGCTCGGCAGTGAACAGGTGCGTCCGGTCATCGGTGCTGTCGAGTCAGGCAGTATCGCCGCGAAAGCCGGTCTGAATGCAGGTCAGGAAATTGTCGCCATCGACGGTGAGCCGACTTCGGGCTGGGCGGCGGTCAATCTGCAACTGGTACGTCGCCTGGGGGAAAGCGGTTCCCTACAGGTGCTGGTGCGTGAGCAGGGCTCTACGGCCGATTCGCCGCGTGAGCTTGCGCTGGATCATTGGCTCAAGGGGGCCGACGAGCCGGATCCGATTCGCTCTCTGGGTATTCGCCCATGGCGTCCGGCGCTGCCGCCTATTCTCGCTGAGCTCGATCCGAAAGGCCCGGCCCAGGCGGCCGGGTTGAAGACCGGTGACCGTCTGCTGGCGCTGGACGGCAAGGCGCTGGATGACTGGCAGCAAGTGGTCGACACCGTTCGTACGCGTCCTGATACCAAAATCATGCTGCACGTCGAGCGCGACGGTGCTCAAATCGACGTCCCCGTGACGCTGGCGGCGCGCGGCGAGAGCAAGTCGCCAAGTGGTTATCTGGGGGCGGGAGTGAAAGCTGTCGACTGGCCACCGGAGATGATCCGTGAGGTCAGTTATGGTCCTTTGGCCGCGATTGGCGAGGGTGCCCGTCGTACCTGGACCATGAGCGTGCTGACGCTGGATTCACTGAAGAAAATGCTGTTCGGCGAGCTCTCGGTAAAAAACTTGAGTGGACCGATAACCATTGCTAAAGTGGCGGGCGCTTCTGCCCAGTCGGGCGTTGCTGATTTCCTGAATTTCCTTGCTTATCTGAGTATTAGCCTGGGGGTTCTGAATTTGCTGCCTATTCCTGTACTGGATGGGGGGCATTTGTTGTTTTATCTGATCGAGTGGGCGCGTGGTCGTCCCTTGTCGGATCGGGTGCAAGGTTGGGGGATACAGATCGGTATCAGTTTGGTGGTCGGGGTGATGTTGCTTGCTCTGGTCAACGATCTGGGTCGACTGTAACGCTTCGCTGAATTGCGAATCTGCCGCATTTTGCGGCAGTTTGTTTATTGCCAGTTGGAATAAGAAAGGACTTCATGAAACGTCTGCTGCTAACTGCGGTTCTCACCGTATTGATGATCGCCGAAGTTCACGCCGAGTCCTTCACTATCTCTGATATTCGCGTCAATGGCCTCCAGCGGGTCTCCGCGGGTAGCGTCTTTGGTGCCTTGCCGTTGAACGTCGGCGAGCAGGCGGATGATCGTCGCCTGGTGGAATCCACTCGTGCGTTGTTCAAAACCGGTTTCTTTCAAGATATCCAGCTGGGCCGCGAAGGCAACGTTCTGGTGATCACGGTCGTTGAACGTCCATCGGTCGCGAGCATCGAGATCGAAGGCAACAAGGCGATCTCCACCGAAGACCTGATGAAGGGCCTCAAGCAATCCGGTCTGGCCGAAGGCGAGATCTTCCAGCGTGCGACCCTCGAAGGCGTGCGTAACGAGCTGCAACGCCAGTACGTTGCGCAAGGTCGTTACTCGGCCACCGTCGATACCGAAGTGGTATCGCAGCCGCGTAACCGTGTCGGCCTGAAAGTGAAGATCAACGAAGGCACCGTCGCTGCCATTCAGCACATCAACGTGGTGGGCAACACGGTTTTCCCTGAGGAAGACCTGACCGACCTGTTCGAACTGAAGACCACCAACTGGCTGTCGTTCTTCAAGAACGATGACAAGTACGCCCGTGAAAAGCTTTCCGGTGACCTGGAGCGTCTGCGTTCCTACTACCTGGACCGCGGCTATATCAACATGGATATCGCTTCGACCCAGGTGTCCATCACACCGGACAAAAAACACGTCTACATCACCGTCAACGTGAACGAAGGCGAGAAGTACACCGTTCGTGACGTCAAGCTCAGCGGTGACCTGAAAGTCCCTGAGGACCAGGTCAAGTCGCTGTTGCTGGTGCAAAAGGGTCAGGTGTTCTCGCGCAAGCTGATGACCACCACCTCCGAACTGATCACCCGTCGTCTGGGTAACGAGGGCTACACCTTCGCCAACGTCAACGGTGTTCCGCAGCCGCACGACGATGACCACACTGTGGACATCCTGTTCGCTGTCGATCCGGGCAAGCGTGCTTACGTCAACCGCATCAACTTCCGTGGCAACACCAAGTCCGAGGACGAAGTGCTGCGTCGTGAAATGCGCCAGATGGAAGGTGGCTGGGCTTCGACCTACCTGATCGACCAGTCCAAGACCCGTCTTGAGCGTCTGGGCTTCTTCAAGGAAGTCAACGTCGAGACCCCGGCAGTTCCAGGTGTCGACGACCAGGTTGACGTGAACTATGCGGTTGAAGAGCAGGCTTCCGGTTCGATCACCGCCAGTGTCGGTTTTGCCCAGAGCGCCGGTCTGATCCTCGGTGGTTCGATCACCCAGAACAACTTCCTGGGTACCGGTAATCGCGTCAGCGTCGGCCTGACCCGCAGTGAATACCAGAGCCGTTACAACTTCGGCTACGTTGACCCCTACTGGACCGCCGATGGCGTGAGCCTGGGTTACAACGCGTTCTATCGCACCACTGACTACAAAGACCTCGACGTCGACGTAGCAAGCTATGCGGTAGACAGCCTGGGTGCCGGTGTGAACGTTGGTTATCCGATCAGCGAGACTTCGCGTCTGACCTTCGGTCTGTCGGCTCAGCAGGACAAGATCAAGACCGGTCAGTACACCGTTGACGAGATTTTCGACTTTGTTAAGCGCGAGGGCGACCAGTACCTGAACTTCAAGGCGTCGGCCGGCTGGTCCGAGTCCACTCTGAACAAAGGCGTGCTGCCAACCCGCGGTCGTTCGCAGAGCCTGACCCTGGAAACGACGATTCCCGGCAGTGACCTGTCGTTCTACAAACTGGATTACCGTGGCCAGCTGTTCCAGCCACTGACCGAAAACTACACCCTGCGTCTGCACACCGAGTTGGGTTATGGCGACGGTTACGGTTCGACGGACGGCTTGCCGTTCTATGAAAACTACTATGCTGGTGGTTTCAACTCGGTACGTGGTTTCAAAGACAGTACCCTGGGTCCGCGCAGTACGCCGAGCCGTGGCCAGGCGGTCACCGGTAACGCCGGTACGCTTGCCGACCCGGATCAGGATCCGCTGCCATTCGGTGGTAACGTGTTGATCCAGGGTGGTGTCGAGGTGCTGTTCCCGCTGCCGTTCGTGAAGGATCAGCGTTCGTTGCGTACATCGGTATTCTGGGACGTCGGTAACGTGTTCGACTCGACTTGCAAGTCGACCACAAACGCCGATGGCTCCAAGGCCAATACACAGTGCAACGACATCAGCCTGAGCAACATGGCCAGTTCCGTCGGTGTCGGCGTGACCTGGGTTACCGCACTGGGTCCTTTGAGCTTCGCGTTGGCCACACCGATCAAGAAACCGGATAACGCTGAAACTCAAGTGTTCCAATTCTCCCTCGGCCAGACGTTCTAAGCGTCTGACCCAAGATAACGACAATGGATTTTGTAGGAGTGCATCGTGCGTAAGTTGACTCAATTGGTTCTCCTGGCCTCCGTACTGGTGGCAGGCCCGGCATTTGCCGACATGAAAATCGCTGTTCTGAACTATCAGATGGCTCTGCTGGAATCCGATGCGGCCAAGAAGTACGCCGTGGATGCCGAGAAGAAGTTCGGTCCTCAACTGACCAAACTGAAGACGCTGGAAAGCAGCGCCAAGGGTATCCAGGATCGTCTGATGGCTGGCGGCGACAAGATGCAGCAGGGCGAGCGTGAGCGTCTCGAGCTGGAATTCAAGCAAAAGGCCCGTGACTTCCAGTTCCAGTCCAAGGAACTGAACGAAGCCAAGGCTGTTGCTGACCGTGAAATGCTCAAGCAGCTCAAGCCGAAACTGGATAGCGCAGTGGAAGAAGTCATCAAGAAAGGTGGTTTTGACCTGGTGTTCGAGCGTGGCGCAGTGATCGATGTCAAACCTCAGTACGACATCACGCGCCAGGTTATCGAGCGCATGAATCAGCTGAAGTAACCCATGACCGTGACTATCAAACTCGGCCAGTTGGCCGAGTTCCTCGGTGCCACCCTGAGTGGCGATCCCGAGAAGCAAATTACTGGGCTAGCCACCTTGCAGGAGGCTGGCCCAGCTCAGTTGAGCTTTCTGGCAAACCCTCAATACCGCAAATACCTGGCTGGCTCACAAGCGGCAGCATTGCTGCTCAAGGCGGCTGATGCCGAAGGTTATGCCGGGAATACGTTGGTGGTGCCGGATCCTTATCTGGCTTACGCACGCATTTCTCACCTGTTCGATCCGAAGCCGAAATCTGCAGCCGGTATCCATCCGACCGCAGTGATTGCTCCGGACGCCGTGGTCGATCCGACTGCCAGCATCGGTCCCTTTGTGGTGATCGAGGCTCAAGCACGGATTGGAGCGGGCGTGGCGCTCGGCGCGCATTGCGTCGTCGGTGCCCGCAGTGAAATCGGCGAGGGCGGCTGGCTGGCTCCGCGTGTCACGCTGTATCACGATGTACGCATCGGCAAGCGGGTGGTGATTCAGTCAGGTGCAGTGCTTGGCGGTGAGGGCTTCGGCTTTGCCAACGAGAAAGGCATCTGGCAGAAAATCGCCCAGATCGGTGGCGTCACCATCGGCGACGATGTGGAGATCGGCGTGAACACCGCCATCGACCGCGGTGCGTTGGCCGATACCGTGATCGGTAACGGCGTCAAGCTCGACAACCAGATTCAGATCGCTCACAACGTTCAGGTCGGCGATCACACCGCCATGGCTGCGTGCGTGGGGATTTCCGGCAGCACCAAGATCGGCAAGCACTGCATGCTCGCCGGTGGTGTCGGCCTGGTAGGGCACATCGACATTTGCGACAACGTATTCCTGACCGGGATGACTATGGTGACTCACTCGATTACCGAGCCGGGCGCCTATTCTTCCGGTACGGCGATGCAGCCGGCTGCCGAGTGGCGCAAAAGCGCGGCACGCATCCGTCAGCTCGATGACATCGCGCGACGTTTGCGACAGCTGGAAAAGCAGGCAGGAGAAGTGACCCCTGGCGGTAACGCTTCATCTGAAGGCTGATACCATTTCCATATCAAGTGTGCACAGCCTCTGGACTGCCTCCTTGATTTGCTAGAGGAGTGCGCGTCAGTCGCGCTCCCAATCTTTACATAGGCTTCCCCCCGAAATGATGGACATCAACGAGATTCGCGAATACCTGCCTCACCGTTACCCGTTCCTGCTGGTGGACCGGGTGGTGGAACTGGATACGGAAGGCAAGCGCATTCGCGCCTACAAGAATGTCAGCATCAACGAACCGTTCTTCAATGGCCACTTCCCTGCGCACCCGATCATGCCTGGCGTGTTGATCATCGAAGCGATGGCTCAGGCTGCCGGGATCCTCGGTTTCAAGATGCTCGATGTGAAACCGGCTGATGGCACCCTCTATTATTTCGTCGGTTCCGACAAACTGCGCTTCCGTCAGCCAGTGCTGCCGGGTGACCAGTTGATTCTCGAAGCCAAGTTCATCAGCTGCAAGCGTCAGATCTGGAAGTTCGAATGCCAGGCTTCGGTCGATGGCAAGCCGGTCTGCTCCGCTGAAATCATCTGTGCGGAACGCAAGCTATGAGTTTGATTGACCCTCGCGCAATCATCGATCCTTCGGCCGTACTGGCCGAAGGTGTCGAGGTCGGCCCGTGGTCGATCATCGGCGCAGGTGTGGAAATCGGCGAGGGAACAGTGATCGGGCCACACGTGATCCTCAAAGGTCCGACCCGAATCGGCAAGCACAATCGCATCTACCAGTTTTCCTCGGTAGGCGAAGACACGCCTGATCTCAAGTACAAGGGTGAAGAAACCCGTCTGGTGATCGGTGACCATAACGTTATCCGTGAAGGCGTGACGATTCACCGTGGCACGGTTCAGGATCGCTCGGAAACCACCCTGGGCGATCACAACCTGATCATGGCTTACGCCCACATCGGTCACGACAGTGTCATCGGCAACCACTGCATTCTGGTCAACAACACCGCGTTGGCCGGGCATGTGCACGTCGAGGACTGGGCGATCCTGTCCGGTTTCACCCTGGTTCACCAGTATTGTCACATTGGTGCTCACAGCTTTTCCGGCATGGGAACGGCCATTGGCAAGGACGTCCCGGCGTTCGTCACGGTGTTCGGCAACCCGGCCGAAGCGCGCAGCATGAATTTTGAGGGCATGCGTCGTCGCGGTTTCAGCGAGGACGCCATTCACGCCCTGCGTCGCGCTTACAAAACCGTTTATCGTCAGGGGCTGACTGTCGAACAGGCGCTGGCCGAACTGGCCGAACCTGCCGCCCAGTTCCCGGAAGTCGCAGTGTTCCGTGACTCCATCCAGTCGTCGTCTCGCGGCATCACTCGCTGATCATGGCCAATCTGCGTATTGCGCTGGTGGCGGGTGAGGCTTCCGGCGATATTCTGGGTGCCGGTCTGATGCGTGCCCTCAAGGCACAGCATCCGGCGGTCGAGTTTATCGGTGTCGGCGGCCCCCTGATGCAGGCCGAGGGCCTGAATTCCTACTTCCCCATGGAGCGGTTGTCGGTCATGGGGCTGGTGGAGGTTCTCGGTCGGTTGCGTGAGCTGCTCAAGCGCCGCAAGGACCTGATCGCCACCCTGATCGCCCAGAAGCCGGACGTGTTCATCGGCATCGATGCGCCGGATTTCAACCTCAACATCGAACTCAAGCTGCGTCAGGCCGGGATCAAGACCGTGCATTACGTCAGCCCTTCGGTGTGGGCGTGGCGGCAGAAGCGAGTGCTGAAGATTCGCGAAGGCTGCGACCTGATGCTCACGCTGCTGCCGTTCGAAGCCAGGTTTTATGAAGAGAAAGGCGTACCGGTGCGATTCGTCGGTCATACGCTGGCCGATACCATTCCACTGGAAGCCGATCGCGCCGCTGCGCGAGCCGAGCTGGGTTTGCCTGACGGTCCGCTGGTGGCTTTGATGCCGGGCAGCCGGGGCGGCGAAGTCAGTCGTCTGGGCGCGCTGTTCCTCGATACCGCCGAACGCCTGCGCGCCATGCGCCCGGGTTTACGCTTTGTCATTCCATGTGCCAACCCGGAGCGTCGTGCCCAGCTTGAAGAGCTGTTGGCCGGTCGCGATTTGCCAGTGACCTTGCTCGATGGCAAGTCCCACTTGGCGCTGGCAGCGTGCAACGCGGTCCTGATTGCGTCGGGCACGGCGACCCTTGAAGCGTTGCTGTACAAGCGCCCGATGGTCGTGGCCTACCGCCTTGCGCCGCTGACGTTCTGGATTCTCAAGCGCATGGTCAAGAGCCCGTACGTCTCCCTGCCGAACCTGCTGGCCCAACGGTTGCTGGTGCCGGAATTGTTGCAGGATGATGCGACGGTCGAGGCGCTGGCCCAGACCCTGTCGCCGCTGATCGACGGCGGTGAAGAACAGACTCGCGGCTTCGATGAAATCCACCGCACCCTGCGCCTGGACGCCTCCAATCAGGCGGCTGACGCCGTTCTGAACCTGATCGGTCAAACACGATGAGCAAGACAAGCATGCAGATGGGGCTGGATTTCACTTTGGTCGCCGAAGTCGAAGAACTGGTTGCCGGCGTTGACGAGGTAGGTCGCGGCCCGTTGTGCGGTGCGGTCGTCACGGCGGCAGTCATCCTCGATCCGAACCGGCCGATTCTTGGTCTCAATGACTCGAAGAAACTCACCGAAGCCAAGCGTGAAAAGCTCTACGATGAAATCTGCGAAAAGGCTTTGAGCTGGTGCATCGCCCGTGCCGAAGTCGAAGAAATCGACGAGCTGAATATCCTTCACGCCACCATGCTGGCCATGCAGCGCGCCGTTGCGGGCCTGCATGTCCAGCCGAAACTGGCGATGATCGACGGCAACCGCTGCCCGAAACTGCCGATGCGTTCCGAAGCGGTGGTCAAGGGCGACAGCAAGGTCCCGGCCATCGCAGCGGCCTCGATTCTGGCCAAGGTCAGCCGCGACCGCGAGATGACGGCGTTCGAGTTGATCTACCCGGGTTACGGCATCGGCGGTCATAAAGGCTATCCGACGCCCGTTCATCTGGAAGCGCTGGTGCGCCTCGGGCCGACGCCGATTCACCGGCGTTCGTTTGCCCCGGTGCGGCAGGCTTACGAGGCGCTTGAAGGTCTCACGCAGGTTTAGCGGCGAGGCTGATGTTTTATTCGGGGCCCGGTACAATCCGGGCCTTGTTGTCTCTATGTAACTGGACAGGATCACTATGCCGGCTTCATTCGTTCATCTACGCCTGCACACTGAATACTCCCTGGTCGACGGGCTGGTGCGGATCAAGCCGCTGGTCAAGGCCCTGACCGGCATGGGCATGCCGGCCGTTGCGGTTACCGACCAGAACAACATGTGTTCGCTGGTCAAATTCTATAAAAACACCATGGGCGCGGGGATCAAGCCGATCTGCGGCGCCGACCTGTGGCTGTCGAACAAGGACCCGGATGGCCCGCTGAGCCGGATCAGCCTGCTGGTCATGAACGCCCTGGGCTATCGCAACCTGACCGAGCTGATTTCCCGTGGCTTCATCGACGGTCAGCGCAACGGCATGATCATCATCGAGCGCGAGTGGGTGGCCGAGGCCAATGAAGGCCTGATCATGCTGTCCGCCGCAAAAGAAGGCGAGATCGGCATGGCCATGATCGGCGGCAATCCCGCTGAGGCCGAGGTCCTGACCCGTGAGTGGATGTCGGTGTTCCCGGATCGCTTCTATCTGGAAATACAGCGTACCAATCGCCCGAACGACGAAGAACAATTGCACGGCGCCGTGGCCCTGGCCGAGAAGCTCGGTGCGCCGCTGGTCGCCACCAACGATGTGCGCTTCATCAAGCAGGAAGACTTCGCCGCCCACGAAACCCGCGTCTGCATCGGTGAGGGCCGGGCCCTCGACGACCCGCGCCGCTCGAAGAATTACAGCGATCAGCAGTACCTGAAAAGCGCCGAGGAAATGGCCGAGCTGTTCAGCGACCTGCCGGATGCCGTGGAAAACACCGTCGAGATCGCCAAGCGCTGCAATATCGACGTGAAGCTGGGCAAGCACTTCCTGCCGGACTACCCGATTCCCGATGGCATGACCATCGACGAGTATTTCCGCAAGGTGTCGTTCGATGGTCTGGACGAGCGTCTCAGCGTACTGCTGCCCAAGGACACTACCGAAGATTACGAGGCCAAGCGTCAGGTCTATGTCGACCGGCTGAATTTCGAGCTGGATATCATCATCCAGATGGGATTCCCCGGTTACTTCCTGATCGTGATGGACTTTATCCAGTGGGCCAAGAACAACGGCGTGCCGGTGGGCCCGGGCCGGGGGTCGGGTGCCGGATCGCTGGTGGCCTATGTGCAGAAGATCACCGACCTCGACCCGCTGGAATATGACCTGCTGTTCGAACGTTTCCTCAACCCGGAACGGGTATCGATGCCCGACTTCGACGTCGACTTCTGCATGGACGGTCGCGACCGGGTAATCGATTACGTGGCCGAAAAATACGGCCGCAACGCCGTTAGCCAGATCATCACCTTCGGTTCCATGGCGGCCAAGGCTGTGGTGCGGGACGTGGCGCGAGCCCAGGGCAAGTCGTTCGGTCTGGCGGATCGTCTGTCGAAGATGATTCCGTTCGAAGTCGGGATGACCCTGGAAAAAGCCTACGAGCAGGAAGAAATCCTGCGCGACTTCATCAAGGTCGATGAAGAAGCGGCGGAAATCTGGGAGATGGCGCGCAAGCTCGAAGGCGTGGTGCGTAACGTCGGTAAACACGCCGGTGGTGTGGTGATCGCGCCGACCAAACTGACCGACTTCTCGCCGATCTATTGCGACGAGGCCGGCGACGGTCTGGTGACCCAGTTCGACAAGGACGACGTGGAGGCGGCCGGTCTGGTGAAGTTCGACTTCCTCGGCCTGCGGACCCTGACGATCATCGACTGGGCGCTGAAAACCATCAACCGCGACCGCGCCAAGGTCAACGAGCCGCCGCTGGACATTGCGTTCATCCCGCTGGATGACAAGCCGACTTACCAGTTGCTGCAAAAAGCTGAAACCACCGCGGTGTTCCAGCTTGAATCCCGCGGCATGAAAGAGCTGATCAAAAAGCTCAAGCCCGACTGCCTCGAAGACCTTATCGCACTGGTGGCCCTGTTCCGTCCGGGCCCGCTGCAGTCCGGCATGGTGGATGACTTCATCAACCGCAAGCACGGTCGCGCGGAACTGGCGTATCCGCACCCGGATTACCAGTACGAAGGTTTGCAACCGGTACTCGCACCGACGTACGGCATCATTCTGTATCAGGAACAGGTGATGCAGATCGCCCAGGTCATGGCCGGTTACACCCTCGGTGGTGCGGACATGCTGCGTCGGGCGATGGGTAAGAAGAAACCCGAGGAAATGGCCAAGCAGCGCGGCGGTTTCATTGAGGGTTGTGCGTCGAACAATATCGACGCGGATCTTGCCGGTAACATTTTCGACCTGGTGGAAAAATTCGCCGGTTACGGCTTCAACAAATCCCACTCCGCCGCCTACGGCCTGGTGTCGTACCAGACTGCCTGGCTGAAAGCTCACTACCCGGCGCCGTTCATGGCCGCGGTACTCTCGGCGGATATGCACAACACCGACAAGGTCGTGACCTTGATCGAGGAAGTGCGCACGATGAAGCTGCGTCTCGACGCGCCGGACGTGAACACGTCGGAGTTCAAGTTCACGGTGAACGACGAGGGCCGCATCGTGTACGGTCTGGGCGCGATCAAAGGCGTCGGCGAAGGTCCGGTGGAAGCGATCACTGAGGCGCGTCAGGCCGGTCCGTTCAAGGATCTGTTCGACTTCTGCGCCCGGGTCGACCTCAAGCGCATCAACAAGCGCACGCTGGACGGTCTGATCCGCAGCGGCGCGCTGGATCGCCTCGGCCCGTACTTCCATGACGAGCAAAAGGCTTATCAGGCCAATATCGACCGCAACCGCGCGGTGCTGCTGGCGGCGATGGAAGAGGCGATCAAGTCGGCCGAACAGACTGCACGCACCCGCGACAGTGGTCACGCCGACCTGTTCGGCGGGCTGTTCGTCGAGGAAGACGCAGACGTTTACGCGCTGCATCGCAAGGCCAAGGAGCTGACCCTCAAGGAGCGCCTCAAGGGTGAAAAAGACACCCTCGGCCTGTACCTGACCGGCCACCCGATCGACGAATACGAAGGCGAAATCCGCCGTTTCGCCCGCCAGCGCATCATCGACCTGAAACCGGCCCGGGACACCCAGACCGTGGCGGGGATGATCATTGCCCTGCGGGTGATGAAGAACAAAAAGGGCGACAAGATGGGTTTCATCACCCTCGACGACCGCTCCGGGCGAATCGAGGCGTCGCTGTTTGCCGATGCGTTCCACTCCGCACAGTCGCTGTTGCAGACCGATGCGATGGTGGTGGTCGAAGGCGAGGTCAGCAACGATGACTTCTCTGGCGGCCTGCGCCTGCGGGTCAAGCGGGTGATGAGCATGGAAGATGCGCGCACCAACCTGGCCGAGAGCCTGCGCCTGAAGTTGCAGACCCAGGACCTGAAAGGCGATCAGCTACGCTGGTTGGGGGATTTGCTCAAGCGTCATCGCGGGGCCTGCCCGATCACCATGGAATACACCAGCCCGGATGCGAAGACCTTGCTGCAGTTTGGCGAGACCTGGCGGATCGACCCGGCGGATGCCTTGATTCAAGCCCTGCGTGACCAGTTCGGGCGAGACAACGTCTTCCTCCAATACCGTTGACCGGCAGGTGAGACCGAACCGCCTGCCCACAACCTGAATTTTTAATCTCGACCTCAGCGCGCCTCTCCCTTAAGGTAGGGCGCGAATAGACAACCGGCCGGCCCCAAGCTCACTTGGGACACGACCCAAGACGGACGCCTATGAACCCGAATTTCCTGGATTTCGAACAGCCGATCGCCGACCTGCAAGCCAAGATCGAAGAGTTGCGCTTGGTCGGTAATGACAATGCGCTGAATATCGGCGATGAGATCTCCCGCCTGCAGGACAAGAGCAAGACGCTCACCGAAGACATCTTCGGCAAGCTGACCAGCTGGCAGATCGCACGTCTGGCACGTCACCCGAAACGTCCATACACCCTGGACTACATCGAGCACATCTTCACCGAGTTCGACGAACTGCACGGTGACCGTCACTTCTCCGACGACGCGGCCATTGTAGGCGGCGTGGCACGTCTGGAAGACCAGCCAGTAATGGTGATCGGTCACCAGAAGGGCCGTGAAGTGCGTGAAAAGGTACGCCGCAATTTCGGCATGCCGCGCCCGGAAGGCTACCGCAAGGCTTGCCG
Source organism: Pseudomonas sp. UV AK001 (assembly GCF_046097675.1). Taxonomy (NCBI): domain Bacteria; kingdom Pseudomonadati; phylum Pseudomonadota; class Gammaproteobacteria; order Pseudomonadales; family Pseudomonadaceae; genus Pseudomonas; species Pseudomonas sp. UV AK001. Next base: position 73,389 of record NZ_JBJUVZ010000004.1, read on the forward strand.
CCTGATGGAAATGGCCGAGCGCTTCAAGATGCCGATCCTGACTTTCATCGACACTCCGGGTGCCTATCCTGGCATCGACGCCGAAGAGCGCAACCAGAGCGAAGCGATCGCCTGGAACCTGCGCGTCATGGCTCGTTTGAAGACCCCGATCATCGCCACCGTGATCGGTGAAGGTGGTTCCGGCGGCGCACTGGCAATCGGTGTCTGCGACCAGCTGAACATGCTGCAGTACTCGACTTACGCGGTGATTTCGCCGGAAGGTTGCGCTTCGATTCTGTGGAAAACCGCAGAAAAAGCGCCGGATGCCGCTGAAGCGATGGGCATCACCGCCGAGCGTCTGAAAGGCCTGGGCATCGTTGACAAAGTGATCGGCGAGCCTCTGGGCGGCGCCCATCGCGATCCGGCGGCGGCGGCTGCTTCGATCCGTGCCGAGCTGAGTTCGCAACTGGCGATGCTGAAGAAGCTCGACAACGAAGCGCTGCTCAAGCGTCGTTACGATCGTCTGATGAGCTACGGTCTCTAAGTCGACCGCGCAATACCCGATGTGGGAGCGAGCCTGCTCGCGATGAGGGGGTAACATTCAACCAATGAGTTGGCTGTTGCACCGCTATCGCGAGCAGGCTCGCTCCCACATTTGATTTGTGCCAAGGGAAAGAAATGGATCCGTCGACGATTGATTTGCCTTCCAGGCTTCTACGCAATCTCAAGCCCTGGCTCGATGCGGCTCATTGGCGCATTGCCTTCTCGGGCGGCCTCGACTCCACCGTCCTGCTGCACCTTCTGGCAACTCTCGCCAAAACCGAATCCCTTCCGGCGCTAAGCGCCATCCATGTCCATCACGGCCTTCAGGCCGCGGCCGAAGTGTGGCCGGCGCATTGCCAGGCTGTCTGTGACGCCTTGGGCATTTCATTGCAGATCGTTCACGTGACCGTGCAACAGGGCGCCAGCCTTGAACGTGCGGCGCGGGATGCGCGTTACGCGGCACTCACTTCGGCGACCCGGATCAATGATGTCTTGATGACGGGCCAGCACCGCGATGATCAGGCAGAAACCCTGTTGTTCCGGTTGCTGCGTGGCGCCGGGGTGCGCGGTCTGTCCGGCATGCCGGCGCAGCGAACGTTGGGGCAGGGCAGTCTGGTTCGGCCCTTGCTCGACATCCCGCGTGCCGAACTGGAAGCTTATGCGCGGGATCATGGTCTGCGTTGGGTTGAAGATCCGTCGAATCAGGATCGGCAGTTCTCGCGCAACTACCTGCGTCATCAGGTCATGCCGCTGCTGACCGATCGCTGGCCGCAGGCACACGCCAGCATGGCCCGCAGTGCGGCACATCTGCGTGAGGCGCAGGGGTTGCTCGATGAGTTGGCGCAGATCGATCTGGCGCAAGCGAGCTTGCCCGGTGAGTTCGAATGGTCGGGATTGCCATCGCTGGAGTTCGCGGCCATCGTCGGGTTGTCCGATGCGCGCCAGCGCAATGCACTCAGTCACTGGCTTGAACCGCTCACCCGACTGCCGGATACCGACCATTGGTCGGGTTGGATCGATCTGCGCGATGCCGGTAACGACGCCGCTCCGGTCTGGCGTCTGGCGGATGGCGAGTTGCACCGCAGCGCCGGTCGCCTGTGGTGGCTCAGCGGCCATTGGTTGCGCACGCCGGTGGTCAGCGGCGACTGGCGTGAGACGTCGCTGGCGCTACGCTTGCCCGATAACGGGCATGTCATGTTCAGCGGTCAGACTCCCGCAGGGCCGCTGCAGATCCGCTATCGGCAGGGCGGCGAGGTGATGCATCTGGCGGATCGCGGACACCGCGATCTCAAGCGCCTGCTCAATGAGCGCGCGGTGCCGGCCTTTGTGCGTGGCAGATTGCCGCTGCTGTTTCGCGGTGAAGAATTGCTCGCCGTGGCGAACCTGCCGGGGCTCGACGGCAATGCACGGGAAGGCTGGCGATTGCATTGGCAGCCTTCTGACGAAGATCAAGGTTTGAGATGAAGGGGGCATTCCGGTAGACTACGCTCCCTTCTTGATACAACTTCTGTGGATTCGCCTGAATTGCAGGAGTTGCCGATTACCAAGCAGTCTTTGCTGGGCGATTCCAAAAAATGTGTAGCGAGCAACGTACCGGTGTTTTCACTTCCGGTCTGTCCCAACGCGGCGGTTTTTTTGAAAGGTGCACTGTGATTAATGCAGGTGATCGGGGGCTTCGGCCTTCCTTCGCTTTCCCCGGCGGCTCGGACCGCTTTAACGCAGACTTCTAGGGTTTTTCATGACGCGCTACATATTCGTCACGGGCGGTGTTGTTTCTTCTTTGGGGAAAGGCATTGCATCGGCTTCATTGGCGGCCATCCTGGAGGCGCGGGGGCTTAAGGTCACCATGCTGAAGCTGGATCCGTACATCAACGTCGACCCGGGCACCATGAGCCCGTTCCAGCACGGTGAAGTGTTCGTCACCCACGACGGCGCCGAGACCGACCTGGACCTGGGCCACTACGAGCGGTTCATCCGCACGACCATGACCCAGAACAACAACTTCACCACCGGCCGTGTCTACGAGCACGTGCTGCGCAAAGAGCGCCGTGGTGACTACCTGGGTGCAACCATCCAGGTGATTCCGCACATCACCGACGAAATCAAGCGTCGCATCATCAAGGGCGCCGGCGATGCCGACGTGGCCCTGGTGGAAATCGGCGGTACCGTTGGCGACATCGAATCGCAACCGTTCCTCGAAGCCATCCGCCAGCTGCGTGTGGAAGTCGGTTCCAAGCGCGCGATGCTGATGCACCTGACTCTGGTTCCGTACATCGCCACCGCTGGCGAGACCAAGACCAAGCCGACCCAGCACTCCGTAAAAGAGCTGCGTTCGATCGGCCTGCAGCCAGACGTGCTGATCTGCCGCTCCGACCATCCGGTGGATGTATCGTCGCGTCGCAAGATCGCGCTGTTCACCAACGTTGAAGAGCGTGCGGTGATCTCCCTGGAAGACGTCGACACCATCTACAAGATCCCGGCCGTGCTGCATGCTCAGGGTCTGGATGATTTCGTCGTCGAGCGTTTCGGCCTGCAATGCAATGGCGCCGACCTGTCCGAGTGGGAAAAGGTCGTCGATGCCAAGCTCAATCCTGAGCACGAAGTCACCATCGCGATGGTCGGCAAGTACATGGAGCTGCTGGACGCCTACAAGTCGCTGATCGAAGCGATGAGTCACGCCGGCATCACCAACCGCACCAAGGTCAACCTGCGCTACATCGATTCCGAAGACATCGAGAACCAGGGCACCGCGCTGCTGGAAGGTGTCGACGCGATCCTCGTACCGGGCGGTTTCGGTCTGCGTGGCGTGGAAGGCAAGATCACTGCCGTTCAATACGCTCGCGAAAACAAGGTTCCCTACCTGGGTATCTGCCTGGGCATGCAAGTGGCGGTCATCGAGTTCGCCCGTAACGTGCTGGGCTGGAAAGACGCCAACTCCACCGAGTTCGATCGTGCCAGCGGACATCCGGTTGTCGGCCTGATCACCGAGTGGGAAGACGCCACCGGCGCCGTTGAAGTGCGTACCGAAGCGTCCGACCTGGGCGGCACCATGCGCCTCGGCGCTCAGGAATGCCTGCTCGAAGCCGGCTCCAAGGTGCACGACTGCTACGGCAAGGATGTGATTGTCGAGCGTCACCGTCACCGTTACGAAGTGAACAACAACCTGCTGCCGCAGATCATCGAAGCCGGCCTGAAGATTTCCGGTCGTTCTTCCGATGCAGCGCTGGTCGAAGTGGTTGAAGCCCCGGATCATCCATGGTTCGTCGCTTGCCAGTTCCACCCGGAATTCACCTCGACTCCGCGTGACGGTCACCCGCTGTTCAGCGGTTTCGTGAAAGCAGCGTTGGCTCAACACCAGAAGAAGGCGTAACCCGATGGCACAGAAGATCATCCGCGTCGGCGACATCGAGATTGCCAACGACAAACCCATGGTGCTGTTCGGCGGCATGAACGTGCTGGAAAGCCGTGACATGGCCATGCAGGTTTGCGAAGAGTACGTGAAGGTCACCGAAAAGCTCGGTATCCCTTACGTGTTCAAGGCCAGCTTCGACAAGGCCAACCGTTCTTCTGTGACCTCCTATCGCGGTCCTGGCCTGGAAGAGGGCATGCGCATCTTCCAGGACATCAAACAAGCCTTCGGCGTGCCGATCATCACCGACGTCCACGAGCCTGACCAGGCCGCGGTCGTCGCTGAGGTCTGCGACATTATCCAGCTGCCGGCCTTCCTGTCGCGCCAGACCGATCTGGTCGTCGCGATGGCCAAGACCAATGCTGTGATCAACATCAAGAAAGCCCAGTTCCTCGCGCCTCAGGAAATGAAACACATCCTGAACAAGTGCGTGGAAGCGGGTAACGATCAATTGATCCTCTGCGAGCGAGGTTCGAGCTTTGGCTACAACAACCTCGTGGTGGACATGCTCGGCTTCGGCATCATGAAGCAGTTCGAGTACCCGGTATTCTTCGACGTGACCCATTCGCTGCAAATGCCTGGCGGTCGTTCCGACTCCGCCGGCGGTCGCCGCGCCCAGGTCACCGACCTGGCCAAGGCTGGCATGAGCCAGTCGCTGGCGGGTCTGTTCCTCGAAGCGCATCCGGATCCGGACAACGCCAAATGCGACGGCCCTTGCGCCTTGCGTCTGGACAAACTGGAGCCATTCCTGGCCCAGCTCAAAGCCCTGGACGAACTGGTGAAGAGTTTTCCGACGGTAGAAACCGCGTAAACCTCAATTCTCCGGTAAAGTACCGCACGATTTGTCGCTCATGCCCTCGGGTATGAGCGTTGTCGTCTGCAAGCTGCCCGCTGTACACCACTTGCCGACGGTCAAAAGATTTCCTCTAGCTGCGTCGTTTTCGTCAACTTTGGAGTGTTTACAACAATGGCAAAAATCGTCGACATCAAAGGTCGTGAAGTTCTCGACTCCCGTGGCAATCCCACCGTGGAAGCGGACGTGCTTCTCGACAACGGCATCATCGGCAGCGCTTGCGCGCCGTCCGGTGCATCCACTGGCTCGCGTGAAGCGCTCGAGCTGCGTGATGGCGACAAGAGCCGTTACCTGGGCAAGGGCGTGCTCAAGGCGGTAGCCAACATCAACGGTCCGATCCGCGATCTGCTGCTGGGCACCGACCCGAGCGACCAGAAAGCCCTGGATCACGCGATGATCAAGCTCGACGGTACCGAAAACAAGGCAACCCTGGGCGCCAACGCCATCCTCGCCGTTTCCCTGGCTGCGGCCAAGGCGGCTGCACAGGATCAGGACCTGCCGCTGTACGCACACATCGCCAACCTGAACGGCACTCCGGGTGTCTACTCGATGCCGGTTCCGATGATGAACATCATCAACGGTGGCGAACACGCCGACAACAACGTCGACATCCAGGAATTCATGGTTCAGCCGGTTGGCGCCAAGTCTTTCTCGGAAGGTCTGCGCATGGGCACCGAGATTTTCCATCACCTGAAAGCTGTTCTGAAAGCCCGTGGCCTGAGCACTGCTGTCGGTGACGAAGGCGGTTTCGCGCCGAACCTGGCGTCCAACGAAGACGCACTGAAAGTGATCTCCGAAGCAGTCGCCAACGCTGGTTACAAGCTGGGCACCGACGTGACCCTGGCTCTGGACTGCGCGGCCAGCGAATTCTTCGAAGACGGCAAGTACAACCTGTCCGGCGAAGGCCAGGTGTTCACCGCTGAAGGTTTCGCCGATTACCTGAAAGGCCTGACCGAGCGTTACCCGATCATCTCGATCGAAGACGGTCTGGACGAGTCCGACTGGGCTGGCTGGAAGATCCTCACCGACAAGATCGGCGAGAAGACCCAACTGGTCGGCGACGACCTGTTCGTGACCAACACCAAGATCCTGAAAGAAGGCATCGATAAAAAGATCGCCAACTCGATCCTGATCAAGTTCAACCAGATCGGCACCCTGACCGAAACCCTGGAAGCCATCCAGATGGCCAAGGCTGCCGGTTACACCGCCGTTATCTCGCACCGTTCGGGCGAAACCGAAGATTCGACCATTGCCGACCTGGCTGTGGGCACTTCGGCTGGCCAGATCAAGACCGGCTCGCTGTGCCGTTCCGACCGCGTTTCCAAATACAACCAACTGCTGCGTATCGAAGAGCAGTTGAATGGCAAAGCCAAGTACAACGGTCGCAGCGAGTTCCGCGGCTGAGTAAGTGCCCTGCCTCACCAATACTGCTTCATTTTGGCGGCGCCTGTTGCCGTCACGCAGCGTTGCCGCTCCTCGCCATAGCGCGCTATGACTCGTCGCGGCGCCTTGCTTGACGGCAACAGTCACTCGCCAAAAGTGAAGCGTATTGGTGAAGCAAGGCACACATGTTAAAAAGACACCGGATTGTGTCGGAAAAGTCGTGACAGCGATGGATTTGCCACTAATCTGATGCCTTATATGCACAAGCCTGGATATTCCAGGCTTCGTGCTATCAGATGCTTCAAAGTTTTTGCGTGGCTGTCTTTTTTCACTGGATACCTGATATTCGATGCGCAGTCCTTACTGGTTGTTTCTCGTCTTGCTCTTGCTGCTGGCCGGTCTGCAGTACCGCCTGTGGGTGGGCAATGGCAGTCTGGCGCAAGTTGCCGAACTGAATCAGCAGATCGCTGATCAACACGCCGAGAACGAAGCCCTGCTGGAGCGCAACCGGGTGATGGACGCTGAAGTCAGCGAGTTGAAGAAAGGCATGGAGACCGTTGAAGAACGGGCTCGTCACGAACTGGGCATGGTCAAGGACGGCGAAACCCTTTACCAGTTGGCCCAATGATCGATTCCCTGCCGGCCTTCTGGGCCGTGATTCCTGCCGCGGGCGTTGGTGCCCGTATGGCCGCGGACCGTCCCAAGCAATATCTGCAACTGGGCGGGCGCACAATTCTCGAACACAGCCTCGGCTGTTTCCTCGATCACCCTAGCCTCAAGGGGCTGGTGGTCAGTCTTGCCTCTGATGATCCTTATTGGCCGACCCTGGCCAGCGCCAGCGATCCGCGAATTCAACGGGTCGATGGCGGTGCCGAGCGTTCCGGTTCGGTGCTCAACGCCTTGCTGCATTTGCACGCGCAAGGTGCCGACGATGAGGATTGGGTGCTGGTGCACGATGCGGCACGGCCCAATCTGAGCCGTGACGATCTCGACAAACTGCTCGCTGAGCTGGCGAACGATGCGGTGGGTGGTTTGCTGGCTGTGCCGGCGCGCGACACCCTGAAGCGGGTCGACAAGCACGGTCGTGTGGTCGAAACCGTGGATCGCAGCGTGATCTGGCAGGCCTACACGCCGCAGATGTTCCGCCTCGGTGCGCTGCACCGCGCACTGGCGGACAGTCTGGTGGCCGATGCGCTGATCACCGATGAAGCCTCGGCGATGGAGTGGGCCGGTATGGCGCCGCGTCTGATCGAGGGCCGTGCGGATAACCTGAAAGTCACCCGCCCGGAAGACTTGGAATGGTTGCGCCAGCGCTGGGCCAACCGTCGTTAAATCCGGTACTCCGGCCGTTCGGCCAGACCTTCCTTGAGAAAATCCACCAGTTTGCGCACCTTCGGCGAAAGGTGCCTTTGCTGTGGATACAGCGCCCACACCGCCGTATTTGGCGGTTGATGCGCTTCCAGCAAAGAGATCAACGCACCGCTGTGCAGGTGCTCCAGCACGTAATAGTCCGGCAACTGACATAAGCCCACGCCTTGTAGCGCTGCATCCAGCACCGCTTGCCCACTGTTGCAGCGCCAGTTTCCCTGTACCCGCTGGGAAAATTCCCGCCCGTTCTGTTCCAGTTGCCAGATATCCGAGCTGCCGATCAGGCAATTGTGCCGGCTCAGTTCCGACAAACTATGTGGCCGACCGTACCGTTCGAGGTAGGACGGTGATGCGCAGAGATACATGCGCCGTGGGGCCAGACGAGTCGCCACTAACCGGGAATCCTGAAGACGCCCGAGACGGATCGCCAGATCCAGGCCTTCATGCACCAGATCGAGTTGCCGGTTGGTCAGTTCGATATCGATGCGCAGTTGCGGGTAGTGCCCCATGAACCGGGTCACCAGCGGCACGATGAAGCGCTCGCCGTAGGCCACGGCACAGGTCATGCGCAGCATGCCTTTGGGCTCGCTGGTCAGATCACCGACCGCGCGCAGCGCTTCTTCGCGGCCGTCCTGCAGGCGCTGACAATGTTGCAGGAAGGTCTGGCCGGCTTCTGTCAGCGTGACGCGCCGGGTACTGCGGTAGAGCAGTCGTGTCTGCAAACGCTCTTCCAGTCGTACGATTTGTCGACTGATGTGCGAGGAAGAAACGCCCAGACGTTCGGCAGCAGCGGTGAACTGGCTGCATTCGGCAACGGCGACGAACTCGTCGATGCCTTCCCAGCGGTTTTCGGACATGGGGATTATCCCTGTATGGCAATAATGTTTTGCTTTTGTCCGGATTATTCATCAATCGGCGCTGGACTACACTGCCAGTCTGTTTTTTTATTCAATGGATTCACTGGAGAGTCAGCATGATCAAGTCGCGCGCCGCCGTTGCCTTCGAGGCCAAGAAGCCGCTGGAAATCGTAGAAGTCGATGTCGCCATGCCCAAGGCCGGTGAAGTGTTGCTGCGCGTGGTGGCTTCCGGGGTTTGCCACACTGACGCCTACACCCTGTCCGGCGCTGACCCGGAAGGTATCTTCCCGTCGATCCTCGGTCACGAAGGTGGTGCCATCGTTGAAGCGATCGGCGAAGGCGTGACCTCGGTGGCCGTCGGCGACCATGTGATCCCGCTGTACACCCCGGAATGCGGTCAGTGCAAATTCTGCAAGTCGGGCAAGACCAACCTGTGCCAGGCGATTCGCGCCACTCAGGGCAAGGGCCTGATGCCGGACGGCACTTCGCGTTTTTCCTACAAGGGCCAAACGATTTTCCACTACATGGGTACTTCGACCTTCTCCGAGTACACCGTGCTGCCGGAAATCTCCGTGGCCAAGATCTCCAAGGATGCGCCGCTGGAAAAGGTCTGCCTGCTCGGTTGCGGCGTGACCACCGGTATCGGTGCGGTGATCAACACCGCCAAGGTCAAACCGGGTGACACCGTGGCCATCTTCGGTCTTGGCGGCATCGGTCTGTCGGCGGTGATTGGTGCGGTGAAGGCCAAGGCCTCGCGCATCATCGCTATCGACATCAACCCGGCCAAGTTCGAAATCGCCAAGCAACTGGGCGCTACCGACTGCGTGAACCCGAAAGACTTCGATCGTCCGATCCAGGAAGTGATCGTCGACATGACCGACGGCGGCGTCGATTTCTCCTTCGAATGCATCGGCAACGTACAACTGATGCGCGCAGCCCTCGAGTGCTGCCATAAAGGCTGGGGCGAGTCGGTCATCATCGGCGTGGCCGGTGCCGGCCAGGAAATCGCTACCCGTCCATTCCAGCTGGTGACCGGTCGCGTCTGGCGCGGTTCGGCGTTCGGCGGCGTGCGTGGTCGTACCGAATTGCCAAGCTATGTCGACATGGCTCAGAGCGGCGAAATCCCGCTGGACACCTTCATCACCCACACCATGGGCCTGGAAGACATCAACAAGGCCTTCGACCTGATGCACGAAGGCAAGAGCATCCGCACCGTCATTCATTTCTGATCAATCGCGATGCCACGGCTGCCAATGTGCAGCCGTGGTTGCGTAGGAGTCCTACATGAGTCTGGAAAACATCTCCTGTCAGAAGAGTTTCGGCGGTTGGCACAAGCGCTATCGCCATCGCTCCGAAGTGCTGGGCTGCGACATGGTGTTTGCCGTGTATCTGCCACCGCAGGCAGAGCAGGGCGGCAAGCTGCCGGTGCTGTACTGGTTGTCGGGCCTGACCTGCACGGACGAGAACTTCATGCAGAAGGCCGGCGCCATGCGCATGGCAGCCGAACTGGGGTTGATCATCGTGGCGCCGGACACCAGCCCCCGTGGCGCCGATGTACCGGGCGATCCGGATGGCGCGTGGGATTTCGGCCTCGGTGCCGGGTTCTACCTGAATGCCACGCAGGAACCATGGTCGCGGCACTATCGGATGCATGACTACGTCGTGCAGGAATTGCCTTCACTGGTTGAAGCGCATTTCCCGGCGTCGGACAAGCGCAGCATCAGCGGCCACTCCATGGGTGGTCACGGTGCATTGGTCTGTGCGTTGCGCAATCCGGGGCGTTACCAATCGGTGTCGGCATTTTCGCCGATCAACAACCCGATGGATTGCCCGTGGGGTCAGAAGGCGTTCTCCCGTTATCTGGGCGAAGACCGTTCGAAATGGCGCGAGTGGGATGCCTGTGCGCTGATCGCCGAGGCCGACGAGAAACTGCCGTTGCTGGTCGATCAGGGTGATCGCGACGACTTCCTCGCCACCCAGCTCAAACCCGAAGCCCTGCAACAAGCGGCAAAACAGGCGGGTCATCCGCTGACGTTGCGCCTGCAACCAGGCTACGACCACAGCTATTTCTTCATTGCCAGCTTCATTGACGACCACTTGCAGCATCACGCACGCGCCCTCAAGGGCTAATGCAGGTAGAATCACGCCCTGACAAAATTCGGGGCGTTTTTTTATGCGTATTGGCCACGGCTATGATGTGCACCGTTTCGCTGAAGGCGATTTCATTACTCTGGGCGGCGTGCGAATCGCACACGGCTTCGGGCTGCTCGCTCACTCCGACGGTGACGTCCTGCTGCATGCCTTGAGCGATGCCTTGCTCGGCGCCGCGGCGCTGGGTGATATCGGCAAGCATTTCCCGGACACCGACCCGCAATTCAAGGGCGCCGACAGCCGTGTGCTGTTGCGTCACGTGGTCAGCCTGATCCACGCCAAAGGCTGGAAAATCGGCAACGTCGACAACACCATTGTTGCCCAGGCCCCGAAAATGGCCCCTCATATCGAATCGATGCGCGCGCTGATTGCCGCGGATCTGCAAGTAGAACTGGATCAAGTGAACGTGAAAGCCACCACCACCGAGAAGCTCGGCTTCGTCGGTCGCGAAGAAGGCATCGCCGTGCATTCCGTTGCCTTGTTGCTGCGCGCATGAACGAACTGCAACTGCTCGGCCCGCGGGCCTATGGCGATGCCCTCGGCACCGCGGTACTGAAAGCCATCGCCGAAGATTTCCAGGTCGATGAAGTCCTCGACATTCCGTTCAGCGGTGATGGCGAGCACCTGTGGATCTGGGTGGAAAAGCGCGGTCTGAACACCGAAGAAGCGGCACGACGCATCGCCAAGGCGGCCGGCGTGCCACTGCGCACGGTCAGCTATGCCGGCCTGAAAGACCGTCAGGCGCTGACCCGCCAGTGGTTCAGCGTTCAATTGCCGGGCAAGGCTGACCCGGACCTGTCAGCGGCGGAAAACGACACGCTGAAGATCCTCAAGACCACCCGCCACAAGCGCAAGTTGCAACGCGGTGCGCATTCGGCCAACGGTTTCACCTTGCGCCTGACCCAGTTCAATGGCGACAAGGCTGCCATCGACGAGCGCCTGCAACAGATTGCCAAGCAAGGTATCCCGAACTACTTCGGTGCCCAGCGTTTCGGCCATGACGGTGGCAACGTGGTCGATGCCCGTTCATGGGCGGCGCGCAAGGCTCTGCCGGAGCAGCGCAATGTGCGTTCGCGCCTGCTGTCGACCGCACGCAGTTTTCTGTTCAATCAGGTGCTGGCGGCACGTGTTGTCGATGGTACCTGGCAGCGCGCCCAGGTCGGCGATCTGCTGGCCTTCACCGACAGCCGCAGCTTTTTCCCGGCGGGTGAAGCCGAGTGCAGCGACCCGCGCCTCGCGATACTCGATCTGCATCCGACCGGCCCGCAGTGGGGCGAAGGTGACTCACCGGCCGCCGGCGCTGTCCATGATCTGGAGCAGGCAATCGCCGCACGCGAGGCGGATCTGCGCGATTGGTTGATTAATGCCGGTATGAGCCACGAACGTCGTATCCTGCGGCTGCCCATTGGCGGGTTGACGTGGCATTATCCCGAGCCTGACATTCTGCAACTGGAATTCGTCCTCCCGGCCGGATGCTTCGCCACCGTATTGGTGCGCGAACTCGTTGATCTGGTGCCGGTGGGGCAGACGGACAGCCCATGCGTATTCTGATTTCTAACGACGATGGGGTGACTGCGCCCGGTCTTGCCGCGCTTTATGCTGCGCTGGCGGATTACACCGAATGCGTGGTTATCGCCCCGGAACAGGACAAGAGCGGTGCCAGCAGTTCGCTGACGCTGGATCGTCCGCTGCACCCGCAATACCTGGCCAACGGTTTCATCAGTCTCAACGGCACGCCGACCGACTGCGTACACCTGGGGCTCAACGGTTTGCTGGAGCGCGAACCGGACATGGTGGTTTCGGGCATCAACCTCGGCGCCAACCTGGGCGACGACGTGTTGTATTCCGGGACAGTGGCGGCAGCCCTTGAAGGGCGTTTTCTCGAACGACCATCGTTTGCCTTCTCGCTGGCTTCCCGGCAGGTGGACAATCTGCCCACTGCCGCCTACTTTGCGCGCAAACTGGTCGAGGCCCACGCCGGGCTCGATCTGCCACCGCGCACGGTGCTGAATGTGAACATTCCCAATCTGCCGCTTGATCACATTCGCGGCATTCAGCTGACACGCCTGGGGCATCGCGCCCGTGCGGCAGCGCCAATGAAAGTGGTCGATCCCCGTGGCAAGGCCGGTTACTGGATCGCCGCTGCCGGCGATGCAGAAGACGGCGGTCCGGGCACCGATTTCCATGCGGTGATGCAGGGCTACGTTTCCATCACTCCGTTGCAGCTCGATCGCACCTTCAATGATGCTTTCAGAAGTCTCGACGGCTGGCTGGAGGGGCTCAACTGATGGCTCGTGAACAAGACGACCGGTTGCGCAGCGGCATCGGGATGACCTCCCAGCGCACCCGTGAACGCCTGATTCAACGTCTGTATGAAGAAGGGCTGTCCAACGCGAACGTGCTGGAAGTGATCCGCCGTACCCCGCGACATCTCTTTGTCGACGAAGCGCTGGCGCACCGTGCCTACGAAGACACCGCGCTGCCGATCGGCCACAACCAGACCATCTCCCAGCCTTATATGGTCGCGCGCATGAGCGAGTTGCTGCTCGAAGCGGGGCCGCTGGACAAGGTATTGGAAATCGGCACCGGTTCCGGTTACCAGACCGCAGTGTTGTCGCAACTGGTCGAGCGGGTGTTCTCCGTCGAGCGGATCAAGGTACTGCAGGACCGGGCCAAGGAACGCCTGGTCGAGCTCAACCTGCGCAACGTGGTGTTCCGCTGGGGCGATGGCTGGGAAGGCTGGCCGGCGCTGGCGCCGTACAACGGCATCATCGTCACGGCCGTGGCGACCGATGTTCCCCAGGCGCTGCTCGATCAGCTGGCACCAGGCGGGCGGATGGTCATCCCGGTCGGCTCAGGCGAAGTTCAGCAATTGATGTTGATCGTGCGCGAAGAAAACGGCTTCTCCCGACACGTTCTCGGGGCGGTGCGTTTCGTGCCATTGCTCAACGGGCCGCTGGCCTGAGCATTTGTTTTTCGGCGCTGAATTCCTTGCGAGTGCACCTGTCTTACAGCGGCACCGATTGTTTAAACGGAATTCATCGTCCATGAGCAAACGTGTGCGCCGAGCGATAACGCTTCATTAAAGGTAAAGCCGGATTCGCCCGTTATACTTGCGAAGCTACACGCCGAAATCGGCAATCCACATTTTTCAGCCACCACAAAGGGAGCGGCGGGTGAGTCTCACAGTCATTGCGCAGCGTATGGGTAACACGAGCTTTCAGCGCCTGGTGACTGGCCTTGTCTTGAGCACCTTGCTGGTCGGTTGCTCCAGCACCAAATCGAACAACGTTCGGGTCGTCGATCGCAACAACGCGGTCGCCCAGCGTCCTACAGTGACGACCGGACAGTATGTAGTCCGGCCAGGCGATACGATGTTTTCCATCGCGTTTCGCTACGGCTGGGACTACAAAGCCCTCGCTGCCCGGAACAATATTCCTACGCCGTACACGATCCACCCGGGTCAGACGATTCGCTTCGATGGACGCCCGGGTTCAACGTCGACAGCGGTGGTGAGCAACAGCAGTTCTGCGCCGCCCTCGTCGAGCAAAACCACGATAATCCGGCGCCAGGCGAATGGCACGACGACCACCACAACCACGGGTTCCGGGGCGGCTGCCACGACCGTTGTACCGTCCGTCGCCAACAAGCCGGCACCGGCTCCATTGCCTCCACCGGGCCCGGCCCCGACCGGCTGGGGATGGCCATCTAATGGCATTCTGATTGGTAAATTCTCTTCAAACGGTAGTTTGAATAAAGGAATTGATATCGCCGGAGATTTGGGACAGCCTGTTTTAGCTGCGTCTGATGGGACGGTGGTTTACGCCGGGAGTGGCTTAAGGGGCTACGGCGAATTGGTCATCATCAAACACAGCGAAACCTACGTCAGTGCTTACGGACACAACCGTCGGCTGTTGGTACGGGAGGGGCAGCAGGTCAAAGTCGGACAGACAATTGCCGAAATGGGGTCAACGGGTACAGACCGGGTGAAACTGCATTTTGAGATTCGCCGACAAGGTAAACCTGTAGATCCGCTGCAGTTCCTGCCAAGACGTTGATTTGCAGACCAGCCTGTTCCGTCGCGTAGAGGGGACAGGCTCCAGCGTTGCCAAGGATAAAGGCGTCGCTTGAGCTTGGGGTCGAACTCACCAAAGGACTATAACAATGGCTCTCAGTAAAGAAGTGCCGGAGTTTGACATCGACGATGAGGTTCTCCTGATGGAGACCGGCATCGATTCGGATTCGATGTCGAATGATGAAGGGGCTGCTCCACCTTCCGTTCGTGCCAAATCCAAACACTCCGCTTCACTTAAGCAACACAAGTACATCGACTACACCCGGGCACTCGATGCCACGCAGCTGTACCTCAACGAAATCGGCTTTTCCCCATTGCTCTCCCCGGAGGAAGAAGTTCATTTTGCGCGTCTGTCGCAAAGTGGCGACCCCGCCGGGCGCAAGCGCATGATTGAAAGTAACCTGCGGCTGGTGGTCAAAATCGCCCGGCGTTATGTCAATCGGGGGCTGTCGCTGCTGGATCTGATCGAAGAGGGCAACCTCGGGCTGATCCGCGCGGTGGAAAAGTTCGATCCTGAGCGCGGCTTCCGCTTCTCGACCTACGCGACCTGGTGGATCCGTCAGACCATCGAGCGCGCGATCATGAATCAGACCCGGACCATCCGGCTGCCGATCCATGTGGTCAAGGAGCTCAACGTGTACCTGCGGGCCGCACGGGAGCTGACGCAAAAGCTCGATCACGAACCTTCACCCGAAGAAATCGCCAACCTGCTGGAAAAACCGGTGGGCGAGGTCAAGCGAATGCTGGGCCTGAACGAGCGGGTTTCTTCGGTCGACGTCTCGCTGGGTCCGGATTCGGATAAAACCCTGCTGGACACCCTCACGGATGACCGTCCGACCGATCCATGCGAACTGCTGCAGGACGACGATCTGTCGCAGAGCATCGATCAATGGCTCTCGGAGCTGACCGACAAGCAACGCGAGGTGGTGGTCCGCCGCTTCGGTCTGCGCGGTCACGAGAGCAGCACGCTGGAAGATGTAGGCCTGGAGATCGGACTGACCCGGGAACGGGTGAGACAGATCCAGGTGGAAGGCCTCAAGCGCCTGCGTGAGATTCTCGAGAAAAACGGCCTGTCGAGCGAGTCGCTGTTTCAGTAAGCGTCTTGCATGATCGCCCGCAAAAAGCCCCGACTGGTTCGGGGCTTTTTGTTGTCCGGCTCTGGCAACCTGTTAGGAATCTGACGACCGGTCGTCGTTTCCCGGGTTTGTAGTCTCTCGGTGTAAGCCCTGGCTTACTCTTTCGTAAGTGTTCGTTATTTTTACACAGCGGAAGACATCCATTGGGCTGTAGGGTCGCTGATAAGGCTATGATTTATATGGATATTTATAAATATTAAATGCTTATGACACGAGGTTTTACCGGAACGGAGCGGTTGCCCGAACCGGGGAACTCTTTAGTATCTGGGTTGTGTCGACGGATAGACACGCCCTTCAAGGAAGAAGGGAATGGACATCGCAGGACGCGATTCATCAGGACGATGAAAAGGAACACAGGGAATAGGGAAAAAATGTGGGCGGGTCAAACCGCCCCTTTTTTTGCCCGCAGAAAAGCAAAACCCGAAAAAACAAAAAGGCCCGCAAGGGGCCTTTTCTTCAAACGCGGGGCAGATCAGCGTTCGAGGTCTTTGATCTTGCCTTTGACGCCATCCCACTCTTCGGCGTCCGGCAGCGATTCTTTCTTCTCGGTGATGTTCGGCCAGATTTCGGCCAGCTCAACGTTCAGTTGAATGAACTCCTGCATTTCTTCCGGAACTTCGTCCTCGGAGAAAATCGCGACGGCCGGGCATTCCGGTTCGCACAGGGCGCAGTCGATGCACTCATCCGGGTGAATCACCAGGAAGTTCGGGCCTTCGTAAAAGCAGTCCACCGGACAGACTTCTACGCAGTCGGTGTACTTGCACTTGATGCAGTTGTCGGTGACGACGAAGGTCATTTCTAATTTTCTCCTCAGGCGGCGGCAGCGTTGCCCCTTCACGGTTGGGGTCGCCAGGTTCGGGAGCGATGTCTGCCAGCCAGGCTAATAGCCAGCAGCATCCCGAACCGCGCGAGATTCTAACAGCTTGAAGCCGTTTGCGTTATATCCGGTTCTTCGGTGCTTAGATCCGGTTCTTAAGTGCATATAACATTTCGAGCGCCCGACGCGGCGTCACGTCATCGAGATCCAGTTTGGCCAGTTCGTCCAGTACCGGATGCGGCAGGCTGGCAAACATGTCGCTTTGCTGCGGTGTCGCCGGTTTGCCTTTGACGGCAGGCTTCGGCGCCTCGTGGGGCAGTGCGGTGTCTTCCAGTCGGCTCAGATGCTCGCGCGCGCGCACGATCACTTCGCTCGGTACACCGGCCAGTTGTGCCACCGCCAGGCCATAGCTTTGGCTGGCAGGCCCCGGCAACACATGGTGCAGGAACACGATGCGTTCGTTGTGCTCGGTGGCGTTGAGGTGCACGTTGGCCACCAGAGGCTCGGCTTCCGGCAACACGGTCAGTTCGAAATAGTGCGTTGCAAATAGAGTATAGGCACGCAAATGTGCCAGTCGCTCAGCCGCCGCCCATGCCAGCGACAAACCGTCGAAGGTGCTGGTGCCGCGGCCGACCTCGTCCATCAGCACCAGGCTGCGCTCGGTGGCGTTGTGCAGGATGTTGGCGGTTTCGCTCATTTCCACCATGAAGGTCGAACGTCCGCCGGCGAGGTCGTCGCTGGAGCCGATCCGGGTGAAAATCCGGTCCACCAGCGACAGTTCGCAACTGGCTGCCGGCACGAAGCTGCCGATATGGGCCAGCAACACGATCAATGCAGTCTGGCGCATATAGGTGGATTTACCGCCCATGTTCGGACCGGTAATCACCAGCATCCGAGTGTTGTCGTCCAGGCTCAGATCGTTGGCCACGAACGGCGTGGTCAGCACTTGCTCGACCACCGGGTGACGACCCTGGGTAATGCGCATGCACGGTTCGCTGACGAAGGTCGGGCAATTCAGATCGAGATTCAGAGCACGCTCGGCGAGGTTGCTCAGCACGTCCAGCTCGGCCAGGGCGCCAGCAGTGTCCTGCAGTGGCGGCAACTGGCTGATCAGATCTTCCAGCAGCGCTTCGTAAAGCATCTTCTCGCGAGCCAGGGCACGGCTCTTGGCCGACAGTGCCTTGTCTTCGAATTCTTTCAGTTCAGGCGTGATGAAGCGCTCGGCACCCTTGAGGGTCTGCCGACGGATGTAGTCTGCCGGTGCCGATTCGGCCTGCTTGCTCGGCAATTCGATGAAGTAGCCGTGGATACGGTTGTAGCCGACTTTCAGGTTGGCCAGGCCGGTGCGGGCCTTTTCCCGGGCTTCCAGGTCGATCAGGAACTGACCGGCGTTTTCGCTCAGCGATTGCAGCTCGTCGAGCTCGCTGTCGTAGCCGGTTTTCAGTACGCCACCGTCACGGATCACTGCCGGTGGGTTGTCGATAATGGCTTTTTCCAGCAGCGCCGCCAGTTCCGGGTAAGTGCTGGTGGTGGTGGCCAGGCGTTGCAGGTGTGGCGCTTCCAGGTCGGTCATCGCCACTTGCAGTTCCGGCAGGGCGCCGAGTGCGTCACGCAGGCGGGCGAGGTCCCGAGGACGGGCATTGCGCAGACCGATCCGCGCCAGAATCCGCTCGATGTCGCCGATTTCCTTGAGCTGCGGTTGCAGGCTTTCAAAGCGATAGCGGTCGAGCAGGCAAGTGATCGAGCTCTGACGCGCCAGCAGCACGGTCAGGTCGCGCAGCGGGCGGTTCAGCCAGCGGGTCAGCAAGCGGCTGCCCATGGCGGTCTGGCAACGGTCGACTACCGATTGCAGGGTGTTGTCGCGGCCGCCGGCCAGGTTGGTGTCGAGTTCCAGGTTGCGGCGGCTGGCGCCGTCCAGCACCACGGTATCGTCCAGCCGCTCGTGACGCAGACTGCGCAGATGGGGCAGGGCGGTACGCTGGGTTTCCTTGGCGTACGCCAGCAGGCAACCGGCAGCGCCGATGGCCAGGGTCAACGTTTCGCAGCCGAAGCCTTTGAGGTCTTGGGTCGAAAACTGCTGGCAAAGACTTTTCAGCGCCGAATCACGCTCGAAGTCCCACGGCGCGCGGCGACGAACGCCACGGCGTTTTTCCGCCGGCAGATCCTTCGGCCAGTCATCCGGGATCAGTAACTCGACCGGGTTGACCCGCTCCAGCTCCGCCAACAGGTTTTCCCAGCCCTTGATCTCCAGCACGGTGAAGTTGCCGCTGGTGATATCCAGCACCGCCAGACCGAACAGACGCTCGTCGCCCAGCACCGCCGCAATCAGGTTGTCGCGACGCTCATCCAGCAATGCCTCATCGCTGACTGTGCCCGGGGTGATGATCCGCACCACCTGACGCTCCACCGGACCCTTGCTGGTGGCCGGATCACCGACCTGCTCGCAGATCACGACCGATTCGCCGAGCTTGACCAGTTTCGCCAGATAGCCTTCCGCCGCGTGATACGGAATCCCGCACATCGGAATCGCCTGGCCCGCCGACTGCCCGCGAGCGGTCAGGGTGATGTCCAGCAACTTGGCCGCCTTCTTCGCGTCTTCGTAGAAGATCTCGTAGAAGTCGCCCATGCGGTAGAACATCAGCTGGTCCGGGTGCTGATTCTTCAGGCGCCAGTACTGCTGCATCATCGGGGTGTGGGAGGACAGGTCGGAGACGGCTTTATTCATCGGATTGTCAGGTAACTCGTTGGAAGATGTGGGGCAAAAGCGGGGCAGTCGCCGGGCTTTTCCGCGATGGGCGCAAGGTTACCATGGGCAGTCTGTCGGACGCAGGCATCGCGGCCGGGCGACAGCTTTATGGCGCAAAAAGGTCGACTATGCACGATTTATGCAAATCAGCATTTGTCTTCGCGAAAAACTTCAAGCACTATGCGCGTTATGCAAAAACGCAACGTATCCTCCGTCTTAAGAGCACTGCTCGATCAGCACGGGATCTCCCCCACGGAGCTCCACCGTCGCACCGGCGTGCCTCAATCCACTCTCTCGCGGATTCTCAGCGGGAAGATCGTCGATCCTTCGGATAAACACATCTCGAAGATCGCCGAGTACTTCGCCGTGAGTACCGATCAGTTGCGCGGGCGCGCGGACGTTGCGCCGGTCGCGGGCGGCGGGCGCGAGGAGTTGCATTCCGAACTCAAGGACATAAGCCTGTGGGACGATGACACGCCCGTCGATGACGACGAGGTGTCGGTGCCCTTCCTTCGCGAGGTTGAATTGGCTGCTGGATCAGGAAGATTCGTCATCGAAGAGAGCGAACGCTCCAGCCTGCGCTTCGGCAAGCGCAGCCTGCGCCATAACGGCGTGCAGTTCGACCAGGCCAAATGCGTGACCGTGCGGGGCAACAGCATGTTGCCGGTGCTGCGTGACGGCGCCACCGTCGGTGTCAACGCGGGCAAGTGCGGGATCGGCGACATCATCGATGGCGACCTTTACGCGATCAACCACAACGGTCAATTGCGGGTGAAACAGCTCTATCGCCTGCCAACCGGTATTCGCCTGCGCAGCTTCAATCGCGATGAGCATCCGGACGAGGACTACAGCTTCCAGGACATGCAGGAAGAGCAGATTGTCATCCTCGGTCACGTCTTCTGGTGGGGCATGTACGCCCGGTAACGATCCCTCTCTCAGATAAAACCCGCCCACGGCGGGTTTTTTTTCGCCTGTAGAAAACCGGACAACCCTTGATTGGCGGGGTTTCCATGCATCCGCGCAATTCTCATGCATAAATAAATGCATTTACGCATTGACTGAATATGCATTCATGCATATTCTTGCCACCAAGCCGCTCGACAAAGCGGCTGGCAACAACAGCTCTTTAGTTCCACAAGAACAGGCAGCGATGAACCGGCCTCAACGGTTCAGAGGGTTGGCAACTGACCCGGGTGTGCAGCGTAAAGCACCAGAAGCAGTTATCCGGCGGGCAGGGACCGCGGTCGGAAAAACAATTTGAACGGACTCGTACCGCGCCAGTAGCGCCGAAAAGTCAGCTTCCTTCACGAACACAGGATTGAAGGAAGGCGAAGGAGCGCATTACTGAAAAGCCCGGTCAGTGGCCGGGCTTTTTGGAATGCCTGCCAGGTTTCATCACCGCACCCATCTGGATCAACAACAAACCAAGGAGTTAAACCATGAATCTCTATGCACTGGTTGAATACAGCAAAGTCGCTCAGCTCAGAGAGAGTGAGGTTATCCCGGACGCACCAGCTTCACCGACGTCCTTCTGGGTTGATGTCACCGGTAACAGCGAAATTCGTGTGGGTTGGTCGGCGACCTTTAATGAGGTCTGGACATTTACCCCTCCTTCCGACGAAGACCTGCGCAACGAAGCCGAGCAACAGAAATGGCAACTGCTGAATTTCGCCGCCAACTGGCTGCTGCTGAATTCCCTGCAGTTCAAAGTGGACCTCGGCGTTGCTTCGGCCGCGGACGAGGCTCGGTTGCTGGCGCACAAGCAGTACTCGATTGCCGTCAGCGACATCGATAAGCAGCCGGGTTATCCGGCAAATATTGTCTGGCCAGTAGCTCCTTACTGACAGCCTTGCGATGTTAACTGGCCGGGTGCGACTGTCCCAGGCGCTCTGTCAGCTCTGTTATCGAGAACGCATTACTGAAAAGCCCGGCCCTTGTGCCGGGCTTTTTGGAATGCCTGCCTCGAGAGAAAACGTTTGAACCCGACACACACCACTCATCCATCACACCAGGAGGCGTGACATGACAAACGAGCAACAAGCGTTGGCGGACATGCCGATCTGGCTGGTCATTCTGCTCGCCGTGGCGGGCGGGGTCTCCGGCGAAATGTGGCGCGCCGACAAGGACGGCGCCCGCGGCTGGCCGCTGTTGCGACGGCTGGTCTTGCGCTCCGGCGCCTGCATGATCTGCGGCGTCTCGGCGATCATGCTGCTGTACGCCGCCGGCATGTCGATTTGGGCCGCCGGCGCATTTGGCTGCCTCACTGCAATGGCCGGTGCCGACGTGGCCATCGGTCTGTACGAACGCTGGGCCGCCAAGCGCATCGGCGTCTGCGAAGTTCCGCCACCGCGCGATCCACAGTAACCCACCCCATTCTTGCCTCGCTGCACGCTGTGCGGCGGGATTTTGCGTGGACATTCGAAAAGGAGGTCATGCATGTCTGCACCGATCCAGCAGCCTTCGCAGCTGTTCACGGCAATGGCGACAGCCTTGCGCAACGACGCCGATCTGAACGTGCAAGTCGGCAACCACGATGACTTCACGGCCCCCGGCGACAAGGCCTGGGTGCTGATCGACATCGAACGCAATGCACCGGGAGAGCGCGCCGCCAACGGGCGGATTGCTCACGCATTGACGCTGTCCCTTCAAGTCATTCCGGCCATTTCTGCCACGGCGTTTGCCGCGTGCGATCTGATCGCCGCCCTGAAAAACCTGATCACCGACAACCGCTGGGGCCTGCCTGGCGATCAGTGCGATCTGCCGATGAACATCGATGGCTTGCCGTCGCTGGCGATTCGCGCCGATCAGCCCAACAAGGCGTGGACCCTGACCTTCAACCAGACCCTCTACCTCGGCCCGACCTTGCTCGACGACCCGCTCGGCACACCGAAATTCGCTCGCACCTGGGAAGTCAGCGACATCGACGACCCCGACCAATACACCCCGCTGGAGGCGTGATCGATGTTCGACGCATTACTGCGCATGCAACTGGGCCCGATCATCGAGCGTCTGGCGGAAATGGAAGCGGAGATCGAAGACCTGCACCGACGTGCCGAGAGCTATTGCCGAATCGGCATCTGTCAGGAGGTCGATGCGGCGAGCAACACCTGCAAGGTCAGCCACGGTGGTTTGCTCACCCCGGCGATCAAGTTCTTCAACCCGAGCGCCGGCGCCCAAAGCGAATCGCGGATTCCCAGCGTGGGCGAACAGTGTCTGTTGCTCAACTACGGCAGCGGCGAAAGCGGTGCGCAAAGCGTGGCGTTGTTCGGCTTGAATAGTGACCGTTTTCCACCTGTTGCGACCCTCCCCACGCTGACGCGACGGGTACATGTCGATGGCAGCGAAAGCGGCTACGACGATGCTTCTCACACCCTGCACTGGCAAAACGGCCCGGCAGCGTTCAGCGGATCTCGCGAAGCGCTTGAGCTGAGCATCGGCCCGGCGCGGTTGGCGATGACGCCGCAAGCGATCAACCTGCAACTGGGCGCCACCGGCCTGACCATCGACGCCTCGGGCGTGCACTTCAGCGGCCCGCTGGTGGATCACCAGGGTCGCGTCATCAGCCCCTGAATCAAGAGCCTCCCATGATCGGAATCGATAGAGACACCGGGGCCACGGTCGACGACTGGCTGCAATTCGTGCAGCGCGCGACCCGGGCCCTGACCACGCCGCTGGGCACCCGGCAAAAAAGGCCCCTTTATGGTTCGCTGATCCCCACGCTGCTGGGGCAAAACCTCGGCGATGACGTCCTGCTTCTGGCCCAGAGCCACGCCGCGCAGGCGTTCTACAACCCGCAGAACGGCATCGGCGATTTCCAGCCCGGCGTGATCGTCGCCACCCGACAGGGCGCCGGCCTGCTGCTGCGTTTCGCCGGTACCTGGAAAAACCGCCAACAGACTTTCGAGGTCGTGACATGAGCATGTTGATCCCTGGCCAGAACCAACTGGCCGAACCTTCGCTGATCAAGGTCGAGGCCTTCGAGGATTTGCTGGCCGAGTTCAAGACCTTCGTCCTGGAATACGTCGGATCCCGTTCGCCGCAGAGTGCTGCGAAACTCAAGACCAGCCTGGAAAACGAAAGCGAATTGCTGACCATGGCGCTCGAAGCGTTTTGCGTTCGCCTGCAAACCCATGAACGCAAATACAACGCCCGCATCAAGCAGATGCTGGCGTGGTGGGCCACCGGCAGCAACCTCGATGCGCGGCTGGCGGACATGGGCCTGGAGCGACAGTTGCTCGATCCGGGCGACCCGGCGGCATTCCCGCCAGTGCCGGCGATTTACGAGAGTGACGATGACGCCCGGTTGCGCTATTACCTGGCGCCCCATGCTCCGGCGGCAGGTTCGCGGATGCAGTATCGCCGCGAAGTTTTCACCCTTGGCGAACGGCCGGCGGTGAAAGTCGAATCCACCGATGCCGGTGTCGTCGACGTCACCTACACCTTCGCCCCGGACGGCTTCGCTGCACAGGTCAAGGATGGCAACGGTCGTCGCACGGCTCCCGGTGAAGTGCAGGTGACTGTGCTGTCCCGCGACGCCGACGGCACACCGTCCGCCGCATTGCTCGACGGCGTGCGCCAACATTTCGCCCGACCGGATGTCTGCCCGGAAACCGACAAGGTCACCGTCAAGGGCGCCGAGATTCAGCGCTACAAGATCCGCGTCGTGGCGAAGATCAATTCCGGCCCGGATTCGGGCCTGACCAAAGTTGCCGCCGAACAACATCTGCAAGCCTACGCCGACAGTTGTCATCGTCTGGAAGGCCGGGTCGACCCTAGCTGGATCGACTACACGCTGCACAGTGCCGGCGCCGTGCAGTTGCAGATTCTTGAGCCACTGACACCCATCGTGTGCACCGCGTTTCAAGCACCGTACTGCACGGCGGTCGAAGTCGAGGTGCAGACGCTATGACGGACCAGACACCGCGTCCGACCCTGCTGCCGGCCAACAGCTCGGCGCTGGAACGGGCGCTCGATATCGGCTTCGGCACCTTGCTTGACCGCATCGTGCCGCCGTTTCCCGAATTGATGAACCCAAGCGCTACGCCGGTCGCGTTCCTGCCGTATCTCGCGGCGGATCGCGGCGTGGCCGAATGGAGCACCGACGCATCGGAAGCGGAAAAGCGCCTGACCGTCGAACTGGCCTGGCCCACCGCGCGCCAGGCCGGCACCCGCAAGGCGCTGGAAAATGCCGCCAAGGGTTTGCAGCTCAGACCCGAGATCCGTGCCTGGTACGAACAGACACCGCCAGGCGAGCCTTACAGCTTTTCCGTGCGGGCTTTCACCGAACAACCCTACAGCGAAGAAATCGACGCCCGTCTCGACCGACGCCTGGCCGATGCCAAGAGCGAACGGGACGTGCTGTCGGTGTCGGTCGGCCTCAGCGCCTTCGGCTCTCATGTGATCGGTGCCGCAACCTTCTGCGGTGAACTGACCACGGTCTATCCGGTGTTCCTCGAAGGCCTCGAAACCTCCGGTGAAGCCTTCATGGCGGCCGGTCTCTACACCGTCGAAACATCCACTATTTATCCTCAGGGGGCCTGAATGGCTGACTATTACACCCTGCTCACCAACGCAGGGATTGCCTACGAAACCGCCTGCAAGGCAGCGGGCGTGCCGATCAAGCTGACGCAGATTTCCGTCGGCGATGGCGGTGGCGCGGTCTACAACCCGGCCGCGACAGCTACCGCGCTGAAACGCGAAGTCTGGCGCGGACCGCTCAATGCGCTGTTCCAGGACGAGAAAAATCCGAGCTGGCTGCTCGCCGAAGTCACCATCCCGCCGGACGTCGGCGGCTGGTATGTACGGGAAGCCGGACTGTGGACCGACACCGGCATTCTCTACGCCATCGTCAAATACCCGGAGTCGTTCAAACCGGTGCTGGCCACGTCCGGCTCGGGCAAAGAGTTCTACATCCGCTCGATTTTCGAGACCAGCAATGCCTCGCTGGTGACGCTGCTGATCGATGACACGGTGGTCAAGGCCACCCGTGCCTGGGTCATGAGCTACCTTGCCGAAGAACTCGGCAAACTCGATGGCAAACAATCGGTGCGCGTCGCCGCCACCGCCAACGTGGTGCTGAACGGTGCGCAGCAGATCGACGGCGTGGCGGTGATCGCCGGTGACCGCGTGTTGCTGCCGAATCAGACCCTGGCCAAGGACAACGGCCTGTGGATCGTCGCCAACGGCGACTGGGTCCGGGCCAACGATGCCAACGTCAGCGCCAAGGTCACCCCGGGCCTGACGGTGATGGTGGAGGAGGGCACGCTCAACGGCGATTCGCTGTGGCACCTGACCACCAACGCACCGATCACGCTCGGCACCACTGCGCTGACCTTCAAGATGCTGGCGGGGCGTACCGGGATTGCTCCCGGGACCTACAAAAGTCTGAGCGTCGACGAATATGGCCGTGCGACGGCCGGGGCCAACCCCACGACACTGGCCGGTTTCGGGATCACTGACGCCCTTGGAATCAACGCCACTGCAGTAGCGGCTCGAAAGCTTGAAACGGCACGCAGTATTTCCATCTCCGGCGCGGCGAGTGGTAGCGCGTCATTTGACGGATCGGCGAATGCCAACATTGCCCTGGCACTTGCCGATTCAGGTGTTACTCCCGGCACTTACACAAAAATTGCCGTCAACGCTAAAGGGGTGGCTACCAGTGGCACAACTCTGGTTGCATCCGACATCCCTGCGCTGGACTGGAGCAAGATTACCTCTGGCAAACCCAATTCGCTGGCGGGCTACGGAATTACCGACAGCTATACCCAGGCCCAGACCAACAGCGTGGTGAGTACCGCCTTCGCAAATTTTTCAGCGACAAGCATCAAGGTACCGGCGTTCATCAACGGTTTTGCCGACGCAAATGCCTGCCGTTACTGGAAGGCCAACGGCAATGTCTACGTGAGCATCGATGCCTCACGCTGGATCAGTAACGGTATCGATCCGTTGGTCATGTTCACGCTTCCGCCAGGTTACCGGCCCATCACCCGAGTTTGCGGGACGGGCGATTGGGCTACCAACAGTCCGCTCGGGTTCGGGTGGTTGTCGTGGCGAGCGGAAGCTACAGGCGAGGTGGTCCTGGATTACGCGATGGGTTCCACGGCCGGCGCCGGCGGATTTGCCTGCCAATTCAGCTTCTGCGTTCAAACGGTTTAAGGGGGAAGTATGATTTTTGTGATCGATCAGAACGGCCGGTTCCTTTACGCCGCCGATACCCCGGCGGACGCCGACAACTGGACGGCCGTCCAATTGCCTCAGCCTTGCTGGAACCCGCGATTCAAGGGAACGCGAATCCCGGATAGCGGTGAGTGGAAAGGCCAATGGGAGCATGACGGCGAGCCTGTGCCGACCTCCGCCGAGTTGTGCACAAGGGTTGATAACTACGCCGACCAGGCACGACAGACTGTTGCAGGCGACCCGTTGCGGGCGCTCGAATACGAACGAGCGACGGCCGAAGCGCAAGCTTTCAAGGATGCCGGATATCCCGCAGACGCAGTGCCACGTTCGGTCGCTGCCTGGGCAATCATGGGTCGAGCGCCTCGGGAGGCCGCAGACAGCATGCTGGCTGAATCCGCCAGATACGCAGAATTACTTTATCTGGTCCGCGAACGCCGCCTGGAGGCGAAAGAGCTGATCAGAGACAGGATTGCGAATGGCGCAATCGATGAAGCCAGAAAGGCTGCCGACGAAGCAATCAAAGCTATCCAGACAGCTGTGACAGGTACCGGGAAACCTGAACCGTCACTTCAATAACGCCCCGAACCCTGGGCGTTTTGTTTTCCCACTCAACCCACTCAACACCCGCCAAGCCCCTCCCCACGAGGGGCTTTCCCGTTTATGGAGAAACGAAAAATGGCAACCCGCCAAACCTACACCGTGCTCGTTCCATTCCCCACCGGCGGTGGGCACTGGTCGAGCGTCGGCCAGGAACTCGATCTGCTCGATGTCGAGGCCAGTGCCCTGCACAGCGCCGGTCGACTGGAGCTGAAAACACCTACCACCAAGGCCGTGAAGGCCGCTGCCAAGAAGGCTGACTGAATATGGCTGAGGTTCTGAACTTCGAGCACAACGGCATTACCGTCAATGCCACCGAATCCCCCGAGGCCATGGGGGGCCTGGGTGACAACGTCATCGGTCTGGTCGGCACTGCGCCGAAAGCCGATCCGCTGATTCCGCGCAACGCACCGTTTCGCATCAACAGCTTCACCACCCACGCGCTGCTCGATCCGACCGGCGCGGAAGAGGGCACCCTGTACCACGCGGTTTACCAGATCCTCAAAGTGGTCAAGGTACCGGTGTACGTGGTGATCGTCGAAGCGGGCGCAACCCCGGCCGACACCGTCAACGCAGTGATCGGCGGCATCGAGCCAGTGACCGGTCGAAAACTCGGTCTGGCCGCACTGGGCAGCGTCCCGGAAGACCTGACCATCATCGGCGCGCCGGGCTTCACCGGCACCAAGGCTGTGGCCAGCGAGTTCGCCTCGTTCGGCAAGCGCATCAAGGCCCGTGTGGTGCTGGACGGCAAGGACGCTTCGGTCGCCGACCAGGTGACCTACAGCCAGGAACTGGGCGGCGCCGACCTCGGCTTCGACCGTTGCCTAGTGGTGCACAACATGCCGGCCGTGTATTCGAAAGCGGCGAAGAAAAACGTCTTCCTCGCGCCATCCAGCCTGGCGATTGCCGCACTGGCCAAGGTCAAGCAGTGGGAAAGCCCGGGCAACCAGGTGACCTACGCCGAAGACGTGTCCCGGGTCGTTGAGTACAACATCCTCGACACTTCCACCGAAGGCGATCTGCTCAACCGCTACGGCGTCAGCTACTACGCCCGCACCGTGCTGGGAGGCTTCTCGCTGCTGGGCAACCGTTCGATCACCGGCAAGTTCATCAGCTACGTCGGTCTGGAAGATGCCATCAGTCGCAAGCTGGTGAAGGCCGGCCAGAAAGCCATGGCGAAGAACCTGACCAAGTCGTTCATGGATCAGGAAGTCAAGCGCATCAACGACTGGCTGCAGACCCTGGTCGCCGACGAAACCATTCCTGGCGGCAGCGTTTACCTGCACCCGGAACTCAACAGCGTCGAGAAGTACAAGAACGGCACCTGGTACGTGGTCATCGACTACGGCCGCTACGCGCCGAACGAACACATGGTTTATCAACTCAACGCCCGCGATGAAATCATCGAGCAGTTCCTGGAGGACGTTCTCTAATGTTTACCAACCGCGTAAGACAGGCCATCGCGGCCACCCTGCAAGGCCTGCCGTTGTCGGCAACCGTGGAGGAGTTCACTCCGCCGAAGATCGATTTCGAGATGGAGAACATGACGGGCGGCCGCTTCATCATCGAAGAGATGGCCAAGAGCGCCAAGGCGTTGAATGCGCAGATCAAGCTGCAGGGCACTGGCGCCGAAGTGTTGCTCGCCATGGGTGTGAAACTCGGTGACGACATTCTGCTGAACGTGCGTGAAGCCGGTCAGGACCAGGACGGCAATACCTGGTTCACCTACCACACCATCGGCGGCAAGCTCAAAACCATGGGTGAAGACGCAATCAAAATGGGCGGCAAGGCCCTGACGACGCTGGATTTTTCCTGCCGCACCTACACCCGCCTGGAGAACGGCATCCCGGTGATCGACATCGACGTGCGCACCCAGAAGTTCGTGCTCAACGGCGTCGACATCCTTGGTGATGCCCGTCGTGCGGTGCTGATGCCGTAAGCCTTTTTGGCAGACCGTGCACAAACCCTGTGGGAGCGGCGGTGCGCCGCTTCCACAAGGGACTGCAACACCCCCTCAAGAATCACCAAGGAATTCATTCATGTCGTGGATGCCACCCAAGCATGACCTGCTGTCGCCGATTACCGGTGACGACGGCTCACAGATCGAATCGATCCAGCTCAAGCCCCTGTTCTACGCCGCCCAGAAAGAAGCGCTGGAACGCGCCGGCGACGATGAAGACGATCAGTTCTTCGAATTGGCGCTGCTGGCCACCGGGCTGTCGGTCAAGGAGCTCGATCAGCTCAAGCGCCCGGACTACGTGAGCATCGCGCAGTACGTACACGAGATGTCGACCCGTCCGGCGTCGTACTTTCTCGATCAGGTCGAAGACGCGGAAAAGTCCGACGATCCCGACCTGGTGCAACTGCTGCAACCGCTCGCCGTCACCGGCCGCACCGTGACCTCGCTGAGCCTGGAAATGCCGGCGCTGCGGGCCACCAAAGTGATGAAGAAACTGAAAACGGCCAAGGAACGCGCCGAGTTCATCACCGCCCATTGCACCGGCCTGATGATCCCCGATCTGGCCCTGATGAGCGTCCCGGACTGGACGCAATTGCAGGTGCGCATCGACGATTTTTTAAACCAGCCGGCGGCCTTCTTTCAGAGCGCGACATCGAAGTAATCCTCGATATCGTGCCGCTCATTTACCCGGTAAGTGAGGCGGAAATTCTGGAGTGGGACGCCGAAAAGGCGTTGCGCCGCTACGACATAGCGATCACTCGCCTTGGCGTGAAAAAGGAGTAGAGCGGCATGGCAGAGAGCAAGAATGCGCTCACGTACGCCGGTGAGAATTCAACCGTAACGCCCGGTAATACCAGCTTGAACGTGGCGTCGATCAATGGTTCCGGGCAAATTGTCCATGACCGGATTTCTGACTTGAGTCAGGTGCTTGTTAAAGCAAGTGCCAGTATCCGCTCGCTGACCACGGCGATTGATGCATTGAGGTTGACCCTGTCCACTTACCGTCCAGTTTCGGCGAGTACCGCTGAAAAGGATGAATCCAGCGGTGAGTCAGCGACGCCGAAGGAGTCAAGTGAACGGACTGAAGCGCCAGGGTTTCTCCAGCGGTCGATTGCGCTGAACCTGGCTGCGGCCGAGTTGGGCAGCGCCACACAACTGTCTCCAAAAAAGACCAAAGAGGTGGAGCTGGCAAGTCTGGTCATGGCCAGCAAGCCATTGGTGGCGGCGGGAGGAACTCGCGGGGTCGAGTTGATCAAGATCGCAACGCTTGCGGCCGATGCGGGAGTCGGCAATGACCTGGCCAATGAGTCGGACAAGCCTTTTGAATTGCTCAATTTCGCCAGCGACGCTGCGATCATTGCGTCAGCGTTCAAAGTCCCCGCCAAGGATGTCGCTGAAATGATGGTGGTGTGGCGCACCTCGATGAAGCTCACTCGCGATCAGGCGTTTGACCTCGCGGATGCGACCAATCAGCTCGGCAAAATACCGGGTGGGGCAAAACCGTCAGACATCGGTGCCGTCCTCAAGCAATCAGGTGAATCGGCGATCTCGGCAGGTCTGCAACCCGAGCAGGCCGCTGCGCTCTCGGCAGCATTACTCAACAGCGGGATGAAGAAAGACGATGCCGGCGAGGCGTTGAAGAGCCTTTCCGTTGCGCTGGGCAAAGGTGACAAAACTTCGGGCGCCGAGCGTGTTGCCTGGAAACAACTGGGGCTTGATCCCGTCGCCGTGGCGGCGGCAATGCGCGACCCGGACAAGCAAAATGCACAGGGCGCGGTACTCTCGGTACTTGCCGCGCTGAACGCCAGACCGGTCGAGCAACGCGCCACGCTGGCGCGGACACTGTTTGCCGATAGCGATGACGCCGCACAGTTGCTGGCGCAGAACCTTGGCGGCGTCAACGAGGCCTTTTCGCAAGTAAAGGACAAGGGGCAATACGCGACTTCGAAGGTCGGTGAGCAGAGTTCGGTGCGCCAGTCTGCACTGGCACTTTCCAATACCCAGCAAGGTCAATGGAACGTTCAGCTTGCGCGCAACGAACGTCTGGCCATCGCCAGCGCAAATGCGGTGTCGCCTTCTCCTGAAGTGCTTGGATTTGCCGGCGACAATACTGACCGAATGAGCGATTTTGCCGAGAATCATCCAAACATCAGCGCTGCGATCATAGTCACGGGGGCAACCCTGAAAGCGCTGTTCGATGTTCTGTTTGACGCAGCGGTCGATGTGGCAAAAGAGCGTAAAGGCAAACGGCTACCGGGCAAGGAGTCCACCACCTCTCCAGACCTGTCATCTACCCGCGATACTGAAGCAAAGCTGTCAACGGATGCGCCTGTGACGGGGATAGCCAGTCTGGATCCTGCTGTTGTCAGGGTAAGGGAAACGGGCAAACAACCGTCATGGGGCGAGATTCCGCGTCAAGGGCTGTCGGCCATTTCAATAGACACACGTTCACAAGTGGCTCCAGCATCGGCCAGGGATACCGGTGTTGCGTTGGATGAACGGTTCGTATTTATCGCCCCTGACGTACTGTCTGCCCCCGGCCAGGTCAGCAAGGATCTGGCCAGCGCCCAGGCTGTAAACCAGCAAGTCACCTACGCACCTTCGGTTCAGGTGTACTGCAGCGATCCGGGCACTTCGGAAAACATCGGATTGCTGGTCACGCAGCACCTGCAGAGTCAGTTCGACAATCAGTTCACACCAATGATGACCAGTAACCCCCTCGCCACCCGCCGTGACGCAGCCCTGACCGATGGAGTCGCCACATGAAACAACAAATGGCACTGGGCAGTTTCATCTTCGGCCTGTCCCGGGATTTTGCGTACAGCACGCTGGCGCGAAAGTCCGATGGCGGCTGGACCGAGCTGCAGATCCTCAACAGCAAGCCCAAAGCCTATCAGATAGGGCAGAAGCCCGAAACCCTGACTATCGGCGGCACCTCGATGTACGCCGTGGCGATGGATCGGCTCGATGAGCTGCGTGCGCTGCAAGCGTTGAGAGCGCCGTTGCCGTTGATTGACGGCATTGGCCGCAACTGGGGTTTGTGGCGGATCACCAGCATCGACGAAAACCAGAGCGAGGTCATCGATGACGGCACTGCGATGGTGATCAAGTGGGTGATCGTATTGACGGAGTTCAACAATGCGTAAGGTACGAAGCGTGGCCGGTGATTCGGTGAATCTGTTGCTGTACCGCGAAACCGGTCGCAGCGATGACACCGCCGAAGAAGCCCTGTGGACACTCAACCCGACCCTGGCCGAGCACGGCCCGATTCTGTCGGCCGGTGTCTGGGTGACACTCCCGGAACTCGATAGCAAACCGGCTGCGATCAAACCGGTTCTGGCCTGGGATTAAGGAGGCTGCATGGCACAGGGATTTACGCCGGCGATCGAAATCTACGGCGCCAACAAGGACCTGCTGAACCAGCGCCTGATCAGTTGGGAACACATCGATGCCGCCGGGATGGAGTCCGATCAACTGACGCTGGTGCTCGACCTGGAAGGCCTTGAAGGCTTGCCGACTCTGGGCGGAATCATCGGCCTGCGGGTGGGGTATCTGGAGACCGGGCTGGTCGAAAAAGGCCAGTTCCGGGTGACTCGACTGACACCGACGCTGTTCCCGCTGCGCCTGACGCTGGTCGCGACCGCCGCGCCTTTCAGCGGCAAGGACGAAACCGGATTCAAGGAACGGCGCACGGCCAGTCATGGCCCCACGACGCTTGGCGGGCTGTTTCGCAAACTGGTCGAGCCGCACGGTTTCTCGCCGCGCGTCGATCCCGAACTGGCGCTGATCAGGATTGCCCATGTCGACCAGTCGAACGAAACCGACATGAGCTTCATCACGCGAATGGCGCGCAAATACGACGCGGTTGCCAAACCGGTCAACGAACTCTACGTACTGGCGAAACCGGCGCAGCTCAAAAACTTTTCAGGCCAGGTGATACCGGACGTCAGGTTATCGGTGACCAGCAACAATCGGCCGGGCGATCACGCCTTCATCAGCGCCACGCTGGAAGAGACCGCTCGTACCCAGAACCAGGGTTGCAAGACCAGCTTCTGGGACGATGCTCTTGGCAAGCTGCGGGAGGTGATCACCGGTTCCGAGCCCTACAAGGTCATTCGCCAGAAACTGGCCAATGAGGAAGAGGCCAAAACTATCGGCGAAGCCGAAGTGCGCAAGATGCTGCGCGAGAAATACAAGCTGAAGGTTACCTGCCCGGGCGACCCGCTACTGGTGGCCGAGGGCTTGTTGGTACTCGATGACACCTGGCCGGACTTCATGCGCGGTCGCTGGTCGATTGAAAAAGTCACGGCCAGTGGCAAGCGCGAAGAAAGCTATCGCTGCCTGATCGAAGCGACCGGCCGGGATCCCGAGGCAAAAGCCAAAGACTGATTCACCCCGCCATACGCTCCCACTCCTGCGTCACTCTCTAACACTGGAACGCTCCCCATGAAGATCTCCCCGATCCTCACGCAGCTGCGTGCGCAATGCCCAAGCCTTGTCGGCCATATCGCGACAGGTGTCGACCTGGCGCTGCTGCAAGGCGACCCGAATCTGCCGACCCCGTCGGCCCACGTCTTACCGCTGGCCGACCTGGCCAGTGCCAGCACCGCACAGAACTCCGCCAGCCAGCCGATCCGCGACCGCTTCGAAATCATCCTGGTGCTCGACGCCACGGATGCCACAAAAGCGCTGGATCTGTTGCACGACCTGCGCGCCGAAATCTGGCGTGCGCTGGTGGGTTTCAAACCCGGTTCCGACTACAGCGCCATCGTTTATGACGGCGGCGAAACGGTCTCGATCAACAGCAGCCGCGCGTTCTACCGGCTGCGCTTTTTTGCCGAGTTCCAGCTGGGCCGCAATCTGCCAAGTCAGCCTGCGGAGAGTTGGCACGAACGCGAACTGGACGGTTTGTCGTCCTTTACCGGGGTCACCGTGCGGGTCGATGCGATCGACCCGGCCGACCCCAACCTGAAACACCCCGGCCCTGACGGGCGCGTGGAAATGACTTTCTCTGGAGACGTAACCCCATGAGCAACCGCATCACCGTAGTGCCGGCCGCCGGCCGTGCCGTGCCGGACCCGGAAGCAGGCGACCTGCTGCCACTGGAAGGCCGTGAAGTGCTGGACAGCGCCTGGTGGCGCCGGCGTCTGGCCGACGGCGATATCACCCTCAAAACCGCAACAGCTAAACAAAAGGGAGCCAAATAATGGCGATCGGATTCAGCAACATTCCTGCGGACATTCGTGTACCGCTGTTCTATGCCGAAATGGACAACTCGGCCGCCAATAGCGCGTCCTCGTCCATGCGCCGCCTGATCGTGGCGCAGGTCAACGACAACATCGCCCCGAGCGAAGTCGGCAAACTGGTGCTGGTTTCCAGCGTGGCACTGGCCAAGAGCATTGGCGGCCAGGGCTCGATGCTGGCTTCGATGTACGAGACTTTCCGCAAGGCTGACCCGATCGGTGAGATCTGGTGCCTGCCGCTGCACAACGCCACCGGCGCCATCGCCAAAGGCGTGCTGACCCTGACCGGCACCGCGACTCAGGCTGGCGTGCTCAACCTGTATGTCGGCGGCGTCCGCGTCCAGGCCACCGTGGTCAACGGTGCCACCGCTGCCCAGGCGGCCACCGCCCTGGCACAGAAAATCAACGCCACCGCCGATCTGCCGGTGAGCGCTGCGGCTGCCGAAGGCGTGGTAACCCTGAACGCCAAATGGACCGGCGAGAGCGGCAACGACATCAGCCTGCAATTCAATCGCCTGGGCAAGAGCAACGGCGAAGAAACCCCGGCCGGCCTGACCACCGCCATCACCGCCATGACCGGCGGCGTCGGTGTTCCGGATCAAGTGGCGGCCGTTGCCGCACTGGGTGACGAGCCGTTCGAATTCATCGCGCTGCCATGGTCCGACCTGGCCACCCTCAACACCTGGCAAGCGGTGATGGACGACAGCACCGGTCGCTGGTCCTGGGCCAAGCAACTGTTCGGTCACGTCTACAGCGCCAAGCGCGGCACCGTCGGCACTCTGGTGGCGGCCGGTCAGGCGCGCAACGACCAGCACATGACCATTCAGGCGCTGGAGCCGGGCGTTCCGCAACCGGTATGGGTACAAGCCGCCGCACTGGCTGCACGTACTTCGGTGTTCATCTCGGCGGATGCCAGCCGTCCGACCCAGAGCGGCAGTCTGCCAGGCGTCGATCCGGCGCCGGCCAGCGAGCGCTTCACCCTGACCGAGCGTCAGTCGCTGCTCAACTACGGCATCGCCACCGCGTACTACGAAGGCGGCTACGTGCGCATCCAGCGCTCGATCACCACCTACCAGAAAAACGCTTACGGCCAGGCCGACAACTCGTACCTGGACAGCGAAACCATGCACCAGTCGGCGTTCATCGTGCGTCGTCTGCAAAGCGTGATCACCAGCAAGTACGGTCGCCACAAACTGGCCTCCGACGGCACCCGTTTCGGTGCCGGCCAGCCGATCGTCACCCCGGCGACCATTCGCGGTGAGCTGATCGCCCAGTACGCCAAGCTCGAACTGGAAGGCCACGTGGAAAACGCCGAGCTGTTCGCCGAGCACCTGATCGTCGAGCGCGACGTGCAGGACCCGAGCCGCGTGAACGTGCTGTTCCCGCCGGATTACATCAACGGTCTGCGCGTGTTCGCACTGCTCAACCAGTTCCGTCTGCAGTACGACGACGTCGCCTGATCGGCCCGTTTGAGACTGTGATTTCAGCCCACCTCGCGTGGGCTTTTTATTTGAAGGGAGTAACACCATGGGTCAACTGATTGCAGGCACCTGCTACGTCAAGGTCGACGGTGCACAACTGACCATCAATGGCGGCTGCGAAGCCCCGCTGATGGCCGTCAAACGCGAAACCGTCGTGCCGGGTTTCTACAAGGAAACCGACATCGCGCCGTCGTTCAAGGTGACCGCGCTGCACACCGCCGACTTCCCGCTGAAGAAGCTGATCGAAGGCACCGACATCACCGTCACCTGCGAATTCAGCAACGGCAAAGTCTACGTGCTGGCCGGTGCCTACCTGGTCGAAGAGCCAGTCTCCAAGGGCGATGACGCCACCATCGAACTGAAATTCGAAGGCATCAAGGGGACCTGGCAATGAGCGGCGCCGTGAAGCTTCAAGTTGCGATCGAAGCTCACGGCGAGCCCCTGACTGAACTCGTCCTGCGCCGTCCGACGGTGCAGGAGGTACGAGCGATCAAGGCGCTGCCGTACAAGATCGACAAGAGCGAAGAGGTCAGCCTCGACATGGACGTGGCGGCCAAGTACATCGCCGTGTGCGCCGGCATTCCGCCGTCGTCGGTCAACCAGCTGGACCTGGCTGACCTCAACGCGTTGAGCTGGGCCGTTGCGAGTTTTTTCATGAGTGCGGCGTCGGAGCCATCACCGACCTGATTTCGGTCGCCTATGACCTGGCCTGGTTCTGGAAGGTTGACCCCGAACAGATGATGGCCAGGCCACTGGATGTGCTTCGCGAATCGCTGGAGCACGCGCAACGGATCAATGCGATGCAGCAGGTGCAGTGATGGCAGAAGAAACCAAAGCTAAAGCGTCGGTGCTGCTGACCGGCATCGACGAACTGTCACCCAAACTCGGCGCCCTGCGAGTGAAGGTGGATGACTTCAAGAAAAACCTCGAACAGACCGGCCTCGGCAAACTCGACATCAGCGGTCTGTTCAAGGGCGGCAGTGTGATTACGCCGTTCGTGGACGGCATCAAATCCGCCGCAGCGTTTCAGGGCAAGCTGAGCGAAGTCAGCGAGACGGCGAAAACCGTCGATCTGCCGGAAACACCGAAAGCCGCCGCGCAGAACATGAACGTGTTCAGCGCGTCGATGGAAAAGGTCTCCGCTGCGGTAGACGCCGCACTGGTGCCGGCGGTGGGCGCCCTGGTGGTCGGGTTGGAGCCGGTGCTGACCCAGGTCGGCAGCCTGCTGGCCGACAACCCGAAACTGGTCGAAGGGCTGGCGGCGGGGGCGATTGCGTTTTCCGCCATGCAAACCGCCGTCACCGGTATGACCCAAGTGATGGACGTCATGAGCATGGTGCTCAAGACCAATCCGATCATGCTGATCGCCATGGGCATTGCCGTGGCGGCCGGTTTGATCGTGGCCAACTGGACACCGATTTCCGCGTTCTTCACCGGATTGTGGGAGGGCGTGAAAAACGCCGGGGCCAGTGCAATGGCGACGTTGCGCTCGGTACTCGACTGGCGGCCACTGGAGGCACTGGCGGCGTTATGGGAACCGGTCACGGGTTTCTTCTCGGGTATCTGGGACAAGGTCAAAGCGGTCACCGCGCCGGTGATCGACTTCTTCAAGTCGGTTTTCTCGTGGTCGCCTGCGGGCCTGATCCTGGAAAACTGGGGGCCGTTGACCGGTCTGTTTTCGGCGATCTGGGAATTGCTCGAGGCCTTGAGCGTACCGGTGATGTCGTTCCTCAAGGGGCTGTTCGACTGGACGCCGCTGGGCATGATCATCAACAACTGGGGCGCAATCACCGGTTTCTTCGCTTCGATCTGGGCAGCGTTGCAACCGGCGGCGCAAGCCATCAAGGACTTCTTCGGCACCCTGTTCGACTATTCTCCGTTGGGGATGCTCGTCAACAACTGGGGCAGCGTCGTGACCTTTTTCGAACCGGTCTGGGCCGCGTTGCAAGCGTCGGCACAAGCGATCAAAAGCTTCTTCCAGAGCCTGTTCGAATGGTCGCCGCTGGAGCAGATCGCGCAGTACTGGCAGCCTATCAGCGAAGTGTTTTCGGCGCTGTGGGGCGTGGTGCAAGCGTTGGCAGCACCGGTGCTGGAGTTCCTGCACAACATGTTCGAATGGACACCGTTGGGGCAGATCATCAAGAACTGGGGACCGATCACCGAATGGTTCGGCGAGCTGTGGCAAAAGCTGCAGACCGTCATCGCACCGATCAAGGAACTGTTCGATGGCGGTTTCGCCGGGCTGATCGCCAGGGTCACCGGCAAGGTCGAAACCCTGACCGAAGCACAACGCCAGACCAATGCCGAAGGCAAGGGCGAACTGGCGCCGGCGTTCTTCGGTGCCAGTGCGAAACCCGAGGGTGGCAGCGCGTTGCAGGGCGGTTCTTTGCCGCAATCCTCTGGCGCCCTGATCCAGCAAAGCGCCGCCAACAACCGCACGCAACTCGAAGGCGGCCTGACGGTCCGCTTCGAAAACGCGCCGGCGGGGCTGCGCACCGATCAACCGCAAACCAATCAACCGGGGCTGGCGCTCAGTTCGCGCATCGGCTATCGCTCGCTATCGGCAGGAGGTTCCAATGAACTGGCGTGACCGTTTGTTGCCGGCATCCTTTCGCGGTGTCGGCTTCTGGATCGACCAGGCGAAAACCCCGGTCGGTCGCAAGGGGCAGTTGCACGAATACCCGCAACGCGACCTGCCGTTTTTCGAGGATCTCGGCCAGCAGGCCAAGACCCACGACCTGACGGCGTTCATCATCGGTGCCGATTGCCTGGAGCAGCGTGACAAGCTGCTCCAGGCGCTGGAGCAGGGCAGCGGCGAGCTGGTGCATCCGTGGCTGGGCCGCTTGCAGGTCAAGGTCGGCGAGTGCGACATGACCCACACCCGCCAGGACGGCGGGATGGTGACCTTCACCCTGAAGTTCTACCCCGACCGGCCGCTGCCGTTTCCGACGGCGACGGTCAGCACGCAGAAAGTCCTGCTGATCAAGGCCGACGGCTTGCTCGGCTCGGCGGTGGCGCGCTTCGAACAGGCGATGATCCTGATCAAGGCGGCGCGGATCGGCATCACCAATCTGCGCAACAGCCTCACCGGCGTGTACGACGTGATCAAGGAGCAACTCAAACCGCTGATCGCGCAATACAAGCAGATCACCGAACTGGTCCGGGCCGTCAAGGAACTGCCCAAGGAGGTGGCGGCGGAGTTCAAGGGCTTGCTCGGCGATATCAAGGAGCTGAAGGCATTCGCGAAGGAGGGCTACCGTGGCGTGATTGCCGACGTGTCCCAACAGATCGAAGCCATCCGCAAGGCCGACGCACCGAAAATCACCACCGGCAAGGACACAACGGCTGCGGCGCAGGCACTGGCCAATCTGGTGCAGGACACTCTGATCGTCAAAGTGGCGCAATGGGTTGCCTCGATGCCGGTGGCGTCGACGCCGGTGAAG
Source organism: Pseudomonas sp. UV AK001 (assembly GCF_046097675.1). Lineage (NCBI taxonomy): Bacteria > Pseudomonadati > Pseudomonadota > Gammaproteobacteria > Pseudomonadales > Pseudomonadaceae > Pseudomonas > Pseudomonas sp. UV AK001. The sequence goes on from NZ_JBJUVZ010000004.1 coordinate 112,606, forward strand.
CTCAGCTCGACGCCCTCGCTGGATCAGCAATCGAAGCAGCCGATCAGCCGTCAGGAAGTGCCGGTCACGGATGATCTGCAAGCACTGCAAAAAGCGTTGAACGAAGTGCTGCAAATGGCCCAGGACAAGGCCGATCCCGCGCACTACCAGGCCATCGGCGATCTGAAGGAGGCGCTGAATGGGCACTTCAAGGCTGTGGCGTCGTCCGGTGTGCGGCTGGTGAGCAAAACCTTCCAGGAAACCTTCCCGGCGCTGGTCGTGGCCTACAAGCAGTTTGGCGATGCCACTCGGGTGACCGAGGTCATTCAGCGCAACGGGCTGTCTCACCCAAGCTTCCCACCCAACGAAGTCAAGGTTTCCAGGGAGTGAGTCATGAACGAGACTGACAACCGCGTCACGCTGACCGTCGGCAACATGGAATACGGCGGCTGGAAAAGCGTGCAGATCACCGCGGACCTGGAGCGCCAGTTCCGCACCTTCAAACTCGATATCACCTGGCAATGGCCGGGACAGACCGTGGATCAGCGGATCAAGGCCGGCGACCCGTGCGAAGTGCGGATCGGCCAGGATCTGGTGCTCACCGGTTATGTGTTCAAGGCCCCGATCAGCTACGACGGGCGGCAGATCAGCCTGAGCATCGAAGGCAGCTCCAAGACCCAGGATCTGGTGGATTGCGCGGCGCGAAACAACCCCGGCCAATGGCAGGATCAGTCGCTGCTGAGCATCGTCCAGGCCCTGGCCATGGAGTACGCGTTGATGGTGGTCAACGAAATTCCCGAGACCGCACGCCTGAGCAAACACACGATTGTGCCGGGTGAAACGGCGTTTCAGTCGATCGACCGTTTGCTCTCGCTGTACCGGGTGTTTTCCACCGATGACGCCGAAGGCCGGCTGGTACTTGCCAGACCCGGCAGCGGCGGCCGCGCCAGCGATGCACTGGAGCTGGGCAAGAACATTCTCTCGGCCAATGCGCCGATGGATTTCAGCCAGGTGTTTTCCGAATACCGGGTGATCGGCCAGCAGAAGGGCAACGACAAGAAAAGCGGGGCAGCGGCCAGCGAAGTGGAATCGACGGCGGCCGACCTGAGTTTCAAGCGCCGGCGTACCACGATCATCAACGAAGGCTCGCAACTGACGTTCGAACTGGCCCAGCAACGGGCCCAATGGGAGAGCGCGACGCGAATGGGCCGGGCGCTGACCACGACTTATCAGGTACAGGGCTGGCGTCAGTCCAACGGTGACCTGTGGCGTCACAACACCTTGGTGCGGGTCAAGGATCCGGTGCTTGGCTTCGATGAAGACATGCTGATTTCCAAGGTGACGTATTCGCTGTCGGCGCAAGGTTCGGTGACCACCCTGCAAGTGGCGCCGCCGCATACCTTCGACGCGAACCCGACTCCCCCGAAAAAGACCTGAGCCCGACCCCGTCCTCCAAGGAAAGCCCTATGAGCCTACTGACACGCCTGCTGGCGCGCGGCACTGTCGTGCTCGCCAGTTCGGCCTCCAAGCTGCAATCGCTGCAAATGCGCCTCACCGCTGGTGAAGTGAACGACGACATGGAGCACTTCGAACCCTACGGTTTCACCAGCCATCCGCTGGCCGGCGCCGAGGGTGTCGTCACGTTCCTCGGTGGTGACCGTTCCCACGCCATCGCCCTGGTGGTCGCTGACCGCCGTTATCGCCTGCAATCGCTGGCGGCCGGCGAAGTGGCGATCTACACCGACGAAGGCGACAAGATCCACTTCAGGCGTGGACGGATCATCGATATCGAAACCGCCACGCTGAATATCCGCGCCAGTACGGCGGTGAACTTTGACACGCCGGTGATCAACCAGACCGGCAAGATCGTTTCCAAAGGTGATCAGCTGGCCGGCGGCATCAGCCAGATCAAGCACGTGCATGGCGGCGTGCAGGGCGGCAGCGGCCAGACCGGCGTGCCGGCGGGAGGTCAGTGATGCTCTTGAGTCAAAATCTCCAAGCCGCGCTGACCCGTTCGGTGCTGATCAGCCTGTTCACCTGGCGCCGCGCCGCCGACGACGATGCCCTCGATGATGAGGAGCGTTACGGCTGGTGGGGCGACACCTTTCCCACCGTGGCCGACGACCGCATCGGCTCGCGGCTGTGGCTGCTGCGTCGGGTCAAGCTGACCCGGCAGACCCAGATGGACGCCGAGTTCTATGCCCGCGAAGCCTTGCAATGGCTGATCGACGACGGCCACTGCAGCGCCATCGACATCATCAGCGAACGCCTCGACGCCCAGCGTCTGAACTTGCGTACAGTCCTGACCCTGGCCGACGGCGAACGCCTGGACATCAACCCCGATAACAGTTGGCAGGTGATCTATGCCGTTTGAAACCCCTTCGCTGCCGGTGCTGATCAAGCGCACCCAAAGCGACCTGGCCGGCGATTCGCTGCGCCAGTCCGATGCGCAAGTCCTGGCCCGTACCGTCGGTGGTGCCGCTTACGGTCTGTATGGCTACCTTGACTGGATTGCCGAGCAGATCCTGCCTGACACCGCCGACGAATCGACTCTGGAACGCATCGCCGCGCTGCGCCTTAACCAGCCGCGCAAACCGGCGCAAGTCGCCACCGGCAGCGTCAGTTTTACCGCGACCGCGGGCGCGGTGCTGGACGTTGATACGCTGCTGCAATCGAGCGATGGCCGTACCTACAAAGTCACCACCGCGCGCACCACCGTCAATGGCAGCAACACCACCACCATCGCGGCGCTGGAGGCCGGCAGCCTCGGCAACGCCGACGCCGGACTGGCGCTGACCCCGGTGCAGCCGATTGCCGGCGTCGTCGGCAACAGCTTTGTGGTGCTGGCGCCTGGACTCAATGGCGGTGTGGCACGGGAAAGCCTGGAGTCGCTGCGCTCGCGGGTGATCCGTTCCTATCGCGTCATTCCCCATGGCGGCTCGGCCAGTGACTATGAAACCTGGGCGCTGGAAGTACCGGGCGTGACTCGCGCGTGGTGCCGTGGTGGCTTCCTCGGGCCGGGCACGGTCGGCGTGTACATCATGCGCGACGACGATCCGCAACCGGTGCCGAATGCCGATCAACTGGCCGAAGTGCAGGCCTACATCGAGCCGTTGCGTCCGGTGACCGCCGAGGTGCATGTGCGTGCCCCGGTGCAGAAGCCGGTGACCTATCAGTTGAAGTTGACACCCGACACCACCGCCGTGCGTGCCGCCGTCGAAACCCAGTTGCGCGATCTGCACAACCGCGAAGCCGACCTGGGTGAAGACCTGCTGATCAGCCATATCCGCGAAGCGATCAGCAGTGCGGCGGGTGAAACCGACCACGTCCTTTCGGCCCCTGTGGCGAACGTAGCCGCCGGTGACAGCGAACTGCTGACCTTCGGGGGTTGCGTATGGCTGCCATAAGAACCGCTGCGCAATACCAGGCGCAACTGCGCGCCTTGCTGCCCAGCGGCCCGGCATGGGACCCGGAGCGGGTGCCGGAGCTGGATGAGGTACTGCAAGGCGTCGCTGCCGAACTGGCACGTCTCGATGCCCGCGCCGCCGACCTGCTCAACGAGATGGACCCGGCCGGTGTCAGCGAACTGGTGCCGGACTGGGAGCAGGTGATGAACCTGCCCGATCCGTGCCTCGGTGCCACACCGCTGTTCGACGACCGTCGCCTCGCCGTGCGCCGCCGCTTGCTGGCGGTCGGCAGCCAGGCCGTCGGCTACTACCTGGAAATCGCCAAGAGCCAGGGTTACCCCAACGCCACCATCACCGAACTCGAAGCCCCACGCATGGGCCGTTCGCGCTTCGGCGCGGCGCACTGGGGCACCTGGGAAGCGCAGTTCATGTGGACGCTGAACACCGGCGGCCGGCTGCTGCTCGGCCGGCGTTTCGGCGCGAGTTACTGGGGCGAGCGCTTCGGCGTGAATCCGGGCTCGGCGCTTGAGTGCCTGATCCATCGGGCGGCGCCGGCGCACACCAAGGTGCACATCAACTATGACTAGGAAGGAGTGACGGGATGGATTACCCGAAAAGTGTGCCCAGCTCCGGGCTGGTGGATGGGCGCTTTGCCGATGAAAACCCACTGACCGGAACACCGGGTTCGCTGATTCCCGCGACATGGGGTAACGGCGTAACGGAAGAGTTGCTGAACGTGATCCGTGCGGCGGGGATGGCGCCCTCCGAAAGCGAGTCGGATCAGTTGCTCAAGGCGCTGAAGAATGTCTTGTCCCAGGACGCGATGCCATTCGCCGCGTTGGCATTTCCAACCGTGGCCACGGCCGACGGGCGCATTTCGGTCAGCGCCGCGAGCGCTTCGGCTGGCGGCACCGTGTCGGTGCCGGGCGGTGTGCTGGTCTGTCTCGGCGAAGAGGTCGCCGCCGGCATGACGGCCCGTCCGCGCACGTTGCTGACCTCCGCGTGGACCTCGCCCGGGCTGGATATCAACAGCACCTATTTTCTGCGGATGCAGGTCCGCAACGGGGCACTGGTCTGCTACACGCAAAAAGGCCTCGATGCCGATGCGATCCCGGCGGGAATGAAAGCGGGAACCGGCAGCAGTGGCGGCGGTTTCGACTCCACCTGCATCGACATGCTGGTGGCCAGAGTGGTGACCGCCGGTGCCGGGACTTTACCCAAGCTCACGCTGCTGGCGAACAAGGCCCGCCTGGAAGCGGTCGGTGTCTGGTCCGGTGCCAATGGCAGCTTCTCGCTCCCGTTGAACTGGGCGCGCAAACCCCGTGCTTACATGGCCGGGATCAGCGATTTTGACGACTACGTCAAAACTGACTATGGCGTGGTCAGTGAGGAAATTGGGGTCAACTTCAACGGTATCCAGATCACGCCCGAGGGTGGGTTTACTGACCGTTATACAGCACGTGTGGCTATCACGGCGTGGGCACAGAACATGAGCACTTCTGGCCGGATTAACGCTCGCGTCAGATGGGAGGTTTGATGATGAAGGCCATTATCGAAAATGGAGTGGTGACGGCTTTGTTGACCGGTGATGTCGATTGCGGCGTTCCGGTACCGGTCGGCCTCCCGGTTTCCACAGGTTGGCTGTTCGACGACGAGCGCTTCAATGCTCCGCCACAGGTCGATGTTCCGCCGGATGCGCAAACCGACGCAGAGCGTCAATGGCGTACGGCAGAGCTCGCAGCCACCGACTGGCTGGTAACCCGTCATCGCGATGAACTGGACATCGGCGCGCAACCGACTCTGAGCGGCAAGCAATTCTCGAAATTGCAGGCCTGGCGCCAGGCGCTGCGCAATTGGCCGGGCACCGTCGAGATGGCGGATGACCTGTCGCGCCCCGTACCTCCCAAGTGGCTTGCGCGGATGCTCCAGCGGGCACCGTGAATACACGCTTGTAGCTACTGAACGACGCCCGCCCTGTGCGGGCGTTTTTCATCAGTGCGCAAGCTGACCGCCGATCGCTGGATTCACAGCGAATACCTACAGGAATTGAACAGTGGACTATCCAAAAACTGTCCCCAGCGCCGGTCTGGTGAATGGGAAATTTGTCGATGAAAACCCCCTGACCGGAACACCGGGATCGCTGATCCCGGCGGATTGGGGGAACAGTGTCACGCAGGAAATTCTCAATGTGATCAAGGCCGGGGATCTGACCCCGGACGAGAAGAAATACGATCAACTGTTGCAAGCGATTCAGAGCGTTTCGGCCAAAGGCTGGAGTCTGGATTCGGCATTGCCTGTCGGTTCATTACCGTTGCCGACCGTCGCGACCCCTGACGGTCGCTTGCCGACCACCCCGACGGCGGTATTGACCAGCGGCGGACGTGTGTCGATTCCAGCGGGCGTGTTGTTGAGCATTGGCCAGGAGGTCGTTGCGGGACAACTTGGCAGGTCTCGAACGTTCACCACACAGGCCTGGAGCAGTGCGGACCTGTTGCCTACAACCGGCTACTTTCTAAGGGCACAGGTCATTGGCGGGGCGCTGACTTTCTACATGCAGCGCGGAACGATCTATGACCCGGCCCCCGAAGGATTGAAAGGGACCGTCAACAGTGCGGCGGGGGGCGGTTTTCAATCGACGCCGCTGGATATGTGTCTGGCCTGGGTGGTGACCGCAGGACCCGGATCGGTACCGATCGTCAGGCCGGTCTACAACCGCAAGCATCTGGCATGGAGCCAGACGGTCAACGGCAATGGCGTGGTCTATCTGCCAGTCGACCCCCACGCCCGGGCGGCGCGTCTGGTGGTGGGCAACCCGACACCGCATCCGACAGGCATTACTGCTGTGTCCTTCGCCCCGGGCGGTTGGCTGGGCGGCAACTACTCCTACCTGAATCCGACCTTGGGAACTCCGGGCAATTGGGACGGCTGGTCCACTGCCGGTGCGACGGCGTGCATCTTCACCAGCAACGTGCTCAATGACACAACCGTGTCGACCCTGACTGCCAGCTTCGATCACAACGAATTGCGCTCGCTCTGGCAGGTCTATCAGGCCGAGCACACGTTGGGTGCCAGTAATGCGTCCAGCGATGAACTGCTGTTCAGCATGGGCCTGAAAAGCATGTCCCCCGGCGACTACGCCAACGGGATCGCCATCAATTTCTCCGCTGCGGTCAACGTCAATTTTTCCTGGGAGTTGATCCGATGAACATCATTCAGGAACTGCATCAATTCGAAGAGGGCTTGCGTCCGCTTCAGCCATCCGCCGCCCATGACTGGGACGGCAAAGCCTGGGTGCTGGACAGCGCGCGGGCCGGGCAACTGGACCAGCAGGAAGGCGAGCGCCTGTGCGTGCGTGTCGATGCGGCCGCCGACAATGCCCGTGCCGTTCTGGCCGGCGATCCGCTCAAGGCGCTGGAATACGCTCAGGCTGCCGTCGACGCGCAGTCCTTTCAGGACGCGGGCTACCCGAAAAACGACGTACCACTCTCCGTCGCTGCCTGGGTCGCCAGAGGGCGCAGTGCCAGGCAGGCAGCCGATCAGATTCTGGACAAGTCGACCCGGCTCAGCGACAGCCTGTTGACCCTGCGCACCCTGCGCCTGAAGGCCAAGACCCAGATCCGCGGGTACGCCAGCAAAAGCCAGATGGAGCAGGCGCGCGCTGCTACGGACGAGGTGCTGCTGGCCATTCGTGGACTGACGGACAACACCAACCCGTAGTCGCGTCCCGCCTCACCCAAGCCCACGTCGCCGTGGGCTTTTTATTTTCAGGAACAGAAGCGTTTGCGCCCGCCGTTGAAAAAGCCAAAAGCCCGCGTGCAGCCACGTTTCATTTGTCATTCAAGAGGAACGAACATCCCATGGATTATCCAAAGAGCGTCCCCAGCGTCGGCCTGGTTGACGGCCGCTTCGTCGATGAAAACCCGGTGGCAGGCACGCCAGGGTCTTTGATTCCGGCGGTGTGGGGCAACAGCGTTACACAAGAACTTCTCAACGTGATCACGGGGGCTGGAATGACGGCCAACGAGGTGGATACCGGCCAGTTGTTCAAAGCCATTCAATCGATCATCGGTGCCGCCAGCCCAATGCGTTCGGTGGTGACACGGCTTGCCGCTTCGAAGGCACTGACTGATCAGGAGCTCGGACTGGTGTTGATCGATGGCAGCCCCGGTGCTACGACGATCACCTTGCCCGGCGCCACTGTCGGACTGGGTGTGCGCGACGTGATTGTTCGTCGTGTCGACAACAGCGGCAATCGAATGGTTGTGCAGGCATCCGGAACCGACCGGATCCGTTTTCATACGCATTTGTCTGCGAGCGGTTACCCGTTTCTGGTGTTGATGGGCGGCGGTGACTGGTGGCATTTGCGCAGTGACGGCGCTGGCAGCTGGTGGCCAGTCGGTCGCTTCGACAACACACCACTTGGACGGCCGTTTTTTGAAACCACCATTGTGCTCAGCCCCGGAGGTTACGGCGCGCTGAACGGCACGCTGATGAATCGTGCCGAATGGCCGTGGCTGTGGGATCACGCGCAGCGCTCCGGAATGCTCAATACCGAAGCCACTCGCGTGGGCAACGAGGGCAACTGGACGCCGGGTGACGGTGCCCTGACGTTTCGAGGCCCTGAGTTGCGGGGCGAGTTCCTGCGCGTACTGGACGAAGGTCGCAATGTCGACTCGGGTCGAATCATGGGCACCAATCAGGCGGGTACAGTGCATTCGTATGCCATGGGCGCGCAGGGTGGGGGAGCCATCGGCTCGCGTTGGTCTGACAGCCTGGCTGCGGTCGGCGCGCAGACGCACGAAACGAAAACCTATTCCACGCCTTCCAACGGTGGACCGATCTACCCCGCCGGCACCAGTTATCAGATGGATACGGCCAACACGCTTCTGTATTCCTTCTCGTCTCGTCCCCGCAACGTTGCCTATCCCGGCCGCATGAAAGTCATCTGAGGTTTTTCCATGTTCAATTATCTGGTCGATGATGCTGGCGCCTTGGTGGGGCCAGTGGAGTTTTTCGTGACGCCCGGCATCGGCGTTCAACTACCTGCCAATGCCGTTCAACTGGCTTACGAGTTGCCGGTGCCAGAGCAGGGTCGCACGTGGGCGATGGCCAACGGTGTTCCTCGCGAACTGATCGATCTGCGGGGCATCGTCTATCGCAAGGACAACGGTGCACAGCAGACCTGGAGCGAATTGGGTGCGCTGACGGATGAGTTCACCGCCGAACCTTGCCCTGACGAGTTTCATGTCTGGCAGGACAACGCGTGGGTGCTCAATGAGCAAAGACACCTGGCTGATCTCACCGCCAAGGCCCTCAATCAACGCGACGCGCTGCTTCGTGACGCCGTCCTGCGCATCGCCCCCCTGCAATACGCCGAAGACATCGGCGATGCCAGCCACGAAGAGCAACTGCAACTGCTCGAATGGAAGCTCTACAGCGTGGAGCTTAACCGTATTGAAAAACAGCCGGGTTTTCCGGAGCAAATCACCTGGCCGGCAGCACCCGGTGCAACCGTAACCAGCTGACAGAAGCACAGGGAACAGTGCAATGGACTATCCGAAAAGCATTCCCGGCGTCGGCCTGGTCGACGGTGGTTTTATCGATGAAAACCCTGTTGCCGGCACGCCCGGTTCGTTGATCCCCGCCGCCTGGGGCAACAGTGTCACGCAAGAAATTCTCAACGCCATCAAGGCTGCGGGGCTTACCCCGGACGAGACCAAGACCAACCAGCTGGCAACGGCGATTGGTGCTCTGGTCGACTTCACCAAGCTGAAGAACACCCCGACCACTCTGGCCGGTTACGGCATCACCGATGCGGTCGGGCGACTGCTGACGGTCAGGCAGATCGAAACCGTCGGGATCACGGTTTACAAGCCGAACCCGAGAGCCAGACGGATTCGCGTGCGGCTGGTCGGGGCGGGTGGCTCGGGGGGGGGATGTGCACCCATCCCGGCGACTTATCTAGGCATTGGTGGCGGCGGCGGGGCGGGTGCTTATGGGGAAAGTCTGTATGACGTCACGCCGGAAATGCTGACCGGTGTTCCGGTCACTCTGGGCGCCGGCGGTGCCCCACGTAACGCGGTTGGCCAGGCAGGTGGCGGCGCTTCTTTCGGTTCCTACCTGAGTGTTTCGGGAGGCATGGGTGGGCAGACGCTTACCGTCCTGACGTCCCCAACGGCGTCCGGCTTTGTGCAAGGCGGTTTGGGAGGGCAAGTCGTTACGGGCGGCAACCTCTGCAGTGCTCGGGGCATCACCGGCACCTTTGCGATGTACAACGGCAACTGGGGAATGGTCTGCGGGGGCGGAGGCCCCAGCCCGTTCGATGGCGGTGCGCCGCTGATAGGTGTGAACAGCATTGGTATTGCCGGTGTTCGTGGCTCGGGAGGAAGTGGTTCGTGCTCGAACAATGCATCCGCATCAGTCGTCAGCGGCGCCGGTGGCAATGCCTTCTGTGAAATCTGGGAGTACGAGTAATGGCCCGTTATGCACGTATTGAAAACGGTGTCGCGGTCGAAGTGATCGACACCGGTGACTACGCGATCGAGCAACTGTTTGCGCCGGCGTTCGTCGCGGTGATGGTGCAGGTGCCCGAAGGTGCTGATGTTGAAATCGGCGCGCCGATGTCTGAGTTGACGCCCGCTGTCGAGCCTCTGCGCGAACCGCCAGGTCCTGAAATCGCTCAGGTCGCAACGGTCGACTACAACACGTCTTTGACGGCTGAGCGCGCCTGGCGCCAGTCGGCGCTGGCGGCCACCGAATGGCTGATCACCCGCCATCGCGACGAGCAGGAACTGGGACGCGGCACCAGGCTCAAGGCCCAGCAATATCTGGAGCTGCTCGAATACCGTCAGGCGTTGCGCGACTGGCCGGATTGCGGCGCATTTCCGTCATCCGTTTCTCGGCCATCAGCGCCGCAGTGGCTGGCCGGCCCGATTGGCTGAAGCCATCACCCTACCCATGTTTTCAGATAAGGAGATAAGCCTTGGACTATCCCAATAGTGTTCCCAGTGCTGGCCTGGTCAACGGTCGGTTTGTCGATGAAGACCTGATTACGGGCAAGCCGGGATCGTTGATCCCGGCCAGTTGGGGCAATGGTGTCACGCAGGAATTGATCAATGTCATTCAGGCGGCCGGCCTCACGGCGTCGGAGGCCAAGGTTGATCAATTGCTGACAGCATTACGCGGTAGCCGGTTGTTCGCCACGGCGTCGCAGTTCGACAACAGCCAGACCGTCGCCACTACAGGTTTTGTTGCCCGTAGCGGCGTGCAGTTTTCGGGGCTCACGTCCTTTGCGACCAGTACGGTTCTGACTGCGGCCCATGTGGGCGGAATGGTCAGTTTCTACAGCGCGGCACCGGTCACCGCCACCATGCCTGTTCTCGGCGTCGCCGGTAATGCAAGTACGCTGCACGTCATCAATCTCGGCACCGGCGTGCTGACGATCAACCCGGCAGCGAACGAGCGCATCATCAGCAGCAACAACACGGTGGGGTCGCTGCTGCTCGGTATTGGCGATTCGGCGCAACTGATCCGGGTTGGCACTGACTGGCGACTTTATGGTGGATCCGTCAGTGACCGATATGCGTCGGCTCACTCCGGTGCCTTCGGCGATGCCGGCTATCAGCGGTTCGCGAGCGGCAATATCGAGCAGTGGGGTTACGGATCAACGGATGCCAATGGGGATGTCTATGTGACGTTTCCGATCTCGTTTCCGGTGGCATTTTCGTCACTGGTGGCGACACATGTCGGTGGTGACGGAGCGATGGTGCTCCTGTACGGGGGGAGTGCGACCAAACAAGGTTGTCGCTTGAGAGTACGGAATTACTTGGGCCAGTCTTCTGCTGGCTGGAGCGTGAACTATTTTGCGAAGGGGTATTGAATGAACGCTTTCAATGTTTTGTTCAGCGCCAGCACTCGGGGCGTTTATGTACCGGGTATCAACTCGTCAGACATTCCTGACGACGTCATCGAGATTCCCCAGGCCTACTGGGCCTCGCTCCTGAAGCAACTGTCGGTCTCTGCAAAAGTGATTGGCGTGCGGGCGGATAACGGTTTTCCGGTGCTGGTCGATCCACCACCGCCGACGGCAGACGAAGCTGCTGACATCGAACGCCGCTGGCGCACCGCACAACTGGCAGCCACCGATGGTCTGGTGGCCCGTGACCGCGATGAGCTGGAGGACGGCGGCGGCACCACTCTGACCACCGAGCAATATGCCGAACTGCAAACATTTCGGCGCGCGCTGCGGGATTGGCCACAGGCTTCGTTTTTCCCGTTCAGCGAGCATCGTCCGGTGGCGCCGCGCTGGTTGGCAACGGGACTCTAATGGATCAGGGAAACTGAAATGGATTATCCGAAAAGCGTTCCCGGCATCGGGCTGGTGAACGGCAAGTTCGTCAATGAGGACGTCGTCGGCGGGTTGCCGGGATCGCTGATCCCCGCGACCTGGGGCAATGGCATCACCGATGAGCTGCTGAATGTCGTCAAGTCTGCCGGACTCGAACCCAGCGAAAACGATGCGACGCAGTTGTTGCTGGCAATCAAGAAAATAAGCCAGAGCGGTGAAGATAAACACGCAGCGGATATCGGCGCTGCCAACCTTTACATGGCCAATTATGTGCCGGCCATCAGTGCGTTGAAGGACGGGCTGACGCTGCGCTTCACGGCAGGCAATGCCAATACCGGCGCAAGCACTTTTGCACCGAATGGTCTTCTGCCAAAACCGCTATTGAGCCTGGCCCTGAGTGCATTGCGACCTGCCGAGATTGTCGGCGGCAGTGTGTGTTCGGTGGTGTACAGCGCGGCGCGGGACAGCTGGTTGCTGGTGTATGCCAGCGGTGGCAACGCAACCAGTGGCCGCTTGTTGAATGTAAAAACCTTCACTGCATCCGGTGTCTATGTACCGACGGCGGGAATGAAGAATGTGCTGGTCAAGGTCGTTGGCGGTGGCGGTGGAAGCGCGGGCGTCAGTGCGGCGACTTCCACTCAGTATGGTGTTTCCGGTGGCGGCGCTTCTGGAAGTTATGCCGAGGCATGGCTGGATGCGAAAACGATCGGCATCAGCCAAGTGATCACCGTAGGGATTTCTGGAGCGGCAGGTGCCATTGCGAGCAGTGGAGCAAGCGGCGGGACAAGTTCCTTCGGCTCGCTGGTCAGTGCTCCGGGAGGTGGTGCGTCGCCCTGGATCGATCTGGTTTCACCGGGTGGTAATGGTCTGTATTTCGGCGGTACACCAGGCGCCGTCGCTTCCGGAGGGAACATCGTCAACTGTGGCGGCACGTCCGGTGCGCCGGGCATCTCGGTTGCAGGCCCTACGCTCGCTGGACATGGTGCCAGTTCGCCGCTGGGCGCAGGAGGAACGGGCAACAGTTTCGGCGGCCCGACAAGCGTCGGAACCGGTTACGGTGCTGGCGGTGGCGGAGTCGCCAATGCTCCGAACCAACCTGGCCGATCGGGCTCCGCCGGCGCCCCCGGCGTCGTGATCATTTACGAGTACGCCTGATGAAAACCTACGCACGCATCGTTAACGACACGGTAGTCGAACTGTTCTCGACCGACGGAAACATGGTCGAGATGTTTCACCCGGATCTGCTCTGGGTCGATATCACCGAGATCACTCCAGCACCACAAATCGATTGGTCGGCGAACTTCGGCACCCTCGGCTGGGTGTTTTCGTCGCACGAAGACAGTGCCCCTGATGGCACCCTGAAAACCCTGGCAAAGAAATGGCTCACCGGATTCGGCCGCCAGCCGTGATTCAATCGGCGCAATCCAGGGAGGACCAAGCATTATGCAAATCACAGAAAACAACCTCAGTAACATCATGCCCAACGCCCGCTCCCAAGCGGGCGTTTTTGTTTCACCGCTCAACGACGCCATGGCGCGTCATCGCATCGATACGCCCAAACGCGTCGCTGCGTTTCTCGCCCAGGTTGGCCATGAGTCCGGGCAACTGCGCTACGTGCGCGAACTGGGCGACAACCAGTATCTGAGCAGGTACGACACGGGGACGCTGGCCCTGCGTCTGGGCAATACGCCGGAAGCCGATGGCGACGGGCAGAAGTATCGCGGTCGTGGTCTGATCCAGATCACTGGCCGCACCAACTATCGCCAGTGCAGCCTTGGGCTGTTCGGCGATGAGCGTCTGTTGTCGTTGCCTGAATTGCTCGAGCAACCGCAATGGGCGGCCGAGTCCGCCGCGTGGTTCTGGGAGTTGAACGGTTTGAACGAACTGGCGGACCGCGATCAGTTCAACACCATCACCCGTCGAATCAACGGCGGATTGAACGGCTTGCAGGATCGCCTGGATCTCTGGGCGCGGGCGAGGGCGGTTTTATGTCCATCTCCTGGCGTGTAACCGGTGTTGCATTGCTGGTCCTGGGGGCTGTTGCGCTGGCCTGGCAATTTCAGGACTGGCGCTACGGCCGCCAACTGGCCGAGCAGGCGCGGCAGCATGCCGAAACCCTCAACCAGCTGACTCAGGCTGCTGCCTCGGTGCAGCAGGCCGAGCAGAACAAGCGTATGGCTCTGGAGCAACGGCTCGCGGCCAGTGAACAAACCCACTATCGAGCACTCAGCGATGCCCAACGTGATCAGGATCGCCTGCGCGATCGCCTTGCCACTGCTGATCTGCGCCTGTCAGTCCTCATCGACGCAGGCGACGCTGCCCAAGGCTGCGGTGTGCCAGCCGCCTCCGGCACCGGCGGCGTGGATCATGCAACCTTACGCGCCCGACTTGACCCGGCGCATGCTCAACGAATTGTCGCCATCACCGGTGAAGGCGATCGCGGACTGATTGCCCTGCAGGCCTGTCAGGCCTATATCAGAGCGCTGGCGCCTGCACATTTTGAATGAGTCTGTGTATTGAAAGCGCAACCGGCTCGTGTACGGTGGTAGGCATTCCACCCGATCCGGAGAGTGCCGTGAAAGACCTCACCCAACTGGCGGCCGAACTTGGCCGACGCCTGCAGTTGCTCAATGCCCACGTCACCACGGCCGAGTCCTGCACCGGCGGCGGCATCGCTGAAGCGATTACCCGGATCCCGGGGAGCTCCGCCTGGTTCGAGGCCGGTTATGTGACCTACTCCAACCGACAGAAAACCCAGCAACTGAACGTGCCTGCCGAACTGTTCGGGACGGTGGGCGCCGTCAGTCGCGAGGTGGTCGAGGCGATGGTGCGCGGTGCGCAGAAACACAGCCGTGCGCGGTTCGCCGTGGCGGTCAGCGGTATCGCCGGGCCGGACGGCGGCTCACCGAACAAACCGGTGGGCACGGTGTGGCTGGCCTGGGGTGTCGGCGATGCGGTTTCCAGCGAGGTGCAGCACTTCCCCGGCAACCGCGACGAAGTCCGCCGACAAACGGTGAAGGCCGCGCTAGAGGGGCTCCTGCGACTAGCGGCACGAGAAATCGAAAATCAGGGGTAGGCGATCCGTGAACGCTGTGGAATAATACTGGCTACTTATACAGGTGTTGGCCGTCAGGCCTTATTGATTACGTGAGGACTTTAATGGACGACAACAAGAAGAAAGCCTTGGCTGCGGCCCTGGGTCAGATCGAACGTCAATTCGGCAAGGGTGCCGTAATGCGTATGGGCGATCAGGACCGTCAGGCGATCCCGGCCATTTCCACCGGCTCGCTGGGTCTGGACATCGCGCTCGGCATCGGCGGTCTGCCAAAAGGCCGTATTGTTGAAATCTACGGTCCTGAATCTTCCGGTAAAACCACACTGACGCTGTCCGTGATCGCCCAGGCCCAGAAGGCCGGCGCGACCTGCGCATTCGTCGACGCCGAACACGCCCTCGACCCTGAGTATGCCGGCAAGCTGGGCGTCAACGTCGACGACCTGCTGGTTTCCCAGCCGGACACCGGCGAACAGGCCCTGGAAATCACCGACATGCTGGTGCGCTCCAACGCCGTTGACGTGATCATCGTCGACTCCGTGGCGGCACTGGTGCCGAAGGCTGAAATCGAAGGCGAAATGGGTGACATGCACGTGGGCCTGCAAGCCCGTCTGATGTCCCAGGCGCTGCGTAAGATCACCGGTAACATCAAGAACGCCAACTGCCTGGTGATCTTCATCAACCAGATCCGCATGAAGATCGGCGTGATGTTCGGCAGCCCGGAAACCACCACCGGTGGTAACGCGCTGAAGTTCTACGCTTCGGTTCGTCTCGACATCCGCCGTACCGGCGCGGTGAAGGAAGGCGACGAAGTGGTCGGCAGCGAAACCCGCGTCAAGGTTGTGAAGAACAAGGTGGCTTCGCCGTTCCGTCAGGCCGAGTTCCAGATTCTTTACGGCAAGGGTATCTACCTGAACGGCGAGATGATCGACCTGGGCGTACTGCACGGTTTCGTCGAGAAGTCCGGCGCCTGGTATGCCTACGAAGGCACCAAGATCGGTCAGGGCAAGGCCAACTCGGCCAAGTTCCTGGCAGACAACCCGGAAGTCGCGGCGAAGCTCGAGAAGCAACTGCGTGACAAGCTGCTGTCGCCAGCCGTGATCGCTGACTCCAAGGCCTCTGCGGTCACAGAGACCGAAGACGACCTGGCTGACGCTGATATCTGATTGCACCGATGACAACCGCCGTACTCGATACCCTCGTCGCGGTGCGGCGAACCGCAATGGACCTGCTCGCACGTCGCGAGCACGGTCGAGTCGAGCTGACGCGTAAACTGCGTCAGCGCGGCGCTCCACCCGAAATGATCGAAACAGCTCTCGACCGATTGACGGAAGAAGGGCTGCTTTCCGAAGCCCGTTATCTGGAAAGCTTTGTTTCTTACCGCGCCCGTTCAGGTTATGGCCCGTTACGGATTCGTGAGGAACTCAGTCAGCGCGGATTGCAGCGTGCCGATATCGAACTCGCCTTGCGTGAGAGCGGTATCAACTGGCAAGAGCAGCTGACAGACACCTGGCAACGGAAATTCTCCGGACAGCTTCCTGTCGACGCCAAGGAGCGAGCCAGACAAGGCCGGTTTCTGGCGTATCGGGGATTCTCGATGGAGATGATCAACCGCTTGTTCAGCGGCAGAGGTATGGACGATTAAATCGGTTCCAGCTTCAATCAAAAAATAAAAAAGCGGCCCGCTATTTCGATAGCGGGCCGCTTTTTTTTGCCTTCAGATTACCTTTGACGGTTCTCGGGAGGATTGCGCCGTTTGTGGTCTGGACTGTGCCCAGTTTTCCGGCAGGTTGATGAAGTCCACCAGTTCTCGCAGGCGCCCATGGTCCCGGGCGTTGAAGGCGAAGGACAGTCGCGCCAGATGGCTGAATTGCGCCTCGTCGTGTTCCTCACCGTTATAGGCGTGTTGATGGAACCGGTCGCTCAGGCACAGATCGGCGAAGGCTTCCTGCATGTGGTCCAGTGCCCGGTCGCTGAGCCTGTGGTTCATGCGAATCACAAACTGCCGTTTGAGCCAGCGGCTGGAGTGGAAGTTGCCATAGAACTGATTGATCTGTTCCACCGCCTCTTCAACGCTGTAGACCAGACGCATCAGTTTCAGGTCAGTTGGCAGGATGTAACGGTTGTCCTCCAGTTGCTGGCGAATGAAATCCAGCGCCCCTTGCCAGAATGTGCCGCCGGGCGCGTCCAGCAGCACCACTGGCACCAGCGGGCTCTTGCCGGTCTGGATCAGGGTCAGCACTTCCAGCGCTTCGTCCAGCGTGCCGAAGCCACCGGGGCACAGCACCAGTGCGTCGGCCTCCTTAACGAAGAACAGTTTGCGGGTAAAGAAAAAGTGGAATGGCAGCAGATTACCGGTGCCGTCAACGGTAGGGTTGGCATGCTGTTCGAAGGGCAGGGTGATGTTGAATCCCAGGCTGTTGTCGCGGCCGGCTCCTTCATGGGCGGCGGCCATGATTCCACCACCGGCACCGGTGATGACCATCATGTCTGATCTGGCCAGGGCTGCGCCCAGTTCACGGGCCATGGCGTACAGCGGATGCTCGACGGGCGTGCGCGCCGAGCCGAATACGGTGACCTTGCGCCGGCCCTTGAACTGCTCGAGCGTGCGAAACGCCTGCTCCAGTTCACGCAGGGCCTGCAGGGTGATCTTGGCATTCCAGCGGTTGTGATCTTCCTGGGCCATGCGCAGCACGGTCAGGATCATGTCGCGGTAGATGGGAATGTTCGGGCTGTTGGGGGAAACCAGGTTGAGTTGTTCTTCGACCTTGCCGGTAAGGTCGTGGCCGCTTTCCTGAAAATGACGGCTGAGCAGGTCATTCGGTTGGTAAGGCATGCAACTTCTCCTTCTGCACAGAGCCTTCGGCCCTGACGTGCGGCGTCAGTGCCGCGCTGCAAGAAAAACAAACGTCCGGCAGCTCCTTTCCTGCCGTTGATAAAATGATCGGGAATACTTTGAATCTAGACCCTCAAAGCATTTCTCGCTCATTGAGCATTGCGCCACAAAGTCTTGCCTGGCAACTGCTTATTGTGGTTTTGCGAAGTGCTTTCACCGCTCGTCCGATGGCGCACCGAGGGCAAAATGCTCTGATTTACTAAGTTAAAGGCGCCGTACGACAACTTTGCGTCAGCGAGCGTACGCAAGGTGCACGCGATTCAAGGATTTGCGGGTGGCAAGGAGGCGGGACACATGACCAGAGTCATTCTGGAGATCGATACGCAGCTGTATCGAATGTTGAAGGCATCGGCCGAGACCAATCATGTCAGTCTCGAAGAGGAGTGCTGCCGACGTCTTTCGGGAGGGGAGCGTCGCTCGCGCTATCTGCAGGCCTTGCTGGCCGAACTGCGCGCCGAGGATGAACAGCGGCGCGCCAATTCTCGTTGATTACTTCTTCTTCGCCGGGCCTGCTTTCGGGCAGTCCGATTCCTGATAGCTGGCCGAACCGATCGCCCGATTGGTCTTCACTTCGCTGAAGTCATAACGCATCACGGCGCCCTTGGCCATCAGCTTGCGGTACGACGGGTTGTTGCAGACCGAAGCCCCCAGCTGGAAGTACACGGCCTTGGGATCGGCGCGCATCTTGTCGGCATGGCTTGCCTGGACGCTCAGGTGGTTGATCAGCGTGGTGCCTTCGACGGTGTAACCCTGATCGAGGATGTCTTCGTTGATCGCCCGTGGTGTACCGACGCTGCTTTGGGCGGCGACGTTTTGCAGCTCTTTGTTCAGGTTCTGCTCTTTCAGGGACGCAGCCTGTGCGCTGAAGGACAACGCCAGCGCAATGGCCGCGGTAGGAACGATAAGGCGCAGCATGAAACTCTCCTGATTCAGTGACTGGTGGTTCGACCAGCCCCGGGGCTGTGCGTTCAGTGGCGGCGAATTATAGGGGAGCCGGTCGGGAGGGTACAGGCTTGTGCCCGCTGCTCTGATAAACTGCCGGCCTTTATTGCCTTGCCGAGAGTTGTTCGTGTCGAGTTTTCCTGTCAATCGGCGTCGCCCGCAATGAACCATGCCCCCAACGCCGTGGCCCGCCTGCGCGATCAGCGCGAGGACGAGGGCATCAAGCCGATTCAGGCCCGTGGTTTCCGCTCCGAACGTTGCCGCGACTGCCGGGTCATCATCAGTCATTGCCTGTGCGCCTGGCGCCCGACCGTGGATACCCGCTCGGGTGTCTGCCTGATCATGACCGGCAAGGAAGTGTTCAAGCCGAGCAACACCGGTTGGCTGATCGCCGACATCGTGCGGGACAATCACGCCTTCATCTGGTCGCGGACCGAACCCGACGAGCAACTGCTGGCGCTGCTGAACGACCCGCAATGGCAGCCGTATCTGGTGTTTCCCGGCGAGTACGTCGAGCCTTCGCGGGTCACCAACACCGTGGATCTCGATAGCAGCAAGCGTCCGCTGTTCATTCTGCTGGACGCGACCTGGACCGAGGCGCGCAAGATTTTCCGCAAGAGCCCGTACTTCGATCGCCTGCCGATCCTGAGTCTGTTGCCCGACAAACTGTCGCGTTATCGCCTGCGCCGTTCGACCCGCAGCGAGCACCTGTGCACCGCCGAAGTGGCGGCGCTGTGCCTGGAACTGGCGGGCGATACGGATGCCGCTTCGGCGCTGGACGCCTATTTCGATGTGTTCAGCCAGCATTACCTGGGCGCCAAGCAGCAGCTCGAGGTGAATGTATCGACACCGGCCCATGCCGAGTTGCTGCCTTTTATAGCCAACCCGCAGCCGGTGCCGGCCTGATCCTGGCCCATACTGCTAAAGCAGTGGCCGTGTTGCTTGACCACCCCGGCTTCGCTGGGCATGCTTGGCGCCGATTGGGGTGCGGCCAAGGTTTGAAACGCCGTTTTTGTCCGTGATTGGCGTTGAACGTGCCCCTGTGGATGCCGCTGCACAAGCGCCGGCATCTTGATTTGCCTTGGTGAGCCCCGAATGCATCGGGTCTGCCATCAAAAACAGGATCATTTGAAAAATGGCCACATACGACATCCTGATTGCCGATGATCACCCTCTTTTTCGTAGCGCACTGCATCAAGCGGTGACGATGGGCCTTGGTCCGGATGTACGAATGGTGGAGGTGGCGAGCATCGCCGAGCTGGAGGCGCGCCTGACCGAGAAGGCCGACTGGGATCTGGTGCTGCTGGACCTGAACATGCCGGGCGCCTTTGGGTTTTCCGGGCTGGTGATGCTGCGCGGGCAGTACCCGCAGATTCCGGTGGTGATGGTTTCGGCGCAGGAAGAAGCTTCGGTGATGGTCAAGTCGCGGGAGTTCGGTGCCAGCGGTTTCATTCCCAAGTCGAGCGACCTGAGCGTGATTCAGGAAGCGGTGCGCAAAGTGCTGGACGGCGACGTGTTCTGGCCGCCACAGGCGTTCGAGGCCGTCAGCGTCTCCGACGAGGCCAAAGCCGCCAGCGATGGCCTGGCGAGCCTAACGCCCCAGCAGTTCCGGGTGTTGACCATGGTCTGTGAAGGCCTGCTCAACAAGCAGATTGCCTATGAGTTGAACGTGTCGGAAGCGACCATCAAGGCCCACGTCACGGCGATCTTTCGCAAGCTGAACGTGCGGACTCGTACCCAGGCGGCTTTACTCTTGCAACAACTTGAGTCAATTCCAAGCCAGTAAAGGCTGGCGTCTTCACGCTTTTTTGACTTTCGTTGAACTAGCTTCCCCACTTCTTTTTGGTCGGTTGTTTACTTTATGTCACCTTTCAAGGGCCAGACGGGCCTGAAACGCATCCTCAACGCCTCCGGTTACTCGCTGGACGGCCTGCGCGCAGCCTTCACCGGCGAAGCGGCGTTCCGTCAACTGGTGCTGCTTAACGTGGTGCTGATTCCACTGACGTTCTTCCTGAATGTCAGCCGTGTCGAGCAGGCGTTGCTGATTGCCGTGTGCCTGCTGGCGCTGATCGTCGAGCTGTTGAACTCTGCGGTGGAGGCGGCCATCGACCGCATTTCCCTGGAACTGCACCCGCTGTCCAAGAACGCCAAGGACATGGGCAGCGCCGCGCAATTCGTGGCACTGAGCATGATTGCCCTGGTGTGGGCGGTGATTCTGCTTTAAGCGATTGTCGGCAGGACGATCTCGTCGCTGCGCTGGACCCCGGCGGTGAAGGCGCGGCACAGATCGAGAAACTCGCGCATGGCGGAAGTCTGGTACTTCTGTTTATGCCAGATGAAATAGAACTGCCGCGCCAGATCCAGATCCGGCGTCTCCACCGGCACCAGACTGCCGCGCCGAAACGCATCACGCAGCGCCAAACGCGAGATGCAGCCAATCCCCAGACCCGATTCCACGGCGCGTTTGATCGCTTCCGTGTGTTCCAGCTCCAGCCGGATGTTCAGCGCACTACGATGGTGACGCATGGCCTGATCGAACGTCAGGCGCGTACCCGAACCCTGCTCCCGTAAAATCCACGCTTCATGGGTCAGTTCCTCCATGGTCGCGCTGCCGCGTTTGGCCAACGGATGCTGCGGGGCGCAGAACACCACCAGTTCATCCTCGACCCAGCTCTGCACTTCGATGTCCGGGTGGCTGCAATCGCCTTCGATTAGACCCAGATCAATTTCGTAATGCGCCACTTGTTGCACGATATTGGCAGTGTTCTGCACGTGCAGCTTCACCTGGCTTTCCGGGTGCCGCTGCATGAAGCCGCCGATCAACAGGGTGGCCAGGTAATTGCCGATGGTCAGGGTCGCGCCCACCGACAGAGAGCCGAAACCGGATTTGCCGTTGAGCAGGTCTTCGATTTCCTTGGCCTGATCGAGCATGGCCACCGCTTGCGGCAACAATTGTTTGCCGAGGGCGTTGAGGCTCAGGCGTTTGCCGGCGCGATCGAACAGCTGGCAGCTGGACTGACGCTCCAGTTCGGTGATGGAAGTGCTGGCGGCCGATTGCGACAGGTTGAGCAGACCCGCAGCACGGGACACGCTCTCCTGCTGGGCGACAGCGACGAAGACTTGCAGTTGACGAAGAGTAAATCGCATATCGATATAACCGATAACCCTTATCTTAATAATCCAGTTAACAGATATTGTCGGCGCTATTAGAATGCGATGCAATTGCGCACCGTCGGCATCCTTCAACGCGAGCCGGGCAAGCGCAGATCAATCTCCAGGAGTCCCACGTACATGAGCAACATGAACCACGAGCGTGTCCTCAGTGTTCATCACTGGAACGACACTCTGTTCAGCTTCAAGTGCACCCGCGATCCGGGCCTGCGCTTCGAGAACGGTCAGTTCGTGATGATCGGCCTGCAACAGCCAAACGGCCGCCCGCTTATGCGCGCTTACTCGATCGCCAGCCCGAACTGGGAAGAGCATCTCGAGTTCTTCAGCATCAAGGTGCCTGATGGTCCGCTGACCTCCCAGTTGCAGCACCTGAAGGAAGGCGACGAGATCATCATCTCGAAGAAACCTACCGGCACCCTCGTTCTGGACGACCTGAACCCGGGCAAGCACCTGTACCTGCTGAGCACCGGCACCGGTCTGGCACCGTTCATGAGTGTGATCCAGGACCCGGAAACCTACGAGCGCTTCGAGAAAGTGATCCTGGTTCACGGCGTTCGTTACGTCAACGAAGTCGCCTACCGCGAGTTCATCACCGAGCACCTGCCGCAGAACGAGTTCTTCGGCGAAGCGCTGCGTGACAAGCTGATCTACTACCCGACCGTGACTCGCGAACCGTTCGAGAATCAGGGTCGTCTGACCGACCTGATGCGCAGCGGCAAGCTGTTCAGCGACATCGGCCTGCCACCGATCAACCCGCAGGACGACCGCGCGATGATCTGCGGCAGCCCGAGCATGCTCGACGAGACCAGCGAAGTGCTCGACAGCTTCGGCCTGAAGATCTCGGCCCGTATGCGCGAGCCGGGTGATTATCTGATCGAGCGAGCGTTCGTCGAGAAGTAATCGCGACGATGCCAACAGAAAAGCCCGCGTTGCCTGAGAAGGCAGCGCGGGCTTTTTCGTTTCCGGGGATCACGCTTCGGCGGGGATGACTTCCAGGACGCGGATCTGCTCCGGTGTCGGGTAATGCCAGCGCACGTCCAGATCCCAGAACTGCGCGCCGTATTCGCGCTCCGGTGCGGGCGTCTGATAGGCCGGACGCGGATCCTGAGCCAGGCACTGCTCGATCAGCTCCACCAGCGGCTCGGCCAGGCGCTGAGCGTGGGTGTGGGCCTGTTGCAGCGCCGCATCCGTCCACTGCACGTCGATCAGTTGCGGCGCGGCACTGGCGATGCTGTTGGAGGCCTCGGGGATGATGTCGGCGTAAGGCACGTAGGGTTTGATATCGAGAATCGGCGTGCCGTCCAGCAGGTCGATGCCGGAGATGAACAAGCGATTGGCCTCGACCTTGTCCAGCTTCACCACCGACTGGCCGATGCCGTTCGGCCGATGCGTGGCGCGGGTGGCAAACACCCCCATGGACTTGTTGCCCCCCAGACGGGGAGGGCGGACTTTCAGTCGCGGCTTGTCTTCCAGCGCCTGATGGAACAGGAACAGCAGCCATACATGACTGACCTGCTCCAGTCCCTGCACCGCATCGCCCTGATCGAACGGTGCCACCAGTTCCAGCACGCCACGGGCGGCGGGCGCCAGTTGCGGCTGGCGCGGGATGGCGAACTTCTCCTTGAAGCAGGAGCGGACGAAGCCGATGGGGGAGACGCTGTAAGTCATGGTTTGCATTCGAAACGGAGCAGGGGCGGGCATGATAACCCGTCCGGCCACGTCGCCGACCTAAAGACTGAACCCGCCATCCAGCGGAATCACATTCCCGGTCATATAGGCCCCGGCGGTACTCGCCAGGCTGATCGCCAGCGCCGCCATTTCTTCCTCGCGGCCCCAACGCTTCATCGGGATCAGCGCGGTGTCTTCGGCTAGTGCCTGCTGGTCGTTGCCGATGTGCTGGGTCATCTTGCTCGGGAAGCGTCCCGGCGCAATCACGTTGACGTTGATGTGCTGGCTCACCAGTTCCCGGGCGAGAATCCGCGACAGTTGATGCAGGGCCGCTTTGCTCGGCCCGTAGGCATAGGCCTGTTCACCGAACGAAGAAATCCCCGCCACCGAGCCGATGTTGATGATCCGCGCCGGATTGGCTGCCGAGCCGGCCTTTCGCAGCAGCGGCAGAAACTGCTGGATGCAACTGAACACCGAAGTCACGTTGAGCTGCATGACCTTCTCCCAGCCCTTTACCGGGTAGCTCTCCAGCGGCGCCCCCCAAGTGGTGCCGGCGTTGTTCACCAGAATGTCCAGATGAGTGATCTGCTCGCCCAGCCGGGCCGCCAGTTCTTTTACACCCTCTTCGGTCGCCAGATTCGCCGCCACGCCCTCACAAGTGCCCAACGCACTGAGTTCTTCAGCGGTCTGATGACAGGCTTCAGCGTCCCGGGAGCAGACGTACACACGGGCGCCGGCCTCGACAAAGGCCTTGGCGATCATTTTGCCGATACCACGGGTGCCGCCGGTCACCAGGGCGGTGCGGCCTTGCAGGGAGAAGTACGGGTGCATGGCGAATCCTGAGGGCTAGGGTTCAGTACACCCTAGTCGCCGGCCGCGAAAAGCGGAGCCACTATTTTTCGAGGGAATGGAGGGCCATGCATGAAAACGGCGACCGAAGTCGCCGTTTATTCAAGGATCAGCCGCGAATGCGCAGCGTCAGGCCCTTGAGGAAATTGCGCAGCAACTGGTCGCCGCACGGGCGGTAGTTGGTGTGGCCGACCTTGCGGAACAGCGCGCTCAGCTCAGGCTTGGACACCGGGAAATCGGCAGCCTTGAGGATCGCGTGCATGTCGTCTTCTTTCAGTTCGAAGGCCACGCGCAGCTTTTTCAGGATGATGTTGTTGGTCACCGGCACTTCGATCGGCTGCGGCGGACGGCTTTCGTCCTTGCCGCGCTTGAAGATCACCAGACCGTCGAGGAAGTGCGCGATGACTTCATCCGGGCAACGCACGAAACCTTCTTCGTCTTCTTCCTTCTTGTCGAGCCAGGTCACCACGTCGGCGAGGGTCACGTCCATGCCACCGAGTTTGATGATTTCGACGACTTTCTTGTCGCTGATGTCGAGCATGTAGCGCACGCTGCGCAGTACGTCGTTATGAACCATGTTTGCAATCCTGATCGTTCGCTGTGGGCACCGCGCAGGCGCGATGCCGGAATGTATGGCGGCAACGGAGGCCTTAGAACTTCTCTTTGCCGGACAGGTAGCGCCATTGGCCGGCCGGCACCTTGCCGATCGATACGCCACCGATGCGGATACGGCGGATGCCGACGACCTTCAGCCCGACCGCTTCGCAGAACTGGGCGATGATCCCCGGCTGCGGGTTCTTCATGGCGAAGCGCAGGCGGTTTTCGTTCTGCCAGCTGGCCTTGACCGGCGGCAGCTCCTTGCCCTTGTGGGTGAGACCATGCTGCAGGCGATTGAGGCCGTGGGCGACCATTTCGCCTTCGACTTCAACGACGTATTCCTGCTCGATCTTGGCCGCGTCGGCGGTGAGCTTGCGCAGCACCTTCCAGTCCTGGGTGAACACCAGCAGGCCGCTGGCCTTGGGTTGCAGGTCGGCGCTGGCGGTCAGGCGCAGGAAGTGCCCGCGCAGCGGTCGCTTGCCGTAGCGGTGTTCTTCGCTGAGGGTGTCGGCGCTCAGCGACTGCATCGCAGTGTCGACATCCATGCCCGCCGGCACGTTGAGCAGGATGGTCACCGGCTCCGGTGCGGTGGCCTTGGCGTCCTTGTCGAGCTCGACTTTCTGGTCGCCGACCTTGAACTGCGGCTCGTCGATGACCTCGCCGTCCACGGTGACCCAGCCGCCCTCGATGAACAGCTCGGCCTCCCGGCGGGAGCAACCGACCAGTTCGATGAGGCGTTTGGAGAGGCGAATCGGGTCAGTCATGACAGGGCCGTAACAAAAAAGGGGTGGGCATTGTACCTGCCTGGCGCCGGTTAATCGCGATTGCATTTGTACCGTGTGGCTTTTAGCCGCGTACGGCGCGCTGTTCCGGCTGTTTCAGACGCATGTGCAGCAACGGATAAGGCTGGCCCATGCCATCGACTTCCGACCGGCCGATCACCTCGAAGCCCTGCTTGAAGTAAAAACCGAGGGCCTGCGGGTTCTGCTCGTTGACGTCCAGTTCATCGGCGTTCAGGTGTTCCATGGCGTATCTCAGCAGCTTCTTGCCCAGGCCCTGGCCGCGATGCTCGGGGTCGATGAACAGCATTTCGATCTTGCCCGCCGCCACGCCGGCAAACCCGGTGATGCGCTGGTGGCTGTCCCTGGTGCAGATCAGCATCACCGCATCGAGGTAGCGGGTCAGCACCAGATTGCGCAGCAGCTCGATGTAACTGTCCGGCAGAAAATCATGGGTCGCGCGGACCGAGGCCTCCCAGACCCGGGTCAGTTCCTGATAATCGCTGAGTTTCGGCGTGTGGATGACCGAATGGTGGCGCATGCCCGATAGCCTCTATGTCATGAATGAGGGGAGTCCTTCCCCCCACAAACGATAGCCGTAAAAAAGCCCCGCATCTCGTAAAAGAGAGCGGGGCTTTTCGTATTTTTCGCGTTTAGATCTGTTCGGCCCAGAGGTCGTATTCGTCGGCGTCGGTCACCTTGCACCAGACCTTGTCGCCCGGCTTGAGGTTGCTGCCGTTGTCGATGAACACGTTGCCGTCGATTTCCGGGGCATCGAAGAAGCAGCGGCCGACCGCGCCTTGCTCGTCGACTTCGTCCACCAGCACTTCGATTTCACGGCCGATGCGCATTTGCAGGCGGGTCGAGCTGATTTCCTGCTGGTGCGCCATGAAGCGCTCCCAGCGATCCTGCTTGACGTCGTCCGGGACGATGTCGAGGTTCAGGTCATTGGCCGGTGCGCCTTCGACCGGCGAATACTGGAAGCAGCCGACGCGGTCGAGCTGGGCTTCGGTCAGCCAGTCCAGCAGGTACTGGAAGTCTTCTTCGGTTTCGCCGGGGAAGCCGACGATGAAGGTCGAACGGATGATCAGGTCCGGGCAGATTTCGCGCCAGTTCTTGATCCGCGCCAGGGTCTTGTCTTCGAACGCCGGGCGTTTCATCGACTTCAGGACTTTCGGGCTGGCGTGCTGGAACGGGATGTCCAGGTACGGCAGGATCTTGCCGGCGGCCATCAGCGGGATCAGCTCGTCGACGTGCGGGTACGGGTAAACGTAGTGCAGGCGGACCCAGACGCCGAGGGTGCTCAGCGCTTCGCAGAGTTCGGTCATGCGGGTCTTCACCGGCGCGCCGTTCCAGAAACCGGTGCGGTACTTGACGTCAACGCCGTAGGCGCTGGTGTCCTGGGAAATCACCAACAGCTCCTTCACGCCGGATTTGACCAGGCGCTGGGCTTCGTCGAGCACGTCGCCGACCGGACGGCTGACCAGTTTGCCGCGCATCGACGGGATGATGCAGAAGCTGCAGCTGTGGTTGCAGCCTTCGGAAATCTTCAGGTACGCGTAGTGACGCGGCGTCAGCTTGATGCCTTGCGGCGGCACCAGGTCGATCAGCGGGTTGTGATCCTGTTTCGGCGGCACGACTTCGTGCACGGCGTTGACCACTTGCTCGTACTGCTGCGGACCGGTGACGGCCAGCACGCTCGGGTGCACGTCACGGATGTTGCCTTCTTCGACGCCCATGCAGCCGGTCACGATGACCTTGCCGTTTTCCTTGATCGCTTCGCCGATGACTTCCAGGGATTCGGCCTTGGCCGAGTCGATGAAGCCACAGGTGTTGACCACGACCACGTCGGCGTCCTGATAGGTGGACACCACGTCATAGCCTTCCATGCGCAGCTGGGTCAGGATGCGCTCGGAGTCGACCAGTGCTTTCGGGCAACCCAGAGATACGAAGCCAACCTTTGGATTGGCCGGCGCAGGAGTGGTGGACATGTCTAACCTCGGTGTTTTGTGACGTCGCTTGCCTGATGGCGGAAGCCGACGGACGGGCGCTTGAAGTGCGCCTCTGATCAAAAAGTGCGCAATTCTAGCGATGAGCAGCGCACTTGACCAGCTTTATGCAGGGAAATACGACGAGTGCTGCGCTATGCTTCGCGCCGTTGGGCTTTACCAATTTTTTACAGTCAACAAAACGACTGTAACAACGGGTAAAACAGCGCATGCTGCATCAAAAAGCATAGTGCTTCGTTCAAAGAAGCCGGTCTGGAAATCAGGAGTGTTGGATGGGTCAGGCAAGTAGTCAGGCGGCGGGCGCCGAGCATTCGGCTGCAAAACCGCTGAGCATGCTGGTCGCGGCAGTCGGGGTAGTTTACGGCGACATCGGCACGAGCCCGTTGTACACCCTCAAAGAAGTGTTTTCCGGCGGTTACGGCGTACCGGTCAATCACGACGGAGTGCTGGGCATTCTGTCGCTGATCTTCTGGTCGCTGATCTGGGTCGTGTCGATCAAGTACATGATGTTCGTCCTGCGGGCCGACAACCAGGGCGAGGGCGGGATCATGGCGCTCACCGCGCTGGCGCGGCGGGCGGCAGGGGAGCGCAGGAAGTTGCGTTCGCTGCTGGTGGTCTGCGGCCTGATCGGTGCGGCGCTGTTCTACGGTGACAGCATGATCACCCCGGCGATTTCCGTACTCTCGGCCATTGAAGGTCTGGGCCTGGCGTTTGACGGGATCGACCATTGGGTCGTGCCATTGTCGCTGGTGGTGCTGGTGGGTCTGTTCCTGATCCAGCGTCACGGTACGGCGCGGATCGGCATTCTCTTCGGGCCGATCATGGTCACCTGGTTCCTGGTGCTTGGCGCCCTCGGCGTGTACGGCATCAGTCATTCCCCGGAGGTGCTGAAGGCACTGAACCCGATCTGGGCCGTGCGTTTCTTCATGGTGCATGCCGGCATGGGTGTGGCGATCCTCGGCGCCGTGGTGCTGGCACTGACCGGTGCCGAAGCGCTGTACGCCGACATGGGCCACTTCGGGCGCAAACCGATTGCCCGGGCGTGGTTCCTGCTGGTGCTGCCGGCGCTGGTGCTCAACTACTTCGGTCAGGGCGCCTTGCTGCTGGACAACCCGGAAGCGGCGCGCAACCCGTTCTACCTGCTGGCGCCGAGCTGGGCGCTGATTCCGCTGGTGGGCCTGTCGACCCTGGCCACGGTGATCGCCTCGCAAGCGGTGATCTCCGGCGCGTTCTCCCTGACCCGTCAGGCGATCCAGCTCGGCTACATCCCGCGCATGTACATCCAGCACACCTCCAGCGATGAGCAGGGCCAGATCTACATCGGTGCGGTGAACTGGACGCTGATGGTCGGTGTGGTCCTGCTGGTGCTGGGCTTCGAGTCCTCCGGCGCCCTGGCCTCTGCCTACGGCGTGGCGGTGACCGGGACCATGCTGATGACCACGATTCTGGTGTCGGCGGTCATGCTCTTGCTGTGGAAATGGCCTCCGGTGCTGGCCGTGCCGGTGCTGATCGGCTTCCTGCTGGTGGACGGCCTGTACTTCGCCGCCAACGTGCCGAAGATCGTCCAGGGCGGTGCGTTCCCGGTGGTCGCCGGTATCGCCTTGTTCATCCTCATGACCACCTGGAAGCGCGGCAAGCAATTGCTGGTCGAGCGTCTGGACGAAGGCGCGCTGCCGCTGCCGATTTTCATCAGCAGTATCCGCGTGCAGCCGCCACACCGTGTTCAGGGCACTGCCGTGTTCCTTACCGCCCGCTCCGACGCCGTGCCACACGCGCTGTTGCACAACCTGCTGCACAACCAGGTCTTGCACGAGCAGGTTGTGCTGCTGACTGTGGTGTACGAAGACATCCCGCGCGTCCCGCCATCGCGACGCTTCGAAGTCGAAGCCCACGGCGAAGGTTTCTTCCGGGTGATCCTGCACTTCGGCTTCACCGACGAACCGGACGTGCCGCAGGCGCTGAAGCTCTGCCATCTGGACGACCTCGACTTCAGCCCGATGCGCACCACCTACTTCCTCAGCCGCGAAACGGTGATCGCCTCGAAACTCGAAGGCATGGCCCGTTGGCGTGAAGCGCTGTTTGCGTTCATGTTGAAGAATGCCAACGGCAACCTGCGGTTCTTCAATCTGCCGCTGAACCGGGTGATTGAGTTGGGGACGCAGGTGGAGATGTAGGCTCCGCCTTAATTGAAAAGCCCCCGTCGGTCTTGTGGCTGGCGGGGGCTTTTTTGTGTCGCTGTACCAAACCTGTTCCAGGCGCCAATCCACTATGGGAGCGGGTAGGCTAGTTCTCACGGAGTCATTACGGTGCGCGAGGTCGGTTTGTATGACGGAATTACCGGAACAAGAGATGCTGGATGAACTTGAGAATCTTCGGACTGAAGCGGTAGTAAAAGCACGACTGATCAATTTCGATCCGGCTCAAGCGATCAGTCATGACGACATGCGGGCAAGGTACTGGCAGGAAGAGCTGACAGTTAATTGAATCCCGCGTAGTTCTCTTTGTGACTATGGGAATGAAAAAGCCCCCGCAACCCTAAGGTTGCGGGGGCTTTTCGTTGGAGCGCCTCAGATCACTCTGCCGGCTGATCCTTGCTCTGACGCTTCTCGATCAGATCCACCAACCGCTTGGCCAGCGCCGGGTAGTTCTCGTCGAAGTGGTGGCCGCCAGGCAGCTTCACCGCTTCGCCCACCGCTGTTTTGTCGGTGCAGCCGCTTTCATCTTTCTCTTCTTCGCCGTAGATGCACACGACCTTGGCCGGTGGCAGTTTGGCCATTTCCGGGCCGGTGGCGGCTTCTTTGCCGGCGTTGCCGAGCCAGCCTTCGACTTCGATTTCGAAGCTGCCAGTGCGGGCGAAAGCCAGCAGGATGATGGCGTCGACGCGTTGCTGCTCGGTTTCCGGCAGGCGGTTGTAGATGGCCGGCAGGACGTCGGCGCCGAACGAGTAACCGGTCAGGATGAAGCGTTTGGTGCCCCATTTCTGGCGGTAGTGCTGCATCAGTTCGGTCAGGTCCAGCGCGCTCTGTTCCGGGCTCTTGTGCTGCCAGTAGTAGCGCAGGGTGTCGATGCCGACCACCGGGTAGCCGATCTTGGCCATTTCACCGGCCACGTCGCGGTCGAGATCTCGCCAGCCACCATCACCGGACAGGAACAGGGTCACGGTGTCCTTGGCCTGGCCGGCCGGGACTTCCACCACCGGGATCTGCAGGCCGCCGTTGGCCTTGTCACCACCAACGAGGATCTTGCGCAGTTCGTTGTTCAACACTTGCGGCAGGTTGATGTCGTAGTCGCTGATGCTGGTTTCGGCGTTCGGTTGATCACGTACGAAACCGGCGCTGGTGTCGTCCGGGTTGTCGTTCCAGGCCACCAGCCAGTGGCCGTGGGCGGCGGATTTTGGCAGCAGGTGAGTGCAGCCGCCTTTTTCCAGGGCCAGGTCGACCGACACGGCCTGGGCCTTGTCGTCCTTCTGTTCCGACAGCCAGCGCCAGGCCAGCACCGCGCCAGGGCCGATGCCGCTGACCAGGGTCGCCGGGCCGTTCAGTTCACGCAGACCGCTTTGCAGTGCGCGGCTTTGCAGCAGGCAGTCCTTGGGCAGAATCACCTGGACGATCTGCGCCGAGGCGCTGCGGCTCAGGGTGGTCAGCTGATTGTCGGTGAGTTTCTTGTCGTCCTCGACCGCCACCAGCACCTGGGCCTTGGGCTTGGTGCCGGGGATGACCCGGGTCATCACGGTGCCGTCAGCCGGTTTTAGCTGTTCGAGGGTCGGTTCCGGTGCCGGGCGTTTGAGGTACCAGTAACCGCCGCCGGCAATCACGGCCAGCACGATCAGTGCGGCCAGGATGTACTTCAGGGAGCGTTGAATCATCAGCGTTTCACCAATCCAGTCAAGCCGCCCGCGATCAGGGCAGCAGTATCGGCCAGTGCCACCAGCGGATCGAGTCCGGCGGGCACTGCCATATAACGGGGTTCCCAGTCAGGCTGGAACTTGTCTTTGAAGCGGCGCAAGCCTTGGAAGTTGTACAGCTGCTCACCACGGCGGAAAACCATCGAGCCCAGACGCTGGGTCAGCGGTGCACCACGACGGGGTTGCAACCCCGACAACGGCACCATGCCCAGGCTGAAACGCGCGTATCCGTGACTCTTATAATGTTGAATCAGACCGACCATCAAAAACTCCATGGTCAGCTTGGGGGCGTCCGGGTGCGAGCGCATCAGGTCGAGGCTGGCCAGGTCATGGCTGTAAGTCTCGAGCAGGTTGGCAAACGCCACCGGGCGGCCTTCGAAGCGAATCACCGCGATGCGGAAATGCTTCAGGTAATCGTCGCTGAAACGGCCGAGGGAGAAGCCTTTCTCGCGTACGTTCTTGCCGGTCAGCCAGGCATCGGAAATCACCTTGAGCTCATCCATCGGCGCCTGGCCCGGCTCGAAGATCTCCAGCGACAGACCGTCGCGGGTACCACGGTTCCAGGTGTAGCGAAGGTCCTTCATCTCCTTGCCCTTGGCATCCAGGTCAAAGCGATGCAGATCGACCCGGGCTTCTTCGCCGAGCTTGATCGCGGTCAGGCCGATGTCCATGTAGTACGGCAGGTTCTCGGCGCGCACTTGATAGAACACGGGACGGGCATGGTGGATGTCGCACAGGTCACGGAACTGCCAGATCATTTCCGCCCGTTGCTGGCCGGGACCGATCGGGTCGTACAGCGCCACCAGACTGCGGCCGCGACGGGCGTACATCAGGAAGGCCTCGTCGTTGGGGTGAAACAGCAGCGCCTTGTCACCGGTCAGGGCCAGGCCGCCGTCCGGTTGCGAGGAAGCCATCAGGACCTTCGAGGCGCGCTCCAGCTCGTCCGGGGTCGGCAGATGAATCACCGGGCGGGCGGTGCGCAGCAGCCAGGTCAGGGCGATCACCAGCAACAGCACCGCAGCACCGAGCAGCGAACGCAGGCCGCGCGGGGCATCGGCGTCCAGGGTGAACTGCCACCACAGCTGATGGCTGTACGGCACGTCCTGGTAGGCGAACAGCAACAGCCAGGTCGAAGCGCCGAGTACGCACAGGCTCGCCACCAGATACAGCGGCGAGAACGGCACTTCGGTCAGACGGCTCGGGCGATAGAAAGAACGACGGAACACCCCCAGCAGCGCGGCGGTGAGGGTCATCAACGTGGCTTCTTCCCAGTCGAAACCCTTGAGCAGCGAGAGCAGGGCACCCACCAGCAGCAGAATGGTGGTCAGCATCCACGCCGCCGACAGCCGGCGACGCAGGCCCTGGGCGAGCATCAGGCACAGCACGCCGATCAGGCTGGCGCCGAAGTGCGAGGCATCGACCAGACGATGAGGGATCAGGTAGGCGATGTGTTCCAGGCGCGTGTCGATTTCAGGCGTCGCGCCGGAGAACAGCAGCACCACGCCGGACAGGAACACCAGCACCGCGAGGATCGGTGCGGCCAGACCGGAAGCGGCACGCATGGTCTGGGTCTGGAACAACCGCTGACCTTCATTGATCAGCAGCAGTACGCAGGCCACCAGCAATGGCAGCACCACATAGATCATGCGATAGAGCAGCAGGGCAGCGGCCAGCGGTGCTGCGCCGAGCTTGTCGGCGAAGGCAGCCAGTAGAATCGCTTCGAAAACCCCGACGCCGCCCGGCACATGGCTGAGCACGCCGGCCGCCAGGGCCAGCAGGTACACCAGCAGGAATGCGCCGAATGGCGGGGCTTCCGGCAGCAACATGTACAGCACGGTGGCGGCAGCGGCGACGTCGAGGGCAGTGATGACCAGTTGCAGGAACGTCAGGCGTCGGCCCGGCAGGCGCAGGGTGCGGCGGCCGACCTTGACCAGCAGATTGTCGCGATACGGTTGCTCCGGCAGACGCCGACGATAAATGCCCATGGCCAGAATCGCGCCGAGCAGCAGCACGGCAGAGGCAATCGTGGCCAGCAGGCCTTCGGACAGGCCCAGCGCCTGGGAAGCTGCCGGCAGGTCACTCAGGGTGGCCAGTGCCGCCAGCGGGGGTAGGGCGCATCCCAGCGACAGGCTGGCAAACAGGGTCATGTGCGCGACTTCCGAAGCGCCCAGGCCAAGCCGTGCATATAAACGGTAACGCACCGAGCCGCCGGACAGCATCGACAGACCGATGGCGTTGCCGATCGCGAATGCCGTGAAGCCACCGAGCGCCAGCGTACGCGGCGGGATGGTCACGCCGGCATAGCGGCTGGCCGACCATTCGTAGCCCAGCAGAATGATGAAGCCGACGACGGTCGCGCCGAAAGCGCCCAGCAGGGCCGGCTTCGGCACGTCGAGAATCGAGTCGTGCAGGGCATAGAGGTCGAGTTCGCTGAGCAGATGGCGACAGGCAATCAGCGCGATAGCGAACAACAGCAAAGTGACCGCCAGACCAATCGGTTGCCGGTATTTGCTGATTCGATCCAGCAAGCGCATGCGCTCGGGCTTGATCGATGGATTCACGGTGAGGGTGTCTTGTGGATCAGACGAGTTGGCGCGCATCAATCACCTCTTGGATTGTGCGCGACAGGATGGGGGTATCCAGCCAAGTTACCAATCCCTGTAGAAAAAAATAATCACAAAATACTACGCCTCTCGTCGGGTATCGGCGAGGGCAGGTCCCGGATTGCAGACCTCTTGCCTGCGACTCAAGCATAGTCGCAACTCGGCGGGTCTGAAGATCCTGAGCGGTTCACTGCACGATGACAGATCATTGTTGCGAAAGGACTTTTTCCACAGATACAAAAAAGGCCACTCTTTCGAGCAGCCTTTTTTGATGTTTGGTTGCGGGAGCCGGATTTGAACCGACGACCTTCGGGTTATGAGCCCGACGAGCTACCAGACTGCTCCATCCCGCGTCTGTGTGGCGGCATTCTACAGGCGAACGGCGGGGTGTCAACCGTTAATCCCGTGAAGGGTCAAATAAGCGTGAAATCGCGTCAATCCGTCGCAGGAGGGCGGTAAGTTTCGGAATTGCAAAGGATTCCTGTTTGGCCCGGATGATTGCCCAATGAAAAACAGACGCGCACAAAAAAGGCCAATCTTTCGATTGGCCTTTTTCGATGTTTGGTTGCGGGAGCCGGATTTGAACCGACGACCTTCGGGTTATGAGCCCGACGAGCTACCAGACTGCTCCATCCCGCGTCTGTGTGGCGGCATTCTACAGAGGATCGCCGGGGTGTCAACCTTGAATCCGGATAAAATCTGTTCTGGTTCAATTGGTTAGCTATTTTTCGAGGCCGCTGGCGGGGCCGCAGGTCAGGCAGGACGCGGGTTTCAGCTCTATTGGTCAGCGATTTCCGATTGAGAAAATAAATTCAATGGACGTTTCCTACCGCTGGAAAAGAACGTTCATACCACTGGTGCTATATACAGGTGTCAGTGAGATACTGCCCATCCGGCTTGCCACGTTTCCTTTTCTGTCATGACCCAGCGAAAAATCATCCACATCGACTGTGACTGTTTCTACGCCGCCATCGAGATGCGTGACGATCCGCGCCTGGCCGGCAAACCGCTGGCGGTGGGTGGTTCGGCAGACCGGCGCGGGGTGATTGCCACCTGCAACTATGAGGCGCGGGCTTACGGCGTGCGGTCGGCGATGTCCTCCGGGCATGCCTTGAAACTGTGCCCGGACCTGACCATCGTCAAGCCGCGGATGGACGCCTACCGTGAGGCATCGAAGGAAATTCACACGATCTTTCGCGATTACACCGACCTGATCGAACCGCTATCGCTGGACGAGGCCTACCTCGATGTCTCGGACAGCGCGCATTTCGGTGGCAGCGCTACGCGCATCGCCCAGGACATCCGGCGCCGGGTCTCCAATCAATTGCACATCACGGTCTCGGCCGGGGTGGCGCCGAACAAGTTTCTGGCCAAGATCGCCAGCGACTGGAAAAAGCCCAACGGTTTGTTCGTCATCACGCCGGATCAGGTCGAAGACTTCGTCAGTGGTCTGCCGGTGAGCAAGCTGCACGGCGTCGGCAAGGTCACTGCGGACAAACTGGGCAAGCTGGGAATCAACGACTGCTCGCAACTGCGCGAGTGGGACAAGTTGGCTCTGGTGCGCGAATTCGGCAGTTTTGGCGAGCGACTCTGGAGCCTTGCCCGTGGGATAGATGAGCGGCAGGTGCAAAACGACAGCCGTCGTCAGTCGATCAGTGTGGAAAACACCTACGACGTGGATCTGCCGGATCTGCGCAGTTGCCTGGACAAGCTGCCTGAATTGCTGGAAACCCTGAAAACCCGCATGGCGCGGATCGACAGCAGCTACCGGCCGGGCAAGCCGTTCGTCAAAGTGAAATTCCATGACTTTACCCAGACCACGCTGGAGCAGGCCGGGGCAGGGCGGGATCTGGGCAGTTATCAGTTGATGCTGACGCAGGCGTTCAATCGGGGTGGCAAACCGGTGCGGCTGCTTGGGGTGGGTGTGCGGCTGGAGGATTTGCGCGGCGGTTTTGAACAAATGGAGTTGTTCGAGCGGTAGCGCATATAAAAAAGCCCGAAACAGGTTCGGGCTCTTCTATAAAGCGTTGTCAGTTCGGACCGGGGTCCGCCACCAGTCGCCCGGCATCCTTGGTCAGCGACTTGAGGAACTCGGCCTGCAACTCGGGATCGTTGCGTGTCAGTTCGATCAGGCTCTGTTCCAGCTCGCTGGCTTCTTCTTCCAGACCCAGTTCCGACAGGCGTTTGACCCGGTGCACCCACTGGCTCACTTCGTCGTCTTCCAGATCGTCGTAAATCAGGCCGTGGGCTTCCAGCAGCTTGCCACGCAGGTGACTGCTGATCGTCAGGGACGAGTCGGAATGCACGTCATCCTTGGCGTCTTCGACACTGATCTGCAGTTTGCCGACATGGTTCAGATCGTTTTCGGCGAACGGACTGTCCAGCAGGTTCAGGCGCAGCACGCCGTTGCGGTCGGTGGTCATGTCGAAGGTCTGCTTGCCGGCCTTGACCTGCACCGGGCGCTCGCTCCACGGCAGGCTCGAATACTCCATGCGCTTGTCGCGCTGGACTTCATCGATACCGGCCAGGTTCTGCTGTGCACGACCATGGGACTGCACGTTCATGAACGGGTTGAGCCCGGCGAATCCGTAGCTCAGCCAGTCCTTGGTCACGCTGTCCGGCAGGGTGCCGAAGGCGAATACGTTGACCACGTTGGCCCCGACGCCGGCCACCACCGCCACGGCACCCAGCGGAATCTCGTAGATTTCGCGCCAGGGCTGGTAAGGCGTGTAGCGGTCATAACGACGGGTCACTTCGTACTCAGTGACTTCGAAGGTTTTCTGTTCGTTGATCTTTACGCGTCTCTGCGGCAGCTCAAGCACCTTAGGCTCACCGACATCGATCTGCAGGCTGTGATCGAGCAGCTTTCGCTCGACCCGCTCTTCGTGCTCGCTGCGCTGTGACATGTGATTGGCACAGCCGCTGACCAGCAGGGTGCCGCACAGGGCGGCACCACCGAGGCCTAAGGTGTTTCGCTTGAACATGAGGACTCTATCTGGTTTCAGCGGCGGATACGGGCCTGCAGGAAGGACAGTACGTCGGCAACCGGCAGCGCTTGCGCCTGGCCTTCGGTACGGCTCTTGTATTCCAGGTTGCCTTCGGCGAGGCCGCGGTCGCTGACCACGATCCGGTGTGGAATGCCGATCAGTTCCATGTCCGCGAACTTGATGCCCGGGCTGGTTTTCTTGTCGCGATCGTCCAGCAGCACTTCGAAGCCGGCAGCGGTCAGTTCCGCGTACAGCTTGTCGGTGGCCTCGCGCACCTGCTCGGTTTCATAGCGCAGCGGTACCAGCGCGATCTGGAATGGTGCCAGGGCGTCGCTCCAGATGATGCCGTTCTCGTCGTTGTTCTGCTCGATGGCCGCAGCCACCACGCGGGACACGCCGATGCCGTAGCAACCCATTTCCAGGGTGACTGGCTTGCCGTTCTCGCCCAGCACTTCGCACTTCATCGCCTTGCTGTACTTGTTGCCCAGCTGGAAGATGTGCCCGACTTCGATGCCGCGCTTGATTTCCAGGGTGCCCTTGCCGTCCGGGCTCGGGTCGCCGGCCACGACGTTGCGCAGGTCGGCCACGGTCGGAACCGGCAGGTCACGCTCCCAGTTCACGCCGAAGTAGTGCTTGTCGTCGATGTTGGCACCGATGCCGAAGTCGCTCATCAGCTCGACCGAACGGTCGATGATGATCGGCAGCGGCAGGTTCAGCGGGCCGAGGGAACCGGCGCCGGCGCCGATGGCGTCACGCAGTTCAGCGTCGGACGCCATGACCAGCGGGCTGGCGACGCCAGGTTGCTGGGCAGCCTTGATTTCGTTCAGCTCGTGGTCGCCACGGATGACCAGGGCGATCAGCTTGCCTTCTTCTTCGGCGTGCACGATCAGGGTCTTGATGGTCTTTTCAATCGGCAGACCGAATTTTTCCACCAGGGCCGCGATGGTCTTGGTGTCCGGAGTGTCGACCAGGCGCAGTTCTTCGGCCGGCGCAGCGCGGGAAGTTTCACGCGGTACGGCTTCGGCTTTCTCGATGTTCGCGGCGTAGTCGGAGCCGTTGCTGAAGACGATATCGTCTTCGCCGGATTCGGCCAGCACGTGGAATTCGTGGGAGCCGGCACCGCCGATGGAACCGTTGTCGGCTTCCACCGGACGGAATTTCAGGCCCAGACGGGTGAACACGTTGCAGTACGCCTCGTGCATGCGGTCATAGGTGACCTGCAGCGACGCCTGGTCGGCGTGGAACGAGTACGCGTCCTTCATGATGAATTCACGGCCGCGCATCAAACCGAAGCGTGGGCGGATTTCGTCACGGAACTTGGTCTGGATCTGGTACAGGTTGATTGGCAGCTGCTTGTAGCTGCTCAACTCGTTGCGCATCAGATCGGTGATCACTTCTTCGTGGGTCGGGCCCGCGCAGAAGTCGCGACCGTGACGGTCTTTGATGCGCAGCAGCTCAGGGCCGTATTCTTCCCAGCGCCCCGATTCCTGCCACAGCTCGGCCGGTTGGGTGCTCGGCATCAACACTTCCAGAGAGCCGGCGGCGTTCATCTCTTCGCGAACGATGGCTTCCACCTTGCGCATTACCCGCAGGCCCATCGGCAGCCAGGTGTACAGGCCCGAGGCGAGTTTGCGGATCATGCCGGCGCGCAGCATCAGCTGATGGCTGATGACGACCGCGTCGGAAGGCGTTTCTTTTTGTGTGGCGAGCAAAAATTGACTGGTGCGCATGGTTGGCCGTTGTCGGTTGCTATGACTGGAAATGACGGAGCAGTGTACCGGCGAGAGCTGCCGACGTACAGAAGTGCAGGCCCGGCGGAAACCCTCCCGCCGGGTGCGAGATGTCTTACGACTCTTCGGCGACGGGCGTCGACACGGGTTCCGGTGTCGGTGTCGGGCCTTCGCGGCGACTCTCCTGGAACCAGTGCAGGGCGATCAGTACCAGGGTCGGTACGCCGAGCGCCGCCGTGATGATGAAGAAGTTGTGATAGCCGAACTTCTCCACCATGACCCCGGAGTAGCCGCCGATGAGGCGCGGCAGCAGCAGCATGATCGAGCTGAGGAGAGCGTACTGGGTCGCGGAGAACTTCAGGTTGGTCAGGCTCGACAGATAGGCGACGAACGCCGAAGTGGCCATGCCCGAGCTGAAGTTGTCGAGGGAAATGGTCACCACCAGCATCTGCAGGTTCGGGCCCATGTCCGCCAGCATCACGAACATCAGGTTGGTGGCTGCCGATGCGGCACCGCCTATGAACAGGATCGGCAGAATCCCGAAGCGCACGATCAGCAGGCCGCCCATGCCGGCGCCCACCAGGGTCATGATCAGGCCGAAGATCTTGCTGACACTGGCGATCTGGTCCTTGGTGAAGCCCTGGTCGATGTAGAACACGTTGGCCATTACGCCCATCACCGTGTCCGACATGCGATAGGTGGCGATCAGGCCGAGCAGCAGCAGGGCCTGCCAGCGGTAGCGCAGGATGAAATCGTTCACCGGCGTCAGCACCGGCGCCAGGCCACGGCGACCCATGGTCGACAGGCACAGACCTGTCAGCAGGGTATAGAGAATGGCGCGCAGGAATGCCCGGTCTTCCAGCAGCAGGTCCAGCGGGCTCATGGTGCCGAACAGCACGCTGGCGAAATCGGTGTTGTAGAGCTGGGTGAACATGGCCGGTACGGAAACCAGCAGGACGATCAGCACGAACACCGACATCAGCTGATGCATGAAGGTGTAGCGCCCGGCCTGCAACTGGGTACGCAGCGGCACTGGCGGCTCGCGCATCAGCAGGGTGGTGATCAGGGCAGGCACCATCAAGGCGCCGAACAGCGCGTAAGTGCCGGTCCAGGCGGAATGCTGGTAGTTGAAGCCGGTGGAGCCGAAGCCTTCGGCGAAGAACAGTGCGCCGGCAGTCGCCAGCAGAGCCGCGACCCGATAACCGGACATGTAACTGGCGGCCAGGGCAGCCTGGCGGTTGTCTTCGGCGATTTCCAGGCGATAGGCGTCGACGGCGATGTCCTGGGTGGCGGAAGCGAAGGCGACGATCACGGCAATGGCGATCAGCCAGGACAGGTGTTTCTGCGGGTCGCAGAAGCCCATGCCGATCAGGCCGAGGATCACCAGCGACTGCGCAAGCACCAGCCACGAACGGCGTCGGCCCAGTTTGCCCAGTAATGGCAGGCGCCATTGATCGAGCAGCGGCGACCAGACCCATTTGAAGGCATAGGCCAGACCGATCAGGCTCGCATAGCCGATCGTCTCGCGGGCTACACCGGCTTCACGCAGCCAGACCGAAAGTGTCGAGAACACCAGCATGTACGGCAGGCCGGCGGCGAAACCCAGCAACAACAGCACGAGCGTCGAAGGACTGGCATAGGCGGCGAGCGCGGCGCGCCAGGTTTTACGGGGCATGGGCTGAAGTCTGCCTCAAGATTGCGAAAACAAAGCGCGCACTCTAACCGCTGTGCTCTACCGGACGCCAGCCATGGCGCCGAATATCCACACGATTGTTCAGGATCGTAACGCCCTCCATACGCAATCGTGCCCGCTGCTCATCACCCGAAGGGCTGCCTGCCGGCAGGCTGATCCGACCGCCGGCACCGAGTACGCGGTGCCAGGGCAGCTTGGTGTCGCCCGGCAACTGGCTCAGGGTGCGGCCGACCCAGCGGGCGGCGCGCCCCAACCCGGCCAGTTCGGCCAACTGACCATAGCTGACCACCTTGCCCTCAGGTACCTGGGCAAGGGTCGAGTAGAGTGCCGTGCGTCGGATTTGCGGATCGTTTTCGCAGGCTTGTATCGGGTCTGTCACGTGCGCCGTTCCTGAACAGGGTCGATTCATGGATGAAAGGGTAATCCGTGATCGGGCAATTGAGAAATGAACTCAACAGAAATAGCCGGGTCACTCCTTGTCAGAGGATTATTCCTACGGATAATGCCGACCCTTTTTTTCGCAAACCCGAGCCCCCGATTCGCTTATGTTGTCCAGAACCCTGTTGTGCCTTGCTGTCTTCAGTGCGTCCACGCCCTTGCTTGCCGATACCGTCTGGTTGAAGAACGGAGACAAGCTGAGCGGCAAAATCACCCTGTTCGATGGCGGCAAGTTGCTGGTCCAGACCCAGTACGCCGGCGCGGTCACCATCGACTGGAAACAGGTGAAGACGCTGGAAAGCGATCAGGAACTGCTGGTCAAGCAGGACGCCTACAGCGGCGAGAAAGCCAAGTCGCTGACCGCCGCCGACGATGGCAAGGTTACCCTGGCCAACGGCGAGGCACCGAAAACCGTCGAACTGGCGAGCATCCAGCAGATTCTCAAGCCCAAGCCGGTGGTCGAGGATCTGGTCTGGAAGGGCAATGTCGATCTGGCCCTGGATTATCAGCGTGCCGAAAAAGACACCAATGACTACGACGTCGGCTTCAAGACTTCGGCGCGCCATGGCCGTTGGCGTCATACCGCCGAGGGCGAGTACAACCGTGAAGTCCAGGATGAGGTGGTGACCACCAACAACTGGCGCGCCGAATATGCACTGGACCGCTTCCTGACCGACAAGTGGTTCTGGCAGGGACGGTTGAACTACAAGCGCGATTACGTCGAAGAGCTGTCGCGCCAGCGGGTGGTCGGTACCGGTCCGGGCTATCAGTTCTGGGATGACGAGCTTGGCGCCTTCTCCCTCGGCTCGCTGCTCAACCGCACCGATTACGAGTACAGCGACGGCGGCACGGACAACTTCTATTCCGTCGCCATGAAATGGGACTACAACCGCTACCTGATCGGCAAGAAAGTGCAGTTCTTCACCACTGGCGAGATTGGCAAGCCGCTGTCGGACGTTGCCAACTATGCCCTGGATTCGGAAGTGGGCCTGCGCTACAAGGTGACGGACTGGGCCTCGCTCAATCTCAAGGCCGAGCGTGACATCATCAGTGGCACCAAGGATGCGGATCTGAACAAGACCCGCTACACCGCCGGGTTTGGCGTGGCCTGGTAACGCCGCACACAAAAAAAACGCTGCCTTTGTCGGGCTGCGTTTTTTTTGCCTGTACAAAACAGGCACCCACAAAAAAGCCCCGCTTTTAAGGGCGGGGCTTCTTAGCTGGGAAGCTACAAGTTAGATAACTTGTACTTCTTCAGCTTGCATGCCTTTCTGACCGCGGGTAGCGATGAAAGAAACCTGTTGGCCTTCTTTCAGGCTTTTGAAGCCGTCGGACTGGATAGCTTTGAAGTGAACGAACAGGTCGTCACCGGATTGTGGAGTGATGAAGCCGAAGCCTTTTTCATCGTTGAACCACTTAACGGTACCGGTTTGGCGATTAGACATGGTGTAACTCCTTGAACAAAGATAACTGCGACTCAGGAAGAACCCTGGCCGAGACTGAGTGCAAAGAGCAGGAAAAATTCTTGTAGATGGTTGGATCGAAATTCAACATATCGTGTAGAGATTCTCAGTGACACAAGCAGCACAGTGGCGCCACCTTAACCCTTTTTCCGGAACGTGCCAATGCTTCTTGCGAAGGTTTCTCCTTTTTAGGGATCGGCGGTGTGACGGTTCGTCGCGAAGCCGCGTATTTCCTGCATGTTCGGCGAGATTTGCACCCTGGACTTTGAACCCGGCGGCGCGCCCGGTAAGATGCCGGACAGATTTTTTCCACCTCGCTATTCAGGACACCCCGCCATGAGCATCAAATCGGACAAGTGGATTCGCCGCATGGCGCAGGAACACGGCATGATCGAGCCGTTCGTCGAGCGCCAGGTACGTGGCAGCGACGACAGCCGGGTGATCTCCTACGGTG
Source organism: Pseudomonas sp. UV AK001 (assembly GCF_046097675.1). Lineage (NCBI taxonomy): Bacteria > Pseudomonadati > Pseudomonadota > Gammaproteobacteria > Pseudomonadales > Pseudomonadaceae > Pseudomonas > Pseudomonas sp. UV AK001. The sequence continues at coordinate 155,574 of NZ_JBJUVZ010000004.1, forward strand.
TGTCGAGCTACGGCTACGATGTGCGTTGCACCAACCACTTCAAGGTGTTCACCAACATCAATTCGGCCATCGTCGATCCGAAGAACTTCGACGCCGGCAGCTTCGTCGATGTCCACAGTGACGTCTGCATCATCCCGCCGAACTCCTTCGCCCTGGCCACGACCGTTGAATACTTCCGTATTCCACGCAACGTGCTGACCATCTGCCTGGGCAAAAGCACCTACGCCCGTTGCGGCATCATCGTCAACGTCACTCCGCTCGAGCCCGAGTGGGAAGGCCAGGTGACCCTGGAGTTCTCCAACACCACCAACCTGCCGGCGAAGATCTACGCCAACGAAGGTGTGGCGCAGATGCTGTTCCTGGAGTCCGACGAGGAATGCGAAGTCTCCTACAAGGACCGTGCCGGCAAGTACCAGGGCCAGCGTGGCGTGACCCTGCCGCGGACCTGAGCCGTCCATCCGGCAGTTACCGGGAATTCTTCGGCGGGTAGACACTCTATGGGGTGTACTGCCCGTTTCGCGAACAGCGGGACGGGCCTTCGCCGAGGAGTGCTCCATGAAGATCGATCCGCAAATCACTGCCGAACTGGCAAGGCTCGAGCCCAATCAGGTTGGCGTATTGGCCTGGTCGTTGCTGGCACACCCGCCCGTCACCCTGGCTGGCGGAATTCCTCACCAGCCCGATCCCGACACCCCCAACGAAGAACCGACCGAGCCCGGCGAACCAACGTTGCCGGACAAACCGCCACCTGCGCCCGTCGCGTGATTGAATGTATGGCCCGTCGGCTGAATCCTGAACAGGACTTCATCCGACGGGCCATATTTCGTTGTCGCCAATGACAAAGATCCGACAGCTGTCTTCCTTCTCCACCGGATAACCGCCGGTGAAGGCGCCGAAGGCCGGCAGCAGGCTGATGCGCTCTCCCAGTCTGAAACACGCCAGCCGCAGACGCTGACGCCCCTTGCCGTTCAATCGATAAACCGGATGCACGTGCCCGGCGAGGACGTGGCGTTCAGGGTGCGGATCGGGTTCGTGCTGCAAGGCGAAGGGCCCGAGCAGCAAGGGCTCCGGCACCACCCGAATATTCAGCGCCTGCGGCGGATCACCGGCACGTTTATCGTGATTGCCACGAATCAGCGTGATCGGCAGATCCGCATGACGCGCCCGCCATTGCGCCAATGCCAGCAGGGTGCCAGGGGCGTGGGAGCCGGGGCCATGCAAAAAATCACCGAGGAAGATCAGTTGCCGACACGGCAGTTTCGCCAGCAACTGTTCGATCACCGCAATGTTACTCGCCGTGGTGCCCTGCGGTACCGGTTGCCCCAGGCGCCGGTAAGCGGCAGCCTTGCCAAAATGCACATCAGCAATCAGCAGTGCCTGTTGCGCCGGCCAGTACAGTGCCTTTTCCGGCAACAGCCAGAGTTCTTCGCCCGCCAGACGCACAGGGTAGGGCGCGCCCATCAGGATTGGCCCTTGTCGGCGGTTTTCTCCAGATCGCCGACCATGCGCCGGATGCGATCGGCGAGTTTTTCCGAACTCAGGCTTTCGCGCATGCGTTCGACCAGCAACGGAAACCCGAGCGGTGTCGGGCGTTTGATCAGGTGCATGTCCAGTTTCATCCGGTTGATTCGCTCCAGCGTCTGTTCCAGTCGACGAATATCCAGTTCTTCCCGTAGGACTTCTTCCCCGGCCTGCGCCAGCAACAGATTGTCGGCGTCGTATTGCTTGAACACTTCGAAGAACAGCCCGCTGGAGGCCTGTACCTGTCGGGTGCTTTTTGGCGCGCCGGGGTAACCGGCGAACACCAGGCCGGCGATCCGCGCGATTTCCCGAAACCTGCGCAGCGCCAGCTCGCCCGCGTTGAGACTGGCCAGCACGTCTCTCAATAAACTTTCGGGACTGAGCAGGGCGCCATTCAGTTGCACAGACCAGTCAACGGGCGTGGCACTGAGCAATTCCAGTCCGTAATCATTGACCGCAATCGAGAAGGTCACTGGCAGGCGCTGGCTGACCCGCCACGCCAGCAGACTGGCCAGCCCCAGATGCACCTGACGTCCGGCAAACGGATATAGGAAAAGGTGCCAGCCTTCGCGGGACTTCAACACTTCGGCCAGCAGGCTGTCGGCCGTCGGCAAACCCGACCAGCGCATCTGCGTTTCCAGCAACGGTCGCAAGGCCTGCATTTCCGGGCCGGCAAACTCACCGTGTGCCGCCGCGCCGAACCGGGTGACTACCGCTTCGGCCAGTTCGCTGGACAGCGGCATGCGCCCGCCATTCCAGCGCGGCACGGCGGCTTTTTTCGCGGTGCTGCGTTTGACGTAGGCGGTCATGTTTTCCACCCGCACCAGTTCCAGCAAGCGTCCGGCGAACAGGAAACCATCACCGGGTTTGAGGCGGGCGATGAAGCCTTCCTCGACGCTGCCCAGTTGCTTGCCGCCTCCGCCCTTGCTCCAGAATTTCAAATGGATAGAGGCGTCGCTGACGATGGTGCCGATGCTCATCCGGTGCCGCCGGGCCAGGCGCGCGTCCGGCACTCGCCAGATTCCGTGCTCATCCGGCTCGACCCGGCGGTAATCCGGGTAAGCCGTCAGCGATATCCCGCCATGGCGTACGAATGCCAGCGCCCAGGCCCATTCCGCCAGCGTCAGGTCGCGATAAGCCCAGGCTCCCCGGACTTCTTCGTACAAGTCCTCGGGTAAAAAGCCACCGCCCAATGCAATGCTGACCAGATGCTGCACCAGCACATCCAGCGGCTTGTGGGGCGACAGACGCGGTTCGATCCGTCGCTGCGCCACCGCATCGCGGGCGGCAGCGGCTTCGATCAGTTCCAGACTGTGGGTTGGCACCAGGGTCACCCGCGAAGTTCGACCGGGCGCATGGCCTGAACGTCCGGCACGCTGCATCAGGCGCGCCACGCCTTTGGCCGAACCGATTTGCAGCACCCGCTCCACGGGCAGAAAGTCCACCCCCAGATCGAGACTTGAAGTGCAAACCACCGCTTTGAGCTGGCCATTCTTCAACGCCTGCTCAACCCACTCCCGGGTTTCGCGGGACAGCGAGCTGTGGTGCAAGGCAATCAGACCGGCCCAGTCCGGCCGTGCTTCCAGCAAGGCCTGATACCAGATTTCCGATTGCGCCCGGGTGTTGGTGAACACCAGGCTGCTGGCGCACACGTCCAGTTCGGCGACCACCTGCGGCAACATCTTCAGACCGATATGCCCGGCCCAGGGAAAACGCTCGATCTGCGGTGGGAGCAGAGTATCGACACGCAGCGTTTTTTCGCTTTGACCCTGGACACTCACGCCACCGCCCTGTGGGATCAACACTTGTTCGGCGTGGGATTGATTGCCAAGCGTCGCGGAAACACCCCAGACGATCAGTCCCGGATGCCAGCGCCGCAGGCGGGCGAGGGCCAGTTGCAATTGCACGCCGCGTTTGTTGCCGAGCAGTTCGTGCCATTCATCGACCACGACCATGCGCAAGGTCGACAGCGCCGTTTGTGCGTCGGCACGGGCGAGCATCAGGGTCAGGCTTTCCGGAGTGGTGATCAGCGCGGTCGGCAGGCGCCGGTTCTGCCGGGCGCGCTCGCTGCTGCCGGTGTCGCCGGTGCGCAGGCCGACGCTCCAGGGAATGTGCAGATCGTCCAGCGGCGTTTGCAGGGCACGCGCGGTGTCGGCGGCCAGCGCCCGCATCGGCGTGATCCACAAGACGGTCAGCGGTTCGGCAGGCGGCGGGCGTTTGCGGGGGGGCTCACCAGCAGGCCCGGAGCGGGAAAATCGATTGAGCGCGGCAAACCACACCGCGTAGGTTTTACCGGCACCGGTGCTGGCGTGCAGCAGTCCGGATTCGCCACGTTTGACTGCCGCCCACACTTGTTTCTGAAAGGCGAACGGCTTCCAGTCGCGGGCGCTGAACCAGTGTTTGGCGAAGTCGGTGGAAGTGCCCATGCCGGCGACGTGTGCTCTGAAGGTGTTCCTTCAGTGACCGCGCCGGCCGGGCAATAGTTTTACTTGAGATTGCCACTGAGGAATTGCTTCAGGCGTTCGCTTTTCGGATTGCCCAGCACTTCTTCGGGCGCGCCTTCTTCTTCCACCAGCCCCTGATGCAGGAACAGCACCTGGCTCGAGACCTTGCGCGCAAAACTCATTTCGTGGGTGACCATGATCATGGTCCGGCCTTCTTCGGCCAGGCCCTGGATCACCTTGAGCACTTCGCCGACCAGTTCCGGGTCGAGCGCCGAGGTCGGTTCGTCGAACAGCATGACTTCCGGCTCCATGGCCAGGGCCCGGGCAATGGCCACCCGTTGTTGCTGGCCACCGGAAAGAAACGCCGGGTACTGATCGGCGACCCGGGCCGGCAGGCCGACCTTGTCCAGATAACGCCGGGCGCGATCATCGGCTTCGGCCTTGCTGCAACCCAGCACCCGGCGCGGGGCCATGGTGATGTTTTCCAGCACGGTCATGTGGCTCCACAGGTTGAAATGCTGGAACACCATGGCGAGGCGGGTGCGCAGGCGTTGCAGTTCCTCGGCGTCGGCGACGTGCATGCCGTGGCGGTCGGTGACCATGCGGATCGCCTGGCCGTCGAGGCTCATCGCGCCGTCGTTGGGTTGTTCGAGGAAGTTGATGCAGCGCAAAAAGGTGCTTTTGCCCGAGCCGCTGGCGCCGATCAGGCTGATCACGTCACCGGTTTTGGCTTTGAGCGAAACGCCTTTGAGCACCTGATGGTCGCCATAGCTTTTGTGCAGGCCTTCTACGGTCAGTTTGTACATGGGACAGGCATCCTCAAGGCGAAAGTAAGTAGCCGCTGCGATAGGCTTCGGCGCCCGCGACGTGGGCGATCACCATGCCGGCCGTGGCCATGCGCCGCAGCGAGCGGGCATAGAGCAGACCGGAAGCGGTGCAATGGACAGGCGTGACCCGATCGTTGATCGGGTCGATGATTTCGGCGATTTGCTGCCCGGCTTCCAGGTGCTGCCCGGGCGTGGCGGTGTACACCAGCAGGCCGCCGACCGGAGTGGTCACCGGCTCGACACCCGCCAGCGGCGTGGCCGGCAGCGGCAGCTCCGGCAGCGGTTTCGAGGCGCCTGCGATGGCTCCGAAGTGAGTCAGGTAATCGAGCAGCGCCTGGCAGTCACGACTGGCCACCGGATGGCTGACGTCGCCCTGGCCGCGCAGCTCGACCGTCACCGAAAAACTGCCGAGGGGGATCTCGAAGTGCTCGCCGAAGCGTTCCTTCAATTGCCACCACAACAGGGTGAAGCATTCGTCGAACGATTGGCCTCCGGAGTCGGTGGCCAGCAGGCTCGCCTGCGATTCGATGTAGCGCGCCAGCGGCTCGACCTGCGGCCAGGCCTCGGGCGTGGTGTAGAGATGAACCACGGATTCGAAGTCGCAGTGCAGGTCCAAAACCATGTCCGCGTCACAGGCCAGCCGTTGCAGGGTCAGGCGCTGGGATTGCAGCTGAGTCGTGGCGGTATGGCGGGCGAGGGCGCTGCGCAGGCTGGTGCGGATCAGTTCGAGGTTGCGCTGCGGGTCGTCGCACAGTTGCGATTCGATTTCGTTGCCGATCTCTTCGCTGAGGTCGACGAACCAGCGGTTGAAATTCTGCCCGCTCTCCAGTTCGTAGCGGCCCAGCGGCACGTCCATCAGCACTTGTTCGAGGCCGACCGGGTTGGCCACCGGCACCAGCACGATTTCGCTGATCAGGCGGCCGGCGGCTTCCAGCTCCGCCAGGCGCTGCTTGAGGTGCCAGGCCACGAGCATGCCGGGCAGTTCGTCGGCATGCAGCGAGGACTGGATGTAGATCTTGCCTTGGGCCTTGTCCGGGCCGAAGTGAAAGCTGTGGATCTGTCGTGCGGTCCCCGGCAGCGGGGCCAGCAGGTCGTGTATCTGGTGGCGCATCTCAAAAGGGTCCTAGTGGGTCGGGCCAAGGAAGGCCAGCCATCGGCGTTCGGCAAGGCGGAACAGGCCGACCAGCGCAAAGGTGATGGTCAGGTAGATCAGCGCGGCGATGCCGAACGACTGGAAGGTCAGGAAGGTCGCCGAGTTGGCGTCCCGCGCGACTTTCAGGATGTCGGGGATGGTCGCGGTGAAGGCCACGGTGGTCGAGTGCAGCATCAGGATCACTTCGTTGCTGTAGTACGGCAACGAACGGCGCAGCGCCGACGGCATGATCACGTAGGCATACAGCTTCCAGCCGGTCAGCCCGTAGGCCTTGGCCGCTTCGACTTCGCCGTGGTTCATGCTGCGAATGGCCCCGGCGAAAATCTCCGTGGTGTAGGCGCAGGTGTTCAGGGCGAAGGCCAGGATCGTGCAGTTCATCGCATCGCGGAAGAAACTGTCGAGCACCGGTTGCGCGCGCACGGCGGCCAGGCTGTAGATCCCGGTGTAGCAGATCAGCAACTGGATATAGAGCGGCGTGCCACGGAACAGGTAGGTGTAGAACTGCACCGGCCAGCGAATGTAGAAGTGCGAGGAAACGCGAGCGATCGACAGCGGAATCGACACGATGAAACCGAAGAAGATCGAGGCGCTGAGCAGCCACATGGTCATCGCAAGGCCGGTGATGTTCTGGCCGTCGGTATAAAGGAAGGCTTTCCAGTATTCCTGCAGGAGTTCGATCATCGTACGGCCTCCCGGGCACCGGCGGCGTAGCGGCGTTCGAGCCAGCGCAGGATGAAGTTCGAGGCACTGGTGATCAGCAGGTAGATCAACGCGGCGAGGACCAGGAAGTAGAACAGTTGATAGGTACTTTTACCGGCGTCCTGCGCAGCCTTGACCAGATCGGCCAGGCCGATGATCGAAACCAGCGCGGTAGCCTTGAGCATCACCATCCAGTTGTTGCCGATGCCCGGCAGGGCGAAGCGCATCATTTGCGGGAACACCACGAAACGAAAGCGCTGGCCGCGCTTGAGGCCATAGGCGGTGGCGGCTTCGACCTGACCGCGCGGCACGGCGAGAATCGCCCCGCGGAAGGTTTCAGTGAAATACGCGCCATAAATGAAGCCCAGGGTCAGGACCCCGGCGCTGAACGGGTCGATTTCGATGTATTCCCATTCCATGTAATCAGTGAGCGTCGTCAGCCAGGTTTGCAGGCTGTAGAAGATCAGCAGCATCAGCACCAGGTCCGGCACTCCGCGAATCAGCGTGGTGTAGAGCTGGGCGGGCAGGCGCAGCAGTTTGACTTTTGACAGCTTGGCACTGGCGCCGAGCAGGCCGAGCAACACGGCCACCAGCAGCGACAACGCCGACAATTTGATGGTCATCCAGGTGCCTTCCAACAGCAAAGGGCCAAAACCCTTGAGGCTGAAGGCGGAGAGCCCCAGATTTTGTAAGAGGTTTTCGAACATAAATCAGCAACCTGACTGAATGAAAAAGGCGCCCATCGAGGATGGGCGCCGGGGCATTATTTGCCGCTGTACAGATTCAGATCGCCAAAGTGTTTCTTTTGAATCTCGGCGTATTTGCCATCATCGTGTAACGCTTTGATACCTTTATCCAAAAGCGCTTTCAGCTCGGTGTTACCTTTCTTAATACCGACAGCGGTCTTGGCTGGCAGCAAGTGGTTGTCGACCGGCTCGCTGACGGCATAGTCGGCGCCCTGTGGCGACTTCAGAAAGCCCAGTTCGGCCTGCAACATGTCCTGAATGCCCGCATCGAGACGGCCGGAAGTCAGGTCGGAATACACCTGGTCCTGGTTCTGATAGGCCTGGGTTTTCACGCCGGCCTTGTCCAGCACGGCTTTGGCATAGGCTTCCTGGATAGTGCCTTGCTCGTAGCCTACGGTTTTGCCTTTCAGCGAGGCGACGTCGTTGGTGATGCCCGAACCTTTTTTCGACACGTACGCAGTCGGGCCGGAGAACAGCTCGCTGGAGAAATCGATGACTTTTTCGCGGGCTTCGGTAACGGTCATCGACGAGATCACACCGTCGAATTTATTGGCCTTGAGGCCCGGAATCATGCCGTCGAAGTCACTCTCGACCCATTTGCACTTGACCTTCAGCTCGGCGCAGATCGCGTTGCCCAGATCGATGTCAAAGCCCACCAGGCTGCCGTCGGCCGCTTTCGACTCGAACGGTGCGTAGGAAGGATCGACGCCAAAACGCAGCTCTTTGTATTCCTTGGCCAGCGCGGAGCCGGCGGCCATGCACAACGCCAGTGCAGAAAGGGTCAGCAATGCTTTTTTCATTATTCAATCCCTAAGAACCAATATGAGCGCTTGTGGCGCAGAATTATTGTTACTGGAACGCTTACGACTTATAGAAAGTAGCAATTTCCGAACCAGAGTCCCGAACAAGTGTTTTAAAAGGTGTAGGAAGGGAGGGCGCAGCGGGAGGAATGCCCGAAAACGGGCATGGAAAATCTGGTGCACTGTTTATGAGCATGATCGTTCCCACGCCCTGCGTGGGAACGATCAGAGTGAGCATCGGAAGTAGGGATCAGACCAGCAGATTCTGCAAGGTCGCCAGGTTGTCGGCTTCTTCCACGGTCTTGTCCTGGCGCCAGCGCAGCATGCGCGGGAAGCGCACGGCGATGCCGCTCTTGTGTCGGCGCGACAGGGCGATGCCTTCGAAACCCAGTTCGAACACCAGGCTCGGTGTCACGCTGCTGACCGGGCCGAATTTTTCCACGGTGGTCTTGCGCACGATGCTGTCGACCTCGCGCATTTCCTCGTCGGTCAGGCCGGAATAGGCCTTGGCGAATGGCACCAGGGCGCGGGCGCTGGAACCGGGCGGCCCGTCCCACACCGCAAACGTGTAATCGCTGTACAGACTGGCGCGCCGGCCATGGCCGCGCTGGGCATAAATCAGCACGGCGTCAACACTGAACGGGTCGACCTTCCATTTCCACCACACGCCCATGTCCTTGGTGCGCCCGACACCGTACATCGCATCGCGGGCCTTGAGCATCATGCCTTCGACCCCCAGTCGCCGGGAGGCTTCGCGCTGACGGGCGAGGTCGAACCAGTCGCTGCCGGTCAGCACCGGGGAGGGCAGCAGCACCGGGTTGTTGCACCGGGCGATGACCTGTTCCAGTTGTTCGCGCCGTTTGATCTGCGGCTGGTTGCGCCAGTCTTCGCCCTGCCATTCCAAAAGATCGTAGGCGAGGACCACCACCGGTACGTCTTCAAGGATCTTCCTGTCCAGGGTCTTGCGACCGATCCGTTGCTGAAGCAGGGCGAAAGGTTGCACCGCCGGTGGCGCCGTCGAGTCCGGATCAAAGGCTTCGGTATCAGTCCGGGTGTTTTTCCAGACCACGATTTCGCCGTCGATCACCGTGCCGTCAGGCAAGCCTTCAACCAGCGAGTCCAGTTCGGGAAAGCGTTCGGTCACCAGTTCCTCGCCCCGGGACCAGATCCACAATCGCCCGTCACGCTTGACCACCTGCGCGCGGATGCCGTCCCACTTCCACTCCACCTGCCAGTTGCTGGCCGGGCCGAGCAAGTCTTCGAACTGCTCGACCGGTTGCGACAGACCGTGGGCGAGAAAGAACGGATACGGCTGGCCGCCACGCTGGGCGTGTTCGTCGCTGGACTCCGGGGCGATGAGTTTCAGGTAACTGGCGGCGTCCGGCCGGTTGGACAAGTCGGTGTAACCGACCAGCCGTTGTGCCACACGTTTGCTGTCCAGCCCGGCCATCGAGGCCAGGGCACGGGTCACCAGCAACTTGGAGACACCGACGCGGAAGCTGCCGGTGATCAGTTTGATGCACAGCATCAGGCTCGGCCGGTCCAGTTGCGCCCACAGCGCTGGCAACTGACGAGCGAGGTATTCCGGGGTTTCACCGCGAAGCGGCAGCAGTTTGTGCTCGATCCATTCGGCGAGGCCGGCTTCGGACGTGTGCGGGTTTTCCGGCAGGACCAGCGAGATGGTTTCTGCCAGATCGCCGACCGCTTGATAGCTTTCCTCGAACAGCCATGGCGTGAGTCCGGACACTTCGACGGCGAGTTCGCGCAGGATCCGTACCGGCACCAGTTGTCGTGGTCGCCCGCCGGACAGAAAGTACACCGCCCACGCGGCATCTTGCGGTTCCGCCTGGGCGAAGTAGGCCTGCATGGCTGCGAGTTTCGCGTTGCTGGAGGTGGTGGCGTCGAGTTCGGCGTACAACCCGGCGAAGTCTTTCATGGTTGCACCTCGGCAACGGTGGGTTCGACGGCGAGGTTTTCCTGTTCATCATCGCCGTATTCGGTGTTGAAGCCTTGGGCATCCAGGCCTTTTTCTCGCAGGTGGCGGACCAGCACGCCGATCGATCCGTGTGTGACCATCACCCGTTCGGCACCGGTCTGTTCGATGGCCCACAGCAGGCCGGGCCAGTCGGCGTGATCGGAAAGCACGAAACCGCGATCCACGCCGCGCCGCCGACGGGTGCCACGCAAGCGCATCCAGCCGCTGGCGAAGCTGTCGCTGTAGTCGCCGAAACGCCGCATCCAGCTGCTGCCGCCGGCCGAAGGCGGGGCGATGACCAGCGCCTGACGCATCAGCGGATCGTTTTTCTTCACGTCGCCGGCGTAGATCGTCGGCGGCAGATACACGCCGGCCTCGCGGTAGACCCGGTTCAGCGGTTCCACCGCGCCGTGGCTGAGGATCGGGCCGAGGGTTTCGTCGATACCGTGGAGGATGCGCTGGGCCTTGCCGAAGGAATAGCAGAACAGCACGCTGGTTTTGCCGGCCTCGATATTGGCCTGCCACCACTGATTGATCTCGCCAAACACCTGCGCCTGTGGCTGCCAGCGGTAGATCGGCAGGCCGAAGGTCGATTCGGTGATGAAGGTGTGGCAGCGCACCGGTTCGAACGGCGCGCAGGTACCGTCGGGTTCGATCTTGTAGTCGCCGGAAGCGACCCAGACTTCACCGCCGTATTCCAGCCGCACCTGAGCCGAGCCCAGAACGTGTCCGGCAGGATGAAAACTCAAGGTGACACCGTGGTGGGTCAGGCGCCGGCCGTACTCAAGTGATTGCAGGTTGATGTCCTGACCCAGACGCGCACGCAGAATGCCTTCGCCGGCGCTGGCCGCCAGATAGTGCGCGTTGCCGGTGCGGGCGTGATCGCCGTGGGCATGGGTGATCACCGCGCGCTCGACCGGGCGCCACGGATCGATGTAGAAGTCCCCGGCGGGGCAGTACAAGCCTTCGGGGCGGGCGATAACAAGGTCCATGGCGTTACCGGAATGGAGGGACTTGTTAGCTATGAGGTTTGGGCGAAGTCAGAAGTTCGATTGATTTTGCGGGTCATTGCAAAACCCGTGTGGGAGCCGGGCTGGCTCCCACACGGGGATCGCATTTACTTGCCTGGAGTCAGCGTCAACCGCGTCTTCCCATACACCCGCTCAAAGTTCTGCGGCTGCATCGGCAAACCGATGTACTGGCCCTTGAGCCAAGGATCGATCCCGTTGAGGTAGTTCGGACTGGCCGGGTTACCCGATTGCCCCGTGCCGTTCTGGCCCATCAGCGGTTCGCTTTGGCTGAAGTCGACGATAAAGCGCATCGACGGCGCCCGGGTGGTGTTGAAATCCTGACCCCAGGCAAACGCCGCCGTGTTCAGGGTAGTGTGGTCACCGCCCGCAGCGATCGGACCGCGAACGGTCTGGCCGTTGGCATTCTTCCATTCGTAGCGGTGCAGTTTGCCCCACTGCCAGGCTTTGCGGTCGCCACCCAGTTGACTGTCGCCGGCGCTGATCGCCGCCGCAAGGCTGCGCGCGAGGATGGTCGGTTTGTCTTCTTTTTGCGGCGTGCGGGCGTCGTCCCAGAACGGACTGTCCTCACGGCCCAGCAAGTGATCGGCCTGCGCCGAGTAGGACAAGTCGCCGTTGGCGATAAACGCTTTCCACGCCGGGCTGTTCTGCGGGCCGAGTTCATCGAGGAAGATCTGCTTCATGCTTTCCTGCAGGAACAACTCGTAGATCGCCGCGTCCGCCGAGGTCGGGCTGAGCTTGCCATCGAACGCCATCAAGCGGGTGTAGGCTTCGCGGGCCTTGCTGCGGTCGGCTTCCGGCAGGGCGTCGATCGCCTGTTTCAGCGGCTGCGCCATGCCCGGGGCTTCGAACATTTTCTTCAGCTTGGCGGCGAAGGTGGTGGTCTGGTCGTACTGCATGGCGATCATGCTGCGGCCGTCCTGTTTACCGCTGCCGGCCAGTTCCGCGAGGCGCTCGCCACGCTCCGGCGCGGCCCAGGAGTTGGACAACTGCATGCCGTAGCCGTGAGGAATGACCCGCTGGTTGGCGGTGCCGAGCCAGCCCTGCGCCGGATCCTGATCGTAGGGGTGCAGCATCGGGTCGGCGTAACCGTCCCAGTCGTAGCGACCGTCCCAGCCCGGCGACGGCAGCAGGCCTTCGCCTTCGCGGCGGTTCGGGAAACGCCCGGTGACCTGCCAGCCGATATTGCTGGCGTCGGCAAACACCAGGTTCAGCGCGATGGCGCGGATTTCCCGGCTGGCGTCCGAGGCGCGTTCAGCGGTTTGCGCGCGGCTCAGATCGAAAAACGCATCGAGGGATTTGTCGTCGGTGAAGCTTGGCGTCTGCAAGGCCAGACCGAAACCTGCGCCTTGAGCGGCGGCCTGAGCACTGTTGAGCAGCGCGCCGTGGCGGGTTTCGTACACTGCTTCACGAATCGGCCGCTGGCCTTTGACGAAATAGGTTTCGTTGCGCACGCCCAGCGGCTGCCATTTGCCGTTGACCTCGTAGGTCAGGCTGCTGCCCTGGCGTCGGATTTTTTCCAGGAACAGGTCCTGGTTGTCGCCGAAGACGCTGGTCGCGCTCCACGCCACTTTGCCGTTGAAACCACCGAGGACCATCGGCAGACCGGCCACGGTGACGCCGGCGGCCTGGTATTTCGGTGCGTGAATCTGCACGAAACTCCACAGCGACGGCGCGGCCAGCGGGCCATGACTGTCGCTGGCCAGCAGGCTCTTGCCGCTGCGGCTGCGTTGCGGGGCAATCGCCCAGTTGTTCGAAGTGCCGGCGCCGAGCAGGTTCATCGCCGCCAGTTGTTCGCTGGCGTTGCTCAGCTCGCTCAAACCGGGAATCTGCCCGTTGAGTTTGATGCCTTGCAGCTTGTCGGCTTCGGCCACCGGCAGGTTTTCGTCCGGGGCGGACGGGGTCAGCCAGGCGAGCTTGTCGTTGGTCACGGTCTGGGCCAGCACCAGCGAAGCGATTTCTTCTGGCAGGTTGGCCGACTGGCTGAAATTCAGCAGGCAGAAAATCAGCGCCGAATCTTCCGGTTTCCAGTATTCAGGCTTGTAGCCGCTGGAAGCCAGATCCCCCGGCAACTTGTCGGCGTAGCGGAACAGGTAGGCGTTGACGCCCCGGGCATAGACTTCGAAGAAGCGCTTGAGCCGTGGCGACGAGGCCTTGTACAGCTCGCCGGCGCTTTTTTTCAGGTTGACGGCGCGCATGTAGCGGTCGGCGTCGAGCATCGACGCACCGGACATTTCCGCCAGACGCCCCTGGGCCAGCAGGCGCAGGGTGACCATCTGATTGATGCGGTCGCTGGCGTGCACATAACCGAGGGCGAACAAGGCGTCGTGGAAGCTGTTGCTTTCGATCAGCGGCATGCCCATGGCATTGCGGCGTACCGAAACGTTTTGCGCCAGGCCCTTGAGCGGCTGTACACCGGAGGTCGGCGGGAGGGAGTCCTGAGCATTCCAGGTCTGGCAACCGGAGAGGCTCAAGACACCGGTCACTGCAGCGGCAACGCCGAACCGGGGAAGAAAATGTGAAAGGGCTGGCGAGGCCATGGCAAAGCTCCTGCGGGGGTGTAGAGGCTGGGGGCGCAATAAAGCCGCTACGTTAGTGAGCAGGAGGGGGCCGCGCAAGCGGGGCAAGCGGTTATTTCTGCCCGTTGATCGTTCCCGCGAACGGGAACGATCAGGCCGGGTGACTCAAGCCTTCGGCGGATTGATCTTCTGCACCAGCGCGTAGGCCTTCACGGTCGCCGGGCGATCCTTGATGTGGTTGAACCAGCGCAGCACGTTCGGGAAGTCTTCGAGGTTCTGGCTCTGCCATTTGTGCGAGACGATCCACGGGTAGATCGCCATGTCGGCGATGCTGTATTCGCTGCCGGCGACGAACTCATTGTTGGCCAGTTGTTTGTCCAGCACCCCGTACAGACGGGCGGTTTCATCGATGTAGCGCTTGATCGCGTAGGGGATTTTTTCCGGGGCGAACTGACTGAAGTGATGATTCTGCCCGGCCATCGGCCCCAGCCCGCCCATCTGCCAGAACAACCATTGCAGCGCCACCTGACGGCCACGCAGATCCTTGGGCAGGAACTTCCCGGTCTTTTCCGCGAGGTACAACAGAATCGCGCCGGACTCGAACAGCGACAACGGCTCGCCGCCATCGGCCGGCTCATGATCGACGATGGCCGGAATGCGGTTGTTCGGCGCGATCTTCAGGAAGTGCGGCTGGAACTGCTCGCCCTGGCTGATGTTGATCGGGTGCACGTTGTAGCGCAGGCCGGCTTCTTCGAGGAACAGGGAAATCTTGTGGCCGTTGGGCGTGGTCCAGTAATACAGGTCGATCATGGAAAGCTCCAAATCAGGAAGGGTACGGACAGCAAACGCCGGCTTCAGGTTGTCCTGTGTGCGTTCGATAGCTTGCTTAGTGACAGGAGGTGATGCTCAAGTACGGGAAATTCAATGACCGCGCGTGAGAAAAATCGCCATGGAGCTCAAGGCCAACGCTGCACTGATCATCATCGACCAGCAAAAAGGCATTCTGGAGCCGCGTCTGGGGCGGCGGAATAATCCGTTGGCCGAAGAGCGTATCCTCGATTTGCTGAACTTTTGGCGGCGCAGCGGGCGGCCGGTGATCCATGTGCAGCACTTGTCGCGCTCACCGGATTCGGTGTTCTGGCCCGAGCAGTCCGGGGTGGAATTTCAGGAAAGGTTCTTGCCGCAGGGCGGGGAGTGGCTGGTCCAGAAACAGGTGCCGGACGCGTTTTGTGCAACAAAGCTTGAAGTGAAGTTGCGTGAGGCCGGGATCGGGCAATTGGTCATCGTCGGCGTGGCAACGAACAATTCGGTAGAGTCCACGGCGCGCACGGCGGGCAACCTGGGGTTCGAGACGTGGGTGGCGGAGGATGCGTGCTTTACCTTCGACAAGGCCGATTATTTCGGCACGCCGCGTTCGGCTGAAGAGGTGCATGCCATGTCGCTGGGAAATCTGGATGGGGAGTATGCGACGGTGGTCGATACCGAGCAGGTTCTGGCAGCAGGCTGAAAGCTGCGGAGGAGGGTGCTATCGCGAGCTGGCCCGCGATAGCGATCTATCGGGCGAAACGAAAGTCCGCCCGAAACATCAAGCGCCGTGGCACTTCTTGAATTTCTTGCCGTTGCCGCACGGGCAAGGGTCGTTGCGGCCGACGTCTTTCAGGGCGTTGCGCACCGGTTCCTGGTGGGCGTGGCCGCAGTTCGGGCCGTGGACATGGCCATGGTCGTGATCATGGTGATGGTCATGATCGTGGTTGCAGTCTGGGCCATGGACATGAGGTTGCTGGGTCATCGGGGTCACTCCGTAATCAAATCGGCGGGGATTATCACGCCATTGCGCTCCAGGTGCACGTAGTGGGCGATGAATAAACCGGTTTCCATCTCGCCTTGCAGCCGGTAGGGAACCTGCTGGTGCGGATTCTTCAGCATTTTCACCACGTCCTTGACCTTCGGCCACAGGTTGGTGCGGATCGGCACCTTATAGAAAGCACTGCTTTTGGCGCCGACGGTGATCCAGTGCTCGTGCTCGCCCTCGGCCAGCAGCATGTCCGCCAGATGTACGCGGTACTCCAGGCCGCGCACGGTCAGCTCGCTGTCATTGGGATTGTCGATGCGAAAGTGCAGGATGAATTTCTGTTCGAGCAACTTGGCGCGCACCACTTCGACTTTCACCAGGTGCACGGCGGGGTCGAGGGTGTCGTCGGCGAACCATGAGGCACAGCCGCCGAGCCCCAGAAACAGCAGCAGCGTGAAGGCTTTGAATGTGTGCCATTGACCGACCATCGCAGAACTCCCTTTTGCGCCCAGTCTAGTCGCCACTCACCTCACGCGCCGAAATAGCCCGCGCAACACTTCTTGAACTTCTGCCCGCTGGCGCAAGGGCAGCTATCGTTGCGCCCGAGCTTGAGCTGCACGGTCGGGTCGATGAAGTACCAGCGCCCGCCGTTCTGTACGAACGAGGAGCGCTCGCGGTGACTGTGCTCACCCTGACTGTCGTGCCAGCGTGCGGTGAAGGTGACAAAGGCGTGTTCCGGCTGGCCGCCGAAGACTTCCGAGCTCTCGACGTTGAGGCCGAGCCAGGTGCTCGATGCGCTCCAGTTGCTGATCGACTGCCGATCGAGCCCGGCTTGCTGGGCGGGCAGGGTGGTCGCCACCAGATAATCGATCAGGCCCAGCACGTAGGCGCTGTAGCGCGAACGCATCAGGGCTTCGGCGCACGGAGCCGGATGGCCGGCGTGATAATGGCCGCAGCAGGCATCCAGCAGGTTGCCGCTGCCGCAGGGGCAAATGGCTGTACTCATTGCATTACCACCAGTATTTCCCGAAGTTTTCCGGATTGGCCCAGAACCGCGAGTTGAGCCAGTCGGGGACTTGTTTGTAGTCAAGCAGATCATAGGTGAACAGGGTCAGCACCTGTTCATCCCGGGCGAAGCGTTCGCTGGCCTGGAGGGCGAGCGAATAGAAATCGGTTTCCTGCCAGCCGCTGGCCGGCAGGTCGGCCAGCACGGCGATGCGGCTGGCGTTGAGGTTGCGAATCCCGCCGAGCAGATTCAGGCCATCGCGCTTGGGCAGATGCTCCAGGCAATCGACCACCAGCGCGAGGTCGAAACGCTGCGCGGCGAGGTCTGCGGGCAAGGCGCCGGGCGCGGCGTGAGCAACGCAAGTGTCCGGGTGCGCATCCTTGAAAGCGGCCAGCGCCGGAAATTCGCTGGCGCCGATCAGCAGCAGACGTGCCGGGGCGTAGCGGTCGAGCAGAGCGGCCAGTGCCTGCTGTGGCGTGCGGGAAGAAATCGCGACGTTCATCGAAGCTCCTCAATCAGATCGCCAAGACTAGCCTGCCCGAGCGTCGAGGCCTAGATCTCTGTTCTGCGGGTTTGCGGCAAATGCCTCGAAGTCCTGTGAACATGCTCGCAAACAGCAGTGGCCTATTGCTGGCGGAGATTAAAACTCCGGTCTTTACTCCCTGAATCGGTTCTAAGCCGATCCCTCAGGAGAAAACTAGATGAGCATAGTTCGGACAGCATTACCCTTGGTTCTGCTAACCAGTGTGTTGACTGGTTGCGCAGGTTTGCAGAAAACCGACTGGCCGACCTGTGCGGCAGTCGGCGGTGTCGTCGGTGCGGGTCTCGGCGCGACGGAAAGCTCTGCATGGGCAGGCTATGGCGCATTACTCGTTGGCGGTACGGCGGCAGCCTATTGCTGGGTGCACGGTGATGGCGATGAAGACGGCGACGGTGTGCCGGACAGTCGCGACAAGTGCCCGCACACGCCTCGCGGCACCAAGGTCGACGCAGACGGCTGCCCATTCCCGGCCCCTGCACCCGTGGTTGAAGAAGCTGTAGTGGTCAAGGAAGAAACCATCGTCATCCGCGATGTGCACTTCCAGTTCGACAAGGCCACCCTGACGCCTTCCGACAAGCTGGTTCTCGACAAGGTCGCCACGCGCCTGAAACAGGAATCGAGCACAGCGCGGCTGACCGTGACCGGTCATACCGACAGCGTGGGCAGTGATGCCTACAACAAGAAACTGTCGGATCGTCGCGCGCACTCGGTGGTGGAATACCTGATCCATGACGGTGTGCCACGTTCCAGCTTCGTTTCGGTGACCGGTGCCGGTGAAAGCCAGCCAGTGGCGGACAACAAAACCGCCGATGGCCGCGCGCTGAACCGTCGCACGGAAATCAAAATCGAGCGTTGACGCCCTCGCATCCGCGGCTTGTGCAGTCGCGGATGCGGGTCTTTACTCCTGTGTAACCGGTATGGGCCGGTGACACAGGAGCTTTCATATGAGTGTTCTCTCACGGTCCGTCTTACCGGTGCTGCTGGCAGGCAGCCTGTTGACCGGCTGCGCTACCCACAGCGATGGCACTGCCCCCCTCAATCAACGTACCTGGCCGATCTGCAGCGTCATTGGCGGACTGGTCGGCGGCGGTCTCGGCGCCATTGAAAACGGTGGCTGGGCCGCAGGCGGCGCGGCACTGGGGATCCTTACCGGCGGGCTGATCTGTTATGCCCAGGATGGCGACGAAGACGGCGATGGCGTGTTCGATCGCCGCGACCGTTGCCCTGACACCCCGGCCAACACCCCGGTCGACCATCGCGGCTGCCCGCTGCCGCAATACCCGGTCACCGAGAAACCGGCCGAACCGGTCCCGCAATCCGAAGTCATCACCCTGAGCGATGCCGGAAACGTGTTGTTCGCGTTCGACAAGTCCGACCTGACTCCGGCCGCGAAAAGCCAGCTCGATGCGCTGATGGACAAGTTGCGCAATGCCGACGTGGTGAGCATCAAGGTGATCGGCCACACCGACAGCAAGGGCACCGATGCCTACAACCAGGCTTTGTCGGAACGTCGCGCGAGCAGCGTGGCTGCCTATCTGTTGAGTCAGGGGCTGGCGCCGGAAAAACTCACCAGTGAAGGGCGTGGCGAGCGCGAACCGGTCGCCGACAACGAGACCGAAGAAGGGCGCGCGCAAAACCGCCGCGTGGAACTGCACATCAATCGCTAGGACTCTTCTGTAGTCCGCAGGCTAGAGCTGTCGGTCGACGATCATCGTCGAACCGGCAGCCATCCGACGAGTGCCCGGAACTTTTTTATTTGCCCCTCTGGCTTATCCCGTACGGAAGCCGTTACTGTGCGCCCAAAGAATAATTCGCAACACGGGGGAGCGTATGAAGGTGTTCTGTGGGCTGGGGCGATTGTTGACCCTGGTGTTCTGCTGCGTGGTACTGGCCAATCAGCTGGTGCCGTTTGTTCATCCGTTGCATCTGCTGGTCAATCTGGCTGGCGTCCTGCTGCTGGCCATCCACCTCCTTGAAGTGCTGCTGTGCAACGCCAGCCTCAAGGGGCGGCCGCACCCGTGGCGTGATCGTGGCCGTGTCCTGCTGTTCGGCGTTTTCCACCTGCAAACCATCCCGGCCCCGGCCGCTCCGGAGGCTTCCCATGCGTAAACTCTGCCTGCTCGCTGCATTCATCAGTCCACTGGCCTGCGCCCAGGTGGTCAGTGTCGAAGCCAACTCCCTGATGCGTCTGCCCAACACGGCCAGCACGCTGCAGCTGGAAAAACTGGTGGTCGCCGATTACGGCACCTTGCTGGTGCCCTCGAACGTAACCGAGCTGAGCGTCGGCGAACTGCAGCTGGGCCACGAAGCGCGCATTGCCATCGTGCCGGGCGAACAGGCGCTGGACATGAAAGTCATCCGCGCCCGGTTTGCCGACGGTAGCCGCATCACGGCCCACGGCGCACCGGGCACTTATGAAAAAGCGGCTCGCGCCGGGCGTAACCTGAACCTGCAATTCAAGGCGCTGGAGGCTCCACGGCTGATTGTCGATGCCCGTGGCGGCACCGGTGCACCGGGCTTTGTCGGGCTCGACGGGGCCAACGGTCAGGAACCGGGCTGCACATGGGGCCAGGCCGGGCACGGCTTCGACGGCAGTGACGGCAGCAACGGCCAGCCGGGTGCCCCGGGCGCGCTGGTGCGGCTGGAAGTGCCACGGGAGTTTCCGGTGGAGCTGATCAAGGTCGACGTGGCCGGTGGTGCCGGCGGGGTGGCGGGGCCAGGTGGCAAACCGGGCGCCGGTGGCAAGTCCAAGGGCTGCCTGGTGTATCGCGCCGATGGCGGCAAGAACGGCAAGCCGGGGGCTGACGGTCAGCCGGGGCCGGCCGGTGCGGCGGGTTCGGTGACGGTTCAGCGCCTGTAACCTTTCATCAGTTTGCTTCCGTGCCGTTGATCGTTCCCACGCAGAGCGTGGGGAACGATCAATAACCAAGCGGGAACGATCCGCACCCCATCAGAACGAAGGTCGTGCCGCCGCAATCGCCACCAGCAGCACGCCGACCAGCAAATTGATCCCCACCACCCGACGAATCCGCCCCAGTACCGCCGCACCCGCCGGCCAGTCCTTCGCTTGAACCGCCGTGCGCAGTTCCGGCAGCATCAGCCCCTGAACCCGGATGAACAGCGCGGTCATCACCACGTACAACCCCATCATCACCTGCACGTACTTCGGCGCGGTCTCAAAACCGATGTGCTGCAGATGCAACATGCCGACCCCGGTCACCGGCAGCAGAATTACCGCACCCCACACCCAGCGGAAAAAACCTTGAAACACTTCCACCCACAGGGTCAGCCGTCCGGGGCCGTCCAGAGCCTTTACAGCCGCGGGGCGCAGCACCATCCAGGCGAAAAACATGCCGCCGACCCACACCAGGGCGGCCACTACATGAAGGGGGTAAACGAGGCTAAAAGGTGTCATTGGGGTACTCCGATCTGCGCAGGATTGATTAGCGGGGTATGATAGCGGCCGATCCGAACCACTGAAAATTTATCCAGCGTTTTTTGCGCCCGACACTCAATGATCACCACTGAACTCAAAACCACGATCCAGGGCGCCTACTCGCGTTTTCTAGAGGCCAAGAGCCTCAAGCCGCGTTACGGCCAGCGCCTGATGATCGCTGAAGTCGCCAAGGTCCTCGGGGATATCGACACCGACGACGAAGGCCGGCGCAGTGGCGACCCCGCGATTGTCGCGGTGGAAGCCGGCACCGGTACCGGCAAGACAGTAGCCTACAGCCTGGCCGCGATCCCCACGGCGAAACTGGCCGGCAAGCGCCTGGTGATCGCCACCGCCACCGTCGCCCTGCAGGAGCAGATTGTCTACAAGGACCTGCCCGACCTGATGCGCAACAGCGGGCTGAACTTCAGCTTCGCCCTGGCCAAGGGCCGTGGCCGCTACATGTGCCTGTCCAAGCTCGACATGCTGCTGCAGGAAGGCCACGCGCAAACCGCCACGGCGCAGCTGTTCGAGGAAGAAGGCTTCAAGATCGAGGTCGACGAGGCCAGCCAGAAGCTGTTCACCAGCATGATCGAGAAGCTCGCCGGCAATAAATGGGACGGCGACCGCGACAGCTGGCCCAACGCGCTGGAGGACGCCGACTGGGCGCGCCTGACCACCGATCACAGCCAGTGCACCAACCGTCATTGCCCGAACTTCGGCCAGTGCGCCTTTTACAAGGCCCGCGAAGGCATGGGCAAGGTCGACGTGATCGTCACCAACCACGACATGGTGCTGGCCGACCTGGCGCTGGGCGGCGGGGCGGTACTGCCCGATCCGCGCGACACCATCTACGTGTTCGACGAAGGCCATCACCTGCCGGACAAGGCCATCGGCCACTTCGCCCATTACACGCGCCTGCGCTCCACCGCCGACTGGCTGGAAACCACCGCCAAGAACCTCACCAAACTGCTGGCCCAGCATCCGCTGCCGGGGGACCTCGGCAAACTGATCGAGCAGGTGCCGGAGCTGGCGCGGGAGATCAAGACCCAGCAGCAGTTCATGTTCACCGCCTGCGAACAGATCGCCGACTTCAAACCCGGCGAAGACGTCGAGGGCCGCGAGCGCCCGCGCCATCGTTTCATCGGCGGGGTGATTCCCGAGCACATGCGCGAGATGGGCATCGAACTGAAGAAAGGCTACTCACGTCTCAACGACCTGTTCACCCGTCTGACCGACCTGCTCAAGGAAGGCATGGACGGCGAGGTCAACATCGGCATCGCCAGCAACCAGGCCGAAGAATGGTATCCACTGTTCGGCAGCCTGTTGTCCCGTGCCTCCGGCAACTGGGAGCTGTGGACCGCGTTCACCGCCGAAGACCCGGAAGAGAGCCCGCCGATGGCCCGCTGGCTGACCCTGGCCGAAAGCGGTTCGCTGTTCGACATCGAGGTCAACGCCAGCCCGATTCTGGCCGCCGAAACCTTGCGTCGCAGTCTGTGGAACGTGGCCTATGGCTGTCTGGTGACCTCGGCGACATTGACCGCGCTCGGCACGTTCGACCGTTTCCGCATGCGTGCCGGGCTGCCGAAAAAAGCCGTCACCGCCGTGGTGCCGAGCCCGTTCCATCACGCCGATGCCGGTGTGTTGCGGGTGCCGGACCTGAAAGCCGATCCGCGTGATGCCGCCGCCCACACTGCCGCGATCATCCGCGATCTGCCGGAGCTGGTTGAAGGCTCGCGCGGCAGTCTGGTGCTGTTTTCGTCGCGCAAACAGATGCAGGACGTGTTCGACGGCCTCGACCGCGACTGGCGCAAGCAAGTGTTCATTCAAGGCAACCTGTCGAAACAGGAAACCCTGAACAAGCACAAGGCGCGGGTCGATGGCGGTGATTCCAGCGTGCTGTTCGGTCTGGCCAGTTTCGCCGAAGGGGTGGACTTGCCGGGGGCCTATTGCGAACACGTGGTGATCGCCAAGATTCCGTTCTCGGTGCCGGACGATCCGGTCGAGGCTGCGCTGTCGGAGTGGATCGAGGCCCGGGGCGGCAATCCGTTCATGGAAATCTCGGTGCCCGACGCCTCGCTGAAGCTGGTTCAGGCCTGTGGCCGTCTGCTGCGTACCGAGGAAGACCGCGGCACCATCACCTTGCTGGATCGGCGACTGGTCACCCAGCGCTACGGCAAGGCGATCCTCAATGCGTTGCCTCCTTTCCGTCGTGAAATATCCTGAGACATCGGTGGGCAGTTTTGCCCGCCGCGTTGTCTATCTCTACGCCATCGCTTTTCCATTGGCCATTGCTGGTCGTTAGGGAGAAATCCGTTCTCATGATTCGTCGTTCGTTGCCTGCACTTTTTGCCCTGGTTTTCGCTGCGCCTCTGTTGGCGGCACCTGCCGGGCAGCAGACCTTGTTCAACTTTGTCCGCCCCGCCGACGTGGTGAAAGTGGCGACCGAAAACGCCGACCTGCCACAAGCCAACGCCGAGCAGACCCCCGAGGGCGAAGTGCTGCGCCGGGTGACTTTCAACCCGGTGGCGCGCCCGACCTTGCGCCTGACGCCTCAGACCGGTGCCTGGGACTGGTCGCAGTCCGGGATGATGAGCCTGCGTATTCAGAGCGCGATGAACTGGGCGGTGACCGTTTACGTACAGATCCAGAGCAACGACGGCAAGACACTGGTCAGCCGCGTCGATCTGCCGGCCGGGCCGGCGCAGACCTTGCTCGTACCGTTGACCGCAACCTCGCCACTCAGCCAGGGCATGAAAGCCGGGCCGTTGATGCCGATGACCATCGACGGGCAGCGCATCCTGCTGGCCAGCAGCAGCGGTGAGCTGGATCGCAGTCAGGTGGTATCCGTCAGTCTGTCGATGGACCAGCCGAAAGCCGCGCAAAGCCTGTTGCTGGAGCGCTTCGGCGTGCAGGACGAGGGCGAGGTGATCAAAGCCGCCTACGGCAATCTGGTGGATGCCTACGGTCAGTCGACCCGCAGCAAGTGGCCGGAAAAAGTCGCTAATGACGAACAACTGAAGTCCTCCGCCGCCAGGGAACAGCAACAGCTGAAAACCTGGCTGGCCGAACGCGAAAAGTCGTCGCTGGACAAGTTCGGCGGCTTGAACAAAGGCCCGACGTTCAAGGCCAGCGGCTTCTTCCGCACCGAAAAACTCGACGGTCGCTGGTACCTGGTGACGCCGGAGGGCCATCCGTTCTATTCCCTGGGCGTGAACACCGTCAGCCCCGAGGTCAACCAGACCTACGTGGCCGGGCGCGAGTACATGTTCGAGTCCCTGCCGAAATCCGATGAGCCACTGGCCATTCACTTCGGTGAAGGCGACAACCGTGGCGGTAATGGTGCTGATCAGGGCCGTGGCTACGGCAATGGACGCTGGTACGACTTCTATGGCGCCAACCTGCAGCGCCTGTACGGCGAACCTTGCGCGACGCCGGCGGCGACCGAGAAAGCGCCTGCTGCGCCGTGCAAGGCCGCCATCGACGAGCAGAAGTGGGCCAGCCATACCCTCGACCGCCTGCAGGCGTGGGGCTTCAACACCGTCGGCAACTGGAGCGCACCGCAACTGGGCGACGCCGAGCGCGTGCCGTACACCTTGCCGCTGTCGATCGTCGGCGATTACACCAGCATCAGCACCGGCAACGACTGGTGGGGCGGCATGCCTGACCCGTTCGATCCGCGTTTCGCCATGGCCACCGAGCGCGCCGTGGCGATTGCCGCCCGTGATCACCGCGACGATCCGTGGCTGATCGGCTACTTCGCCGACAACGAACTGGCCTGGGCCGGTCCCGGTGATGATGCTAAGTCGCGTTACGCGCTGGCTTACGGCACTTTGAAAATGACCACCGACGTCCCGGCCAAGCGTGCATTCCTCAAGCAGTTGCGCGACAAGTACCGCAACCAGGCGGGGCTGTCGAAGGCCTGGGGTATCGATCTGCCGGCGTGGGAATTGATGGAGGACCCGGGGTTCGAGGCACCGTTGCCGAATCCGGAACACCCGGAAATCGAGGCGGACTTCAAATACTTCCAGAAGGTCTTCGCCGACACCTACTTCAAGACCATTTCCGATTCGCTGAAATGGCACGCGCCGAACCAGTTGCTGCTCGGTGGGCGCTTCGCCATCAGCACCCCGGAAGCGGTGGCCTCCTGCGCGCAGTATTGCGACGTGCTGAGCTTCAACATGTACACCCTGAAACCGCAGGACGGTTATGACTTCGCCGCGCTGCGCAGTCTCGACAAACCGGTGCTGATCACCGAATTCAACTTCGGCTCCACCGATCGCGGCCCGTTCTGGGGCGGCGTGACGCCGTTGAACAAGGAAGAGGACCGTGGCCCGGCCTACGCCAACTTCCTCAAGCAGGCGTTGAGCGAGCCGTCGATTGTCGGCGTGCACTGGTTCCAGTACCTCGATCAACCGGTGACCGGGCGTCTGCTCGATGGCGAAAACGGTCACTTCGGTCTGGTTGGCGTGACTGACTTGCCGTATCAGGGTTTCGTCGAAACCGTGCGCAAGAGCAATCTGGCGACCCTCGATCAGCTCGGCAAAGAAGCCGAGAAAGCCGCAGCGGCGGCGGACAAGGCCGGTCACGAGACCGAAGGCGGCCGCAAGGGCGAGGCCGGCAAAGGCCCGGGGCAGGGCGCCGGCCATACCGGCGGGCACTCCGGCAACGGTCATTAAGGCAGGACCGCCCGGCCCGCCGCTGTTCCCAAAACCCTCAAGGGCTGGAACAATGCGGGCCACTTTGTAGAGCGTTTTCGCGGGGGAGTTGCGGGTGCAGATTCAGGGACATTACGAGCTTCAATTCGAAGCGGTGCGCGAAGCCTTCGCGGCACTGTTCGACGATCCCCAGGAACGTGGCGCCGCGTTGTGCATCCGGGTCGGCGGGGAGACCGTCCTCGACCTCTGGGCCGGCACCGCCGACAAGGACGGCAGCGAAGCCTGGCACAGCGATACCATCGCCAACCTGTTCTCCTGCACCAAGACCTTCACCGCCGTCACCGCGCTGCAACTGGTGGCCGAAGGCAAGCTGCAACTCGATGCCCCGGTCGCCCGTTACTGGCCGGAATTCGCGGCGGCTGGCAAGGAGTCCGTGACCCTGCGCCAACTGCTTTGCCATCAGGCCGGTCTGCCGGCCCTGCGCGAACTATTGGCCCCCGAAGCCCTGTACGACTGGCAAACCATGGTCGACGCCCTCGCGGCGGAAGCGCCGTGGTGGACGCCGGGCACCGGTCACGGATATGCCGCAATCACTTACGGCTGGCTGATCGGCGAGTTGCTGCGCCGGGCCGACGGTCGCGGGCCGGGGGATTCCATCGTGGCGCGGGTCGCCAAACCTCTAGGGCTGGATTTCCATGTCGGTCTGGCCGACGAAGAGTTTTACCGCGTCGCGCATATCGCACGGGGCAAGGGCAATGTCGGCGATGCCGCCGCCCAGCGCCTGCTGCAAGTCTCGATGCGTGAACCAACCGCCATGACCACCCGTGCCTTCACCAATCCGCCGTCGGTGCTCACCAGCACCAACAAGCCGGAATGGCGGCGCATGCAGCAACCGGCGGCCAACGGCCACGGCAATGCGCGCAGCCTCGCCGGGTTCTACGCGGGTCTGCTCGACGGCAGCCTGCTGGAAAGCGAAATGCTCGACGAGCTGACCCGTGAACACAGCCTCGGCGAGGACAAGACCTTGCTGACCCGCACCCGTTTCGGTCTTGGTTGCATGCTCGATCAGCCTGATGTGCCGAACGCCACCTATGGCCTCGGCCCACGGGCGTTTGGTCATCCAGGCGCGGGTGGCTCCATCGGTTTTGCTGATCCGGAGCACGATGTGGCCTTCGGATTTGTGACAAATACCCTGGGGCCGTACGTCTTGATGGATCCGCGCGCGCAGAAGCTGGCGCGGGTACTTGCCACTTGTCTGTAAAGCGTTACCCGAGGATCCAGGGCCGGAACCTCATGCGGTTTTTCGATTCAAAGCGTCTGTTTATCCGGGCGAAAGTCCTCTGATAGTCCATTACTAATTTTTGTGGGTTTCCAATGTCGTCCAAACAAACTCTCGCTCTGGCCCTGTGTTTCGCGATCACCGGTTGCGCTCAGACTCCCAAGAATGACGCCGATGGCGGCAGCTGGTGGCCGTTCGGTTCCTCCGACAAGGTCGCGGCCAAGGAGCCGGCCCCTGCACCTGCACCGGTGAAACCCGCCGCTACCGCCCCTGTCGCCAAGACCGAGAGCAGCAGCCACTGGTACTGGCCGTTCGGCTCCGACGATTCGGCCGACAAGGCCAAGGCCGACGTGAAGCCCGAAGTCAAACCGCAAGCCGCGCCTGCTGTCGTTGCCAAGGCTGATGCCGACACCGGCACCAAATGGTGGTGGCCGTTCGGCGGCAAGTCTCAGGACACCGCCAAAGCCGTACCGATGCCTGACCCGAAAGTGACCCAGGCCTGGCTCGACGACTACGAGCCGCGCCTGCGTGACGCGATCAAGGGCAGCAACCTGCAATTCGAGCGCCGTGAAAACGTCCTCGTGGTAACTGCGCCGGTTGAAGGTTCGTTCAACCCGAAACGCCCGGCCATGCTGTTGCCGGTGACCCTGAGCCCGTTCACCAATATCGCCAAGATCCTCGAAGCCGATCCGAAAACCGCGGTGCTGGTGCTGGGCCACAGCGACAACGCCGGTGTCGCAGCAGACAACACCAAACTGAGCCAGGAACGTGCCCAGTCGGTGGCGGCAATCTTCCGCCTCAGCGGCTTGCAGCGCGATCGCCTGATGCTGCGCGGCATGGGCGCCGATGCCCCGCGTGCGGCCAACGACAGCGTTGAAGGCCGTGCCCTGAACCGTCGCGTCGAACTGCTGGTGACCCCGCAGAACACCATGGTCGCGCTGCTGAGCAAGTACAACATGCCGGCACCGAAGCCGGTGACCATGGTCGCGGCCCAGGACGTCAAGCCAGTCGCCAAACCTGTGACTCCGGCACCTGCCGCGAAGAAAGCCGCTGTCCCGGCCACCAAAAAGGCACCGGCCAAGAAGGCTGCTGCCAAGGCGCCAGTGAAGAAGGCCCCGGCGAAGAAAACCGCTCCAGCCAAAGCCGCCGCAACCGACAAGAAAGTCGCGGCGACCGACGCGGCAAAACAGTGATCCGCTAACGAAAAGGAATGCGCCATGACCCAGGCTCTGGCAGATATGCGTCGTGATTACACCCGGGACGGCCTGACCGAGGCGCAAGCCCCGGCCGAGCCTTTTGCGCTGTTCCACCAGTGGTTCGCCGACGCGGTGAAAACCGAGCAGGCGCCCGTGGAGGCCAACGCCATGACCCTGGCCACGGTCGATGCGGACGGGCGTCCGCACTGCCGCATTCTGCTGCTCAAGGGCCTGGACGAGCAGGGCTTCACCTTTTTCACCAACTACGAAAGCGCCAAGGGCCAGCATCTGGCCGTGAATCCGTTCGCAGCCATGACGTTCTTCTGGCCGACCCTGGAGCGCCAGGTGCGCATCGAAGGGCGAGTGGTGAAGGTCACGCCGCAAGAGTCCAACGCCTACTATCAGGTGCGTCCGCTGGGCAGCCGTCTGGGCGCCTGGGCTTCACCGCAGAGCCGGGTGATCAACGGCCGGGGTGAACTGGAAGATTTGCTCAAGGCCACCGAGCAACGCTTCACCGACACCCAGCCCGACTGCCCGGAACACTGGGGCGGTTACCGTTTGCTGCCGGAGCGCATCGAGTTCTGGCAGGGCCGCGCGAGCCGTCTGCACGATCGCCTCAACTACCGTTTGCAGGGCGCCGACTGGATTCTTGAACGTCTGGCACCTTAAGCAGTCTACCGAGCGGGATAGCCTGCCGCAGCGGCCTCAAGCCACTTCGGCAGGTCCCGACGCCTGATCTTCTGTGATCGGGCTTGCGCCAGCCGTTCGAGCATGTAGGCGCGTTTGCCTTCATCCTTGCCGGCCAGCGACAATGCCAGATCGCGGTCCATCCAGCGTTTGATCCGCACGTACAACCACCAGTGGAAGTACAAACCGGCGACGGTTGTGACGACAATGATGAAGTAATCCATGAAAATCCTTGGGGTCGGCGGCGCAAGCTCTGTATTTTGGCGCTACTGTTGGGTGAGTTCGTGGAGGCCCTGTACCGGGCCTGAATGAAACCAAATTTATCCGGGCGGCGCCGTGACAGGCGTCAAGC
Organism: Pseudomonas sp. UV AK001; assembly: GCF_046097675.1. Classification (NCBI taxonomy): domain Bacteria; kingdom Pseudomonadati; phylum Pseudomonadota; class Gammaproteobacteria; order Pseudomonadales; family Pseudomonadaceae; genus Pseudomonas; species Pseudomonas sp. UV AK001. The sequence goes on from NZ_JBJUVZ010000004.1 coordinate 184,230, forward strand.
TGCGGAGTTTAATGAATACCTGTCCTTTGGAGTTGATCCTATGCGTAAGTCTGTTCTGCTGGTTGCTTCCTTTTCCACGATGGCGATGTTGCTTACCGGCTGCCAATCGAGCCTGACCGGTGACTCCTACTCCCGTGACGAAGCGCGTCGCGTGCAGACGATTCGCATGGGCACCATCGAATCCCTGCGTCCGGTGAAAATCGAAGGCACCAAGACCCCGATCGGCGGCGCTGCCGGTGCAGTGGTCGGCGGTGTCGGCGGCAGCGCCATCGGCGGCGGTAAAGGCAGCATCGTTGCAGCCGTTATCGGTGCCGTGGCCGGCGGCCTGATCGGTTCCGCCACCGAAGAAGGCCTGACCCGTACTCAAGGTGTTGAAATCACCGTGCGCGAAGACGACGGCAGCATGCGCGCCTACGTGCAGCAAGTGCAGGAGAACGAAGTGTTCCGCGTCGGTGAGCGCGTACGGATTTCGACTGTCGGCGGGACCAGCCGCGTTTCGCACTAAGCGGGAACGAGCGGTAAAGGAAAACCCCGATCAGGTGACTGGTCGGGGGTTTTTGTTTGTTGCCGGCTTGTAGTGTCAGTACTTGGCACAGGTGCCCATAAAATATTCCAGACCCTTCGGGAAGCTGACATTTAGAAGGGCCTCCAGTGCCGTTACCTGATCTTTGCTCAGTAACAATTCGCCAGGCTCCAGTTCGCTCAGGGGCTTGGACTCAATGAGCTGTGCAACTTTTTCATTCATTTCGTTGCCGTTGATATCTAACTCGAACTGCAGTGTGTCGTCTTGGACGTCATCTGGGTAAAAGCCGGTTATGGAAAGGAAGAGCATGGTTTTTATCCTTAATTTTTAGTGGTTCTTCTATCTGGCTCTGCGGGACCGATTTGCTCGCCTGTAAGGTGATTGAACTCCCCCAAATGTGTGGTTCCTAGTTTGTCGTATTTTTCTACTGCATTACTTTTGTAATCCCACTCATAAATCCGGCCTTTACGGTCTACCCAACGTGCTCGCCGCTTTCCTCCACCTCGAACCGATGACTTCGACTTCACCCTGATTGCATCAGGGAACGCTGGTAGCGTTTTTGGATGACCGTAATAAGCATGGTCGGGGGGCTGGCTGAGAACGATGTATAACGGCTTAACTCCAGAATCCGCCGGAAACACCAATATGAAATCCCGATACTCTGGCGGATAAACCGGATTCACCAGAATCCCGTCCGCCGCTTTCGTCGGCGGATACACCCAGATATGCGGTGCCTGCGGAGCGGCTTCCAGCGCGGGGATGCCGAGGATGTCGGAGCCGTCCACGGCGGGCGTCCAGATCAGTTCGATGCCTTCGCCGAGGTCTGCGACAAACCGGTTACCGCGTGCGGTGAACTGCGCGACATCGACCATTTCCCAGTCGCGGTTCTTGCCGGTGTAGAAGCCGTAACCCTTGAGGCTGCCGTCGGCCTGCTGTTCGACGTGCAGGCGCACGCGGGTTCGAGCCTGTTTGAGGGCGCGCAACTGGTCTTCGGTGTAGAGGGCGCTGTCGCCGAGGGTTGGCGTCCAGAGCGCAGCGACCAGGCCCGAGAGTAAGGCAGCTCCGCCCGCCCCGAGTGCCGTGATCGTTGGAAGCGCGAGTGCCGGTGCCCTGAGTGCAAGTCTGCCGATTTCGAGTGAAACCGTGCTGCCGCTGATGGTTTCAAGATTCAGCAGGCCTGCATCGTCAACTTCACGAGCACCGAGCCAGACGACCTCGCCGTAATCTTTCAGGCTGTCCGTCGGCACCATCCCCGAAGGGTTCGTGTAATCGATGATCGCGTCCGGCAACTTGCAGGACTTGGCAAACGTGCAGCCGGCGCGTACCGGCTCAGGCTTGTTCGACGCGACCTTACGGCCGCGTTCGAAGGCGTCCTGCCGCGCCAGCATGGCGTCGTACTTGTTTTGTCGCTCGTCCTGATCGGCCAGTTCGGTGGCCGTAAGGTAGCGGTAGGTGATGTGATGGCCGTCGCCTGCCGGTGGGTTGGGAACCCGGGGAATGTCCTTTTGACCAGCCACTGATTGTCCTTTCGTTCATGCATCGGCAGCCCCTCGGAAGGGGCTGCACGACGTTAACGAAGCAGGAAAATCGTGGCTGTAGGACGCGTCTCTAAAGACGTGGGGATTGTTCGCTACGGCATCAGGAAGGCAGCGCGGTGTTCTTTTTGCTTGCCGCCAAAGTCACCGCATAACCGATCAATGCGGCGAACACCGAGCCGGTGAGAATGCCCATCCGGTCCATCCCGGCGTATTCACTGGCGCCCGGCACGAAGGCGAGGGAGCCGACAAACAGGCTCATGGTGAAGCCGATCCCGCAGAGGATCGCCACGCCCAGCACCTGGCCCCAATTGGCGTTCTGGGGCAGGGCGGCGATGCCGGTTTTCACGGCGAGCCAGGTCAGGCCGAACACGCCGATGGTCTTGCCCAGCAACAGGCCGACGGCGATGCCCATCGGTACGTGGTGAGTGAAGCTTTCGGCGGTCACACCGGTCAGCGACAGGCCGGCGTTGGCGAAGGCGAACAGCGGCAGGATGCCGTAGGCCACCCATGGGTGCAGCGCATGTTCCAGAGTCAGCAGTGGCGAAGGCTCTGCGTTTTTCGTGCGCAGCGGGATGCAGAATGCGAGAGTCACGCCGGCCAGCGTCGCGTGGACACCGCTTTTGAGCACGCAGACCCACAGGATCAAGCCGATGATCATGTACGGCCCGAGCTTGACTACCCCGAGCCGGTTCATCGCCACCAGCGCCGCGATGCACGCTGCCGCCAGGCCCAACGACAGGGTCGAGAGTTCGCCGGAATAGAAGATCGCGATGATCACAATGGCGCCAAGGTCGTCGATGATCGCCAGGGTCATCAGGAACAGCTTCAGCGACACCGGCACCCGCTTGCCGAGCAAGGCCAGCACGCCGAGGGCGAAGGCGATGTCGGTGGCGGTGGGGATCGCCCAGCCATCGAGGGCGGCCGGGTTGTCACGGTTGAGGAACCAGTAGATCAGCGCCGGCACCAGCATGCCGCCGATGGCCGCCGCGCCGGGCAGGACGATCTGCGACGGCTTCGACAGCTGGCCGTCGAGCACTTCGCGCTTCACTTCCAGGCCGATGAGCAGGAAGAACAGCGCCATCAGGCCGTCGTTGATCCACAGCAGCAGGGGTTTGGCGATTTTCAATGCGCCGATCTGCGCGACCACCGGGGTGTCGAGCAGGCCGGTGTACAGCCACGACAGCGGCGAGTTGTTGATGATTAGAGCCAGGATGGCCGCGGCGATCAGTAACAGACCGCTGGCAGCTTCCAACTGAAAGAAACGCGTGAAAGTGCTACGCAGAGGCAAGGTCGCTCTCCATCGATAAAGTCAAAAGGTGGGACACCCTAACCCGTACTGTTAGTTGTTAAAACAAAAGTTATATTCTTTTTTGTTATATATGGTTACAAGGCGCATGCCAGACCTGCAGCAGAGCCTAGCAGTTGCCGACGGTATTGAAGTTCAGCTGTATCTGTCAGTGCAGTAGGATTTTTCCTAAGCTTGGGGGCTAAGCCTGTGAAGGCACTTCTGCCCGATTCAACGAGAACAACAGCCATGAGCGACAACCGACAGTGGGCCCGCGAAGCCATCCGGATCATCGAAGCGGACTTCCAGCGCAGCGCCGACACCCACCTGATCCCCTTGCCGCTGCCGGGGTTTCCGGGCATCGAGTTGTACTTCAAGGACGAGTCCAGCCATCCCACCGGCAGCCTCAAGCATCGTCTGGCCCGTTCGCTGTTTCTCTACGCCTTGTGTAACGGCTGGCTCAAGCCCGGCGCGCCGGTGATCGAGGCGTCCAGCGGTTCGACGGCGATTTCCGAAGCGTACTTTGCGCGGATGCTCGGGCTGCCGTTCATTGCGGTGATGCCGGCGACCACCTCCAAGGAGAAGATCGCCCAGATCGCCTTCTATGGTGGCAAAAGTCATCTGGTGGACGATCCGACCCAGATCTACGCCGAATCCGAACGTCTGGCCCGGGAGCATGACGGCCACTTCATCGACCAGTTCACCTACGCCGAGCGCGCCACCGACTGGCGGGCGAACAACAACATCGCCGAGTCGATCTTCCAGCAGATGCGCTACGAGCAGCACCCGTGCCCGGCGTGGCTGATTTCCAGCCCCGGCACCGGCGGCACCACCGCGACCCTCGGTCGTTATGTGCGTTATCGCCAGCACTGCACCCGCGTGCTGTGCGCTGATGCCGAGCGTTCGGTGTTCTTCGACTTTTACCAGACCGGTGACGCGAGTTTGCGTCTGGACCACGGTTCGCGGATCGAAGGCATCGGCCGGCCACGGGTGGAGGCCTCGTTCCTGCCGAAGGTGATCGATGCGATGGTCAAGGTGCCAGATGCCTTGTCGCTGGCGGCCATGCATTACCTGGCGCAGCGTCTGGGCCGACATGTGGGCGGGTCGAGCGGCACCAACCTGATCGGCGCGCTGATGGCGGCGCAGCAGATGAAGGCGGCGGGGGAGTCGGGGTCGATCGTGGCGATCCTGTGCGATGGCGGCGAACGCTACGCAGACACCTATTACGATCAGGCGTGGCTCAAGGCGCAGGGCTATGAGCTGGATGGATTGATGGCGGCTGTGGCAGCGAGTGCCGAAAAGGGTGAGGCGCTGCCGGCCTCGGTGCTGCGCGCCAATATCTGACGCCGGAAACGACTGTGGGAGCGAATTCGCTCCCACAGTTTTTTGCATCGCTTAAGGTGTGGCGTATCAGGCCTCGAGGCCCAGGATGTCACGCGCCACAGCTTCGGCAATCCGAATCCCGTCAACGCCCGCCGACAGAATCCCGCCCGCATAACCCGCGCCTTCACCGGCCGGGAACAGACCTTTGACGTTCATGCTCTGCAGCGACTCGTTCCGCGTGATCCGCAGCGGCGACGAAGTCCGCGTCTCGATCCCCGTCAGCACCGCATCGTGCAGCGAATAACCGCGAATCTGCTTCTCGAACGCTGGCAAGGCCTCGCGGATCGCCTCGATGGCAAAGTCCGGCAAGGCCAGCGCCAGGTCGCCCAGCGCCACACCCGGTTTGTACGAAGGCTCAACCTCGCCCAGCTCGGTGGACGGCGTACCGTTGATGAAGTCGCCAACCAGTTGCGCCGGCGCCTTGTAGTCGCTGCCGCCGAGGATGAACGCGTGGGACTCCAGACGCTCCTGCAACTCGATCCCCGCCAGCGGGCCGCCCGGATAATCGACTTCCGGGGTGATGCCGACGACGATGCCGGAGTTGGCGTTGCGCTCGTTACGCGAGTACTGGCTCATGCCGTTGGTGACCACGCGATTCGGCTCGGAAGTCGCCGCCACCACGGTGCCCCCCGGGCACATGCAGAAGCTGTAGACCGAGCGGCCGTTCTTGGCGTGGTGCACCAGTTTGTAGTCGGCAGCGCCGAGTTTCGGGTGACCGGCGTATTTGCCCAGTCGCGCGCGGTCGATCAGCGATTGCGGGTGCTCGATGCGGAAACCCACCGAGAACGGCTTGGCTTCCATGAACACGCCACGGCTGTGGAGCATGCGGAAGGTGTCGCGGGCACTGTGGCCGAGGGCCAGGATCACGTGTTTCGAATGCAGGGTTTCGCCGCTGGCCAGCTCGACGCCGACCAGTTGGCCGTCTTCGATCAGCACGTCGGTGACGCGCTCCTGGAAGCGTACTTCACCGCCCAGGGCGCGGATCTCTTCGCGCATGGTCTCGACCATGCCGGTCAGACGGAACGTACCGATGTGCGGCTTGCTGACGTAGAGGATTTCTTCCGGCGCGCCGGCCTTGACGAACTCGTGCAAGACTTTGCGGCCGAGGAATTTCGGATCCTTGATCTGGCTGTACAGCTTGCCGTCGGAGAACGTGCCCGCGCCGCCTTCGCCGAACTGCACGTTGGACTCGGGGTTGAGCACGCTTTTGCGCCACAGGCCCCAGGTGTCCTTGGTGCGCTGGCGCACTTCTGTGCCGCGTTCGAGGATGATCGGCTTGAAGCCCATCTGCGCCAGCAGCAGGCCAGCGAAGATCCCGCACGGGCCGAAACCGACCACGATCGGGCGCTGGTTCAGGTCGCTTGGCGCCTGGCCGACGAATTTGTAGCTGACATCCGGCGCCACGTTGACGTTGCGGTCATCGGCGAACTTGTCCAGCACTTTCGCCTCGTCGCGCACTTCGAGGTCGATGGTGTAGATGAAGCACAGTTCGGAAGATTTTTTGCGCGCATCGTAGCTGCGCTTGAACAAGGTGAAATCGAGCAGGTCATCGCTGGCGATGCCCAGGCGTTGCACGATTGCAGCGCGCAGGTCTTCGTCGGGATGGTCGATCGGCAGCTTGAGTTCAGTGATTCGTAACATGACAGGATCCGGTTCGCGGGGCGCACAACTGCGCCAGGGCGTTTGAAGGCGGCGATTATAAGCCGCAACGGCCGGATCCCGTGAGGGTAAAACGATCAGTCGTTGCGCGAACCGCCGAAATACCCGCAACCGCGTTGCACCTTGCCGTCGATACGCAACTCGGCGCTCATGTGCTGCACGCTGCCGGTGTTGCTGTCGACGCAGCGCTGCGGCGCTACCCACAACTCGATGCGCTGGTTGTTGGCTTCGCTGCTGAGGTTGAAACGACCGTCGCCCAACTGTTCTTCGACGTAAGGCACGGCGAGCGGTGGCTGGCCTTCGCGATCGATGACCATGCCTTTGCCGCTGACCTTGACGTTCCACTCCGGGCCATGGCCGGCGCCGCGAAGGATCAACTGTTTGAAGTTCGGATCATCGCAAGCGGTGCCGGAGCGTTCGACGCGATAGAGCTGGGTCAGGTCGAGACGGTCACCGGCGATCTTGCCGCGCACGTCGGCGAACAGCTTGCCCTGCTGGTCGGCAAGGGTGGCGGCCTCTTGCAGAATGCTGGTGCCGCCAATGTCGTTGACCACGTACTGACGCTGTTCGCCGCACGACTGGAACACCAGCTTGCCGTCGGCAGCGGTCAGTTGCCCCTGCATCCGCGTCTGGCCGACGTGGGAGGCGCTGGTCCGCGCACCGTCGAACAACTGGCACGCGGCAAACAGAGGGAGAAGGGCAACAACGATCAAGGAACGGGCAACACGCATCTTCGGCTCTCCAGACAAGTGCCGCCACGTTACGCAGGCTGACCGTTCATCACAAGGGTTTAGCCCACGTGAAATGTCTGACCTGTCTGCAAGCCTTCGACACTTTTGGCGTAGGCCAATGCCACATCCGCTGCCGGAACCGGCTTGTAGCCGCGGAAGTACGGGGCGTAGCTGCCCATGGCTTCCACCAGCACGGTCGGGCTGATCGAGTTCACGCGCAGGCCTCGTGGCAGTTCTATCGCGGCAGCACGGACGAAGCTGTCCAGCGCGCCGTTGACCAGGGCCGCCGAAGCACCGCTGCGGATCGGGTCGTGGCTGAGTACGCCGGTGGTGAAGGTGAACGACGCGCCATCGTTGGCGAATTCACGGCCGATCAGCAGCAGATTGACCTGGCCCATCAGCTTGTCTTTCAGGCCGAGGGCGAAGCTGTCTTCGTTCATGTCGCCCAGCGGGGCGAAGGTCACGTTGCCGGCGGCGCAGACCAGGGCGTCGAACTTGCCGGTCTTTTCGAACAGCTTGCGAATCGACGCGCTGTCGCTGATGTCCACCTGGAAATCGCCGCTGCTGCGGCCGATGCGAATGACTTCGTGACGCTGCGACAGCTCTTTGTCCACGGCCGAACCGATGGTGCCGCCGGCGCCGATCAACAGAATTTTCATCGTGCTTGCCTCGAGTGATTGAACGAGCTTTCAGTCTAGAGTGGTTTTTTCCGCTGATAAGCGCGCTAATGGGCAACCTTTGGTTTTCAAATGGAAACAATCCATGAGCGAGATGGATGATCTGGCGGCGTTCGCGGTATTGATCGAGGCTGGCAGTTTTACCCTGGCGGCGCAGCAACTGGGGTGCAGCAAGGGACAATTGTCCAAGCGCATCAGTCAGCTGGAGGCGCAGTTTTCCGTGGTGCTGCTGCAACGCACCACACGTCGGCTCAGCCTGACGGCGGCCGGTGCGGCGCTGTTGCCCCAGGCTCAGGCGCTTGTCGTCCAGGTCGAAAGGGCGCGTCAGGCATTGGCGCGTTTGAAGGACGACATGGCAGGCCCCGTGCGGATGACGGTGCCGGTGTCGCTAGGGGAAACCTTCTTCGACGGCCTGGTGCTGGAGTTTTCGCAGAAATACCCCGAAGTGCAGATCGAGCTGGAGCTGAACAACAGCTATCGCGATCTCTCCCGCGATGGCTTTGATCTGGCGATCCGCACCGACGTCGCCAATGACGAGCGTCTGGTGGCCAAGCCTTTGCTGGCCTGGCAGGAAATGACCTGCGCCAGTCCGGCCTACCTTGAGCGTTTCGGCGAACCGGCGACGCCACAGGCGCTGGCCGAACATCGTTGCCTGCTCAACAGCCACTACGGCGGTCGCGAAGAATGGCTCTATCACCAGCAGCACGAGTTATTGCGGGTGCGGGTATCGGGGCCGTTCGCCAGCAATCACTACAGCCTGCTGAAAAAAGCCGCACTCGCTGGCGCCGGCATCGCCCGCCTGCCGTCCTATCTGTTGCAGACGGAATTGGCTGACGGCCGATTGCGCTGGCTCCTGCGGGATTTTCAGACCCGGCGTATGCCGATGTACCTGGTGCACCCGTATCAGGGTGGGTTGCCGAAGCGTACCCAAGTGCTGGCGGATTACCTGATCGACTGGTTCAAGCGCAGTGGCGAGGCGCTCGACCGGCTTCAGCGGTAACGCCGGGCGATCAGATGATCGATCGACAGTTTGCCCGGGCCGGTGGCCATCAGGTACAGCAGAACGGCGGCCCAGGTTCCGTGGGTCGGGTAGGCGTCGGGGTACACGAACAGCTCGATGACCAGCGTCATGCCCAGCAGCGCCAGCGCCGAGAATCGCGTAGCGAAGCCGACAAGGATCAGGATCGGGAAAAAGTGTTCGGCGAATGCCGCCATGTGCGCGGCGATTTCCGGTGACAGCAGCGGCACGTGGTATTCGCTCTGGAACAGCGGAATCGTCGAGTCCGCCAGGTGCGGCCAGCCGATCTGGAAGGTGCCGTCGATCAGGTCGATGGCCAGGCCCTCGACCTTGGTCTGCCCGGATTTCCAGAACACCGCCGCGATGGAAAAACGTGCGATGAAGGCAATCAGGCTGTGCGGGATCTTTTCCAGCAGCGCGATGGCGCGGGCAATGAGGCTGTTCATGGCGAAACCTTGTGATGTAAGTGGGTGATGGCGTGGCGACTGATCAACAGGGCGAGGGTCTGGCTGAGATCGAAGGCTTCTGCGGACTCCAGCGCCTGGGTGAGTGACAGGCCGGCCTTTAGCTGGCCGATGAACTGGCTGGCGCCGGGATCCACGGCGAACACCTCGACCTCCAGGCCGTTGCGCAGGATCAGCGCGTGCTGGGCCTGATTCAGATCGATCCCGGCCAACGTGGCGTCTTGCTGATGCGCGGCCCAGATATCCACCACCGCAAAGGCTGAATCGAGCACGTGCAGCGAAGGATGCAGACCGATTTGCAAGCGACTCAGACCTTCCTGATCCGCGAAGGCCGCAGCGATCCGGTCCTGGCTGAGTGGCGCGATATCGGCGGAGTGGTAGGCCAGCGTGCGCAGGCGTTCCAGTCGCGCTACATCCGCCAGGTAAGGCACGCTCGACGCCGGTTCGAATCCGCTGATGAAACCCGCCAGATCACTGCCGTACTCGCTCATCAACGGGCTTCGTGGTGGATGGTTTTGAATGAAAACGCCGGCCATGGCGCGGAAGAATTCCTCACCCACCAACTGCATCACTACGGGGTAGCTGTCGGCCAGTGCATTGCTCAACGAGCCTTGCACGTTGTTGCGGTACACCGCGAATCGACTGGCCGGATCGGCCCCGTTGGCGCTGCACAATCCGTCTGGGCAGGGCAGGCCGGCATCGAGCAGTGCGGCGCTGAACACGGCTTGGGTACTCATGGCCGACCTCCTGCGCAAAGCAGAAGCTCGTCGGCCTGTTGCGCCTCGGCCATCAGCACGTCGAAGGCCGGCACCTGATTGTCCCGTTCGATCAGCGTCGCCACCGGGCCGACGCGTTTCAGCGCCTGCCGGTACAGCGACCAGACGGCCTGATCGATCGGTGCGCCGTGATCGTCGATCAACAGGCGATCGCCGAGGTTGTCGGAATCTTCGGCAAACCCCGCCAGATGGATCTCGCCGGCGGCGTGCAACGGCAGTGCGTCGAGGTAGGCCAGAGGATCGCGTTGATGATTGATGCACGAGACGTAGACATTGTTTACGTCCAGCAACAGACCGCAGCCGCTGCGCCGGATGACCTCACGGATGAACTCCGCTTCGTCAATCGTCGAACGCTCGAACGCCAGATAGGTCGCCGGGTTTTCCAGCAGCATCGGACGCTTGAGGGTGTTCTGCACCTGGTCGATGTGATCGCAGACGCGATTCAGCGTCGGCGTGTCGTAGGCCAGGGGCAATAGATCATTGAGAAACACCGGGCCGTGAGTCGACCAGGCCAGGTGTTCGGAAAAGGAGTGGGGTTGATAGCGCTCGATCAGCGCGTTCAGGCGTTTGAGGTGTTGCACATCCAGCGGGCCTTCGGCACCGATGGACAGGCCGACACCATGCAACGACAACGGATATGCCTCGCGGATCAAACCCAGAAAGTGATGAAACGGGCCGCCGGCCACCATGTAGTTTTCGGCGTGGACTTCGAAGAAGCCGATGTCCGGTAGAGAGCCGAGCACTTCACGAAAGTGCCCGGTCTTGAGCCCCAGCCCGGCACGGGGCGGGAGCCCGGTGAGGGCTGCCCGAGTGCGGGGGGAGGCATGGTCGCAGGAAGTGATCATGATCGACACTCGGGCAGCCTCCGGATCAGGACTTGGCCTTGAAGGCTTCCATCTGACCGAAACCGGTCGGCGAGGTTTTGCTTTCGGTGGTGGTGCAGGTGCCTTTCGGAACGAACTTCCAGGAGTTGGCCTGGTAATCCATTTTCGCCGTGCCTGCGCAGGTGGTGCCGGCACCGGCGGCGCAGTCGTTATGACCTTTCATGGCCACGCCGAAGCATTTTTCCATGTTGCTGTTATCGGCCGCCTGAACGGTCGAAACGGCGGCCATGCTCAGAGCAGAACCAAGGGCCAGAACCAGGGCGGTAGCGGACAGGGTACGGGTGGTAGCAGTCATGATGTTTCTCCGGTTTCAACTTGGGTTGGAACAAGCGATGTGCGCTTGCTTACCCCACTAGAGAAACGACCTGGTGATGCGTTACAGCGATCGACAAAATATTTTTCAAAACGCAAAAAAAACGGCCCGAAGGCCGTTTTTTGTTTGAAGCGATCCATCAACCGCCGAGGTACGCCTCGCGCACTTTCGGGTCGGTCAGCAACGCTTCGCCGGTGCCTTGCATCACCACCCGGCCGTTCTCCAGAACGTACGCACGGTCAGCGATTTTCAGCGCCTGATTGGCGTTCTGTTCGACCAGGAACACCGTCACACCGTCCTTGCGCAGTTGCTCGATGATGTCGAAGATCTGCTGGATGATGATCGGTGCCAGACCCAGCGACGGCTCGTCGAGCAGCAGCAGTTTCGGCTTGCTCATCAGCGCCCGGCCGATGGCGAGCATTTGCTGTTCACCGCCGGACATGGTGCCGCCGCGCTGGTTGAAGCGTTCTTTCAGGCGCGGGAAAAGTCCGAGAACCTTGTCCATCTGTTCCTGATAGTCGCCCTTGTCGGTGAAAAATCCGCCCATGGACAGGTTCTCTTCGACAGTCAGTCGGGCAAACACCCGACGACCTTCCGGCACCACGGCGATGCTCTTGCGCATGATCTGCGACGAGTCCTGGCCGACCAGTTCCTCACCCATGTAGCGGATGCTGCCGCTGTGGGCCTGCGGCGAACCGCACAGCGTCATCAGCAGGGTGGACTTGCCGGCACCGTTGGCACCGATCAGCGTCACGATCTCGCCCTGACGGACTTCGACGTTGACGCTGTGCAGTGCCTGGATCTTGCCGTAGAAGGTGGAAACGTTTTCGAACTGCAGCATTTACGCTTCCCCCAGGTAGGCTTTGATCACTTCAGGATTATCACGGATCTGTTCCGGCGTGCCGTCGGCCAGAGGCGTGCCCTGGTTGATCACGACGATGTGGTCGGAAATGCTCATGACCAGTTTCATGTCGTGTTCGATCAGCAGCACGGTCACATTGTGCTCTTCACGCAGCACACTGATCAGCGCCTTCAGGTCTTCGGTTTCCTTCGGGTTCAGACCGGCGGCCGGTTCGTCGAGCATGAGGATCCGCGGGCGGGTCATCATGCAGCGGGCGATTTCCAGACGACGTTGCTGACCGTAGGCCAGGGTGCCGGCGGTACGGTTGGCGAACTCCTTGAGGTTGACCTTTTCCAGCCAGTATTCGGCGTATTCCATGGCCTCGCGCTCGCTCTTGCGGAACGCCGGGGTCTTGAACAGGCCGGACAGGAAGTTGGTGTTCAGGTGACGGTGCTGGGCGATCAACAGGTTCTCGACCGCCGTCATGTCCTTGAACAACCGCACGTTCTGGAAGGTGCGCACCACGCCCTTGAGGGCGATCTTGTGCCCCGGCAGGCCCTGGATCGGCTCGCCGTCCAGCAGGATGCTGCCGCCCGACGGCTGATAGAAACCGGTCAGGCAGTTGAACACGGTGGTCTTGCCCGCGCCGTTCGGCCCGATCAGCGCCACCACTTGTTTTTCCTTGACGGTCAGGGCCACGCCATTGACCGCCAGCAGGCCGCCGAAGCGCATGCTCAGGTTTTCGACTTTAAGGATCTCGCGGCTCATTTTCGCAACTCCATATGTGGGCGTTGCATCGGCAGCAGACCTTGTGGACGCCAGATCATCATCAACACCATCAGGGCACCGAACATCAACATCCGGTACTCGCTGAACTCACGCATCATTTCCGGCAACAGGATCATCACCACGGCCGCGAGAATCACGCCCAGTTGCGAGCCCATGCCACCCAGCACCACGATGGCGAGAATGATCGCCGACTCGATGAAGGTGAACGACTCCGGAGTCACCAGTCCCTGACGGGCGGCGAAGAAGCTGCCGGCGAAACCGGCGAAGCTCGCGCCCAGGGTGAACGCCGACAGCTTGATCACGGTCGGGTTGAGGCCGAGTGCACGGCAGGCGATTTCATCTTCACGCAACGCTTCCCACGCACGGCCGATCGGCATGCGCAGCAGGCGGTTGATGATGAACAGAGCGGCCAGCGCCAGCAGCAGGGCAACCAGGTAAAGGAAGATCACCTTGTTGATCGAGTTGTATTCCAGGCCGAAATACTCGTGGAAGGTTTGCATGCCTTCCGCGGCCTTGCGTTCGAAGGTCAGACCGAAGAACGTCGGCTTCTCGATGTTGCTGATGCCGTTCGGGCCACCGGTGATATCGGTCAGGTTACGCAGGAACAGACGGATGATCTCGCCGAAGCCGAGGGTCACGATCGCCAGGTAGTCACCGCGCAGACGCAAGACCGGGAAGCCCAGCAGGAAACCGAACGTTGCCGACATCAGGCCGGCGATCGGCAGGCAGATCCAGAAGCTCAGGCCGTAGTAGTGCGACAGCAGCGCGTAGCTGTAGGCGCCGACGGCATAGAAGCCGACGTAACCCAGGTCGAGCAGACCGGCCAGACCGACCACGATGTTCAGGCCGAGGCCGAGCATCACGTAGATCAGGATCAGCGTCGCGATGTCCACCGCGCCCCGTGAGCCGAAGAACGGCCACACCAGTGCACCGAGAATCAGCGCAATGATGATGTAGCGCTGGGTGGTCGGCAGGGTCAGGAAGTTGCTGGCCTTTGCCGGGATCAGCGGCAGGCCCGGCGAGGATTTCCAGGCCTTGCTGATCTGCTGGTTGAACAGCACCCGCAGGAACATCAGCACCGAGCAGATGGCGATGGTTGCCAGGATGGCCGGACTGGTGTTGTGAACTTCCAGGTTGATGCCGACGATGGTCAGCTTCAGACCCAGTACCGGGTAGGCCACGGCCCACACCAGCAAAGCGCTGAACAGCGCCTGTTTGAGATTCCTGTTCATACTTTCTCAACCTCCGGACGGCCCAGAATGCCGGTCGGACGGAACAACAGCACCAGAACCAACAAGCCGAAAGCCACGACGTCCTTGTACTGGTCGCCGAAGATATCGGCACCAAAGGCTTCCGCCACCCCGAGCACCAACCCGCCGAGCATGGCGCCGGGGATGCTGCCGATCCCGCCCAGTACCGCGGCGGTGAAGGCCTTGAGGCCGACGAGGAAACCGGCGTTCGGGTTGATCACGCCGTACTGCATGCTCAGCAGTACCGCAGCGACTGCCGCCAGTGCGGCACCGATGACGAAGGTCAGGGCGATGATGTTGTTGGTGTTGATGCCCAGCAGGTTGGCCATCTTGATGTCTTCGGCGCAGGCGCGGCAGGCACGACCCAGGCGAGAGCGGGAGATGAACATGGTCAGGCCGAGCATGGCGACCAGGGTCACCACGAACACCACGATTTGCATGTAGGAAATCAGCACTTCATGTGCGCCACCTGGCCCGATGGAAAAGTTTCCGGGGATCAGGTTGGGGATGGATTTGTCCTTGGAGTCTTGCGCCAGCAGAACCGTGTTCTGCAGGAAGATCGACATACCGATGGCGGAGATCAGCGGAATCAGACGGTTGCTGCCGCGCAGGGGGCGGTAGGCGATCCGTTCGATGCTGTAACCGTAGGAACTGGTGACGACGATGCTGGCGATGAACGCCGCAGTCATCAACAGCGGAACGTTGTCGAGTCCCATCATGGCCAGCCCGGCGATGGCGATGAACGCCACGTAGGAACCGATCATGTACACCTCGCCGTGGGCGAAGTTGATCATTCCAATGATGCCGTAAACCATCGTATAGCCGATGGCGATCAGGGCATACGTGCTGCCAATGGTCAGACCATTAACCAGCTGCTGGAAGAAGTGATAGATGTCAGGCATTACAGCGCTCCTAAAAACCTGATACGCATTTCACTGGTGGAGTCATTTTCCCGCCCGGTCCCGTGGATCTTCATCCACTTCGAATCCGGGTTTTGCCAGCGAACCGCTGATGACGGTTTTGAGATTTTCAGGTGGGGAGACTGGCGGATCACGCCAGCGCGGCCCAATACATTCGTAAAACAAAGCCCACGGCACGCCGTGGGCTTTATTGGCAGTCAGTCAGGCAGCGCCTTACTGAGGCGAAACTTCGGTTTTAGGTTTGCCGAAGTGCCACTCGTAGACCACGAATTTGAAGTCCTTCAGGTCGCCCTTGGCGTCGAAGCTCAGGTCGCCGGTCGGGGTCTTGAAGGAGCCGGCGTGAATGGCAGCGGCCACTTTGGCAGGGTCTTCGGATTTGGCTGCAGTGATACCGCCGGCAATCACTTCAACTGCCGAGTAGGACGGGAACACGAACGGGCCGCTCGGGTCTTCTTTCTTGGCCTTGAATGCATCAGCCAGCGCAACGTTGGCCGGATCCTGGTCGAAGGACTTCGGCAGGGTCACCAGCAGGCCTTCGGACGCGTCCTTGGCGATCTGCGAGATGGAGTCGTTACCCACGCCTTCCGGACCCATGAACTTGGCTTTCAGGCCTTTTTCCTGGGACTGACGCAGGATCAGGCCCAGCTCCGGGTGGTAGCCGCCGTAGTAGACGAAGTCGACGTTGGCTTGCTTGAGTTTGGAGATGATCGAGGAGAAGTCCTTGTCGCCGGCGTTGACGCCTTCGAACACGGCGACTTTGACGCCTTTCTTCTCCAGAGTTGCCTTCACGGCGGTGGCGATGCCTTCACCGTATTGCTGTTTGTCGTGCAACACGGCAACGATTTTCGGCTTCACGTGATCGGCAATGTAGTTACCGGCGGCAGGGCCCTGGGCGCTGTCCAGACCGATGGTGCGGAACACCATTTTGTAACCACGATTGGTGATATCCGGGCTGGTGGCAGCCGGGGTGATCATGATCACGCCTTCGTCTTCGTAGATGTCGGAAGCAGGCTGAGTGGAGCTGGAGCACAGGTGACCGACCACGAACTTGACGCCGTCGTTGACGACCTTGTTCGCAACGGCTACCGCTTGTTTCGGGTCGCAAGCGTCATCGTATTCAACGGCTTCGAGCTTCTTGCCGTCGACGCCGCCCTTGGCGTTGATCTGCTCGATGGCCATTTTGGCGCCACTGAACTGCATGTCGCCGTACTGGGCTACCGGGCCGGTTTTAGGGCCGGCGATACCGATCTTGATGGTGTCAGCTGCGAACGAATGGCTGGCAACCCCGGCCAGTACCATAGCGGCAAACAGTTTGGAAATCTGCTTAGTAGCCTTAGTCATAGTGCTCCACTCTTACTGTTGTATTTTTTTAGAGTCCTGACGCCGTAGCAGCAGAACCGGGCTGGGTATCTTCGCGATACCGTCCGGAAATGCCCCCGGCAACTGTACCGGTACAGTGTAGAGCGCCGGTTGTTGGCCTGGGAAGCTGGCGCCCAGGGGCAAATTCTGGAGATGTCGCTTTAGTGAAAGAAAAAGACAGAATTGCGGCGGGGCTTTCTAAGGGCTTATGCCCCAATCATCAGCATTCCTTGGCTTTCCTGCGCTTTTCGTTCGGTACAGCCTTTTGCTATCGGGTTTTTCTGCCGAACCACCGACGTTATCATTCGCGCCGATTTCTTTTCCGGACAGTCCCATGAATCAAGAACCTAGCACCCTCTATGCCAAGCTGCTTGGTGAAACCGCATCTATTACCTGGAAGGAGCTGGAGCGCTTCTACGCCCAGGGTGCCCTATTGTGGGTCGACGCTGACCTGGATTTGATCGCCGTGGCCGAGGCCGTGGCATCGGATCAGGGCGAGAAAGTCGCTGCCTGGCTGGCTGAAGACAAGGTCGCCAAGCTGTCTGAAACGCGGGCGCTGGATATTTTCGAACGTGATCCGCAGATGTGGGCGGTGGTGGTCCGGCCGTGGATTCTGGTCCAGGAAAGGGCGTCGGCCTGAGGGATTGCACCTCGTTGGTGCGACAGACTGCCGGAAAAAAGTGTGTAGCCGAGTAGCGTGATGGCACGTTGCCGTAGAGAAATGCCACAAGCGTGCGTGGCATAACGGTGACGTAAACGTAACGGGCACAGTTTAGTAAGCAGCCTAACGGCTGCTTAATTGTTTCTGGATGTTGGAAAGGCTGAGCTGTGTGGCGTTTTCACGGGCCCCATCGCGAGCAAGCTCGCTCCCACAGGTTTTGTGCTCGACACGAACACTGTGGGAGCGAGTTTGCTCGCGAATGGCGGCGACGCGGTCTTGGATCAGACCGAGTAAGTCTTGCCGGTATGGTTGTTCAGCGAAATAACCTTGGTCTTGCCGATCCGGTGGCGATAAATCTCGCGCAGGTATTTGATCGACTTCTTCACGCAATCACGCGACAGACGAATGTCGTTGATCGAGACAAATTTCTCTTTGTCGTTGATCAGCTCGCGGTATTTCTTCTCGTACATCGGCTTGATCGCGTACCAGTTGGTATCGAGGATCTTCGCCGGGTTCTCGAATTCGTTGAGCAGGTCATCGATACGTTCTTCGTCGAATTCTTCATTGATGATGAAGTCGAGGATCGAGTTGTCGAGGGTCTCGTCGAAACGGTACGGATTCTTCGCGAAGCAACGCTTGATGAACGCCACGATCAGGGTCAGGAAGTCGTCCGACAGGCACGGGCTCTTGGCGATCAGGGTGGTCAGCGACAGGTTGGCCGAAGCACCGATCACCAGCGCGTAGCGCTTGAGCGTGGTGTTGGGGAACAGGCTGTTGAGGTGGGTCTTCAACCGGTTCAGGTCCATGTACGACAGCTTGTAGTCTTTCGGCAGCGAAACGATCGAGACCACCGACGAGCAGTTCTTGAAGAAGTGCAGGTCGTGCAGCGCGGCCGCGTCGTAGCCGGAATTCTTGTACTGCTCCAGCGACGCGCGATAACGCTTGGATTCGATCGGCAGCAGGCTGATGCCTTCGATGGCCTGGGTCACCTTGTTGAAGTGTGGCAAGTCGATCGAGCGGAAGAACAGATCATCGATGTTCAGGCGCTGTGGCTCTTTGTCGAACACCTTGAACTTGTCGCTGCTCGGCGGCGGGGTTTCCGGCACCACGGATTCGGCGTAGGCAATGGCGACCGGGCCGGCCAGGCTCATGAACAGGTCGTTGGCGTCCAGGCGAATGGTCTCGCCGATGTCGATGCCGGCGCGACGGAAATAGTTCTGGTCGTAGTCGGTGGTGACGGCCTGGGCCGTCAGAATGTTGAAGATCTGCTGCGAGATGTACTGGTTGGCGTGCTTCTCCATCGCATTGACATCAATGTTCTGGATGTTGCCGTCGTCGCTCTCTTCGGCGTAACGCATGATGTCGTTGGAGATCAGCATCATCGCGTTCCATGGGCGGATACGGCCCATGACGCTGGCTTCGCTGCTGTCTTCATTGGCGAAGTTGTACGAGAAATCCCATTCTTCCGACAGGTATTTGCACAGCAGGCGACCGGCGTTGATGTGCAGCGCCTCGGACATTTCGCTGCGGTGGTCGGAAATGTTCGGCAGCACGCAGATGCCGCTGGTGAAGATCGGCTCGAACACGAACGAATGACCGCTCTTGCCGTCATGTTCGTCCATCGGCTTGGTGTCGAACGTCTTGTTCATGTACGAGTGCTGCTGGGCCAGGCCGAATTCCGAGGCCATGCCCGAACCGGTACCGCCGCCGGCACTGAAGATCGAGAAGTACAGGCGCGACTGGTTGGCCTTGATGCCGCAGCTGTCGATCAGGTACGAGTGGATCATTTTCCAGTCGGGGCTGGAGAAGCGCTGGGTGTCCTTGTTCAGGATGATCTTCGCCAGGTACTGGCCGAGGATCGGCGCGTTACCGGCACCACCGGCGTGGACTTCGGACAAGTCCATGATCTTCATTTTGCTGTAGTCGCGCAGGAAGCCGCTTTTCTCGCCCTTGCGCGAGAAACGGATGCGTCCGGCAATATCCTTGTCCAGGTCGCCGAGCATTACCAGCGGCTCGACCAGGAACACCGGTTTGGTCGACTTGTTCGGGCCGATCCGCAGGTTCTGCTTGATCCACTGGGCCGGGCTGTAGCCTTTGTCGGAGGCCAGACGACGGTCAGCCACGCGGTCTTCGTTGTTGAATTCGTTGAGGTAGAACTTGCGCGCGTTGTACACCAGCTCCGCCACGTCGAGGGCGATGTTGGAGCCGCAGCGACCGAGGCCGATCAGGCACACCGACGGGAATTCCTGGTCGTTGTGCTGCTCGTTGTCGCCTTCCAGGTGCGGCGGACGCGGGAATACCAGGTCACGCAGGCCGTCGAGGTTGTCGAGGATGCGGTCAGTATTGGTTTCGGTGAAGTACAGGTATTGCTGGGTGCCCAGAGGGCGCGAGGGAGGTAATGGCTTCATCGGGGCAGGGCTGTTCGCCGCAGGGCTCAGGGTCAGATCGGATACCGCGGTGGCCGGATTGTTTTTAGAAGTCATTGTGCGCCATTTACCTGGACTGGTTGGCTCGGCGACCACTGTCGTCGAGCCTCACGGAATGGGAATCTCGCGTCTTTTTGCTGCGCGTATTTGGCCCGTGCGTCAGGTGCTTTGCCTGTGTGTCGCACGGGGGAATCCTTTCCTGATTGATGATGGATCGGCCATTATTCGGCGATCTTTAATCAAAAGGAGGCTAAATGATGTCAACGCTACCTTCGTTGGGGTTTGCCGGAATCGGCCTGATGGGGCTGCCGATGTGCCGGCGTCTGCTGGCGGCGGGTTATCCGCTGACCGTGTGGAACCGCAACCCGGCCAAGTGCGCGCCGCTGGTGGAGGCGGGTGCCCGGCAAGTCGCGACCCCGGCCGAACTGTGCGGGCAGGCCGACGTGGTGATGCTCTGCCTGGCCGATACGGCGGTGGTCCGCGAGGTGGTGTTTGGCCCGGCCGGTGTTGCTGAAGGCGCAAGGAACGGTCAGTTGCTGGTGGACTTTTCCAGCCTTGAACCGACGGCGACTCGCGAGATGGCAGCAGAACTGGCGCAAAAGACCGGCATGGCCTGGCTCGACTCACCGGTGTCCGGCGGCGTCGTTGGCGCGGAGGCTGGCAGCCTGGCGATCATGGTCGGTGGTGATGCTGCAGATCTTGATCGGGTTCGCCCGATGCTGCTCGCCCTCGGTCAGCGCGTCACGCACATGGGCGGGATCGGCGCCGGCCAGGTGACCAAGGCCTGCAATCAAATGATCGTTGCCTGTAATGCGCTGGTGATTGCCGAAGTGGTCGCGCTGGCCGAACAGTCCGGGGTCGACGCCAGCCTGATTGCCGAGGCGCTGGCCGGTGGTTTTGCCGATTCGAAGCCGCTGCAGATCCTCGCCCCGCAAATGGCCGAAAGCCGTTTCGAACCGGTGAAATGGCACGTGCGCACGCTGCTCAAGGATCTCGATACGGCGGTGAAGTTTTCCCGTGAAGTCGGCTCGGCCACGCCAATCAGCGGATTGGCCGCACAACTGATGCGCCTCCATGGGGCGCAGGGCTTTTTGGAGAGAGATCCATCGACACTGGTGAAAATGTACCGCGAGCCAGCGTCAGCGGATTGACCGAGTGGGCGTGTTTGCGCTGGTTGATCTCTTCGAGAACCGCGCGCAATTCGTGCAGCGGCACCGGACGGCTGAGCAGATAACCCTGAATGAAGTCGCAGCCGGAACGCTCGAGGAATTCGTATTGCTCCAGGCTTTCCACGCCTTCGGTGACGACCTGCAAGTGCAGGGTGTGGGCCATGACGATGATCGCCTGGACGATTTCCATGTCGGCGGTGGCCTTGGGAATGTCGAGAATGAACGAGCGGTCGACCTTCAAGGTGTTGAGCGGCAGACGCTTGAGATAGGCCAGGGACGAATAACCGGTGCCGAAGTCATCGATCGATAGCGACACACCCAGGGCGCGGATCTGCCGCAACAGCACCAGCGTATTGGCGATGTTGCCCATCAGGGCGTTTTCGGTCACCTCCAGCTCAAGGCGTTCGGGGGCGACGCCGGCGCTGCGCAAGGCGCGTTCGATTTCATTGGCCAGTTCTTCCCGGGCCAGATTCAGGGGGGAGCAGTTCCAGGCGATCTTCAGGTCATCGCAGCCGTGGCGCGACAATTCACCCAGGTCTTCGCAGGCCTTGCGCAGCACCCAGTTGTCGAGCTCGGCGATCAGCCCGTTGTTTTCGGCGATGGCGATAAAACGATCCGGGGTCAGCAGGCCATGTACCGGATGCTGCCAGCGAATCAGCGCTTCGAGCTTGGTGACCTTGCCGGTCTTCAGTTCGAATATCGGCTGGTAATACAGCATCAACCCGTTCTCTTCGCGCAGCGCATGACGCAGTTCTTCCTCCAGTTGCAGTTCCAGGCTCGCACGGTTTTTCAGGTTGGAATCGAAAAAGTGCACGCCGTTGCGCCCGGCGCCCTTGGATTGATACAGCGCCAGGTCCGCGTGCTTGAGCAGTTCATCGCAGGTGGTGCCGTCTTCGGGAAACAGGCTGATGCCGATGCTGGTGGTCATCACCATGCGCCGCCCGGCCAGTTCGATCGGCTCCTTCATCTTGAGCATGATGCGCTGGGCCAGGTTGCGTGCTTCTTCGCGGTCGCGCAGGCCAATGAGAATGCAGAACTCATCACCGCCGAAACGGGCGACCACGTCTTCGTGGCCACGTACCGATCCCTTGATGTGCTGGGCGATGACCTTGAGCAACTCGTCACCGGCATCATGACCGAGGCTGTCATTGATGCGCTTGAAGTGGTCGATGTCGAGAAACATCACCGCGAGCATGCCGCCCTCGGTGGATTTCTGGCTGAGCTTTTCGGCAAAGAGCTGGTTGAAGCCGCGACGGTTGATCAGGTTGGTCAGGGCGTCGTAATTGGCGGCCTGTTGCAGCGACATCCGCGCCTGATCGAGCTGGCTGAGCAACATGTTGACCCGGCGCAGGTCTTGCTCCTTGTTCTGCAGTTTCTTGTCGGCGAGTGCGGCGCTGATGGCGCTGCCGAGGATCAGCAGGGTGATGAAGGCGACGGTGAGCCCCAGCTGCAGGTGGCTGGTTTCGGCCCTCAGTGTGGGAATGCTTCCCTCCGGCAGGACCAGATGCAATGCCGCCATGCCGGTGAAATGCATGCTGATGATGCCGGCCCCGAGAATCAGGGTGGCCACGTATTTGAGCATCTGGTTGTGCAGGCCGCTGCCTTCACGCAAATTCCCGGCCACCCACAGCGCGGCGAAACTGGCACCGATGGCAATCAGGATCGACAGACCGAACAGGGTTGGCTCGTAGTAGGCGGTGGCGGCGGACTGCATGGCGGCCATGCCGACGTAATGCATGCCGGCAATGCCCAGGCCGATGACGATGGCGGTCTTGAAGTATTGCAGCAGGCTGGGCTGCGGTTCGCTGAGGGTGTGCATCGCCAGCCAGGAGGCCAGCACGGCGATCACCAGGGAGAACAGGGTAATGGCCAGGTCGTACTGGATGTCGATCGGAGTCTGGAACGCCAGCATGCTGATGAAATGCATGGCCCAGATGCCGCCGGCCAGGCAAGTGGCGCCGATCCAGCGCCAGAGCCGGCGCGATCCGGGGTCTTCGGCATGGCCGACGCGTTCCGCCATGTCGAGGGTGGCGAAACTCGCGGCGCACGCCACCAGATAGGCGACCAGCACCAGCAAGGGGTTGTGTGTGCAATTGAGGATGACCTGCCCGCTCTCCGGCAGCTCGGCAACAAACTGCAAACCAAGCCACTCCATAGCATGCCCCGTCTCTGAGTGCTTCCTTACTGCGTCATCAACGCAGGCGAATGAATGCAGTATAGAGGCCGATTTCGGGGCGCAAGCCGTGGTGGCACATTGGTTCTAATGATTTTGGCATGAGCGCCATAGCGATTGGCGCTAAGGCTCAGGCGACCTCGTTCCAGTGCGGTTGCAACGGCGGCAGGCCGAAACGGGCGCGGGCCTTGTCACAGTCAATGTTTTGTTCACCGTTTTCCCACGATGCCTCGAACTCGCGGCAGGGGCTGGAGCGCTTGTCGTAGATCGTGCAGCTCACGGCCTTTCCGACTTCGCCTTCCAGCGCGGTGCAGCGTGGCGCCTTGCGGTCGGTACCGATCATGGCGACCCGGCTGGGCGTGATCTGGGTGACCAGTTCATCAGGTACGGTTCCGCCGGAGGATGCGCATTCACCCCAGAAAAATGACACACGAAAATGGGAACAGCAGGCACCGCAATTCAGACACGGACTGACATCGGACATGGGAGGGGCATCAAAGGGATTGATCGGCTGGATCCGGACGGATCCGGCGGCCATTCTAGGCTTTGCCACGGCGTTGGGAAGGGGGGCGCGAAAGTATTTTTTCATTGCCGGATTTTTCCGCAAAACCCCCGGTTTTCGGGGGAATCTAGCCTTTTCAAGGGCTTACGTTTCGTTACAGTGCCATGGGTCAACATCAGCCTGACGAATGATGACAGACAGGTCCTACCTGCCTGACTAGATTGCAGGTTCCGGGCTCGGATGCGTCGGCAGTGAAGCCCTATAACAATAAAAGAGACGGACCCATGCAGAACTCGACCCAAGCGGCGAATGCCTGGCGCATTCTGTTCCTGTTGTTCCTCGCCAACCTGTTCAATTTCTTCGATCGCACCATCCCGGCGATCATCATCGAGCCGATCCGCATGGAATGGCACCTCAGCGACTTTCAGCTGGGGATCGTCGGCACCGCGTTCACCATCGTCTACGCGATTGCCGGCCTGCCGCTGGGGCGCATGGCCGACACCGGCTCGCGCAGCAAACTGATGGGCTGGGGCCTGGCGACCTGGAGCGCGCTGACGGCGGTCAACGGTCTGGTCGGCAGTTTCTGGAGTTTTCTGCTGGTGCGCATGGGCATCGGCATCGGCGAGGCCAGTTACGCGCCGGCGGCCAACTCGCTGATCGGTGACCTGTTCCCGGCCCACCGTCGGGCGCGAGCCATGGGCATCTTCATGCTGGGCCTGCCATTGGGGCTGCTGCTGGCGTTCTTCACCATCGGTGCGATGGTCAAGGCCTTTGACAGCTGGCGTGCACCATTCTTTATCGCCGCGGTGCCGGGGCTGCTGCTGGCGGTGTTCATGTTCTTCATCAAGGAACCCAAGCGCGGTGCAGCGGAAACCGTGCAGGTGTCGCAAGAGAAAGTCGACAAGCCGATCCGCCGGGTGCTGGCGGTGCCGACGTTCCTGTGGCTGGTGCTGGCGGGGCTGTGCTTCAACTTTGCGACTTATGCCTGCAACTCGTTTCTGGTGCCGATGCTGCAGCGCTATTTCCTGATGCCATTGCAGGAGGCGGCGGTGGCCACCGGGATGATCGTCGGGGTGACCGGCTTGATCGGCCTGACCCTGGGCGGCTGGATCGCCGACAAGATTCACCAGCGCGTGGCCAGCGGCCGGCTGTTGTTTGCGGCGTTCAGTCTGATCATCTCGACGGTGTGCACCGCTTGGGCGCTGCATGCCGGACGGATCGAGATCGGTGTGTTTGTCGCGCTGTTCAGTGTCGGCTGGCTGTTTGCCTATAACTTCTACACCTGCGTCTACACGGCGATTCAGGACGTGGTCGAACCGCGCCTGCGGGCCACGGCGATGGCGCTGTTCTTTGCCGGGCTGTATCTGCTCGGCGGCGGTCTGGGGCCGGTAGTTGTGGGTGGTTTGTCGGATCACTTTGCCAAGTCGGCGATGATTTCGGCGGGTGCCGAGCAGATGACCGAGGCGTTCAAGGCTGTCGGCCTGCATGACGCGATGTACCTGATCCCGGTGGCGCTGTTCTTTACGATGGTGTTTCTGTTTCTGGCATCGCGGTGTTTTGTCCGGGATGCCAAGCGGATGAAGGAGGGGTTGTCGGCAGTGGTGGAGCCGGATGGCGCAGCGGTGACTGCGTAACCTCAGACAAACAAAAAGGCCCGCATCGCTGCGGGCCTTTTCGTTTTTGGCGATGGAGCAGGGCGGTTTAGCCTGCGACCAGCACCCGGATCGCTTCCAGTCGCAGCGCAGCCTTGTCGAGCATGGCCAGGCCTTGCTCGCGCTGTTTGCGCAGGGCCACCAGCTCGCTGTCGCGCACGGTCGGGTTGACCGCCTGCAACGCGGTCAGGCGCGCCAGTTCTTCATCGGTATCGGCTGCCAGACGACGGCGGGCCTCGGCCACGCGCTCGGCGTGACGCGGGGTGACCTTGTCTTCACCGGCGTTGATCCGTGGCGTCAACTGATCGCGCTGAGCCTGGATGAACTTGTTGGCGCTGGCGCGAGGTACGCTTTCCAGCTGATCGTTCAGGGTTTCGAACGCCACACGGGCCGACAGGTCGTTGCCGTTGGCATCGAGCAGGCAGCGCAGGGCGGCCGGTGGCAGGTAACGGCCCAGTTGCAGCGAGCGCGGCGCAACCACTTCGCTGACGTACAGCAGTTCCAGCAGTACGGTGCCCGGCTTCAACGCCTTGTTCTTGATCAGCGCGACGGCGGTGTTGCCCATCGAACCGGACAGCACCAGGTCCATGCCGCCCTGCACCATCGGGTGTTCCCAGGTGATGAACTGCATGTCTTCGCGCGACAGCGCCTGGTTGCGGTCGTAGGTGATGGTCACGCCTTCGTCGTCGCCCAGCGGGAAACTGGCGTCGAGCATCTTCTCGCTCGGCTTGAGGATCAGGGCGTTTTCCGAATGGTCTTCGCTGTCGATGCCGAAGGCGTCGAACAGGGTTTCCATGTAGATCGGCAGGGCGAACTGGTCGTCCTGTTCCAGAATCGCCTCGACCAGTGCTTCACCTTCGCCGGCGCCGCCGGAGTTCAGTTCCAGCAGACGGTCGCGACCGGTGTGCAGCTCGGCTTCCAGACGCTCGCGCTCGGTGCGTGCTTCGTCGATCAGCGTCTGCCACTCGCCGTCGTCAGCCTCTTCGAGCAGCGGCAGCAGGCGCGGGCCGAACTGATGCTGCAAGGCGTTGCCGGTCGGGCAGGTATTGAGGAATGCGTTCAGCGCTTCGTGATACCACTGGAACAGACGCTCTTGCGGGCTGGTTTCCAGGTACGGCACGTGCAGTTCGATGATGTGTTTCTGGCCGATCCGGTCCAGACGACCGATCCGCTGCTCCAGCAGGTCCGGGTGCGACGGCAGATCGAACAGCACCAGGTGGTGAGCGAACTGGAAGTTGCGACCTTCACTGCCGATTTCCGAGCAGATCAGCACCTGTGCGCCAAACTCTTCGTCGGCGAAGTAGGCGGCGGCGCGGTCACGCTCGAGGATGTTCATGCCTTCATGGAACACCGTGGCCGGGATGCCGGAACGCACGCGCAGGGCGTCTTCCAGGTCCATCGCGGTTTCGGCGTGGGC
This sequence comes from Pseudomonas sp. UV AK001, assembly GCF_046097675.1. Classification (NCBI taxonomy): domain Bacteria; kingdom Pseudomonadati; phylum Pseudomonadota; class Gammaproteobacteria; order Pseudomonadales; family Pseudomonadaceae; genus Pseudomonas; species Pseudomonas sp. UV AK001. The sequence goes on from NZ_JBJUVZ010000004.1 coordinate 210,640, forward strand.
GCAGATCACCAGCACTTTGGTGCGTTTGAGCATTTTCAGCTGATCGATCAGCCACTCGACGCGCGGGTCGAATTTCCACCAGCGTTCTTCTTCGCTGGCGTCCGGTTGGGCCTGGAAGCTGACTTCCGGATACAGCTCGGCGTGATCGCCCAGTGGCAGTTCGAGGTATTCGTCCGGGCACGGCAGCGGGTACGGGTGCAGCTTGCGCTCCGGGAAACCCTGCACGGCGGCGCGGGTGTTACGGAACAGCACGCGGCCGGTGCCGTGGCGGTCAAGCAGTTCACGCACGAGGCGGGCGCTGGCTTCGGTGTCGCCATCGTTGACGGCGGTCAGCAGGGCTTCGCCTTCGTTGCCGAGGAAACCGTGAATGGTCTTGTGCGCTTCGGCCGAGAGGCGGCCCTTGTCCAGCAGCTCCTGAACGGCTTCGGCCACCGGGCGATAGTTCTCGCTTTCGGCGCGGAAGGCAGCCAGGTCATGAAAACGGTTCGGGTCGAGCAGGCGCAGGCGGGCGAAGTGGCTGTCCTGGCCGAGTTGTTCCGGGGTGGCGGTAAGCAGCAGCACGCCCGGGATCGTCTCGGCAAGCTGCTCGACCAAGGAGTATTCCGGGCTGACCTTGTCTTCGTGCCACACCAGGTGGTGCGCTTCGTCGACCACCATCAGGTCCCAGCCGGCGGCGAACAGCGCGTCCTGGGCCTTTTCGTCTTCGACCAGCCACTCCAGGGCCACCAGGGCCAGCTGGGTGTCTTCGAACGGGTTGGAGGCATCGCTTTCGATGAAGCGTTCTTCGTCGAACAGCGCAACCTGCAGGTTGAAACGGCGGCGCATTTCCACCAGCCATTGGTGCTGGAGGTTTTCCGGCACCAGGATCAGCACGCGATTGGCGCGGCCGGAGAGCAACTGGCGATGGATCACCAGACCGGCTTCGATGGTCTTGCCCAGGCCCACTTCGTCCGCCAGCAATACCCGTGGCGCGATGCGGTCGGCGACTTCACGGGCAATGTGCAACTGGTGCGCGATCGGCTGCGCACGCACGCCGCCCAGGCCCCACAGGGAGGACTGCAACTGGCGGCTGGTGTGTTCCAGGGTGTGGTAGCGCAGGGAGAACCACGACAGCGGGTCGATCTGCCCGGCGAACAGACGGTCGCTGGCCAGACGGAACTGGATGAAGTTCGACAGCTGGGTTTCCGGCAGGGTGACGGCTTCGTTCTCGGCGTTCAGGCCGTGGTAGACGAGCAGGCCATCGGCATCCTCGACTTCGCGCACGGTCATCTTCCAGCCTTCGAAGTGAGTGATGGAGTCGCCCGGCGAGAATCGCACGCGGGTCAAAGGCGCATTCCTTAGCGCGTACTGGCGGGTTTCGCCAGTGGCCGGGTAAAGCACGGTCAACAAGCGGCCGTCCTGTGCCAGAACGGTGCCTAAACCAAGCTCTGCTTCGCTGTCACTGATCCAGCGTTGCCCCGGTTGATACTGCTGCGCCATGCTGCCTGACTCCCACCTTGAAAAAGCGGGCTATCTTAACGGAATGAGGCCCTGAGGCCAAAGGATTAGGCGTCGCGTACGGCTATTAAATGCCGACGGCCGACTGAGGGAAGATTAGGTCATGCGTCGGTTTCAGGAGCGCTGGCGGCACGATTGAGTGCCAACCCGGTCACAAGTTTTCGACCGATGGCTCAAGGCCCCGATGCCGCAGCCGATAGCCTGCTGACAGGAGACCCTTCATATGCTGCCACCGATGCTCCCCCTGAGCGCCGTGCCGATCACATCCCAGCAGGACCCGATCCGCCAGCGGCCGGACATTCCCCCGGTGGTGCCTGTGCAGGAAAGCTCCAACGAAAGCACCATCGACCTGCAAAAGCGCGACCCGGAAGAAGACGGTTATCTGCTGCGCGAAGAACAGCGGCGCCAGCAGGAGCGTGAGCGTCGCAAGCGCGAAGCCGATGAAGATCCGGAAGAACACCTCGCCGTGCCGGGCACCGAACTCAATGCCGACAACACTGTGCCGGTGGTGCCGCTGATGGAAGACCAGCCGCGTCAGGGCTTGTGGGTCGACATCGAGATCTGAGGCTGTCCGACCATCGCGTCTTGAATACACGATTTGTTGTACGTCGATGGCTGGTCAGCGCCGGCCCGAGGCCGCATTATTGGCGCAGTCCTGTCGGCGATCCGGCAGTTGTGATTCAGTCCAAGCGATGCATCGAACGCCATGAGCCAAGACGACAAACTGATCGACCTCAGCACCGAACGCGCCAAGCGGGTTCACGACCTCAACGAAAAACGCCTGAATGAAGTGCGCAAGGCCTTCGAACAGGCCATGCCGTTGGGAAAAACGAAGAAAAAGTCGAAAAACAAACCGAAAAAGCGTTGATCTCCCCCTGTATCCGTTGATGCAGGTCAGTTATTTCCCTTCCTTTCCTACGCACCTTGACCGGCATTGATCCCGGTCAATTCCTGTGCCTGCCTGATTGGTTAACTTAGCTCCATCGCAGCAAAGCAGGGGCCAGGAGGCCAGTCATGTTTTTCGATAACGTGGTGTTTGCCGGGGTTCTGACGGTGGGGCTCATGGTTCTGTTTTTTGCAGGGTTTGGATTTTTTATCTGGAAGGATGCGAATAAGCGCAAGAAGCCTTAGTTCTTCCGGGTTTGATGAGCACGCAAGGCATTTTGGGCAACTTCGGTTGCCCTTTTTTTTGTGTCTTGGCGGCCTTTGGGCCGACCATGCTTTGGGTGTTCTTTGTGAATATCCGTTGCTTCGGGTGTTGCGGCTGGCGGTTTCGCTCTTACAGCGAGTCACTTTTTTCAAACGCCAAAAAAGTAACCAAAAACGCTGGGCCCCGGCGTACGGCACCTCGCTGAGGCTCGGCGTTCCTTCGTTCCGGGATTCATCCGGGGGCATCGCCTACGGTTTGCTTCGCTGCACCTCCTCTCGATGTGTTCGACTTCGTCGAACGGCGCTTCGCGCCCACCCCCGGATGAATCCCTCCACTCAGCCTGCCGAATGGGCCAGCACGTCAAAAGCGGTACTCGAGCTAACGCTCATTGTGTTGAGTGGTGGGAAGCCAAAGCCAAAGCCAAAGCAGGTGCGGGATGTGGGTTTTTGAGGACCGGAGTTCACCTCGGTATCTCACGTCGGCGTACCTTGCTCAATCAACTCGGTCGGCTCCCTCTCCCTACGGGCGGTCCGACGTTTCGGGAGGGCTGGGGTGAGGGCGCTTTTGATGTTTATCATTCTCAGGCTCTTCATTCCCTTTCTAAAACCAACAAAAAAGGCGTGATCCTCTCGAATCACGCCTTTTTCATTACCACGATCTATCAGCTACCCAGCGCCTTCGACGCCAGCCAGAACAAGCCGGCCGACAGGGCCACTGTGGCCGGCAGGGTCAGGACCCAGGCCAGCAGGATGGTTTTCACCGTGCCGCCTTGCAGGCCGCTTTTGTTGGCGACCATGGTGCCGGCCACGCCCGAGGAAAGGACGTGGGTGGTGGACACCGGCAGGCTGAAGATGTTGGCCAGGCCGATCATGCTCGCAGCGGTGATCTGTGCCGACATGCCCTGGGCGTAGGTCATGCCTTGCTTGCCGATTTTCTCGCCGATGGTCAGGACCACGCGTTTCCAGCCGATCATGGTGCCCAGGCCCAGGGCCAGGGCGACCGCCAGAATCACCCAGAACGGGGCGTATTCGGTGGTGGTGGTCAGGTCTTTGCGCAGCTTGTCCAGGTCGGCCTTTTCTCGAGCCTCAAGGCCCGGGAGTTTGGCGACTTTCTTCGCGGTGTCGTCCAGGCAGAGCAGGTAGCGGCGCACTTCGATGCGGCTTTCCGCCGGCAGCGAGTGGTAGTCCGATACACCTTTGAGGGTGTGGAGCAGGGCGGAAATGGTCGGTTCGGTCTGCTGCGGGTTGCAGCGGAATTTCTCCGGCAGGTCGCCTTCTACGCTTTTGCCCAGGGCCAGGAACTCGCCAAGGGTGGCGGCGTTGCGCTGGTAGAACTGGCTCAGGTGCAGGGTCGCGTCACGGGTGCGTTCGATCTGATAGGTGGTGCTGTTCAGGTCGAGCACGAACTGCGCAGGCACGATACCGATCAGGACCAGCATGATCAGGCCGATGCCTTTCTGACCATCGTTGGAGCCGTGCACGAAGCTCATGGCCATGGCGGACATCACCAGCACCAGGCGATTCCAGAACGGTGGATGTTTCTTGTCGTCGATCTTGCGGCGTTGTTCCGGCGTCTTGTGCATCTTCGACAGCGGGCGCCACCACTTCAGGCCGATCAGCACCAGTGCGGCCACCAGGAAGCCAGCCATCGGCGAGAACACCAGCGAAGCACCGATATCGATCGCTTTCTGCCAGTTCACGCCATCACCCAGCGGAATGTCGTTGATCAGGGCGTTGGCCAGGCCGACACCGAGGATCGAACCGATCAGGGTGTGGGAGCTGGAGGCCGGGATACCGAAGTACCAGGTGCCCAGGTTCCAGGCGATGGCGGCGGCGAGCAGCGAGAACACCATTGCCAGACCATGGCCGGTGTTCACGTTGATCAACAGTTCTACCGGCAGCAGGTGGACGATGGCATACGCCACGCCGACGCCGCCCAGCAATACGCCGAGGAAGTTGAACACGCCCGAGAAGAACACCGCCAGGTGAGGCGGCATCGCTTTGGTGTAGATAACAGTGGCTACCGCGTTAGCGGTGTCATGAAATCCATTGATGAACTCGAAGGCGAGGACAAATGTCAGGGCGAGCAGGAGGCTCACAAGCACCCAGGCATCCAGTCCGCTGAATAAATCGATCATGAAGGTTTTCTGACCCGGTCATAAGGGGGCGCGATTATGCCAGAAAAGACTGGAAATCGATCCCCTACCTGCTCATCGGTAACCTTCTTCGCCAAATTAATTTGTATCAAGGTGCATTGCCCGAGCTTTTTGCAGGGTTTTGCAAGCTATTGATTAGGTTGATAAAAATACAATAAGACGGCTTGTTGGCCGGTGTGCGGGAGGGTACAGCGGCTTGTATGAAATATCTGAGAAACGTGTCTGACATGCTCCAAACCTGTGCAATACAGGGAGAGTTGGCCGCTGCCCGCGGGTAGCGGGCGCGCAAGGCATCGTCAGTCCACCGTGCTTGTAACCCGGTGAGTACGCTTACCCTCGAAAGTCTCAAAGGAAGGCATCAAGGCTCCTCGGCTTTGAGTTCCTCTTCCATTTTTTTCAGTTCTTGCTGGAAGACCTGATCCTGAACGGTGGGGCGTTTACGCCATGCTTTGCGTTCCGGTTCCGGCTGAGCGGCGTAGGTGGTGACTTCCCCGCCGTAAACTTCCTTGTAACGTTGTTCCTGGCGCTCAAGTTCCGCGCGCAGTTCGTCTTTCGTCACAGTGCTACCTGTATGAGTTGAGATAAATGTCTGGTGAAACGCACTGCAACGAATCGATTGAACCGGTTCGCCAGCAAGACGCGGCCTGAACAGGCAGCGGTGTTGTCGGCAGGGCGGTCAAGACTTCCATGTTACAGGCGGCTACGGCACCAGATTAAAACTGACGCAGCATCAGTTTCCTGTTTCAGCGAGCGCGCTGGCGGTGCATGGGTGATGATCATCAGGCGCTGGCCGGGGCTGAAGGCAATGGACATTACCTCAGCGAATGACGTCGACGGCCAATAAAAGTGCGACGCCATTGAGGTGCATTATAGCGGCCGATTCGGGATTGACTATCTTTGCCAAGTTAAAAACGGTTCCGGATGTGTGATTGTTTTGTGACTCGCAACTTTTACCGGTAGTTGCATCGTTGTTTCCGGGTGTTGTGTTTCTGGCGTCATTTAGTCGATCAACTAAGGGGGCGGGCGAATGAGTGATATCGCGTTGGAAACTTTACAGAGTCGCTTCATCCGGGTTGGAGGGCGCGTTTGCGATTATCGGTCGACGGTTCGATAATCGCCCGGTGTTGGCGATCTGGCGCTTGTGCATCTATCTGCGAGCCGCTTGTATAGCCTTTGATCCGAACAAGAAAAAAAGGACCTGACATGAACGATCAAATGCGCAATTCCTTCACCTCGGTAGCGCCGCCGATCGTCGCCTCGCCGGCCAAACGCATCCAGGCCCTGACCGGCGATCCGGACTTCATGACTTCCCTGGCCCGAGGCCTGGCGGTGGTCCAGGCGTTTCAGGAGCGCAAGCGCCACCTGACCATCGCCCAGATCAGCCACCGTACGGAAATCCCCCGCGCCGCCGTGCGCCGCTGCCTGCATACCTTGATCAAACTCGGCTACGCCACTACCGACGGCCGTACTTATTCGTTGCTGCCCAAAGTGCTGACCCTCGGTCACGCCTATCTGTCTTCGACGCCGCTGGCAGTCTCCGCCCAGCCGTACCTCGACCGCATGAGCGAACAACTGCACGAAGCCTGCAACATGGCCACCCTGGAAGGCGACGACATTCTTTACATCGCTCGTTCGGCCACCACCCAGCGCCTGATTTCGGTGGACCTGTCGGTGGGCGGGCGCCTGCCGGCGTATTGCACGTCCATGGGCCGGATTTTGCTGGCGGCACTGGACGACACGTCGTTGCGCGAATACCTCGACCACGCCGAACTGGTGGCCAAGACCAGTCGCACACTGCACACCCCCGAGTCCTTGCTCGAATGTCTGCAGGAAGTGCGGCAGCAGGGCTGGTGCATCGTCGATCAGGAACTGGAGCAAGGCCTGCGTTCGATTGCGGTGCCGGTGTATGACGCTTCCGGCCAGGTGGTGGCCGCGCTCAACGTCAGCACCCACGCCGGTCGCGTCAGCCGTACCGAACTGGAACAGCGCTTTCTGCCGGGTCTGCTGAGCGCCAGTCGCGACCTCAGCGCGCAGTTGTTCGCCTGATGAAGCTGTTCGATAAACGCACAGAGTTGCGTTTATCGAATTGACGCTAAAACCCCCGGATCATTAATGTCGCGGCAGCGTCATCCGGCGCTATTGTGAATGAGCCCGCCGGATTGTCGACTCCCATAATAATGACAAGAGGCAACTTCCCATGCGCACGTTCCCCGACTGTCGCCGCTCCCGTTCCTGTTGCCGGTTTTAGCGCAACGCCTGATTCCCTCCTTATATGCTTGTGTCCGTGCCAGTCTTTGGCCGGTCGCCGTTCGACTGCGTTTTTTGCGTGGAATAAAAATAATGAACCAGCCTCAGTCCGCTGTAGGTCACTGCCTCGACGTGCAGTCCTTCATCAACGCCCAACCGATCTCGCGCTATCAGTGGCGGGTGGTGATTCTGTGTTTCCTGATTGCCTTTCTTGATGGCCTCGACACGGCGGCCATGGGGTTTATCGCGCCGGCCCTGTCCCAGGACTGGGGCATCGACCGCGCCAGCCTCGGCCCGGTGATGAGCGCCGCGCTGATCGGCATGGTCTTCGGCGCACTGGGCTCCGGGCCGTTGGCTGACCGCTTCGGGCGAAAAGTCGTACTGGTCGGAGCGGTCTTTCTGTTCGGTGCTTTCAGCCTGGCGTCGGCCTACGCCACCAACGTCGAGCAATTGCTGGTGCTGCGTTTTCTCACCGGTCTGGGATTGGGCGCGGGCATGCCGAACGCCACCACGCTGCTGTCGGAATACACCCCGGAGCGCAAGAAGTCGCTGCTGGTGACCAGCATGTTCTGTGGCTTCAACCTCGGTATGGCCGGCGGCGGATTCATCTCGGCCAAGCTTATTCCGGCGTTCGGCTGGCACAGCCTGTTGCTGATCGGCGGGATTCTGCCGCTGATCCTCGCCGTGGTGTTGCTGCTCTGGCTGCCGGAATCGGCGCGTTATCTGGTGGTGCGTAACCGTGGCACCGACAAAGTGCGCAAAACCCTTGCGCCCATTGACCCGGCCATCGTCGCCCAGGCAGCAAGTTTCAGCGTGCCGGAGCAGAAAACCGTAAAAGCCCGCAATGTATTCGCGGTGATTTTCTCGGGCACCTACAGCGTCGGCACGTTGCTGCTGTGGCTGACCTACTTCATGGGCCTGGTGATCGTTTACCTGCTGACCAGCTGGCTGCCGACCCTGATGCGTGACAGCGGCGCGAGCATGGAGCAGGCGGCCTTCATCGGCGCGTTGTTCCAGTTCGGCGGGGTGTTGAGCGCGGTCGGCGTAGGCTGGGCGATGGACCGGTTCAATCCGCACAAGGTCATCGGCATTTTCTACCTGCTGGCCGGGGTGTTTGCCTACGCGGTCGGGCAGAGCCTGGGCAACATCACGCTGCTGGCGACGCTGGTGCTGGTGGCGGGCATGTGCGTCAACGGCGCGCAATCGGCGATGCCGTCGCTGGCGGCGCGATTTTACCCGACTCAAGGCCGGGCTACCGGTGTGTCGTGGATGCTCGGGATCGGTCGCTTCGGTGCGATTCTCGGCGCATGGATGGGCGCGACCCTGCTGGGCCTGGGCTGGAATTTCGAGCAGGTGCTGACGGCGCTGGTAATTCCGGCCGGGCTGGCCACGGCCGCGGTGGTGATCAAGGGTCTGGTCAGTCACGCGGACGCGACCTGATATCGGGATTGATCGCTTCGCACTCGGGGGTGATCATTAGGTTGATAACAATCTGTTCGATAAACGAACACTCAGTCGATTATCGGATTGTTTGGCGAAAATCAGCGGCTTAATCTTCAGTGACTCCGGCGCACAACCTCGCGCCTTTTTATCACTGGCGATCCACTACAAAAACGGGAGCCCGCTCCATGGCTGAGATCCTTTCGCTGCACGACGCGGTGAAGCAATTCGTCAATGACGGCGACACCGTCGCGCTCGAAGGCTTCACTCACTTGATCCCTACGGCGGCGGGTCATGAAATCATCCGTCAGGGCAAGAAAGATCTGACCCTGGTGCGGATGACGCCTGACCTGATCTACGACCAACTGATCGGCGCCGGCTGTGCACGCAAGCTGATCTTCTCCTGGGGTGGCAACCCTGGCGTGGGCTCGCTGCACCGTCTGCGTGACGCAGTCGAGAAACAATGGCCCCACGCGCTGGAAATCGAAGAACACAGCCACGCCGACCTGGCCAATGCCTACGTCGCCGGCGCCTCCGGCCTGCCGTTTGCGGTACTGCGGGCCTACGCCGGTTCCGACCTGCCGAAGGTCAACCCGCTGATCAAGTCCGTGACTTGCCCGTTCACCGGTGAAGTGTTGGCGGCGGTGCCGTCGGTGCGTCCGGACGTGACTGTGATCCACGCCCAGAAAGCCGACCGTCAGGGCAACGTGCTGTTGTGGGGCATCCTCGGCGTGCAGAAAGAAGCCGCACTGGCCGCCAAGCGCTGCATCGTCACCGTCGAAGAAATCGTCGACAACCTCAACGCGCCGATGAACGCCTGCGTACTGCCGACCTGGGCGTTGAGCGCGGTCTGCCATGTACCCGGTGGCGCGCATCCGTCCTACGCCCACGGTTACACCGAGCGTGACAACCGCTTCTATCAGGCGTGGGATCCGATCGCCCGCGACCGTGAGACGTTTACCGCGTGGATCAACGAATACATCCATGGCTGCGCTGACTTCAGTGAGTTCCAGGCCAAGTTGGCCGCTGCTTCGGAGGCCAAGTAATGACTTACACCACCAATGAAATGATGACCGTCGCCGCGGCCCGTCGCCTGAAGAACGGCTCGGTGTGCTTCGTCGGCATCGGCCTGCCGTCGAAAGCCGCCAACCTGGCGCGCCTGACCTCGTCACCGGACGTGGTGCTGATCTACGAGTCGGGCCCGATCGGCGCCAAGCCAAGTGTGTTGCCACTGTCCATCGGTGACGGCGAACTGGCGGAAACCGCCGACACCGTCGTGCCGACCGGTGAGATTTTTCGCTACTGGCTGCAGGGCGGACGCATCGACGTCGGTTTTCTCGGCGCGGCTCAGGTCGACCGTTTCGGCAACATCAATACCACGGTGGTCGGCGATTACCATCAGCCGAAAGTTCGACTGCCGGGTGCCGGTGGCGCGCCGGAGATCGCCGGTTCCGCGAAAAGCGTGCTGATCATCCTCAAGCAGTCGGCGCGTTCGTTTGTCGACAAGCTCGATTTCATCACCTCGGTCGGCCATGGCGAGGGCGGCGATTCGCGCAAACGTCTGGGCCTGCCGGGTGCCGGCCCGGTCGGGATCATCACCGACCTGTGCATCATGGAGCCGGAAGAGGGCACCCACGAATTCGTGGTCACCGCATTGCACCCCGGTGTGACCCGCGAGCAAGTAGTCGCGGCCACCGGCTGGGCCATCCGTTTTGCCGACAGCGTGGCCACCACTGCCGAACCGACCGAGGTCGAGCTGAGCGCTTTGCGCGATCTCGAAGCCCGCACCGCAGCGGCCCACGGCCAGGCACCGGGAGAAGCATGATGCGCGACGTTTATATCTGCGATGCGATTCGTACCCCCATCGGTCGTTTCGGTGGCGGTCTGGCGGCGGTTCGCGCCGACGACCTGGCCGCCGTGCCGATCAAGGCCCTGATGGAACGCAATCCATCGGTGGACTGGAGCGCCATCGACGAAGTATTCCTCGGCTGCGCCAACCAGGCCGGCGAAGACAACCGCAACGTGGCGCGCATGGCGCTGTTGCTGGCGGGTCTGCCGGAGAGCGTTCCGGGCGTCACCCTCAATCGCCTTTGCGCGTCGGGTATGGACGCCATCGGTACGGCGTTCCGCGCCATCGCCAGTGGTGAAATGGAGCTGGCGATTGCCGGCGGCGTCGAGTCGATGTCCCGCGCTCCGTTCGTGATGGGCAAGGCTGATTCAGCGTATTCGCGCAACATGAAGCTGGAAGACACCACCATCGGCTGGCGTTTCATCAACCCGTTGATGAAGGCGCAGTACGGCGTCGACGCGATGCCGCAGACCGCCGACAACGTCGCCGACGATTACGAAATTTCCCGCGAGGATCAGGACGCTTTCGCCCTGCGCAGTCAGCAACGTACGGCCGCCGCCCAGGCTGCCGGTTACTTCGCCGAAGAAATCGTCGAGGTGCGGATCGCCCACAAGAAAGGCGAAACCGTGGTCAGCCAGGACGAACATCCTCGGGCCGACACCACCCTTGAAGCCCTGACCAGACTGAAACCGGTCAACGGTCCGGACAAGACCGTCACCGCCGGCAACGCGTCGGGTGTGAATGACGGTGCCGCCGCGCTGATTCTGGCCTCGGCCGAAGCGGTGAAAAAACACGGTCTGACTGCCCGCGCCAAAGTGCTGGGCATGGCCAGCGCCGGGGTTGCGCCACGGGTGATGGGCATCGGCCCGGTGCCGGCGGTGCGCAAACTCACCGAACGCCTCGGCGTGGCGGTCAGCGATTTCGATGTGATCGAACTCAACGAAGCGTTTGCCAGCCAGGGTCTGGCGGTGCTGCGCGAACTGGGGCTGGCGGACGACGCGGCCCAGGTCAACCCGAACGGCGGGGCGATTGCCCTCGGCCATCCGTTGGGCATGAGCGGCGCACGTCTGGTGCTGACCGCCCTGCATCAACTGGAAAAGACCGGTGGCAAGAAAGGTCTGGCGACCATGTGCGTCGGTGTCGGCCAGGGGCTGGCATTGGCCATCGAACGCGTCTGACGCAAGCCGTGACGAACAAGAACAGAGGAAAGCGAAATGACTGACAAGCCTGGTTACCGCCGCCCGCAGGAAGGCACCCAGCCGCCGTATCTGCACCCGAATTATCAATCCACCAATCTGCGCTCGCCGTCCAAGCCGTTGGTGTTTCTGCCTCACTCGCTGTCGGAAATCACCGGCCCGACCATCGGCGCCGAACGAGTGGCTGACACCGATAACGATCTGACCGCCCAGCATCAGGGCGAACCCCTCGGCGAGCGGATCATCATTCACGGGCGTGTGCTCGATGAAGACGGTCTGCCGGTGCCGGGAATTCTGGTGGAGATCTGGCAGGCCAACGCCGCCGGTCGCTACAACCACGCCCGTGACCTGCACGACGCGCCGCTGGACCCGAATTTCACCGGCACCGGCCGCACCGTGACCGACGCCGACGGCTGGTATCAGTTCCAGACCATCAAGCCCGGCGCCTACCCATGGGGCAACCACCACAACGCCTGGCGCCCGGCCCACGTGCATTTTTCGCTGTTCGGGCCGAGCATCCTGACGCGTCTGGTCACGCAAATGTACTTTCCGGGCGATCCGCTGCTGCCGTACGACCCGATCTACAACTGCGTTCCGGACACCTCGGCCAAGGAACGCCTGATCGCCGCTTTCGATCTGGAAAAAACCATTCCGTCCTACGCTCTCGCTTATCGCTGGGACATCGTGCTGCGCGGCCGCGAAGCCACGCCGATGGAGAAATGAGATGACCCTGACTGCGACCACGTCCCACACCGTCGGGCCGTATTACCACATCGGCCTGACCTGGCTGAACCGCGAAAACCTCGCCAACGAGTTGACCCTTGGCCAGCGCGTGGCGATCTCCGGGCAAGTGGTGGACGGCAACGGCGATGTCGTCAACGACGCCATGCTTGAAGTCTGGCAGGCCAACGCCGCCGGCAAATACGATCACCCGGAAGACGAGCAGGCCAAACCGCTCGACCCGAATTTCGAAGGTTTCGGCCGGGTGCCGGTGGATGCCGAAGGGCGTTTCCGTTTCACCACGATCAAACCGGGTACGGTCGAAGGCCTGAAAGGCGCGACCCAGGCGCCGCATCTGGTGGTGCTGGTGTTCGCGCGCGGTCTGGTGAAGCACTTGCTGACGCGGATTTATTTCGAAGGCGATCCGGCAAACGTGAATGATCCGCTGCTCGAATGCGTACCGGCAGAGCGCCGCAGCACATTGCTGGCGAAGGCGGATGCAGAGGGTGTCTATCAGTGGAATGTGATCCTGCAGGGCACTGACGCGGAAACCGTGTTCTTCGATTATTGAAAGAACACTGCACCTTCCCTGCCACAGGGAAGGTGTGTCGCTGTTCCAATGTGGAACGGGACTGTTGCGAAGTGTGTCTAGACTCTCACTGTCCCTATCGAGTGAAAAACAATGACAACCTCCACCTCTCATTACACCGGCGAAGAGCGCAGCAAGCGTATCTTCGCGATTGTCGGCGCCTCGTCCGGCAACCTCGTCGAATGGTTCGACTTCTATGTCTACGCCTTCTGCGCGATCTATTTCGCCCCGGCGTTCTTCCCTTCGGACAACCCCACGGTGCAACTGGTCAACACCGCTGGCGTGTTCGCGGCCGGGTTCCTGATGCGACCAATCGGCGGCTGGATCTTCGGCCGGGTGGCGGACAAGCACGGGCGCAAGAATTCGATGCTGATCTCGATTCTGATGATGTGCTTCGGCTCGCTGCTCATCGCCTGTCTGCCGACCTACAACAGCATCGGCGTCTGGGCACCGGTGCTGTTGCTGTTCGCGCGTCTGCTGCAAGGCTTGTCGGTGGGCGGTGAGTACGGCGCCACGGCGACCTACATGAGCGAAGTCGCGCTCAAGGGCCAGCGCGGATTCTTCGCCTCGTTCCAGTACGTGACGCTGATCGGCGGGCAACTGCTGGCGGTGCTGGTGGTGGTGATCCTGCAACAGTTCCTCTCTGAAGACGAACTGCGAGCCTACGGCTGGCGGATTCCGTTCGTGGTCGGGGCGGTGGCGGCGCTGATTTCGCTGTTCCTGCGTCGCACCCTGAAAGAAACCACCAACAAGGAAACCCGTGAACACAAGGACGCCGGCAGCATCGCTGCGCTGTTCCGCGATCACAAAGCCGCGTTTATCACCGTGCTGGGTTACACCGCCGGTGGCTCGCTGATTTTCTACACCTTCACCACGTACATGCAGAAGTACCTGGTGAACACCGCCGGCATGCACGCCAAGACCGCCAGTTTCATCATGACCGGCGCGCTCTTCTTATATATGTGCATGCAGCCGCTGTTCGGCATGCTCGCCGACAAGATCGGCCGGCGTAACTCGATGCTCTGGTTCGGTGCCCTCGGTACGCTGTTCACCGTGCCGATCCTGTTGAGCCTGAAAAGCGTCAGCAGCCCGTTCCTGGCCTTTGTGCTGATCACCGTGGCGCTGGCGATCGTCAGTTTCTACACCTCGATCAGCGGCCTGGTGAAAGCCGAAATGTTCCCGCCGGAAGTCCGCGCCCTTGGCGTCGGCCTGGCCTATGCGGTGGCCAACGCGATCTTCGGCGGCTCGGCGGAATATGTGGCTCTGAGCCTCAAGGCCGGGGGCATGGAAAACGCCTTCTACTGGTACGTCACGGTGATGATGGCGGTGGCGTTCCTGTTCAGCCTGCGTCTGCCGAAGCAGGCCGCCTACTTGCACCACGATCTCTAAACCGAAGTGCGCGGGCCGCGATGGCCCGCGCCGGCAAGGACTGTTTATGACTCAGCGACCGGGCAATCAATTGTTCGATGCCTACTTCACTGCCCGCGAAATGCGCGAGGTGTTCTGCGATCAGGGCCGGGTGCAGGCGATGCTCGATTTCGAAGCCGCTTTGGCCCGGGCCGAAGCGCGGGTCGGGGTGATTCCGGCGAGCGCTGTGGCATCCATCGAGAACGCCTGCCGCGCCGAGCTGTTTGATTTCGCAGCCTTGGGCGAAGCCATCGCCACGGCGGGCAATTCGGCGATTCCGCTGGTCAAGGCATTGGGCAAGCGGATCGCGGCATCCGATGCTGAAGCCGAACGTTATGTGCATCTGGGCGCCACCAGTCAGGACGTGATGGATTCCGGGCTGGTGCTGCAATTGCGTCAGGCGCTGGCGCTGATCGAAGCGGAGCTGGCGCAACTGGCTGACTCCCTCGCCACCCAGGCGCAGCGCCACGCCGCGACGCCGCTGGCGGGGCGCACATGGCTGCAACACGCAACGCCGGTCACTCTCGGTATGAAGATCGCCGGCTGGCTCGGGGCTGTGACCCGCAGCCGTCAGCGTCTGCGCGAACTCAAGCCGCGCCTGCTGGTGCTGCAATTCGGCGGCGCGTCCGGCACCCTCGCGGCGCTGGGTGAACAGGCGTTGCCGATTGCTCGTGCGCTGGCCGAAGAACTGCAACTGACCCTGCCGGAACAACCCTGGCACACCCAGCGTGATCGCATCGTCGAGTTTGGCGCTTTGCTCGGACTGATCGCCGGCAGCCTCGGCAAACTCGGCCGCGACATCAGCCTGTTGATGCAGACCGAAGCGGCGGAAGTGTTCGAACCGTCGGCGCCGGGCAAGGGCGGCTCCTCGACCATGCCGCACAAGCGCAACCCGGTGGGCGCGGCGGTGCTGATTGGCGCAGCCACCCGCGTGCCGGGTCTGGTTTCGACGCTGTTCAGCGCCATGCCTCAGGAACACGAACGCAGCCTCGGCTTGTGGCATGCCGAATGGGAAACCCTGCCGGAGATCTGCTGCCTGGTGTCGGGCGCGCTGCAACAGGCGCGGCTGCTGGCTGAGGGGATTGAAGTCGATGCCGCGCGCATGGGCCGCAACCTGGAATTGACTCAAGGCCTGGTGCTGGCCGAAGCGGTAAGCATTGTGCTCGCGCAACGGGTCGGTCGCGACACTGCGCATCATCTGCTCGAACAATGCTGCAAACGGGCGGTGGCCGAACAGCGTCATCTGCGTGCGGTACTTGGCGATGAACCGCAAGTGACCGCCGAACTCAGCGCAACTGAACTGGATCACCTGCTCGATCCCGCCCGTTACCTCGGTCAGGCGCAGGTCTGGGTCGAGCGGGCGGTCGCCGAACACAACGCATTGTCTGATTGAAAGGAGAGGGCTGTGGCTTTCGTTCAACTCGCCGATGGCGAACTGCATTACTCATTGGAAGGCCCGGTCGATGCGCCGGCGCTGGTGCTGTCCAACTCGCTGGGCACCGACCTGCACATGTGGGACGTCCAGATGCCGGCGTTCACCGAGCACTTTCGGGTGCTGCGTTTCGACACCCGTGGTCACGGCCAGTCGCTGGTGACGCCGGGCCCCTACAGCATCGAGCAACTGGGTCGCGACGTGCTGGCGCTGCTGGATGCGCTGCACATCGAACGTGCGCATTTCTGTGGTCTGTCCATGGGCGGGTTGATCGGTCAGTGGCTGGGGATCAATGCCGACCAGCGTCTGAACAAACTGATCGTCTGCAATACTGCCGCGAAAATCGGCGACCCATCGGTGTGGAATCCACGCATCGAAACCGTGCTGCGCGACGGCCCGGCGGCGATGGTCGCGTTGCGCGATGCATCGATTGCCCGCTGGTTTACCCCGGACTTTTCTGCCGCCAATCCGGCAGCGGCCAAGCAGATCACCGACATGCTGGCCGCGACCAATCCTGAAGGTTACGCCGCCAACTGCGCGGCGGTGCGCGATGCGGATTTCCGCGATCAACTGGCGTCGATCACGGCACCGCTGCTGGTGATTGCCGGTTCGGAAGATGCGGTGACGCCACCGTCCGGCGGACATTTCATTCAGGAGCATGTGCGCGGCGCCGAGTACGCCGAGTTTTATGCGGCGCACCTTTCCAACGTTCAGGCCGGCGACGCGTTCAGCGAGCGCGTGCTGACATTCCTGCTGGCCGATTGAGGGGACATTTGTGGACGAGAAACAACGTTATGACGACGGCATGCAAGTGCGCCGCGCAGTGCTCGGCGATGCCCACGTCGACCGCAGCCTGACCACGCTGACCGAGTTCAACTCGGAGTTCCAGGAGATGATCACCCGGCACGCCTGGGGCGACATCTGGACCCGTCCGGGCCTGCCGCGCCACACCCGCAGCCTGATCACCATCGCCATGCTGATCGGCATGAACCGCGAGGGCGAGCTCAAGTTGCACCTGCGAGCGGCGGCCAACAATGGCGTGAGCCGTGGCGAGATCAAGGAAGTGATCATGCAGAGCGCGATCTACTGCGGGATTCCGGCGGCGAATGCGACCTTTCATCTGGCCGAATCGGTGTGGGATGAGCTGGGTACCGAATCACGCGAGTGATCGTCGAATTCGTGGGATCGCAGCCTGTGGAAGGCTGCGATCCTTTGAATTTCACACCTTGGCCACAATGAAAATCCGCTTGAACGGAAACAACGTATGCCCGTCGTCCTCCTGCGGATAATGCGCATGCACCCGCATCAGGTAGTGATAGATGAAGCGCGCCTGTTCCTCTGAGGTCAGCCCCTGCATCACCGGCCGCAGCGCCGACACTTTCACCCAGTCATAAACCGGCGACTTGCCGTCGACCACCTGCAACTGCTCGCTTTCCCAGATATCCAGCGACCGGGTCAGCGGTGCGAGCAAACGGTAGTAATCCTCCAGCGCCAACAACGGCCGCGCCGCCATGCGCTGGCGCAGTTGCGGGCTGCCCAGCGGTTGGCCACCGGGGCCGGCATCCTCGAGGGTATCGAGCATCAGGCGATACCACAGCGCATCGCGCCAGTCCGGCATGTGCGCGGCCAGGCAGCCGCCGGGGTTGAGGTGGCGGAGCAATCCCGGCAACAGCGTTTGATGGTCATCGATGAAATGCAGCACGGCCGCGGCGAACAGCAGGTCGGCCGGCTTGCGGGGTTTCCAGTGTTGCAGCTCGGCGTGTTGCCAGCGCGCCTTGATCGGCAGACAGCGGGCGACCTGAAGCATGTCTGGCGAACTGTCGATGCCCTTGATATCTGCTCCGGGCCAGCGATCTGCAAGAACCTTCGTGGCAATCCCGGTGCCGCAACCGAGATCGTAGATGCGTTGAGGATCGTGCAGATCGACGCGGCCGAGCAATTCATCGACCGGTTGTTGCCTGAGACGGGAAAACTGCTGATACGCCTTGGCATCCCAATCGGGAGCCGGTTTGACTCGAGTGATCATGAGGTGGTCCTCCGATGATCGGCAGTGTCTTCCGGTGACAGCCTGGCTCAAGTCCCGGGGGACCAACATCAACAGATAACGGAAGCGGGAAGGGTGGAGCGCCTGAGTCCTTCAGGTGCATCCACTCTACTCAACGATGGGTGACGATCCATGAATTCTGACGGATGGCGCAGCCCTCTAGAGCAGGTTGATCGGGTAGCTGACGATCACCCGGTTTTCGTCGAACTCGTTGTTGCTGTAGTCACGGCGCATGGTCGAGTTGCGCCACCGCACATTCAGGTTCTTCAGCGTGCCGCTCTGCACGGTGTAGCCCAGTTCCGATTCGCGGCCCCATTCCTTGCCGTCGGTAATGGTGCCGGTATGCACGTTGTCGCCGCTGAGGTAGCGGTTCATCAGGGTCAGCCCGGGAATGCCGAGGGCGGCGAAGTTGTAGTCGTGGCGGATTTGCCAGGAGCGTTCCTGAGCGTTGTCATAGCTTGAGTTGTAGCTGTCGTTGGCCAGGGTCCCGCCGCTGGTGCCGTTGACCCGCATCCAGTTGTTGTCGCCGGTGAGTTTTTGCAGGCCGACGTAAAAGGTGTTGCCGCCGTAGCGCGCGGAGAACAGTCCCGACCAGGTCTTGTTGTCGAGCTTGCCGGCCCGGGCGCTGCCGTCGTCCTTGCCGTAGAAGAATCCGAGGTTGGCGCCCAGGGTCCAGTCGCCGAGTGGCTGGCTGTGGATCAGGTTGATGTATTGCTGGCTGTAGATGTCCTTGAGTTCGGCGTTCCACAGGCCGATCTGCGTGCGCTTGCCGTTGAACGCGTATTCACCGCCCTGGAAGTTGAAGCGATCCGAGGTGAACGCCGGTTTGCCGAACATCGACATGTCGCTCATGCTGCTGTCGTCGCGCGGGCTGTTGGCGCGGAACTGGCCGCCGTAAAGGGTCAGGCCGTCGATTTCCTTCGAGGTGATCTGCCCGCCACGAAAGGTCTGCGGCAGCGAGCGACCGTCATCCGAACGCAGGATCGGCAGTACCGGCATCCATTCCCCGACCTTGATTTCGGTCTGCGACAGTCTGGCCTTGAAGGCCACGTTGGTGCGGCCGAAGGTGTCCGCCGGGCGACCGTCATGATCCAGCGGCAACAGTTGCGTGCCCCCCGTGCCTTTGCCGCCATCGAGCTTCACCGAGTACAACCCCAACACGTCCATGCCGAAACCGACGGTGCCCTGGGTAAAACCGGATTTGGCGTCGAGGATGAAACTTTGCGTCCATTCCTGCGCCAGGCCCTGGGTCTTGGTCGGGTTGGTAAAATTGCGGTTGATGTAGAAGTTGCGCAGGTTCAGGTCGGCCTTGGCACCGTCGATGAAGCCTGCTTCTTCCGCGATCGCGGGCAGGGCGGTGCCGAGCAGAGCCAGGGCAATCAGGCCGGGGAGGGCGTATGGCGCAGTGGGATGGGTCATCGCAGGGTCTCTTTTTTATTTTTTGAAGACGAACGGGATCCGTTGCAGCCGCTTTCAGGGGCTGACACGAGGTTGCAACATCGGGAGGTTTCGGCTGGTGTCAGCCGGACGGGGCAGGGCGCGGATACATGGTGTCGAACCTGTTGTTATTGGTTTTGTGGCTGGAATGGTGCGGGGCGTGAGTGACGCGGTTCAATCGCTGAAAGCGGGTTCCGGGCGATTATCGAACGCAAGATGAGCGGGCAACAAAAAGCCCGCCAATGGGGCGGGCTTCTTGTGTTCACCGGATGATCAGAACAACTTCATCTTCGGCGCTTCTTCTTTCAACGGCTCGTTCTGCGCGGTTTGCGCATTCCAGCCGCCACCCAGTGCCTTGTACAGGTTGACCGCACTGGTCAGCTGCGCGAGGCGGTCGGTGATCAGGGCCTGTTGGGCGCTGAACAGCTGACGCTGGGCATCGAGGAAGGTCAGGTTGCTGTCGACGCCGATGCGGTAGCGACGCTCGGCCAGACGGTAGTAGTCCTGGTTCGCGGCGACGAAATCACGCTGGGCCTGCAACTGCTCGGTGTAGGTCTGGCGCGCGGCCAGGCCGTCGGCGACTTCCTGGAAGGCCGTTTGAATGGACTTCTCGTAGTTCGCCACGCCAATGTCCTTCTGGATCTTGGCGTAGTCGAGGCTGGCGCGCAGGCTGCCGGCGTTGAAGATCGGCAGGTTGATCTGCGGCTGGAACAGCCACGTACCCGAACCGCCCTTGAACAGGCCGGACAGGTCCGGGCTCAGGCTGCCCGCGTTGGCGGTCAGGCTGATGCTCGGGAAGAACGCTGCACGGGCCGCGCCGATATTGGCGTTGGCGGCCTTCAGGTTGTACTCGGCCTGAAGGATGTCCGGACGGCGTTGCAGCAGATCCGACGGCAGACCGGCCGGCACATCGCTGAGCAGGTCATCCGACAGCGGTTTGGCCGCTTGCAGGTTGGCCGGCACGCCGGTGCCGAGCAGCAGGGTCAGGCTGTTTTCGTCCTGGGCCACCTGGCGGGTATAACGCGCCAGTTGGGCACGGGCGTTCTCGACCGAGGTACGCGACTGCGCCAGGTCCAGCGCCGAGGCCACACCGACTTCGTTGCTGCGGCTGGTCAGCTTGTAGCTTTCCTCGAAGGCACCGAGGGTGTCCTGAGTCAGCTTCAGCAATTCCTTGTCGGCCTGCCAGGTCAGGTAGGCGTTGGCCACGCTGGCCACCAGGCTGATCTGGGTGCTGCGGCGCGCTTCTTCGGTGGCGAAGTATTGTTGCAGCGCTTGTTCGCTCAGGCTGCGAACCCGACCGAACAGGTCGAGCTCGTAGGCGCTGATGCCGACGGTGGCGGTGTAGGAGCTGGTGATGTTCGCTTCACCGGTCTGCGACGCACGGGCCGGAACCCGCTGACGGCTGCCGCTGGCATTGGCCGAAACCGCCGGGAACAGGTCGGCACGCTGGATGCGGTATTGAGCCGCGTAGGCGTCGATGTTCAGCGCCGCGACACGCAGGTCGCGGTTGTTTTCCAGGGCGACCTGGATCAGCTGTTGCAGGGCAGGGTCATGGAAAAACTGCTTCCAGCCCTGCTCGGCAGCGGCCTGCGCCGGTGCCTGGGCCGGCGAGTACGCCGGGCCCTGCGGGAATTGCGCGGCCACCGGTGCTTCAGGCTGCTGATAATCCGGTATCAGCGAGCAACCGCTCAGCACGAAGGCGGCGACTGCGATGGAGAGTAGCGACTTGCTCATTGGCCAGCCTCTTTAGGAGTTTCTTTGGTGTCATCCTCGCCAGCGATTTTGCGCTGACCCATGGACGACACAGTGACGAAGAACAGTGGGACCCAGAAGATCGCCAGGATCGTGGCCGTGAGCATACCGCCAATCACGCCCGTACCGATCGCGTGTTGACTGCCCGAGCCTGCGCCGGTGGAGATGGCCAACGGTACTACACCGAGGACGAACGCCAGCGAGGTCATGATGATCGGTCGCAGACGCATGCGGCAGGCTTCGATCGCCGCATCGCGCAGACTGCGCCCTTGCTCGTGCAGCTCCTTGGCGAACTCGACGATCAGAATGGCGTTTTTAGCCGCCAGGCCGATGGTCGTCAACAGGCCCACCTGGAAGTACACGTCGTTCGACAGACCGCGCAGGCTGGTAGCCATCAGTGCACCGATGATCCCCAGCGGCACCACGAGCATGACCGCGATCGGAATCGACCAGCTTTCATACAGCGCCGCCAGACACAGGAACACCATCAGCAGCGACAGGGCGTACAGCGCTGGCGCCTGCGAGCCGGACAGACGTTCCTCGTAGGACAGACCGGTCCAGGAGATACCGACACCCGGCGGCAGCTTGGCAGCAATCGCTTCGACTTCGGCCATTGCTTCACCGGTGGAGTAACCCGGCGCCGGAGAACCGAGGATTTCCATCGCTTCTACACCGTTGTAACGCGCCAGTTTCGGCGAACCGTAGATCCACTCGCCCTTGGCGAACGCGGAGAACGGAACCATGGTGCCGGCGCTGTTGCGCACGTACCACTTTTTCAGGTCTTCAGGGCTCATGCGAGCACCGGCCTGACCTTGTACGTAAACCTTCTTCACACGACCACGGTCGATGAAGTCGTTGACGTAGCTACTACCGAAGGAGATCGACAGGGTGCTGTTGATGTCGGACAGGCTCAAGCCCAGGGCACGGGCCTTCTCGTCGTCGATTTCCAGGTGGTATTGCGGCTCGTCGTTCAGACCGTTCGGACGCACCTGGTAGAGCACCTTGCTCTGCGCGGCCATGCCGAGGAACTGGTTACGGGCTTCCATCAGCTTGTCGTGACCGATACCGGCGCGGTCCTGCAGGAACACGTCGAAACCGGTGGCGTTACCCAACTCCAGTACGGCCGGCGGGGCAAAGGCAAACACCATCGCATCGCGGAAGCTGAAGAAGTGCTGCTGGGCGCGCTGGGCCAGGGCGAACACGCTGTTGCTCGCGTCACGCTCGTGCCAAGGCTTGAGCATGATGAACGCCAGACCGGAACTCTGGCCGCGACCGGCGAAGTTGAAGCCGTTCACGGTGAACACCGAGGCTACCGAACTGGACTCTTTATCCAGCAGGTAGGTACGCATTTCATCGATCACCACCTGCGTGCGTTCGGCACTGGAACCGGCAGGCGTCTGTACCTGGGCGAACAGTACGCCTTGGTCTTCTTCCGGCAGGAACGCGGTCGGAATGCGGGTGAACAGCCAGATCATGCCGACCACGATCAGGATGTAGGCCAGCAGATACGGCGCCTTGCGCTGCAGAATGTTGCCGACACCGCGCTCGTAGCTGCGCACGCTGCGGTCGAAGTTGCGGTTGAACCAGCCGAAGAAACCTTTTTTCGGCGTGCCGTGCTCGCCTTTCGGAATCGCCTTGAGCATGGTGGCGCAGAGCGCCGGGGTGAAGATCAGCGCAACCATTACCGACAGGGCCATGGCCGAGACGATGGTGATCGAGAACTGACGGTAGATCACACCGGTGGAACCGCTGAAGAACGCCATCGGCAGCAGTACCGCCGACAGAACCAGGGCGATACCGACCAGGGCGCCCTGGATCTGGCCCATGGACTTCTTGGTCGCCTCTTTCGGTGACAGGCCTTCCTCGGCCATCACCCGCTCGACGTTTTCCACCACGACGATGGCGTCGTCCACCAGCAAGCCGATGGCCAATACCATACCGAACATGGTCAGGGTGTTGATGCTGAAACCGGCGGCCGCGAGGATGCCGAACGTACCGAGCAATACCACCGGCACGGTCATCGTGGTGATGACGGTGGCGCGGAAGTTCTGCAGGAACAGGAACATCACCAGGAACACCAGCGCGATCGCTTCGACCAGGGTTTCAACCACACCCTTGATCGATTCGGTCACCACCGGGGTGGTGTCGTACGGGAACACCACTTCCATGCCTTGCGGGAAGAACGGCTTGAGGTCGTCAATCGTCTTGCGCAGGGCCTTGGCGGTGTCGAGGGCGTTGGCACCGTTGGCCAGTTTCACGGCCAGACCGGAAGCCGGTTTGCCGTTGAACTGGGCCGCGATGCTGGAGTTTTCACCGCCCAGACCGACGTCGGCGACATCACCGACACGTACTTGCGAGCCATCCTGGTTGACCTTCAGCAGAATCGCCTTGAACTGCTCGGCGGTCTGCAGACGGGTCTTGCCGATGATCGTGGCGTTCAGTTGCTGGCCTGGCAGCGCCGGCAGACCGCCGAGCTGACCGGAAGAAATCTGCACGTTCTGCGCCGAGATCGCGGCGCTGACATCGGCCGGGGTCAGGTTGTACTTGTTCAGCTTGGCCGGGTCGAGCCAGATACGCATCGCGTACTGGGCACCGAAGACCTGGAAGTCACCGACACCGGCGGTCCGCGAGATCGGGTCCTGCATGTTCGACACGATGTAGTTGGACAGGTCGTCCTTGGACATGCTGCCGTCACGCGATACCACGCCGATTACCAGCAGGAAGTTCTTCACTGCCTTGGTCACGCGGATACCCTGTTGCTGCACTTCCTGCGGCAACAGCGGGGTGGCCAGGTTCAGCTTGTTCTGGACCTGGACCTGCGCGGTGTCGGAGTTGGTGCCTTGCTCGAAGGTCGCGGTGATGGTCATGCTGCCGTCGGAGTTACTTTCCGACGACACATAACGCAGGTTGTCGATACCGTTGAGCTGTTGCTCGATCACCTGTACCACGGTGTCCTGGACCGTCTGTGCCGAAGCACCCGGGTAGGTCACGGAAATCGCAATGGCCGGTGGCGCAATGCTCGGGTACTGGTTGATCGGCAGCTTGAGGATCGATAGAGCCCCGACCAGCATGATCACCAGGGCAATTACCCAGGCGAAAATCGGACGGTCGATAAAAAATTTCGACATGAGTTACTCCCCTTTGCCGCCGTAGGCTTTGTCAGCTGCCTTGGCGGGTGCCGGGTTCTTGGCTACGTTGGTCGCTTCGGTCGGATTGACCTGAACACCAGGGCGGACGAATTGCAGCCCTTCGGTGATCAGACGATCCCCGGCTTTCAGGCCGTCTTCGATCAGCCACTGGCTGCCGACGGTGCGGCTGGCCTTGAGCTGACGCAGTTCGACCTTGTTGTCCGCACCGACGACCAGCGCGGTCGGGGTGCCCTTGAGGTCACGGGTCACGCCTTGTTGCGGCGCCAGGATGGCGGCGGCGTTGACACCGGCCTGCAGCTGGGCGCGCACGAACATGCCTGGCAACAGGGTGTGATCCGGGTTCGGGAACACGGCGCGCAGGGTCACGGAGCCGGTGGTCGGGTCGACCGACACTTCGGAGAATTCCAGCTTACCGTCGAGTTTGTACTGGCTGCCGTCTTCCAGGGTCAGCTTGACCGCAGCGGCGTTGTCACCAGCCTTCTGCAGACGACCGCTTTCCAGTTCACGGCGCAGTTCCAGCAGTTCGACCGAGGACTGCGTCACGTCGACGTAGATCGGGTCCAGTTGCTGGATGGTCGCCATCGCATCGGCCTGACCGCTGCTGACCAGCGCGCCTTCGGTGACCGAAGAACGGCCGATACGACCGGAGATCGGCGCGTAGACCTTGGTGTAACGCACGTTGATCTGCGCGCTCTGCAGCGAAGCTTCCGATTGCAGGCGGTTGGACACGGCGGTGTCGTATTCCTGACGGCTCACGGCCTGCTCGTCGACCAGTTGCTTGTAGCGGTCGGAGATCGACTTGGTCGAACGCAGGTTGGCTTCGGCGCTTTTCAGGGTCGCTTCATAGACCGACGGATCGATCTGATACAGCTGCTGGCCGGCTTTGACATCGCCGCCTTCCTTGAACAGACGCTTGAGAATGATGCCGTTGACCTGCGGACGGACTTCAGCGATGCGGAACGCACTGGTGCGGCCCGGAAGTTCCGATGTGAGGGTAAAGGCTTGTGGTTGCAGGGTGACGACGCCGACCTGAGGAGGTGGTGCGGCGGGAGCCGCCTCTTCCTTTTTACATCCGCTGAGCAGCGATGCCAGGGCGACGGCAGTGACCAGAGCGGTAACAGCTGGCTTGAATTGCATGAAGATCCTCGGGTCAGGCGCGCGAAAAGCGCACAAGAAGTGTGGAAGGGTAAAAAAAGGTTACCGGGTGGATAAGTAGCTTGCTAAGGAATATACTTACGTTCATGGTTGTTTGTAAACACCTTGGCTGCGTACCCAACCGGTTACAAAGGTCGTGGCAAGGTCTGAAATTGTAGGCCGGGGGAGTCGATCCGCGAGAGATCCACCCCTTTTTATTCAGCGGATATTCAGCCATCCCTGAAACATCCTGTTTGAGGTTTTACTGCCATGGTTCGTCGTACCAAAGAGGAAGCTCAGGAAACGCGAAGCCAGATTCTGGAAGCCGCCGAGAAAGCTTTCTATGAAAGGGGCGTGGCCCGTACGACGCTGTCCGACATTGCGAGCCTTGCGGGTGTAACGCGCGGCGCCATCTACTGGCACTTCAGCAACAAGGCCGATCTGTTGCAGGCGATGCTCGATACGCTGAAGGAACCGCTGGATGAACTGGCAAAGGCCAGCGAAAGCGAGGACGAACCCGATCCGCTGGGCTGTATGCGCAAGCTGTTGATTCATTTGTTTCATCAAATTGCGCTGGACCCTAAAACCCGGCGTATCAACGAAATTCTGTTTCATAAGTGCGAATTCACCGATGAAATGTGCGATCTGCGCCAGCAGCGCCGGACCGCCAGCCTCGATTGCAATGTGCATATCGCGCTGACATTGAGTAATGCAGTCAATCGTGGGCAACTGCCGGCGGACCTCGACACCGCCCGCGCTGCCATCAGCATTCACGCCTTTATCGATGGCATCCTGTATCAGTGGCTGCTGGCCCCGGACAGCTTCGAGCTGTACGCCGAAGCCGAGCGCTGGGTCGATACAGGGCTGGATATGCTGCGCCTGAGCCCAAGCCTGCGCAAATGAAACAAAATGCGTAATTGGATCTGCTTGTGTCAATGAAGGAGGCGGATGAAGATCCCTGTTCGTTCGCCTCGCCGCAGTGGATTGCTTTTATATACCTCAACCCATCGAGTTGATACGTAGCGAACTACGTATTTTGTAGGGATTTTGTGTCAAACCTGTGAGCGATTCGCGAACCCCGCGCCCAATAAAAAGCCCCCGGCTCTCACGAGTCGGGGGCTTTTTGCGTTTCTGCGCTGCGACTTACAGCGTCGGGTAGTCGAGGTAACCGACTGCGCCTTTGCCGTAGAAGGTTTCCGGGTGCGGTTGGTTCAGCGGCGCGTCGGCCTTCAGACGGGCCGGCAGATCCGGGTTGGCAATGAACGGGATGCCGAATGCCACGGCGTCAGCCTTGCCCTCGGACAGCCACGCGTTGGCGCTGTCCTTGGTGAAGCGCTCGTTGGCGATGTACGCGCCGCCGAAGGCTTCTTTCAGTTGTGGGCCGAGGCTGTCGGCACCTTCTTTCTCACGGGAGCAGATGAATGCGATGCCACGCTTGCCCAGTTCGCGAGCGACGTAGGTGAAGGTCTCGGCCAGGTTGTCGTCGCCCATGTCATGGGAGTCGGCACGCGGAGCCAGGTGTACGCCGACACGGCCGGCGCCCCAGACTTCGATGGCGGCGTCGGTCACTTCCAGCAGCAGGCGGGCACGGTTTTCCAGGGAACCGCCGTAGTTGTCGGTGCGCTGGTTGGTGCTGCTTTGCAGGAACTGGTCGAGCAGGTAGCCGTTGGCGCCGTGGATTTCCACGCCGTCGAAGCCGGCGGCCTTGGCGTTTTCCGCACCGACGCGGTAGGCGTCGACGATGTCGGCGATTTCAGCGGTTTCCAGCGCGCGTGGGGTCGGGAAGTCGGCCAATGGGCGAACCAGGCTGACGTGGCCTTTAGGCTGGATGGCGCTCGGTGCAACCGGGGTTTCGCCGTTCAAGTACGACGGGTGGGAAATCCGGCCCACGTGCCACAGTTGCAGGACGATCTTGCCGCCGGCGGCGTGTACAGCCTTGGTCACGTTGGTCCAGCCACGTACCTGATCGTTGGACCAGATGCCCGGGGTGTCCGGGTAGCCGACGCCCATCGGGGTCACCGAGGTGGCTTCGCTGAGAATCAGGCCGGCCGAAGCGCGTTGCACGTAGTACTCGGCCATCAGCGCGTTCGGTACGCGACCTTCGTCGGCGCGGCAGCGGGTCAGCGGCGCCATGATGATGCGGTTGGACAGCTCGAGGTCGCCCAGTTTGATCGGATCGAAAATTGTTGCCATGAGATACAACCCTCGTGAAGTAAGTGAGTGAATCAGTTAGCGGTGGCCAGCTCGGGATTACCGTTCCGGCGGAATGTGATCAGGGTTACCAGCAGGGCCAGGATCGCGAGCGCCGCAGCAGCCAGAGGCACGCTGGTCAGGCCGTAGCCGTGGGCGATGACGCTGCCGCCGACCCAGGCGCCGAGGGCGTTGCCGACGTTGAAGGCGCCGATGTTCAGGGTCGACACCAGGTTCGGTGCGGCCTGGCCGTAGGTCACGACGTTCACTTGCAGGGCAGGCACGGCGGCGAAACACGCGGTGGCCCAGAGGAACAGGGTGATTTCGGTCGGGATCAGCGCAATGCTGGTCCAGGTCAGGACGGTGGAGGTCACGGCCATGGCGATGAACACGCCGATCAGCGTCGCGGCCAGGCCTTTGTCGGCCATCTTGCCGCCGATGATGTTGCCGACGGTCAGGCCCAGGCCGATCAACATCAGGGTCCAGGTCACGCCACGGGGCGAGACGCCGGTGACATCGCCCAGCAGCGGCGCGACATAGGTGAACAGGGTGAATACAGACGCAGCGAACAGTGCAGTCATACTCAGCGACAGCCAGATCCCGGCGCCCTTGAGCGCGGTCAGTTCGGCGCGCATGTCGAGTTTTTCTTCGTCACGCTTGGCCGGCAGGAAGCGGATCAGGCCGATCAGCGCGATCACACCGATCACGGTCACTGCCCAGAAGGTCGAACGCCAGCCGGCTTCCTGACCGAGGGCTGTGCCCAGCGGCACGCCGAGGACGTTGGCCAGGGTCAGGCCGGTGAACATCAGGGCCACGGCCGAAGCACGTTTGTTCGGCGCCACCAGGTTGGCCGCCACCACCGAACCGATGCCGAAGAACGCACCGTGACACAGGGCGGTGACCACTCGGGCGAACATCAGCACCTCGTAGTCAGTGGCGATGGCGCAGAGCAGGTTGCCGATAATGAAGATGCCCATCAACGCCACCAGTGCAGCCTTGCGCGGCAGTTTGGCGGTGGCCATTGCCATGAACGGTGCACCGATGGCCACGCCCAGGGCGTAACCGGTCACCAGCCAGCCGGCGCCGGGAATCGACACGCCGAGATCCGCCGCCACATCGGGCAACAGGCCCATGATGACGAATTCCGTGGTGCCGATGGCGAAGGCGCTCAGGGCGAGTATGAGGAGCGAGAGGGGCATCATTTAGTCCTTTTCGGCTGGCTGACGTTAAGGGTCAGAGCTCTTTACTGAGAGTGCTGAGGAACGCCTGGATCACGTCCTCGTTGCGTTTGAAAAAGTGCCACTGGCCGGCCTTCTGGCTGCTGATCAGCCCGGCCCGTTGCAGGGTGGCCAGGTGGGCGGAGACGGTCGATTGCGACAGGCCGCAGCGTTGGTCGATCTGCCCGGCGCAGATGCCGTACTCGTGGTTGTGGATCTGTTCCGGAAACTGGGCTTTCGGGTCTTTCAGCCAGTTGAGGATGTCTCGCCGTACTGGGTGTGCCAGGGCTTTTATTATTTCGTCGAGGTCAATGTTCATGGCTGGTTGCTCGTGATGTGTGTAGCGCTATATCGCGATGAGGCGAACTTTAAATCGGTATTTCGCGATATACCAATATGAATTCGATCTGACGACCGCATAAATCGGTATATCGGGTTATAACGATATGTGAGGTGTAAACAAACGCGGGCGCGGTGCTAAGCTGCGCCCATGAACTATCTCGCACATTTGCACCTCGGTGGCCAGCGCCCCGGTCAACTGCTCGGCAGTCTGTATGGCGATTTCGTCAAAGGACGGCTGCAAGGGCAGTTCGACCCGGAGATCGAAGCGGCGATTGCCTTGCATCGTCAGATCGATGTGTTCACCGATCGCCACCCTTTGGTGGACGCTTCATTGGCGCGGTTTTCCTCGACCCGCCGCCGTTACGCCGGCATCGTTCTCGACGTGTTCTTCGACCATTGCCTGGCCCGCGATTGGGCGTTGTACGCCGACCGGCCGCTCGGCCAGTTCACCACCGACGTTTACCGCGTGCTGTCCAGCGAGCGGCAATTGCCCGAGCGCCTGGCGAAAATCGCCCCGCACATGGTGGCCAATGACTGGTTGGGTTCGTATCAGGAGTTCGAAGTGCTGGACCAGGTGCTACGCGGGATTTCCCGGCGTCTGAGCAAGCCTGAAGAACTGGCGGGGGCGATGCAGGAATTGCGGCGGTTGTATGAACCGCTCAGTGATGACTTTCGCTTGTTCTACCCACAGCTGCAGGACTTCGCCGGCCGGCAGCTGTAGGCAGAGGATGACGATCAGGCAGCGATGAGTTCGCCTGCGCGACGCGGTTCGGCCGGTTTGGCCACCTCGCCGAACAACGCTTTCTGTACCGCTTGCTGGGCTTCGTACGCCAGTGCAGCGCGTTCCCGGCCCTGACAGGCAATCGGCTTGAGCAGGTGAACTTCCACCTCGCCGCAATCGTTGCTGAACAGACGCATCAGGTGCGACAGCAGATCATCGTCACCAATGAACGGTGCCAGCGAATCGATTTCGCCATCGCGCAGATAACGGATCGCCACCGGTTGCAGCATCACTTCCGAATCAATCGCCGCCGACAGCAGACGACCATGAAAGGTACGCAGCGAACGGCCATCCGTGGTGGTGC
This sequence comes from Pseudomonas sp. UV AK001, assembly GCF_046097675.1. Lineage (NCBI taxonomy): Bacteria > Pseudomonadati > Pseudomonadota > Gammaproteobacteria > Pseudomonadales > Pseudomonadaceae > Pseudomonas > Pseudomonas sp. UV AK001. The sequence continues at coordinate 240,672 of NZ_JBJUVZ010000004.1, forward strand.
CTTCCGGGAACATCAGCAGCGGGTGATCGGTTTGCAGGTGACGGGTCATCTGCTTGCGGATCAACTGGCTGTCGCCCGAGCCGCGACGGATGAACAGGCTGCCGGCCTTCGCTGCCAACCAGCCCGCCACCGGCCAGGTGCGCACCTCGGCCTTCGACAGAAACGACAGCGGCGTGAGCATGCCGAGCAGCGGAATGTCAGTCCACGACACATGGTTGCTGACCCACAGCATCGGTTGCTTCGGCAGCTCACCGTGCACGGTTACGCGAAAGGGCAGGGCATTGCTCAGGCGCGCCATGAAAAACCGCGACCAGCGCTGCCGGCGTTGCATCGAATGAGCCAGCCCCAGACGTTCGAAAACCCCGAAGACACTGGCCATGCTCAAGCCCAGCGTCACCACCAGCAGCACCCGCGCGATCCGCGCGTACACCCGCAGCCGGCTCATCACACGGCCGCCTTGAAGTGCTTGGCGTAGCGCGGGCAGAGCTCGTCGCGCTTAAGCAGGATGAACACGTCGGCGACCTGGAAGTCTTCGTCCCAGCACGGCTCGCCGCAAATCTTCGCGCCCAGGCGCATGTAAGCCTTGAGCAGCGGTGGCATTTCGGCGATCACGTTCGAAGGAAGATCCAGCGTTGGCAGCGGGTTCTTCGGCTCGGCGCGCAAGTGTTCGGTGCACAGATAACGTTCGCGCAGGCGCTGCATGATCGCGTGGGCCTGCACGCCGCCGTCCTGCATCGGGATGCTCGCGCAACCCATCAGGTAGCTGTAGCCGCCCTGTTTGAGGACTTCGGCCAGTTCACCCCAAAGCACGGCGATGGTGCCGCCGTTGCGGTAGGCCGGGTCGACGCAGGTGCGGCCGATTTCCAGGATCGGGCCTTGCAGACCGGCGAGGCCGTGCAGGCTGAATTCTTCTTCGCTGTAGAACTTGCCCAGGCTGCTGGCGGCGGTGTGATCGAGCAAACGAGTGGTCGCCACCAGGCGGCCGGTGTTCAGGTCACGCACGCCGATGTGGCTGCAGTGAACATCATAGTCATCCATGTCCAGACCCAGTTCCGCGCCTTTCAGCTTGGCGTTGAACTCGCCGCTGAACACGTTGAAACGCAAGGCCTGGGCTTGCTGCAAGGCCTCGGCGCCGATCAGGCGTTCGGCTTGCAGGCGGCGTTCATTGCCGGTGTCGCTGATGCGGGCGATCTGAGTCATTTGAATCTCCGTACGGGCCTTTAACCCGTCGTGGGTTACAGCCGATCGACTTTCTTTATGCAGCTGTGTTGTGCAAAGTCAGGCTATGTAGCCCCGGTGTCATCGCCATGAATGTTTGGTGATGCTTATATGACAGCCCACGAGGAGCCTCTGATGACCTGGTCGACCCTGCTTGAGTGTCGCGAACGCCTGCCCGCCGTTGCCGATCTGGCGGAGGGTTTCGCCACGCTGCTGCATCAACTGGGCAGCGTCACGCCGTTCGAACTGGCGGTGGCGGGAGGGCGGCGGATGGCGACGCCGGGGCTGGCGTTTCTGGTGGGCTATCAGGCCGCGTTGCGCATGCTCTGGCCGAGCGCGCCGCCGAGCCTGGGCGCGTTGTGTGCGACCGAACAGCGCAGCCTGCGCCCGGCGGACATGCAGACCCGGCTGACGGATTTGCGCCTGAGCGGGCAGAAGGATTTCGTCACCGCCGGCGACGCGGCGGACTGGCTGCTGATCGCTGCGCGCAGTGAGCAACCCGGTGAATCACCGCGCCTGAGCCTGGCGGTGGTGTACCCCGGCGAATCCGGCGTGCGTGTGGAAAAACTCCCGGCATTGCCGTTGATGCCGGACATCAGCCATGGCCGCTTGCACCTCGACGACGCCCTGTGCGAGCTGCTCGCCGGGGACGGTTGGGACGCTTACGTCAAACCGTTCCGCACCCTTGAAGATGTTTACGTGTTGAGCGCAATGACTGCATGGCTGTACGGCGTAGGTCAGGACAGCGGCTGGCCGCAGCCGCTGCAATTGCGCTTGCTGGCGCTGTTGGCCGGGTGTGCGGAAGTCAGTCGCCAGCCGCCGAACAACTCGGCGGGGCATGTGTTGCTCGGTGGCTTGTTTGCACAATTCGACGGGCTCAAAGCGGAAGTCGATCAGGCTCTGCGCGACGGCAATCCTGAGTGGGCGGCGATGTGGCAGCGCGACCAGGCACTGATGCAACTGGCAGCAGGCGCACGGGCCAAGCGACTGGCCAAGGCGCTGGCGGCAAGCCAAAACACATCTGTCATGAACGCCGGCTAGGCTTGGCAGGTTCATCCCCAGAGCCCTCACCATGTTCAAAGGCCTGTCCCTGTTTCTGCTGCTGATCAGCTTCACGGTTCAGGCCGAACAATGGCCAGGCGAGCAGTGGCCGGCCGGTCCGAAAATCGCCGGTCCGGCCGTCGAAGCACTGGAGGCTTATGCCTTCCCGACCCGTGATGACAACACCCGCCAGGGCATCCGTACCGACGCCTTGCTGGTGATCCGCGACGGTCAGCTCATCTACGAACGCTACGCCGCCGCGACCACCGCCGACACCCCGCACCTGACCTGGTCCATCAGCAAAAGCCTGATGGCCACGGTGTTCGGCGTGGCGTACGGCGAAGGCTTGTTCAAACTCGATGACCCGGCCGCAAAATATTATCCGGTGCTGGAAAAACACCCCGCCATCACGATCAAGGATCTGCTGCACTGGGCCTCGGGCATCGACTGGCAGGAAGACTACGAATACGCCCCGCTGAAATCCTCGGTGGTGGCGATGCTCTACACCCGTGGCCACCGCGACATGGCCGCCTTCACTGCCGATCACGACAGCTACGCGCCAGCGGGTCAGGCGTTCCGCTATTCCAGCGGCGACAGCAATCTGTTGGCCGCCGCGCTGAAAACCATCGTTGGCCCGCAGCGTTATCCGGACTATCCGTGGACAGCGCTTTTTGATCCCTTGGGCATCCGCCACTCCACCTGGGAAACCGATGCCACGGGCACCTTCGTTGCCTCTTCCTACGCTTATTTGACCGCCCGGGATCTGGCGCGAGTCGGCCTGCTGATGGAACGGGACGGACGCTGGAACGACCGGCAGTTGTTGCCCAAGGATTGGGTCGCGTTCAACCGCCAGCCCTTCACCGGCTACAAGGCTCACCAGGACGAAGCCGTGCCCGGTGGCCACTGGTGGCTCAATCGCCCGGCGGACGGCGCGCCCTCGCCGTGGCCCGACGCACCGCCCGACACCTTTGCCGCCCTCGGCCATTGGGGCCAGGCGCTGTACGTGATCCCGAGCGAAAAACTGGTAATCGTGCGCTACGGCGATGACCGCGACGGCAGCTATCGACACAACGAATTGCTCAAGCGCGTGCTCGCGGCAGTGCGGCCATGAAACTGTTCAGACGAATCCTTCTGGTGCTGCTGGTCGTGCTGATGGGCTGGTGCTGGCACGAGCGCGAGAACCTGTGGGCCTTCCCGGACATCATCAGTGCCTATACCGCCAAGGAATACTGTTCGTGCCGCTACGTGATGAACAACGACGCCGAATACTGTCGGGGCTACGTGAAGCAGTGGCTGCCCGGCGAGCTGACCGATGACAGCACGCAAAAACTCGTCAGCGCCAGTGGCATGGGCCGTAGCAACAGCGCCCAATGGCAGGGCGAACGTCAGGGCTGTCGCCTCAAGCCCTGATCCGCAAAATCAACTACCGGTTTGCATCCCGGCTTCAGGCAGTTAAGGTTCGTGCAGGTTTATCGGCCCCACGAGTCTTCAATGTTCAACCGTTCTCTGTGCAACGCCTTCGCCGGCCTGCTGCTGGGCGCCGCCGCGCTGCCGGCCCAGGCCAACTGGTATCTGGACGGCGAGTCATCGCGGCTGTCGTTCGTCAGCACGAAAAACGCCAATATTTCCGAGGTGCAGCGCTTTCTGGTGTTGCACGGCAAGGTCGATCCCGATGGCCGCGCCGAAGTCGAGGTCGAGCTCGATTCGATCAACAGTGGCATCCCGCTGCGCGACGAGCGCATGCGCAAGGAGCTGTTCCAGATCGAGCAATTCCCCGAAGCGACCATCACCACGCAAATCGACCTGCGCCCGATCAACGATCTGGCCCCCGGCGCGCAGCTTGAATTGCGCCTGCCGCTGACCGTCAACCTGCACGGCAAGCAACACGAATACCCCGCCGAACTGCTCGCCACGCGTCTCGATGACCGACGCTTTCAAGTGGTGACCCTGGAGCCGCTGGTGATCAGTGCCGAGGATTTCGATCTGCTGCCGGGCCTGGAAAACCTGCGCAAAATGGCCGGCCTGTCGGCCATCAGTCTGTCGGTGCCGGTGGGTGCGGTGCTGATCTTCACGGCGCGCTGACATGCGCGGCGCAGTGTTCCCGTGGCGTGACGGCAACCGCTTCGAACTGTTGATCGACGGCCCGCAATTTTTCCCGCGCATGCTGGAGGAAATCGCCAGCGCCCGTGAGCAGATCGAACTGGAGCTGTATCTGGTGGAGGCCGGCGCCTGCGCCGAAACCGTGATTCAGGCACTGGTGCTGGCGGCCGAGCGGGGCGTGCGGGTGCGTTGCCTGTTCGATGATTACGGCAGTCTTGCGCTCACCCTGACCTTGCGTCAGCGCCTGACCCTCGCCGGGGTCGAGCTGCGTTTCTACAACCGCTTGAGCTGGCGGCGCTGGGTCGGCAACTTCTATCGCGATCACCGCAAACTGTTGCTGGTCGACCAGCGTCTGGCGGTGGTCGGCGGCACCGGGCTCACCGACGAGTTCTGGCAGCCGGGCCACGACACCAGCGAATGGCACGAAGTGATGGTGCACATCACCGGCCCCCTGGTGCTCGACTGGCAACTGCTGTTCGACCGCCAATGGATTGCCAACCGCCATCGCCGCGCCTGGAAACCCCATGCGAATTTCGGCCTGCCGCGATTGCCGCGCGTACCCGACACGGGGGCGGGCATGGGCCGCGTGGCCTATGCCGATGCCCGCCAGCATCGCGACATTCTGCAATCGCTGTTCCGTGCCCTGAACAGCGGCCAGAAGCGCATCTGGCTGGCCACGCCGTACTTCCTGCCGACCTGGAAAATCCGCCGTTCCCTGCGCAAGGCCGCCGCCCGTGGCCTCGACGTGCGCCTGCTGCTGACCGGGCCGCGCACCGATCACCCGTCGGTGCGTTACGCCGGGCATCGCTACTACCCGCGCCTGCTCAAGGCCGGAGTGAAGATCTTCGAATACCAGCCGTGTTTCCTGCACTTGAAAATGGTGCTGGTGGACGATTGGGTAAGTATCGGTTCGTGCAACTTCGACCACTGGAATCTGCGTTTCAACCTTGAGGCGAATCTGGAGGCGCTGGATCCGTCATTGACGGCAGCGGTGGTGGCGAGTTTCGAGAAGGACTTTGGCCTGAGTCAGCAGGTGAGTCTGGAGGAGTGGCAGCGCCGGCCGTTGTGGCGGCGGGTGAAGCAGCGTATCTGGGGCTGGGTGGATCGGGTGGTGGTCAATTTGCTGGATAGACGCGGCTAAGCGCAGTTGATCGTTCCCACGCAGAGCGTGGGAACGATCGGAGCGAGGCGGGATTACAGCAATTCAAAGCTCTGCTGCGTCACGTCCTGGGAGTCCAGGCCGATCTGCACGTTGAACTTGCCAGGCTCGGCCGCGTACTTGAGCTGGGCGTTGTAGAACTTCAGGTCGTCTTCGCTGATGGTGAAGTGCACGACTTTCTGTTCACCGGCCTTGAGCATGATTTTCTGGAAGTTCTTCAGCTCCTTGACCGGACGGATCATCGAACCGGTGACGTCCTGGATGTACAGCTGCACCACGGTTTCGCCGTCACGCTTGCCGGTGTTTTTCACCGTGACACTGGCGTCGAGCTTGCCGGTGGCGTTCAGGGTGGTCGACGACAGCGCCATGTCGCTCAGGGCGAAATCGGTGTAGCTCAGGCCGAAACCGAACGGGAACAGCGGTCCGGTGGTGTCATCGAAATACTGCGAGGTGTAGTTGCCCGGTTTGCCCGGCGTGAACGGCCGGCCGATGCTCAGGTGGTTGTAGTAGGTCGGGATCTGGCCCACGGAACGCGGGAAGGTCACCGGCAGTTTGCCCGACGGGTTGTAGTCGCCGAACAGCACGTCGGCGATGGCGTTGCCGCCCTCGGTGCCGCTGAACCAGGTTTCCAGGATCGCGTCAGCCTGTTCTTTCTCCTGAAGGATCGTCAGCGGACGGCCGTTCATCAGCACCAGCACCAGCGGCTTGCCGGTGGCTTTCAGGGCGCGGATCAGCTCACGCTGGTTTTCCGGGATGTTCAGGTCGGTACGGCTCGACGATTCGTGGGACATGCCACGGGATTCGCCCACGGCCGCGACCACCACGTCAGCGTCCTTCGCGGCTTTCACCGCTTCGTCGATCAGCACGTTGGCCGGGCGCGGGTCATCGACCACTTCCGGTGCGTCGAAGTTGAGGAAGTTCAGGTAGTCGAGGACTTTCTTGTCGCTGGTGATGTTGGCGCCACGGGCGTAGATCAGGTTCGACTTGTCGCCGATCACGTTGCTCATGCCGTCGAACAGGGTGACCGATTGCGCCGGACGGCCGGCGGCGGCCCAGCTGCCCATCATGTCGATCGGGGCCTTGGCCAGCGGGCCGACCAGGGCGACTTTCGCGTTTTTCTTCAGCGGCAGGGTTTCGTTCTGGTTCTTCAGCAGCACCAGGCTGCGACGCGCCACTTCGCGGGCGTCGGCGCGGTGCAGACGGCTGTCGGCGTAGGTGTCTGCCGGGTCGTCTTCAGCCTTGCCGATGCGCAGGTACGGGTCCTTGAACAGGCCCATGTCGTACTTGGCGGCGAGGACTTCGCGCACGGCGTTGTCGATGTCTTTCTGTTCGATCTCGCCGGACTTGAGCAGCCCCGGCAGCTCTTTGCCGTACAGGGTGTCGTTCATGCTCATGTCGATGCCGGCCTTGATCGCCAGCTTCGCCGCTTCGCGACCGTCGGCGGCGACGCCGTGCTTGATCAGCTCGAAGATCGCGCCGTGGTCGCTGACCGCCAGGCCCTTGAAGCCCCATTCCTTGCGCAACAGGTCGTTCATCAGCCAGGTGTTGGCGGTGGCCGGGATGCCGTTGATCGAGTTCAGCGCGACCATCACGCCACCGGCGCCGGCATCGATCGCGGCGCGGTACGGCGGCAGGTAGTCCTGGTACATCTTCACCGGGCTCATGTCCACGGTGTTGTAGTCGCGGCCACCCTCGACCGCGCCGTACAGGGCGAAGTGCTTGACGCTGGCCATGATGCTGTCGGCCGCGCTCGGCGTGTCGCCCTGATAGGCCTTGACCATGACTTTGGCGATGCGCGAGGTCAGGTAGGTGTCCTCACCGAAACCTTCGGAGCTGCGGCCCCAGCGCGGGTCGCGGGAGATGTCGACCATCGGCGCGAAAGTGATGTCGAGGCTGTCGGCGGCGGCCTCTTTGGCGGCGATGCGCCCGGACTGGCCGATGGCGTCCATGTCCCAGCTTGATGCCAGGGCCAGGGGAATCGGGAAAATCGTACGGTGACCGTGGATCACGTCGTACGCGAAAAACATCGGGATCTTCAGGCGGCTGCGCATGGCAGCGTCCTGCATCGGACGGTTTTCCGGGCGGGTGATCGAGTTGAACGTGCCCCCGATGTTGCCGGCGGCGATCTCTTTGCGGATCAGTTCGCGGGGCATTTCCGGGCCGATGCTGATCAGGCGCAACTGGCCGATCTTCTCGTCGAGGGTCATTTGTTTCATCAGGTTACTGATGAACGCGTCCTTGTTTTCCAGGGGTACCGGGGTCGTGGCGGCCAGTACTTGATGACTGGCCAGGCTGACGAACAGGCCCAGCAAACACAGCTTCTTCATGAATAGTTTTCTCAAGGGCCTAAACGGCGTTACAACGCCGGCCAGCCAAAATTTAGGGAGCGACTATTGTTGTTCGGGTGCTGATTCAAAAAACGACAGCCGAATGTACGGCGCCAGTTTCGGCGACGTGATCGCGCAGGGCCTCTTTTTAGCCCATCGGCCCGCTGCAATCCAGTGGCGCGGGCGATTATGCCCCAAGAGCCGCCCCGGAAGGTTTCAAGCGCGATCATTCATGAAATGTGCAAGGGAGCTCCCGAACGATGAATGTCAGTCCTGTCTACCGCTCGCGTTTGCAGGTCGCCACCTTGCTGGTGCTGGCCACGTTGCTGACCGCCTGCGGCATCAACAACATCCCGACCCTCGACGAACAGGCCAAGGCAGCCTGGGGCCAGGTACAGAACCAGTACCAGCGCCGTGCCGACCTGATCCCCAACCTGGTGGAAACCGTGAAGGGCTATGCCAAGCATGAAGAGGCCACCCTGACGGCGGTGGTCGAGGCCCGGGCCAAGGCAACGTCGATCCAGGTCGATGCCAGCACCCTCGACAACCCGGAAAAGCTCAAGCAGTTCCAGCAGGCCCAGGATCAGCTGACCGGTGCCTTGAGCCGTTTGATGGTGGTGTCCGAACGTTATCCGGACCTGAAGGCCAACCAGAACTTCCTCGCCCTGCAATCGCAACTTGAAGGCACGGAAAACCGCATCGCCGTGGCCCGCCGGGATTTCATTCTGGCAGTGCAGAAGTACAACACCGAAATCCGCACCTTCCCCGGTCGCCTGTGGCACAGCGTGATGTACAGCGACCTGCCGATCCGCGAGACCTTCGAAGCCACCAGCCCCGGCGCGGACAAGGCCCCGGAAGTGAAATTCTGAGCCGGTGATGCCCATGCGTGCGTTGAAGATGGGCCTGGTGCTGATGCTGTGGTTGTTCGCCATCAGCGCCCGGGCCGAGTTGACTTTCCCGGCGCTGACCGGGCGGGTGGTGGACGACGCGCAGATGATCGAGCCGGCGGTGCGCGCGCAGTTGAGCCAGCAGTTGCAGGCCCACGAGCAGGCAACCGGCGAGCAACTGGTGGTCGTGACGTTGCCGAACCTGCAAGGCGCCACCATCGAGGACTACGGCGTCGAACTCGGCCGGCACTGGGGCATCGGCCAGAAGGACAAGAACAACGGCGCCTTGCTGATCGTCGCCCGGGACGAGCGCAAGTTGCGCATCGAAGTCGGCTACGGGCTGGAGGATCGCCTGACCGACGCCCAGAGTTCAGTGATCATCCATCAGGTGATCACGCCGGCGTTCAAGGCCGGCAATTACAGCAAAGGCATCAGTGACGGCGTGGCGGCGATGCTGGTGGTGCTGGGCGGCAATCCGCTGGACGAGCCTTCCACGGTGTACGAATCGTCCGGCGATCCTTCGGACGACTTTGTCTCGCGGCATCCGGGAATTTTCGTATTTCTGGTGATGTTGTTCATCCTGACTGTTTTTGTCTGCCAGATGCTCGGTATCCTTCCCGTCGGCCGGGGCGGGTCCGGAGGAGGGGGCGGCTTCGGTGGCGGTGGTTTTGGCGGCGGTGGTGGAGGCGGGGGCTTCAGCGGCGGCGGTGGCAGTTTCGGCGGGGGCGGTTCCTCCGGCGGCTGGTGATAACAATAATGAGCAGGCACTTCACGACATGGCATTACTGACTGAACACGAACAACGCAAGGTCGCCGAGGCCATCGCCCGGGTCGAGCGCGACACCGACGCCGAGCTGGTGACGGTGCTCGCGGCCCGTGCCGATGACTACGCGTACATTCCGTTGCTGTGGGCCAGCCTGCTGGCGCTGGTGGTGCCGGGCATCCTGCATTACCTGACCGGCTGGCTGACGATGCACAGTCTGTTACTGGTGCAATGGATCAGTTTTGTCGTGCTGTGCCTGGTGTTTCGTTTGCCCAAAGTCACCACCCATCTGATCCCGCGCCATGTCCGCCACTGGCGCGCCTCGAACCTGGCGCGTCGGCAGTTTCTCGAACAGAACCTGCATCACACGGTGGGTAGCACCGGCATGCTGATCTTTGTCTGCGAGGCCGAGCGTTACGTGGAAATTCTGGTGGACGAAGGGATTTCCAGACGGCTGGACGACAAGAGCTGGGACGCGATTGTCGCGGCGTTTACCGAGCAGGTGCGCCAGGGCCAGACGTTGCAGGGGTTCGTGACCTGCATCGAGGCATGCGGGGAATTGCTCAAGGTGCATGTGCCGGTGACGCAGGTGAGGAATGAGTTGCCCAATCGCCTGGTGGTGCTGGGATAAGCCGTTCGGGAAATTAGCCGTGCCCTCGAACGCCATCCCCCCTAAACTAGCGGCCATTCCCGATTTGCCCGTCCGAGGCCGTTTTCTGCATGTCTGCCACCGCCGTTTCTACCCCCGATCACCACGCCCGGTTCATCGAGCTGCTGCAAACCAGCCTCGAACAGAACGGTTTCATCAAACTGGTGCTGGCCAAGTACGTCGGCGAAGAAGCGGAGCTGCAGCGGATCATCATCAAACCGGTGACGGTCAAGGCGCAGCCGAACCTGTCGTTCGTGTATCGCTACAAGACCCGCGACATCACCAAGAACCTGCCGCTGGACGAGGCGGTGGCAATGATTGCCGAGCTGCTGCCGGCGGCGTTCAAGAATGCGCATTTGCTCACGCTGACTGACGAAGCCCAGCTCGAATACAGCAAAAAGGGCAAGAGCTCGCTGTTCATGAGCAAACCCCAGCAATTGCGCGAAGTGCCGTCCGCCGAGCATAACCGCGAGAAAAACCGCTTCCTCGAGTTGAGCCGTCCTTTCCTCAAGGATCTGGGCGTGACCAATGCGCAACACGAGCTGATCCCGGCGATGTCACGCAAGTGGAAGCAGATCAACAAGTTCATCGAAGTCTTCAGCCACGCGCTGACGTCCTCGCCGCTGGCCCTGGACAAACCGGTGCGGGTGGCGGATTTCGGATCGGGCAAGGGTTACCTGACGTTTGCCATTCATGACTATTTGCGCAACACGTTGAAGGCCGAGGGCGAAGTCACCGGCGTCGAATTGCGCGAAGAGATGGTCAATCTGTGCAACACCGCCGCGCAGAAGCTCGAGCACCCGGGGCTGGTGTTCAAGTGCGGCGATGTGCGCAGCGTGGCGCCGAGCGAGCTGGAAGTGATGATCGCTTTGCACGCCTGCGACATCGCCACCGACTACGCGATCCACACCGGCATCCGTTCCGGCGCAGCGATCATCATGTGCTCGCCGTGCTGCCACAAGCAGATTCGCCTGCAGATCCAGAGCCCGGCGCTGCTCAAGCCGATGCTGCAATACGGTTTGCATCTGGGCCAGCAGGCGGAAATGGTCACCGACAGTCTGCGTGCGCTGTTCCTCGAAGCCTGCGGTTACGAAACCAAGGTGTTCGAGTTCATCTCGCTGGAACACACCAACAAGAACAAGATGATCCTCGCCGTGAAGCGCGCCGAGCCGGTGGACCCGGCCCAGTTGCTGGTGAAGATTCAGGAACTCAAGGCGTTCTACCACATCAGCGAGCACTGCCTGGAATCCCTGCTGCTCGCCGATGGTTTGCTGCCGCTCAAGGCTTGAGCTGGACCCCGGCCGGTAACGTGCCCGGTTGAGCCGGGCGCACCGCCGTCTTGCGCCCAAGCATCACCGTCGCGATCACCCCGCAGGCGAACAGCCAGGTGATCGGCTCCACGTGTTCGCCGAAGAACAGCGCGGAAAATGCGATGGTGAAGAAAATCTGCAACAGCTGGATCTGACTGACCCGGGCAATGCCGCCCATGGCCAGCCCGGCGTACCACGCGAAGAATCCCAGGAACTGCGAAAACAGCGCGACGTAACCGAAGGCCCACCAGGTTTTCGTCGACACCGCGCCCTGATGCTGCAACGCCAGATACAGCACCGGGCCGATCAGCAAAGGCGTCGACAACACCAGCGCCCAGCAGATCACCTGCCAGCCACCCATCTCCCGGGCCAGACGCCCGCCCTCGGCATAACCCAGACCACCTACCGCAATCGCACCCAGCATCAACAAGTCACCGGCCTGAATGCTGCCGGCGCCGGTGTACAACGCGTAACCCAACACCAACGCACTGCCTAAAGCGGCGCAGGCCCAGAAGGCTTTCGATGGACGCTCGTGGGACAGCCACGCGGCATACAGCGCCACGCACAGTGGCTGCAAGCCGTTAACCAGCGCGCCGTGAGACGCCGGTAGCGTCTGCATGGCCCACGCCGACAGCACCGGGAAACCGAGAATCACCCCGGCGATCACCAGGCTCAGGCCCTTGACCTGCTGCCAGGTCGGCCACTTTTCCCGGCGCCACAACAGCAGCAACGCCGCCGGAATTGCCGCGAACAACGCACGGCCGAGGCCATTGAGCAACGGATGCAGTTCCTGCACCACGATGCGGGTGAAGGGCAGGGTGAGGCTGAAGATCACAACGCCGAGCAGGCCCAGGGCCATGCCGGTGTTTTCGCGCGAAGACATGATGGCAACCAGATTCGAAGGTGGCAGGGAGGTGCGTTCATCTAGCCACAAACCACGGCAACCGGGCTGTTACAGCTGGGCGCAGAGTTATCCATACAGTTTGCGGACGCCATCGCGGTCCTTGGACTACTTTGAATACTCCTGTGCATTCACCAGAGGAGTCCTGTCCATGGCCGCGAAAAAGATTCTGATGCTGGTCGGCGATTACGTCGAAGACTACGAAGTGATGGTGCCGTTCCAGGCCCTGCAAATGGTCGGTCACACCGTGCATGCCGTGTGCCCCGATAAAGCCGCCGGCAAGACCGTGCGCACCGCGATTCATGATTTTGAAGGCGATCAGACTTACAGCGAAAAGCCCGGTCACCAGTTCGCCCTGAACTTCGATTTCGCCAAGGTCGACGCCAAGGACTACGACGCGCTGCTGGTGCCCGGTGGTCGTGCGCCGGAATACCTGCGGCTGAACGAAAAAGTCCTGGAACTGGTGCGAGCCTTCGACAAGGCCGGCAAGCCGATTGCCGCTGTCTGTCATGGCGCACAACTGCTGGCGGCGGCGGGGATTCTCGAAGGACGCGAATGCAGCGCCTATCCGGCCTGTGCCCCGGAAGTACGGCTGGCCGGCGGCACTTACATCGATATCCCGGTCACGGACAGTCATGTCCAGGGCAATCTGGCCACGGCTCCAGCGTGGCCGGCGCATCCGAAATGGCTGGCCGGGTTCCTGGGACTGCTAGGGACTAAAATCACCCTGTGACCCATCGATAAGGAGACGCAGCATGTCCGGATGGTATGAATTGAGCAAAAGCAGCAACGGCCAGTTCAGGTTCGTGCTGAAAGCGGCGAATGCCGAAACCATTCTGACCAGCGAGTTGTACACCTCTCACAGTGCCGCCGAAAACGGTATCGCGGCGGTGCAGGGCAACAGTCCGCTGGATGAGCGCTACGAGAAGAAAACGACGAAGGACGGCCATCCCTACTTCAACCTGAAAGCGGCCAATCACCAGATCATCGGCAGCAGCGAGTCCTATTCATCGGACGCCGCGTGTGCCAAAGGCATCGCTGCCGTGAAGAGCAATGGGCCGACGAAGGTGATCAAGGACAAAACCCTGCCGGTACTTTGAATCCAGCACAAAACCTGTGGGAGTGAGCTTGGTCCCACAGGTTTTTTTGTGTTGCCTGAAGTCAGCGCAGGGTTTTGAGAATGGCCTGCAACTGATTGCGTCCGGCCTCGCTCAGCGGGAACACCGGCAAGCGTGGATCACCCACTTCCAGCCCGGTATCACGCAGCCCGGCCTTGATCGTCGCCGGCAAACCACCCTTGAGGATGAAATCCAGCAGCGGCAACTGGCGGTAGAACAGTTCCCGTGCCTTGCCCAGATCCCCCGCCAGCGTGGCTTCGTACAGATCCAGGTTGAGCTGCGGAATCAGGTTCGGCGCCGCCGTGCACCAGCCCTTGGCGCCGGCCGCAAAGGCTTCCAGCGCCAGCGGGTTGCAGCCGTTGTAGAACGGCACCCGGCCTTCGCCGAGCAGTTGCAGCTTGTGCATGCGCTGGATGTCGCCGGTGCTCTCCTTGACCATGGTCACGTTTTCCACGCCGTTGACGATGCGCAGGATCAGTTCCACCGACATGTCGGTGCCGCTGGTGGCCGGGTTGTTGTAGAGCATGATCGGCACGCCGATGCTGTCACCGATGGCGCGGTAATGAGCGAGGATTTCTGCTTCGGTGAGCTTCCAGTAGGACGCCGGCAGCACCATCACCACGTCGGCGCCATGGGCTTCGGCGAAACGTGCGCGACGCACGGCGTTGGCGGTGGTCAGGTCGGAGACGCTGACCACAGTCGGCACCCGTTTGGCCACGTGCTTGATGCTGAATTCGGCGACCTGGTCCCACTCCGCATCGCTCAGGTAGGCGCCTTCGCCGGTGCTGCCCAGTGGCGCGATGGCGTGGACGCCGCCGGCGATCAGGCGGTCGATCGAACGGCCGAGGGCCGGCAGATCAAGACCTTCGCCGTTGGCGCCGAACGGGGTGATGGTGTAGCCGATGATGCCGTGAATGTTGGTCATGTGAGTGCTCCGCAAGGATGGGGTATTCAGTTCAGGCAATCGGCGTGCTGGCGCAGGTTCTGCCGGGCGTAGTAGTTGAATGCAGCGGCGTGGCGTTTGGGTTTCGAGACCCAGTCATGGGCCTCGCGACCCAGCTCGGGGATGATCGGTTTGATCGTCCCGGCGGCCATGGCCAGCAACTGCAGTTTGGCGGCGCGCTCGATCAATTGGGCGATGACACAGGCTTCCTCGATGGTCGTGCCGGTGGACAGCTGACCGTGGTGGGAAAGCAGAATCGCCCGTTTATCGCCCAACGCCCCGGCAATCAACTCGCCTTCTTCGTTACCCACCGGGACGCCCGGCCAGCCTTCAAGGAACGCGCAGTCGTCGTACAGCGGGCACAAGTCCATGTGGGAAATCTGCAACGGTACTTCCAGCATCGACAGCGCGGCAATGTGCGTCGGGTGGGTGTGAATGATGCAGTTCACATCCGGTCGGGCGCGGTACACCCAGCTGTGGAAACGGTTGGCCGGGTTGGCCATGCCGTGACCTTCGAGCACTTCCAGGTCTTCGTTGACCAGCAGCAGATTGCTTGCGGTGATTTCATCGAACCCCAGCCCCAGTTGCTGGGTGTAGTAAGTGCCCGGCTGCGGGCCACGGGCGGTAATCTGCCCGGCCAGGCCCGAATCGTGGCCGTTTTCGAAGAGGATCCGGCAGGTCAGGGCCAGCTTTTGCCGGTCCGTCCACGTATTATCCGCCAGGCTTTTTTGCATCTGGGTCAGCGCTTGCTTGACCAGTTCGTCTTTGGGTAGTGCTAATGTCTTCGCCATATCCGTGTCCTGTGGTGGTTGCCATGGATGACACTTAAGAGGCTATATGACACTTTGTGTCATTGGCAAGGACAAATCGTCTTTCCTTTGCTGGATTAATCGCTTCGCATGTCTATCCGTTTGAAATTATTGAGAAAAAAACTTGGCGTAACCCTTGAGGCACTCGCCGAGAAATCCGGCATGACCAAGAGTTATCTGTCGAAAGTCGAACGCGGGTTGAACACGCCGTCGATTGCCGCCGCGTTGAAACTGGCGAAAGCGCTGAACGTGAAGGTCGAGGAATTGTTCTCCGAAGACAACGTCAGCCTCGACAGCTACAGCCTGGTGCGCAGCCACGAGCGCCAGTCATTGGCGGCCAATGATCACAGCCCCGGCTACGCAGTGCTGGCCCATCAGGTCAGCGAGCGCAGCCTGCTGCCGTTCATCATCTATCCGCCGACTGAATTCACCGACAAAACCTTCAAGGAGCATTTGGGCGAGGAGTTTTTGTTCGTTCACGAAGGCCGGGTCGAAGTGGACTTCATGAACGAACGGGTGCTGCTGGAGCGGGGCGACGCGTTGCACTTCAATGCGCAGAAACCGCACCGGATACGCTCGGTGGGCGAGGAGCAGGCACAACTGCTGGTGGTGGTGCACAGCAGCGAAGAGTGATCAGACCTCGACCGGCACCGACAGCTTCGGATTCCCCAGCGCATGGCTCTTGGAATCAAAGAATCGCAACTCGGCGCCCGTGCCCTCGAATACCTTTGCGTAATGCCGCTTCTGGTGCTGGATGAACGCCGCGCTGCGCGGGTAGATCGAGATCGCCACGGTCTTCGGTTTCGCCAGTCGCAGGGCACGCACGATGTGGCTGTCCTGCTCGCCCAGGGCGTGGCCGAAGATGCACAGGCTGTCGCCGTGTTCGAGCAACTGGTCGTAGCAGAACGACAGGTAATCGGAGCTGCGGATGGTCTTGAGCTTGTCCGCGCTCGGCCCTTCGTTGACGAACAGCGGCACGTCGTCGAGGGTCTTGAGGGTGTTGTTGATCGCGAAACTGCCGAGCAACGTGCCTTCGGTGGCGGTCAGTTTGCGGGCGCTGCCGTCCTGGTTGCGCACCAGATGCAGGCCGCCGTGCAGGTACAGCAGGCGCGGTTTGTCAGTGCTGCTTTCGCACAGATCAAAGCTGGCGTCGGGGCCGTTGAACAGGTCGTCGATGGCCTCGCCCTGATGCTGCAGCGCCCAGTAGTTGAGCAGGTCGTAATTGGTGGTGAACACCGTGCGATAACTGGCCAGTTCGCGGTTCAGGATCGTCAGGGTCGATGCTTCGACCAGTCGCCACGGAATGTGCAAATCGTGGACGGCATTGATCAGCGCTTCCTTGATCGCGTAATAACGGTTGCGCGGCGCGGCCGAGCTGACAGCCAGTGCCTTGTTGACCCGGCTGGTGGTTTTCAGCGCGCCGAGCACCTGCTCGAAACTGCGTGTCTGCAGGGCGTCGAACACGCTCAGTTCCGACGGGCTCAGCGGCTTTTCTTCCACTGTGCGGGCGTTTTCGAACAGCGAGTCGTAGCCGAAATCGTCCCACACCGCGCGGCTGGCGCCGTTGCCCACCAGCAAGCCGCTGAAGTCGGTGGTGGCGCGTAACGCGTTCCAGTCTTCGAGGGTGGCGTCGACATCCAGAAAATCGGTCATTGCAGGGCACGTCTCAAAACAAGGGGCAGATGGGCGGCGACTTTATCACGAGCGGGCATTGAGCCAGATCAACATCCGCCGTGACCGATCGGTCGATCCTGTATGCATCCGCCGGATCGCAGGAGTCGATCCGGCCCCTGTCAGGAGACGCGCCATGAGCAGCACCTTTTTCATTCCCGCCGTAAACATCATGGGCAGCGGCTGCCTCGACGAAGCCATGAATGCCATCCGCAATTACGGTTTTCGCAAGGCGCTGATCGTTACCGACGCGGGCCTGGCCAAGGCTGGCGTGGCGACGATGATCGCCGAGAAACTGGCGATGCAGGACATCGATTCAGTGATCTTCGACGGCGCCAAACCCAACCCGAGCATCGCCAATGTCGAGGCCGGGCTGGCGCTGCTCAAGGACAGCCGCTGTGATTTCGTCGTGTCACTCGGCGGCGGCTCGCCCCACGACTGCGCCAAGGGCATCGCCCTGTGCGCGACCAACGGCGGACAGATCCGTGATTACGAAGGCGTCGATCAATCGGCCAGGCCGCAATTGCCGCTGATCGCCATCAACACCACGGCCGGCACGGCCAGCGAGATGACCCGGTTCTGCATCATCACCGACGAAGCCCGCCACGTAAAAATGGCCATCGTCGACCGTAATGTCACGCCGCTGCTGTCGGTCAACGATCCGGCGCTGATGGTCGCCATGCCGAAAAGCCTGACCGCCGCCACCGGCATGGACGCACTGACCCATGCCATCGAAGCCTATGTGTCCACCGCCGCCAACCCGATCACCGACGCCTGTGCGCTGAAGGCGATGACCCTGATCAGCAACAACCTGCGTCTGGCGGTACGCGACGGCAGCGATCTGGCGGCGAGGGAAAACATGGCGTATGCGCAGTTCCTCGCCGGCATGGCGTTCAACAATGCGTCCCTTGGCTACGTGCATGCGATGGCGCACCAGTTGGGCGGTTTCTACGATCTGCCTCATGGCGTGTGCAACGCGGTGTTGTTGCCCCATGTGCAGACGTTCAACGCGCTGGTCTGCGCTGATCGCCTCACCGATGTGGCCCACGCCATGGGCGCCGACATCCGTGGTTTCAGCCCGGAGGAGGGCGCAAAAGCTGCGATTGACGCAATCCGTTGCCTGGCCAAAGACGTCGACATCCCCGGCGGCTTGCGTGACCTCGGCGCCAAATGCACCGACATCCCTATTCTTGCCGCCAATGCCCTGAAAGACGCCTGCGGTTTCACCAACCCGCGGGCGGCGGATCAGCGGCAGATCGAGGAGATTTTCCGCAGCGCGTTTTAAGCGGACTGACGATCGGGCGTGAACCTCGTGCAGAGCACCGCGCCCGCCGCCAGAAAGCAACACAGCAGCGACAGCGGCCACGCGTGTGGACCGGCCAGCAGGCTGGCCACCGCGCCGATCAACGCGGCCATCAATTGATGAATGAAACCGCTCAGGGCCATCGCATAAGCGCCGGCAATCGGCGCTCCATCGTTGGCCCGCGAGAGGCTGATCGGATAGTTCAGCGACTGGCCGAACACGGCGACGCAGTAAGGCAACCAAAGCAGCCAGGCAACGGAGCTGGCCAACAGGCTGCCCGCCAGCATCACCCCGCTTCCGGCCATTACCAGGCCCACACCCGACGCCATCAACCGATGCTGACCGGTACGCAGCACAAAGCGATTGACCGCCAGCGCCCCCAGAAAATACGCCGCACTGATCGGCCAGCCCAGCAGCCCATAGTCGGTCGTCGACCAACCGAACGGGCCTTGCAGAATCAACGGCGCAGCGCTGTTGAACGCGATGATCACGCCATAACCCAGACCGCCCGCGAGCGCCGGCAGAAGAAACGCCCGATGGCTCAGAATTGTTCCGTATACCGCCCAGGGCGACGCGGTTGCGGGCGTCTCGACGAGTTTCGGAAAATTCAGGCGCGAAACAATCGCGGCCATCGACAGGCTGACCGCACCCAGCAGATAGAAGATCGCCTGCCAGCCCAGCGTCACCTGAATCAGCGAGCCGGCGTATTGCCCGATCCCTAGCGCGACAACGAACGAAATCGAAATCCACGACAACGCCTTCGCCAGCAGATTGCCCCGGAAACTGTCTCGGATCAGCACCCGCGCCATCACCGAAATACCGCTGGCGCCGATCCCTTGAAGCAGTCGCAACAGCAGGAACGATTCCAGCGTCGAACCCAGCGGCAACGCCAGGTTCGCCAGCCCGTAAATCCCCAGTGCCGCCAGCAGCACCGGTTTGCGCCCGATGCGTTGTGCAAGGCTGCCCCAGAGCAACATTGGCAATGCCATGCCGATCAGGTACAGCGACAAGCCCCAGGCCACCTGCGTTGCATCGACCTGCAAGTGCCCGGCGATCTGCGGCAGCGCCGGCAGGTAAATGCTCATGCCCAGTTGGGCGAGGAACACGGTGGAGCAGGTGATGAGCAGGATGAGTCCGGGATTCATGAGTCGTCCGTGAAGGTTCAGCGGTTGCGATGGCCGCCGTGAGTCAGTAACAGTCCGGTGATCAAATCACAGAAGTGGTGGATCAGTGTCGATTCCATGTCGGCACGCAGGGTCACGCGGATCGCAGCTTTACCTTGCGCCACCACCGGGAAGAACACGGCGCTGGTGAAAAAGCCGTGTTCGGCCAGTTCAATGGCGATTCGAGTGGCCAGGGCGGCCTCGCCGCAGTTGATCAAACGGATGGCCATGGGGCTGCCGTGCTGTTCGGTGCTCACCAGGCTGTCGAACAGGCGAATATTGGCCTGGAGCCGAACCTGCAACGCGCGCAGCTCTGCACTACGATGCAGCTGGATCGAGGCCAGGCCCGCACCGATGGCCGCGCAATTGAGGCTTTGCGACCAGTTGCTCGGCCCGCCGTAACGCTGGATCAGTTTCCGCTGCCGCTCATTGCCGAGCATCACCAGACCGCCGCTGGCCCCGAACGATTTGGCCAGTGACGCGACGATCAGGCAGTCCTCATCCAGCGCCGGCATTCTTGGCCGTACAAGACCGGCGCCGCTGCTACCCACCGCCGACAACGCGTGGGAGTCATCGAGATAAAGAAACAGGCCGTAACGTTCTTTCAGGTACAGCAGACCGTCCAGATTGGCCACGCCGCCCATGCTGTAGGCACCGTCGGCGATGTAGGCGACGGTGGTGTGGCGCTGGCACACCGATTCGAGAAAGTCCATGTCGTTATGGGGGCAGGTCAATACCTGGGTTTCGTCGGCGCAACTGGCCTTCAGGTGATTCATCGAATAGTGAGCCAGACGATCGAACACCATCACCGGTGGACGGCCCAGGGTAAACACACCGCTGGCCAGCAGCGGCAGGATCCCCGCACTCGCGGCGCTGCAGGACAGAGTGCTCAGACACACGGCGCCAAACAATCGCGACAGCTCGCTTTCGTATCGCTCGAGCAGCGCCAGTTTGCAGCGGTTTTTCGAGTTGGCAACGCGCAGTGTGCCGGTTTCACGTAATGCCGCGATGGCGCCTTCCAGCAGGGCGGGGTGGTGATCCAGGCCCAGATAGGACGTGGTGCAGAAATGATGGAACTGGCGCCCGTGCTGATCGAGCAACTGGTTGCAGCCTTTGACCTCAACATTGAGGGCGGCGACCTTTCCGGCTTCGGCGGCCTCCCAGTCGTGGTCGGCCAGCGCGATGACTTTGCGGTAGTTGGAGAAGGTGTTGGCGGATTCCGGCGAGTGATTCATAGGCAGCTCTCCTTGAGCATGGCAATCCATGGGGTGTTGCAATTTGTGTGTGTTGCCAGACTTTACAGAGCGCGATGCCGGGTCAGAATCGGCTGTATCCGATAGCGCTGAGGGCTGTTGGTGTTTTGCTTGTAGGGCGATGCCTCGCCAGGTTGTAAGGCGGTGAAATGCCCGACAACCAAGGTAGTGAAGGGCTTACCTTTGCCCTGTTATCCAACGGTGGTGGCGCTCTTTTCCAGCGCCGGGGAGAACTGGATCAGCACCACGCCCGCCATCAGCAACACCGCGCCGAATACCCGGGGCAACGTGAGTTGCTTCTCCAGCAGTCCGAACCACCCGAAGTGATCCAGCACCATCGAGGCCAGCACCTGGCCGGCCAATGCCAGCGCGACAAAACCCGATGCCCCGAGCTTCGGCACCAGCACCACCGCCAGTGCTACAAAACACACCCCGAACGCGCCACCGGCCCACATCCACAACGGCGCCTTGCCGATGAACGCCAGCGATGGCAACGGCAAGCGCAGCGCGACTATCACCGGCAACAACACCAGAACGCTGACCAGCAATGACGCCAACGTCGCCCACAACGGATGTCCCAGCCCCCGGGCCAGGTTGGTGTTGATCGCACTTTGAAACGGTACGACGGCCCCGGCCAATGCCGCCAGCAGCAACAGACCGGCCCAATGCAACGTACTCATGATCGTTCTCCAGCAAGGTTTTGCTGGACTCTAGGGTATTCGTCGCGCAGATTTAAATTCTGTTTTGTCATGCGGAACATGCATCAGATGAATGATCTTCGGCGCATCGATCTCAACCTGCTGGTGATTCTCGATGCCTTGCTCAGCGAGCAGCACGTTACTCGTGCTGCGGAGCGTCTGCACTTGAGCCAACCGGCGGTCAGCCATGCGCTGGCCCGATTGCGCGACTTGCTTGGTGATCCGCTGCTGGTGCGGGCCGGTGCGGGACTGGCGCCCACCGCCCGGGCGCTGGAACTGGTTGCGCCGCTGGCCGAAGCCCTGGCCCAGCTGCAATCGTTGCTGGCGCCGAACACTTTCAACCCGGCCAGCGCGCGCCGGACTTTTCGGCTTGCGATGTCGGATTACGGAGCGGCGATTATCCTGCCTGGTTTGATTCGCACGTTGCGCGCGGAAGCTCCGGGTATTGATCTGCAAATCAGCCATGCCAGCCGCGAAGGGATGGTCGAGGGGCTGCTCAACGGCGACATCGACCTGGCTGCTGGCGTGCTCCCGGAATTGCCCGGTGAGTTGTGCAGCACGCCGCTTTTCGAGGAGCGCTATGTCTGCCTGCTGGATCGTCAAAGCCTTCCCGCCGAAGGTGTTCTCGACCTGCCAACCTACCTTTCCCGACCCCACGTTCTGCTGGAAATGCGCGGCAGCGGCACCCCGGAAATCGAACGTACCCTGACCGCCCTGCGCGAGCGCCGCCGCGTTGCCGTCAGTCTGCCGCACTGGAGCGTCGCGCCGCAGTTCATCAGTGGCACGGACCTGATCCTGACCGTGGCTTCGCGAGCGTTGAAGGATGTGGATGACGACTCGCTGATCGTCGTGCCGCCGCCGTTCGAGATCGCACCGTTTACCTTTGTCTCGGCATGGCACAAGCGGCGTGGTGGGGATCAGGCGTTGAACTGGTTGAATCGGCGGATCGGGGAGGGGATAGTGCGCGGCTGAAACTTTAAGGAGCGGGGCGTGACAGTGAAGTCTGGGGTGATGGGGTGTCTGGCGCTGTGTGGGGCGTTGATGGCGGGGCTGGTGTGGGCTGATTGTGTGCCTGCGCCGGTTGCGAACGAGCGGGATTTTTCTGTTTGCAAGGATTGGCCGGCTTATCCCGGACTGACGCTGAATGCGGTTTCGAAGTTTGAGCCGGATCCGGTGTATGGCAAGGACAATGATGTCGGCAGTTATGACCTTGGGTTATCGGTTACGACACATGAGTCGAAAGCGCTTGCCACCTATCATTTGCCCTCTGCATTCATGTCCGATGCCATCGCGTTGGAAAGCGTGGAGTTCGATACGGCGCGTTATAAGCTCACTCCCGAGCTTCGGGCTTTTGGCGTTCGTGTGAGATTCAAGGGCTCCTCTCGCGTAAATCCTATGGATCAAGTCCTGTTGTCGCTCTATGTGAAAGAGGGCGACAAGTTGCGTCCGGTGCTGGATCGACTGGTGATGTATGACTACGGTGGCGAATGGGATGGTGGGTGCGCGGGTGAGCGTTATTACACGGAACGCACCATTGAAATCGGTAAAACCAGTTCGCACGGTTACGCCGACCTGATTCTTAAGTCCGTCTCTACCGGCCTTGTGGGCGAGGGGCCACCGGAGACTTGTGAATTGAAGACTACGGCCGATAAACCCGTATTGACCACACTTCGGTATGACGGCAAGTCTTACGTCCTGCCTCAAGGTTTCAAAGGTTCGTGACTGACGCCTGCTTAACACGACTTATTTCAAGGAAGAACAATGCTCACCCCAACCCGACTTTTCATCGCCCTCGGTTTTCTGGTCGTCACCACTCAGGCCCACGCCGCCTGTGAGATAAAGAAATTCGACGGTCACTCCCTGTCACGCTGCAAAGTGTGGCCGGCCTACCCGGACAAGGCGATCTCGGCAAAGTCCACATTCGTGTCCGACTCCGAAGGTGATCACGACGGCGTATTCGATCTGGAGTTGTCGCTCCTCAACGCCGCGAATGCCAAGCCGTTGGCGACTTACGCCAAGCCTGGAGCCTACAACTCCGATGCCATCCGTTTCGAGGACCTGACCATCGACACGGCTCGCTACCGCCTGGCGTCCGACGTTCGCGCATTTGGCTTGCGTACGAAGTTTGCCGATCAGCTTTCTCGGGCCAACCCCTACGCGAAAACCGATCTGGCGCTGTATGTACGCGAAGGCGTCAAATTGCGACCGGTGCTGGAAGGGCTGGTCATTCGCAAGGAATTTGGTGAGGGTAGCGGTGAGTGCGATACCAAAGACACGAAAATCCTCAGGACCGTGGAAATCGGCCCATCCAGCCATAATGGCTTCGCTGACCTGATCGTTTCCTCAAGTGGAGTGGTGTACACCTCGACCCAGTCAGGCAATGAGTGCGTTTCCAAAACCACCGACCTGAAAAACACCCAAATCACCCTGACCTACGACGGCAAGCAATACACCATCCCCGAAGACCTCCGAGGTTACTGACCTGATGCTCACCGGCCTCAACCACCTGACCCTCGCCGTCAGCGACCTGGATCGCAGCCTCGCGTTCTACCGCGATGTCCTCAAGCTGCGAGTCGAGGCCACGTGGGACGCCGGCGCCTACCTGTCGCTCCCGGGCCTGTGGTTGTGCCTGTCCCTCGATGCGCAACGCCAACCCGAGCCTGCCGCCGACTACACCCACTACGCCTTCAGCCTCGGCGCGGCGGACTTTCCACGATTCGTGCAACAGCTTCGCGCTGCGAACGTGCAGGAATGGCGCGACAACCGCAGCGAAGGTGCGTCGTTCTATTTCCTCGACCCGGACGGTCACAAGCTCGAAGCGCATGTTGGCGATCTGGCCTCGCGACTGGCCGCGTGTCGGCAAAAGCCTTACGCGGGGATGCGTTTTTTCAACGAGTCGTGAATATTCACAAACCGCTGGGATAGACTGGCGGCCACGTTTTCCGGCGCTTGCAGGTATTCCATGACTCCATCGTTGCTTTTGGCCGTGCTGGCCTCGGGTTTCATCTACGGCATCACGCCGGGGCCGGGTGTGCTGGCGGTGTTCGGCATTGGCGCCGCGCGCGGTCGTCGGGCCGGGGCGGGATTCCTGTGCGGGCATCTGCTGGGCGATGTGATCTGGTGCAGCACCGCGCTGATCGCGATTGTCGGCGCCCGGGAAATCGGCAGCACCGCATTCGACGTGCTCGGCGTACTCAGCGGTCTGTACCTGTTCTGGCTCGGCTGGCGTGCGGTGCGGGCCAAACGCAGCAACGGTGATCAGCCTCAGGGCGCGGCGCGTCAGCCGTTCTGGCACGGCATCCTGTTCGGCCTGACCAACCCCAAGGCCTACCCGGTGGCGGTGGCGACGTTCACCGCGCTGCTGTCGAGCCGCGCCGAACTGCTCAACTGGTCGATGCTGCCGATGCTGATTGCCCTGAGTTTCCTCGGCGGATTGCTCGCCTACGCTATTCTCATTGGCGTTGTCGGCGCCCGTCAGGTGCGTACGCTGTATCAGCGCCATGAACTGGCCATCACCCGGTTGTGCGGGGTAATGTTCATCGGTTTCGCCATCAATGCTCTGGTGCACGCGTTGCCGGGGCTGATGCCGAGCAAGACTTAAAAAAATCGCTGGGATGCGAGGTTGAGGTCAGGGACGGTTGATCAGTGCTGCATTGCCCGGACACCCACGCTGAACCATGGAAAGCCGAAATTCTGCGCCCTTGGCGAGTTACATCGATCTGTTGCTGGACGCCGTTTGCGCGGTCGACAAACAAGGTCGCTTCGTTTTTGTCAGCGCAGCCTGCGAGCGGATTCTCGGCTATACCCCTGACGAGTTGATCGGCCAGTCGATGATCGACTACGTCTATCCCGCCGACCGTGAGCGCACCCTGGCGGCCGCCAGCGACATCATGGGCGGCGAGCCCAAGCACAATTTCGAAAACCGCTACGTGCGCAAGGACGGCAGCCTTGTGCACATCCTCTGGTCGGCACGCTGGTCGGAAGTCGATCAACTGCGCATCGCCGTGGCCCGGGACATCACCGAACGCAAACTGGCCGAGTCCCGTCAGGCCGCGTTGTATGCGATCTCCGAAGCGGCCCATGCGGCGGAGGATCTGCTGGCGCTGTTCAAACGCATCCACCTGATCATCGGCGAGTGGCTGCCGGCGCTGAATTTCTCCGTGGCGCTGTACGACGAACACTGCGCAAAACTGAATTTCCCCTATCACGTCGACGATGACGAGTTGCAACCGGAGCAACCCGGCACCGTGACCGGTCGCCTGTGCGCCGAGGTCATCCGCAGCGGCCAGCCGATCCTGCTGACCCCGGATTGCCCGCAGGCCCCGGCAGGCTTCGAAGCGCTGGTGGCGGGGCAGCAATCACCGTGCTGGCTCGGCGTGCCGTTGAACTCGAAGAACGGCACCATCGGCGCCCTGATCGTCAAAAGCCTGCCCGGCGGCGAACGCTATACCGAGCGCGACAAGGAACTGCTGCAATACGTCTGCGCCCAGGTTGCCACCGCCATCGAGCGCCAGCAGTTGCACGCTCGCCTGCGCCGTATGGCGCAATACGATCAATTGACCCAATTGCCCAATCGCGAGTTGTTGCGTGATCGACTGAAGGCGGCGCTGGCCAGCGCTCGCGAAACCTCGGGGCACATGGCGCTGCTGTATGTCGATCTGGATCGCTTCAAACAGGTCAATGACACCTTCGGCCACGGCGTCGGCGACATGCTGCTGCAGACCGTGGCCAACCGCCTCAAGGGCTGCGTGCGCGAGACCGACACCGTGGCGCGGATCGGCGGCGACGAGTTCGTGGTGCTGCTGCACAGCGTCCACGCCCCCGACGATGCCGACAGCGTGGCGGAAAAAATCCGACAGGTGCTGGTGCAACCCATGCGCCTTGACGGGCACAACCTGCACATCGAGCCGAGCATCGGCGTCGCGCGCTTTCCCGAACATGGCCATCATGAGCAGCAACTGTTTCGCCACGCCGATCAGGCCATGTACGCCGCCAAACGGGAAAATCATCGGGCGCGGGATATCTGACTGGCGGCCGCCGTTCGTCGCGGCAACGGCAACTTTTCTAAACCTTTGGGGGCTGGCGAATTCTCAATCCAGGCGGGCATCTGCTCGCTGACGATCAATACCAAGAGGAAGAGAATCATGCCTAACTCAAGAAACTCGAACTCGGGAAACTTTGCCAACGATCGAACGAAGGCCTCTGAAGCCGGTCGCAAGGGTGGGAAAACCACCACCACGACTGTCGATAAAGAACCTAAAACTGAAATGGGCCGCAAGCCCGCTCAGAAATCGAAGTAGTCGGCGAAGGTTGTTTTGATTGAGAGGCGGGGGCGCAAGCTCCCGCTTGAATTTGCCGAGAAGGAGGGCGCGACCATGAGCCGGATGGCCACCCGAGTATGCAACATCAGTTTTGTCACCCTGCTGGGCCTGAGTGCCGGCAGCGCATTTGCCCAGTCGCCCGCCGACTTCATCAACGAAGCCTCGGCCAAAGGCATGGCCGACATCGAAGCCAGCCGCCAGGCCCACAGCAAGGCTGAATCCAAAGAGGTCAAGGATTACACCATCGTGGTCATCAACGACCGCACCACGGCCAACCAGCATCTGGCGAAAATCGCCAAGAAACTGGACCTGCCCATCGCCCCCCGTGAAGAAATCGCCGACAAGGCCAAAGCGCTGATTCCGGAAGTGAAGGACGGCGTGTCTTTCGATCAGGCCTATGCCGCCAGCCAGGTCAAAGCCACGGAAGAAGCCATCGAACAGATTCAGCAGGAAGCCCAGACTACCGACGTACCGGAGATCAAGGCCTTCGCCGACGAGACCCTGCCGAAGCTGCAAAGTCACCTGGAAATGGCGCGGGCGCTGCAGGCCAGTCGCTGAAACCGGGTTAAATAAAAACGGCGCTCAAGGCGCCGTTTTTTTGCTCAGCAGTCATTCAGGTCCTGCTTCGGTTTGCTCTTTTCACCCAACCCGTCAAGGTTGAAAACCTCGCCTTCACCCAATGCCCGGTAGTGTTTGCGCAACGCTTCAAGTTGTTTGAGATCCAGCGCTTCAAGCCCGAGCATCGCGTTCTGCGCTTCTTTGGTTACCAGCAACAATTCGTCGATCTTCAAATGCAGGATGTCGGTATCGCGGTTCTGGGTGTTCTGGATCAGGAACACCATCAGGAACGTGATGATCGTGGTCGAGGTGTTGATGATCAACTGCCAGGTGTCATTGAAATGAAAAATCGGCCCGCTCAACCCCCACAACCCGATCAGAATCAAAGCCCCCATGAACGTCTTCGGACTGCCGGCCCAGAGTGCAAGCTTCTGGGAAATCTTTGCGAATTTCATGGCGGTGTTCCTTGTGGAGGGAGCTTGAAATTCAGACAGCGGGGGAGGGAGGAAAATTCTGCTTGCCGATGCTTGCGGTCGATGGGAAATGATTGCCCTGCATCAGGGGTTTAGCTGGAAGACTTTCATTGTCTGGGTTTGCGTCTACGATCAAATGGCAATCAATTTGCCAGCATGCGAATGCACAGATAGAAACCCAGTCAGAGGCCGCTCATGGAATTCTTCGAAAAGTTAGCCAGCCTTGCCGCCAAAGTCCGGTTGCAGAGCGCTGCAATCCAGACTGAAGAGGCGACAAAAAATGCGTTTGTCATGCCTTTCATCAGTACGGTTCTGGGTTACGACGTATTCGACCCGACAGAGGTGACGCCGGAGTTTGTCTGCGACATCGGCACGAAGAAGGGCGAAAAAATCGATTACGCGATCATGAAAGAGGGAGAGGTACAGATCCTCATTGAGTGCAAGAAGATCGGCGAGCCCCTGCACATCAATCACGCCTCGCAGCTGTTCCGTTATTTCCACGTCACCAGTGCCAGGATTTCCATCCTCACCAACGGTCAGGTCTACAAGTTCTTCACCGATCTGGATGCGCCGAACAAGATGGACGAGAAGCCCTTCCTTGAACTGGATCTTCTGGATATCGATGAGTATTCGGTGCCAGAACTCATCAAACTCACCAAGTCCGCATTCGACGTCGAGTCGATCATCAATGCCGCAGGTGAGTTGAAGTACGTCAGCCAGATCAAGAAGGTCATCGCCTCGCAGGTCAGCAAACCGGATGACGACTTCGTTAAGGTTTTTGCTTCCCGAGTCTACGACGGGGTTATTACGCAGAAGGTGCGTGATCAGTTTCATGAGCTGACGAGAAAGGCAGTCGTACAGTTCCTGAATGATCAGATCAATGATCGTCTCAAGTCCGCCATGAGTGGGGCGATCCAGCCGGCGTTGGCATCTATTCCGACGGTAGCCAGTGGAACAGATCCGGTCGAGTCTCGTGATGAGTCAGACGACAAGATCATGACCACTCTGGAAGAGCTGGAGGGTTATCACATTGTTCGGGCAGTCGTTCGATCAATTGTCGATGCCAAACGAATCGTACAGCGTGACACCCAGAGTTATTTCGGAATCTTGCTCGATGACAACAACCGGAAACCGATTTGTCGCCTGCACTTCAATCGTTCGCAAAAATACATTGGCATTTTTGACGAAGAGAAAAACGAAACTCGCCATCCCATTAGCTCGGTAGACGATATCTACGAGTATTCGGAGCAGTTGAAGAAGACAGTTGGCTATTACGACTAGTGCGGAGTCTTTCAAAAAACCGGCCATCGGCCGGTTTTTTATGGAAGCGAGGTCCTCGAAAAGAAACACTCAATGCCGCCACGTCTTAAGTCGGATAGGGAATGCACAGGGAGTCGATGTATCGTAGCGAACCACTGCAAAAGTCCTGACAGGAGAACGCAATGACCTGGTCCGCCAAACAATACGTCGCTTTCGAAGATGAACGCACCCGCCCGGCCCGTGACCTGCTGGCGGCGATTCCCACGCGAGAGGCGCGTTCCGTGGTTGATATCGGTTGTGGCCCCGGCAACTCGACCGAGCTGTTGGTGGAGCGTTTTCCGGGGGCGAACGTGCAGGGGCTCGACAGCTCGACGGACATGATCGATGCCGCGCGCAAGCGTCTGCCGCAGTTGCAGTTCGAGGTGGCGGACATGATCGATGCCGCGCGCAAGCGTCTGCCGCAGTTGCAGTTCGAGGTGGCGGACATTGATCAATGGGCGGATGCGGGGCCGTTCGATGTGATCTTCGCCAACGCCGTTTTGCAGTGGGTGCCGGATCACGGGGCGTTGTTGCCGGCGCTGGCGGGCAAGCTGGCGCAGGGTGGCAGTCTGGCGATTCAGATGCCGGACAACCTCAACGAGCCGTCCCATCGATTGATGCGCGAAGTCGCTGCC
Source organism: Pseudomonas sp. UV AK001 (assembly GCF_046097675.1). Classification (NCBI taxonomy): domain Bacteria; kingdom Pseudomonadati; phylum Pseudomonadota; class Gammaproteobacteria; order Pseudomonadales; family Pseudomonadaceae; genus Pseudomonas; species Pseudomonas sp. UV AK001. The sequence continues at coordinate 270,271 of NZ_JBJUVZ010000004.1, forward strand.
AACGGGCCTTGGGCCAGCAAACTGGCCGGTGCAGCGGGGCAGCGGACCGAGATGGCGGATGCCAGTGCCTATTTCTCGATGCTGCGTCCGCATTGCTCGCGGGTCGATGTGTGGCGCACCACCTATCACCATCAACTGGCGGGCGGCGCTTCAGGCGTTGTCGAGTGGTTCAAGGGCAGCGGTTTGATTCCATTCCTCAGCCCGCTGACGGAAACGGAGCGGGCGGAGTATCTGACGCACTATCTGGCGGAGGTTGCGAAGGCTTATCCGGCGCTGGCGGATGGTTCGGTGTTGTTGCCGTTTCCGCGGTTGTTCATCGTCGCCACACGTTGAAATGAAAAAGGGCCGATTGGATCGGCCCTTTCTTTTTGCGGTCAGCGCTGTACGGCGACCAGCATCATCATCGGCCGCTCGCGTTCCTCGGCGAGCGCCGGTTGTGCGGCCACTTCTGCATCGCTCGGGCCCCATTCGTTGACGTGTTGAATCGTGAACCCGGCGTCGATCAACGCGTTGAGCAGCGTGCCAACAGTGCGATGTTGCTTGATCACGCCGTCCGCCAGCCAGTTCGTAACCCGTTCGCCTTCCATCTGATAGCTGTCCAGCGGCCAGCGCTTGTTGCCTTCGCTGTCGACCAGCCAGCCCGGATTGCGCGGCGCCATGAAGATCGGGTGCTCGATGGAAAACACGAAGTGCGCACCGGGTTTAAGCGCGGCATGCAGCTTGGCAAACAGCCCCGAGAGATCCTTGATGTAGTGCAGGGCCAGCGAGCTGTAGGCCAGATCGAAAGTACACGCAGGCAAGTCGAGCTGTTCCAGGTCGGCACGTTCGTAGCGGATGTTCGCGGCCGAGGTGGTTTCCTTCGCTCGTTCGAGCATTTTCTCCGAGACATCCAGCCCCAGCACCTCGGCTGCACCCTGTTCGCTGGCCCAGCGGCAGAACCAGCCATAGCCGCAGCCCAGATCCGCTACCTGCAAACCGTGCAGGGAAGGCAACAAGGCTTTCAGCGCCGGCCATTCCGGCGCGGCGTCGAGGCCGCCGATGGAGCGGTTCATCTGGCTGTAGCCCTGGAAAAATTCGGGGTCGTCGTAGATGTTTTGGGTCATGGTGCGGTGCTCATTTGAATTTGATTTGAGTGGCGCAACGGCCACGATTTGAAGTCCCTCGAAAGGTGATGGCGCGTATTCGTCGATGGCCGGGTGGGTGATGGGGAAATGCTAGCGGGTCGTGGCGAGCGTGAGAACCGACGGAGTGTTGGGGATCTGTAAACGTGGTTTTTCGATTCGGGATGTTTAAAGAGTGGGTCCAGTTTGCTGATCCTTCCCACAAGGTTTTCAGGTTGTCCGTCGGAAGTGCGGGCTCTAGCCTGTGAGGGTCGCTGATGAATCGGCGATCGGGATTGGAACCCCCGCGACTTCACTGAATGCAAAGCGCCGTTCATGACGTATGCTTGCGCACCTTGATGGTGTGCACTCTGTTATGGCGGCTGTGCGCGGGAGACTTCGAGTCTGTCGGGTTTTGCTCAGTGGCCCGGGTTCCAACCTGCGTACAGCTGCCACCCCTTCGCGTGGAACCGAATGGGTCAGCTCTAACCATCACACTGGGTATCAAATCATGTTCAAACCAACGCCGAATCCACCCGAAGTCGAAACCGATCCAACGTCCCCCTACACCTCAATCGACTCCAGAAAACTCAACGACGCCGCCAATCGCGCCCTCGATCACTATCTCTGCCCCGGCGCCAATGTCATGGGCACGACCAACCAGCCTGAACCGATGTTCCTCGCCAACCCGGCCTACAACGCCGAATCCCTGCTCGCCAACGCCTGCGAATCCCTGGGCTCGGCCAGCGAAATGCTCAGCAACTTCGCCGCCGTGCTCGATCCGTCCCATCGCAAGACGGCACTGGGGATCGCGCAGGTCGTGATGCTGGGGGAATTGGCGGTGAATCAGGCGCTGGATCATGTTGAGGTGAAGGGCTGAATTGCAGCTGTTCTGGCAGGCATAAAAAAACCGGTCATCGCGACCGGTTTTTTGGTTTCCGTATCCCTGGATGATTTCTGTCAGGAAACGCCCGAAAGCAAACTTTCGTAAGGAATTCGCAATCCATCGTGAAGGCGTTTGATCATCGACAGGCTCAATTTTCGTTTGCGGTTCAGTACTTCTGACACGCGTCCGCTGGTGCCAATGAAAGGCTCCAGGTCACGAGGAGTCAGGCCTTGCTGTTCCATGCGAAATTTAATTGCCTCAATCGGATCAGACGGCGGTATTGGGTAATGTTCTTCTTCGTACTTCTCGATGAGTAGCACGAGGATTTCCAGTTCATCACCTTCAGCCGAGCCGATCTCGGCTCCCCAGAGCTGTTCTACTCGTGTCAACGCCGCAGCCAGATCTTCCTGGCTACGAATTGGCTTGATGTTCATTACACGGTCTCCGCGTTGATCTGGTCATACTGGGCATGGGTGCCGACGAACCGGATGAAGCCAAGCTGCCGCTGGTAATCAATTGCCAGAATCACTCGATATTTGTTTCCACCGATATTGAAGACAACCCTTGCACCCTTGAGGATGCTGGCTGTTCTGAGCTCGGCCTTGATCTCTTGTGGCGTGCGGTAGAGTGCCTTTTCCATATGGCGATACCATTCAACCAGCGGGGTCTGGGAATCAAAATGAGCTGGATTGCTCTCCCAAAATTCCCGCAAGGTTGCTCTTGCAATTATCCGCATCCATGCCTCCTCCCGTTTTGGGAGATAGTAGTCTTCGCCTAACAGAGATGCAATCTCTGATATCCATTGAGCAAAGCGGGTGAGTCGCTTTGTCGTAAGCGTAGGGGCCCACGTTGAAGCATGTGATCTGAATTATTTATCAAGGAATGACGGCCTGAGGTTTCATCAAAAACGGACATAAAAAACCGGTCATCAGGACCGGTTTCTCAATTTAGCTTCAACCTTGCTGCAACACCTTGAGCGCCGCCGAGGCCAGGAATCCGGAGCGGCTTTTCTCTTCCGGGTGGTGCAACACGTATTCATCAATACGGTTCAGCAGGTAGCCCGGCAATGTGATGGTGAGTTTCTGGGCTTTGCCCAGGTATTTGGTTACATCGATGTCCACCAACGCCCACGTGCAGCCAGCGTATTTTGGATTGGCGGCATGCAGCGTGACCTTGTTGGCTGGCGGGATCGGCGAACCGTCCTCGGCCAGAATCTCGAAATGGCCTTCGATGGCTTCGCGAGCCATGGCCATTGCGTCGTCCAGATCATCTCCAGCGGAGAAGCAGCCCGGAATATCCGGCACCTCCACTCCCCAGGCATGTCCTTCATCACCCACTGAAATCGCGATCGGGTAAAGCATGTGTCGTCCTCCACGGCGCAGTTGACCGAACGAGTCAAAGCAGCGCCTGTTGCAAAATGCTGATGGCCGTTTTCTTGAGCAGATCCTTCTTCGGGTGAGGCACTGTGACCAAACCAGGTTTGGTCGGATGCTTGAAGTGATGATGACTGCCCCTGATGCGCACCAGATACCAACCGTCTGCGACGAGCTGGCCAATTAGAAAACGGCTGTTCACAACACCTCCTTGTGGTGTGCTTGGTGGGTACTATACCCACGATTTTTTTACGATCAACACTATAACCACCGAGCGGTCATCGTCCTTTGATGAGGCTGGTGTTCACGAAGGAGTCTAGGCGGGGGTCATGCAGCAGGATCAGAAGTGTATTGCGGGCCGTTGCTGCGAAATGAAACGGGCACAAAAAACCTGTCATCAGACCGCTTGGATTCGTCTGGGGTACTACTGCGGCACAGCGAACACTGCGCTGGCACGGGCAACCATTCGATCACCGACATGCAACCCGACAGTGGCAAACGCTAACTGCCGTCCTTTTTTGGAGTGCTCAACGCGTACCTCGAGCCACTCATTGATCTGCACAGCGCTGAGGTAGTCCAGGGTCATGCTCGCCGTGATCAATGGCAGGGGAGGGTCGCTGGAGAATGCCATGGCGTAACCCATGCCGACGTCCGCCAATGTCGCCAGGACCCCGCCATGCAACGTGCCCCGTCCATTGGCATGTCGTGAGTCTGTCCGCAGACCGATTTCAAGTTGCAAGCCGCTGCCTCTGGTATAGATCGGGCCAAGCAAGTCGAGCAGCGGACTGCTGCGGGTCAGCGAAGTGAAGCCCTCGGGAATAGCAGTGTCGTTCATGGTCAATCCCTGTGCCGGTTGGTTACCAGCTTCTTTGGCCTGAATACGGAGCGTTGCTTATGAGGGTTTAAACCTGACTTCGCCGTCGGAGAAGGATCATACGTATGCGGAATTTGCAGCGATAAGCTGATCACGATGGAGGCGACGGTAACGATCTTTGGATTTACCAATGAAAACTCAAATCGCAGACACAAAAAAACCGGCCATCAAGGCCGGTTTTTTCTGTTTGCGCATCCCCCGTCAAACCACGACGCAGGACATGAATTCGATTGGAGCGGGTGAAGGGAATCGAACCCTCGTTATCAGCTTGGGAAGCTGGAGTAATGCCATTATACGACACCCGCTCAGAGCGGCTGACTTTGTACCAGACTCGGCCACGGATTTGAAGTTTTCTTTGCGTGTGGCGAGCGGAAAAGCCTGAATCAGAGCCGGATCGGTCAATCGCGGGCAAGCGCTGAGGGCTGGAGGACGGCTTTATCTCAGACCCGCAGGCTTGCTCGCGACGACGCTGTTTCAAACGGCCAATGCATGGTGATCCTGAGTAAACGGGTGACGCGTTCGGCTGATGGGCTGCTGTGCAGGTTTCAGGAAGCCGAGCAGGGCGTTCTGGCTGTCCCGGCAAGCGGACTTGTGTTCCATGTCGAGAAAGTGCCCGGTGGCCTGCAGGGTGGTGAAGGTGCTTTGCGCCACGTGGTTGCCGAACAGCCGGGCATCTTCGGCGGCGGTGTATTCGTCCCATTCGCCGTTCATGAACAGCACCGGCACGTTGATCTTCTTCGCCGCGTTCAGGTAGCACTGGCGATCACTGTTCAGCACGTTGCTGATGTGAAAGTGCATCTGCCCGTATTCGTGCTCGGCGAGGCTGCTGACATGGCGATAGTTGAAGCGCTTGAACAGCGAGGGCAGGTGCTTGCCGATGGTGTTGTTGACCAGATGGCCGACCCGGTCGCCGTCGCGTTTGCCGAGGCATTCGACGCCGCGCTCCAGGTAGTCGAGCATGTGCGCGTTGACCACCGGAGAGAAGGAGCTGATCACGGCTTTTTCGATGCGCCGGGGCTGGTGCGCGAGAGCGACCATGGTCGCGGCGCCCCCCCAGGAAAACGACAGCACATGTTCGGCGGCGAAGTGGTCGATCAGTTCCAGCAGGATCAGACCTTCGACTTCTTTCGTCAGATGTTTCTCGTGACGATTGTGGATTTTCGACCTGCCCGCGTAGGGCTGGTCGTAGCAAACCACGTTGAATTGCGGGTGCAGATTTTTCACGGTCTGTGCAAACGACGCAGTCGTGGCCATCGAGCCGTTGACCAGAATAATGGTCTTTTCCGCGGCGTCTGCGCGATAGAACTCCGTGTAAACCCGATACTGACCCTGTATATCCAGCACAGCGATTTCTGGCCTCATGTCATAAGACTCCTGGCAAGCGGGTATGCGCGCAAATAGAGATTGCACGAGCTTTGTGACAGGTAGGCATACGCCTGGAATTTTGGAGCCCATGTCGATCCGGAACGGCAGGTCGACGGGTATTGTTATTGGCGGGCAATCTGCCGGCTGAGGCGGAGCCCTGATGGCTCTCTACCGGCAAAAGGTTTCTTAGAAGTTATGTGTGACTCGTCGGTCACAATTTGGCCGACGTCCTGATTCAAGCAGGGGGATCCGGATCGCGCAAGTGCCGTTGGTAAATTGTTCGACAACTTCTGCTGAGCGGTCGGCGGCTTAGAACAAATGGATCTCTTCGGTGCGCAGGGCGCGGTATTCGCCCGGTTTTAGCGCGTTATCCAGGTGCAGCAGGCCCATGGATTCGCGGTGCAGGCGCAGCACTTTATTGTTGAAGTGACCGAACATGCGCTTCACCTGATGGTAGCGACCCTCGACGATGCTCAGCCGCGCTGTTCGCGGGCCGAGCACTTCCAGCTGCGCCGGTTGGGTGGTCAGGTCTTCGAAGGCGAAGTAGATCCCCTCGGCGAACGTGATCGCATATTCCGGGCCGATCTCCTGCTCGGTCTCGACGTAATAGACCTTCGGCAGTTTGGTCTGGGGCTGGGTCAGGCGCCGGGACCAGCTGCCGTCGTTGGTGATCAGCATCAGGCCGGTGGTGTTGAAGTCCAGGCGCCCGGCAATGTGCAGGTCATCCTTGTCCGGCTCATGGATCAGGTCGAGCACGGTCGGATGCTCGGGATCGCGCGTCGCGCTGACGTAGCCCCGGGGTTTGTGCAGCATGAAGTAGCGCGCCGGTTTCCCCGTTTGCAGCACTTCGTCGTCGACTTCGACGCGGCTGAATTCCAGGACTTCGCTGTGGGGATCGCTGACGACTTTTCCGTCAATGCGCACGCGCTTTTCCACCAGCAACAGGCGAACCTGCTTTCGGTTGAAGCGGGGCAGGTTACTGAGGAAACGGTCGACACGCATGATCAGGAATCGGCAGGGAGCGGGGCGCGCATCTTACGGGATCGATGGCTTGGCCGCTTGCAGTTGTGCCTCGACCCGGGCGCAACGCGGGCACAGGCAGGACTTGTCGCGCAGTTCCGGCGGCAGGGCTTCGAGCACTGCCGGGTCAATGGACACGCCGTAGCACCAGCAGGCGTGGTCGGCGGTGCGCGGGTCGGCCAGGGTGCAGCCGTTGCGGGCGCCGCAGGCCGGGCAGAGGTCAGGTTTGTTCATGGGGCTCAGGCATAGGTCGATTGATGCATTTCCACGCAGATGCGGTTGCGGCCGGTCTGTTTCGCCCGGTACATCGCATGATCGGCCCGGGACAGCAGGCTGTGCAAGGTGTCATCTCGTTGCAGGGTGGTGGCGCCGATACTGACCGTCAGATTCAGGGTGTGACCGTTGTAGGCATATTCATGCTGTTCGACGTGCTGGCGGATTTTCTCGGCAATCTTCTGACCGGTCTCGCCGTCGGTGTCCTTCAGCAGAACGATAAATTCCTCACCGCCCCAACGACAGACGATGTCGGAATGGCGCAGACAGCTTTGCAGGTCCCGGGCGAAACCGATCAAAACCTGATCGCCGGCCATATGCCCGTAGGTGTCGTTCAACACCTTGAAGTGATCGAGATCCAGCAGCAGCGCGGTCAGCGGTTTCGGCTCGCGATGGGCTTCCTGCAAGGCCTGCCCGGCGAGCAGGTCGAAACCCCGCCGGTTGGGCAGTTCGGTGAGGCTGTCGAGGGTAGCCTGGGCGTGGATCTTGTCCTGATAGCGTTTGATCAAACGATTGACCAGCGCCAGCACGATCAACGTCACCAGCAGGCAGATCAGCAGGTTGAGGTACAGCGACTGGCGAATCTCGCTCAGTGCACTGTCTTCGCGTTTATCGACGAACAGGTACCAGTTCAGCTCCGGAATAAACCGCACGTTGAGGAAATGTCCCTGGCCGTGGGCGGAATATTCGTAACTGCCGCTGTGGGGTTTGGGTAACTGGCTGACCAGACCTTTCATGCTGTCGAGATCCGTCAGGCTTTTCCCGACCCGCGCACCTTCCGGCCCGCCCTCGGCGCCGGTCAGTACCAGTCGGCCAAAAGTGTCGACGAAGTAAACGCTGCGTTGATAGCGCTGCTGGTACTTGTCGATCAGCTTGATCACGGCATCCACGGTCAGTCCCACGCCGGCGGCGCCGATGAAGCGATCGTTGTAATCGAAGACCTTGTAGTTGATGAAAAAGGTCATGTTGTCTTTGTTGGCCAGATCCGGGTCGACGTTGATCTCGTACGGATCCTTCATGTCGCGCACGCGGAAGTACCAGGCGTCGCGCGGCTCGTCGATCTTCACCTGCTTGAGCACACCCTTTGCGTGATAGTAGGTGTGGCTGCTGTTGGAGACGAAGAATGCGGTGTAGGCACCGTAGTGGGTCATGACCTCGTCGAGGTAGCGGGTCATCTGGTCGCTGTCTTTCTCGCCGTTCACCACCCAGTCGCGCATGAAGGTGTCGCGGGACATCATCGAGGAAATCAGGATCGGTCTGACAAGGTCTTTCTGGATTTCCGAATAGACGGTGTCGGAAGTCAGCGGCAGTTCGGTGTTGACGATGTTGTCGCGGATCGAGGCGCGCGAGGCGTAGTAGCTGAGCAGCGAGGTGGCGAGGAAGCCTGCGCCGAGGAGGGCGACCAGCGTCAATACCAGCGAACGTTGGGAGTAAAACGCAGATCTGAGCGGCATTGGCAATTCCGTTGACGGTGGCCCGATGGCAGCATTCTAGTGGCAGTGGCGGGGAAAAGGTTGCGGCATATTTGCCTGAAATGAGCAGCCTGTTGCGCCGCTGATCCGACGGGCGATGGAAGTTGGCACTCGGCAGCGGTCAGCCAGTCAAAACTGTTGTCAGCCGGTCTGTGCCGACTGCTGTCACAGGTCTTCCAGGAGGCCGTCATGAGAACTGCAAAATTGCTGCGTCGGGTGCTGCTGGGAGCAGTGCTCGGTCTGGGGCTGTCCGGCTGTTATTACTACGGTGGCGGCTACGACGTTTACTCCGCGCCTTATTACTATCCAGGCTATTACTCGCCCTATTACTACGGTGGCTACTACGGCCCGCGCTATTACGGTGGCGCCCGTTACTACTATGGCGGTTACGGGTATCGAGGCTACGGGCGAGGTTATCGCGGCGGCTATCACGGCTGGCATCACTGATCGGTGGCTGAGTGCGGCGTCGTTTTCGTGAACAAGGTTTCATCAAGCACATGTTTCAAGTTGTTACAGAAACGCACCAGATTCCGAAAACGCTGTCAGATATTTCGTCAGTCGCCGAATGAAAGACTGACGCCTGCCAGCGTCGCTGGTGTGGCTACCCGCGGTCCAGGAGGCCGCCATGTATCGCCGAATTCTTCTGCTTGCCGCGTTGCTTTTTTCCGTTGCCGGTTGCGTCCCTTATTCCTACGGAGACAGCTATTACAGGTCAGAGGTCTACACATCCCCCGCACCGGCTTATTACACAGGTGGCGGCACTTATTACAGCGGTGGCAGCACCTATTATTCAGCCCCGCGTTACTACCAGCCTGCACCACGCTATTACCAACCGGCGCCACGTTATTATTCGGCGCCCCGGTACTACCAACCGGCCCCGCGCTACTACGAGAGCCGCCGCTGGCACGGCGATGATCGTGGACGCTGGGATGGCCACCGTCGTGGTGGCTGGGACGATCATCGCGGTCGTGGTAACCATGACCGTGGCGATCACTGGCGCGGCAACCGCTGGTAACCCCCCGCAAAAAAGCGGCGCATTGAGCGCCGCTTTTTTTATGCCCGGATTTCAGTAACTGGAGAGATCCGCCAACGGATGCCGCCCCTCCCAGACCTTGTGAAAGTGCGCCTCGACCACCGCTTCCGGCACCCGTGCGATGTCCGGCCAATGCCAGTGCGGTTTGTGATCCTTGTCGATCAACCGCGCGCGAACCCCTTCGCTGAACTCCGGATGCCGGCAGCAATTGAGGCTCAGGGTGTATTCCATCTGAAAGACTTCGGCCAGTGACAAGTGGCGGGCGCGGACGATCTGTTCCCACACCAGATGCGCGGTCAGCGGCGAACCTTCACTCATGGTTTTCGCCGCCCGGGCAATCAGCAGGTCGTTGCTGTCCCGTTGCAGGCTGATGGCTTTCCAGGCGCAGCTCACGTCGCTGACATCCAGCAGATCATCGATTGCCTGACGACGCGGCAGCCATTGCGCCTCAGGCATTTGCGCCACAGCTTCCTGCTGCAACGCCTTGAGCAGGCTGTTGAGCTGCATCGCGGTCTGTTCCTGCCAGTTCAGTTGCAGCAGGCCATCGATCAGTTCCTGCTGCTGTTCGTCGAGCAGGAAGCGGTCGGCCAGATCCAGGTCGAGCGCATCACGGCCATTCATGTGCGCGCCGGTCAGGCCGAGGAACAAACCGAGCTTGCCCGGCAGTCGCGACAGAAACCAACTGGCACCGACATCCGGGTACAGGCCGATACTGATTTCCGGCATCGCCAATCGACTGCTCGGCGTGACGATCCGGATGTGTGCGCCTTGCAAGAGGCCCATGCCGCCGCCGAGCACATAACCATGACCCCAGCAGATCAACGGCTTCGGGTAGGTGTGCAGGCTGTAGTCGAGACGGTATTCCGCGCTGAAAAACTGCGCAGCCAGTGGCGGCACTTCGCCGGGATGGGCGCGGCAGGCTTCCACCAGGCTGCGCACCTCGCCGCCGGCACAGAAGGCCTTGGCGCCATTGCCGCGCAGCAGCACGCAGACAATTTGTGGATCCTTGGCCCAGGCGTTCAGTTTGTCGCTCAGGGCGTGGATCATCGGCAGGGACAGTGCATTGAGCGACTTTTCGGCATCCAGCGTGGCTATGCCGATGCGCGCGCCGTCGGTGCCGGTCAGTTCTTCGAAGTGCAGATTCATCGTGACCTCGATCGGGAATTTGAACGATCAGTATGATCGCTGTGTGGGAAAGTGCCGGATCTGCGTCAGATCAATTGACAAGCGTGGTCGGCTTTCCTAGGGTTCGCCCCATTGTTTTTGCCGGGTATGACCATGACTGCTGACGACCGTATCAAACTCGAACCGAGCTGGAAGGAGGCACTGCGTGCTGAGTTCGACCAGCCCTATATGGCAGAGTTGCGCAATTTTCTGCAGCAGGAGCGGGCGGCCGGCAAGGAAATCTATCCGCCGGGACCGCTGATTTTCAATGCACTGAACTCGACGCCGCTGGACAAGGTGAAAGTGGTCATCCTCGGCCAGGACCCCTACCACGGCCCGGGCCAGGCCCACGGCTTGTGCTTCTCGGTGCAACCGGGCGTGCCGGCGCCGCCGTCGCTGGTCAACATCTACAAAGAGCTGAAACGCGATCTGAACATCGACATCCCCAACCATGGCTATCTGCAGAGTTGGGCCGATCAGGGCGTGCTGATGCTCAACACCACCATGACCGTCGAGCGTGCCAATGCCAACGCGCACAAGGACAAGGGCTGGCAGTTTTTCACTGACCGGATCATCGAAGTGGTCAGCCAGCGGCAGCCGCATCTGGTGTTCATGCTCTGGGGCTCCCATGCCCAGAGCAAACAAAAGCTGATCGACGCCACCAAGCATCTGGTGTTGACTTCGGTGCACCCGTCGCCGCTATCGGCCTATCGCGGCTTCCTCGGCTGCGGGCACTTCAGCCGTACCAACAAGTTCCTGGAGCAGAACGGCGAAGCGCCGATCGAGTGGCGCCTGCCGTCGGTGGTCTGATGCTCAAGGCTGGCGGTTCCAGTATTTGAACAACGGTTCCGCCAGAAACAACACGAACAACAGCCGCATCACCTGCATCGCCGTCACCAGCGGCACCGACAGTTGCAGGGTTTCCGCCGTCAGGCTCATCTCGGCGATCCCCCCGGGCATCATGCCCAGGGTCAGCGAACGCAGATCCAGATGCGTCATTGCGCTCAGCCCCAACGCCGCCAATGTGGCGATCAACATGGTCAGCGCCGTGCCGATCAACGTGCGCCCCATGAACGACGGCGCACGTCGGAAGAACTGCCGGTTGAAGTGACAGCCCAGTCCGCTGCCGATCAGCCACTGACCAACCTGACTGCCACCATTGGGCAGACCGATATGCAGATCCCAGCCAATACTCACCGCCGCGCTGACCAGCAACGGCCCGAACAGCCACGGATTGGGTTGACGCAGACGTTGCCAGAGCCAGGCGAGCAAGCCGCCCGCCGGAAACAGAATCGCCAGCCAGCGCCAATCGACGCTGCCGGCATGAGAAATCGGGGCACCATCGCCCAGCAGATATTTGAATGCCGCCGGCACACACAGCACTACCACCAGCACCCGCAGACTCTGCCCGGCCGCGACATGGCTGAGCAGCGCGCCGTTGCGTGCGCCGAGGTTGACCATCTCGCCGGAGCCGCCAGGCATGCTGGAGAAAAACGCCGTGGCGCGGTCTTCGCCGGTGCGGCGCATAAGCCACACGCCAACCACTGCCGACAGGCTGGTGACCAGCGCCCCGAAGAAGATCAGGCCAAAGTGACTCAGCACCTGCTCCATCACCAGCGGGGTGAAGTGCAGGCCGATGCCGATCCCGACGATCCACTGGCCGCACTTGCGGCCGCCGGGGATTTCGGTGAGTTGCCACGGCGTCAGGCAGCGCACCAGGATGATCGCCAGCAACGAGCCGACCATCCACGGCAGCGGCCAGCCGATCTGGCTGGCGATGAAACCGCCAAGCAGACCGACCAGCGGGGTTCCCCACCAGGTTTTGAAGGACCGATCAAACATCGGCGATGGCGCGCCGCGCGACCGAACGTTTGCGCCAGATCCGCAGCAGCGGCATCAGCAACATGATCGCGGTCAGCACCCAGACGCCGAAGGTGATCGGGCTCGACCAGAGGATTTCCAGCGCACCGTTGGAGATCGACAGCGCACGACGCAGGTTCTGCTCCATCAGACCACCGAGGATGAACCCCAGCAGGACCGGCGACAGCGGGAAGTCCAGTTTGCGCAGGATGTAGCCGAAGATGCCGATGCCGACCATCAGGAACAGGTCGAACGTGGTGGCATGCACCGCGTACACGCCGATCCCGGTAATGATCGCGATCACCGGCACCAGCGCCCAGTTCGGCACGGCGAGGATGCGGGTGAAGATGCGGATCATCGGGATGTTCAGGATCACCAGCATGATGTTGGCGATGAACAGCGACGCGATCAGGCCCCAGACGATGTCCGGTTGTTGCTGGAACAACAGCGGGCCCGGAGTGATGTTGTACAGCGACAGGGCGCCGATCATCACCGCCGTGGTGCCCGAACCCGGAACACCGAGGGTCAGCATCGGCACCAGCGCGCCGCAGGCGGATGCACCGATGGCGGTTTCCGGGGCGGCGAGACCGCGCTTGTCACCTTCGCCGAATTTGCCGTCGGCACCGGCGATGCGTTTCTCGGTCATGTAGGCCACGGCACTGGCCAGGGTCGCGCCGGCGCCCGGCAATACGCCCATGATGAAGCCGAGCAGGCCGCAACGGATGTTCACCACGAACACTGACGCCGCTTCCTTGAAGTTGAACATCATCCGCCCGGTGGCTTTCACCGCTTCCTGGCCGCGATGGGTTTTCTCCAGCAGCAGAAGGATTTCGCTGATCGAGAACAGGCCCAGCACCAGCACCACGAACTGAATGCCGTCGGTCAGGTGAATGTTGTCGCCGGTAAAACGGTATACGCCGCTGTTGGCGTCGATGCCGACGCTGGACAGGAACAGACCGATCAACGCTGCAATGAACGTCTTCAGCGGTCGGTCACCGGCCATGCCGCCGAGGCAGACAATCGCGAACACCATCAGTACGAAATATTCCGCGGGCCCGAAGGCAATCGCCCATTTCGCCAGCAACGGCGCGAACAGCACCATGCCGCAGGTGGCGATGAACGCACCGATGAACGAGCTCCACGCCGACAGCGACAACGCAACCCCGGCCAGACCCTGGCGGGCCATCGGGTAGCCGTCGAGGGTGGTCATCACGGTGGAGGCTTCGCCGGGAATGTTCAGCAGGATCGAACTGATCCGGCCGCCGTATTCGCAGCCCAGGTACACCGCCGCGAGCAGGATCAGCGCCGACTCCGGCGGCAGACCGAGGGCGAAGGCGATCGGAATCAGCAACGCCACACCATTGATCGGGCCGAGGCCCGGCAACAGCCCGACCACGGTGCCGATCAGCGTACCGGTCAGCGCGGTGACCAGGTTGTACGGGCTCAGCGCGACGCCGAAGCCCTGTCCCAAATATCCGAGCGTATCCATATCAGTTCTCCAGAACGTCGAGCAGGCCGAGGGGCAGCGGTACGTCCATCAGGCGGTCGAACAGCAGGTACAGACCGATGGCCATCAGCGTGGTCACCACAATGCTGGGCAACCAGCGGCCGCCGTACAGGCGCGCCATCGGGATGCCGATCAGGCAACTGCTGAGGATGAAGCCCAGCGGCTCGAACAGACCGGCGAACACCAGCAGCAACAGCACGCAGATGCTGATCTTGGTCAGGGTTTCGCGGTCCAGCGGCGGCTCGTCTTCACTGTGTTTGATCGGTGCCGGGCGAAACACCATGTACAGCAGCGCCAGGCTCATCAGGCCAAGCATCAGCAGAGGAAACGCCCGCGGGCCGACCGGCTCGTAGGAAAACGCAGCCTGATAGGGCCAGGCCATCAGTGCCAGACCGGCACAAGCCAGCAGCAACACCGAGGCAAAAATGCGTTGAATCAGCATGAGGAACTCCTGGGCCATGACCTCGATGCGCGAGGCCATGACCGCTAGACAGAGACGATCACTGGATCAGGCCGAACTCTTTGGCCAGCACTTTGTAATCCGCGACTTGCTTCTTCACATAGGTGTCCAACTCCGGGCCGGTCATGGCGAACGGGAACAGTTCACGCTGATCGCGCAGCTTGGCGAACTCGTCGGAAGCCAGCAGTTTGTCGAAGGCACCTTTCCACCAGGCGTAGTCTTCATCGCTGACTTTCGGCCCGAGGTAGAAACCGCGAACCACCGGCCAGACGATGTCGTAGCCTTGCTCGCGAGCGGTCGGGATGCCTTTCATTTCCGGCTCGTCCAGACGGTTTTCGGCGAACACGGCCAGCAGGCGCATGTCGCCGCTCTGGATGTGCGGCATGGAGTCGGAGATGTCGGTGCTGCCGACCTGGATGTGGCCGCCGAGCAGGGCGGTGGCGATCTCGCCGCCACCTTCGAGGGCGACGTAGCGCAGGTCACGCGGGTTGATCCCGGCGGCTTTGGCGATCAGTGCGGTCTGCATCCAGTCCTGGCTGCCGACAGTGCCGCCGGAACCGATGACCACGGCGCTCGGATCTTTCTTCAGCGCCTGAACGAGATCATCGAGGGTTTTGTAGGGCGAATCGCTTTTCACTGCGATGGCACCGTAGCTGGTGCCGACCGCCGCCAGCCAGCGCACGTTGGTTTCATCGAAACGGCCGAACTTGCCTTGTGCCAGGTTCAGCAGAGAACCGCTGGACCAGGCCACCAGCGTACCGGCGTCTGCCGGGCGCTGCGCCACAACGGCGTTGTACGCCACCGCGCCGACACCACCGGGCATGTAGGTCACGCGCATCGGTTTGGTCAGCAGTTTTTCGTTGACCAGCGCGCTTTGCGCCAGTTTGCAGGTCAGGTCGAAACCGCCACCGGGGGAGGCCGGGGCGATGCATTCCGGACGTTTCGGTTCAGCCATCAGTTGACCGGCGAACAGCATGACGCCAGCGGCCAGAGCGACTTTACGCAGTGATAAGTTCATCTATGTCTCCTTGGGAGTTGTTGTTATGGACGTACTGAATTACCAAAGGGCAACGCTATAGCTCACCAGCAGACGCACTTCATCGGCATCGCGAGCGGAGTAGTTGGAACGGTAAGTGGCATTACGCAAACGCACGGCAACGTCCTTCAGGGCGCCGCTTTGTACTACATATTTGATCTCGGTGTTGCGCTCCCACTCCTTGCCTTCATCGCCGTTCTTGAGCTTGATGTTGTCACCGCTCAGGTAGCGGCTCATGAAGCTCAGGCCGGGGATGCCGAGTCTGGCGAAGTCGAAGTCGTAGCGTGCCTGCCAGGAACGTTCTTCGGCGCCGGCGAAGTCGTTGATCTGCACGAAGTTGACCAGGTACGGGTCGCTGCCATCGACATAAGGGAAGGCGCTGTCGCCGGACATGTGCTGATAACCGGCGGTAAACTTGTGGCCGCTCAGGGCATAACTGACCAGACCGTTGAGCGAGCGGTTGTCGATCTTGCCGCCACGGGCGGCGCCCTGATCGTCACTGACGGCGAAACGCAAGTCGGTGGCGAAAGTGCCCGGGCCCATCGGCCGCGAGGCGACCAGTCCGAAGAAGTGCTGGTTGTAGACTTCGTCGAGCTGGGCGAAGTGGTAACTGCCGGTGATCTTGTCGGTGAACTTGTAGTCCACGCCGGCAAAGTCGAAGTGCTTGCCGGCGACGGTGCCGGCGAAACGGCCGTTCTTGTTGTTGAGGGCAATGTCCTCGAAATCGGTGCTGTCGCGGTCCTTGGCCTTGTCCAGACGGCCACCGGTGAAGGTCAGATTCTTGATCTCTTTGGAGGTCAGCAAACCACCTTCGAAAGTCTGCGGCAGGATGCGCCCGTCGTTCGGCTTGAGGATCGGCAGTTCCGGAATCAGGCTGCCGATTTTCAGTTCGGTGGCGGAGATCTTCACTTTGCCGGTCAGGCCAACCTTGGAGTATTCGTTTGCCGCGCGCCCGTCATCGTGAGTCGGCAGCAGGCCGGTGCCAGTGCGGTCCGGGCTTGAATCGAGCTTGACCCCCAACATCCCCAGTGCATCGACACCGAACCCCACGGTGCCGTCGGTATAACCCGATTGCAGATTGAGCATGAAGCCGTGGGCCCACTCGTCGCGCTTGGACTGCTGGGCACTGGTGCCGTCGCGAAAGTCGCGGTTGAAATACATGTTGCGGGTTTCGAAGGTGGCGGAACTGTCTTCGATGAAATCGGCGTAGCTCATCGGTGCAAAACCGGCGAGGGCGGCGGCACTGGCAAGGGCGGTGTGGCTGAAACGGGAAGGACGGACAGGCGTAGGAGCCTTGGTCTGCAAGGACGGCATGCGGGGTGTACTCCGTTTATTGTTCTTATTGGTCGAAAACGCTTCGAGGCGTTTTTCGTATCGCGGTGTGGCAGCAGCGACGGAAGCCGAAACATTCCGTAACCCGACTCTATCGGCCAAACCTTTCGCTAACCTTTCAGCGGGCTTTAACGCGTTTTCGGGCTTCACAGCGGCGGTTGCGGCTGTAAACTCCGCGGCAAAGAATGGCGCCGGCCATCCCTGAATGAGGTAGAGATCCATGCGTGTTCTGCTCGTCGAAGACCATCTGCAACTGGCCGAAAGCGTCGCCCAGGCGCTCAAGAGCACCGGTCTGACCGTGGACGTGCTGCACGATGGCGTGGCCGCCGACCTGGCGCTGGGCAGCGAGGAATACGCGATGGCGATCCTCGATGTCGGCCTGCCGCGCATGGACGGATTCGAAGTGCTGGCGCGTCTGCGGGCACGGGGCAAGAACCTGCCGGTGCTGATGCTGACGGCCCGCAGCGACGTCAAGGATCGGGTTCACGGGCTCAATCTCGGCGCCGACGATTATCTGGCCAAACCATTTGAATTGACGGAGCTTGAGGCCCGGGTCAAAGCCCTGTTGCGTCGCAGCGTGCTCGGCGGCGAACGCATCCAGCGCTGTGGCGTATTGGCCTATGACCTGGAGACCCGGCGCTTCACTCTTGGCGAAGAACTGCTGACACTGACGTCCCGCGAACAAGCGGTGCTCGAAGCGCTGATCGCCCGCCCTGGCCGGGTGATGAGCAAGGAGCAACTGGCGTCGCAGGTCTTCGGGCTCGACGAGGAAGCCAGCCCCGACGCCATCGAAATCTACGTGCATCGCCTGCGCAAGAAACTCGACGGTCATGCGGTGGCCATCGTGACCTTCCGTGGCCTGGGTTATCTGCTGGAAAGCCGCGATGCATAAGCCCAGCAGTCTGCGCTGGCGGTTACTGTGGAACCTCGCACTGCTGCTGGTGGTGTTGATGCTGGCCAGCGGCCTGAGCGCTTACTGGAACGGTCGCGAAGCCGCCGACACCGCTTATGACCGCACGTTGCTGGCGTCGGCGCGAACCATCGCCGCCGGCCTTTCGCAGCGGGACGGCAGCCTCAGTGCCGACGTGCCTTACGTGGCCCTCGATACCTTCGCCTACGACAGCGCGGGACGAATCTATTACCAGGTCAACGACATTCACCAGAAGCTGATTTCCGGCTATGAAAACCTGCCGGGCCCGCCGCCGGGAACGCCGAGAACCGACAGCTATCCGGCACTCGCGCGCTTTTACAACGCCACGTATCAGGGGCAGAACGTGCGCGTCGTCAGTCTGTTGAAAGCCGTGACCGAACCGAACATGAACGGCATGGCGGAAATCCGCGTCGCCGAAACCGACGAAGCACGCGTCAGCATGGCCCGCAGTCTGGCGGCCGACACTTTGTTGAGGCTGGGCATGCTGGCAATCGGAGCATTGTTGCTGGTGTGGTTTGCGGTCAGCGCGGCGTTGCGACCGATCGAGCGACTGCGCACTGCAGTGGAGGAACGTCAGCCCGACGATCTGCGACCCTTGCCGTTGGTGGAAGTGCAGCACGAATTATGGCCGCTGGTGCGGGCGCTCAATCACTTCACCGAGCGCTTGCGCGGGCAATTCGAGCGGCAGGCGCAATTCATCGCCGATGCGGCCCACGAACTGCGTACGCCGCTGGCGGCGCTCAAGGCGCGTCTTGAATTGGGGTTGCGCTCGAGCGAGCCGCAAACCTGGCGCGACACGCTGGAATCATCGGCACAAAGCACCGATCGCCTGACCCATCTGGCCAACCAATTGCTGTCGCTGGCCCGGGTGGAAAACGGCGCCCGGGCGATTGCCGAGGGCGGCGCGCAGTTGCTCGATCTAAGCCAGTTGGCCCGGGAGCTGGGCATGGCCATGGCGCCGCTGGCTCATGCGCGCGGCGTGGCGTTGGCACTGGAAGCGGACGAACCGGTCTGGCTGCGCGGCGAGCCGACCTTGCTCAACGAGCTGCTGAGCAATCTGGTGGACAACGCGCTGGCGCACACGCCGTCGGGGGGCAACGTGATCTTGCGAGTGAAGTCGCCGGCGGTGCTGGAGGTCGAGGACGACGGCCCGGGCATTCCCCAGGATGAGCGTGACCGGGTGTTCGAACGTTTTTACCGACGCAATCAGCAGATCGCCGGTTCCGGGCTGGGGCTGGCGATTGTCGGGGAAATCTGCCGCGCGCATCTGGCGCAGATCACGCTGCATGATGGCGAGCAGGCGGGGTTGAAGGTGCGGGTGAGTTTTATTGCGGGTTGAGACTCAGTAGAACATCGACCGCGATTCTTCCAGATCCGCGCACAACACCTTGTTGTCGATGTCGATCCCGAGC
Source organism: Pseudomonas sp. UV AK001 (assembly GCF_046097675.1). NCBI lineage: Bacteria > Pseudomonadati > Pseudomonadota > Gammaproteobacteria > Pseudomonadales > Pseudomonadaceae > Pseudomonas > Pseudomonas sp. UV AK001. The sequence goes on from NZ_JBJUVZ010000004.1 coordinate 289,369, forward strand.
TTGCGAAAGGCCGGAACGCTGAGCGGGTCGATCCGGGCGAGGGGATGATCGCTGTCCTTGTGGCAATACAGGCTGGCCACTTGCACCAGATCCACGTAATCGACCTGGGGCGATTCGCGTTTCAGGTCCTGATACAACCCCGGCAACTCCACGAGGCGCTCCGGGAATTCCCAGACCCGCAGCAACTTGTCGCCGATAAGCGGATGAATGTGGTCGATCACATGATTGAGGCTGACGGGGTCCGACAGCAGTTCGTAATGGTCTTCGGCATAGGTCAGGATCGGCAGTACGCCAATCTGATGCACCAGTCCGCCCAGCGCAGCCTGATCGGGCTTGAGCTGGGTATAGCGGCGGCACAATGCGTAGCTGACCCCGGCGATTTCCAGACTCTTGCGCCAGACTTCGCGCATTTTCTGTTCCACCACCTCGGAGCGGGCGTGGAAGATCTGCTCCATCACCAGACCGATCGCCAGGTTACTGCTGTAGTTGACGCCCAGCCGGGTGATCGCGGTGTGCAGGTCGGTGACTTCCTGGGTGGCGCGCAGCAGCGGGCTGTTGACCACTTTGATCAGGCGCGCCGACAGCGCCGTGTCGCGGCCAATCACTTTGCTCAGGTCGCTGACGCTGATATCCGGGTCTTCGGCGGCCTTGCGAATCTGCAGGGCCACTTCCGGTAACGTTGGCAGAACCAGGTCATCGTTATCGATGGCCTCAACTAAATCCTGTTGGACCTTATCCGCCAGATCACTCATGTCATTTCTCTAGGGTGTTGCAACAAATGCTGCGATCAACGCTGGATTTCGCGGTCGCGATCCAGTTCGTAAGGCAGGTCGAGCAAGTGCAGCGCCGGACCTTCTTCGGCCGTGCCCAGATGCAAATCGCCTGCGTCGGCAGCTTCGGCCTGCAACACCGCCAGCAGTTCAATATTTTTCTCGGCGCGGGCGGCCAGCACCACTTCGCCGATGGAACTGCCGTGGCTCGGGGCGAACAGCGGGGTGCCAGGCTCCGGCAATTCACTGGCGTCCAGTTGCACGCGGTACAGGCGACGCTTGAGCTTGCCCAGGTACTGCATGCGCGCGACGATTTCCTGCCCGGTGTAGCAGCCTTTCTTGAAGCTCACGCCGCCGACGGCTTGCAGATTGAGCATCTGCGGAATGAACAGCTCGCGGGTACTCGGCATGACCTGGCCGATACCGGCGCGGATCTGGCCCAGCAGCCATTGATTGAGTTCGGCTTCGCTCAGTTGTGCAGACAGCTTGCCTTTGATGGCGTCGGCCTGATCGGCTGGCGCCCAGAGTTCGGCACGATCGGGGGAGACGCGAATCGCGATCAGCCCTTCGTGGCGAACCACGCTGTCGGTGTCCACCGGCAGTTCCAGACCCAGGCTGCTCAGGGCTGCGTCCCCATGCTCCAGCCCGAAGCGCACCCATGAGGCACTTTCCTCGGTCAGTTTCGATTTGGAAAACACTGCGTATTTTTTCAGATCCGCCAGTTGCGGCTCCAGCAGTTCGCCGGCCATGGCCAGCAGCACGCCGTCGCCTTCAAGCACGATGCGGAAACTCGACTGCATCCGGCCTTTCTGCGTGCAACGGGCGCCGAGGCTGGCCCGGTCATCACTCAGGTAATTGATGTTGCAGGTCAACTGGCCTTGCAGGAATTTGCCGGCATCCGCGCCGCGAACCGCGAGAACGCCTTCATGAGACAGGGTGCAGAAAAAAGCAGAATCGGCCATGGGTCATCGCAGGGTAAATAGACTGGGGCACATCATAAGGGGGTGGTGTTGAAATGGGTAGTTCATAAAGGATCGGTGGTGCCCGACCAAAGCCGACTGTTCGGCCCGCCTCGGGCCTGTATACTTGCGGCCTATTTGAGGAGCGCTCCATGGTCGAACAAGTTGAACTGAATCGCCTCTTTTGGCACAGCCGTCGCGGCATGCTTGAGCTTGACGTGTTGCTGGTGCCGTTCGTGAAAGAGGTCTACTCGAATCTGAACGAGGTGGACCGTGCGCTGTATGTCCGCCTGCTGGAATGCGAGGATCAGGACATGTTCGGCTGGTTCATGGAACGCAGCGAATCGGAAGATCCCGAGCTGCAACGCATGGTTCGCATGATTCTGGATCGTGTCCAGCCCAAGTAACACGTTCGAATGCCGCTGGCAGGCCTCACGGCAATTGCTGGCGGCGTATCTCCTGGCTCAGGCGTTCGCCCTGTGCGCCCTGTTTCTGCTTGTCATCCCTTTCTGGGTCAGTCTGCTCGGTGCAGTCGCCTGCCTGATCCATGCGTCGTGGGTGTTGCCCCGCCAGATTCTGCTGAGTCATCCCAAGGCATTCTGCGGATTGCGTCGTGACGCCGATGGCTGGCAATTGTGGAATCAGGCCGATGGCTGGCAGCCGGTGCAGTTGCGCCCGGACAGCCTGGCGCTGCCATTGATCGTGGTGCTGCGCTTTCGGTTGCGCGGCGAGCGTCGGGTCAGGTCGATCTGCGTGCCCCGGGATGCGCAGGCGGCGGATCTGCACCGACGCCTGCGGGTGCGGCTCAAGTTCAGCCGGCGTAGGTGGGCGGCACCAGAATAGTGTCGAGCGCTTCGGGCAGCAGATCCGGGTAGTCGAGGGTGTAATGCAGGCCTCGGCTCTCCTTGCGCTCCATGGCTGAGCGGATCATCAATTCCGCCACTTGTGCCAGATTGCGCAACTCGATCAGGTCGCGGCTGACTTTATAGTTGCTGTAGAACTCGTCGATTTCGTCCAGCAACAGACGTACACGGTGTTGTGCCCGTTGCAGACGTTTGTTGGTGCGCACGATGCCGACGTAGTCCCACATGAAGCGCCGCAGCTCGTCCCAGTTGTGCGCGATGATCACGTCTTCGTCGGAATCGGTCACCTGGCTCGCATCCCAGGCGGGCAGGGCGCGGGGGATGGCGATATCGGACAGTTGTTCGAGAATGTCCGCGGCTGCCGAACGGGCATAAACGAAGCATTCCAGCAACGAATTGCTGGCCATGCGGTTGGCGCCGTGCAGGCCGGTGAAGCTGGTTTCGCCGATGGCGTACAGGCCGGGCACGTCGGTGCGGCCCTGTTGGTCTACCATGACGCCGCCGCAGGTGTAGTGCGCCGCCGGGACGACCGGGATCGGTTGTTTGGTGATGTCGATGCCGAATCCGAGGCAGCGCTCGTAGACGGTCGGAAAGTGCGATTTGATGAAGGCTTCGGGCTTGTGGCTGATGTCGAGATAGACGCAGTCGACACCCAGACGCTTCATCTCATGGTCGATGGCCCGGGCGACGATGTCCCGTGGTGCCAGTTCGGCGCGCGAGTCGAAACGCTGCATGAAGCGTTCGCCGTTGGGCAACTTCAAATGTGCGCCTTCACCGCGCAGGGCTTCGGTCACTAGGAAGCTCTTGGCCTGCGGGTGATAGAGGCAGGTGGGGTGGAACTGATTGAACTCCAGGTTCGCAACACGGCAACCCGAACGCCAGGCCATGGCGATGCCATCGCCGCAGGCGCCGTCAGGGTTGCTGGTATAGAGGTAGACCTTGGCGGCGCCGCCTGAAGCCAGAATCACGAATCGGGCGCCGTAGGTGTCGACTTCGCCGGTCTTGCGATTGAGCACGTAGGCGCCGAGGCAGCGGTCGCCGTCCAGCCCCAGGCGGCGCTCGGTGATCAGATCAACGGCGACGCGCTGTTCCAGCAACTCGATGTTCGGGCGTTCTTTTGCCTGGGCCAGCAAGGTTGTGAAAATCGCGGCGCCAGTGGCATCGGCGGCGTGGATGATGCGGCGGTGGCTGTGGCCGCCCTCGCGGGTGAGATGGAATTCGAATCCGCCGTCTTCAGTGCCGGACTGTTCATCACGGGTGAACGGTACGCCCTGGTCGATCAGCCACTGGATCGCCTCTTTGCTGTGCTCGACGGTGAAACGTACCGCATCTTCATGGCACAGGCCGCCGCCGGCATTGAGGGTGTCATCGACGTGGGATTCGACGGTGTCTGTGTCGTCCAGCACGGCCGCCACGCCACCCTGGGCCCAATAAGTCGAACCGTTGGCGAGATCGCCCTTGCTCAGTACGGCGATGCGCAAGTGACCGGGCAGGGTCAGCGCGAGACTCAAACCGGCAGCGCCGCTGCCAATCACCAGAACATCGTGTTGAAACTGTTGGCTCATTTCAGGATTCCGCTCAATGCGACCCGGGTCGGGGTTGGCGCAAGACAGGCGGATGGGCGAGTCGAGACAGCCACACAGCCCACTAGTATATAGAGGGGTGGGGCGGCACAATAGCCGGGTGGATATGGCATTGTGAAACTACTGTAACGGTGAAATGCCGACGCTTTGTCGGAAGTTTTTTCCGCCGGTTTTGGGAAAAAGCGACTGTATCGCAGATGAAACACGCTTTTTCCGCTCACGGTCGCCCAATGTCGGCGTGGCCCGTCTATAAATATTTGGAACTTTTGCCAGAGGCCCAAGATCAATAGACAGTTGCCCGAAACAAGGGACAGTGTCGGCTTCAACGCGGAATCTGCGGTTGGATTCTCGCCGGTGAGCCGATGAAAAGATTATTCGCGCAGCCGGTTTATCCCGCGCTGCGTTTTTCGTGCGTGCCAAATCAGAGCCCGCAGGAAACTTGCTTGGAGGGGGAGAACTTTTGCGAAAAGCCCGAGTCTATGTTTGCAAGTCCGGTCGTTTAGTCATGCAAGCTTCCTCCGAGTTTATCGAGGAGTGTTCATGCTAACCCAGGAAGAGGATCAGCAGCTGGTCGAGCGCGTTCAGCGCGGCGACAAGCGAGCTTTCGATCTGCTCGTGTTGAAGTATCAACACAAAATTCTCGGGTTGATCGTGCGTTTCGTGCACGACACCCATGAAGCCCAGGATGTTGCGCAAGAAGCCTTTATCAAGGCGTATCGAGCGCTTGGAAACTTTCGCGGAGACAGTGCCTTTTATACATGGCTGTACCGCATCGCCATCAACACGGCGAAGAACTATCTGGTTTCACGCGGCCGCCGGCCGCCGGATAGCGATGTCAGTTCCGAAGATGCGGAGTTCTATGATGGCGATCACGGCCTGAAAGATCTCGAATCTCCTGAACGCGCATTGCTGCGGGATGAGATCGAAGGCACCGTCCATCGAACCATCCAGCAACTGCCAGAAGATTTGCGCACGGCATTAACTTTGCGCGAATTCGACGGTCTGAGTTACGAGGACATCGCGAGCGTCATGCAATGTCCGGTTGGTACCGTGCGCTCCCGGATTTTCCGCGCCCGGGAGGCCATCGATAAAGCCCTGCAGCCGTTGTTGCAGGAAAACTAAAGACAGCGGCGACAGCCAAGAGAGGAACGCCATGAGTCGGGAAGCCCTGCAGGAATCGCTGTCCGCAGTGATGGATAACGAAGCGGACGAACTGGAATTGCGTCGAGTGCTCAATGCACTGGACGATGTTGAAACCCGCGAAACCTGGGCTCGTTACCAGATCGCTCGGGCAGCCATGCACAAGGATCTGCTGCTCCCACGCCTGGATCTCGCTGCGGCGGTGTCTGCTGCGCTTGAAGATGAAGCCAGTCCAGCCAAAGTGTCCCGCGGTCCATGGCGCAGCCTGGGTCGTCTGGCCGTTGCAGCCTCGGTGACCGTTGCCGTTCTGGCAGGCGTTCGTCTGTATAACCATGACGAAATCGCAGGTGTCGAACTGGCGCAGCAATCCAATCAGCCAGCGCTGGCTACTCCGCAGGTCAAGGGGCCGGCGGTACTGGCAGGCTACAATGAGAGTTCTGAAGCCACGGGTCCTATGGCCAATGGTGTGCTGCAGGGCCAGCCAGGCTGGCACGATCAGCGTTTGCCGGGTTACCTGCGTCAACATGCTCAGCAAGCTGCGCTGAAAGGTACTGAAAGCGCACTGCCTTATGCACGAGCAGCCAGTCTGGAAAACCGTTAAGGAGGATCATGCGCGCCATACCTCTACTTTCGCTTCTGCTCAGTGGCTGGTTCATCGTTCCAGCCCACGCCGATGAGGCCCAGGATTGGCTGACCCGCCTGGGCCAGGCCGAGCAGCAGCAAAGCTTCCACGGCACATTCGTTTACGAGCGTAACGGTAGTTTTTCTACCCACAGCATCTGGCATCGCGTCCAGAACGGGCAGGTTCGCGAGCGGTTGCTCCAGCTCGACGGTTCGGCACAGGAAGTCGTACGCATTGATGGGCATACTCAATGCGTCAGCGGCACCCTGATTGCGGGGCTGGGAGATTCTCCAAACTCTGCCGCTCGTCCACTCGATCCACAGAAGCTGAAGAATTGGTATGAGCTTGCCGTGATCGGCAAGTCGCGTGTGGCCGGGCGTGACGCGGTAATCGTATCGCTGACGCCACGGGATCAGTATCGCTACGGATTCGAACTGCACCTGGACAAGGAAACGGGATTGCCGCTCAAGTCGTTGCTGCTCAACGACAAGGGCCAGTTGCTCGAGCGGTTCCAGTTCACTCGACTGGATACTGCCGAGGTTCCATCCGACAAGGATCTTCAGGCAGCCTCCGACTGCAAGCCTGTCAACCTCGACAGTGACAAGGCTTCAGCCGTCAAGACCGCACAGGTCTGGCGATCCGACTGGTTGCCGCCGGGCTTTGAGCTCACCAGCAGTTCCTCGCACAAGGACCCTGACACCAAGACCCAGGTCAACAGCCTGCTGTATGACGATGGTCTGGCGCGTTTCTCGGTATTCCTGGAACCGCTGAACGGTGCCGTCGTTACGGATACACGTACTCAGCTGGGGCCAACGGTTGCCGTATCCCGCCGTCTGACTACGCCACAGGGCGAGATGATGGTGACGGTGGTCGGCGAAATTCCAATCGGTACTGCCGAGCGGATTGCCTTGTCGATACGCAACGATGGCGCTGCAACCAGCAAGCAGTGAGCTGATTTCAGCAGTTTCCACTTCGTGTTCGAGACATGAAATGTTTGCTGAGCATTTTCATTTGCAAATAATCCAAAAATTTTTTATAGGTCAGAGCCTCACGGCTCTGGCCTTGTTTTGTTGTTCCCGGAACAAAAATGCCGGCCTGTAGTTCCCGGTGTTCCTTGCTCCATATCGCTTAACCCTGCTCGTCGTAACGGGAGCTGTATGTCGATACCAAGCTTGAAGTCTTATCTCTCCATTGTCGCCACCGTGCTGGTGCTCGGTCAGGCTGTTCCTGCAGTCCAGGCGGCTGACGCGGCCAGTCCGGTCAACCTGCCGGATTTCACCCAGCTGGTCGAACAGGCCTCGCCTGCGGTGGTGAACATCAGTACCACGCAAAAGCTGCCGGATCGCAAAGTGAACCAGCAGATGCCTGATCTGGAAGGCTTGCCACCGATGCTGCGCGAGTTCTTCGAACGGGGCATGCCGCCGCAACAACGTTCGCCGCGTGGTGATCGCCAGCGTGAAGCGCAGTCGCTGGGTTCGGGCTTCATCATCTCGCCTGATGGCTACATCCTGACCAACAACCACGTGATTGCCGATGCGGACGAAATCCTCGTTCGCCTGGCGGATCGCAGTGAAATGAAAGCCAAGCTGATCGGCACCGACCCGCGCTCCGACGTGGCCCTGCTGAAAATCGAAGGCAAGGATCTGCCGGTACTCAAACTCGGCAAATCCCAGGATCTGAAAGCTGGGCAGTGGGTCGTCGCGATCGGTTCGCCATTCGGCTTCGATCACACGGTGACCCAGGGCATCGTCAGCGCCGTTGGCCGCAGTCTGCCGAACGAAAACTATGTGCCGTTCATCCAGACCGACGTGCCGATCAACCCGGGCAACTCCGGTGGTCCGCTGTTCAATCTGAACGGTGAAGTGGTGGGGATCAACTCGCAGATCTACACCCGCTCCGGGGGCTTCATGGGCGTCTCCTTCGCCATCCCGATCGACGTTGCCATGGATGTATCCAACCAGCTGAAAAGTGGTGGCAAGGTCAGCCGCGGCTGGCTGGGCGTGGTCATCCAGGAAGTGAACAAGGATCTCGCCGAGTCGTTCGGTCTGGAAAAACCGGCCGGTGCGCTGGTGGCGCAGATCCAGGATGACGGTCCGGCAGCCAAGGGCGGCCTGCAAGTGGGCGACGTGATCCTGAGCATGAATGGTCAGCCGATCGTCATGTCCGCAGACCTTCCTCATCTGGTCGGTGCACTGAAGGCTGGTGCCAAGGCCAGTCTGGAAGTGATTCGTGACGGCAAGCGCAAGACTATCGATCTGACGGTCGGCGCAATTCCTGACGAGGACAAGGAGCTGGATGCCTTGCCGAAATCCGGAGCCGAGAGCAGTAGCAATCGCCTGGGTGTTTCGGTGATCGAGCTGACCGCCGAACAGAAGAAAACCTACGACCTGAAAGGTGGTGTGGTCATCAAGGATGTGCAGGACGGCCCTGCCGCCCTGATCGGCCTGCAGCCAGGCGACATCATCACTCACCTGAACAACCAGGCCATTGGTTCGGCCAAGGAGTTCGGGGAGATCGCCAAGGCACTGCCGAAGAATCGCTCGGTATCGATGCGGGTTCTGCGTCAGGGTCGTGCCAGCTTCATTACGTTCAAGCTGGCTGAATGACCCGATAGCGGTTGAGTAAAAAAAAACCGCCTCGAAAGAGGCGGTTTTTTTATGCCTGCAGCTTTTACCCCATCATGTCCTTGATCATGCGTTCCTGCTCCATCAGTTCGCGCTGACGAGCATCGATCCGTGACGACAGCGGGAAGTTGCTGCCAGCCTTGCGTTTGGCGAAATCCAGTTGCTGGATGGCCTGGCGGTAATCGCCGACCAGCGCGAAATATTCGGCACGGGCCTGATGCAGGCCAATGATGTTGCCGGACAAGCCGCGGGTCTCCGCCACCTGATACCAGACGTCAGGATCGTTCGGGCGTGATTTCAACAAGCCTTCCAAGGCCTTTTCCGCATCGGCGGTGCGGTTCTGTTTCAGCAACAGATCGACGCGTACCTGATTCAGCGGGTAGTTGCCGGGGTATTGAGTCAGCATGCGGTCGACGCGGGACTGCGCATCGGCCAGACGATTGTTGGTGATGTCCAGATCGACCTGGGCGAGGTTGTAGATGATCTCGTTCGGGGATTTTTCCAGCAGTTGCTTGAGATTCTCCCGCGCTTCATTCAACTGGCCACCCTTGATCTGGGCGATCGCCAGGCCATAACGGGCCACATCGTTTTTTGGGTTCTCGTCCAGTTGTGCCCGGAAGCGTTTGGCACCCATCCCCGGGGTTTCTTCGTAGATCAACTGTACCCGCGCGCGGATCAGTTGATAGCGCATGCTGTCCTCGATACCGCCGGGCTTGGCTTGTTCCGCACGGTTGCGGGTGTCGGCGATACGCGATTCGGTCACCGGGTGAGTCAGCAGGAATTCTGGCGGCTTGGCGTCGTAGCGATACTGGCGCATCAGGCGTTCGAACATGGTCGGCATGGAACGCGGGTCGTAGCCGGCCTTCTCCAGGTTGAGGATGCCGATGCGGTCGGCCTCTTGTTCGTTCTGGCGGGAGAAGGTCCGTTGCGACTGGATCGCCGCTGCCTGGGTGCCTGCAATGGTCGCGATCCCGGCCTCGCCGCCACCGGCGGCCGCAATGACGATCCCGGCCAGCAGCGCGGCCATCATTGGCACCTGCATCCGCTGCGACGCCTCGACGCCTCGGGCGAAGTGGCGTTGGGACAAGTGAGCCAGTTCGTGAGCCAGTACCGAGGCATATTCACCTTCGGTCTGGGCATTGAGGAACAGGCCGCCGTTGACCCCGACAATCCCGCCCGGCGCCGCGAAGGCGTTGAGCTGCGGGCTGTTGATCAGAATGAATTCCAGGCGTCGGTCGTTGACCTGACTGGTTTCCACCAGCTTATAGACGCTGGACTCGACGTAGTCCTTGAGTTGCGGATCGTTGAGTTGTGAAACCTGGCTGCGCAGCAGTGCCAGCCAGGCGCGGCCCAATTGATATTCCTGTTGTGGCGAGACGATGGCAGAGCTGGCGTCACCGAGTGACGGCAGGTCGTCGGCGAAGCCCGGTGAGGCGAGCAGGCAAGCGAGCGTCAGCAGGGTAGGGCGCAAAAATGTCATGCACAAAGCCTTAGTCGACAAAGACCTTACTGTAGCCGGACACCGGGCTTGCGACCAGATATTCTAGGCAGCCTGACCCTCTGAACCGGAGTAACGCATGACCGACGCTGTAGCCCATGACTGTGAACTGGACGCCAGCGGCCTGAATTGCCCGTTGCCGTTGCTCAAGGCCAAGATGGAGCTGAACAAGCTGCCCAGTGGCGCAGTGCTCAAGGTGATCGCCACGGATGCCGGCTCGCAGCGCGACTTTCGCACCTTTGCCCGGTTGGCCGGTCATACGCTGCTGCGTGAAGAAGACGAGGCGGGCGTCTACCGGTACTGGTTGAAAAAAGCCTGAAATCGACAGCGTAAAAGACCTAAGGATTATTGATGTTCAAAGTGTTACGCGACTGGATTCAGCGCTACTTTTCCGATGAAGAGGCGGTGGTGCTGGCGGTGTTGTTGATTCTCGCCTTCACTGCTGTGCTTACCCTTGGCGGAATGCTCGCGCCCGTGCTGGCCGGGATGGTGCTGGCGTATCTGATGCAGGGGCTGGTGGTCACGCTTGAACGCCTGCGCATGCCCGGTGGCGCGGCGGTGGGGCTGGTGTTTGCGCTGTTCATGGGCATGCTGCTGTTGTTCATCGTCGTGGTGCTACCGCTGCTCTGGCATCAATTGATCACGCTGTTCAACGAGCTGCCGGGCATGCTCGCCAAGTGGCAATCGCTGCTGTTGCTGCTGCCGGAGCGCTATCCGCATCTGGTGTCCGACGAGCAGGTGCTGCAAGCCATCGAAGCGGCGCGCGGCGAGATCGGTAAATTCGGGCAGTGGGCGCTGACGTTCTCACTCTCGAGTCTGCCACTGCTGGTGAACATCATGATCTACCTGGTCCTGGTGCCGATCCTGGTGTTCTTCTTCTTGAAAGACCGGGTGATGATCGGCGAATGGGTACGCGGTTATCTGCCGCGTGAGCGGGCGCTGATCACTCGGGTTGCCGAGGAAATGAACCGGCAGATCGCCAACTACATTCGCGGCAAGGTCATCGAGATCGTGATCTGTGGCGGGGTGACCTACATCGCCTTCGTCGCCCTCGGGCTGAACTACGCGGCACTGCTGGCATTGCTGGTGGGCGTGTCGGTGGTGGTGCCGTATGTCGGGGCGGTGGTAGTGACGGTGCCGGTGATGCTGATCGCGCTGTTCCAGTGGGGCTGGAGCGATCAGTTCATCTATCTGATGGCGGTCTACGGGATTATTCAGACCCTGGATGGCAACGTGCTGGTGCCGTTGCTGTTCTCCGAAGCGGTCAACCTGCACCCGGTGGCGATCATCTGCGCGGTGCTGTTGTTCGGCGGGTTGTGGGGCTTCTGGGGTGTGTTCTTCGCGATTCCGCTGGCAACGCTGTTCAAGGCTGTCCTTGATGCGTGGCCGCGCAAGGAACCGGTGGTGGCGCCATTGCTTTGAAAGCAATTCGGCGCCCGCCAGGGCGCCGAAAGCATCAGGCCTTGTTCAGCGCCTGAGCAGCCGCCAGCACTGCATCAACGTGACCCGGCACTTTCACGCCGCGCCATTCCTGACGCAGAACGCCATCCTTGTCGATCAGGAACGTGCTGCGATCCACGCCCATGTATTCCTTGCCATAGAGCTTTTTCAGCTTGATCACGTCGAACAGCTGGCAGACGGCTTCGTCCTTGTCGCTGATCAGTTCGAACGGAAACTCCTGCTTGCACTTGAAGTTCTCGTGGGACTTCAGGCTGTCGCGGGAGATACCGAAGATTTCCGTGTTGGCAGCCTTGAACGCGGCGTACTGATCACGAAAACCCTGACCTTCAGTGGTGCAGCCCGGGGTGCTGTCCTTCGGGTAGAAGTAGATCACCACTTGCTTGCCCTTGAGGGCCGAGAGGCTGAAGGTCTGCCCGCTGGTGGCGGGGGCTTCGAAGTCGGCAACCGGTTGATCGATAGCTACGGCCATGAAAGCTTCCTTACATTGGGTTCTGTGGGCGCCACGGTTCGATCAGTGCGTCGAGGTTCATGGCATCGGCGAAGTCCAGGAACTGGTCGCGCAGCCAGCTGATCTGGGTGCCGGCCGGCAGGGTCACGGTGAACGTGGCGTTGAGCATGGTGCCGCCGGTCTGCGGTGCCTGATAGGTATCGCAGGTCAGGTTTTCCAGTTCGACGTTGTGATCCATGAAGAACTGGCACAGCTCGTTGATGATGTCCGGGCGATAGGCCGACGACACGTAAGCCACATACGGCAGGGCTTGCGGACGGTTTTCCAGGGCGGCGCTGCGCACCACGTTGACCGTGAACGAGTGACGTTTGGCCAATGTTGGCAGGCTGCCTTCCAGGCGGGCCAGGGCGTCCCAGCTGCCGGAGACTTCGAGCACCAGTGCGCTGCACTCGCCGTGGCGGGTCAGGCGCGAGGTGACGACCGCGCAGCGGTTTTCATGGCTGGCGCGGCACAGGACGTTGGTCAGCTCCATGGGATTGGCGCCGAGGGCACTGATGACAAGGAATTGTTCGCGAACTGTGGGGGTGGACATGCAGCATTCCTAAAGCGATGAGCGGTCGGTAGAGTGAGGGCGTTGAGTGCCGGGGCATACCTGTCCGCAAGACCCGATTCGCCTGTCGCCACGGCTCCAATAATAAGGGAGCGTAAGGCGGCGGCGCTGGAACGGGGTCTGGAAGGCCGAAACGGGGGGCAGGAACCCGGCGCACAAGCTGATCAGTACCGATCAAAGTCTGAAGGGTAGCGAAAAGCGGCGCCAAGGGGAATGGCGGCGCAGTACTTCGCTTGTGCAAGCATCTTGGCGCCAGTACCATTACCGCTCTCTTTTTCCGGCAGGAGCGGTTTCATGATTGCGGGCAGTATGGTGGCACTGGTCACACCCATGGATGCACAAGGGCGTCTTGACTGGGACAGCCTCAGCAAACTCGTGGACTTCCATCTCAAGAACGGCACCCATGCCATTGTCGCGGTCGGTACTACCGGCGAGTCGGCAACCCTTGATGTAGAAGAACACATTGCCGTCATCAAAGCCGTGGTCAAACAGGTGGCAGGCCGCATTCCGGTGATCGCCGGTACCGGTGCCAACTCGACCCGCGAAGCCGTCGAGCTGACCCGCAACGCCAAGGAAGCCGGCGCCGATGCCTGCCTGCTGGTCGTCCCGTACTACAACAAGCCGACCCAGGAAGGCCTGTACCAGCACTTCAAGCACATCGCCGAAGCGGTCGACATCCCGCAGATCCTCTACAACGTTCCCGGCCGCACCTCCTGCGACATGCAGGCCGAGACCGTGATCCGTCTGTCCACCGTGCCGAACATCATCGGTATCAAGGAAGCCACTGGCGACCTGAAACGCGCCAAGGCAATCCTCGACGGCGTGAGCAAGGACTTCATCGTGCTGTCCGGCGATGATCCGACCGCCGTAGAACTGATCCTGCTGGGTGGCAAAGGCAACATCTCCGTCACCGCCAACGTCGCCCCGCGCGAAATGGCCGACCTGTGCGAGGCCGCGCTCAAGGGCGACGCCGAGACCGCACGGGCCATCAACGAAAAACTGATGCCGCTGCACAAGGACCTGTTCATCGAAGCCAACCCGATTCCGGTGAAGTGGGCTTTGGTCGAAATGGGCCTGATGCATGAAGGCATTCGCCTGCCGCTGACCTGGCTGAGCGCTCCTTGTCATGAAACGTTGCGCTCGGCCCTGCGCCAGTGCAGCGTCCTGGTTTAATTGAGGAAGTACAACGCATGAAGCGAATGGCCGGACTTTCCGCACTTGCCTTGATTATCTCCAGCACCAGTGGCTGCGGATGGATCTGGGGCCCGGAAGGTTATTTCCGTGACCGTGGTAGCGACTACCTGGAAGCGAAACAGACTGCACCGATGCAACTGCCAGAAGGTGTCAGCACCTCCAAGCGCCTGGATCCGCTGCTGCCGATCCCGCGTAACGTAGCCGACGACACCGCCACCGGCGAATACGTGGTTCCGCGTCCTCAGCCACTGTCGGCGATTGCCGACGCCAGCGACTACTCGCTGCAGAAGAGCGGTGATTCGCGTTGGGTCATGGGCCAGCATCCACCGGCCGAAGTCTGGCCAGTGGCTGTGCAGTTCTTCCAGGATAACGGTTTCCGTCTGGATGAGCAGCGCCCGCAAACCGGCGAATTCACCACCACCTGGCAGCATTCCGACGAGCTGTCCGCCGCCATGGCCAAGCGCCTGAGCGCCGCCGGCGTCGGTGCCGACAGCGAGACCCGCGTGCGCGTGCGCATCGAGCCGGGCGTGCAGCGCAATACCAGTGAAATCTACGTGGTCAGCGCCGAGCGTCCTGCCGGCAGCACCGCCAATGTCGATTTCACCAACCGTTCGGTCAACACCGGCCTGGACGCTGCACTGGTCGACGACATGCTTGCGAGCATGAGCCGTACTTCCGAGAAGGGCGGTTCGGTGTCGATGCTGGCATCCCGTGATTTCGATACTCCGAGCCGTGTTGCCCTCAGCGAAGACGGCAGTGGCAACCCGGTGTTGAACGTCGGTTCCGATCTGGATCGTGCCTGGTCGAGCGTCGGTCGTGCGCTGGAGCAAGGTCAGTGGCGCGTTGAAGACATCAACCGCAGCCTGGGCCTGTACTACATCAACCTGGCCGAAAAGGCCGAGAAGAAAGACGAGAAGCCTGGTTTCTTCAGCAGCCTGTTCGGCAGTGCGCCGACCAAGGAAGAAGTTGAAGCCCGTGCCGAGCGTTATCAGGTTCGCCTGAGCAAGGTTGGCGACAACGTTCAGGTCACCGTCGAGAAAAACATCAACACCGTCGCGCCGGCCGATGTGGCCCGCAAAGTGTTGAGCGTGATTCAGGACAACCTGGGCTGATCCAATGCGTTTTGCCGTTCTCGGCAGCGGTAGCCAAGGGAACGGCACGCTGATCGCCAGTGCTGATACGTATGTGCTGGTGGATTGTGGTTTTTCCCTGCGGGAAACCGAAAAACGCCTGTTGCGCCTGGGTGTGAACCCGGCGCAACTGAGCGCGATACTCGTGACCCACGAACATGCCGACCACGTGCATGGCGTGGGTTTGCTGTCTCGGCGCTACAATCTGCCGGTCTACCTCAGTCGCGGCACACTGCGCGGGATGCGCAAACCGATTGAACCCGCAGGCTTCGTGGCCGGCGGCGAGCAACTGCAGATCGGAGCTCTGGACATCCGGGTCATTGCCGTGGCCCACGATGCACAGGAACCGACCCAGTATGTCTTCAGTGATCAGGAACAGCGACGCTTCGGCCTGCTGACCGATCTGGGTTCATACTGTGAGCAGGTGCTGGACGGTTATCGGGACCTCGATGCGTTGATGATCGAGTCCAATCATTGCCGAGACATGCTGGCCCGTGGTCATTACCCGTACTTTCTCAAGCAGCGGGTGGGCGGCGAGCTGGGACATTTGAACAACCATCAGGCGGCATTCCTGGTGGCCGAGTTGGGCTGGCAAGGCCTGCAACACCTGGTCCTGGCCCATCTGAGCAGCAAGAACAACCTGCCGCAGCTGGCCCGGCAATGTTTTGTCGACACCCTCGGGTGCGACCCGGACTGGCTGCAACTGGCCGATCAAGATTCAGGGCTCGACTGGCGCCACATCGCCTAGCCCATCTACTTAGCAAGCGGAGCCCATCATGGAAAAACGTGAAGAACTCTACCGCGGCAAAGCCAAATCGGTTTACAAGACCGACGACGCTGACCGCTTGATCCTGCTGTTTCGCAACGACACCTCGGCGTTCGACGGCAAGCGCATCGAGCAGCTCGACCGCAAAGGCATGGTGAACAACAAGTTCAACGCCTTCATCATGCAGAAACTCGAAGCGGCCGGCATTCCGACCCAGTTCGACAAGCTGCTGGCCGACAATGAAGTGCTGGTGAAAAAACTCGACATGATCCCGGTCGAGTGCGTCGTGCGTAACTACGCCGCCGGCAGCCTGGTCAAGCGTCTGGGCGTCGAGGAGGGCATGAAGCTCAACCCGTACACCTTCGAACTGTTCCTGAAGGACGACGCCAAGGGCGACCCGTTCATCAACGAATCCCACGTCGTGGCATTCGGCTGGGGCACCGCCGAGCAACTGGCGCGGATGAAAGAACTGTCGCTCAAGGTCAACGAAGTCCTGAGCAAACTGTTCGACGACGCAGGCCTCTTGCTGGTGGACTTCAAGCTTGAATTCGGCGTGTTCAGCGACGGCTCCATCGTCCTGGGCGACGAGTTCAGCCCGGACGGCTGCCGTCTGTGGGACAAGGACACCAAGAAGAAGATGGACAAGGACCGCTTCCGCCAGGGCCTCGGTGACGTCATCGAAGCCTACGAAGAAGTTGCCAACCGTCTGGGCGTACCGCTTTAATCGACGCAAGCATCTGATAGCACGGAGAAATTTTCGAAAGAGGGTTTGCTTTCGATAAAAGTGTTGTTATGATGCGCGCCGTTGGAGAGATGCCAGAGTGGCCGAATGGGACGGATTCGAAATCCGTTGTACCTTCACCGGTACCTAGGGTTCGAATCCCTATCTCTCCGCCATACATTGAAAAGCCCCGTAGACTAAGGTCTCGGGGCTTTTTGCATTTCAGGATTCTACGTAACGTTTCTACGTAAAATGCCTGCCGTTAAAAGCCCTCCTGAGCACCCCTGCGGTACGTTTCCACCCTGTCGTGCCTGTGGCTAGCCTGATCGCCTTGAGCGCGTCTGTAGGGTTGTGGGACTCCATCTCGCCAGAGCGTTAGAATCGACTTTGCCATGGCCTTTGCGTACAAGCTGACGAAAGGCTATTGACAATTCTGACGAATGGTACTATGCAAATTGCCTTTTCCGTGGTACAATAGGTCGCAATAGAGAAGATTTTTCTAGCCGCTTTTCACGCAAGCTTCAGCTTCAATGCAGAACACTCCACCGGGCCAGCCATAGCTGAGTTCGGTTTTGCCGTTCCTGCGACTTAAGATTTCCAGAATCACCCACACCGTACCTTTGTTGCCATAGCGTTTGGTGTTCGTGTAGACCGGGGCGGAGGCCTCTCGAAACTGCTGACAGGGCAGTCGGTCGCTCTCTCTGTCAAACAGGCCTTGCTTCTATAAACGGAAGTACATCGCGTCGTTACAGCTCCGGCAGGTCACGAGCTTAGAGGGTGCCTTCCTTCACCCTCGCCCTAAATTCCAGTTTCAAGCTCACGTAACTTCGAATGACTAGTTCAGTCGATAGCCGGACATCGCTCCGGCTTTCTTTTGGTTGGTGCAGGGTTACGCGGACAATTCAAACACACCAAGTCAACTTTCCGGAGGCCATATGGCAGTAACCGCAGTAAGACCGTGCGTGGTCTGTAGCGCACCAATGAACACCCAGCGATCAACTAAGCAGACATGTAGCGAGCGCTGCACGAAAGCCCATTACCGCGCCAAGCAGCGCCAACAAGCAACACAATCCACTATAAAAACAGAAGGAAACAAAACCATGAGTCAGTTGTTCCAGCCAGATGCAGCGCATCTAAAACGTTTACAGGATGTAGAAGTTGAGTTCTACAAGAATCGCACTCAGTGCAATATCCAAGGGCGTGAGCAACTTGGAATGATGGAGTCTTTCGAGATTCAAGGGCTACAACAAGCCTTGGACAAGTATGCTGAGTTGATCAGCGAAGGTTACACACCTTCGGCGGAAATCGAGCATCTACCTAAAATGGTAGCCGGGCCATTGATTGACTGGGTGAATCTGTCTTTGCGTAAGCCAGAGTCGCAAGTTGAACAAGAAATCGCTCAGATCAAGGCTCAGGTGGAGTCTGATTACCTTGCTCGTCTAGAGGCTGAAAAAGCAGCCTGTGTGGCTAAAGAAGTGGAATCACTTTTGGCCAGTGAGCGCCGTAAGCGTCAGCAAGCTGAGCTGGATGCCAAGGCAGCACAAGAGGCAGAAGAATACGCAAGGGTAGAGGCTGAAGTGCTGGCAGCGCTTGGAGGTAAGTAATGGCTGATACCAAGCTAATCGATCCAGCATCATTGAATGGGACAGAACTTCTACTACGTCAGAAACATTGTCCAGAGACGCTTGCTGCAAGCTCTCCAGAGGCCGGGCAAGGCCTTGTAATGGATGATGTGCTAGCAGTGCATCAAGAAGTGCTTAAAGCGTCTAATATGAGTGCAGAAGAGCTAGCTGAGATGATTGAGGTGGAGTTGCGTAATCATCAACTAATTGAAATGGCTAAACAAGCCAAGAAGAATAAAGGAAATCAATGACAAAAACTGTTACACCGAAACAAGAGCTGAAAAAATCTCCGCAACACCACAGCATCACCCGCATGACAAATCCCAAGATTCGCCTGTTCGCCTGTGCAATGGGTCAATGGCTTCGTAGGTGTCATGGCTTTGACGTCGATTACTCTTACCGTTGGGTGCGTCATGTAGATGGCACTCTCTACTTCGCTTTGTCAGGTTCTCGGAGTGTGCAAACTGTTTTCGCTGATTACTTGGGCAGTAATCGAGGCGACTACTACGACAGTTATTCTATCACTCACTACGGGAATAACTCAGTTGCATTTAACCGAGCATTCGCCAAGCTCTTGGAGCTGAAACATGGTCTTGGCGCCTACGGTGAAACGAAATGAGCATAAACGAAGAAATTGCACGTCTAACCGGCAAGCTAGTCTTTGATGTTTCAAGCGCTCCGCTGACAAGGTTTCTCGGAATGCTCAAGACTGCCGAAACGGCTATGGCTCGTGTTGGGAAAGAGGCCCAGCAGCTACAAGCTAAGTTGAACAAAGCATTTAATGTCACAGGTAAAGGCATGAGTGCAGAACGGGTGAAGCTCAATGCCGAAATTCGTAGGTCATTGGACAAAGAACTTACGACGGAAACAAAGCTTTCCAAGCTTCGTCGTCAACAGTTTGCTGAAGGGTTGGCTCAACAACGTTTGATTGCAGCAGGCACACGTCAAGAGAGCTGGATGCAGAGTGCAGCGCTTAAAGATCAAATTCAGCGTGCAGTCGTTGCTGCGAAATTGCAGAAGGTGCAGCAAGAAACGCTCAAAACCAAGTTGGGCGAGGCCAAGCTACAAGGTGCTGCCGAACAGTCGGCACTTCGCCAAGCGCGATTGGCTGACATTCTGCAAAAGAGACAAGCCAGAACAGTGCAGCTTCAACAGCAAGCCGTGTTGGCTCAAAACAAGTTTCAGAGAGCTGAGGCAGCGCTGAACAACGCTCGTGCTAGTGGCATTCGTCAGGCCGAGCGATACGAGGCCTCTAAGGTGGCAGCGGCTGTGCGTGAGGCTCGTGCGGCGGTACGGCAAGATCAGGCGACCCAGCGTTTCACCTTTGCGGCTGAGCGTCACGCGGCTTGGAAGGCCCGTCAGGAGGCACCAAGAGAAATGGATTTCGGCGGTCTCGCCGTTGGCTTCTCAGCAGCTTCAGCAGCGGTGTACAGCCTTGTGAAAGGCATCGGATACCTGAACGAAAGGATTCAACAGCGTCAGGAGAGTGCGAGTACGGCAGAAAGCTTTAACTCAGCACTCCAGTCAGCCGGAGGCAAGAACCCAGCAAACCAGAAATTTGCTCGTGATCAGTTTGTAGATATCTCGAACAAGTTTGGTCAGGAGGTATCGGTAGAGACGGCAAAGTCCTTCGCTCTATTCATCCAAGGTCAATTGGCACTCGGTAAGACACTCACCCAAGCTACCAAGATGTTCGAGGATCAGTCTGCGACATTCCGTGCTGCTGCCCTTGATAAGGAGGCTCAGAAACGAGCGGTTTATCAGTTGAATCAGATCAGGGCAAAGGGGAAGCCTGAGGGAAGCGACGTAAACGATTTGTTTGACGCCGTGGGCGGTGTTGTCGCCGCTTCAATTCGTCAGGCAGCGGCCACACGGTTGAACTTCAAAGGCAAAGTGGAAGAGCAAGCAGGATGGTTCAAGCAGGCTGTAACCGATGGGAAGATTAAGGCTGCTGATTTTGATCAGGGTATGACCAATTTCCTGAACGGTAATAGAGACCTGTTGGAAAGACAGATGAACTCTATTGCGGCGAATCAACAGCGTACAGAAAACCAAGCGTATCTGAACGACAACACAGTCAACACTAATGCTGAATTGAAAGCAGTAATTCTTGATCGGATCAAGGCAGAGAATGAACTCAACACTGCGTTGCAGCCATTGATGAACTCACTCCGCGATTTCGATCAAGGGCTGACTAAATTCAATACGTCGTTGATCCGTATGCTGATCGGACACGATGCAAATGGTAATGCTGTACCAAATGCCATGCAGAAAGATCCGAATGCTCTACCGGGTACGGTTGGTGCTGCTCTTGGCCCAAGACTGAAGCCAGAGTCGCCTGATGAACAAGCAACTTTGGATGATCGTGCTAAGCCCGGACTATTGAATGGCTTACGCCGTCTATTCACGGGTGTATCTATTGAGGATGATCAAGCAGTAGCTAAAGAAAATAGAGAGCGTTGGGGTGACGGTAAATTCAAAATCAACCCCGTCGAGACGGGAAATTTTGACGTTTTCTCTTTGAGGCTGAATTTGCCAGCTTTTGAAGAGAAATTTGCTGATCTTGCTGAACGAGTTGGGGAGTACACACGCTTTCGCGAGGACTCAATACAGCCGATTACCTCAAGAGAGCTAATGAGGGCTTCTGGTTCTTCTGTGCAGTACCCAGTGCAGCAAATCACAACGACAAATGAGCATGTTACAAATAACAACAATAACGAAGTGCGTAACGAGATCACAGTCAATATAACTGCTCCTGCTGGTGCGGATGCTCCCGAGATTGGTAGGGCTGTTCGTGAGGAAGTTGGGAAGATGTTGCGTGAAACTGGCATCAACCAACAAGAGGTGCAATGAGGGTGCTGTCTATCATCAAGGCAGTCATGCTTGGTACGTTGTTGCAGATAGCGGTGGGAACTGGTCTCACCGTTTATTTGTTCAATCATGCAAGCGATATGGCTTTGCAATATGCTCAGATGGCTGAGCGTAATGCTAACGCTTACACGGATATGGCTAAGCACAGTGTAACCAAGGCTGTACATGATCAATACAATCGCCTCCAGCTTGAGCAGAGTAGGGAGCGTGAGGATATGAAGAACTGGGTTGATCGTCGTATTGATTTAAAGGTGTCTCAAGCGTTACAGGGATCAAAATGAGCTATGTACAGGGATCAAAATGAGCTATGTACAGGGATCAAAATGAGCTATTAGTAAGATAGATAATAATAATAAGAATGAAATAATAAGATTGAATTACAGAGCTTCCGCTCACTACGTTCGCTGCACCCTACGGTTTTTTGCACTGCAAAGCAGAAGAGCCTTTTTGTTCTGTGTAAATATTATTTATTGATCATGCAAGAGTCATGGTTTGCGGTGTGCACACCCAGTAGAAGTGAACCCATGCACATAGGTCATTCTGACCTCTGTGAGATTTTACCGTGCAAGGAGAAAATGAATGAATATCCAATTTCGTCAACACAGTCGTGAATGGTTGAAGGCCGGTAACGGCAATGGTGGCCCCAGTGCAGCAGCTCGTGTTGCACAGATGATAGAAATGATTGCCCTCTACCGAACTGGGGCAATGGAAGAATCCAAGTTCTTGGAACAAATGAAAAACCTATAACTCAAAATACGAGGAATACGATGACCGAAACATATTGCCAGCTTCCAGATGAGATTATGCGTGCAACACACTGGATTAGTAAAACTACAGGAGAAATCTTTTCGTTCACTGGTGACCAGAAAATTATATGGGCACAAATGATGCGCCGATATCGTTTCTTCTCAAACCAAGGAAAAGACTGGTTTGACAATCAAGACAAGATCGCTGAGGCGGTGGGGTGTAGCGTAAACACAGTTAGGCGATTCCTGAATGCATTAAAAAAGCATGGATACCTACGAGTGCAGAAGCTAAAGCTCAGAGGTTTTGTGTGCTCTAACATATACACGATTACAGCAGAGCTAGAGGTTTGTACGATTACATCGGCTACACGCTCTTCTGGTCACGCTCAAGGCGATGTAGGTGCTTCAAGTGCGGCAATGGGTGAGTTGCCTTGCGGTTGGTCTGTAATCGCTTCACAGGAGGTCGTAGAACAACCAGTTCCATTTTTTGAAGATATCCCTATTGGAGCGTATGCCGACATGCCATTGGAAGCCCCGGTAGTTGTGCATGAAACATCTCGTGGATTCGCTGATACACTGGATGCGGTGGGGCACTATGAAGTTCCTAGGCTAGCCAAGGGGCTCGCTACTAGCTCAAGTGAGTCGGATCTATGGGGGTGAGATCCTCAGCCAGTTCGTGGCCCTACGATTTTAGGGCCAGCGTTCTTGGGGGGACGAATTATCAAGAGGTTAGTTTGATAGTGACTCGTGAGCAGTCCAGACTTCGATATCGTTTTCTATAACTTGGACTTGGGACGCGCTGAATACATTAAGATCTAGGACAATTACCTTATAGTCCTTGTTAGTAAAACCACATCCGCCTATGAGTTTGTTCACGCCTTGCACAATGTATTTGAGCTGTTTGTCGTAAGCTTCCTCAGTCGGGCAAATGAGCGATCCTTGCTTGAGTGTCTGAGGGGCTGCCATAGCGTTGTGGGAGAGGATCAAGCTGAGGGCGAGCAGTGCAAATCTAATGGCATTCATACGCAATCCCTACGTTGTTGATGCTGATGTGCTATCAGTGTAGGCCCGCATTCCTTTGCGCGTAACCACTTTGGTAGTGGCTCATTGACATATCGTCTACGCTTGCTGTCGAAGGTAGGTAATGCTCGCTTCGCTTGCGGAACAACCAATGACATAGGGACGTGACCATGACGTATTGCATGCTATCGCTAGACCTTGCGAACGCTGATGATGAACAGCGCACCAATTTTTATGCCGTGCTAGAGGCTGATGACTGGGTGAAGCTCGCCGATGTCGATACTGTTTGGCAAAAGCGTTTCAATGACACGTTCATCAGACCCTCCGTTCAGCGGCGGATTATCACAGCCTTGGAAAGCGCTGCTGATAGAGCGCGAATCAAGCTCGTAACGTTTGCTGCTCAGATCGGCAACAACCCGGCTTCTACCGGCAGAACTGTGAAGGTGGTTGGTGGATTCGAAACTTCGTTTAACTAGTCTGAAACCCCATCAAAACCCCCGCTTACAGGTGTGGCTGGCGAACGTTGGTTCAAAGGCCATCCCGTTGAGAGCTAGAGTTTCCGAGGCTTTCAGTAATCCATGGATAAGCTCGATTCGGTGAGAACGCTTCAATCCGAGGTTTCTTCGACAAAACGCAAGTTTTGAGCTGGAATCACCATTTTCTGCAAAATCACACTCTCCTAGGCCATCTTGCACAAAGACCTTCCTCAGCTAGCTTTGATGGTGTCGCCGACGTGGCGACGTGCCATTAAGGAGCTGACATGGCAACGAGATACCGTGATGCGGTCACTGGTGAATACGTGACCAAGGAAGAGGCGGAGAAAAGGCCTAGGGAGACGGTGAAAGAGAAGGACAAGCCTTCACCCAAGAAGCCACCTAGCGGCCCCAAGAAGAAGTAGCTTCGTAGTGAGGGGGGGGGGGCGCGAGGCTTCCCCCGCATCCCCTAAGGACGACACCCCATGACCTCCCAAAATCAGGCCGTAGCAATGGCCGATGCACTGACGTTGCTCCTCCATCAGCAACACGGCATTGCGGCTGCTGTTGAAGAACTCGCCAAATGGGTTGCGAGCCAAGGTGGCAGTGTCGCCGCTGACAACGCCCTAGTGGCGCTCGAAGGATTGGACTTGCACAGTCAAGCGCTGATCGATGCGATCAATACGGTGAGGGTGGGGTAATCGTCAGCGTCCTAATTAACAGAATACAATTGTGTAAATTAGCGAGGCCTTTAATAGCCTTGCTTATAGTGCGGGTGGTGTGTTCTAATTAACACATCGTCATCCGGTGAGCGGGGTGTTAACTAGAATGAATGTTGTAGAAGCGGTGAAGACAGAGGGTGAGGCTAGGACAGTTAGCCGCAAGCTCACGCTCAATGCCAAGGGCAACACCCTATACGCAGACATCTGGGAGTTCGGTATCAACACCGCACTCCGTATCAGCGACTTGCTCACGCTCACCTTTGAGGATGTGCAAGGTGACAAGCTGGTGATCAAGGAAGCGAAGACAGGTAAGACCCGCCAAATCGATTTGAACAGTGGCGCCAAGGCGATCATTGCCCGCCGTCGTCAGGCGAACCCTGACCACATCTTTCTGTTTCAGGTGAACAGCAATCGGGCCAAGGGCAAGGCTGTCAGTCGTGTAGCCGTAGCCACTGCATTTAAGGCTGTCGGTGATGAGATGAGTATCCAGCTTGGCACGCACTCAATGCGGAAGACTCGCGGCTGGCTCATGTACAGCGCAGGTAAGGGAATCGAACTGATTTGTAGGGTGCTGAATCACAGCAGCCCTGCTGTCACCATGGCGTACATCGGTATCACCCAAGCCGAGGTCGATGCCACTTACCATGAGTTCGTGTTCTAACCGTTTCAGGACTGCGCCCAAGCCAGCCTTGAGCGGGTTTTGTTGTCTATGTCAGCTCACATCGTTTCTAGGATTGTGTGCCTCTGACAGCGTCTGATAGCTCTACAGGGCGTCAGGTTATTTCTACTTTTCCAGTGTTTGGATAAGCCCCTATCGCACGCCGTTCAACAGCGCAGGCAAGACCGAGCCAATCTTATTTTTCAGACGCAAACGCAGAAGCTGAGCGAGGGTGCTCAGTGAATTTTGGAGGGGGCCAGGTTCTGGAAATATTGTGCGGGTAGGGCCACCAAATCAGCACAAGCTTGGTGGCTTGTCACTAACCGTTAGCGGGGAGGGCTACGGTGGTGGTGGCACACATCCTCCCATTCGCCGAAACGAAAACGGCGATACTGACGGACAGGGACAGTCTTCTTGCCAACGGTGTTGCATTCAAAGCTAGGCATATGGTCATTCCTTATGCGATTGGGTTGATCGCACACATCAAGATCCGGAATGACCGCCGATCAAACACCGATTGACGTAGTGGCATCAATTCGGTTAAATGGCGTCCTTCTCTTGACGGTGCTAACGCTAAGTCGAAGAGGCGAGTAGTTGTGTCTGTCCTGAGAAAACGTGACATGGCTGCTCGTGAACTTTTTCAACAGAGCTGCCCACATGGGCGGCTTTTTTGCGTCTGATGAATTGTAATCGCATTTCCGAATGCGCTGCAAGGCTTCTGAGGTGCTTTCTACGCATCTTTCGCAATTAGTTGCCCTCCGCCCCCTCATAACTATGTCAAATCGCTTCTGAGGGCCTCTTGGGGGCCTAAAAAGGCCTTTGGTGGCACCATCCGTTGCGTTATTGAGGCGAGCGTCTTCCCTCCGATGAAAGAGCTTTCTCACGAATTGAGAGTCCGAGGAGGCGTAAACCCCAACATCTAGGGTTTCGTAGGGAGGTGACCACAAGATAATGCGTTTTAAGTGAGTGTTGCAACGTACTGCCTGTGGATAACCCTGTGTAACGAAAGTGAGAAAGCAGTCAATCCGCTGGCGTTGACCCTTTGTCACTGATTTCTGAGCGTGCGTCTTTTTTTGCGCAAGCGAACCCTTTCACAAAAATCCTTCTATATAGAGGACGCGATCAGTGCTCGTTTCAGTGGGCGGAAATGCTCACTTCTTTTCAAATGTGGGGGGCATCAGGCTTTATGCATTCCTACGTGTCACGCCATCTCTGTAGTGGCGTGTTAGCATCGCGCTCTTCCAAAAGGGATTGTGCTCATGTTCAAAAACGGAATGGGAAGGCTCATACACCCTCTGACACTGTTCATTTTGGTACTGATTACCGCCTGCTTCACTGCACCTTTAGGCACGCCTCAATTAGCAGCTTTCGCTAAAGATTTCCTTCCAGCAGCAGCCACGTTAATTGCTGCTTACGCTGGCGTTTGGTTTGGTGCATCTCTCACCAGAGCGGCTGCACTGGAGGAGGAGCGGAAACGTCGTATCGGGATAGGTGCTCGTGCAATGTTCACGCTGTGGCGTCAGGTGAACGTGGTTGCACAGATCCAGATTGATTACGTTAATGAATACCGCGACAGCCCATCAGCACCTATTGGTCTGCCCCCGATCAGCTATCCAATGGACGAAACAGGGCGACTCAATATTGATGGTTTGGCGTTCTTCCTCGATCTTGGTAACGCCCAAATTTTGGAAACGCTTTCCATTGCTGAGCAAAGATTTCTAGACGCCATAGATACGATCAAGAGGCGCTCCACACTCCATCTAGTGGAAGTGCAGCCAGTGCTAGAGCGGATCATTCCCAAAGGTGGGCCTTTACCTTACGCGGTTCTGGAGGCTGAGTTGGGGCCTAGGCTGTTTTCCTTGCTAATTGCTCAGACCAGATCATTGATTGTGAAGGTGGATGACGCGGTGATCACGTTGGATAAAGCAGCCACCGAGTTGTACGCTGCTCTGAAAAAGGAGTTTCCAGACGCTAAGTTTCCTCAGCCATCTCTGCCTATAGTGGAGTAGTGGTTAATTATGCTCAGATGATCTAAAAGGTATGGCTGTAATTCTTCGATGGAATAGTGTCTCAACATATATAGGCGGAGCCACAGATCCGTGACTCAGCCTTGCACGCAGTAAGCGAGAGCTTACGTGTCAGCTTGTACGTAGATTTGGAAGTTTTGATATGGCGTCAAGCTTCTGCTTTGGTGATGCTCCATCCGAATACACATCGAAGGTAACGGTGCCGGTTTCGTGGCCTACGAGCTCTTTGATTAGCCTGTCCGGCACGTCAGCTCGTACGAGCTGAGTGATTACCGTCGCACGGATCGAATGGAACACGCGGGTACGATCAAACCCCATCGTTGTTTTCAGTCTGCCAAACGCCTTAGATAGTGCGTCAGACCGAATTCCGTATTTGTTGTTGCTGCCGGTAGGCACCAAATAGCCGTCTGTAGAAGATTTGCTGAGTCGATCCACCAGCGAAGTTATGTTGGGATGAACCGGCACTTGTCGAATCCCCGCTACGGTCTTCGAATCCACGATATCGAACATCGTGACCCCGTCGATTGTAATCACGTGTTCCTTGCGAAGCTGGCACAGTTCCTCAATGCGAGCACCGGTATACCCGCCCAATAGAATCAAGTCTGCCAGCGTATCGAGACCTTGTTCCTTTGATGCTGCGTGAAGGGTGCCGACTTCCTCGATGGTGAAAGCCTTCCGTTTCGCGTCGAGTTTGGCCTTGCCCTTAAGGGAGGGTAGCGTGTGTTTCTCGAACGGGTTCACATGCCCTTTGAAGTTTTGTCGCCACTGTGGCTCATGCGTCATTGCCCACTGCCAAAACTGACTACCAGCGAGCAGGTACTGTTGCTTGGTCTTCGAACTGAGTTTCATGCCCTGTAGCCAAGCACTCACCGAATCAAAGTCGAGCTTGGTGCCAGTCGTTTGCAGATGCTCCGACAGATTCAATAACTTCGACTCTTGTTGATTCACCGTTTTGAGTGCGACGTGATGCTCAAGCCTGTAGGTGCGGAATGAGGCAAGTCGAGCTTTCGTAATCGGGGAGCGAGCTTTGAGAGCAGCCGGGTCTTTCACCAGTGTTTCCAGTTCTTGGCCCTGCTCAGTGGTGAGCCTGTATTCACTGCTAAGACGTTTTTTCAGCAGCTCCTTCATGCCTGCGTTCAATTCATCCTGAATTTCTATACGGCCCTCAAGGCCTCTCTGAAGCCGATCACCCACAAGCATTTTCACTGCTGCCATAAAGCGAGGGCTGTTCATCAGTTTGGCTTGAAGAGCGGGATCAACGTAGGGGAGAGGGGGAGCGGGCTCACCCACAAGTGCTCGCTTCTGGCCGAGTGTTAGCGTATCCAGATCCTCCACAATCTGAGACACATTCTCCTGCCAGCCATCGCCAAGCAGTCTGCCTTCACGTATGGCTTTTATCTGGCTCTTCCAAGCGTGCAGGATGGGCAGGCGACGGAACATTGCCTCTTCTCGCGAGCCAGTTTTCAGCGACAGCGACAGAATACGACGACCACCGAAAGCCTCCCGCACGTCCTTGGGGATATCCATTCTGACGTGGTAGGTGCCGCCCTGAAGTTCGAGATTGTTGGCCTTAGGCATCGTGACTTGCTCCACTCATTCTACGTAAGGAGTCTACGTAAAATCGCCGTGAAAGCCAGTGAATACGGCGTTTGTTGGGTCTCGTGGTTGCGAATGGTGAGTCCCTATCTCTCCGCCATACATAGAAAAAGCCCCGTAGATGAAAATCTACGGGGCTTTTTCGTATGCGCTGAAAAAAGCGCACTCAACGATAGACCAGTTTATTTTGCTTTGCCCACTTCCCTGCCAGGACCTGGTGAAACAGCCTTCATCACATCATCGATTACTGCCTTACCCATCTCCGTCAGGAAATGCGCGGCCCAGGCGTAGCGGTCGGTTTCCCGGATAAACGCCGCATCTTCTGCAAGGGCTTTGGCGAGGGCCAGCAGATCCGATGCCTGCGCCAGTGCTTCGCGCACGGGAACGCCGGCGCTTACGTGGAACAGTGGATTGTCCGAGCAGTAGAGGAAGGGGATGTAGCCGATGGTTTTTTCTACTGATGCGTCGTGCATAAGGAACTCCTTGATTTGTAGAGCTGCCGCATCCGATACCAAGCGAATGGGTGGCAGCTATGCGCAGGTTGGTAAACCGGGGAATCAAGGAAACCGGCACGGCCGAAGCCGTCCCACGCACAGCCGCCATAAAACAGAACCACGGACGGATATCGACCGTAATTGCATGGAGATGCTGTTGCGCTTAATTCCGTCGGGTTACCAAGCCCGGTCGCTGATATGCAGCGACGACTCGAGAATATCCCGCCGGAAGAGGCCAGCAAGGCAGTCACCGGCCTAAACACCCAGCTACTGCCCATTCACACGCAACTCGCGGATTCTGCCTACAAGCCCGTTTTGAGTCACCTGATTATTCTTGTCGGCATGATGCTCGAACCTTCAAGCGATAAGGTGCAACTCGATGAGTGAAATGAACTACAACGGTTACGTCGGCCATGGTGAGTACAGTGCCGAGGACGGTCTGTATGTTGGCCGTATCGCGGGAATAAAGGATGTCGTGGGATTTCATGGCGAGTCGCTCAAAGAACTCCGAGAGGCATTTGAAGAGGCTGTCACCGACTATCTGGAAACCTGCGCAATGCTCGGGAGGGAGCCGCAGGAGCCCTGGATGAGCCGCGGCACGCATTCCCAATTAACTGACTAAACTCCTGCACTCCAGGTCATGGACCACCGGGTCTCCGGCGGTCACCCCCTTCAATGCATGAGGTTCGGTCATGGCAAAGGGAAAGAAGAAAGACTCGCCCAAAGACACCCCCGCAGATCGCCCGAAGCTGTCGAGCAAAGACTATCTGGCGGAGTTGCGTCGACTGCACGTTGAGCTGGTCAAGCTGCAGGAGTGGGTGAGGGCCGAGGGCATCAAGGTTTGTGTGATTTTCGAGGGGCGTGACGGGGCGGGGAAGGGCGGGACGATCAAGGCGCTTACTGATCGGGTCAGCCCGCGGGTCTTCCGGGTGGTGGCGTTGCCGGCCCCGAGCGAGCGTGAGAAGAGTCAGATGTACATGCAGCGTTACCTGCCTTATCTGCCGGCGGCGGGTGAGGTGGTGATCTTCGATCGCAGTTGGTACAACCGCGCCGGTGTCGAGCGGGTGATGGGGTTCTGTACCGAGGATCAGGCCGAAAAATTTCTCAGGACGGTTCCCTTGGTGGAGCATGCCATCGTCGATTCCGGGGTGATTCTGCTCAAATACTGGTTGAACGTCAGTCAGGAAGAACAGACCCGTCGTCTGGAAGAACGTATCAAGGACGGTCGAAAAATCTGGAAGCTCTCACCCATGGATCTCAAGTCCTACAGCCGCTGGTATGACTACTCGCGGGCGCGTGACGACATGATCAAGGCAACCGATACCGAATATGCGCCATGGCTGGTGGCCGATTCGAACGACAAACGGCGAGCGCGCCTGAATATCATCTCCGATCTTCTCAGTCGCATCCCGTACAAGAGTGTTTCGCGCGAGAAGGTCGAGTTACCCAAGCGGCAGAAGCCTGGGGGCTACAAGGAATCGGATTATCCCTTCCGGCACATCCCCGAGAAATTCTGAAGACAGGTATTCGCGTCAGTCTCTGAAAAGCCCCGCAGATGAGAATCCGCGGGGCTTTTTCATTTCAGCAGGGTAATCAGCCAGCCCTCAAATCTCCTTGACCGGCGTATCCCCCTGCACGCCCTTGATCAGCTCGATCACATGCAGGCAGTCCGCCTTGTTCACATACGACTCGCCACTGGCAACCGTCTCATGGTTTCCCGCCCGCAGACGCCAGCGCCATTGGCCCTTGCCGGTGCTGGGGGTGCCCTTGGATTGCCTGTAAATCTCGAAATACATTCAGTTCGCTCCATGCGATGGGATATTGCGACAAGCTGTTTGACGCATGCTCGCAAGCCTAGCGGAGCCTTGCTATTTGGCTATCGGGGATTTGTTTCCAATCGTTCGATAATGTTTCTGCAAGGCGCGGGGCAGAGCGTCGGGATCAGCCTTCGGATTGGCCGGTACGTCCTCGTGGCACCCTTGCATGACATCCAGTGGTGCTGCTTAATACGGTGCGGCTCATGGCGTCGAATCCGCTTCGGCGACCGATAGACACTATAAGAAAAGAGCACTCCATTGACCCAATCGCACGGAACGCCAAACGCGGGGCCGGTGAAGTTGTCGCTGGTGGTTCCCGTCTTCAATGAAGAGGAAAGCCTCGACGGCTTTCTCCTGCGCATCCATCAGGTGTTCGAGCCTGAAGAGCAGATCCGCCTCGAACTGGTGTTCGTCAATGACGGCAGCAGCGATGCGACGCTGGAGCATTTGCTGCACCGCCAACAACGTGATCCACGGATCCGTATCGTCGATCTGAGCCGCAATTTCGGCAAGGAGGCTGCGCTTTCCGCCGGTCTGCAGATTGCAACCGGGCAGCTCGTGGTGCCGATCGATGTCGATCTGCAGGATCCCCCCGAGGTCATTCTGCAGATGATCGAACGTTGGCGCGAAGGTTATGAAGTGGTGCTCGGTCACCGCATCAGCCGCCGCAATGACTCCTGGGCCAAGCAGACTTCTGCCACCTGGTTCTATCGTCTGCACAACAAGATTGCCGAACAGACATTGCCGGAAAACGTCGGTGATTTTCGGCTGATGGACCGTTGCGTGGTGGACGCTCTGCTGACGCTGCCGGAGTCCCGGCGTTTCATGAAGGGGTTGTTCGCCTGGGTCGGTTTTCGCACCACTCAGGTCGAGTACGAGCGCCCGGAGCGTGCGGTCGGGCAGAGCAAGTTCAATGGTTGGCGGCTGTGGAATTTCGCGCTCGAAGGCATCACCAGCTTCAGCACCGAGCCATTGCGGATCTGGACGTATCTGGGGGCGCTGGTGTCTCTGGTGTCGTTTGCCTTTGCCATGTTCATCGTGGTGCGCACGCTGGTCCACGGCGTCGACATGCCCGGGTACGCCTCGCTGATGGTCGCGGTCACCTTTCTCGGCGGCTTGCAACTGATCGGCATCGGCGTGCTTGGCGAGTATCTCGGCCGCACCTATATCGAAGCGAAGCGCCGGCCGGTTTTTCTGGTGCGCCGCATTTACGAATCCAGGGACTGAAGCATGGATCTCAAGGAAACAGACATTCTCGGCGACAGCATCGGCGAGCATTGGTATTACCGCTCCAAAGCGGCAGCGACCCGTCGATTGCTGGGGGAGGCGCCGATCAAACGTATTCTTGACGTTGGCGCCGGTTCGGGGTTCTTTTCCCATCATTTGTTGACTCACACCGCCGCGCGAGAAGCGTGGTGCGTGGATATCAGCTATCCGGCCGACTCCAGTGCCACCACCGCCGGCAAACCGGTGCATTACCGCCGCTCGATCGACACCGTGGACGCCGATCTGGTGTTGCTGATGGATGTGCTGGAGCACGTCGACGACGATCTTGGACTGCTCAAATCCTACGTCGACAAAGTGCCGTCCGGCAGCCGCTTCCTGATGACCGTGCCGGCATTCCAGTTCATGTGGAGCGGGCACGATGATTTTCTCGAACACAAACGTCGCTATACCCTAAGACAGTTCGAGTCTCTGACAATGAACGCCGGATTGACGGTCGAGAAGGGCGCCTACTACTTCGGAGCAGTGTTCCCGATTGCCGTCGCGTCGCGCCTGATACCCGGCGGTTCAGGCGGTTCGGCGCCGCGTTCGCAGCTGAAAAAGCATCACCCGCTGGTCAATACGCTGCTGAAAACCCTGTGCAGCCTCGAACTGCCCTTGATGAGCCTGAACCGCCTGGCCGGCCTGAGTGTTTTTGTGCTGGCGCGCAAACCTTGACGTTCGCAGAGAGAGAAACGCTGCTGCGATTCCTGCTGGTTTCGGCGGGAGGTTTTCTATTGGCGATGTTCGTCGCCTGCGCCGCGCAGATGGCAGGGCTGCATAACCTGCTGGGCATCGTGGCGGTCGCGCTGACCATTCCGGCATTCACTTTCGTGCTACACAATTTCTGGACCTATTGATGAAGGATTCGCGCGAGCACCCGGCACTCTCCTTGCTGCCGCTGCTATTGGGCGTGTTGGTGTTTTTCCTGACGATCGGGCCGCAAGCGCTGAATCCGCAAAACATTGCCTGGCTGGAACAGGGTGATCCGGCGACGCATTATCTGGGCTGGGAATTCTTCCGACGTTCGCCCTGGACATTTCCACTCGGCCTCAATCCGTTCTACGGTCTGGAACTGAGCAGTTCGATCATCTTTTCCGACTCCAATCCACTGTTGGCGCTGTTGTTCAAACCCTTCAGTGCGTGGTTGCCGGACACCTTCCAGTATTTCGGGGTGTGGCTGCTGGCGTGTTGTGTCCTGCAGGCCTGGTTTGGCTGGAAACTGCTCGGGCTGATCACCGGCAATCCTTTGATTCGTCTGTTGGGAACGGGTCTGCTGGTGTTCTCGCCACCGATGTTTCTGCGCATGGGGGCGCACCTTTCCCTGGCGGGGCACTTCCTGATTCTGGCCGCGTTGTATCTGGCGCTGGTACCGGACCTGCGTCGACGTCACTGGTCCTGGGGGGCGTTGCTGGCGGTGACGTCATGGGTGCACGCCTACTTGCTGGCCATGGTGGCCCTGATCTGGCTGGCAGACTTGCTGGGCAAAACATTCAGCCGTCAATTGACCCTGTGTCAGGGGGGGATCGAAGGTGGATTGCTGTTTGCGCTGGTGAGTGTGTGCTGCTGGCAGGCGGGTTATTTCAGCATTGCCGACGGTGCGGTCTCGGGCGGTTTCGGTGTGTACCGGATGAATTTGCTGTCTCCGGTCGATCCGGCGGGCTGGTCGTGGATCCTTCCCGACTTGCCAAAACGCGAGGGCGACTTTGAAGGCTTCAACTTCATGGGGCTGGGCGTTCTCTTGCTGGTGCCGCTGGCGCTGATTGCCTGGATTGGAAACCGGCAACCCTTGAAGGACGAGTTGCGCGCGCGTCCATGGCTGTTGATGGCTTTGTTCGGACTATGGCTTTTCGCGTTGTCGAATCAGATCGGGATCGGCGCATCGACCGTCGGCTATCCACTACCGGAAGTGATTCTCAGGCTGGCCAACATCTTCCGCGCTTCGGGGCGGATGTTCTGGCCGGTGCTGTATGCCCTGATGCTGGGCCTGATTTTTCTGGTGGTGCGCGGTTATCGACCGCGGGTTGTCATTTTGTTGCTCGCGACGGCGCTGGTGGTTCAGATCGTCGATACCCGCAGCGGCTGGCTTGGCCTGAGACAAGGGAAAATGGCCGCGCCATCGGCAACCTGGAACAGCCCGATGCGCGACCCGTTCTGGGCAAGCGCTGCGGCGCGTTACGCGAATGTCCGCAGCCTGATGCCGCAGAATCAGAATGACCGCTGGCAGATGATTGCCGGGTTTGCAGCGGCTCACGGTATGAAGACCGATGCTGTCTATCTGGCGCGCGTGAGTTCTTCGGCTCTGACGCGGGCACAGCAGAAAGCACGACGCATGCTCGACTCGGGCCAATACGACGCAGACTCGTTGTACATCCTCAGCGACGACGTCCTGGCGGACGCCGTGAAAAGCATCAACAGTGAAACCGATCTGCTGACCCGGGTCGACGGTCTCATCGTGCTCGCTCCGGGGTGGAAGCGCTGTACCCGGTGTCTGTCCATGAAGGATGAGGGACAGCAGATATCCGTGATTCCCCTCTCGGGGCCTGGGCAAACGCTGACGTTCAACTACCGAAGCCGACAACTGGCCAATGGCTGGTCGGCACCGGAAAGCTGGGGCACGTGGACGGACGGGCAACAGGCGAAAATCGAAATG
Source organism: Pseudomonas sp. UV AK001 (assembly GCF_046097675.1). NCBI lineage: Bacteria > Pseudomonadati > Pseudomonadota > Gammaproteobacteria > Pseudomonadales > Pseudomonadaceae > Pseudomonas > Pseudomonas sp. UV AK001. The sequence continues at coordinate 323,720 of NZ_JBJUVZ010000004.1, forward strand.
CGCCTGGTGCCGCAGGCGCGTTCAATCGTGCTCGACGCATTGGCCTTCGTCCAGCCACAGCATCCCGCCCAGCGTGTGATCGTGAGCCTCAATGGCGAACCGGTACTGAGCACGAGTCTGACGCAGTTCCTCGGCAATCGCCTGGAGATCCCGATCAGTTCCGCGCTAAGTCAGAGCCTTGCGAGGGATGACCGGCTCAATATCGAATTGCAATTACCGGATGCCATCAGTCCCCGGCAATTGGGGATCAACGATGATAAGCGGGTCATGGGCCTGGGGCTGAAGACTCTGACGGTGCAATGACGCATCGTTTTGATGGACGCTGCCCCTGCAGCCTTTCTACACTGCCCGCAATCCGGGGACAGGGGGCAATGGATGAACCGCAATGAACTTCGCAAGGCCGACATCAACCTGATGGTGGTGTTCGAGACCTTGATGCTCGAACGCAACGTGACCCGGGCCGCCGAGAAGCTGTTTCTCGGCCAGCCGACCATCAGCTCGGCGCTCAATCGCCTGCGCACCATGCTCAACGATCCGTTGTTCATCCGCGTCGGCCACCGCATGGAGCCGACGGCCCGCGCCGAAGATATCTATCGCCATTTGAAACCCGCGCTGGACTCGTTGTCGGTGGCGCTGAGCCTGACCCGTGATTTCGATCCCGCCGTCAGCACCATGACCTTTCGCATCGGCCTGTCGGACGACGTCGAGTTCGGTCTGCTGCCGCCGCTGTTGCGCGCCTTGCGCCAGGAAGCACCGAACGTGGCGTTCGTGGTGCAGCATGTCGATTACTGGCGGATTCCCGATCTGCTGGCCGCTGGCGACATCACCGTCGGCATCAGCCAGACCCGTGGCCTGCCGGCCAATGCCAAGCGCAAACTGCTGCGGCATATCCAGCCGAGCATCCTGCGCGCCGACAAGTCCGCCACACCGCTGACCCTCGACGAGTATTGCGCACGGCCCCATGTGCTGGTTTCCCACACGGCCAATGTCAGTGGTTACGCCGATGAATGGCTGGCGGACCTCGGTCGAACCCGTCAGGTGGTGTTGTCGGTGCCGCAATACAGCGCACTGCCGGCGCTGCTGGCCGGCACTGATCTGATCGCCAGCCTGCCGGACTACACCGCCGAAGCCATGGCCGCCTCGGGCCTGCTGTTCAAGGAGCCGTTTCCATTCAAGACCCCGACGCTCGACCTGTCGATGGTCTGGCTCAGCCATGTCGACAGCGACCCGGCCGAGCGCTGGCTGCGTTCGCGGCTGGAGCAATTCATGAGCGAGCGGCCTCACTCGCCGCTCTGACTTGCCGAGCCGTTGTCCGGCTGCTTTGCTGAGTACACCTGAACTCGGTGGAGCCTGGACCCATGAGCATTTCCCGTGGTTTGCTGCGTGGGCGCGGCAGTCTCGACAGCGGCAAGGTCGGCATGGTCGAGCTGTTTTTCGATCTGGTGTTCGTGTTTGCCGTGACTCAGCTTTCCCACACGCTGCTCGCGCACTTGTCGGTTATCGGTGCGGTGCAGGTGACGCTGATAATGGTCGCGGTGTGGTGGGTGTGGATTTTCACATCCTGGATCACCAACTGGCTCGATCCGGAAAAACTGCCGGTGCGTCTCGGGCTGTTCGGTCTGATGATCGCCGGTTTGCTGCTCTCATCCTCGATTCCCAAGGCATTCACCGAGCGCGGCCTGATGTTCGCGGCGGCGTTCGTGTTCATGCAGGTCGGGCGCACGCTGTTCGCAATTTGGGCGGTACGCGGCGAGTCGCTGAACATGACGCGCAACTTCCAGCGCATCCTCGCGTGGCTGACGTTGTCCGGGGTGTTCTGGATCGGCGGGGCGTTGGTTGAAGGCGAGCAGCGGTTGCTTTGCTGGGCGCTGGCGCTGCTGATCGAACTGATTTCGCCGTCGCTGTATTTCTGGGTGCCGGGGCTGGGACGGTCGTCACTGAGCGACTGGAATGTCGAAGGCAATCACATGGCCGAGCGTTGTGCGCTGTTCGTGATCATCGCTCTGGGTGAGTCGTTGCTGGTGACCGGTGCGACCTTCGCCGAGCTGACACCGGGCCGCGATGGACTGCTGGCGTTTCTGGTGGCGGTGCTGGGCAGCATCGCCATGTGGTGGGTGTACTTCGACAGCGGTGCCGAGCGCGCGCACCACCGTATCGCTCATTCCGCCGATCCCGGGCGCCAGGCGCGAATCGCCTACACCTACCTGCATGTGCTGATCGTCGCCGGGGTCATCGTCAGTGCGGTGGCCGACGAACTGGTGTTGGTGCATCCGGATCACGCCAGCGACGCCGGTATCGTCGTGATCATCGCCGGGCCGTGGCTGTTTCTGCTCGGCAATGCGCTGTTCAAGTGGGTCATGGCTGATCGGCCGTTTCCACCGTTGTCCCATGTGTTCGGGCTGGTAGTGCTCACGCTGTTGTTGCCGCCGGCACTCAATCACTGGTTTTCGGCCTTGACGCTGGGCGCGTTGACCACGGCAGTCGTGGTGCTGGTGGCGATCTGGGAAACCCTGGCACTGCGTCGGGAACTTCCCGTTCCTGTGTCGGAAAAAGCCGCAGGAGAGTAGGACGCAGCTGTGTTATATGTACGGCCTTTCTGCCGACCGAATGGAGTCTTGCGATGCCACACCTGCACTTGGAATACACCGCCAACCTGCCGCAACTGAACGCCGACGTGGCGTTGATCCGGCTCAACAACACCCTGGTGGGTTCCGGTCAGTTCGCAGCGGAGTTCGATATCAAGAGCCGTGCGGTCAAGGTCGAAACCTTCAAGGTCGGCACTGCCATGAGCGAGCGGGCCTTTGTGGCGGTGAGGCTGGCGCTGCTCAGCGGTCGCTCCCCGGAGATCAAGAAGCAACTCTCGCAGAACCTGTTGGCGGTGCTGCAGGACCTGTGCGAATGGCCGGCCGGTGTCGAAGTGCAACTGAGCGTGGAACTGCTCGATATCGACCGCGAGTCCTACAGCAAAGTCGCCATCGGCGTGTAAGACTCAGGCCGCCTCCAGCTCCGCGCAGGTCTTGATCACCTGCTCGCGCAGCCAGAGGTTGGCGCTGTCCTGATCGACGTTGTGGCTCCACTGCATGTCGAGGGTGAACCCCGGCAAGCCGTTGGGTGCCTCGCAATGATTGAACACCGCGTCGTTGGTCAGCAAACGCTGGATCCGCCGGGGCAGGGTGAGGATGAAATCGGTGCCGGTGATCATCTTCAATGCTGCGCTGTAGCTGTTGGAGCGGGCGACGATCTGGCGCTTCTGCGCTTGCCGCGCCAGCCAGCCATCGACCATGTTGGTGGTGGACGTCCAGGGCGTCGGGAACACATGTCGGCGTTCTGTGAAGGCCTGCAGGCTGAGGCGCGGTTCCAGCGGCGTCGCACGTTTGTCGAAGACACAGACCAGATCATCCTCCAGCAGCATCCGCGATTTCAGGTCGGTATGGCTGCGGTGAAAATGCGGGCCGAAACAGATCACCAGATCGAGGCTGCCATCGCGCAACTCTTGCGCCGGCACGTCGGTTTCGAACTTGTGCATGTTGACCATCACCGGCAGGTCGTCGAAGTCGAAACGCTTGAGCATGCGCGGCAGGATCAGTTGCTCGAAGTATTCCGGGGCGCAGATGTTGAAGGTCACCGGTTGCGCCATCGGGTCGAAGGTCGGGGCGCCGGCGTGGCACAGGTTGATGCTTTCGAGGATTTTCTGCACATGGCCATACATGCTGCTGGCCTTGTAGGTCGGGCGCATGCCCGTGCGGGTGTTGACGAACAATTCGTCTTCAAAACTGGTACGCAGTTTCTTCAGGCAGTAACTGACGGTGGACTGACTGACAAACAGCGCCTCCGACACATCGGTGACGCTGCTTTGCTCATACACGGCGACAAACACCATGAGATCCTGCATATCGAGCTTTCTAAGCAAGTTACTGTTCAGCATCCGTTCTGTCTCGCTGTGCTCCTTGCGCCGAATCCGCGCAAACGTGTGCGCATGATCGTAACGGAACGATGGTGCCAGGAGAAAGCCCTGTAGGATTTTTCACGGACAGTTGTGGGACAGAAAGTTTTAGTAATACGACGTGTCAAAACGATCCTGTAAAAGATGGCCAGAAGACTTTAGCCAGACGGGTGAAGCACCGTGCACAACGCCCGATCAGCGAAAGTGCCGGGCGTATTGTCGAGGGTCGAAACGCAGCACGATCAGCAGCATGACCACCATCACAGCCGTCAGCGACCACCAGGCCCATTCGAAGCTGCCCAGTCGATCACGGATCACCCCGGCCAGCAGCGGCGACAGGCCGGCAATCAGGTAGCCGATGCCCTGCACGAACGCGGTCAGCCCGCCGGCGCGCTGCGGGTTGTCGAAGTGATCGAGGGAAACGATCAGGCTCATCGGGAACAGTCCGCCAATCCCCAGGCCCAGCAGGCACGGCCACAACAGGCTCATATGTTGCGGGCTGAGGATCAAGCCGCAGAACCCGGCAATGATCAGCACCAGCAGGGTACCCAGCACCAGGCGCCGGTCACGGCTGCGGTTGGCAATGGCGGGAACCACCAGACCGGAAATCACCTCCATGGCCGTCAGAAAACCCAACAGCAGACCGGCATTCTGTTCGCTCCAGCCGTTTTCCACGTAGTACGGCGCCAGCCACGCGAGTACACAGGTGTAGGACGCCGTCCCCAGACCGAAGAAGATGGCGAGCAATCAGGCGCGGGAATGGGTGAAGAAGGCCTCTTTTCTCACTGCTCTGGCTGCGATGTGTGGTGCGTCATCGCGTTGTGACAACCAGAACAGCAACGCGAGCAACGCCAGTAGCGCCCAGATCGCCAGCCCCGCCCGCCAACTGCCGGTCTCGAGCATCACCCGAGGCGCGAACTAGGCGGCCAGCGCGGCGCCGCCCATGATCGACGTGACATACAACCCCATGCACAGCGCCACGTTGTCGGGAAACCGCGATTTGATCAGGGCCGGCATCAAGGCCTGAATCAGCGCGATGCCGATCCCGGCGAGCACGGCGCTGACGATCAACTGCGCCGCCGAGTCGAGAAATAGCCGCGACAGTGTCGCCACACCGATGATCAGCAACGACAGCAGCACCGTGCGCCGTTCGCCCAGACGCTGGCTGATGCCGATCCCGAAAAACATCGCCAGCCCCATGGCCATCACCGGCAGCATGGTCAGCAGCGAGGCGAGGCTGAAGCTCAACGGAATGTCGCCACGAATCGCCGACAGCAAAGGCCCGACGGCGGCCATCGACGGGCGCAGGTTAAGGGCGACAAGGACGATGCCGAGCATCAGCCAGACGGCGGGGCGGGCAGTGGCGCGAACATTTTCCATCTTCAGACCTTTGAATCAGAGGCTGTCGATTAGGCGGACTCGATGCCGGCTCCGGCAAATCAGAAAATCCCGAGAGGTATTTAAAAACTCGATACGCCTCCCGTGCCCTCTGCCGGAACGAGCTGCACTTTTTTCTGAATCACACCTGACGAATGTTCAGGTTTCATGGTTATTTCATGAGCCAACTAATCGTTGGCTTCTTTTTCACAAAAAATTGATGGGGGGCTACGTAGAGTTTTCATTGCCCGGGTCAATGAAGTTTTCACAATTGGCCACGGCGCTTCTTTTCAGGAAATAGCCCCCCTCATATGTTGAAGTTAAAAGCCGTGCGCCCGGAATGGGTGACGTTGTTTGCCAGCGCCTTTCTTTTGATCGGATTCAATTTCGTACTTTGGCAACATCTCCTCGAGATCACCGCTGCCAACGGCATCGCCATGGGCATTGCGTTCGGGGTGATGATCTTCGCGGCCTACAACATCGTACTGACCTTTCTGGCGTTTCGCCCGGTATTAAAACCGGTGTTGACGGCGCTGTTTCTGATCAGTGCCGGTGTCGCTTATTTCATGAGTCAGTATGGCGTGATGATTGACGCCGGCATGTTTCGCAACTTCGCTGAAACCAATGCCACGGAAGTTCGTGATCTGCTGTCGTTGAAGTTGTTCGCCTATCTATTGTTTTTGGGTGTATTGCCGTCGTGGTTGTTGTGGAAGTTGCCCGTTGACTATCGTCGCTGGCATCGAGAGTTATTAAGCAAAGTTGTGGTGTGTGCAGCATCGGTCGCCGTGATTGGTGGCGTGGCACTGGCCAACTATCAGGGCTTGTCTTCGCTGTTTCGCAACCACCACGAATTGCGCCTGATGCTGGTACCGAGCAATTACATCGGCGCATCGGTTGGATATCTGCGTGAGCAGGTGGTTTCCGCCCGGCAGCCGTTCATCAAGATCGGCGAAGACGCCCAGCGCAACCCTGCACTGCAAAACCGTCCGCGCAAATCGCTGACCGTGCTGGTGGTGGGTGAAAGTGCCCGGGCGGAGAACTTCGGCATCCTCGGCTACCACCGCGACACCACGCCGAAGCTGGACAAGGAGGCCGGCCTCATCGCCTTCACCGACGTGCATTCCTGCGGTACGGAAACAGCGGTCTCGGTGCCGTGCATGTTCTCCAACATGAGTCGCCAGGATTACGACGCCAGCAAGGCGAAGAATCAGGAAGGGCTGCTGGACGTGCTCAAGCGCGCCGGCATCGATGTGATCTGGCGCGACAACCAGTCGGGCTGCAAGGGCACCTGCGATCGCGTCACCCTGCAGGACGTCAGCAATCTGAAAGACCCGGCCCTATGCGCCAACAGCGAATGCCGCGACGAAATCCTCCTGCAAGGCCTGCAGAGTTTTATCGATCACCTGGACAAGGACACCGTGCTGGTGCTGCACCAGATGGGCAGCCACGGCCCGGAATACTTCAAGCGCTATCCAAAGGAATACGAGCACTTCACGCCGGTGTGTGAAAGCAACGCGCTGAACAATTGCAGCCGCGAAAGTATCGTCAACGGTTACGACAACACGCTGGTGTACACCGACCACGTGCTGTCGAGCCTGATCGATGTGCTGCGCAGCAATCAGGAAAAAGTCGATACCGCCATGTTGTACCTCTCCGATCACGGCGAGTCCCTGGGCGAGTACAACCTGTTCCTGCACGGCACGCCGTACATGCTGGCGCCGGAACAGCAGAAACATGTGGCGATGCTGGCGTGGTTCTCCGACAGTTATCAGAAGTCGTACTCGGTCGACACCCATTGCCTGCAGTTGAGCCGTGACAAACCGTTGAGCCAGGACAACCTGTTCCATTCGATGCTTGGCCTGCTGGAGGTGCAGAGCAAGGTCTATCAGCACGATCTGGATCTGTTTGCCGGTTGCCGTGGTGCGGTCATCGATGGCGTATTGGCCAAGGACTGATCCGTCGGAATTGTTCTGTAAGACTATTCTTGCTGGCAGGCAGGAGATTTCATCAACGCTCTTGCCCTGCACAGGCGCGGAAAGCGCCGGTGGCGATATATACTGCGCGCCATTCTTGAAGGGAGAGCCGTGTGGCCATCGATATTCACTGGATTCGCGACAACGATAGCCTCGCGCAGTTTTGCGCCGAGTGGCAGCAGTTGCCTTTCGTTGCCCTCGACACCGAATTCATGCGGGTCGACACCTTCTACCCGATTGCCGGCCTGTTGCAGGTCGGCGACGGCAAACGCGCCTATCTGATCGACCCGCTGACCATTGACGCCTGGCAACCGCTGGCGGCGTTGCTGGAAAACCCGGCGGTGCTCAAGGTTCTGCACGCCTGCAGCGAAGACCTCGAAGTCCTGCTGCGCCTGACCGGCAGCCTGCCGGCGCCGCTGTTCGACACGCAACTGGCCGCGGCCTATCTGAACCTCGGGTTCTCGATGGGCTATTCGCGTCTGGTGCAGGAAGTGCTCGGCATCGAACTGCCGAAGGGCGAAACCCGTTCCGACTGGTTGCAGCGTCCGTTGTCCGACACGCAAATCAGCTATGCCGCCGAAGACGCCGTGCATCTGGCGGAAGTTTTCGTACAACTGCGTCCGAAACTGTCCCACGACAAATACGCCTGGGTGCTGGAGGATGGCGCCGAACTGGTCGCCAACCTGCGTCGCGAGACCGATCCGTACGAGGTGTACCGCGAGGCGAAGCTGGCGTGGAAACTGTCCCGCGCGCAACTCGCCGTTCTGCGCGAACTGTGCGCCTGGCGTGAGCGCGAGGCCCGTGCCCGCGACCTGCCGCGCAACCGCATCGTCCGTGAGCATTCGCTGTGGCCGCTGGCCCGCACGCAACCGGACAACCTCAGTGCGCTGGGCAAGATCGAAGACATGCACCCGCGTACCGTGCGTCAGGACGGCGAGTTTCTGCTTGATCTGATCAAGCGCTCTGGCAGTGTGGGGCCTGATCAGTGGCCGCCGGCCGTGCCGGAGCCGCTGCCGATCGAAGCCGCCGCGCTGATCAAGCAACTGCGCGCCCTGGGCCAGGCCGAGGCGGAGCGCCTGGGCATTGCGCCGGAACTGATGCTGCGCAAGAAAACCCTCGAAGCGCTGGTCAAAAGCGGCTTCCCCGAGGGGCCTTACCAATTGCCTGATTCGCTGCGTGGCTGGCGCCGCGAATTGATGGGCCAGAAGCTGCTCGACAGCCTGGCCACTGCCGGAGAACAGCCTTGAAACGTATTTGCTCCATTTACCAAAGTTCGAAGAAAAGCGGCATGTACCTCTATGTGCTCAAGAGCGATGCGCTGGAGCGTGTGCCGGAAGGCCTGATGGCGGCGTTCGGCAAGGCGAAGCATTCCTTCGATCTGGTGCTGACCCCCGAGCGCAAGCTGGCCAGCGAAGACATCACCGTCGTCCTGGAGAACCTCGACAAGCAGGGCTACCACCTGCAGATGCCACCGGCCGAGGAAGAGTACATCGAGCACTTGCCGGAAGAGTTGCTGCGACGCAACGACCCGGTCTGACCTGCGAGGCCCGGTCCCGGGCCTCTTGTAATCCCTGGAACTGTTTTTACGGCGACGACCGCCACGAAGTGGGCGGCCGTCTGCACGGTTTGCGAAAGGTTTGAAGATGCGCGTTCTGATTGCTGAACACGACCACGCGATATACGCCCGGCTGCTGCGTCAGGCGGCCCCGGAGCTTGAAGTGCTGACCAGCGGTGACTCCGCCGAACTGGCTCGCCAGGCCGTCGATTGCCCGGTGTGGCTGGGGCAGCCGGACCTGCTGGCGACCCTGCTGCGTCAAGGCCACCAGCCACAATGGCTGCAATCGACCTGGGCCGGCATCACGCCGCTGCTGGCCGATGGCTTGCGCCGGGATTACCGCCTGACCCGGGCGGTCGGCATTTTCGGTCAGGTGATGGCCGAGTACGTGCTGACCTACATGCTCGGTCACGAGCGCGAAGTACTGGCGCGGCTGGTCAGCCAGGTCGAGCGCAAATGGGACAATCGCACCGGCCAGAGCCTGGTCGGGCGCAAGGTGCTGATCGTCGGCACCGGTGACATTGGCCAGAGCGTGGCGCAGTTCCTGCGGCCATTCGGTGTCGAGTTGTACGGCATCGCCAGCAGTGCGCGGGAGCAGGCGCCGTTTGTCGAAGTCGGTTCGATGGCGGATCTGCCACGGCTGGTGGGCGAAGTGGATTACGTGGTCAATCTGCTGCCCAACACCGAGCACACTCACGACATTTACGACGCGGCGCTGTTCAAGCAATTCAAGCCGACCGGGTTGTTCATCAACGCCGGACGCGGTGTAGCGGTGGTCGATGCGGATCTGGTGGAAGCGCTGAAGGAGGGCCATCTGGCGGGCGCGGTGATCGACGTCTGCCGTCAGGAGCCGCTGCCGCAGCGTCATCCGTTCTGGACCGCATGGGGTTTGCTGTTGACCGGACACAGCTCGGCGCCGACCTCGCCGCCGATGATGGTGCAGTTGTTTCTGGATAACTTGCGGGCGTATCAGGCGGGTGAAGCGTTGCGTGGGGAAGTGGATTTCGCACGCGGTTACTGAGTTCAGAGATCGTTCCCACGTTGCGTGGGAACGATCAGCGGTACGGATTAGAGGGTGAAATCCCCTTCAGCCGCCAGCTCGCTCAACGGACGACGCGGGCTCGGCGTTTCCCGCGCTTGCAGGTAATCCGCCAGGGTTGCCTTGTCACCCAGCTTGCCCACCGCAACGGCGGCGTGCAGCGCATAACCTTGCGGAATGTTCAGCTCCTTGCGGGTCAGCTCCTGATCGAAGCCGGCCATGCCGTGGGTGTGCCAGCCGCTCAGGCTCGCTTGCAGTGCCAGGTGGCCCCACGCGGAACCGGTGTCGAAGGTGTGCCACAGCGCCGGTGTTTCTTCGGTCGCGCCCGGTGCGGTAAAGGTGGTTTTCGAAATCACGATCACCAATGCCGAAGCGTGCTGTGCCCAGCTGCGGTTGAATTCGTTGAGCAGGCCCAGGTAACGCTCCCAGTTCGGCGTGTCGCGACGGGCGTAGAGAAAACGCCACGGCTGCGAGTTGTACGCCGATGGCGCCCAGCGCGCGGCTTCGAAAAAGCTCAGCAGGGTTTCTTCGGAAATCGCTTCGCCGGTAAAGGCGCGGGGCGACCAGCGATCGGTGAACTGCGGGTGAATGGCGTATTCGGCAACGCGAGGGTTGGCACTCATCGAGAGATTCCTTGCTACGTTTGAGGACAGGTTTGAAGCAAAACCCGGCGGGATCAGTTGGGCTGAACGATGGGGGTTGAATCCGAAGCCGTGCAGTTCACCGGAATGCAACGCGGTCGAGCGTTAATGGCACCCGGCCAGGGCTTCTTGAGACAGGCAAAGCTACTTGGCCGCGCAAAAACTGACAAGCCCTGCACAACCGGCAGTCGCCAGCGCTTGGCCCACGGGGCCCTGGGCACTAGACTGGCGGCCTTTTCACCACCTGATGTTGATGCTTGAGCCATGGCCGCCAAAGTCGAACCGTTCTGGAAACGCAAAACCCTCGATCAACTGGATCACGAGGAATGGGAATCGCTGTGCGACGGATGTGGCCTGTGCTGCCTGCAGAAGCTCGAGGATGAAGAAGACAACAGCGTCTATTACACGCGCATCGCCTGCAAACTGCTGGATCTGAAAACCTGCCAGTGCAGCGATTATCCGAACCGCATCAAGTTTGTCCCGGACTGCATCCAGCTCACCCCGGGCCAGGCCGAAGAATTCAAATGGCTGCCGCCGACCTGCGGTTATCGGCTGGTCAGCGAAGGCAAGGACCTGCCGTTGTGGCATCACCTGGTCTGCGGTGATCGCGACGCCGTGCACCACGAGCGGATTTCCCAGTCCGGGCGCATGCTCGCCGAAGGCAGCGTGCCGGAAGAGGATTGGGAAGATCACCTGATTTTCCGCGCCGGATAAGCCCCTCGAGGATCCAGGCCTCGAGGATCGAGTTTCAACAAGGAGTGTGTATGGCTGTGGGATTGCGCCGGACGCTGATCGTCGGACTGCTGATGCTGAGCGCGCCGGTGTGGGCGGCAAAGAAGGTCGATCTGGATTACCGCGTGCGCCTGTTGCCGCAAAGCGATCAGGCGGAAGTGCGCCTGACCCTGGCCAAGGGCGAGGCCGTGCGCAGTCTGGATTTCGACCTTGGCGACGGCAGCCACTACAGCGACTTCAAGGCCGACGGCCAATGGCAACTGACGTCGGGCCAGCAGGCGCGCGGCGTGTGGCGTCCGACGGCGGACAAGGCCAGCCTGACCTACCGCGTACGCATCAGCCACGGCCGCAAGAACGGCAGCTTCGACACGCGCATGACGCCGACCTGGGCACTGATGCGCGGCGATGAACTGGTGCCGCCCGCCAAGCTAGATCAGCAGGAAGGCATCGAACTGGTCTCACGCCTGCAATTCGAACTGCCCGACGGCTGGAAAAGCGTCGAAACCGCTTGGCCGCGCATCGGCAAGAACAAATTCCGCATCGACAATCCGTCCCGTCTGTTCGACCGGCCCACGGGCTGGATGCTCGCTGGTCACCTCGGCAGCCGCCGCACGCGGCTGGGTGAAACCGAAGTCACCGTAGCGTCGCCGCAAGGGCAGGGCATGCGCCGGATGGATGTGCTGACGCTGCTGACTTTCGTCTGGCCGCAGGTGCAGGCGGTGTATCCGCGTCATCCGGGCAAGCTGCTGATCGTCGGCGCCAACGACCCGATGTGGCGCGGTAGCCTCGCAGCACGGGACTCGATCTACCTCAACACGCGTTTGCCGCTGGTCAGCGAAAGCGGCAGCAGTCCTTTGGTCCGGGAACTGGCGCAGGTGTTCGGGCGGATCAACGACGAACAGCGCAGTGACTGGATCAAGGAAGGGTTCGCCGAGTATTACGCCGTCGAACTGGTGCGTCGTGCTGGTGGCATGAGCGACGAACGTTATCAGGCGTATCAGGTGAAACTGGCGAAGGACAGCCAGAAAGTGACAACGTTGCGCGGCGAGCAGATCAGCCCGGCGCAGGTCTCCAAAGCGGTTCTGCTGTTACAGGAGCTGGATCGCGAGATCCGTCTGAAGACCCGCAACAAGCGCTCGCTGGATGATGTGCTGCGCGGAGCGATGCATCTGGGAACGGTGGATACCAAGGCATTTGTGCAACTCGCCGAGAGTGTCATCGGCGAGTCGTCCAGGGTGCTTGATAGCGGATTGATTCAGTAGCGATCAGACCCCGGCTTTGGGCGACTTCACCGAATCATTGCCGGTCACGGTGGCGGTTTTGGTCGCCGCTTCGGCATTGGCTTTGAGCTTGCTCAGCTCTTCACCGGCGCGCTCGATCTTCGTGCGCACGTTGTTCATGTCCTGACGGCTTTTCTCCAGCAGGCTTTTCACCGAACTGTGGCCGGTGATGCCGCGGGCCATGGCCACGCCGCCAATCGCCACCTGGATCAGCCCGAACACGCCGCCACGGCGCAGGCCCTTGCCGACCATGATCACGCCGCCGGCCAGCGAGCCGATGCGCTCCCAGCCTTCGACGTTCTGTTCGGAACGGGTCTGGAACGGGGTGGATTCGATACGCTCGACGCGTTTGAGCTCGGTCATGATCTTTCTCCAGGCAATGAGTGATGGATAAACAAGCTGACTGCCGGGGCGGTCAGCTCGTTCCATCGGATGTGCGGCGTTTCAGCGGAATTTCGGCCCGGAACGGGTGTTCAGGCCTTTGGCCATGCGGTCGTAGAGCACGACGTTGACCGTCGCGGCGAGGTTCATGCATCCGGTGGTCGGGATGTACACGACGTCTTCGCACCAGTCGCGGATTTCCTGATCCAGCGAGCCGTCTTCGGGGCCGAAGATGTACAGGGCGCGATCCGGGTGGGTGTATTCCGGCAGCGGGCGGGCGCCGTCGACCAGTTCCACGGCGACCGGGACGCAATTGAGCGGCAGGATCTTTTTCAGGTCGTCGATGCCGATCAGCGGGATGTCGTAGTGCACGCGCTTGGTGTCGGTGACGAAATCGGCGGCGCGCTCATAGCGCTTGCCGGTGTAGAACACGGTCGACACGCCATAGCAGCCTGCGGCGCGCATCACCGAACCGACGTTTTCCGGTGATTTGGGGTTATACAAACCAATGCAGCTGTACCGTTTGTCTGCCACGAGCGGGGTGCCTTCGGGAAAAAGAGGGCGATTATACGGGGATTGGGGGAGGGCGGCACCGATCATTCCCGCACGGCGCGGGAATGATCACGGGCGGTTCAGTCTTCTTTTTTCATCAGGCCGGCCAGCGCCGCAAACGGGTTGTGCGTGGCCTTGGCGATTTTCGGCGTGCTCAGGGAGCCTTCGCCGAAATACTGCTGGTCGGTGTAGCGCGAGTGTTCGTTGTCGTGGCAGTACAGGCACAGCAGTTCCCAGTTGGAACCGTCCTGCGGGTTGTTGTCATGGTTGTGGTCGCGGTGATGCACGGTCAGCTCGCTCAGGCGCTTGCCGGAGAACTCACGGGCGCAGCGGCCGCACACGTGCGGGTACATCTTCAGGGCCTTGTCGCGGTAGCCCATTTCCTTGTCGCGCTGGTTGTCGGCGAGGATGCGATCCAGCTTCGAAGTGTTGGTCGGGGTGGACGAACTCATGGGTTCACCTTTGTAGAAAGACTAATGACGGTTATGACGCAAGTTTAGCTCAGCCCTTGAGCTTCTCGGCAATCCAGATCGTATGGCGGGTGCCCTTGTTGCCGTGGGCGAAAACCTGCACTTCCTCGGCCTTGAAACCGGCCTTCTTCAATTTGTCGGAAAACTGCCGGTCGGCGCTGGCGGACCATACCGCCAGTACGCCTTTGGGCCGCATCGCCCTGGCGCAGGCGGCGAGGCCGGCGGCGGAATACAGCCAGCTGTTGGCCCTCTGGGTCAGGCCTTCGGGGCCGTTGTCGACGTCGAGCATGATCGCGTCGAAGCCGTTCGGCTCGCTTTGCAGCACCTTGGCCACGTCTTCCTGGCGGATCACCGTGCGTGGGTCGAGCAGCGGGCGTCCGGACTTTTCACCGAGCGGGCCACGGTTCCACTCGACCACACCGGGCACCAGTTCGGCGACCACCACTTCGGCGCTTTTGCCCAGATGCTTGAGTGCGGAGGCGAGGGTGAAGCCCATGCCCAATCCGCCGATCAGCACCCGCGAGTCCGGCCGGCCGGCGACCTTGCGGCACGGGATCTCGGCCAATGCGTCTTCGGAACCGTGCATGCGGGTGTTCATCAATTGGCCGCCGTCACCGCCCTGGATCTTGATGACAAAGTCCTCGCCGTACTCGAACAGGCACAGGGCGCCGCCGTTGTCAGGGATCGGCGTGGTGTCGAGCAGAACGAAACGTTTCATGGAAATCTCTACAGGGGGGAAGGCAAGCAGGCGCGTTGGGAGTAGCCTGAGAGCAGACTTCAGGCAACGGAGCCCTTGATGAAGCGCACCATTCTAACGGTCATTGCCCTGGCCGCGCTCTCGATTACTGCAGTGCAGGCCCAGCAGACGATTCCCGCCAGCCCGACCCCGCAACCGGGTTCGCCCGGCACCGCAACGCCGACACCGTATCCGCAGATCAGTCCGGTATCGATTCCCAAGGCCGGCTCCGGCAGTGGCGGGCCACCGCTGGTGCCGATCGAGATGCCCAGCCCGCCATCCAAGGATCAACCGGTGCCCGGTATCGAACAGCCCGAAGGTAAAACCAAATCCCCTGGCGGCTAGATCTGCTGTGCCGCCAGTTGGCCGTCGGCCATGCGCAGGCGTTTGGACAGGGAAACGGCGAGGGCGCGGATGATCTTGGCGGCGATCTTCGGCGCGTCGTTGAGCATTTTTTCCAGCGAGTCCTTGCCGAGGTTGAGCAACTGACAGTTGCTCGCCGCCACGCAAGTCGCCGAGCGGCGTTCGCCATCGAGCACAGCCATTTCACCGAAGGCCCGACCGCTGCGCAGCGTGGCCATGGTGATGACCTGGCCGTCAGCGCCGGTCTTCTGCACGGCCACCTGGCCGGTGTGGATGATGCACATGAAACTGCCGGCATCGCCTTCGCGAAAGATCGCCTCGCCTTCGGTCACGGTGCTGATGCTGAAGTAGCCCGAGGCAGCGGAGAAGTCCGCCAGTTGCAATTGATCGAACAGGCCGCAGTCCATCAGCCAGTCACGGATTTCGTTGTTCAGTAAGGTCGGTTCTGACATGTCATCGCGGTCTTTTTGTTGTGTCGGGTTACAGGCTCGCCACCGGGAGCCGACTTGATTATCGGCTTCCGGTGCCCGGAATTAAGACCCAAGTGACCGGCGGAGTTCCTCAGGCGATGCCCAGAACCTTGAAAACAAATGCATATTCGAGCGCTACGTCACGTAATCCCTGATAACGCCCGCTCATGCCGCCGTGGCCGGCGCCCAGTTCGGTCTTGAGCAGCAGCGGGTTGTCGTCGGTCTTGGTCGCGCGCAGCTTGGCCACCCACTTGGCCGCTTCCCAATACTGCACGCGGCTGTCGTTGTAGCCGGCGATCACCAGCGTCGCGGGATAGGCCTGGGCGGTGACGTTTTCGTACGGCGCGTAAGCCTTGATTCGTTCGTAGACGTCAGGCTCTTCAGGGTTGCCCCACTCGTCGTATTCGGTGACGGTCAGCGGCAGATCCGGATCGAGCATGGTATTGAGCACATCGACGAACGGCACTTCGGCAATCGCCACACCGAACAGATCCGGGCGCTGGTTGAGCACCGCACCGATCAGCAGGCCACCGGCGCTGCCGCCGCTGATCGCCAGTTGCGGCGCGGTGGTGATGCCGTTGAGGATCAGGAATTCGGCGCAGGCAATGAAGTCGCTGAAGGTGTTTTGTTTGTGCTCCTGCTTGCCGGCGCGATACCAGGCTTCACCCAGTTCGCCGCCGCCTCGGACGTGGGCGATGGCGAACGCCATGCCGCGATCCAGCAGGCTCAGGCGAGCGTGGGAAAACCACGGGTCGAGGCTCGAACCGTAGGCGCCGTAACCGTAGAGGTACAGTGGCACCGGTTTGCCGAGCATTTCGCGCTTCATCACCAGACTGATCGGCACCAGCGTACCGTCCGGAGCCGTGGCCCACAGGCGCTGGCTGACGTAGGCGTCGGCGTCGAACGGGCCGAGCACCGGGGTTTCCTTGAGCACTTCCTGTGCGCCGGAGGCGAGGATCAATTGCCGAACCTGAGCCGGGCGATTCAGTGCTTCATAGCGCAGGCGGATGCGGTCGCTTTCGAATTCCAGGCTGTTTTGCACATAGAGGCTGTAGGCCGCGTCCGGCAATTGCACGCGATAAGGCGCCAGACCGTGTGGGCGCACTTCGATGATCGGCAAACCGCCTTCGCGCAGGCTCAGGGTCAAGGCTTCGGCGTTGAGGGTCACGCCATCGAGCATCACCGAATCGCTGTGGGGAATCAGGTTCTGCCAGTCGGCTTCGCTCGGCGCGATGCCGGTGTCCGGCGCCTGATACAGCGCGAAGTTGATGCCGTCGCGGTTGGTGCGGATGAACCAGGTCCATTCGCCGTCGAGTTTGCCGTGGTCGACATCGTATTCGTGATCCTCGACCCGTGGCGCCAGGCAGGTGAACGGCTGGTGCGGCTGATTGGCATCCAGCGCCCAGACTTCGCTGGTGGTCTTGCTGCCCAGAGACAGCAGCAATTGCTGTTCGGAGCTGGCGCGGTAGCAATGCAGGAAGAAACGTCCGTCCGGCTCGTGGAACACCTCTTCGGCGGCGGTGCCGTCGAGGCGGTAGCGGAACAGTTTGTGCGGGCGATGGGTGTCGTCGAGCACGCCGAAGAACAGCGTCAGGCTGTCGTTGGCCCAGGTCATGCTGCCGTCGCAATCCTGGAATTCCAGTTCGCTGATGCGCTCGCTGGCCAGTTCCTTCACGAACAGCGTGTAAATCTCGTCGCCCGAGGCATCGACGCTGTAGGCCAGACGCTGGTGATCCGGGCTGATGCTGAATGCGCCGAGAGAGAAAAAGCCGCCATTGGCCAGGGCATTCGGGTCGAGCAGCAGTTGCTCGCGGCTTTCGTCGAGGGTCAGGCTGTCATCGGCCGGACGCGGGCAGCGGTAGTGGCGGGGGTATTCGTCGCCGGCCGTGGTGCGGGTGTAATACAGATACGGGCCCCACGGCGACGGCAGGGACAGGTCGGTTTCGAGGATCCGCCCCTTGATCTCCTCGAACAGGGTTTCGCGCAGTCCGGCCTGATCGGCGGTCTGCGCCTGCTGGTAGTCGTTTTCGGCCTTGAGGTAGTCGAGCACCGCGTCGGTGTCGCGTTCCTGCAGCCAGGCATACGGGTCGGCACCGGCATCCTTGCTGGCAATCGGGGCGCTGGTGACGTTGGCGGATACGGGCATGGAGGGCTCTCGAACATGACAAATGAGGACCGCACGGACGGCGGGGAAGCCTGATGTGCGAAAAGTCGTTACTATAAGCGCCTCTTTGCCTGCCTTGCCATGGACACCATGACCGAGAACGACTATCTGATCGCCTGGGGCCTCTACGCCTTTGCTGCCGTAGGCTGCCTGTTGGTATGGATGCGCATGACCCGCTGGATGTGGCGCTGGCTGCGCGAGCCGCTGCGTGTGCTGATGGCGGTGTTGCTGTTCAGCCCGACCATCATCGATCCGGTGAAGGAAAAATTCGCCCCGGCCGTCGCCATCACGGCGCTGGACCTGGCGTTCAAGGTCGGCAACAACGCCTGGCGGGCGATTTCCGAATTGCTCATGTACGCGATGATCGCGTTCGGCCTGTACCTGATTTTCGTGCTGATCCGCTTCCCGATCGAACGCGCTTCGAAGGCGCGCAAGGAGCAGGCCGAGGCCGCTCGCGCAGCCGCCCGTGCCGAAGACGAGCGTGATGGCGATCAACCGTTCGGCGGTGCCGGCGATGATCGTTACGGCCGTCCACCGCTGCCGAGCAATCCGCAGCGCGGACGCGTCGAGCCGCGTCTGTAATCACGAGAGCCCGCACATGTGTGAACTATTGGGCATGAGCGCCAACGTGCCGACCGATATCGTGTTCAGCTTCACCGGGCTGATGCAGCGCGGCGGTCGCACCGGTCCGCATCGCGATGGCTGGGGCATCGCCTTCTATGAAGGTCGCGGACTGCGGCTGTTCCAGGACCCGGCAGCCAGCTGCGAGTCGGAAGTCGCCAATCTGGTGCAGCGTTATCCGATCAAGAGCGAAGTGGTGATCGGTCATATCCGTCAGGCCAACGTCGGCAAGGTCTGCCTGTCCAACACCCATCCGTTCGTCCGCGAACTGTGGGGACGCAACTGGTGCTTCGCGCACAACGGTCAGCTCGCCGATTTCACCCCGATCAAGAGTTTCTACCGCCCGGTCGGCGATACCGACAGCGAGGCGGCGTTCTGCGATTTGCTCAACCGCGTACGTGCAGCGTTTCCGGAACCGGTCGATATAGAAGTGCTGCTGCCGGATCTCGTCGCCGCATGCGCTGAATACCGCAGCAAAGGCGTGTTCAACTGCCTGCTCAGCGACGGCGACTGGCTGTTCTGCTATTGCTCGACCAAACTTGCGCAGATTACCCGGCGCGCACCGTTCGGCCCGGCACGGCTCAAGGACGTCGATGTGATCGTCGATTTCCAGGCCGAAACCACGCCCAACGACGTGGTCACGGTGATTGCCACCGAACCTTTGACCGAAAATGAAACCTGGACCCGCTACGAACCGGGCCAATGGAGCCTGTGGCGACGCGGCGAATGCGTAAGCCAGGGCACGACCGAATAAAGGATCTCTCCTCGATGTTGCTCAGTTATCTACGGCTGGTGTTGTTTGCGGCGGGCCTGTTGATCGGTGTCCAGGTGCCGGGGTTCATCAATGATTACGCCAAGCGGGTCGAAGCGCATCTGATCGAGGCGCAGACCGGTCTGCGAGGCTTCCAGGGCACTGCCGAGCAGTTCTTCAAGGGTGATCTGCAGGCGCTGGTCGCTCACTATCGCGCCAGCGAGGACCCGGTGTTTCGCAGCGATGCCGACAGCCTGAGCACCTTGCTCAACCGTCAACTGGCGCTGGACAAGCAATTCCAGGCCATGCAGGGCCCGTGGTACATCCGCTTCCTGCAAGTGGTGCTGGCCGCCGATCCGGATATCCGCAAGGAAACCTGGAACGGCTACAGCTACCAGATCCTGCTGACGCCTGAAGCAATGATCTGGGGCATGAGTGGTGCGCTGCTGCTGTCGTTCGGCCTCGAGTGCCTGTTCCGTCTGATTGACTGGGTGGTGCTCGGCGGCAAGCGCCTGCGCCAGAGCCGGCCGATCGAAGACAGGGATGTGCGCGGGCTGTAAACCTCGATGCATCGTTCCCACCCCGTGGGAACGATCAACTCAGAACGATGTAATCCGTACCCACCTTGCGCGCATACCCCTCCAGCACCTGCTGACACAGCGTCACAATCTCTTCGACCCATTCCACACCGACCCGCCACGACACCACCACTTGTAGTGCGGGTGGCCGTTGGTCGATGTCGAGCAGGGTCAGTTCGCCCCGCGCCAGTTCTTCGGCCACCAACACCGGTGGCAACGCACCGATACCGAAGCCATCACGCAGCAGCCGGGTGATCGCCGACACCGAATTCACACAGTTCAAGCGTGGCGCCAGCACGCCCTGGGCCTGCATCAGCGCCAGAATGTCCTGATGCGGCCGGGAGTTTTTCGAATAGGTGATGATCCGCTCCTGCGCCAGGTCAGCGAGGTTTGCGTAGTCGCGGTTGTAGATCGAATTGCTGGCGACGATCCAGCCGATAGGGTGGCTGGCCAGTTCCAGACTGCGCACGCTTTCATGGCGCACCAGATCGGTTTGCAGGATCAGATCGAGAAAGCCTTTTTGCAGCTGATCGCAGAGGTTCAGCGAGGTATCCGCCACCAGCTCGATTTCCACCCGTGGGTACAGATCGGTCATCTGCGCCACCAAGGGGCTGAGCCAGGTGTGAATCACCGTGTCCATCACCCCGATGCGCACCCGGCCGACCTTGCTCGATCGGGTCTCGATGGATTGCTTCAGCGCCTGCATCGTGTCGAGCATCTGTTCGGCATAGTCCAGCACTTTCAGGCCTTCCGGCGTCAGGCTGACACCGCGCGAATCCCGGACAAACAGCTTCACCCCAAGCTCGCCTTCGAGCACCGCGATCCGGCTGGAGATCGAAGCCTGGGTGGTGAACAGCTTGTCGGCGGTCAGGCGAAAACTCTTCAGCCGGGCGACCCAGACGAAGGTCTCGAGAAACTTCAGGTTCATGGCAACAAATTTTTCTTATGTCTTGGGCGGGTTTTTATTCGTTGGACGCGACCGGGTGACGCACCCAAGAATCGACGCATCCGGTTCCCACGATAGGCGTCGTCGGAGCTTCGAACAAGACCAATAAAAGCCTGCGGAGACATGCCATGAGTGCGCCCGACACCCTCGACCTCCCCAAGACCACGGCCCGTCCCGGCCCGTTCGACTGGTATCGCAACATCAATCAGCAGGAGCGCCGGACGTTCTGGAGCTGCAAGATCGGCTACGGTCTGGACGGCATGGACACCCAGATGCTCAGCTTCGTGGTGCCGACCCTGATCGCGATGTGGGGCATCACCACCGGTGAGGCCGGGTTGATTCACACCAGCACGCTGATCGCCTCGGCCATTGGTGGTTGGGTGGCGGGGATTCTCTCCGACCGCATTGGCCGTGTGCGCACGCTGCAACTGACGGTGCTGTGGTTCGCCTTCTTCACCTTCCTCTGCGGTTTTGCCCAGAACTACGAGCAATTGCTGATCGCCCGTACCCTGATGGGCTTCGGTTTCGGCGGTGAATGGACCGCCGGCGCGGTGCTGATCGGTGAAGTGATCCGCGCCAAGGATCGTGGTAAAGCGGTGGGCATGGTGCAATCTGGCTGGGCGCTCGGTTGGGGGCTGACGGCAATTCTCTATGCGCTGCTGTTCTCGGTATTGCCACCGGAAGATGCCTGGCGCGCACTGTTCATCCTCGGCATCGTGCCGGCGGTGTTCGTGATTTTCGTCCGCCGTCTGGTGAAGGATCCCGAGATCTACCGCGAGGCGAAAGCCAAGCAAACTCCTGACAGCCCGTCGAAGTTCTACGAGATCTTCGCCCCGGGCATGCTCTTCACCACGTTCCGCGCCTCGTTGCTGACCACGGGTGCCCTCGGTGGTTACTACGCGATCACCTCCTGGCTGCCGACTTTTCTGAAGAACGAGCGCGGCTTGAGCGTACTCGGCACCGGCGGTTATCTGGCGATGGTGATCATCGGTTCCTACGCCGGTTATGTGATCAGCGCCTATTTGACCGACCTGCTGGGGCGCAAGAAGAACTTCATCCTGTTCGCGGTCGGCTCGTTCACCATCGTTCTGCTCTACACCCAATTGCCGGTCAGCAACGGCGTGATGCTGTGGCTGGGCTTCCCGTTGGGCTTCTTCGCCTCGGGGATATTCAGTGGCATGGGGGCGTTTCTGACTGAACTGTTTCCGACGCGGATTCGCGGCTCGGGGCAGGGCTTCTGCTACAACATCGGCCGTGCGCTGGCAGCGTTGTTCCCGCTGCTGATCGGGCTGCTCAGCCAGAAAGTACCGCTGAGTGTAGGCATCGGTGCCTTTGCGGCAGTGTCCTACGGCGTGGTGATCCTGGCGGCGTTGAGCCTGCCGGAAACCCGTGGCAAGCAACTGGACGCGCAGTAACTGATAACCTGCGACAACGCCCTACGATAAAAAAAGACAAAAGCTACAGGAGTGTTCACCGTGAGCCGCCTGCTATTGAACTGTGACATCGGCGAGAGCTTCGGCAGCTGGACCATGGGTCTGGACGCGGAAGTCATGCCGTTCATCGATTGCGCCAACATTGCCTGCGGTTTCCACGCCGGCGACCCGAGCATCATGCGCAAGACCGTCAGCCTGGCCCTGAGCCATGGCGTGCAGATCGGCGCGCATCCCGCCTATCAGGATCTGGTGGGTTTCGGCCGCCGTTCCATGGCCTACACCGCCCAGGAGCTGCAAGACATCCTGCATTACCAGATCGGCGCCCTCGACGGCATTTGCCGTGCCCAGGGTGGAAAGGTCAGCTACGTCAAACCCCACGGCGCGATGTACAACGACATGATGGCCAACCCGGTGCAGTTGCGGGCGGTGATCCAGGCCGTCGCGGCCTACGACAGCAGCTTGCCGCTGATGCTGATGGCCACTCGTGACAACACGGCAGCCCAGCAACTTGGTGACGAATACGGCGTGACCCTGTGGTTCGAAGCCTTCGCCGACCGTGCCTACGACGGTGCCGGCCGACTGGTGTCGCGACAACTGCCGGGCGCGGTGCATCACGACGCCGAAACCATCATCGGGCAAGCACTGACCATCGCCCGTGGCGACAACCTGACCGCCAGCGACGGCAGCGCGCTGCACCTGCAAGCCAACACTTTGTGCGTACACGGCGACAACGCCAGTTCGGTTGCGGCCGTGCAACGTATTCGTCAGGCCTTGAACGAGCAGAGCGCGCCATGAATCCGCGGGTGGAAGTGGTGGCGCTGGATTGCCTGATGCTGCGCCTGTTCGATGAAATCGCCGAAGCCAACATGCCGTGGATGCTCGCCGCCAGCGAGCGGTTGCGCACGGTGTTCGGCGCACATCTGATCGATCTGGTGCCGTCGTACACCACGTTGATGGTGCATTACGACCTGACCGCATTGAATCCGGGTCAGGCTCGGGAATTGATCGCCGAAGCCTTGATCGACCTGTCGCCGAATGCGCGAGCCGGCGGCCAGTGTCATGTGCTGCCGGTGTGGTACGACCTGAGTGTCGGACCGGAATTGAGCCTGCTGTCGCAACGCAGCGGGTTGTCGGTGGAGGAAGTGATCCGCCGTCACAGTGCCCGGGAATATCAGGTGTTTGCCCTTGGCTTCGCACCGGGGTTTGCCTTCATGGGACTGGTGGAAGAAGTCCTGGCGGCACCGCGTCTGAATACACCACGCAAGAAAGTCGCCGCCGGCAGTGTCGGCATCGCCGAGCGCCAGACCGCAGCGTATCCGGTGGTGTCTCCGGGTGGCTGGAACCTGATCGGTCGCACGCCGGCAAAACTGTTCGACCGCGAGCGCGATGGCTACAGCCTGATGCAGCCCGGCGATACCGTGCGTTTCGAAGCGGTGAGCCATGCAGAATTCATCAACCTCGGCGGTGATGACACGCCTCTGGAGGCCCTGGCATGAGCCGACTGACGATTGAAGCGAGCACACCGCTGTGCCTGTTGCAGGACTCCGGGCGCTTTGGCGTGCGCCATCTGGGTGTGACCCAGGGCGGAGCGGCGGACTGGCGGTCGATGGCCTGGGCCAACTGGCTGCTGGGCAATGGCCTGGATCTGCCGGTGATCGAAATCACCCTCGGCGGGTTTGCGGTGGTGGCGCAAGAGGATTGTCTGCTGGCGCTGGCCGGTGCCGATCTGGGCGCGCAGATTGACGGTGAGGCGCTGACGCCGTGGCGCAGTTTCAAGCTGCATAAAGGGCAGACCTTGAAGTTAACCCAGCCATTGCTGGGAGCTCGGGCCTATCTGGCGGCGCCCGGTGGTTTCACTGCGCCGAAAGTATTGGGCAGCAGTGCCACGGTGGTGCGCGAGGAACTTGGTGGTCTCGATGGTTTTGGCTTGCCGCTGACCAAGGGCGCTTCGCTGGATTATCAGGGTGAAACCCTGCTGGTGCGCGAGGTACCGGCACAGCATCGACCGGATCTGCGCCTCGATGCGCCGCTGGATCTGGTGCTCGGCGCGCAGATTGGTCAGTTCAGCGGGCAGAGCCTGTTCGACGCGTTCAACAGTCATTGGACGCTGGACAGTCGTGCCGACCGCATGGGTATTCGTCTATTGGGGACGGCGTTGCAGTATCAGGGCCAGCCGATGATTTCCGAGGGCATTCCGCTGGGGGCGGTGCAGGTACCGCCGGACGGGCAGCCGATCGTGTTGCTCAATGATCGGCAGACCATTGGAGGCTATCCGCGATTGGGCGCGTTGACGCCGTTGGCGCTGGCGCGACTGGCGCAGTGTCTGCCGGGAGCCAAGGTCAGATTGCGCCCGGTGGTGCAGGACGTCGCGCACCGGGAGCATATCGAGTATCTGAAGCGCTTTTGATCGTTCCCCCGCCGTTGGCGGGGGAGCCATTGCGGATTACTTGGACAGAAACCGCATCCCTTCTTCCAGCCCGCGCAGGGTCAGCGGATACATCTGATCCTCGATCAAATCCCGCACGATGTTGGTCGACGAGGTGTAGCCCCAGGTGTCTTTCGGGTACGGGTTGATCCAGATGAGCTTCTTGTACTTCTCCATGAAGCGCTGCATCCACACGTAACCCGGCTCTTCGTTCCAGTGCTCGACGCTGCCGCCGGCCTGGGTGATTTCATAAGGCGCCATGGCGGCGTCGCCGATGAAGATCACTTTGTAGTCGGCGCCGTACTTGTGCAGCAGGTCCTGGGTCGAGGTGCGCTCGGAGGTGCGGCGCATGTTGTTCTTCCACACCGATTCATAAATGAAGTTGTGGAAGTAGAAGTACTCCAGATGCTTGAACTCGGTCTTGCAGGCCGAGAACAGTTCCTCGCAGATCTTCACGTGGGCGTCCATCGAACCGCCGATGTCGAACAGCAGCAACAGCTTCACCGTGTTGCGCCGTTCCGGGCGCATCTGGATGTTCAGCAGGCCGGCATCCTTGGCGGTGTGGTCGATGGTGCCGTCGATATCCAGCTCTTCCGCCGCGCCCTGGCGAGCGAACTTGCGCAGGCGGCGCAGGGCGACCTTGATGTTGCGGGTGCCGAGTTCCACGGAGTCGTCGAGGTTCTTGTACTCGCGCTGATCCCAGACTTTCACCGCTTTGCCCTGGCGCTTGCCGGCGTCGCCGACCCGGATGCCTTCCGGGTTGAAGCCACCGGAGCCGAACGGGCTGGTGCCGCCGGTGCCGATCCATTTGTTGCCGCCGGCGTGACGTTCCTTCTGTTCTTCCAGACGTTTCTTGAACTCTTCGATCAGCTTGTCGAGGCCGCCGAGGGACTGGATCTGCGCGCGTTCTTCGTCGGTCAGCGAGCGCTCGAATTCCTTGCGCAGCCAGTCTTCGGGAATCAGCGCCTGCAAGTGATCGTCGAGCTTTTCCAGGCCGTTGAAGTAGGCGCCGAACGCCCGGTCGAACTTGTCGAAATGCCGTTCGTCCTTCACCAGGATCGCCCGGGACAAGTAGTAGAACTCGTCCATGTCGGCGAAGGTCACGCGCTGTTTCAGCGCGTTGATCAGGTCGAGCAGCTCGCGCACCGACACTGGCACCTTGGCTGCACGCATTTCATTGAACAGGTTGAGCAACATGGCGTCAGCCTCTTAGCGGGTGCCGCGACGGCTCATGAACGCCAGGCGCTCAAGCAGTTGCACGTCCTGTTCGTTCTTCACCAGCGCGCCGGCCAGCGGCGGGATGGCCTTGGTCGGATCGCGTTCGCGCAGCACCGCTTCGCCGATGTTGTCGGCCATCAGCAGTTTCAGCCAGTCGACCAGCTCGGAGGTCGATGGCTTTTTCTTAAGGCCCGGCACCTTGCGCACGTCGAAGAACACGTCCAGCGCTTCGCTGACCAGATCTTTCTTGATGTCCGGGTAGTGAACATCGACGATTTTCTGCAGGGTGGTGCGGTCGGGGAAGGCGATGTAGTGGAAGAAGCAGCGGCGCAGGAAGGCGTCCGGCAGCTCTTTCTCGTTGTTGGAGGTAATGATGATGATCGGACGTTTCTTGGCCTTGATCGTCTCGTCGATTTCGTAAACGTAGAACTCCATCTTGTCGAGTTCTTGCAGCAGGTCGTTGGGGAACTCGATGTCGGCCTTGTCGATTTCGTCGATCAGCAGAATCACGCGCTCTTCGGACTCGAACGCCTCCCAGAGCTTGCCCTTCTTCAGGTAGTTGCGCACGTCGTGGACTTTTTCATTGCCCAGTTGCGAGTCGCGCAGACGGCTGACCGCATCGTACTCGTACAGACCCTGATGGGCCTTGGTGGTGGACTTGATGTGCCAGGTGATCAGCTTGGCGCCGAACGATTCGGCCAGTTGCTCGGCGAGCATGGTCTTGCCGGTGCCCGGCTCGCCCTTGACCAGCAGCGGCCGCTCCAGGGTGATGGCGGCGTTGACCGCCAGCTTCAGGTCATCGGTGGCGACGTAGGCCTGGGTGCCTTCGAACTTCATCTGCTAATCCTCGAACGGTAACGCCGACCTGAACGGGCAGGGCGGGGGCGAAATAATCGGATGCCCGACTATAACGCGCGGCCCGGTCGACTGTGAACGCAGACGGCTTATTCAGTCTCTGAATGGGGCGTCACATGTTGACTCGGTTTCGGCCGAGGGCCAGTTGAACAAGTGCGCTAACCCGCATCCGGCTTCGGCCGCTCATACCGGGCATTGAATGCCTGGATGAATCCATTGCGCAAAATCTGCAAAAACGCTTCGAACGCGCTGATATCTTGCTGATGGACGCTGCCGCTGAGTTCGACCTTGGTTGCGAACTGGTTTTTGGCCTGGTTTTTCAGCACGGTTTCAGTACCACCGACCAGTGCCTCCCAGACTGAGCGGAAGATGCTTTTGTTTTTGTTTTCCACATCCTGCTGCCAGTTGAACACTTCAACGTCGCGCAGTAACGGCTTGATGTAGCCAGTGAGCTGGGCTTTTTTGGCCTGGGCCTCGATGACCACGTCGCCGTGGCCGGCGTTGAAGTCGAATTTGCCGTAGGCCGAGGCGAAGTCGTTCATGCGCTTGAGTTCGAGGTCGCGGGCACGCAGGCGAAATTCGAAATCCTCGAAGTTGCTCAGCGGGTCGAACGTGGCGGAGGTTTCCAGCGGCGCCTGACCGAGCAGCAGTGCCTTGCCTTCGAAGCGGGCATCGCGTTTGCCCTTGGTGTCGACTACGTTGGTCAGGTTGTAAATGCTCGCCTCGACGTTGGTGGCGTTCATGTTCACCGGCGGTTTGGAATTGAAGTTGCGGAAACTGATGCGGCCGTCGTTGATCTGCACTTCGTCGAGGGTGATCGGCAGCAACTTGCCCAGCTGCGCGCGCCAGTCGGTGCCTTTACCGGTCTGGGAGTTCTGTTTGTTGGCACCGCCATCGACGAAATTGACCTCTGGTTTGAAGAACTTCACCTGTGCCACCACCGCATGGTCGTACCACAGCGAATGCCAGCTAACTGACAGGTCGATCAACGGTGCGTTGACGAATGGCACTGGCACCTTGCCGTCGACCTTGACGATCTTCAGTCCGTTAATCTTGTACGCGCCACGCCACAGCGCCAGATCGACGTCGGTGACCTGCCCGCGGTAGTCGCCCATGTTGGCCAGCTTGTCATTCAGATAGTCGCGCACGATGTACGGCAGGGCGATGTGCAGGGCGATCAGCAGTACAACGACAGTGGCGAGGATCCACAACGGCCAGCGGTAGCGACGCTTCATGGCGGCAATTCCCGAGCGGGTGTAAAGCGATTGACTGTCGGCGGTTGCAGACGTTCGACCCGACTGGACTGGCAAGAGCAACAGGCTTACCTTGGAGAGCTGAATTCAACGCTGCACAAGGACCCAGCCATGAGCCGTATTTTTGCTGACAACGCCCATTCCATCGGCAATACGCCGCTGGTACAGATCAATCGCATTGCGCCCCGTGGCGTGACCATTCTGGCCAAGATCGAAGGTCGCAACCCGGGTTACTCGGTGAAGTGCCGGATCGGCGCGAACATGATCTGGGACGCCGAAAGCAGCGGCAAACTCAAGCCGGGCATGACCATCGTAGAGCCGACTTCGGGCAATACCGGCATCGGCCTGGCTTTCGTGGCGGCCGCTCGCGGATACAAGTTGATGCTGACCATGCCGGCCTCGATGAGCATCGAACGGCGCAAGGTGCTCAAGGCATTGGGCGCAGAGCTGGTGCTGACCGAGCCAGCCAAGGGCATGAAAGGCGCAATCGAAAAGGCTGCCGAGATCGTTGCTGGCGACCCGGGCAAATACTTCATGCCGGCCCAGTTCGATAACCCGGCCAACCCGGCCATTCACGAAAAAACCACCGGCCCGGAAATCTGGAATGACACCGACGGTGCCATCGACGTCTTGGTGGCGGGCGTTGGCACTGGCGGAACCATCACCGGTGTCTCGCGGTATATCAAGAATACGGCGGGCAAACCGATTCTCTCGGTGGCGGTGGAGCCCGTATCTTCGCCGGTGATCACTCAGGCCCTGGCCGGTGAAGAGATCAAGCCGAGCCCGCACAAGATTCAGGGCATTGGCGCTGGTTTTGTGCCGAAGAACCTGGATTTGTCGATGGTGGATCGGGTCGAGCGCGTGACCGACGAAGAGTCCAAGGTCATGGCGTTGCGCCTGATGCAGGAAGAAGGGATCTTGTGCGGCATTTCCTGCGGTGCGGCGATGGCTGTCGCGGTGCGCCTGGCAGAAACCCCGGAAATGCAGGGCAAGACCATCGTGGTGGTACTGCCGGATTCCGGTGAGCGTTATCTGTCGAGCATGTTGTTCAGCGATCTGTTCACCGATCAGGAGAATCAGCAGTAAGCGTCCCGTTGATTCAGGTCAGCCAGGGTTCAGGCTCGTTATGTTAATTAGTGCTTTGTTGCGCAATTCTTAACACTGAATCTTGGGTCGGGCGGGTTTTTCCCGGAGCCGGTAGTGTTTATCATGGCCGGCCGCCATGTCGGGTAAATGACATGGCGTGGCGTTGTCTTTTTTCAAGGAGTCGTTGATGACCTTTTCGTTG
The DNA here is from genome assembly GCF_046097675.1 of Pseudomonas sp. UV AK001. NCBI lineage: Bacteria > Pseudomonadati > Pseudomonadota > Gammaproteobacteria > Pseudomonadales > Pseudomonadaceae > Pseudomonas > Pseudomonas sp. UV AK001. Next base: position 352,764 of record NZ_JBJUVZ010000004.1, read on the forward strand.
GCCGCCAAGGTGTTGGTGTTGCTGCTGTTCGTGAGCAGCATCCTCTACGTGCATTTGCGCGGCAAGGCGCGTTTGCCGGTGCTGCGCCAGTTCGTCAACCATTCGGCGCTGTTCGCTCCGTACAACGCCTTGATGTACCTGTTTTCCGGTGTGCCGTCCAAACCGTACCTGGACCGCAGCAAGTTCCCGGAACTGGACGTGCTGCGCGACAACTGGGAAACCATCCGCGACGAAGCGATGCACCTGTTCGACGAGGGTTATATTCGCGCTGCCGAGAAGAATAACGACGCCGGTTTCGGTTCGTTCTTCAAGAAGGGCTGGAAGCGTTTCTACCTCAAGTGGTATGACAAACCGCTGCCTTCGGCAGAGACCCTGTGCCCGAAAACCGTGGCGCTGGTCAGTGCCATTCCCAACGTCAAGGGCGCGATGTTCGCGCTGTTGCCGGGCGGCAGCCATTTGAACCCGCACCGTGATCCGTTCGCCGGTTCCCTGCGTTATCACTTGGGCCTGTCGACGCCGAACTCCGACGATTGCCGGATCTTCGTCGACGGTCAGGTTTACGCCTGGCGCGACGGTGAGGACGTGATGTTCGACGAGACCTACGTGCACTGGGTCAAGAACGAAACCGAACAGACCCGCGTCATCCTGTTCTGTGACGTCGAGCGTCCGCTGAGCAACCGCCTCATGACCCGCATCAACCGCTCCATCAGCGCCTGGCTGGGCCGTGCCACCGCACCGCAGAACCTCGACGACGAACGCGTCGGCGGGATCAACCAGGCCTATGCCTGGACCAAGAACTTCAGCGACCGGTTCAGCGGCGTGGTCAAGCAGTGGAAGCGCCGCAATCCAAAGGCCTACCGCGTGATGCGGCCGGTGCTGGCGGTGGTGTTGTTGACGTTGCTGGGGTATTGGCTGTTCGGTTGAGGCTGGATGCAGGCGTGTAAAAAAACCGCTCCTTGTGAGCGGTTTTTTTATGAGGGAAAGGTAAACGACGCGCCGGCGAGAACACCCCCTGGCTCTTCCACTGCTGGATTAGCCAATGTCTCTCTAATTCGGAGTAGCTCCTTTTCAGATAACTCTCCAGAAGAGCGCTTACCTTTGGCCTTTACAAGTTTGGCGTCTGATGCTTTGTTTTCAACGACAGCTTTCATGGTGCCTCCACTATGGACGTTGCAATAACAAACGAGCCTATGCGCCTGCTCTCAGCCTGTCGCTAGCGGCCCTTTGCCCAACTCATTGCAATCCATGTCGCAGGCTGGTTATAGTCGGCGCTCGTGAGTTCTACGGCTCACCTTTCAACCCTTCAAAAAAGATCAGCCCAGATGCCTGCATCCCTCATCAACGCGGTAGTCGATTCAGCGGTCAACGCTGGCGTCGTGCCGTGCGGGAATCAGCAGCCTGTGCAGATCAGCCATTACCCCCCACCTGTCAGTAGCACGCCGGTGTGCGCAGTCGTATCACCGCCGGGTGTTGGCGTTTCGGGCTGATCAGCGTTTTTTGCTGACCCCTGTGCCCGCCTGAAAAAACCTACTGAATTTCAGCTTCGGCTGAGTTGGCTATTTGCCTGACTACAGGTGGTATTCATGTTTGTCCTTTCGAAAAAGTCCGCGCTCGCGGCGGCGTCCACGAGCCTGTTCGTTCTGCTGTGGAGCAGCGGGGCGATCTTCTCCAAGTGGGGGCTGGCCCACGCTTCACCCTTTGCCTTTCTGCTGATGCGTTTTGTGATTGCCCTGTGCGGGCTGGTGCTGCTGGTGCCGTTGCTCAAGCTGAAACTGCCCAAGGGCGGCCGGCCGATGCTGTATGCGATGGCTACCGGGGTGGTGCTGTTGGGTGCTTATCAGATCTTTTATCTGCTGGCGCTGGATCTGAAGGTCACCCCCGGGGTGATGGCGACCATCATGGGCGTACAGCCGATCCTCACCGTGGTGATCATGGAACGACAGCGCTCGGCGAGCCGCATCTTCGGTCTGGCGCTGGGACTGGCCGGTCTGATCATGGTGGTTTACCAGGGCATCGGCCTGGCCGGGATGTCGCTGGCGGGGATGCTGTTCGGTTTGTTGGCATTGGCGAGCATGACGTTCGGCTCGATCATGCAGAAACGCATCACTGACAATCCCCTTGGCACGCTGCCGGTGCAGTATCTGGCCGGGCTGTTGCTGTGCGGGATCTTCGTGCCGTTCCAGCCGTTCCACTTCGAGCACAGTGCCGGTTTCATCGTGCCGGTGCTGTGGATGGGTTTGGTGGTGTCGGTGCTGGCAACCTTGCTGCTGTATCGACTGATCGCCCGGGGCAATCTGGTGAATGTCACCAGTCTGTTCTATCTGGTGCCGGCCGTGACCGCGGTAATGGACTACCTGATCTTCGGCAATCGCCTGGCCGCGTTGAGCGTGTTGGGAATGCTGTTGATCATCGTCGGTCTGGTATTCGTGTTCCGTAAGTCGGAATAACAGCCAAAAATGAAAAAGGCCCGGGAGGAAACTCCCGGGCCTTTTTGCATCTGTCGATCAGCGAGTCGCGACTTCTGCCGGTTTCACCGCCGCCGGCTTCAGTACCAGCCACAACGCAATCGCGATCAACACCCCGCCATACACATGGGCCATCGACAGCGGTTCGTCGAGAAACAGCGCGCCCCACAACACGCCGAACGGCGGGATCATGAAAGTCACGGTCATCGACTTCACCGGCCCGATGGAACTCAGCAGGCGGAAGTAGATGATGTAGGCAAACGCGGTACAGCCCAGACCCAGGCCCAGCAGCGACAGCCAGACGTTCCAGCCGCCCCAGCTCACGGGTGGCTGGGTGATGACGCTGTAGCCGAACAGCGGCAACAGGAACAGTGTCGCACCGAGCATGCTGCCCAGCGCCGAAAGACGGCTGTCGAGCCCGCCGGCCTGATCCAGCCAGCGCCGGGCGAGGAAACCGGCGAAGCCGTAGCAGGTCGTTGCGAGCAGGCAGGCGACGGCACCCATCAACAGCGGCAGGTCGAAAGCGACCGGGCCGGCGCGGGTCAGCACGCCCACGCCGAGCAGGCCAAGAAACACCCCGGCCAGTTTGGCCACCGTGAGTTTTTCACTGAAGAACAGCCCGCCGATCAACACGCCCATCAGCGGCGTGGTGGCATTGAAGATTGCGGAGTACCCGGCGGGCAGCACCTGCGCCGCAACGGAATACAGGGTGGCCGGAACGCCGGAGTTGATCACCCCCAGCATCATCACGGTCTTGAGTTTGCCTTTGAAATCCCAGCTGATACGCATCAGGCCAAGGATCACCAACAAACCGACCGCCGCGATCGAGACCCGGAAAAAACCGGTCGGAACGGTGCCGATCGCGGGGGCGATGATGCGCATGAACAGGAAGCTCGCACCCCAGATCGCAGCCAGCGACAACATGCGGAAAATATCGACAGGGCTCACGGGTAACTCCTTCCTTGATGGGGACGAGAGTGTTGCCGAGCGCCCTGACGATGGCAACCGCTAATCGGGCATTTAATTTCCCCGTCAGAGCACGAAGCGCGTCACCAGCCCGTTGAGGTCGACGGCCAGGCGCGACAGTTCCTGACTGGCGGCAGAGGTCTGGGTGGCGCCAGCGGCAGTTTGCGTGGACAGGTCACGGATGGTCACCAGGTTTTCATCGACTTCCCGGGCTACCAGCGCCTGTTGTTCGGCGGCGCTGGCAATCACCAGGTTGCGCTGGTTGATCTGCGAGATCGACGCGGTGATTTTCTCCAGTGCATGGCCGGCGCTGTTGGCCCGGCGCAGGGTCTGGCTGGCCTGCTCGGCGCTGCTTTGCAACGCGCCGACGGTGGCACCAGTGCCTTGCTGGATGCTGCTGATCATCAGCTCGATTTCTTCGGTGGAATTCTGCGTGCGCTGGGCCAGCGAACGGACTTCATCGGCGACCACCGCAAACCCGCGCCCGGCCTCGCCGGCCCGCGCCGCTTCAATGGCGGCATTGAGCGCCAGCAGGTTGGTCTGGCCGGCGATGCCGCGAATCACTTCCAGCACCTTGCTGATGTCCTGGGCCTGGGTCGCCAGGCCCTCGGCCTGTTCGGACGCACCGAGCACCGCGCTCACCAGTTCCTGAATCGAACTGATGGTCTCGCTGACCTGCACATGCCCGTGCTTGCTGTCCTCGTTCGAGGCTTCGGACGCTTCGGCGCTGGACACGGCGTTGGCCGCGACTTCATCCACCGCCGTGCTCATCTCGGTGACGGCCGTGGCGGCCTGTTCGATCTGGTCGTTCTGCTGTTGCAGGCCACGGGTGCTTTGCTCCATCACCGAGCTCATTTCCTCGGCGGCGGAGGCCAGCTGTTGGGCCGACTCGCTGATACCGCGAATGGTCGAGCGCAGATTGCCCTGCATCTCGGCCAGCGCGGTGAGCAACTGTGCCGCCTCATCCCGGCCATCGCTGTCGATGCGGCCGCTGAGGTCACCGGAGGCAATCCGCCGCGCCACGTTCAGCGCCTGATTGATCGGCGCGGTGATGCTGCGGGTCAGCAGCCACGCCAGCAGCAAGGTGGCGATCAGGGCGATGACAATGATTGTCGCGACGATCCACAGTGACTGCTGATAGGTCGCGGCAGCGGATTTTGCGGCGGCATCGGCGCCTTGCTGATTGAGGGTGATCATTTGCTCAAGGGTCTTGTCGAGCACGCTGCCCTGAGGCGCCAGTTCAGTGGTCAGCCGCGTGTAGGCCTGATCGTTCTGCCCGGCGTCGATCTGTTTGATGATCTGGTCGAGGATGCTCAGGTACTTGGCGGTATCGGCGCTCAATCCTTCAAGCATCGCCCGTTCCTGATCGTTGGCGAGCAGGGCTTTGTGATCGTCAAGGCGCTTGAGCAACTCCTGACGCTGCGCCGTGAGGATGCCCTTGCTGCGTTCGCGCACAGCGGCCTGGGTACTGGTGATCAGGCGCAGGGATTCGAGGCGGATGCTGGCGATGTTCGCCGCTGCGTCATGAATGCTTTCGATGCTGGGCATCCACGATTCTTCGATCACCGCTGCGCTTTCACGCAGGGCTTTCATCTGGCCCAGACCGAACAGGCCCACCACCATCAGCAGGCTGGCCAGAACGGCAAAACTCAAACTGGCGCGCAAACCTATGCGCAGATTCCGGATAGACATTAATGTGCTCCTTGATCGTTGAGAAAGAGGGCGTCCTTGTGGGCCGAGGATCTTGTTGTGAGGCGGGTGATGGCAGGCTGTATATCAAAGTGCCATCACCTTGGTAAGGTCGCTGCGCAATCGAGGTCACGGGCGATGGGCGGGAATGCACAGGCCGGGCAAAGCCTCGGAATAGAGATGTCGCTGCTTGATTGGATCCGAAACCCAGAGAACTCGCGGGCTGGCGCCGAACGGAGAGAAAGACTGATGGGCGTGTTTGCTGACCGAACGGTCGATTAAAAAAACTTTGATAAAAACTGTGTCGTTGTACAACCCGGTCGCGGATTTGGCAGAAATTACGCTTCTCCTGCCCCCGGTTCCGTGGCTAAGCTCAGGCCTTCGAGCACAGATTCTTCAATTCCCGCAGAGGTCTCATCTATGCCGCAGCAATGGCCAGCCACCGACATCGCCCGCATGATCCTCGATGGCTTTGATGATTACCGCGAGCATTTCCGGCGGATCACCGACGGCGCCCGGGAGCGTTTCGAGCAGGCGCGCTGGCAGGACACGCAAACTGCGTCGGCGGCGCGGATCAACCTCTACGAAGACAAGGTCGGCGAAACCGTCGCGCGCCTGCGTGAGTATTTCGAGCCGGACACGCTGATGGAAGTCAGTTGCTGGCCGTTGGTGAAAAGCGCCTACATCAGCATCATCGACCTGCGCTTCGACGATGAGCTCTCCGAGACCTGGTACAACTCGATTTTCTGCGGCCTGTTCAGCCACGACCTGATCAGCGACGGCTGCATGTTCATCCACACCACCCGGCCAAGCCTGCGCCGCGCCCGGGCCGCGCAAACCCGCACCTACAAACCGCAAGGGCAGTTGTCCGGCATGCTCGCGAGCATCTTTGCCGATTACCGATTCAGCGAGGATTACGCCGATCTGCCCCGGGATCTGCAGCGCCTTGAAGCGCAACTGCGCGAGAACCTGCCGGACTGGGTGTGCAAGGACCCGGAACTGAGCGTCGAGCTGTTTTCCTCGGTGCTGTACCGCAACAAGGGCGCCTATCTGGTGGGGCGCATCTACACCAACGACGACCAGTGGCCGCTGGTGATTCCGCTGCTGCACCGCGAGGGACGCGGGATTCAGATCGATGCGCTGATTACCGACGAAGCCGACGTGTCGATCATCTTCTCGTTCACCCGCTCGTACTTCATGGTGGATGTGCCGGTGCCGGCGGAGTTCATCGGTTTCCTCAAGCGCATCCTGCCGGGCAAGCACATCGCCGAGCTGTACACCTCGATCGGTTTCTACAAGCACGGAAAATCCGAGTTTTATCGCGCGCTGATCAATCACCTGGCCAACACCGACGACCAGTTCATCATGGCCCCGGGCGTGCGCGGCATGGTCATGAGCGTATTCACGCTGCCGGGTTTCAACACCGTGTTCAAGATCATCAAGGACCGCTTCTCACCGTCGAAAAACGTCGACCGCGCCACGGTGATCGAAAAGTACCGACTGGTAAAAAGCGTCGACCGCGTCGGGCGCATGGCCGATACCCAGGAGTTCGCCGATTTCCGTTTCCCGATGAGCAAGTTCGATCCGGCGTGTCTGGCGGAATTGCTGGAGGTCGCGCCGTCCACGGTGTCGCTGGAAGGCGAAACCGTGCTGATCCGCCACTGCTGGACCGAACGCCGGATGACCCCGCTGAACCTGTATCTGGACAACGCCAACGAAGCCCAGGTGCGTGAAGCGCTGGAGGATTACGGGCTGGCGATCAAGCAACTGGCGGCAGCCAACATCTTCCCCGGCGACATGCTGCTGAAGAACTTCGGCGTCACCCGCCATGGCCGGGTGGTGTTCTACGACTACGACGAGATCTGCTTCCTCACCGAGGCCAACTTTCGCCATATCCCGGCACCGCGTACGCCGGAGGACGAAATGGCCTCTGAGCCTTGGTATTCGATCGGGCCGCTGGATGTGTTTCCCGAGGAGTTTCCGCCGTTTCTGTTTGCCGATGCGAAGCAGCGAAAGCTGTTCGATCAGTTGCATGGCGAGCTGTACAACGCCGATTACTGGAAGGGGTTGCAGGAGGCGATCCGGGCCGGAAAAGTCATCGATGTCTTCCCGTATCGGCGCAAGGGCCTGGATAACGAGTAAAGCCACCGCAAGCAGCAAGCTACAGGTCCCGCTTTCAACTTGCGGCTTGTAGCTTGGCGCTTGTAGCTGCTTTTCTGCGACAATCGCGTCCTTGCGCCACTAGACGACCGAATTGCGTACCCGATGACCGACGAATCGCCCTCCATCGACAAACTGCTGAAAAACCTCGATCACGCCATGCTCGCCGACCGCCACCGGCTGCGGCGGCAGTTGCTTGAGCTGCGCAAGAAGCCCGACGATGCCAAGCTGGCCCAGTGGGTGGCGCGCATGCAGGCGTCCTGCGATCAGGTACTGGCGCGCAAGGCCAGCCTGCCGGTGATCCGTTACGACGACAGCCTGCCGATTGCGGCCAAGCGTGACGAAATCAAGAAGGCCCTGGAAAAGCACCAGGTGCTGATCATCGCCGGCGAAACCGGCTCGGGTAAAACCACCCAGTTGCCGAAAATCTGTCTGGAAATCGGCCGGGGCCAGCATGGCCTGATCGGCCACACCCAGCCGCGTCGGATTGCGGCGCGCAGCGTGGCCAGCCGGGTCGCCGAAGAGCTCGGCACACCGCTGGGCGCGCTGGTCGGCTATCAGGTGCGCTTCGAAGACCAAAGCGATTCGAACACCCTGATCAAACTGATGACCGACGGCATCCTGCTGGCGGAAACCCAGAACGACCGCTACCTCGAGCGCTACGACACGATCATCGTCGACGAAGCCCACGAACGCAGCCTCAACATCGACTTCCTGCTGGGTTACCTGAAAACCCTGCTGCCGCGTCGTCCGGACCTGAAAGTCATCATCACCTCCGCGACCATCGATCTGGAGCGTTTCTCCAAACATTTCGACGATGCGCCGATTGTCGAGGTGTCCGGCCGCACCTTCCCGGTGGAAACCTGGTATCGCCCGCTGACGCTTGAGCAGGACGAAGAGGGCAACCGCGTCGAAGACGACCTGACCGTGGATCAGGCGATCCTCGCCACCCTTGACGAAATCGCCGCTTACGAGCGCAGCGAGCGCCGCAGCCCTGGCGACGTGCTGGTGTTCCTGCCCGGCGAACGCGAGATTCGCGACGCCGCCGACATGCTGCGCAAGGCGCAGCTCAAGCACACCGAAATCCTGCCGTTGTACGCGCGCCTGTCGCCGGCCGAGCAGCAGCGGATTTTCCAGTCCCACCCCGGCCGTCGTGTGGTGCTGGCGACCAACGTCGCCGAAACCTCGCTGACCGTGCCGGGCATCCGTTACGTGATCGACAGCGGCACCGCACGCATCAGCCGCTACAGCTACCGCGCCAAGGTCCAGCGCCTGCCGATCGAAGCGATTTCCCAGGCCAGTGCCAACCAGCGTAAAGGTCGTTGCGGCCGGGTCGAACCGGGCATCTGCGTGCGCCTGTACAGCGAAGAGGATTTCCTCGGTCGCCCGGAATTTACCGATCCGGAAATCCTGCGCACCAACCTTGCAGCCGTGATCTTGCAGATGCTGCATCTGCGCCTCGGCGAGATCACCGCGTTCCCGTTCATCGAGCCGCCGGACGGCAAGGCGATCAGCGACGGTTTCAACCTGCTGCAAGAGCTGTCAGCGGTTGATCGCAACAGTCAGCTGACGCCGCTCGGCCGCCAATTGGCGCGCCTGCCGGTGGACCCCCGCATGGGCCGGATGCTGCTCGAAGCGGCGAAACTCGGCAGCTTGCAGGAAGTGCTGATCGTCGCCAGTGCCATGTCGATTCAGGATCCGCGCGAGCGTCCGCCGGAGCGTCAGCAAGCCGCCGATCAGGCCCATGCGCAGTGGAAGGACGCCGATTCGGACTTCGCGGCGCTGGTCAATCTGTGGCGTGGCTTCGAAGAACAGCGCCAGGCGTTGACCGCCAATCCACTGCGCAACTGGTGCCGCAAGAATTTCCTCAACTACCTGCGCTTGCGAGAGTGGCGTGATTCCCATCGCCAGTTGAGCCTGATCTGCCGCGACTTGCAGTTGAGCCTGAATAAAGAGCCGGCGGACTATCCGAAACTGCACAAGGCTGTGCTCGTCGGCCTGCTCAGCCAGATCGGCCAGAAAACCGAGGACGGCGACTACCTTGGTGCCCGTCAGCGGCGCTTCTGGATTCACCCGTCGTCGGGCATCGGCAAGAAGCGCCCGCAGTGGGTGATGACTGCCGAACTGGTGGAAACCACCAAGCTCTACGCGCGGATGGTGGCGAAGATCGACGCCGACTGGATCGAGCCGCTGGCCGGGCATCTGATCAAGAAGAACCACTTCGAACCGCACTGGGAGAAGAAGCGCGGCCAGGTCGTCGCGTTCGAACAGATCACTCTGTTCGGGCTGATTGTGGTTGGTCGCCGACCGGTGCATTACGGCCCGGTGGATCCTGTGGTTTCGCGAGAACTGTTCATCCGCGAAGGCCTGGTGCGGGGCGAGATTCAGTCCCGGGCCAAGTGCCTGACTGCCAACAAGCAATTGCTGGAACAACTCGACGAACTGGAAGCCAAGGCCCGTCGACGGGACATTCTGGCCGACGAGGAAACCCTCTACGCGTTCTACGATGCGCGACTGCCGGCGGAGATCCACCAGACCGCGACCTTCGACAGCTGGTATCGGGTCAACAGCCAGAAAGATCCGCAACTGCTGATCATGCGCGAAGAAGACGTGCTGGCCCGCGAAGCCAGCGAAGTCACCGCCCAGCACTATCCGGACACCCTGCACATCGGCGATCTGGAACTGGCCCTGAGTTACCACTTCGAACCGAATCACCCGCGCGATGGCGTGACCCTGCGTGTGCCGGCGCCGCTGTTGCCGATGCTGCCGCCGGAACGTCTGGAATGGCTGGTGCCGGGGCTGATCGAGGCCAAGTGCATTGCGCTGGTGCGTAACCTGCCCAAGGCCCTGCGCAAGAACTTCGTGCCGGTGCCGGACTTTATCAAGGCTGCGTTGCAACGCATGACGTTCGCCGAAGGTTCGTTGCCGCAAGCGCTGGGCCGTGAACTGCTGCGCATGACCGGTGCGCGGGTCAGCGACGAAGCCTGGGCCGAAGCGGCGCAGCAGGTTGAAAGTCATTTGCGGATGAACCTGGAAATCGTCGACGGCCAAGGCAAGTTCCTCGGCGAAGGCCGGGATCTGGCAGAGCTGACCGCGCGTTTCGCCGAAGCCAGCCAGGCCGCGTTGGCCGTGCCGCAAAGTGCGAAAAGTCAGCAACCGGTGGAGGCCAAGGTCTTCGCGCCGGTGGCGGAAAAGACCCAGCAGAAGATTGCCGGGCTGTCGATGACGGTGTATCCGGCGCTGGTGGAAGAGGGCGGCACGGTCAAGGAAGGGCGCTTCTCGACCCCGGCCGAAGCCGAGTTCCAGCATCGCCGCGCCTTGCAGCGTCTGCTGATGCAACAACTGGCCGAACCGGCCAAGTTCCTGCGCGGCAAGTTGCCGGGACTGACCGAACTGGGCCTGCTGTACCGCGAGCTGGGTCGGGTCGATGCGCTGGTGGAAGACATTCTGCTGGCCAGCCTCGACAGCTGCATTCTCGAGGGCGAAGACCCGTTGCCTCGCGACGGCGCAGGGCTGGCGGCACTGGCCGAGCGCAAGCGTGGCAGTTGGACCGAGCACGCCGAACGGGTGGCGCGTCTGACCCTGGAAATTCTCAAGCTCTGGCACGGTCTGCAAAAACGCTTCAAGGGCAAGATCGACCTGGCCCAGGCAGTGGCGCTGAACGACATCAAGCTGCAGCTCAGCCATCTGGTGTATCCGGGCTTCGTCCGGGAAACGCCGATGCTGTGGCTCAAGGAGTTGCCGCGCTACCTGAAGGCCGTCGAGCAACGTTTCGAGAAGCTTGGCGCCCAGGTGCAGAAGGATCGGGTCTGGAGCGGCGAACTCGCCGGCCTCTGGACGCAATACCAGACTCGCGCCGCCAAACATGCCCAGGAAGGCAAGCGCGATCCGCAGCTCGAGCTGTATCGCTGGTGGCTGGAGGAGTACCGGGTTTCGCTGTTCGCCCAGCAGTTGGGGACGAAAGTGCCGATCTCCGACAAGCGCCTGAACAAACAGTGGACGCAGGTCGAGGCCTGACCTCCGATCCTGCAAAAGGCGCCAAATGCCAAGGTTTATGGCAAACTTCGCGCCTATAAACGCCGGCCCCGCGGTTTTGAGCCTTGTCAGCCGCGGGCGAGGTCGGAATAAAGCGATGCCAGGTTTTTGCGTCCCCTGGATGGGAAAAGACCCTTTGCGTGTTGGCACGTCGGTGCCAGCACTTTCTGCCTGAACAGATTAGAGAAACGACCATGCATAACGTCGTCATCAGCGGCACCGGCCTGTATACCCCGGCCAACAGCATCTCCAACGAAGAGCTGGTGCAGTCTTTCAATACCTACGTCGCGCAGTTCAACGCGGACAACGCTGACGCCATCGCCAGCGGCGAGATCCAGGCTCTCACCGAATCCAGCGCCGCGTTCATCGAAAAAGCTTCCGGCATCAAGAGCCGCTTTGTCATGGACAAGGACGGCATCCTTGATCCGCAACGCATGGCACCACGCCTGCCGGAGCGTTCCAACGACGAATGGTCGGTGCTTTGCCAGATGGCCATCGGTGCTGCCGAGCAAGCCCTGCAGCGTGCCGGCAAGACCGCCGCCGACATCGACGGCGTGATCGTCGCCTGCTCCAACCTGCAACGCGCCTATCCGGCCATCGCCATCGAAGTCCAGGAAGCACTGGGCATCCAGGGTTTCGGTTTCGACATGAACGTTGCCTGCTCGTCGGCGACCTTCGGCATCCAGCAAGCCGCCAACACCGTGCAACTGGGCCAGGCCCGGGCGATCCTGATGGTCAACCCGGAAGTCTGCACCGGTCACCTGAACTTCCGTGACCGCGACAGCCACTTCATTTTCGGTGACGCCGCTACCGCCGTCGTCATCGAGCGTGCCGATACGGCAACGTCGAAGCACCAGTTCGACGTGGTCAGCACCAAACTGCTGACCAAGTTCTCCAACAACATCCGCAACAACTTCGGCTTCCTCAACCGTGCAGCGGAAGAAGGCATCGGTGCCCGCGACAAACTGTTCGTGCAGGAAGGCCGAAAGGTGTTCAAGGACGTGTGCCCGATGGTGGCCGAGCTGATCGGTGAACACCTGGAAGAGAACAAGCTCAACGTCGGTGACGTGAAACGCTTCTGGCTGCACCAGGCCAACCTGAGCATGAACCACCTGATCGTGCGCAAGCTGCTGGGCCGCGAAGCCACCGAAGAAGAAGCACCGGTGATTCTCGACACCTACGCCAACACCAGCTCCGCCGGTTCCGTGATCGCGTTCCACAAATATCAGGACGATCTGGCGGCCGGTTCGCTGGCGGTGCTGAGTTCGTTTGGCGCCGGCTACTCCATTGGTAGCGTGATTCTGCGCAAGCGTTGAGATTGAGGTTAATTTCCTCTTAACCGCGCTGATCTTTCCTACAGCCTGATCAGCTATAACGCTGTAATTTTCGACGTTGACGGCAGGATGGTGTGTTGCGCGCCATCCTGCCGTTATCATTTTCGAAGTCAGGACAAGGGGATTGATGGATGGCGGCTGATGACACCCAACTGCTGGCACGTTTGCTGGCTGGTGAGCAAAAGGCTTTCAAGGAATTGGTCACCACCTACCAAAGCGCCATGCGCGCGGTGGCCTATGCCATTGTCGGTCAGCGTCATGTCGAGGAAGTGGTGCAGGACGCCTGGCTGTCGGTGGTGCGCCATATCGGCAGCTTCGAAGGGCGCTCCAGCCTTAAGACCTGGCTGCTGACCATCACCGCCAACTCGGCCAAGGGCCGCTACAAGCAGAACCGTCGCGAAGTGCTGATGGATGATCTGCCATCGCCCCACGGCACCATCGACGATGATCGTTTTTCCCCCGGCGACGGCCACTGGCTGGTCGCACCGTTCGCCTGGCATCAGGACACGCCCGAAGCGCTGCTGACCGAAAATGAACTGCGCGAATGCCTGGAACACACGCTGCTCAGCCTGTCAGAACTGCAAAGCAGTGTGCTGTTGCTGCGCGAGCGTCAGGGCCTGGAGCTGGAAGAGATCTGTAATCTTCTGGAGATCTCGCTCTCCAATGTCCGTGTGCTGCTGCACCGGGCACGTTTGAAGGTCTTCGCGACCGTGGAACATTTTGAGGAGACAGGCGAATGTTGACCTGCAAGGAGCAAGTGGCACGATCCAGCGATTATCTCGATGGCCAGTTGAGCTTTCGCGAGAAGCTGATGGTGCGTCATCACCTGATGTTCTGCCCCAATTGCCGGCGTTTCATTCGCCAGATGCGGCTGATGCAGGCGACATTGCGGGTGATGCCGGAGAAACCGGATGAGGGTGTGGATGCGTTGGCCGAGCGGCTGGCGGCGCAGCGCCGCAAAGATAATTCCTGAGGCAAAAAACAGCCCGGCGTAACAGCAGCGAACGGATGATGGGGATCGCTGCTGCGGGGCCGGGCTGTAGGAGAAAATCAGCTTCAGGCTACAAATGAGGCATTCACTGGTTGCCTGAAGCTTGTCACTGAGGTGTTAGAACTTGGCTTCGGCATCCAGTTGCAGGGTGTTGATGTCGGAGTCGGTCTTCTTCAGGCTGGCGTTGGTGTAGTCCGAGTTAGCCATGAAGTAGGTGGCGCCGAGGGTGAAGTTCTTGTCCAGCTCGTAGCTCACTTTCAGCTTGCTGCCGCGGGAACCGGTGTAGCCGTTGGCGAAGTCGGAGTCGGTGAAGGCACCCACCACCGCGTTACGCTGTACGTCGCGGTAGTTGTAATCGATGCCGAAGCCGTAAACCTTGGTCTTCACACCGGCCAGCCAGCCAGTGTCCTGATCGTTGCTGGCGTCGTTGTTGTTCACGTACTGACCGTAGATCGACAGCGGAACCGGCAGGTTGGCGATGTCCAGCTGACCGAAGCCTTCATACAGTTTGAAGGTTTCGTTCGGGCTGTTGCCGTTGACGGCCAGGGCGCATGGCGCAGTAACGGTGCCGCTGGTAGGGCAGGCGCTGTCCTTGTCGTTGTCGTAGGAGTAGATGCTGCCGCCCAGGGTCAGTTTCAGGCTGTCGGTCAGTGCGAAGCGACCGCCCAACTGACCAGCGTACAGACGCAGGTCATGCTTGAACTGCACGCCTTCGCCGTCGACGTTGTCCTTGAGGGTGTAGTGACCGGCGCTACCGAACAGTTCGGCGCTGCCGTTCAGCGGGTACTTGTAGGTGACGGCCAGACCTTCCGGGTTGATGTCGCTGTCCCAGATGATGTCGCCCATGCTCACCCAAGGCTGGTTCATCTTGCCGGCGATCAGGTGCAGGTTCTTGATGGCGTCAGGGTGGTAGTCGACATAACCCTGGTCGAGCCAGATCTGCTTCTTGTCGAAGTAGTTGTTCAGGTCCTGGTTGGTGGAGCGGGCGTCATCGCTGCTGCCGGTGGCGATACGGATACCGGTATCAACCTGCGGGTTGATTTCGGTGTAGGCACCCAGACGGGCACGAATGCGCTGACGGTCCTGGTCCTTGGCGTTCGGTACGCCGTCGTTCTTCACGGTTTCCTGACGGAAACGTACGTCACCCTTGAACTGGGTCTTGGCAGCCCAGGCCAGCTTCTGGTCGAAGCTGCTCAGCTCGTTGGTTTTCTTCGCGGTTGCCGCGATTTGCTCGTTGGTCTCTTGCTGCGCCTGCTGCGCGATTTGCTGGGCCTTCTGATCCTGGGCCAGTTCGGTTTGCAGTTCTACGTACTGCGCCTGGGTGATGGAACCGTTAGCCTTGAGCATGTCGAGCAGTTTGGCGTCGACTGCGGCACTGGCCGGAACACTCATGGCCAGCAACAGGCCACCGCACAGGGCCGCCGCAGTTTTCGTGGAAGCAAGACGCATAGCAATCTCCGAAGATGAGAGGGATGGCTGAACCATCCTGGGCACAACCGACGATTTGAACGTCGGAAAACTGTGTCCGGGTAGAACCCGGCGCTCTAAAAACAGGCGCCAGTATCGCGATGGTTTATGACAGAGCAGTGGCACGGTGATGGCAGGTTGATGACGATACAAAACTTGCGTGAACTATTGATCTAGAGCGCTGTCGCGCAATCGGACGTGGGCAAGACCGGGCCGATCAGCGATACTCGCGAGGCTTTCAGGGCAAAAAGTGGAGAGGAAAATGCCGTTGCAGCGCCTGCAAAAACTGTCGGAAATCGAACCGGCACTCTGGGATGCACTGGTGCCGGACAACCAGCCGTTTCTACGCCATGCCTTCCTCGGCGCGCTGGAAGACAGCGGCAGTGTCGGCCCGCACACCGGCTGGCAGGTGGAGCATTTGCTGCACGTCGAAGACGGTCGTCTGATCGCGGCGCTGCCCGGTTATCGCAAGTGGCATTCCTACGGCGAATACGTCTTCGATCACGGTTGGGCCGATGCCTGCGCCCGTGCCGGCATCGATTACTACCCCAAGTTTTTGAGTGCGGTGCCGTTCAGCCCGGTCACCGGGCCGCGCCTGTTGGCGGCGAATGTCGAGGATGGCTTCGAACTGCTCAAGAGCCTGCCGGGTTACCTGGAGATCGAAGAACTCTCCGGCGCCCACATCAACTTCACCGATGCCTTCACCGACGCCGCCATGGCCGAGCAGCCGGGCTGGCTGCAACGCATCGGCTGTCAGTATCACTGGCAGAATCGCGGCTATCGCGACTTCCAGGACTTTCTCGACGTGCTCAGTTCGCGCAAGCGCAAGCAGATGCGCAAGGAGCGCGAGCAAGTGGCGGGGCAGGGCTTCGAATTCGAATGGCTGGAAGGCCGCGAGCTGGACGAAGCGCAGTGGGATTTTGTCTACGCCTGCTACGCCAACACTTATGCGGTGCGCCGTCAGGCGCCGTATCTCACGCGAGAGTTCTTCAGTCTGCTGGCCGAGCGCATGCCGGAATCGATTCGTGTCGTATTGGCCAAACAGGGGTCAAGGCCTGTGGCGATGGCGTTCAGTCTTGTGGGGGGCGACAGTTTTTACGGGCGTTACTGGGGATGCCTGGCCGAGTACGACCGGCTGCATTTCGAAACCTGTTTTTATCAGGGCATGGATTACGCGATTGCCCAGGGTTATCAACGTTTCGACGCCGGCGCCCAGGGCGAACACAAACTGATTCGCGGCTTCGAACCGGTGATCACCCATTCCTGGCACTACCTGCGTCATCCCGGCCTGAAAGCCGCCGTGAAGGATTTTCTTCAGCAGGAACGCGCCGGTGTACTGGCTTACGCGGAAGAGGCGAGGAGCGCCTTGCCATATAGGCAAGCCTGATCCTCGCCTCTTCTGCCTTCAACTGTCTTCCTTGCCCAGCCAGCGATAGACCACGCCGCCCACCACCGCGCCCAGCAGCGGCGCGACCCAGAACATCCACAACTGCGCGATCGCCCAGCCGCCGACCATCAGCGCCGGGCCCGTGCTGCGGGCCGGATTGACCGAGGTGTTGGTCACCGGAATCGAGATCAGGTGGATCAGTGTCAGGGCCAGGCCGATGGCGATCGGTGCCAGTCCCGCAGGGGCGCGTTTGTCGGTGGCGCCGAGGATGATCACCACGAACATCGCGGTCATGACCAGTTCGGTGATGAAGCCGGAGGCCATGGAGTATTTGCCCGGCGAGTGCTCGCCATAACCGTTTGAAGCAAGGCCGGCGGCGATGTCGAAACCCTCCTTGCCGCTGGCGATGTGATACAGCAGTGCTGCTGCCAGAATCCCGCCGATCACCTGGGCGATGATGTAGGCGGGCAGTTCTTTGGCCGGGAACCGACCACCGACGACCAGACCGACCGACACGGCCGGGTTGAGATGACAGCCGCTGATGTGGCCGATGGCAAACGCCATGGTCAGCACCGTCAGGCCAAACGCCAGGGCCACCCCCAGCACGCCGATCCCCACAGGGGAGGACGCGGCGATCACCGCACTGCCGCAACCACCCAGCACCAACCAGAACGTACCCAACAACTCCGTGGCTGAACGTTTTAACAGAGACATGAGAGAGTCCTTGATAGACGCGCTATCGAGACTGCATCGAGTTGTGCTTCCTTGCAATTACGACAGGTTCATCTCCAGAGCCTTCGCTGAGTACAGCAGGGAATGCGGGGATTTCCAGCAGCCATGAAAAAACCGCCAGAGCCCGTGGTGGAAGGGCTGTGGCGGTTTTTGCGTTTCGTGCCGGATCAGTCGATGCCGACAAACCCTCCGGTCTGGTGCGCCCACAACCGTGCGTACAATCCGCCATGGGCCAGCAGTTCGGCATGGTTGCCGGTTTCGGCGATCCGGCCGTTCTCCAGCACCACCAGCCGGTCCATGCGGGCAATGGTCGAGAGGCGGTGGGCGATGGCGATCACGGTCTTGCCCTGCATCAGGGTTTCCAGGCTTTCCTGGATAGCGGCTTCGACTTCCGAGTCCAGTGCCGAGGTCGCTTCGTCCATGATCAGGATCGGCGCGTCCTTGAGCAGCACCCGCGCTATCGCGATCCGCTGGCGCTGGCCGCCGGACAGTTTGACACCGCGCTCGCCGACATGGGCATCGAAGCCTGTGCGCCCCTCGGCATCCGACAGCAGCGGGATGAACTCGTCGGCCCGGGCCTTGCGCACCGCTTCCCAGAGTTCGGCATCGGTGGCGTCAGGCTTGCCGTACAGCAAGTTGTCGCGGATCGAACGGTGCAGCAGCGACGTGTCCTGGGTGATCATGCCGATCCGCGCACGCAGGCTTTCCTGGCCGACCTCGGCGATGTTCTGGCCGTCGATCAGGATCCGCCCGCCCTCGACGTCGTACAGCCGCAGCAGCAGGTTGACCAGGGTCGATTTGCCGGCGCCGGACGGGCCGATCAGGCCGATTTTCTCGCCGGGTTTGATGGTCAGGTTGAGGTCGCCGATGATGCCTTTCTTCTTGCCGTAGTGAAAATCCACGTGCTCGAAACGCACTTCGCCACGGGCCACGGCCAGCGGTTTGGCCTGCTCGTGATCGGTGACGCTGACCGGTTGCGAGATGGTCTGCAGACCGTCCTGGACCATGCCGATGTTCTCGAAAATCCCGGTGACCACCCACATGATCCAGCCGGACATGTTGACGATGCGGATCACCAGGCCGGTGGCCAGGGCGATGGCGCCGACGCTGATCACCGATTGCGTCCACAGCCACAGGGCCAGCCCCGTAGTGCCGACGATCAGCAGGCCGTTCATGGTGGTGATGGCCACGTCCATGCTGGTGACTACGCGGCCGGCCAGTTGGGCTTTTTCGGTCTGTTCCTGGATCGCCTCGCGGGCGTAGTGTTGTTCGAAGTTGGTGTGGGCGAACAGCTTCAGGGTGGCGATGTTGGTGTAGCCGTCGACGATGCGCCCCATCAGTTTCGAGCGTGCGTCGGAAGCGGCGACGGAGCGGTCCTTGACCCGTGGCACGAAGTAGTAGAGCGCGCCGATGTAGGCGGCGATCCACGTCAGCAGCGGGATCATCAGGCGCCAGTCGGCTTCGGCGAACAGCACCAGCGAGCTGATCGCATAGATCAGCACGTGCCACAACGCATCCACCGCCTGCACCGCGGAATCACGCAGCGAGTTGCCGGTCTGCATGATGCGCTGGGCGATGCGCCCGGCGAAGTCGTTCTGGAAGAAATTCAGGCTCTGCTTGAGCACGTAACTGTGGTTCTGCCAGCGGATGAGGCTGGTCATGCTCGGGCTCAGGGTCTGGTGCACCAGCATGTCGTGCAGGGCCAGGAACAGCGGTCGCAGGAGCAGGGCCACCACGGCCATCCACGCCAGTTCCGCGCCATGCACCTTGAAGAAGTCGACGTTCGGCGTGCCTTGGGCAAGGTCGATGATGCGGCTCAGGTAGCTGAACAGCGCCACTTCGATCAGGGCACCGAACAGGCCGACGATCAGCAGGGCGGCGAAACTCGGCCAGACCTGCTTCAGGTAATAGGTATAGAAGGGCAGTACACGGTCCGGCGGAGATGCCGTAGGCGCGTCACGGAATATGTCGATCAGTTGTTCGAAACGGCGATAGAGCATCAGATAACCGCCCGGAGTACGGGCTCTCCTTTTATCAGTGTGAGCGGCGCGGTGTTCAACCGTCGCCGCTCGATATGCCCTGTAAAGCTTAGTCGATGCGCTTGGCCGACTTGATGATCACAGGGTCGACAGGCACGTTTTGCATGCCCTGTTTGGTGGTGGTCTGGGAGTTGACGATGATGTCGACCACGTCCATGCCCTTGACCACTTTGGCGAACACGGCGTAACCGGCGTCGCGGCCCGGATCGAGGAAGGCGTTGTCGGCGACGTTGATGAAGAACTGGCTGGTGGCCGAGTTCGGATCGGAAGTGCGGGCCATCGACAGGGTGCCGCGAACGTTGTGCAGACCGTTGCTGGCTTCGTTCTTGATCGGTGCCTTGGTTTCTTTCTGCTGCATCTGCTGGGTAAAGCCGCCGCCCTGGGCCATAAAGCCCGGGATCACACGGTGGAAAATGGTGTTGGTGTAGAAACCGCTGTCGACGTAATCGAGGAAGTTCTTGGTACTGATCGGCGCCTTGACCGGGTCCAGCTCGATTTCGATGGTGCCGTTGGTGGTCACCAGTTCGACGTGTGGCGCCTTGGCCGGCGTGGCAGCCATCAGGTTGGCGGCGAACAGCACGGTGCCGGCGGCGAGGGCGATTTTTTTCAGCATGGGTCAGTGATCCTGAGGGTGAATATCGGCTGTGGCGAGAAACGCCAGCAGCGTTTGATTGAAGCGTTCGGGTTGATCGAGCGGGGTGGCGTGGCGCGAATCGGCGATCACCACCAGCCGCGCATCGGGCAGCAGTCTGACATAGGTTTCTTTCAGCGAGACGGGGGTGTAGTCCCGGTCGGCGCTGACGACGAGCGTTGGACAGGAGATCCTCGAAAGTCGTTCCTGAACCCCCCAGCCAACAATCGCATCGAAGCTGGCGAGATAAGCACGTTTGTCGTTTTTTGCCCAGCGCTCGGCCATCTTCTGGCGCAAATCCGCCTGCTCCGGTTTGGGGAACAGTTTGGCGCCCAAGGCCTTGCCGATGGTGGCCAGACTCAGCAAACGCATCAGGCTCCAGCGCTTGAACCACTGCCAATAGTCGTCGCGACTGCGCACCTTGACCTCGGGCGCGCTGTTGACGATGGTCAGGCTCTTGAGCATCTGCGGCTGATCGACAGCGAACTGGAAGCCGATCATGCCGCCCATGGACAGCCCGGCGTAGTGCACCGGGCCGAGCTTCAGGTGTTCGATCAGGGCGACGATGTCGGCGCTGAAACCGGCGATGCTGTAGCGCTCGCGGGGCTTGTCGGAGCGGCCATGACCGCGCACGTCCGGGACGATCACCCGGTATTGCGCGGCCAGTGCCGGGATCTGCATTTCCCAGTCCAGGGTGCTGGAACCGAGCCCGTGAACCAGCAGCAACGGATCGCCGTGGCCATATTCCTCGTAGTGCAGGTTGCAGCCTTCATGCTCGAAATACGCCATCGGTGAACTCCGTGTCAGGCTTGTTCGGGGGCGGCGAACGGTGCGTCCAGCGGCAAGGTGTCGAAGGTGCGCAACAGTTCGACGAGGATCTGCGAAGCCGGGCCCAGCGGTTTGTCCTTGTTCGAATACAGATAGAAACTCGGATTGCGGCTGCCGCCCTGATCCAACGGTAGCAGCTTGAGCAGGCCTTCCTTCAATTCACGTTCGATCATGTGCCGTGGCAGCCAGGCGAATCCCAGGCCGCTGGAAACGAAATTGGCGGCGGTGGCGAGGCTGCCGACGGTCCAGCGCTGCTCCGCACCGAGCCAGCCGACATCCCGGGGTTGCTGGCGGCCGGAGTCGCGGATCACCACTTGCATCTGGGTTTCCAGGTCCTGGAAATTCAGCTCGCGGTTCAGCCGATGCAGCGCGTGTTCGGGGTGGGCGACGGCGACGAATTCCACGTCGCTCAACTCCGCGCCGAGGTAGCCGGGAATGCTCAGGCCGGTAATCGCCAGATCGGCCACGCCTTCGAGCAACACCTCCTCGACACCCGACAGCACTTCTTCACGCAGACGCACACGGCAGCCACGGCTCTGCGGCATGAATGCGGTCAATGCACGAACGAGGCGGGCGCTCGGGTAGGCGGCATCGACCACCAGCCGCACTTCGGCTTCCCAGCCTTGTTCCATGTGATGGGCGAGGTCTTCCAGTTGGCTGGCCTGTTTCACCAGTTGTCGCGAACGCCGCAGCAATACGCCGCCGGCTTCGGTCAGCACAGCCTTGCGGCCGTCGATGCGCAGCAACGGCACACCGAGTTGGTCCTGCATGCGGGCGACGGTGTAGCTCACCGACGATTGCGAACGGTGCAGGGCTTCGGCGGCCTGGGCGAATCCGCCGTGGTCGACCACTGCCTGCAACGTTCGCCATTGATCGAGGGTCACGCGGGGCGCTTTCATCGATAGCTCCTCTTGTCCTAAGCTGGCTGTCCCTCATGGAGACTGCCGAATGAAAAAATTCTGTTGTGTGGTACTGGCGCTGCTGCCGCTGACCGCGTTTGCGTATCCGATCGATGTGCAGAAAAATCTCAATGGCCTGAAGATCGACTACGAGTCCTTCGATACCGATAAAGACATCGGCTCCATCCGGGTCGCCAACTACGGCGAGGTCGACGCGGTCTGCAAGGTCGTGTTCAGCAATGGCCCGGAAGCGCCGCGCACCCGCAATATCGAAGTGCCGGCCGGCAAACATACCAATGCCACCGCCAAGTTCTCCCGCGAGATCATCAAGCTGCGAGTCGAGCTGAGCTGCAACCCGAAATAACGGTTTTGCCTCTCTGTGGGAGCGAGTCAGCCCGCTCCCACAGGCATAGCTTGCATCTAAACGAATATTTCGATGGTTTGCAGCAATTATTTGCGCTTTTTCATCGATACGACTCTGTTTAACCTTCACTCCATCGACTTACAACATTCTCGGAAGGAGGCTACACACCATGTCCCGCGTTCTGATCATCGAAAGCAGCGCCCGCCAGCAAGACTCGGTATCCCGTCAACTGACCCAGACTTTCATCAGTCAGTGGAAAGCTGCACACCCGGCCGATCAGATCACCGTTCGTGACCTCGCCGTGAACCCGGTGCCACACCTGGATAGCAACCTGCTGGGCGGCTGGATGAAGCCCGCTGAACAGCGCAACGCCAACGAACAATCCTCGCTGGATCGCTCCAACGAACTGACCGACGAACTGCTGGCCGCCGACGTGCTGGTGATGGCCGCGCCGATGTACAACTTCGCGATTCCAAGCACCCTGAAAGCCTGGCTCGACCACGTGCTGCGTGCCGGCGTGACCTTCAAGTACACCGAAACCGGCCCGCAAGGCCTGCTCAGCGGCAAGCGTGCCTACGTGCTGACCGCTCGCGGCGGCATCTATGCCGGCGGCCCGGCGGATCACCAGGAACCGTACCTGCGTCAGGTGATGGGTTTCATCGGCATCCACGACGTGACCTTCATCCACGCTGAAGGCATGAACCTGGGCGGCGACTTCCAGGAGAAAGGCCTCAACCAGGCCAACGCCAAACTGTCCCAGGTCGCTTGATATGTTAATCGCCAGATAATCGCCGATTGTTCTAGTGACCTGGCGCAACCCCTTCAAGGCTCTACGCGCATCGAACCTCCCTTTGCACTTGTTGCTCCTGAGTGCTGTAGCCCGATTGAACGCTTTAGCGAGATCGGGCTTTTTTTTGCCCGGGATTTAGCGATGGCCGGCAAAAAACGCTATCGTCGCCGCCATTCGAAATCGAGGCGACCATGGGCTATCTACTTATTGTCACGCTGATCCAGGCGTTTTCCTTCAGTCTGATCGGCGAATACCTGGCCGGGCATGTCGACAGCTACTTCGCGGTGCTGGTGCGCGTGGTGCTGGCCGGGCTGGTGTTCATCCCGCTGACGCGCTGGCGCTCGGTGGAACCGGCGTTCATGCGCGGCATGCTATTGATCGGCGCATTGCAGTTCGGCGTGACTTACGTCTGCCTGTACCTGAGCTTCCGGGTACTGACGGTGCCGGAAGTGCTGCTGTTCACCATCCTCACGCCGCTGCACGTGACCCTGATCGAAGATGCTCTCAACCGCCGCTTCAACCCGTGGGCGCTGATCGCCGCACTGGTGGCGGTCGCGGGTGCGGCGGTGATTCGCTACGACCGGATCAATCCGGACTTCTTCATGGGTTTCCTGTTGCTGCAACTGGCCAACTTCACCTACGCCGCCGGGCAGGTGCTGTACAAGCATCTGGTGGCGAAGCACCCGAGCGATCTGCCGCACTACCGGCGCTTCGGTTTCTTCTATCTCGGCGCACTCGCGGTGGCGCTGCCGGCGTTCCTGCTGTTCGGCAAATCCAATTTCTTGCCCGAAGCACCGCTGCAATGGGGCGTGCTGGTGTTCCTGGGTCTGGTCTCGACCGCACTCGGCCTGTACTGGTGGAACAAGGGCGCGTGCCTGGTCAACGGCGGCACCCTGGCGGTGATGAACAACCTGCATGTTCCGGTGGGGTTGCTGCTGAACCTGCTGATCTGGAATCAGCATGAGGAACTCGGGCGGTTGTTCCTCGGTGGCAGCGTGATTCTGGCGGCGGTGTGGATCAGCCGGTTGGGGATTCGCAAGACGGCGCCAGTTGCCCCACCAGAAACTCGATAAACGCGCGCGTCTTCTGCGGCACCCGCCGCGCTGACGAATACACCGCGTTGATGGTGATCGCCGGCGCTTGCCATTCGCACAGCACCGGCACCAGTCGCCCGGCCGCGAGTGCTTCTTCGACGATGAAGTCCGGCAGCAGCGCGATGCCCATGCCGGCCTCGGCCGCCTGCGCCAGCAGGTCGCCGTTGTTGGCGTGCAGCGGCCCGGTGACATTGACCCGTTGGGTTTCCTTGCCATTGCACAGCTGCAGGCTGACGCCGCTCTGCAGATAGCCGTAGTTCAAGCATTGATGCGAGCGCAGATCCTGCGGGGACTGCGGCGTGCCTGCGCGTTCGAGGTAAGCGGGGGAGGCGACCATGATTCGCGGCGCCGGCGCCAGTTGCCGGGCGATCATGGTCGAGTCGGGCAGGCTGGCGATGCGGATGGTCACGTCGAACCCGCCGCGCACCGGATCGACCTGCTGGTCGCTGAGCACCAGTTGCAGCTCGATGTTCGGGTGTTGTTCGTGGAACAGCGGAATCAGCTTGCCCAGCCGCCGCAGGCCGAACGACATCGGTGCGTTGACCCGCAACACACCGCGCAATTCGCCCACCCCGTCCCGTGCTCGCTGCTCGGCCTCGTCCAGTGCCGCGATCACTTCCCGCGCCGCTTCGAAATATTCGGCGCCAGCCTCGGTCAGGTGCAGGCTACGGGTGGTGCGTTGCAGCAGTTGCACACCGATGGCTTCTTCCAGCGCCTGAATCTGTTTGCTGACTTTCGACCGGGGCACGTCCATGGCCCGGGCGGCGGCCGCGAAGCCGTTCTCGCCGACCGTCACCACGAAGGCGCGCATGCATTCGATGCGATCCATGATTGTCCCTTTTTTAGAATCAATGATTCTCGATTTTAGGGAATTGTCCCTTTATCGGCCAGCCCCTAAAGTGACATCCAAGCCGAGACAACAACGCCGCAGACGGCAAGCCACTCGACTCACCCATTACCCAATCGAAACGCTGAATCGACATCAAAAGGAACGCGCCATGTCTATCCGTGAACTGCTGAACCCGACCAACTCCGCCCTGATCCTGATCGACCACCAGCCGCAAATGGCTTTCGGCGTGCAGTCGATCGACCGTCAGACCCTGAAGAACAACACTGTCGGCCTGGCCAAGGCAGCGAAGATCTTCAACGTGCCGACCATCTACACCTCGGTCGAAACCGAAAGCTTCAGCGGCTACATCTGGCCGGAACTGCTGGCGGTACACCCTGAGCAGAAGCCGATCGAGCGCACCTCGATGAACTCCTGGGAAGACAAAGCGCTGGTTGACGCGGTGAAGGCCACCGGCCGCAAGAAGCTGATCATCGCCGCGCTGTGGACCGAGGTCTGCCTGACCTTCCCGGCTCTGGAAGCCCTGGCCGAAGGCTACGAGGTGTACATCGTCACCGACGCGTCCGGCGGCACCACCAAAGAAGCCCACGACATGTCGGTACAGCGAATGATTCAGGCGGGCGCAGTGCCGGTGACCTGGCAACAAGTGCTGCTCGAGTACCAGCGTGACTGGGCGCACAAAGACACTTATCAAGCGGTGATGGACCTGGTGCTGGAACACAGCGGTGCGTACGGCATGGGCGTCGACTACGCCTACACCATGGTGCACAAGGCACCGCAGCGTCAGGCCTGATAAGTCGGCCGGACAAAAAAAGACGCAACCCGGGTTGCGTCTTTTTTTGCGCTGAAGAAAGCGCTACATCAGATGTTTTTCGGCTTCTGGAATGTGGCTCGCGCCAAGGACTGCCGGCAGTATCCCGGAGCGCAAATCCCCACCACTCGGCTGCTGATACAGGCTCAACCCGAACTCTGGCAGCACCGCCAGCAGGTAATCGAAAATATCCCCCTGGATCCGCTCGTAATCGGCCCACACCGTGGTGGTGGTAAAGCAGTAGATTTCCAGCGGAATGCCCTGGGCCGTGGTCTGCATCTGGCGGACCATGCAGGTCATGTTCGGCTGGATCTCCGGGTGGCTCTTCAGATAGGCCAGCGCATAGGCGCGGAAGGTGCCGATGTTGGTCATGCGCCGGCGGTTGGCCGACATCGCCGCGACGTTGCCCTGGGCTTCGTTCCACGCCTTGAGCTCGGCTTTCTTGCGGCCCATGTAGGCGGTCAGCAGGTGCACCTGGGACAGTTTCTCTTCTTCATCGTCGCGGATGAAACGCACGCCGCTGGCGTCGATGAACAGACTGCGCTTGATCCGCCGCCCGCCAGACTGCTGCATGCCGCGCCAGTTTCGGAACGATTCGGACATCAGGCGCCAGGTCGGGATCGAGACGATGGTCTTGTCGAAGTTCTGCACCTTGACCGTGTGCAGGGTGATGTCGACCACATCGCCATCGGCGCCGACTTGCGGCATTTCGATCCAGTCGCCGACCCGCAGCATGTCGTTGCTGGTCAGCTGCACGCTGGCGACGAACGACAGGAGCGTGTCCTTGTAGACCAACAGGATCACCGCCGACATCGCACCCAGACCCGACAGCAGCAACAGCGGCGAGCGGTCGATCAGGGTGGCGACGATGATGATCGCGCCGAACACGTACAAAACCATTTTCGCCAGCTGCACGTAACCCTTGATCGAGCGGGTGCGGGCGTGTTCGGTGCGGGCGTAGATGTCCAGCAGGGCATTGAGCAGGGCGCTGACCGACAGCAGCAGGAACAGAATGGTGAACGCCAGCGCGACGTTGCCGAGGAACACCATGGCGGTCTTGCTCAGCTCCGGCACCAGATGCAGGCCGAACTGGATCACCAGCGACGGCGTCATCTGCGCCAGACGCTGAAACACCTTGTTATGCCGAAAGTCGTTGATCCAGTGCAGCGCGGGCTGGCGACCGAGCATGCGGCTGGCATGCAGGATCAGGTAACGCGCCACTCGTCCGAGGACCAGCGCGATCACCAGCAGCAGGATCAGCGCCAGGCCGGCGTGCAGGAGCGGGTGCTGATCGAGGGCACCCCAGAGGTCTTGGGCGTTGAGCCAGAGCTGTTTGAAATCCATGAGGGCAACGATTCTTCTGTAGGACGCGACGGGGGATTAGAGCATTTAAGACGCTGTGTATTACCGTTGGAGACAAATCGAGCAACAAAAAAGCCACTGATTGCGGCTGATTTCATAAAGAAACTCGGCCTGAGCGCTCGAAACCGGTAACCTATGCAGCTGTTTTTCTGCATATCTTCGAGGTAGCACCCGTGTTTTCCCAATTCGCCCTGCACGAACGCCTGCTCAAAGCCGTGGCCGAGCTGAAATTTGTCGAGCCAACGCCTGTGCAAGCCGCGGCCATTCCGCTGGCGCTTCAGGGGCGTGACCTGCGGGTGACGGCGCAAACCGGTAGCGGCAAGACCGCCGCGTTTGTCCTGCCGATCCTCAACCGCCTGATCGGCCCGGCCAAGATCCGCGTCAGCATCAAGACCCTGATCCTGCTGCCGACCCGCGAGCTGGCCCAGCAGACCCTGAAGGAAGTCGAGCGCTTTTCGCAGTTCACTTTCATCAAGTCCGGCCTGATCACCGGCGGTGAAGACTTCAAGGTCCAGGCCGCCATGCTGCGCAAGGTGCCGGACATCCTGATCGGCACCCCGGGCCGGATGATCGAGCAACTGAACGCCGGCAACCTCGATTTGAAAGAAGTCGAAGTGCTGGTGCTCGACGAAGCCGACCGCATGCTCGACATGGGTTTCGCCGAAGACGTGCAGCGTCTGGTCGACGAATGCCCGAACCGTCAGCAGACCATGCTGTTCTCCGCCACCACCGGCGGTTCCGGCCTGCGCGAGATGATCGCCAAGGTGCTGAACAACCCTGAGCACCTGCAGCTCAACGCGGTCAGCCAGCTGAACGACACCACCCGTCAGCAGATCATCACTGCCGACCACAACCAGCACAAAGAACAGATCGTCAACTGGCTGCTGGCCAACGAGACCTATCAGAAGGCTATCGTCTTCACCAACACCCGGGCCATGGCCGACCGCATCTACGGTCGCCTCGTCGCCCAGGAATACAAGGCATTCGTGCTGCACGGCGAGAAAGACCAGAAGGATCGCAAACTGGCGATCGACCGTCTGAAGCAGGGCGGCGTGAAGATCCTGGTGGCCACCGATGTGGCGGCCCGTGGTCTGGACGTTGATGGCCTGGATCTGGTGATTAACTTCGACATGCCACGCAGCGGCGACGAATACGTACACCGCATCGGTCGTACCGGCCGTGCCGGCAACGACGGTCTGGCGATCTCGCTGATCTGCCACGGCGACTGGAACCTGATGTCGAGCATCGAGCGTTATCTGAAGCAGAGCTTCGAGCGCCGCACCATCAAGGAAGTCAAAGGCACCTACGGCGGACCGAAGAAGGTCAAGGCCTCGGGCAAGGCCGTCGGCGTGAAGAAGAAAAAGACCGACGCCAAGGGCGACAAGAAAAAAGCCGCCGCCAAGACTCCGACCAAGCGCAAGAGCGCCAACCGTCCGAAGCCGGATTCTCTGGTGAGCAGCGACGGCATGGCCCCGCTCAAGCGCCGCAAGCCGGCAGCACCTGCGGCCGAGTAAGGCGTTTCAGGCAGGCAATAAAAAAACCGGACAGTGTCCGGTTTTTTTATTGCCTGCGTTTATCAGCTGCCCAGCTGCCCACGGGTGTCGGCATCAAAGCGCTGCTTGGTCTGATCCGCCTTCGGTTTGAGCTGCGCGAGCAGGGCGGCCTCGCTGTACAGCCCGGTCAGGGCCAGCTCCTTGGGCGTCGGCTCGATCGGGATCAGCACATCTTCACCGGCCGCGTGCAGCCAGATCGCTACGACATGCAGCGCCGAAACGAACAGCACTCGCAGCTCGACGGTTTTGCCCTGCAACTGCGGCGATTGCTCGGCCAGTTTCAGCGCATCGACCGTGGCGGTGGCCAGGTTGCCATGGTTCAACGAGGCAAACTCGACGTGACCGCGGACTTCGGCCAATTGCGCATCGGCAATCGACACGCCGTCGGCAAACACCAGGTAATGCCAGTCGCCGAGTCGGGCGTCCTTCAGGCCTTTGCCCTGGCTCAGGTCCTCCAGGCTGAGCGAGTAGCCGCGATAGGCCTCACTGAGGCTGATTTTCGCCGGCGCCGCACTGGCGAACTGGCGATTGATGCCAAATCCCTGGGTTTGCAGCGCCGCTTCCAGCACCGGACGCAAGGTCTGTACGCCGTTGGAAGGCGCCTTTGGATAAGTCAGTTGCATGATGTCGCCCTCCTAGTTTTTCGCCGTGAAGTAAGTGTGGGTCCAGTTGCCGCCGCCGTTGTAGGAACCGGGGAACGAGCTCAGTGCGCGGGTCGAATAGCCGTAGATCGAATCCGCGACCAGCACGTAGTTGCCGTTGGTGCCGTAGATCGTCAGGAAGTGCGCGCCGCCGCCGTACCAGGCACAACGCAGACCGACAGGCCGGCCCATGTTGATCTGGTTCTGGATGGCCGACATCTGCAACGAACCCTGATTCATCCCGTTGTAGCTGCGGGTGGTTTGCAGGGCCGAATCCAGATAGCCGTAGACGTTGCACGGCCCCGGCTGGCTGCAGCAGTTGCGGTTCAATTGGGTGCTGGCAACGCCGCACTGGGTCCAGGACCCGGTGCCGTAATAGTTGCCGACCGAAGCGGAAACCGCCGCCCAGCACCAATTGGTCTGGGTCTGTTGCTGCATCGTGAAGTTCAGGCTAGAGGCCACCAGAGCCTCGGCCTGTGGCGTGGCTTCGACCTCGACCAGTTGCGCGTCGAACAGATGGCCGGTCAGGCACCCGGGCAGGGTGTTGCCGGTGAATTGCGTTGTTTCAGTGGTTAACATTTTTCAATCCTCCATGAATGAAAACAAATGTCCTGCATGTATTACGAGCCGTCGGCGGTTAAGGGGTGCCACTTCTGCGGCGGGTTCCGAGCAGGCTCGAGGTAACCCTAGGTCTGAATATGCATATGTGCAAATAAATAAATGCACAAATGCAATTATGCGGACGAAAGGACACTGCTTTGAGCATGTCCTTTGTGGTGGAGGCTGAAGCCCGAGGCCCGTTAACCCTCGGTTTTGTGCTCGGCCGAATCCAGCTCCTTCAAGCGCTGGTCGATCAACTGGCATTTGTCCGGTAGATCGGCAGAGGCGGTGCCCAAGTCCATCTTCTGCAACTCGGCATTGATTTCCTTGGCCTTGGTCGGGTTTTGCTCGGTGAGTTTTGCCACTTCCTGGGCCAGTTGTTCGCGTTTGGCAGTGGCTTCTTCCGGGGTGCAGGCCCAGACGGGCAGGGCGCAGGCGAGGGTGGCGGCGAGTGTGAGGGTAAGCAGGGTTTTCATGGGGGCAGGCCTCGGATCCGGTTAAGGCGGGTTAACCGGTTGAGGGCCGTGACCAGTGAAAAGTTCAGTGTCTTTGCCGGCTCAGTCGCCGTGGCAGCAACTGGATTTTTGTTCTCCGTCATACCGATCATGATGCCGTACCCACTCCATGATTTCGTCCTCGTTCCGCCCCTTGGGCGTGAGGTCGAGAAAGTTGTAGGCGCCGACCAGCATGTCCAGACCCCGGGCGTAGGTTGAGTAGGTGTGGAATATCTCGCCGTTATTGGCGCGATAGAACACGCTCAGCCCCGGCATTTCCTCTTCGCCACTGTCAGTCTTTTCGTAGTTGTACGTAGCCTTTCCGGCTTCGGCGTCTTGGGCACGGGCGCACACGCCGAAGTCGTAGTTGAAATCGGAACCGTCCGACGACACCCAGTCGAACTTCCAGCCCATCCGCCGCTTGAACGTCTGGAATTCGGCGAATGGCGCGTGGGATACCGCCACCAAAGCAATGTCGTGATGGGCCAGGTGCAGATTGGCGCCGTCGAAGTGGTCGGCGAGGAACGAACAGCCCTGGCAGCCTTCCTCCCAGCCCTTGGCGAACATGAAGTGATAGACGATGAGCTGGCTGTGCTGGCCGAACAGGTCGGCGAGTTTCAGTTCGCCGTCCGGCCCCATGAAGCGATAGTCCTTGTCGACTTTCACCCACGGCAGCGCGCGGCGTTTGGCGCTGAGGCGGTCGCGTTCCCTGGTGAAGGCCTTTTCATCGGCCAGATGCTGCTTGCGGGCGGCGAGCCATTCTTCGCGCGACACAACCGGATGATTCTCAACGTTCATGATGATTTCTCCTGCGGGGGTTGAAACCGTCTGTCTCAGACTAGTCGCTTAACGCCGTCGGAAATCGACAGACCGCTGGTCGGTCGTTGCGGTAAATGAAGCTGAACGGCTATTGCCCGCTCGGGTCACAACCTAAGACAGCGCCATTAATCACGCGCACCGGAGGTTGAATCAGGATGACGACTTATAACTGGGATTTGATTGAACGCCTGCTGCATGAAGTGCAGAACGGCGCAGGCCACAGCTTTGCACCGCGGTCCTATGCCGAAGACTACGCAGCGGAAAAAGCGGCGGCAGGCGAGCCGATCGAGAATCTGGATCATCTGAAAACCATCGCCTGTGAATACGAGCAGAAGCTGTTGCTGCGCGGCTTTATCGAGCCACGGGGCGACGATGAGGGCAGCACCGGCAACAATTTCAGCCTGACCCCGCGCGGCTCGAGCCTGTTGAGCCTGATCGACAGCAGCATTCCCGGTAATGATCATCCGCGTCAGGTGCTGGATGAGCAGGAGGATGCACTGGATGAGGCGACATTCGACCGTGTGGCGTCAAAAGCGCAGATTGCCTGAGCGCCTGCTGCGATCCCTCTGGAGCCGGGTTTTCCGGCTCCCGCAGGTTCAATGAACCTCAGCCTGCTTTCGCCGCTTTCAGACACTTCAAATCATTGAAGTCCTTGCGCACCCCTTCGATTTTCTTCAACAGGCGCTGGCGTTGTTGCGGTGTGCTTTCAGCCATCAGATCCACCGCCAGCGAGCGCGCCTGGGCCTCGGTGTCGGCGTAGGCCTTGCGGTAATCCGCTGTCCATAAACGCTCGCGATAGACCAGAAGTGTCTCGATCCGCTGTGGGAATTCCGGACTTTTACGCTGGGCAACGGCGGCGCTGAACTGCTGTTGCCAGTGCGCACGGTTGGCGATCCATTGGGTGTTCTGGTCGCCGAGTGCGGTTGACCACGCCATCACCCGTTGTTCTTGCGTGGTGCTCAAAGGCCCGAGCCAGTCGTTAAGGCGCTTGTCCATGCGGGCACCACGCTCGGCGATCTGCTGGGCCAGTGGCGGCTTCACATACTCCTGCTGACGTTTGCGCAGGTCCTTGGCAAACGCATCGTTCATGTCGGCGACCTGTTTGTCGTCCAGCCCTTGCAGCAACTCGATGGCCGACGGGGTAATCTCCCGGGCGGTTTCGGCAATCGCCTGCTTGGCTTCCACGGTGCGGGCCTGGAGCGCGGCGTCGGTGACCTGATTGGTCTCGACCATGGTTTGCAGGCGATCCAGCCAGTCCAGATAACCCGGCAATTGCGTGGTGCAGTGCCAGCTCAGATGTTCCTTGAGGCGTTCGTTGAACCAGCCTTTCTGCTCGCCGGTCATGTCCAGGTAGTCGCTGAGCGTCCATGGAATGATCACGTCGAGATTGCGGTAGGCCAGGCCGACGCGGCTGCACGCGCCGAGGGCGAGGGTGAGGATCAACAGGGTGGCGCAGTGTTTGAACCAGCGAGACATGAGCGAGTCCTTGCGAAAGCCTGGCGTCTGATTCTTATGTGAACGCAGGATGCTCCCGGCAGTTCAGCCAATCAATAGAACGCGCGTTCGGCCTTGAGCGTGACCAGCCCGTCGCACTGGCTGTTGTGCCCGGAATAGGCGGAGCAATCGCTGCCGCTGAGGCTGGAGTTGCTGTAGATCAGGTCCAGGTCGATGCCCATCACCGGCCGGGAAAATTTCACCGACCAGTCGGTAAAACTGCTGACATACCCGCCGTCCACCGAGACCGGCGTATTGAGCTGATGGGTGGTGTATTTCATGCTGATCCCGATGCCGAACGGCTGGTTGCCGCCCAGATCGGCAAACAAAGTGTTGTTCTGTTTGTCCGGGTCGTTGCTCAGTGCGATGCCGAAACGGCTGCCGAGCAGGGTCAGGCCGCCGAACAGTTCCTGACTGTCGAGGGTGTCGACCTTCGGATAGCTGTAATGGATCATCCCGACTTCGTAGCCGAGGGTTTGATCGAAGGGTTGTTTGAAGCCGACGTAGGAGTCGATCTCCAGATTCTTGCCTGGCGTCAGTCCCATGCTCGGCGCGTACTGGCCCACGTAGAGGCCGCTGTCATGGCTCAGATCGAGGCCGCCGTGAAACGAACCGGCCGCCGAGGGTTTGACCAGGCCCTGGGCCATGCTGCGGCTGGGCGTGGTGCCGAGCTTGAGGTCGAAGTCGCCGAGTTCGCGCTGGAAAATCTGCGCGTGCGCCACCGGGCTCGCCAGCAGTCCTGCAAGAGTTAAACAGAGAGGTTTGAACATGCGTCACTCCTTGAACAGCGAGCGCAGGCCGACGTACCTGCTGAAACGCTTGATCCAGACGCGTGCAAGGATACCGGCGAATGATCGGCATCGAGGGCCGTTCGTCGATTTCTGATGTTTTGTCGGTTTGATTAAACGCGAGAGAGGTCTTGCGAGGGTTCCGGTCCAGACGCTTCGAAGCTCAAAGCGCCTTGGGACTGGGATGTTGCGGGGTGTTACTTCTTGCCCAGGCTGATCTGCTTGGACGGGCCGAACGTCTGGCCGCTGACGCCCTTGGCAATTTGCTGGATCTCGCCGCCGGACTTGAGGAATGCCGCGATTTGATCGTTGATCGATTCGCTGGTTTCAACGGCTGGAGCTGGCTTTGCTTTGCTGGTGGATGCTTTTACACGCATGGCGGCCATTAACCTGTAGAAAAGTAACTCGGCCAGGCATCGTACAGGAATAACTTGACAATTGCTTGGTAAATATCCCCCGGAATAACCCAGCGTGCGGGTGGATTATTCTCGATTAATTATTAGAAGTATCCCGCTAACCTGCTGTTTTAAATAACAACATTTATCGGGATCGGTGGATTTTTCGCGGGGGCGGCGCACCGGGGAGTCGCCGAGGTGGTCTGACGAGTGGCGCCTGCGCGGCGGCAAACCAAGAGAAATCAAGGCTTCGCGCAATTTTCAGTTTGCGGGAGCATCTGCCGGCCAACGAACCTGGCAAAACCGGGTAGAATGCCGCCCACGCAATGAGGGTATTGGAAATGGCTTTAGTCGGGCGCTACAACAGTTTGCAAGTGGTTAAACACACTAACTTCGGTTTATATCTGGACGGCGGTGCCGACGGCGAAATTCTTTTGCCCAACCGTTATATCCCCAAAGATATTCCCAGCGAAGATGAAGACTGGCTCAATGTTTTCATTTATCTGGACAGCGATGACAAACTAATTGCCACCACTGAAAAACCAAAAGTTCAGGTCGGTGAATTTGCCAGTTTGAAAGTTGTTGAAGTCAACAGCATCGGTGTCTTCCTCGATTGGGGCCTGCCGAAGGATCTGCTGCTGCCTTACTCCGAAGAAAAACGCCAGATGACCGCCGGCGAATACTGCGTGGTGCATGTCTACCTCGACAAACACACCCGCCGCATCACCGCCACCGCGCGTCTTGATCGCTACCTCGACAAGACCCCGGCCAACTACAGCGTGGGCCAGGAAGTCGATCTGCTGGTGGCCGAAGCCACTGACATGGGCTTCAAGGCAGTCATCAACAACAAGCACTGGGGTTTGATCCACAAGAATGAAATCTTCAAGTTCATGCGTTCCGGCATGCGCGAGAAAGGCTTCATCAAGGAAGTGCGCGCCGACGGCAAGATCAGCCTGAGCCTGCAACCGGTGGGTCAGGAAGCGGCCAGCAGCCTGAGTTCGAAGATTCTCGCCAAGTTGCGCGAAAGCAACGGCACTCTGGCCGTCAGCGACAAGAGCGATCCGGCGCTGATCAGCAGCCTGTTCGGCGTCAGTAAGGGCAACTTCAAGAAGGCCATCGGTTCCTTGTACAAGGAAGGCAAGATCGTCATTCATGCCGATCGCATTGAACTAACCTGAGCCTGACGTGGCCCATGTTGCATGGGCCAACCTGAGGTCGGGCAGATGAAAAAAGCGCTGATTGCCTACGTCGCCACGCTGCTGACGTTTCTTCTGCTCGACGGCATCTGGCTCGGCGTGTTGATGGCGCCGACCTATCGCGAACTGCTCGGTCCGCTGATGCTCGAAAAACCGTTGCTGGTGCCAGCAGCGGTTTTTTATTGCCTGTACGTTTTCGGATGTGTGGCGTTCGTGGTGTTGCCGGCGCTGACCTGGCAACGCGCTGTCCGCATGGGGGCGCTGCTCGGGCTGGTCGCTTATGGCACCTATGACCTGACCAATTGGGCGACGCTGCTCGGCTGGTCGGTGCAAGTGACATTGATGGATTGGGCATGGGGGACGTTTGCCACGGCTCTGGCCTGTACGGTCGGATTTGTTGTGGCCGGCCGGTCTGGCAGGTCAACCCGTCATCGCTGACGCTTCAGGAGAATGAAGTGTCTCTTCCAGACGGCTTTTTCTGGCCAACTGGTTAATAATCCCCGAGACCATTTTTCGCCCCGGACGAAGAGCCGGGGCTTTGTTTTGACCATTGGAAAAACTGCCATGTCGTGTGTGTTCGAGGTGTTGCGGTGAGCGTCAGTCGGCGCAGTGCCGACGGCTTTGCCCTGCAAGTGATGATCGGCCTGTGCCTGATCTGGGGCGTGCAGCAGGTGCTGATCAAGTGGGCGGCGACCGACATTGCACCGGTGATGCAGGCGGCGGGGCGGTCGGGGATTTCCGCGTTGCTTGTAGGACTGCTCATCTGCTGGAGGGGCGGCTGGGATCAGGTCGGTACGACCTGGCGCGGCGGCTTGCTGGCCGGCGCCTTGTTCGGGCTGGAGTTCCTGTTTATCTCCGAAGGCTTGCAACTGACCACAGCAGCGCACATGTCGGTTTTCCTCTATACCGCGCCGATCTTCACCGCGCTGGGCGTGCATTTCCTCTTGCCCAGCGAGCGTCTGCGGCCGGTGCAATGGCTGGGGATCTTCATGGCATTTGTCGGGATCGCGGTAGCGTTTGCCGGCGGCGTGTCATGGGACAACCTCGATCACCGCATGCTGCTGGGCGATGCCCTCGGCGTGCTGGCCGGGGCCAGTTGGGGCGCGACCACCGTGGTGGTGCGCGCCTCGCGCCTGTCGGAAGCGCCTGTGACGCTGACGCTGTTTTATCAGCTGATCGTCGGCTTCGTCGGTTTGCTGTTGATCGCACTGCTCAGCGGCCAGATCACCCACGTCAGCCTGACCGCCGTGGCGGTGGGCAGCGTGTTGTTCCAGGGCTTGGTGGTGTCGTTCTTCAGTTACCTGACCTGGTTCTGGCTGCTGCGCCGTTATCTGGCGGCCAATCTGGCGGTGTTTTCCTTCATGACGCCGTTGTTCGGCGTCACGTTTGGCGTGGTGCTGCTCGGCGAAGAGCTGAGCCTGAACTTCATCATCGGTGCCGTGCTGGTGTTGCTCGGCATCACTTTCGTCAGCGCGGAACAGTGGGTGCGTCGGCGTTTGCGCAAAGCGCTCGGCCAGTCGTAAGCGGTTTCCACGCCAGGCCGCCGGCAATCAGCAGGCCACTGCCGGCGATCACCAGCGCCGGTTGCAGGCCGCCGCTGAAGTGGCTGCTGACCGCCGCCAGTAACGGCCCGCTGAGCTGACCGACAGCGAAGCACGCGGTGAGCAGGCCGGCGTTGCGCTGGGTGGCGTGGGGCGCCAGTTCCCGGGAGCGCTGCATCACCAGCTGCATGCACGCCAGGAACGGCGTGCCGCACAGGATCACACCCAAAGCCAGGCCGAGGCCGCTGCCCAACAGGCAAGCAAACACCCCGGCGGCCTGCAGCCAGAGCGTCGCCATCAACCAGTGACGGGTGGTGTCCGGATCATGCCGACGCAGACTCACCAGCAACACGCCAATCGCGGCGCCGAGGCCGAAGCATGGCCAGAACAGATCGGCCTGCCATTGCCCGTGAAACTGCGCGTTGGCCATCTGCGACAGGAATGTAGCCGGAATGATGTAGCCCACGCCGTACAAGGCATACACCACCGCCAACCGCGCAATCCCGCGATTCGAATGATTGACGGCTGCAGGCGCGACGTTTGCACCGACGCCCGGTTGCGGCAGGATCCGCACGATCCCCAGCAACATCACCAGTGCCACGGCGGCATAGATCAGCCACAGGGTGGCGGACGTCTGTTGCGCCAGATGTGAGAACAGCGCCAGCAACCCCGTCAGAAAGATTCCAAGGCCCGGCCCGGCAAATACCAGCGCTCCCAATCGCGGACGACCCGCCGCCGCAGCCAGCGGCTGACTCAGCGCCGTAATCATCACCAGCACCCAGGCACTCGCCACACCCGTGCCGAAACGCAGTAGCAAGTGTGACCAGAAACCGTTGGCCCAGAACGACGCCAATGTCAGCAGCACACACAGCCACAAGCCGCCATGCAGGCGCCGTTGCACCTGATCGGGCCGACGGGAAAACATCGCGTCCACGGCGCCGAGCAGATAGCCGAGGTAGTTGGCCGCTGCAATCAGACCGGCGGCAGTCAGGTCGATCTGCCCTTCGCTGATCAGGTGGGGAAGTTGCGGCGTGAGGGCGAAACGCCCGATGCCCATGGCCATCATCAGGGCAATGAAACTGGCGGATAAGCGAATCAGCGGCGACATGGTCTGGATTCCGTTAGAGGTTCAATGACCGTCAGGCTAGGACTGATTGACTTTCTTTAAAATTGAATAATAGTGAGTAACTTGTTCTGTTAAGGAGAAGATTGTGGAGTTCAGCCAATTGCGGATCTTCCAGGCCGTGGCGGAGGAGGGCTCGATCACTCGCGCCGCCGAACGCCTGCATCGCGTGCCATCGAATCTGTCGACCCGGCTCAAGCAGCTCGAAGAGCAATTGGGCGTCGAACTGTTCGTCCGTGAGCGTCAGCGTTTGCAATTGTCGCCTGCGGGAAAAGTCCTGCTGGACTACACCGGCAAACTGTTCGCCCTGCGCGATCAGGCCAGTGCGGCGGTTATGGGTGGGCAACCGGCGGGGGATTTCGTGCTCGGCACCCTGTACAGCACCGCCGCGATTCATTTGCCGGCGTTGCTGGCGCGCTATCACAAGCAGTATCCGGCGGTGAATCTGCAGGTGCAGTCCGGGCCCAGTGGCGAGTTGCTCGAAGGGCTGCTCACCGGGCGTCTCGACGCCGCACTGGTGGACGGCCCGCCACAACTGGCCGGGATCGACGGCGTGCCGTTGTGTAACGAGCGACTGGTGCTGATCAGCGAGGCCGATCACCCGCCGGTGCGCAGTGCCAAGGATGTCGAGGGGCGGGCGGTGTTCACCTTTCGTCATGGCTGCGCCTACCGCGCGCGGCTGGAGTCGTGGTTCGCCCACTATCACGCGGCGATGGGCCGGGCGATGGAGATCGAGTCTTATCAAGGGATGCTCGCCTGCGTGATTGCCGGCAGCGGCGTGGCGCTGATGTCGGAGTCGATGCTCGCCAGTCTGCCGGGGCGCGAAAGTGTCGCGGTGCACCCGCTGGCCGAGCCGTTTGCCAGTGCGACAACATGGCTCATGTGGCGCCGGGGCATGGTCGGCGCCAACCTCAATGCCTGGATTGAGCAGCAGCAGGCGCTCTATCCCGTGGCTGGCGAAGATACCCGGGAAACGGCTTGAACGATCGGTCAGGGATTCTGATCCATTCAGTAACAGATCATTGCGGATTTCGCCGAGCATTGCGTAGGACTTCGGACTATTATCAGTGCGAAGCGGCTACAGAATTCCGGCCGCTCAGCACCACCCTGAAGGGGGCATGACGATGAAAGAGAAAATTCAGAACTGGCTGCACGATTTGGGTGTTGCCCTCGGCTTGATCGAACCGCCTCTGCAACCGGTCCCGATTCGCACTGACGACGAACAGCGTCGGCGTCAGCAGCGTCGGCGGTAATGCCTTCCGGCTTCAAGGATTAAAGATTAGAGAGGTCGCCGTTTCGGGAGGCTCCAGCAGAAAGAGGCTGGAGCCGCCCGAAACGGCGACCTTTTGCTTTTCAGTGCCGCCCGATTTCCAACAGAAACCGGCTCAAGTCATTTGCGGTTTTCGCGCTCTTGAGCATGCGGTCTTCTTCGGCGGTGAAGGCCGTCAGTCCGAATTCATCTTCCAGATGGAAGATCAGATCCTCGATATCCGCCTTCTCCAGACCCAGCTCCGCCAGACTGGTGTTGTCATTGAAGTCGCGGTGTTCCAGCAGGCGTTTGATGAATCGGTGCACGGCGGCACGCACGGCAGCTCTTCTCATGGCAGATGTTCAAAAAGTGGCGGGATCTGACTGGAGTACAGCAGGCCTCAGGCGTGTCGGCGCAACCATTCGTCAATCATTGAACGTAAATGCTCTCCCGAGAAACTGCCGAAATGCCCGCCATGCACCGTGCGGATCGGCAGCGCATGCAAGCGTCGCAAACTGGCAGCGTAGTCCTCGAGATTGGAGTGGTAGGCGTCTTCGATCAACGGCCCGTCATAGATGATGTCGCCGCTGAACAGGGTTTCGGTGGCGGCTTCAAAGAGGCTGATCCCGCCCGGTGAATGCCCCGGCGTGTGCAGCACCTGCAACGTGCGGTTGCCCAGGTCCAGCACATCACCGTCCTCGACAAACCCGGTGGCCGGCGCAGCCTTGACCCGGTATTCGGCGTAGCACAACGGGCAATCCGGGTGTGCTTCGAACATGTCGTCGCCGACGAACGCCTGGCTCAAGTCATTCTCGCCATCCGGCGCCGCCAGAATGTCTGCCTCGGCAGGGTGCACCAGCCGTTCGGCAAATTCGTGATGCCCGGCGATATGGTCGAAATGGCAATGACTGGCCACCGCCACCAGTGGCCGTTCGGTCAGCCACGGCAATTGTTCGCGCAGGCTCACCAGCCCGGAACCGCTGTCGAGCAGCAGATCCTTGTCCCGACCCTGCACATGCCACAGGTTGCAGCGATAGAACGGGCGAATATACGGCTCGTGAATCAGGCGAATGCCGTCGCTCAGGTGCTGCACTTCGAACCACTGATCGCGAGAAACAATCTTCATAAGCACTTTCCTTGAGACGAAAAAAACGGGTGTGGCAACCGACGCCACACCCGCCGAAGAAAGTTGTTGCTACCGCTTTAGCTTAGATCGCGCTGGCCACCACGTTTGGGCGACGGGACATCAGGCTGACCACCACAAAACTCACCAGACCCACAGCCAGGCTGTAGTAGATAGGTGTGTTGGCGTCCAGACCGTCCTTGACCATGAACAGCAGGGCGGTGGCGAAGCCCAGGCCCATGCTGGCGATGGCGCCGGCGGTGGTTGCACGTTTCCAGAAGATTGCACCGATCAGCGGGATCAGCATGCCGCCCACCAGCAGGTTGTAGGCCAGGGTCAGGGCGCTGATCACGTCGTTCACCACCAGCGCGATGCACAGCACCACGACACCGGTCAGCAGGGTGAACAGACGGTTCACGCCAAGGCTCGACTGTTTGCCGCCACGCAGTTTCGGCAGCAGGTCCTCGGTCAGGGTGGTGGCCGCGGCGAGCAGGCCGGCGCTGGCGGTGGACATCATCGCGGCCAGGGCAGCGGCGATCACCAGACCCCGGATGCCGTCCGGCAGCGACAGTTTGACGATCGCGGCGAAGGCGTTGTTGACGTTATCCAGATCCGGAATCAGTACGTGCGCCGCCATGCCGATCAGGGCGCAGGCCAGGCCGTAGAGGATGCAGTAGATGCCCGCGAAGCTGCCGGCGTACTGAGCCACTTTTTCATTCTTGACGGTGAACACCCGTTGCCAGATGTCCTGACCGATCAGGATGCCGAAGAAGTAGATCATGAAGTAGGTGATGATCGTGTCCCAGCCGATGGTGGTGAAGTTGAACGCCGCCGCCGGCAGCTTCAGCACCAGTTCGTCCCAGCCACCGACTTTGTACAGGCAGATTGGCAACAGGATGAACATCAGGCCCACGGTCTTGATAATGAACTGGACGATGTCGGTCAGGGTCAGCGACCACATGCCGCCGATGGCCGAGTACACCACCACGACGCCACCGCCGAGCAGTACCGAGACCCAGAACGGCAGGCCGAACAGCACTTGCAGCACGGTGCCGATGGCGAGGATCGAGGTCACGCCGATCATCAGCGCGTAGGCCAGCATGATCGCCGCGCTCGCCGAGCGGGCCATCGGGTTGTAG
Source organism: Pseudomonas sp. UV AK001 (assembly GCF_046097675.1). Lineage (NCBI taxonomy): Bacteria > Pseudomonadati > Pseudomonadota > Gammaproteobacteria > Pseudomonadales > Pseudomonadaceae > Pseudomonas > Pseudomonas sp. UV AK001. Next base: position 393,810 of record NZ_JBJUVZ010000004.1, read on the forward strand.
CGTTTTTCCAGCACCTGGGTAACGGTGTAGATCTTCAGTTTCAGCAGCGGCTTGGCCAGGAACAGGTTCAGCGCGACGATGCCGCAACCCAGTGCCGCGCACAGCCAGAAACCGGAGATGCCGTGCACGTAGCCCAGACGCACGGTGCCCACGGTGGACGCGCCACCGAGGACGGTCGCGGCCATGGTGCCCATGTACAGGCTCGGGCCGAGGTTACGCCCGGCGACGAGGAAGTCCTCGTTGGTCTTGGCTTTGCGCATGCCGAAATAGCCGAGCAACAGCATGCCGGCCGCGTAGATGAGGACGACGAATAAATCCAAAGCCATGATGGCGTGTCTCCGATTGTCTTTTTTATGGGGTGGAACACTGTGGGAGAAGGCTGACTCCCACAGGCGATTCGTTTCTTCAGGCGGCCTGACGCAGCGCCGCTTCCGCCGGCGCATGGGCGCCTTTGCTCCGTGGATCCTTCGGCCCGTAGACCAGCGCCGGTTCCGGGAACAGGCTCAGCAGCATCAGGTACATCACCGAGGCCAGGCCCAGGGTCACCAGCAGGCTGATGTCGATGCCGCCGGCCAGTTCACCCAGCGGGCCGACGAACTGCCCCGGCAGGTTGACGAAGCACAGGCCGACCGCCGCACTCGGGATCCATGCACCCAGGCCGCGCCAGTTCCAGCCGTGGCTGAACCAGTAGCGTCCGCCTTGCTCGCCGCGTGTGAACACTTGCAGGTCGTCCGGGCAGTAGAAGCCGCGGCGCACCACCAGGCCGATGATCATGATCACCATCCATGGTGTGGTGCAGGTGATGATCAGCACGGCGAAGGTCGACACGCTCTGCACCAGGTTCGCCGCGAAGCGGCCGATGAAGATGAAGGCAATCGACAGCACGCCGATCAGCAGCGTCGCCTTGACCCGTGACAGCAGGCGCGGGAACACGCTCGACATGTCCAGCCCGGTGCCATACAGCGACGTGGTGCCGGTGGACATGCCGCCGATCACTGCAATCAGGCACACCGGCAGGAAGAACCAGCTCGGCGACACCGCCAGCAGACCGCCGACGTAGTTGTTGGCCGCGATGTAGTCCGGTGCCTGGATCGCTACGATGGTCGCAGTGGTCAGGCCGAACAGGAACGGAATGAACGTGGCGATCTGCGAGAAAACCACCGCCGTCATGATCCGCTTGCGCGAGGTTTCACGCGGGATGTAGCGGGCCCAGTCGCCGAGGAACGCGCCGAAGGAAATCGGGTTGCTCATGGCCACCAGCGCGGCACCGATGAACGCGGCCCAAAAGCCCGGCTGGCCGAGGCTGACGGTGCCGGCGTAGTGCGAATCGAAGGGACCTGCGAAGGCGAAGATGCCCAGCAGGAACAGCAGGCTCGCGCTCCATACCGCGACCTTGTTCACCCACAGCAGGAAGCGGAAGCCGTAGATGCACACGGTCAGCACCAGCACCGCGAACAGACCGTAGGCCAGGCCCAGGGTCAGGTCGGTTTCCGGCAGGCCGATCAGGCGTTTCGCACCACCGATCAACGCATCTCCCGAACTCCACACCGAGAGCGAGAAGAAGGCGATGGCGGTCAACAGCGACAGGAACGAACCGACGATCCGCCCGTGCACGCCGAAGTGCGCACCGGACGACACGGCATTGTTGGTGCCGTTGAGCGGGCCGAACAGGCCCATCGGTGCGAGGATCAGCGAGCCGAGCAGCACGCCCGAGACAATCGCCCAGACGCCCGCCTGAAAGGACAGGCCGAACAGCACCGGGAAACTGCCGAGCACGGCGGTGGCAAAGGTGTTCGCGCCGCCAAAGATCATGCGGAACAAGTCCACGGGACCGGCGGTGCGTTCGTTGTCCGGGATCTGTTCGACCCCGTGGGTTTCAATCTGCGTAAGGCTTTGGTCTTTGTTGTTGTTATTCATGATCTGCTCCGATCATAAAGGCGCGCCGCATCGTGTGTGAGGCGTCACCTGTTTGGCTAAGGGGGTGGCAGCCCTTCCGGCATTGCGGACAAATGTTCGTGGCAGGCCAGCCAATGGCCTTGTTGTTCTAGGCTCGACGCTTGTTTCTTGAAAACAATCGTCTCGCGCTCCTGGCTGAAGTGTTGCTCCCCTTGCATGCGCAGCTCGGTGGCCACGTCATGGATAAACACCGCCACGTCACCCAGCAGGCTGACGAAGGCGTTGCTCGAAGTGCACGACAGCACCTCGAAGCCATCCTCGGCGCGCCAGCTGTCCCACAACGCCTGATAGGCATCGCGCGACAGCAGGGGCTGTTCGAGGGTGTAGAACACGAAGCTCGCATCGGCGCTGAACGCGCCGAAGTAGGCTTCGCGATCGTTGCGGGCGAAGGCGGACACCAGATCGGCGGCCGCTTTCAGAACCTGATCACGTTCGTTCATGACCCGACCCTCAGCGGTGGACCACGCCCGGCAGTACGCAGAGCATTTCGTACAGCAGGTTGGCGGCCAGCAGCGAGGTGTTGCCGGTGGTGTCATAAGCGGGCGAGACTTCTACCAGATCGCAGCCGATCAGGTCGAGGCCCTGGCAGCCGCGAACGATTTCAATCGCCTGAATGGTCGTCAGACCACCGATTTCCGGGGTGCCGGTGCCAGGCGCCCAGGCCGGGTCGATGCCGTCGATGTCGAAGCTCAGGTACACCGGGCCGCCACCGACTTTCTCGCGCACTTCGGCCATCAGCGGTTCCAGCGACTTGTGCCAGCACTCTTCGGCCTGCACCACGCGGAAGCCCTGATCGCGGCTCCAGTTGAAGTCGTCAGCGGTGTAACCCTGCGCACGCAGACCAATCTGCACCACGCGGTCGCAGTCCAGAAGATCTTCTTCGACGGCGCGACGGAAGGTCGTACCGTGGGCGATCTTCTCGCCGAACATGTGATCGTTGACGTCAGCGTGAGCGTCGATGTGCACCAGACCGACCTTGCCGTGCTTTTTGTGGATGGCACGCAGGATCGGCAGGGTGATGGTGTGGTCGCCACCCAGGGTCATCGGGATCACGTTGTGCTCGAGGATGTTGTCGTAGGCTTCTTCGATGATGCGTACGGCGTCGAGCAGGTTGAAGGTGTTGATCGCCACGTCACCGATGTCGGCAACCGACAGCGAGTCGAACGGCGCAGCGCCGGTGGCCATGTTGTACGGGCGGATCATCACCGATTCGGTGCGGATGTCGCGGGGCCCGAAGCGGGTGCCGGGGCGCAGCGAAGTACCGATGTCCAGTGGCACGCCAACGAAGGCAGCGTCCAGGCCGGCAGCGGTCGGTACATGGGGGAGTCGGAGCATGGTGGCGATGCCGCCGAAGCGCGGCATTTCGTTGCCGCCCAGTGGTTGGTGAAGAATCTTGTCCACGGGTAGGGCCTCATCGTCTTTGTTTTATTTATGTCGGCGCGCCGTTCAGCACAGGTTCGGACGCCGCTGTGGGGCCGATTCTGCGAAATGTAGTGAGGCGGAAGAATCGCTACGAACAAAAACTTAGTTCAGAATTTTCTAAACTAATGGAGAGGGGCGGGATAGACTTTGCGCTTCTCTGGATGTTCGTTCGACTGGAGATCTCAGCCCTCACCCCAGCCCTCTCCCGGGGGGAGAGGGAGCCGACCGCGGAGTTCTCGGGATTTGCATCGACCTGAGATATCGAGTCGAACTCAGGATTTGAGAGCCATGGAGATCAGCTCCCTCTCCCTCCGGGAGAGGGTTGGGGTGAGGGGTGGATTTACCAGACAACACAGTTCCAAAGCCCGGAGTAGACATGGCCAACGCTTTACCCGACCTGAAACTTTTGCGCATCTTCGTCAGCGTCGTGCGCCATCAGGGTTTTGCCAACGCGCAGCAGGAACTCAACCTGTCGACCTCGGCGATCAGCACCTACATGAGCCAGCTCGAAGCCGCCCTCGGTCTGGTGCTGTGCCATCGCGGGCGGGGCGGTTTCAGCCTGACCAGCAAGGGCGAGTTGTTCCATCAGGAAACCTTGCGTCTGCTCGCCGAACTCGAAGGCTTCGAGCAATACGCCGCCGCGCTCAAGGGCGAGTTGCGCGGCACGCTCAATCTGGGGGTGATCGACTCCACCGTCAGCGACAAGGCCCTGCCGTTCGCCGAAGCCATCGGCGCCTACAGCCAGGAACACCCGGCGGTACATTTGCACCTGTCGGTGATGAGTCCCTACGAATTGCAACTCGGCGTGCAGGACAACCGCCTCGATCTGGCCATCGGCGCGTTTTCCACGCGCATGAGCGGTCTGGTGTACATGCCGCTGTACCGCGAACAGCACTGGCTGTATTGCAGCAGCCGTCACCCGTTATTCAACGAACGGCGGATTCCCGAACAGGTCATCACCCAGCAGCGCATGGTCGGGCGCGGCTACTGGAGCCAGGCGGAACTGGCGCGCCACGGTTTCAAACACAGCGCCGCCACCGTGGAAAGTATGGAGGCGCAGCTGATTCTGGTGCTGTCCGGCGCCTACATCGGCTACCTGCCGGAGCACTACGCCCAGGCCTGGGCCGACAAGGGCGACCTGCGGGTTTTGCTGCCGGCGACCTTCGGTTATCAGGCGCCGTTTTCCATGATCATGCGCCGGGGCCGCAGCCGCGAGCCGCTGATCCAGACTTTCCGCGACCTGCTCAAAGCGCAGCTCAATCAGGCATAAGAACATGTCCAGACCTCAATGCCCGCGCTGCCTGCGCCCACAAACCCACTGCCTGTGTCCGCTGATCCCGAGCCTCGACAGCCGCACCCGGGTGTTGCTGTTGCAGCACCCGAGCGAGGTCAGTCACGCGCTCAACACTGCACGGCTGGCGGCGCTCGGTTTGAACAATGCCGAACTGATCGTCGGCGAAGTGTTCGAGGATCTGCCCGCGTTGCTGAACCGGCCGGGCTATCGGGCGCGGTTGTTGTTCCCGGCGGACGATGCGCAGCCGATGCAGGCTTACACCGCGTCCGATGAACCGCTGTTGCTGGTGGTGCCGGACGGCACGTGGCGCAAGGCGCGCAAGATGTTGCACCTCAATCCCTTGCTGGCGGCGTTGCCACGGGTGACGCTGGCGCAGGGCGGGGTTTCACGGTATCGGTTGCGCAAGGCACCGGGGCCGGGGGCGTTGTCGACCATTGAGGCGATTGTTCAGGCGTTGCAAACGCTGGAAGCACCGGTCTCTTTCGATCCGTTGCTCAAGCCTTTCGAGGCGCTGATCGAGGGGCAGATTGCGGCGATGGGGGAGGAGACCTTCCAGAAGAATCACGGAGGCTGATCGTTCCCACTGCGTGGGAACGAGAGCGGCTACCGTTCGCGCATCGCCTCGGTCCGCGCCTTCAGCACCGGTTTGAGCAAGTAATCCAGCACGCTTTTTTCCCCGGTAATGATGTCCACCGTGGCGACCATCCCCGGGATGATCAGCAACGGCTTCACATCCCCGCCCAAATGGTTTTTGTCGGTACGCACCTGGATCAGGTAGAAGCTGTTGCCCTTGTCGTCGGTGATGGTGTCGGCACCGATCAGCTCAAGTTTGGCGCTAAGCCCGCCGTAGATCGTGTAGTCATAGGCGCTGAACTTGACCATGGCTTTCTGGCCTGGATGCAGGAACGCCACGTCCTGCGGACGCACCTTGGCTTCGATCAGCAGGTTGTCCTCCAGCGGCACGATTTCCACCATGTCGCTGCCCGGCTGAACCACTCCGCCGATGGTGTTGACCTTCAATTGCTTGATCACCCCGTGTACCGGCGAGGTCACCGTGGTGCGACTGACACGGTCGTCGATGGCGATGCTAGAGGCGGTGATTTTCGACAGGTCGGTGCGTTTCTGGTTGAGATCCTTGGCGGCGTCGGAGCGGAAGGTCTGTTCCGATTCGTCGATCTTGCTCTTGATCTCGTTGATCGCCGATTCAGCCCGGGGAATTGCCAGGGTCGTGGCGTTCAGCGATCCGCGAATTTCCACTGCGCTGCGTTTGAGCCGCAGGATTTCCACCGGCGACACCGCCCCGGTGCCCACCAGCGGCGACGACATGTTCATCTCTTGCTGCAACAGCGCCAGGCTGGAACTGTACTGACCCTGCTTGGAGCGAAACTCCGCCAGTTCCTGAGTCTTCTGCCGCAGCTGTTCGGTGAGCGTGCGTTGCTCACTGGCCAGGCGCCGCTGGCGTTGGTCGTAGAGCGCGCGTTCGTCTTCAGCCACTTGCGGCGCCTTGCTGACGATTTCGTCCGAAAGCTTCATCGGCCGGCCTTCGGACTCCGCCGACAAACGCTCGACTTGCGCCATCAACGCATAGCGATCCGCCTCGCTCTCGCCCTTGTTCGACAGAAACCGCGTGTCATCCAGGCGCAGCAGGGTGTCGCCCTTGTTCACCATTTGCCCTTCACGCACGAAGATCTCGGTGACGATCCCGCCCTCGAGGTTCTGGATCACCTGGACCTTGCTCGACGGAATCGCCTTGCCTTCGCCCATGGTCACTTCTTCGAGCACCGCGAACTTGGCCCAGACCAGCGCGCTGATCAGCAGCGCCGCCGCCAGCCACACGGTGATCCGCGACCAGCGCGGCGAATCCTGCAACGAAGCGCCGGCAGTTTCCGGCATGAATTCGGCCTCGGCGCTTTTGCCGAAACTGTCGAAGTAACCGCGCTGTTTTGACGATGAGGAAGCAGACATGGGCAACTCCTAGACCGCCGCCGAGCCGACCCGGCCCTTGCGCAGTGCATCGATGACCGCTTCTTTCGGACCGTCGGCGACGATCCGGCCGTTGTCCAGCACCAGCAACCGGTCCACCAGGCTCAGCATCGAGGTGCGGTGGGTGACCAGCAGAAGCGTCTTGCCCTGCACCCAGCCGTGGAGCTTCTGACGCAGGACGTCTTCGCTGCTGTTGTCCATGGCGCTGGTGGGTTCGTCGAGCAGCATGATCGGTGGATCGAGCAACAGCGCCCGGGCCAGCAGCACGGCCTGGCGCTGACCGCCGGAGAGCAATTGCCCGCGTTCGCCCACCGGCCGGTCGAAGCCTTGCGGGTGCTGGCGGGCCAGTTCGGTGACGCCGGTCAGTTCGGCGACTTCGAGCATCCGCGAATCGCTGACGTAGCGGGCGCCGAGCGTGAGGTTGTCACGCAGGCTGCCGGCCAGCAGCGGCAGGTCGTGGGCGACGTAACCGATCTGCTGGCGCAGGTCGGCGACATCCAGTTGCCGCAGGTCGAGGCCTTCGAGCAGCAACTGGCCTTCTTCCGGTTCGTAAAAACCCATCACCAGCCGGGCCAGAGTGCTTTTGCCGGAACCGCTGCGGCCGATGATGCCGATGCGTTCGCCGGGCTTGAGGCTGAAACTGATATTGCTCAGGGCCGGTGCATTCTGGCCGTTGTAATGGAAGGTCACACCGCTGACGTCCAGCGCGCCTTGCAGTTGCGTGCGTTCCAGGGGCCGCTGTTTGCCGTCGCGTTCCTGAGGCAGGGCCATCAGCGCGTCGGTGCTTTTCATGGTCAGTTGCGCTTGCTGGTAGCGGGTAATCAGCCCGGCGATCTGACCCAGTGGTGCGAGCACGCGGCTGCCAAGCATGTAGCTGGCCACCAGTGCGCCGACGCTGAGGTTGCCGGCGATGATGCTGTAGACCCCGGCGACGATGGTCGCCATCCCCGAAAACTGCTGGATGAACAGCGTGCCGTTGGTGGCCAGCGCCGAGAGGTTGCGCGCATGGCTGTCGAGGCGGGTGAGGGCGCCGTGGGTGCTTTCCCATTTGTGCTGGCGCTCGCTTTCGGCGCTGCAGGCCTTGAGGGTTTCCAGCCCGCCGAGGGTTTCGATCAGCAACGCCTGACGCTCGGCGCCGAGGCTCAGGCTTTTTTGCACGGTGTCGCGCAGGCGCACCTGAATGATCATCGCGAACATGATCGTGATCGGAAACGCCAGCAACGGAATCACCACCAGCCAGCCGCCGAGCAGGCCGATCACCACCAGCATCAGCACCACGAAGGGCAGGTCGATCAGGCTGGTCAGGGTCACGGCGGTGAGGAATTCCCGCAGCCCCTGAAAGTCGTGAATGCTCTGGGCGAAGCCGCCGATGGTCGCTGGCCGGGCCTTCATCGCCATGCCGGTGATGCGCTCGAACAAAGTGGCGGAAAGGATCACGTCGGTCTTCTTGCCAGCGGTGTCCAGCAAGTGCGCACGCACCACCCGCAGCACCAGTTCGAAACCGGTGCCGATCAGCAACCCGATGGCCAGCACCCACAGGGTCGACGTGGCCTGGTTCGGCACCACGCGGTCGTAGGTCTGCATGACGAACAGCGGCACCATCAGGCCCAGCAGGTTGATCAGGAAACTGGCGAGGATCGCGTCGCTGTACAGCCATTTCGACAGCTTCAACGTGTCGCGAAACCACGCCTGCACCCTTGGCACCAACGGTGAACGCAGGTCTTCCAGTTCATGCCGTGGCCGGGCGAAGAGGGCCTGGCCGCTGTAATGTTCAGCGAGTTCTTCGCGGCTGACCCACTGTTCGCCGCCGTCGGCTTCACTGGGCAGGATCAGGGCCTTGCCGTCATCGGCAAAACGCCGCAGCACCGCCGTGCGGCCATTGCCCAGCAGCAACAATATCGGCAGGTTGAGCGGGGAGATGTCCTTGAGGTCGCGGCGCAGCAGCCGTGCCTGCAACCCGGCCCGGGCGGCGGCGCGGGGCAGCAGATCCAGGCTCAGGCGTTGTTTGTCCAGGGGCAGCCCGGCACTCAGGCTGGCGCGACTGACCGTCGCGCCGTGGAGTTTGCAGAGGATCAACAGACCGTCGAGTAACGGATCATCGAAGCTCAGCCGCGGATCGATCCCGGAGGCCCCGGGTTCCATGCTGGTCATATTGATCGCTCCCTGGCTACATCATCGGGACTACTTCAGTTCGGGCAAGCGCGCCTCGTTCTTCACTTCGGCAGCGGCAATCGCGTCGGCCGGCAGCACCACCCGTTGCTTGCTCAGCAACTGACCCATGTTCGCCAGCACGCGGTACATCGAAAACTCTTCGGTGTAACGGATTTCGGTGTAGCGACGGTTGGCGTTGTACAGCTCGTTTTCACTGTCGAGCAGGTCGAGCAGGGTGCGTTGGCCGAGGCCGAACTGATCCTGATACGCGGCGCGCACACGCTTGGTGGTCTCGGCATATTCGCGGGCGGTCGGGGTCTGTTTCTTGGCGTTGACCATGGCGTTCCACGCCAGGTGAATGTTCTCGTTGAGCTGGCGCAGGGCGTTGTTGCGGATGTCCATGGCCTGGTTGATCTGGTGCGCATCGGAGGCCAGTCGCGCCTTGTCGCTGCCGCCACGGAACAGGTTGTAGTTCATCACCACGCCGACCCGCCATTCGTTGTCGTGGCCCTCGTCACCCTGCACGTTGTTGTTGGCGCCGACCGCCGCTTCGGCATCGAAGCGCGGGTAGAACGGCGACTTGGCGACTTCGTATTGGCTCTCGGCCGATTGCACGTCGGCCTGGGCGGATTTCAGATAGGGGTTGTTCTCGACCATGCTCTGCTGGGCTTCGGGCAGGGTGGCGGGCAGTTCACCACGGGTCGAGGCCGGGGTTTCCAGCTCGTCGGGCATGCGTCCGACGACGCTGTAGAAGTTCGACTCGGCGTCCGCCAGATCGACCTCGGCGGTGTCGAGGTTGTTTTGCGCCAACGCCTTACGGGCCACCGACTGGTCGGAGTCGGCGGTGCTGCCGATGCCGCGCTGGGTGCGCAGGCCGATCTGGTCGTTGACCCGCAGGTGCGCCTGCAGGTTGTTTTTGGCCAGGGTCACCAGTTCGCGGCGCTTGAGCACTTCGAGGTAGACCTCGATGGTGCGCAGGGCCAGATCCTGGGCGGTGCCTTGCGCGTAGTACGCGCGCGAGTTGGAAACGCCTTTGGTGCGCGCGACTTCGTTGGACGTGTTGAAGCCGTCGAACAGCATCTGACGCAGGCGCAGCTCGGACTGGGTGTAGTTGAGGGTTTCAGTATTGTGGCCGCTCGGGGTCAGCGCCCGGGTGTTGGTGTTGTCGCTGTAGCCGCGCCCATAGGAAGCATTCAGGTCGACGGACGGATAGTAGCCGCCCTTGGCGACGTTCACCTGTTCATCCGCCGACAGTTTCGCGTCGACGCGCGAAGCGAGATCCGGGTGGGTCGCAATGGTGCTCTGGATGGCTTCGGTGAGGTTCATGGCCTGAGCTTGGGATGTGCAAGCCATGGCCAGCAAAACCGCACTGCAGAGGGGGGTTAGAACGCGCATGGGTGCATCTCCCTGAGTCCTGATGGTATTCCGCTGTCGCCAATTTATTGACGATATTTTTAGCGTTTAGCGTCTCATCGCTGTTACAACAGAGCTAAGAACATCCTGAAGCGTAGCTAAGAAAAATTTTTCATATGGCTTATGCCAAAAAAAACTTATGCGCTTCGCCGAATCCGGCACATTGTTCCATTCGAAAGCCTTTGTTTTATGTGCTTTAGGGAGTGCATGAAGGCTTGAGGAAAGTTCCACTCACTTTGCGACATACGGGCGAAGTACTGCTAAAGGGGAGGGACGCGTAGCGGCAAATGAGCGACAGTTTTTTGTCACTCGGGTGATTCACCACCGTTACGTAGCGCTAGTGGGCGTGCTGCATTGATCAGGGATTCCAAGTGCCTGAGGGCGCTGGAGTTTCTGAACTTGCACAACCTGCGAAACGAACTGTCGAGGTGCGAGCGTCGCCCCGACAACCCGCTTGAGCCATGGGCTGCTTCGCGAACCAGTGCCGACGGTGGTCGGCAGCGGAGGAAATGCACATGGCAACGCTCATCGGGACCGTCACCAAAGTCATTGGTCAGGTTTTCGCGCAAGCCGCTGACGGAAGTCGGCGTGCATTGGTCGAGGGCGATCGGCTGTTTACAGGGGATCAATTGATCACCGGTGCGGAAGGGGCGGTTGCCGTCCATCTGCAAAACGGCCAGGAACTGACCCTGGGCCGCGACAGCAGCCTGACCCTGACCGGACAATTGCTGGCCAACCACGCACCCCATGTGGATGCCCCGGAAGCGCTGACCCCGAGCGATGCGCAACTTACCGACGTCGCGCAGATCCAGAAAGCCATTGCCGCCGGTGACGACCCGACTAAATCTGCTGAAGCCACTGCCGCAGGCCCCGATGCCCCGGGCGATGCCAATGGCGGCAAGGGCGGCGGCCACAGTTTCGTATTGCTGACGGAAGTCGCCGGGCGGGTCGATCCGGTCGTCGGTTTCCCCACCGCCGGTTTCAATGGCATTCCCGAGTTCCCGCAAGAGCGCCACTACGCGGTGATCGACAACGGCGACAACACGCCCGCGCCGGTCATCCCGCCACCGGTCAATAACCTTGTGACTCTCACAGGCCTCGACGTACCGGGGGGCGAACTGACGCTCAACGAAGCCAATCTGCCGGACGGTTCCGCCGCCAATCCCGGCGAGCTGACCCAGGCCGGCAGCTTCAGCATCTCCGCGCCCGATGGTCTGACGAGCCTGAGCATCGGCGGCATCAACGTCATCGTCGGCGGTGTGCCGGTCGGTTTCCCGCAATCGATCACCACACAACTGGGCAACACCCTGACCATCACCGGTTACAACCCGGCGAACGGCACTGTGAGTTACAGCTACACCCTCAATGGCAACGACGCCCATCCTGCGGGTGATGGGGCCAACAATCTGAGTGAACATTTCACGGTGATTGCCGGTGACAGCAATGGCGATACGGCGACCGGCTCGCTGGACGTGAACATCACCGATGACGTGCCCAAAGCTGTTGATGACAGCAACACCGGTACGGCTTCGGAAACCAACCTGAGCCTGACCGGTAACGTGCTGATCAACGACGTCCAGGGCGCCGACCGCATTCCTGTCGGCCCCAACAGCGGCCCGGTGGTTGCCGGTACGTTCACCGGGACTTACGGCACGCTGGTGCTGAACGCCAACGGCACTTACACCTACACGCTCAACACCAGCGACGCGGATTTCAAGGCGTTGCATGGCGGCGGTAATGGCACAGAGACCTTCACCTACACCCTGCGTGATTCCGATGGCGACACCAGCACCGCGAACCTGGTGCTGCAGATCCACAACAACGACGATCCGGTGCTCATCAACGGCTTGAACGTAGAAGGTGGCGAGCTGACGGTTTTCGAAAAAAACCTGAGCACCGGCAGTGCGCCGGATGCTACTGCGTTGACCCAAAGCGGCACCTTCACCATCACTGCTCTGGACGGCGTCACCACACTGACCGTGGGCGGCATTGCAGTCGTCACAAACGGCGTGGCCGCAGGCTTTCCGCAATCGGTGACCACGCCATTAGGGAGCACGCTGACCATCACCGGGTTCAACGCCGCCACCGGCGTTGTCAGTTACAGCTACACCCTCGATCACAACGACGCGCATCCGACTGCCAATGGCGCCAATACCTTGAGCGAGCAGTTCGCGGTCACTGTCGTCGATGACAACGGCACCACGGCCAACGCATCGCTGGATGTGAACATCGTTGATGACGTGCCCAAAGCCGTGGATGACAGCAACACCGGTACGGCTTCGGAAACCAATCTGACGCTGACCGGCAACGTGCTGACCAACGACGTGCAAGGCGCCGACCGTGTGCAGACCGGCCCAGTCACCGCCGGTACTTTCACCGGGACCTACGGCACCCTGGTGCTGAATGCCGATGGTTCCTACACCTACACCGTCAACCCTAATGACGCCGATTTCAAGAATCTGCATGGCGGTGGAAACGGCACTGAAACCTTCACCTACACCGTCACCGACTCGGACGGTGACACGAGCACGGCGAATCTTGTTCTGCAGGTCCACAACAACGACGATCCGGTGATCATCAACGGCCTGGACGTAAACGGCGGCGAGCTGACGGTTTTCGAGAAAAACCTCAGTACCGGCAGTGCGCCGGATGCTACGGCTTTGACTCAGAGCGGTACTTTCACGATCACTGCTTTGGACGGTGTCACCACGCTGACCGTGGGTGGAATCGCCGTCGTTACCAACGGTGTGGCCGCCGGCTTCCCGCAATCGGTCACGACGCCGCTGGGTAGCACGCTGACGATTACAGGTTTCAACGCCACGACCGGCGTCGTCAGCTACAGCTACACACTCGACCACAATGACGCCCACCCGACTGCCAACGGCGCGAACACTTTGAGTGAGCAGTTCGCCGTCACCGTGGTGGATGACAACGGCACGACCGCCAATGCTTCGCTGGATGTGAACATCGTCGATGATTTGCCCAAAGCCGTGGACGACAGCAACACCGGCACCGCCTCGGAAACCAACCTGACCCTGACCGGCAATGTCCTGACCAACGATGTGCAAGGCGCCGATCGCGTACCGACCGGCCCGAATGCCGGACCGATTACTGCCGGCACGTTCACTGGAACCTATGGCACTTTGGTGCTGAATGCGGATGGCTCTTACACCTATACCGTCAACCCTAACGACGCCGACTTCAAAAGCCTGCACGGTGGCGGAAACGGTACTGAAACCTTCACCTACACCATCACCGATTCGGACGGCGATACCAGCACTGCGAACCTCGTGCTGCAAATCCACAACAACGACGATCCGGTGATCATCAACGGCCTCGACGTTAACGGCGGCGAGCTCACTGTCTTCGAGAAAAATCTGAGCACCGGTAGTGCGCCGGATGCCACGGCTTTGACTCAAAGTGGCACGTTCACTATCACTGCTCTGGATGGTGTAACGACCCTGACT
>NZ_JBJUVZ010000040.1:0-348 GCF_046097675.1 Pseudomonas sp. UV AK001
CTGCAGCTGTCGCCCGACGGTAGCGGCATCCATGGCCTGATCGACCGCGCCGCGCAAGGCGATTCCGGCAAGCGCCTGACGCGCTACTCCGTGACCCTGCGCCCGCAGCTGGCGTATCTGGCGCACCGGATCAACCAGCGGATCTTCCAGAACCTCAGCGTGCCGAAAATCATCGGCAAGGTCCTCGAAGAACACGGCATCCAGGGCAACGCCTACGAATTTCAGACCGGGTCGATCTACCCCGAGCGCCTCTACTGCGTGCAGTACGACGAATCGGACCTGCATTTCATCCAGCGCCTGTGCGAAGAAGAAGGCATTCACTACCACTTCCAGCACAGTGCCACGGCG
>NZ_JBJUVZ010000041.1:0-337 GCF_046097675.1 Pseudomonas sp. UV AK001
AAGTGATGCGGTAGAGGAGCGTTCTGTAAGCCTGTGAAGGTGAGTTGAGAAGCTTGCTGGAGGTATCAGAAGTGCGAATGCTGACATGAGTAACGACAATGGGTGTGAAAAACACCCACGCCGAAAGACCAAGGTTTCCTGCGCAACGTTAATCGACGCAGGGTTAGTCGGTCCCTAAGGCGAGGCTGAAAAGCGTAGTCGATGGAAAACAGGTTAATATTCCTGTACTTCTGGTTATTGCGATGGAGGGACGGAGAAGGCTAGGCCAGCTTGGCGTTGGTTGTCCAAGTTTAAGGTGGTAGGCTGGAATCTTAGGTAAATCCGGGATTCTAAGGCC
>NZ_JBJUVZ010000042.1:0-302 GCF_046097675.1 Pseudomonas sp. UV AK001
ACGTCCCACGGGGTGGCCTGGAAGCGGTTGCGGTAGCCCTGATGGAAATCGTCTTTCAGCGCGGTGGTGTCGCTGGTGACCGATTCTTCCAGCACCTGCGGCTGCTTGCCTTCGTGATGGACTTCGGTGAGCAGCCACAGGTCGTTCCACTTGGCCTTCGGGTGTTCCTTCAGCGCGAGGAAATGGCCGCTGACCAGCAGCGGCTGGTCGCTCTTGCCCTCGGCGAGCTGGAAGTCGCTGCGGTGACGCTCGAGGGCGCGTTTGGCCAGGTGCTTGCCGCGCTCGCGGTCGACGAAACGGCC
>NZ_JBJUVZ010000043.1:0-256 GCF_046097675.1 Pseudomonas sp. UV AK001
TGGCGATGCTCGACGGCCAAGGCCCGAAACGCGCCTGCCCGTTCTACTACCAGCTCGACCACCTCGGCACCCCGCAAGAGCTGACCGACTACAGCGGCGAGATCGTCTGGTCAGCCAAATACAGCGCCTACGGCAAAACCACCTCGGTAGAACTGGCGACCGACGACTACCTCGACCAGCCGCTGCGGTTTCAGGGGCAGTATTTCGATGCGGAAAGCGGGCTGCATTACAACCGGCACCGGTACTACGACCCGGA
>NZ_JBJUVZ010000044.1:0-235 GCF_046097675.1 Pseudomonas sp. UV AK001
CAACCTCGAGAACCTGACCCTGCTCGGTTCGGCGCTCAACGGCACCGGCAACAACCTGAACAACAGCCTCATCGGCAACGCCGGTAACAACGTGCTCGACGGCGGCCTGGGTGCCGACACCATGGCCGGTGGTCTGGGCAACGACACCTACATCGTCGACAACGCCGGTGACTCCGTCGTTGAAGGTGCCAACGCCGGCATCGATACGGTCATGGCCTCGATCACCTACACCCTG
>NZ_JBJUVZ010000045.1:0-217 GCF_046097675.1 Pseudomonas sp. UV AK001
GACTGGATTTCACCCAGTTCGATGCGCAGGCCACGGATCTTCACCTGATCGTCGTTGCGACCCAGGTATTCGATGTTGCCGTCGGCCAGGTAACGGGCGACGTCGCCGGTGCGGTACATACGGCCGTTGGGCTGGAACGGATCCTGAAGGAACCGTTCAGCGCTGAGTTCAGGACGATTCAGATAACCGCGCGCCACTTGCACGCCACCGATGTACA
>NZ_JBJUVZ010000005.1:0-399875 GCF_046097675.1 Pseudomonas sp. UV AK001
ATTCTTTGCGCCGGACATCAATGCCGCGACCGAGCTGCTGGCTTCGCGGGTTCTGACTGAGTTGGTTCCGGCTAAGTTGCTGCCTAGTTTGTAAGCGTTTTTCCAGGGGGATTTTTGTCGTCTGGGAAATCGATCCCCCTCATCGGAACGCCGCCCGCCCAACCCCCTCCCCCAGGGGGGAGAGGGGAAAGGGAGCCGATCTTCATCGTTTTCAGAACCTGAGTTCGACTCAGGAATTTCAGGTCGATGTACCTCGAAAGAACAACGCGGTCAGTCCCCTCTCCCTCCGGGAGAGGGCTAGGGTGAGGGGGCTTTTGAGGCTGCCCACCAAACAGAATTTCAACGGAGGCCAACAGTGAAAACCCTCTGGCAACACTGCCACGTCGCAACCATGGCGCAAGGCGTCTACTCGATCATCGAGGATGCGGCCATCGTGACGTCCGGTGCACACATCGAGTGGATCGGCCCGCGCACTCAATTGCCGTCGGGCGAATACCCGGCGGTCAACGATCTGCAAGGCGCGTGGGTCACCCCCGGCCTGATCGACTGCCACACTCACACCGTGTTCGGCGGTAACCGCAGCGGTGAGTTCGAGAAGCGCCTGCAAGGCGTCAGCTACGCCGAGATCGCCGCAGCCGGTGGCGGCATCGCCAGTACCGTGCGTGCAACGCGCGAAGCCTCGGAAGACGAACTGTTCGCCAGCGCCGCCAAACGCCTGAAAAGCCTGATGCGCGATGGCGTGACCACAGTCGAAATGAAGTCCGGCTACGGCCTCGATCTGGCCAGCGAGCGCAAGATCCTGCGGGTCATCCGTCGCCTCGCCGCCGAGCTGCCGATCAGCGTGCGCAGCACCTGTCTGGCCGCCCATGCGTTGCCGCCGGAGTACAAGGATCGTGCTGACGATTACATCGATCACATCTGCGCCGAGATGCTGCCCGCGCTGGCGGCCGAAGGGCTGGTGGACGCGGTGGATGCCTTTTGTGAATACCTGGCGTTCTCCCCGGAGCAGGTCGAGCGGGTGTTCGTCACCGCGCAAAAACTCGGTCTGCCGGTGAAGCTGCACGCCGAGCAACTTTCGTCGCTGCACGGTTCCAGCCTGGCGGCGCGCTATCACGCGTTGTCCGCCGATCACCTGGAGTTCATGGATGAAGACGACGCCATTGCCATGGCCAAGTCCGACACCGTCGCGGTGTTGTTGCCGGGTGCGTTCTACTTCCTGCGTGAAACCCAATTGCCGCCGATGGACGCCCTGCGCAAGCACAAGGTGAAAATCGCCATCGCCAGTGACCTCAACCCCGGCACGTCGCCGGCGCTGTCGTTGCGTCTGATGTTGAACATGGCCTGCACCTGTTTCCGCATGACCCCGGAAGAAGCCCTGGCCGGCGCCACGATTCATGCGGCGCAAGCCCTGGGCATGGCCGAGACCCACGGTTCGCTGGAAGTCGGCAAGGTGGCGGATTTCGTCGCCTGGCAGATCGACCGGCCGGCGGATCTGGCGTACTGGCTGGGCGGTGAACTGGACAAACGCGTCGTGCGTCACGGCGTTGAATCAAGTCTGTAGGAGAGCGGTTGTGGATAAGGTTCTGAACTTCAAACAAGGTCGCGTGCCGCTGCTGATCAGCATGCCCCACGCCGGCGTGCGCCTGACCCCGGCGGTCGAGGCCGGATTGATCCCGGACGCGAAAAGCCTGCCGGACACCGACTGGCATATTCCGCAGCTCTACGATTTCGCCACCGAACTGGGCGCCAGCACCCTGGCGGCCGAGTATTCGCGGTTCGTCATCGACCTGAACCGGCCATCCGACGACAAGCCGTTGTATGCCGGCGCCACCACCGGGCTGTACCCGGCGACGCTGTTCGATGGCATTCCGTTGTTCAAGGAAGGCAAGGAACCGTCGAAAGAGGAACGTGCGACCTATCTGGAGCAGATCTGGACGCCGTACCACCGCACCTTGCAGGAAGAGCTGGCGCGGCTGAAGGCCGAATTTGGTTACGCACTGTTGTTCGATGCGCATTCGATCCGTTCGGTGATCCCGCACCTGTTCGACGGCAAGCTGCCGGACTTCAACCTCGGTACCTTCAACGGTGCCAGTTGCGACCCACAACTGGCCACGCAACTGGAAGCAATCTGCGCACGCCACGGCGATTACAGCCATGTGCTGAACGGACGCTTCAAGGGCGGCCACATCACCCGTCACTACGGCAACCCGGCCGAGAACATCCATGCCGTGCAACTGGAACTGGGTCAGTGCACCTACATGGAAGAGTTCGAACCGTTCCGCTACCGCGCCGATCTGGCGGAGCCGACGCGGGTGGTGCTCAAGGAGTTGCTGCAAGGGCTGCTCGCGTGGGGCGCAAAGCACTACAACTGAGTCTGCTCTGATCGTTCCCACGCGGAGCGTGGGAACGATCTGCAGTGAGTGAGCGATCTGGGGGCGCAGCCAAACAGTCGCCACCGTGCAAATCCCGGTCGCCACAGGTCGCTTTTCCGTCTCGCCTGCTGCGTAATGTTTCGGCCACGGTGCAAGAAGACTCCGATCCGAACAATAAACCGCTGCCGCACGAGACGATCCCACATGAAAAAACTGTTCACTCGTTGTGCGTTAATCCTCACCGGCAGTGCGCTACTCAGCGCCGGCGCCATGGCTTCCGACGATGCTTCCTGCAAAACCGTGCGCATGGGTGTGGTCAACTGGACCGACGTGATCGCCACCAGCGGCATGGCCGACGTGCTGCTCAACGGCCTCGGCTACGAAAGCAAACAGACCAGCGCCGTGCAGCAAATCATCTTCGCCGGCATCCGCGACAAGCGCCTCGATATCTTCCTCGGCTACTGGAAACCGGCGATGGACAAGAACATCGCGCCGTTCCTCGCTGCCAATCAGGTCAAGGTCATGGACAAGCCAAGTCTGGCGGATGCCCAGGCGACGCTGGCAGTGCCGGACTACGTGGCGGCGGCCGGGCTGAAAACCTTCAGCGACATCGCGAAATTCAAGGATCAGCTCGGCGGCAAGATCTACGGCATCGAGCCCGGTAGCGGCGCCAACACCACGATCAAGACCATGATCGAAACCAACCATTTCGGCCTGAAGGATTTCAAGATCATCGAATCCGGTGAAGCCGGCATGCTCGCCGCCGTGCAGCGGGCAGCGAATCGCAAGGAATTCGTAGTGTTCGTCGGCTGGACCCCGCACCCGATGAACATCAACATGAAAATCACCTACCTGACCGGCAGCGAAGACGTCTACGGCCCGAACGAAGGTGCCGCCACCGTTTCCACGGTCACCGCGCCGGACTACGCCGAGCGTTGCCCGAACGTCCATCGACTGCTGGAAAACCTGACGTTCACCGCCGCTCAGGAAAGCCAGTTGATGGTGCCGATCATGGAGCGCAAGACACCTCAGGAGGTGGCGAAGACCTGGCTGCGTGAGCATCCCGAAGATCTGCAGCGCTGGCTGGCGGGTGTCAGCAGTTTCGACGGCAAGGACGGCGTGGCCACGGTCCAGGCCAGTCTGAAAAACTGATGAGCACTTATCCACTGTCGCCGGCGATGACGGCGTTCGTCGCCAGAACCGAAAGCTTCGCCAGTGATGACAGCAGCTTCGCCGGATTGCGCCGTGGCTATGACGAGATGTGCCGGGCGTTCACCCCGCCGCGGCCGGCAGGGCTTGAGGTTGAGGACTTTCGGTTGGGGGCGGTGCCGGTCCGGGCCTATCGCCCACCCGTGGTGTCACCGCCCTGTGTGGTGTACCTGCATGGCGGTGGCTGGGTGGTCGGCGGGCTGGACTCCCACGACTTCATCTGCTGCGAACTGGCCATGGCGCTGGGGGCTATGGTGGTGGCGGTGGATTACCGATTGGCACCGGAACATCCGTTTCCCGCCGGGTTCGACGATTGCCTGAGTGTCTGGCGTGCCCTGCGCAGCGGATCGTTCGGCTTCGACCCCGAGTGCATGCTGGTGGCCGGCGACAGCGCAGGTGGCAATCTCGCCGCTGCGTTGTGCCTGGCCCTGCGCGATACCGGCGAGCCGATGCCCAAAGCCCAGGTGCTGATCTATCCCGGACTGGGCGGTGACGAGCATCTGCCCTCACGCAGCGAATGCGCCGATGCGCCGCTACTTTCCAGCAGTGACGTGGTTTGTTATCACGCGTTGTACCTGCATGGCACGCCACAACCGAATGCCCGGGCCATGCCGTTGCTCGCCGATGACTTCAGCGGATTGCCCCCGGCCTGGATCGGCGTGGCGCAGTTCGATCCGTTGCGCGACGACGGTGTGCGCTACGCCGAACGCCTGTCCGCCGCCGGGGGCGAGGCCACGCTGTATTACGGCGAAGGGCTGGTGCACGGCTGCCTGCGGGCGCGGCATCAGGCCGCCGAAGTCGATCGCCTCTACGAAAACCTGCTGGGGTTCATGGCTGACAAAATGTGACAGCGCACGGGCATGCTCATTGACGTAAATCGGGTTTATGATGCCGGACGGCAGAATAATAGAAGTCCCCCCAGGGATGACCTCGACCCCTTACGGAGCGCGCAATGCAGACTTTGTTTCCGCAGATCAAACCTCACGCACGGCACGATCTGGCCGTCGACGACACCCATACGCTGTACGTCGACGAAAGCGGTTCACCGGAAGGTTTGCCGGTGGTGTTCATCCATGGAGGCCCGGGCGCCGGGTGCGATGCCCAGAGCCGTCGCTACTTCGATCCGAACCTGTATCGTATCGTCACCTTCGACCAGCGTGGCTGCGGGCGCTCCACCCCCCACGCCAGCCTGGAAAACAACACCACCTGGGATCTGGTCGAAGACCTCGAGCGCATCCGTAAACACCTGGGCATCGATAAATGGGTGCTGTTCGGCGGCTCCTGGGGTTCGACCCTGGCGCTGGCTTACGCGCAGACTCACCCGGAGCGCGTACATGGTCTGATCCTGCGTGGGATCTTTCTCTGCCGTCCGCAGGAAATCGAATGGTTTTATCAGGCCGGGGCCAGCCGTCTGTTCCCTGATTACTGGCAGGACTACCTCGCGCCGATCCCACTGGACGAGCGCGACGATCTGCTCAGCGCCTTCCACAAACGCCTGACCGGCAACGACCAGATCGCCCAGATGCATGCCGCCAAGGCCTGGTCGACCTGGGAGGGGCGCACCGCGACCCTGCGCCCGAACCCGCTAGTGGTCGACCGTTTCTCCGAGCCGCAGCGCGCCTTGTCGATTGCGCGGATCGAATGCCACTACTTCACCAATAACGCCTTCCTCGAACCGAACCAACTGATTCGCGACATGGGCAAGATCGCTCATTTGCCGGGCGTGATCATCCACGGCCGTTACGACGTGATCTGCCCGCTCGATAATGCGTGGGAGCTGCATCAGGCCTGGCCGAACAGCGAGCTGCAGGTGATCCGCGATGCCGGTCACGCCGCCTCCGAACCGGGCATCACCGATGCGCTGGTACGCGCTGCCAGCAAAATGGCCCGGCGCTTGCTCGACCTGCCGCCCGAAGAAGCATGAAGGGGCTTTTGCAGCGCGTGAAAGGCGCGCGGGTCGAAGTGGCGGGGGAGGTGGTCGGCAGCGTCGATCAGGGTTTGCTGGTGCTGGTGGCGGTCGAACCCGACGACACGCAGGCCAGCGCCGACAAACTTCTGCATAAGCTGCTTAACTATCGAGTATTCAGTGACGCCGAAGGCAAGATGAATCTGTCTTTGGCGGATGTGGGCGGCGGGCTGCTGCTGGTCTCTCAGTTCACCCTGGCTGCCGACACCAAAAGCGGGCTGCGTCCGAGTTTCTCGACCGCCGCCCCTCCGGCGCTGGGCGAGGAATTGTTCGACTATCTATTCAGCAAAGCGAAACAGATGCATGGCACTGTGGCATCAGGTAGATTCGGCGCGGATATGCAGGTGCACCTGGTCAACGATGGCCCGGTAACCTTCCTGTTACAGACATGAAAGCGCTTGAAACAAGTTTTTAAGGGCTTTTCGACTGAAAACAGGGAATTTTCGCGATAAATACTTTGTTACCCCTGATGCGTTGTCACGCGGGCTACTAGATAATCGCGCGCTACGGGGATCAGCGTTCGTTGGTCCATTTTGACTTAGGTAGAGACTTGTCCGGATCCGATTGGGGAATCATTTTGCCCCAGCGGAGTCGGAACAATGCTCGCCAACTTGGCAAGGGTGCCCTGCAAGGCCGGTATTTTTGTACCGAAAACCTCACAGGCACTTCATCTGGCCGTTGGTTTATTGATCTGTTTTCGGCGAGGGTTGCTCGTGATTGTTAGTCCCTGTAATGCAGCAAAATTGTCTGCCAAACGCTTGCGCAGCGCTCTGGTAGCGGGCTCGGCAGTACTCTGCCTGCTCAGCGCCGGCCAGCTTTGGGCATTCAATCTTGACGATGTGTCGGCCAAGGCCAAAGAGCTGGCCGGGCAGAAATTCGAAGCCCCGCGCAGCAACCTGCCGAACGAATTCCGTGACATGAAGTTCGCGGACTACCAGAAGATTCGTTTCCGCACCGAAAAAGCCGAATGGGCCGACCAGAAGAACCCGTTCAAGCTGTCCTTCTACCATCAGGGCATGCACTTCGATACGCCGGTGAAAATCAACGAAATCACCGCGAACACCGTCGAAGAGATCAAATACGATCCTAGCCGTTTCGATTTCGGCGATCTGCAGTTCGATCCAAAGGCCACCGAACAACTGGGCTATGCCGGTTTCCGTGTCCTGTACCCGATCAACAAGGCTGACAAGCAAGACGAAATCATGACCATGCTGGGCGCGAGCTATTTCCGCGTCGTCGGCAAGGGTCACACCTACGGTCTGTCGGCCCGTGGCCTGGCCATCGATACCGCTCTGCCGTCCGGCGAAGAATTCCCGCGTTTTCGCGAGTTCTGGATTCAGCAGCCGAAGCCGGGCGACAAGCACCTGGTGATCTTCGCCCTGCTCGATTCGCCGCGCGCCACCGGCGCCTACCGCCTGATCCTGCGCCCGGGCAGCGACACCATTGTCGACGTCAAAGGCCAGATGTTCCTGCGTGACAAGGTTGGCAAACTCGGCATCGCGCCACTGACCAGCATGTTCCTGTTCGGCGCCAACCAGCCGTCGAAAGTGCTCAACTACCGTCGCGAATTGCACGACTCCAGCGGTCTGTCGATCCATGCCGGTAATGGCGAGTGGATCTGGCGCCCTCTGAACAACCCTAAACACTTGGCCGTGAGCCAGTTCAGCGTCGAAAACCCGCGCGGTTTCGGTCTGCTGCAACGTGGCCGTGACTTCAGCCACTACGAAGACCTCGACGACCGCTACGACAAGCGTCCAAGCGCCTGGATCGAGCCGAAGGGCGACTGGGGCAAAGGCACCGTCGATCTGGTCGAGATCCCGACCGCCGACGAAACCAACGACAACATCGTTGCGTTCTGGAACCCGGAAAAACTGCCGGAGCCAGGCCAGCCGCTGGACTTCGCCTACCGCATGCACTGGACCATGGACGAAGCGGCGATTCATGCGCCGGACAGCGCCTGGGTCAAGCAGACCCTGCGTTCGACCGGTGACGTCAAGCAGTCGAACCTGATCCGTCAGCCGGATGGCAGTGTTGCCTATCTGGTCGACTTCGAAGGCCCGTCCCTGGCGGCCCTGGCCCCGGATGCGGACGTTCGCAGCCAGGTCAGCGTCGGGGACAACGCCGAGCTGGTCGAGAACAGCGTGCGCTACAACCCGGAAACCAAGGGCTGGCGCCTGACCCTGCGGATGAAGATCAAGGACGCGAGCAAGTCGACCGAGATGCGTGCCGCGCTGGTGCAGAACATCGTTCCGGCCGATCTGGCCAAGACCTCGCTGCCGGCTTCCAACTCCTCGGTTGCCAAGGCCGACAAGATCGCCGCCAAGCAACAAGAGAAAGCCGACAAGGAAGCCAAGGCCGCCGAAGCCAAACAGGCCGACGCCAAGCCAGCGGCAGATGCCAAGGACAAGGCCAACAAAGACGCCAAGCAGCCAGCGGCTGCGGACGCGGCCCCAGCCACACCGGAACCGGCCTCGACTGAAGAAGTCCTGACCGAGACCTGGAGCTATCAGTTGCCTGCCGATGAGTAACTCTCAAGTACAGCCAGAGACTCTGTCCGAGTATCTGGCGCATCTGCCGATGACAGACGAGCAGCGCGCGGAACTCGCGGGCTGCCAGTCCTTCAGCGAATTGCATCAACGCCTGTCGTCCTCGACGTTCGACGCACCGACCGAAGCCGCCCAGGCTTCGGTGGGCAAGCGCCTGACCCTGAGCACTGCCGAAGAGCTGGAAGACGCGGAAATGCTGGTGCTCGACGCCAGCGGCCGGGTCAGTCTCAAGGCCACGCCGCCGATCCGTCGGACCAAGGTCGTGCCGGAGCCGTGGCGCACCAACATCCTGGTGCGTGGCTGGCGTCGCCTGACCGGCCGGACCAACCCGCCGCAGCCGCCGAAAGACCAGAATGTGCTGCCGGCCGCCCGCTGGCGCACCGTCGGTTCGATCCGTCGCTACATCCTGCTGATCCTGATGCTCGGCCAGACCATCGTCGCCGGCTGGTACATGAAAGGCATCATGCCGTACCAGGGCTGGTCGTTCGTCGATCTGGAAGAAGTCCTGCATCAACCGCTGCTGCAAACCGCCACGCAAGTGCTGCCGTATGCGCTGCAGACCAGCATCCTGATCATGTTCGGGATTCTGTTCTGCTGGGTGTCGGCCGGTTTCTGGACCGCGCTGATGGGCTTCCTCGAGTTGCTCACCGGTCACGATAAATACCGGATCTCCGGTAAAAGTGCCGGCAACGAGCCGATTCCGAAAGACGCGCGCACCGCACTGGTGATGCCGATCTGCAACGAAGACGTGCCTCGGGTGTTCGCCGGTCTGCGCGCGACCTTCGAGTCCGTCGCGGCCACTGGTGACCTGGATCGCTTCGACTTCTTCGTGCTCAGCGACAGTAACGACACCGATATCTGCGTTGCCGAACAGCAGGCCTGGCTGGATGTCTGCCGTGAAGCCAAGGGCTTCGGCAAGATTTTCTATCGCCGCCGTCGCCGTCGCGTCAAACGCAAGAGCGGCAACCTCGACGACTTCTGCCGTCGCTGGGGCGGTGACTACAAGTACATGGTCGTGCTCGACGCCGACTCGGTGATGAGCGGCGAGTGCCTGACCAGTCTGGTGCGCCTGATGGAAGCCACGCCGGACGCCGGCATCATCCAGACCGCGCCGCGCGCTTCGGGCATGGACACGCTGTATGCACGCATGCAGCAGTTCGCCACTCGCGTTTACGGCCCGCTGTTCACCGCCGGCCTGCACTTCTGGCAACTGGGTGAATCCCACTACTGGGGTCACAACGCGATCATCCGCATGAAGCCGTTCATCGACCACTGCGCCCTGGCGCCGTTGCCGGGTAAAGGCGCGTTCTCCGGTGCGATCCTCTCCCACGACTTCGTCGAAGCCGCGCTGATGCGCCGTGCCGGCTGGGGCGTGTGGATTGCCTACGATCTGCCGGGCAGCTACGAAGAACTGCCGCCGAACCTGCTCGACGAACTCAAGCGTGACCGTCGCTGGTGCCACGGCAACCTGATGAACTTCCGCCTGTTCCTGGTAAAAGGCATGCACCCGGTGCACCGCGCGGTATTCCTGACCGGTGTTATGTCCTACCTGTCGGCGCCGCTGTGGTTCTTCTTCCTGGTGCTGTCCACCGCGCTGCTGGCGGTGAACACGCTGATGGAACCGCAGTACTTCCTCGAACCGCGCCAGCTCTATCCGCTGTGGCCGCAATGGCACCCGGACAAGGCGATCGCGCTGTTCTCGACAACCATCGTGCTGCTGTTCCTGCCGAAGCTGTTGAGCATCATCCTGATCTGGGCCAAGGGCGCGAAAGAGTTCGGCGGCAAGTTCAAGGTGACCCTGTCGATGCTGCTGGAGATGCTGTTCTCCATGCTGCTGGCGCCGGTGCGGATGATTTTTCACACCCGTTTCGTTCTGGCCGCGTTCCTCGGCTGGGCCGCGACCTGGAACTCGCCGCAGCGTGACGACGACTCCACGCCATGGAGCGAGGCGGTCAAGCGCCACGGTCCGCAGACCCTGCTGGGCTTCTTCTGGGCGCTGCTGGTGATCTGGCTGAACCCGAGCTTCCTGTGGTGGCTGGTGCCGATCGTCGGCTCGCTGATGCTGTCGATTCCGGTGTCGGTGATTTCCAGCCGTGTGGGCCTGGGCCTCAAGTCCCGTGACGAGAGCCTGTTCCTCATCCCCGAGGAATACAATCCGCCACAGGCGCTGCTGGCCACCGATCAGTACACCCACGAAAACCGCTGGCATGCGCTGAACGACGGCTTTGTCCGCGCCGTGGTCGACCCGCAGCAGAACGCCCTGGCGTGCTCGCTGGCGACCTCCCGTCACGGTCAGGCCGAGCCGATCGAGTGGCTGCGTCAGGAGCGTGTACGTCACGCGATCAAGGTCGGCCCGGCCGGGCTGAACAACCATGATCGCCTGCAACTGCTGAGCGACCCGGTGGCCCTGGCCCGTCTGCACGAACAAGTGTGGGCCGAAGGTCACGCCGAGTGGCTGGACGCATGGCGGGCCTCGGTGAAAGCCGATCCCCATGCGCCGCTGCTGCCGCTCAAGCCTGTGAGCCTGCAGGCACAACCGGCCTGATGAAGAAACCCCGCGAAAGCGGGGTTTTTTTTGCCTGCCGAATGCTGGCATCGGTCAGCCACTCATGAAAAAACCTTGTGCAAACGGACGAGTGCGTTAGCATCCGTCCCCGAATTGGCGCACCCGGACGCTTTTGTCCATCACTGTCGGTTTTCGCGCCGCAAACGCAATGGTTTTGGGGACTTGAAGATGAAGAAGTATCTGTCGATGCTGCTGGTCGGCGTCACGGCACTGGTTGCAGTCAATGCGGCGCAGGCCGGCGCAATCGATGACGCGGTCAAGCGCGGCACCTTGAAAGTCGGCATGGACCCGACCTACATGCCGTTCGAAATGACCAACAAGCGCGGCGAGATCATCGGTTTCGAAGTCGACATCCTCAAAGCCATGTCCAAGGCCATGGGCGTCAAGCTGGAGCTGGTTTCGACCGGTTACGACGGGATCATCCCGGCACTGATGACCGACAAGTTCGACATGATCGGCAGCGGCATGACCCTGACCCAGGAACGCAACCTGCGCCTGAACTTCAGCGAACCGTTCATCGTGGTCGGCCAGACCCTGCTGATCCGCAAGGAGCTGGAAGGCACCATCAAGTCCTACAAAGATCTGAACACCGCCGACTACCGCATCACCTCCAAACTCGGCACCACCGGCGAAATGGTCGCCAAGAAGCTGATCGCCAAGGCCAAGTATCACGGCTACGACAACGAGCAGGAAGCCGTGCTCGACGTGGTCAACGGCAAGGCCGACGCCTTCATCTACGACGCGCCGTACAACGTGGTCGCGGTGAACAAGGTCGGCGCCGGCAAGCTGGTGTTCCTCGACAAGCCGTTCACCTACGAGCCACTGGCCTTCGGTCTGAAGAAGGGTGACTACGACAGCATCAACTTCATCAACAACTTCCTGCACCAGATCCACGAAGACGGCACCTACGATCGCATCCATGACAAGTGGTTCAAGAGCACCGAGTGGCTCAAGGACATGGAATAACACTGGGTCAGTTAGACCGAGTTGCCCCATTCGCGAGCAAGCCCGCTCCCACAAGGATTGTGTGAACACCACAAATCCACTGTGGGAGCGGGCTTGCTCGCGAAGAGGGCCTCCAGAGCAACACAGAATCCGGAACCTGTAATGAAACAAAAAAAAGCCCAATGGCCCTGGCACGTCCTGACCGTGCTGGTGCTGGTCGGCCTGGCTGGCGCGCTGTATTACGCCACGTCGCTGATGTCCTACGAATGGCGCTGGAACCGCGTGCCGCAGTACTTCGCCTATCAGGCCGAGGAAACCCAGCGCGCGACCGACATCTCCACTGTCAGCGAACTGGTGCGCAAGGGCGGCAGCGCGCAGGTCACCCTGCGCAACGATGCCGGTGATGAGCAGCACCTGACCGTCGACGAAAACAGCCTGCAATTCGCCCAGGGCGACGATGTGGCCGAAGGTGACGTCGTGGGTGTGACCCGGCATTGGGCGGCGGGGCCGCTGCTGTGGGGCCTGTGGACGACGCTTTGGCTGTCGGTGGTGTCCGGCGTGCTGGGCCTGCTGATCGGTCTGGCGACCGGGCTGTGCCGCTTGTCGAGCAACCCGACCCTGCGCGACCTGTCGACGATCTATGTCGAACTGGTACGCGGCACGCCGCTGCTGGTGCAGATCTTCATTTTCTACTTCTTCATCGGCACGGTGATGAACCTGTCCCGGGAGTTCGCCGGGATCGCCGCGCTGTCGCTGTTCACCGGCGCCTACGTGGCGGAAATCATCCGTTCCGGCGTGCAGTCGATTGCCCGTGGGCAGAACGAAGCAGCCCGCTCGCTGGGTCTGAGCGCCGGCCAGTCGATGCGCCATGTGGTGCTGCCGCAAGCGTTCAAACGTGTGCTGCCGCCGCTGGCCGGGCAGTTCATCAGTCTGGTGAAAGACACCTCGCTGGTGTCGGTGATTGCGATTACCGAGCTGCTGAAAAGCGGCCGTGAAGTCATCACCACCTCGTTTTCGCCGTTCGAAATTCTGTTCTGCGTGGCCGGCCTGTACCTGTTGATCAACCTGCCGCTGTCGAAAATCGCCAGCCGGCTTGAGCGGAGGCTCGCGCAAAGTGATTGAAGTCCGCGATCTGGTAAAAGTCTTCGACACCCGTGGCCAGGTAGTCCGCGCCGTGGATCACGTCAGCACCAACGTCGCCAAGGGCGAGGTGCTGGTGGTGCTCGGCCCGTCCGGTTCCGGCAAGTCGACCTTCCTGCGCTGCCTCAATGGCCTGGAAGAGTTCGATTCCGGTTCGGTGAGCATCGACGGCCTGCAACTGGCCGACCCGAAAACCGACGTCAACGCCTACCGCCGCGAAGTCGGCATGGTGTTCCAGCATTTCAATCTGTTCCCGCACATGACCGTGCTGGAAAATCTCTGCCTGGCGCAGAAAGTCGTGCGAAAGCGCGGCCAGAAAGAAAGCGAAGCCAAGGCTCTGGCGCTGCTGGAGAAGGTTGGAATTGCACAGAAGGCCCGCGAATACCCTTCGCGTCTGTCCGGCGGTCAGCAGCAGCGCGTGGCGATTGCCCGGGCGCTGGCGATGGACCCCAAAGTCATGCTGTTCGACGAGCCGACCTCGGCCCTCGACCCGGAAATGGTCGGTGAAGTGCTGG
The DNA here is from genome assembly GCF_046097675.1 of Pseudomonas sp. UV AK001. NCBI lineage: Bacteria > Pseudomonadati > Pseudomonadota > Gammaproteobacteria > Pseudomonadales > Pseudomonadaceae > Pseudomonas > Pseudomonas sp. UV AK001. The sequence goes on from NZ_JBJUVZ010000005.1 coordinate 13,260, forward strand.
ACGTGATGAAGAATCTGGCCGTGGAAGGCATGACCATGGTCTGCGTGACGCACGAAATGGGCTTTGCCCGGGAAGTAGCGGATCGGGTGCTGTTCTTCGATCACGGCAAATTGCTGGAAGATGCTTCGCCGACGGAATTCTTCGACGCGCCGAAGGATCCGCGAGCCCAGGCGTTCCTGCGGCAAGTCCTCTAAACGCAGGACAAAAAAAATCGCAGCCAATGGCTGCGATTTTTTTGCGCGGTTTAAACCTTGAACCGGCCCACCAGCGTTTGCAGGTGAGTGCCCAGGCGCGCCAGTTCGACGCTGGACGCCGCCGTCTCTTCACTCGCTGCCGACGTCTGATCCGACACATCCCGCACGTTCAGCACACTGCGGTTGATTTCTTCGGCCACGGCGCTCTGCTGTTCGGCCGCCGCGGCGATCTGCTGGTTCATCGCCTGAATCGCCGAAACGGTGCGGGTGATGCTTTCCAGCGAACCACCGGCACGGCGGGTCAGCTCGACGCTGCTGTCGGTCAGGGTGCGGCTGTTGTCCATGATCGTCGCCACTTGCTGGGTGCCGTTCTGCAGGCCGACGATCAGCTCTTCGATCTCTTCGGTGGACTTCTGGGTGCGCTGGGCGAGGCTGCGCACTTCATCGGCGACCACCGCAAAACCGCGACCGGCTTCACCGGCACGGGCCGCTTCGATGGCGGCATTGAGAGCCAGCAGGTTGGTTTGCTGGGCCACGGACTTGATCACGTCGAGGACGCTGCCGATCTTGTCGCTTTCGCGCTTGAGCTCGCCCATGGCCTCGGTGGAATGGCCGACTTCAGTGGCCAGACGTTCGATCTGGGCAATGGCTTCACCGACGACCTTGTCGCCTTCACGGGCCTGCTGGTCAGCGGCGACAGCGGCCTCCGAAGCTTCCTCGGCGTTGCGCGCGACTTCCTGCACGGTGGCGGCCATTTCGTTCATGGCGGTGGCGACCTGATCGGTCTCGACCTTCTGATTATTCACGCCGGCGCTGGTCTGCTCGGTCACGGCGGACAGCTCCTCGGCGGCGCTGGCGATCTGGGTGACGCCGTCGCTGATGCCACCGATCAGTTCACGCAGGCCCTGGGTCATGCTCTGCATCGAACGCTGCAACTGGCCGAGTTCGTCGCGGCGCTGGGAGATCAGGTTGTGGGTCAGGTCGCCGGAGGCTACGCGCTCGGCGACTTTCAGGGTCTGGTTCAGCGGAATGATGATCTGCCGGGTGATCGCCCAGGCAGCCAGCAACCCGAAGGCCACGGCCAGCAGGGTAGCGATCAGCAACTGGTTCTTGGCGCTGGCGGCATCGGTGTCGCGCACGACAGTCTGGGATTCGGTGAGTTGCTTGCTGACATCGAGCAGGATATCGCCCTGCACCGACATGCGGGCCAGAGCCTTGGCGCTGGCCACCTGGGAGTCGCGGAACTGGCTGACGGCAGCGCGATAAGCCTTGAGCGAATCGGTGGCCTGTTGCAGGTTGGCGATGTGTTGCTCAGGCAGCTTGGCCGGCAGGGTCTCGAGGTTTTTCAGGGCGTTGTCGATGGCGTCGAGTGCTGGTTGCTCGGCTTCGGTCTTGCCGCTGTAGGTGTAGCCACGGACCTGGAAGCGCGCCTGCTGGATCAGCTTGCTCAGGTCGATCACCGCATTGAACTGGGCAACGCTGTCGCCCTGCAGCATGGATTTTTCGACTTCGGCGACCTTGGCCACGGCGTTGTCGGCGGTGGCGCCGAGCTTGCTGCGGGCATCTTCGCGGTTGGCGCCGGCCTGCACCATGTCGGCGAAGGCGCGTTTGTACTCGGCGACGGCCGCCAGTTGCTGATCGACTTTCGTTGCGTCCGACGGTTGCTCGATCAGGCTGCGAGCGGTTTGCAGGCCGCTGTCGAGTTTGCCGAGCAGGTCATTGACCGCGCCCGGGCCTTGTTCGCCACGGCGCATTTCGTAGTCCAGACGCGCCAGACGCAGGTCCTTGGTCAGCTCGTTGAGGCTCGAGATGAAACCGAGTTTGTCACCGCGGCTGATGATGCCGCTCATGCCGGTCCAGCCGGTGAAGGTGATCAACAGCGTCAGCAGCAGCACCAGGCCGAAACCGATGCCCAGCTTGCGTTTGACGCTGACGTTTCCAAGATTCTCGGCTAACCAACGGTACATGCGACGACTCCCCTCGGACCACTAATTGGACTTATGGAGACTGTATCGGCTGGATGATGGCAATCTGTAACGCGATTTGTCCGGCGCCGAATGGCGCCGGCAGATTCAGAACAGACGGGCGAGCAGGGCGGTGACGGCGGTTTCGACCCGCAGGATGCGGTCGCCCAGTTGCACCGGTTGCAGGCCGGATTTGCCCAGCAGGTCGATTTCGTAGGGAATCCAGCCACCCTCGGGGCCGATGGCCAGGGTCACCGGTTCGCTCAGGGCGCGGGGGCAGGGCGGGAAGTTGCCGGGGTGGCCGACCAGGCCGAGGGTGCCGTCGGTGATGGCCGGCAGGCGATCTTCCACGAACGGCTTGAAGCGCTTCTCGATGATGATTTCCGGGAGCACGGTATCGCGGGCCTGTTCGAGGCCGAGGATCAGGTTCTCGCGAATGGCTTCAGGCTCCAGGAACGGCGTCTGCCAGAAGCTCTTCTCGACGCGATAGCTGTTGACCAGAATCACCTTCGACACACCCATGGTCGCCACGGTCTGGAACACCCGGCGCAGCATCTTCGGGCGAGGCAGGGCGAGTACCAGGGTCAGCGGCAGTTTGGCCGGCGGTGGCTGATCGAGAGTGACCCGCAGCTCGGCTTCGCCTGCTTCCAGACGCAGCAGCTCGGCCGAGCCCATCAAGCCGTTGATGCGCCCGACCCGCAGGCTGTCGCCGACTTCCGAGCGATGGACTTCCTGCATGTGGGTCAGGCGCCGGTCGCGCAGCACGACGCGGTCGGCCGCAATGAAGTCGGCCTCTTCGAGCAACAGCAGGTTCATGGCTGGGTCGCTGGCGGCTGGTCGTTGTGGTCGTCGACGGTTTCGTCCGGGCGCTCGCGCTTGCTGACCAGGCTGCCGAACAGAATGCCGACTTCAAACAGCATCCACATCGGTACGGCCAGCAGGGTCTGGGAGAAGATGTCCGGCGGGGTCAGGATCATGCCGACCACGAAGCAGCCGATGATCACGTACGGGCGGATCTTCTTCAGGTATTTGACGTCGACCACGCCGATCCACACCAGCAGCACCACGGCCACCGGGATTTCGAACGCCACGCCGAAGGCGAAGAACAGCGTCATGACGAAATCGAGATAGCTGGTGATGTCGGTCATCATTTCCACGCCGGCCGGGGTGGCCGAGGCGAAGAACTTGAAGATCAGCGGGAACACGAAGAAGTAGGCGAACGCCATGCCGGTGTAGAACAGCAGGATGCTGGAAATCAGCAGCGGCACCGCGACGCGCTTCTCGTGCTTGTACAGGCCCGGCGCGATGAAGCCCCAGATCTGGTGCAGGATCACCGGGATCGCGAGGAACAGCGAGACCATCATCGTCAGCTTCAGCGGCGTCAGGAACGGCGACGACACGTCGGTGGCGATCATTGTCGCGCCGGCCGGCAGGTACTGGCGCAGCGGCGTCGAGACGAAGGTGTAGATCTGCTGGGTGAAGGCGAACAGCCCGGCGAAGATGATGAAGATCGCCGCGACGCAACGCAGCAGGCGGGTGCGCAACTCGGTGAGGTGCGAAACCAGCGGCATGTGCTGGTCGTTTTCGGGGAGATCGCTCATGGGGCTCGCGGCGGCAATGTTGGGTCGTGAGGGGCCGGCGTGGTTGGCGCGGCGGCTGGAGCAACGGGTTCGATCGGCTTCATGACCGGAGCAGTTTCAGCGCTTGCGGCAGAGACGTGTTCGACGCTCGCAGGTTGCTCAGCAACGGGAGCCGCAGGCGTCTGCTCTGCCACTGGCTGCACAGGCGTCGGCTCCTGCTGAACCGGTGGCGTGAAGATTTTCCGCGCCTCCTGTTCCAGCGACAGGATGTGTTCGTTGTGCAGTTGCCGACGGATTTCGTCGGCACCGATTTCACGTTCAACTTCCTGTTTGATCGCGTTGAAGCTGCGCTTCAGCCGTCCGACCCACAGGCCGGCGGTGCGCGCGGCACCCGGCAAACGCTCGGGGCCCAGCACCAGCAGGGCAACGAGGCCGACGAGCAGCAGTTCAGAGAAGCTGATACCAAACATTAGTCAGTGCTCACACGTCTTTGCGGATCGGCTCTTCGACTTTCTGCGCCTGCACGTCGATGGTGTGCGGCGGGTTGGCCTGAGCGGTGGCTTGCGGCTGGACCGGTGGCACCGGCTGCGCAGGCGTGACGGTCGGATCGGCCGGTTTTTCGTCGTCGTTCATGGCTTTACGGAAGCCCTTGATCGACTCGCCGACGTCGGTGCCGAGGTTTTTCAGTTTCTTGGTGCCGAACACCAGCACCACGACAACCAGAATGACGATCCAGTGTTTCCAGTCAAAAATGCCCATGTTGCTGTTCCTCTCTAAAAGTTGTTCAGGCGGACGGACGCGAGGCTTTCTCGACGTGTCCGGACAGGCCGAAGCGACGATCCAGTTCGTCGAGTACAGCCTGCGGATGCTGCCCCAGCTGGGCGAGCATGACCATGCTGTGGAACCACAGGTCGGCGGTCTCGTAGATCACGTCGCTGCAGTCACCGCTGACGGCGGCGTCCTTGGCGGCAATGATCGTTTCGACCGACTCTTCGCCGACCTTTTCCAGAATCTTGTTCAGGCCCTTGTGATACAGACTAGCTACATATGAGCTGTCGGCAGCAGCGCCCTTGCGCTCTTCAAGTACCTGAGCGAGGCGGGTCAGGGTGTCACTCATGTTTGTGTCCTGCGGAGTAGATTGCGTGCGGGTCTTTCAGGACCGGGTCGACCGTTTTCCAGTCGCCGTTTTCGAAGACGCGGTAGAAGCAGCTCTGACGGCCGGTATGGCAAGCGATGTCGCCAATCTGTTCAACCATCAGGATGATCACGTCGGCGTCGCAGTCCAGACGCATTTCATGCAGGGTCTGCACATGGCCGGACTCTTCGCCCTTGCGCCACAGCTTGCCACGGGAACGTGACCAGTAGATGGCACGGTTTTCGGATGCGGTCAGCTCCAGGGCTTCGCGGTTCATCCAGGCCATCATCAGCACGCGTCCGGTCTTGTGATCCTGGGCAATCGCCGGCACCAGGCCATCGGCGTCCCACTTGATCTCGTCCAGCCAGTTTTTCATCTTCGACTCCGACAGCGAACCCACACTTCAATAGTCGGGCTCAGGCGTTGAAACAGTGTGCCAGCCGATCACGCAACTGGCTATCGGCGAACGACCAGATACAAGCCGACTGCCACCATGATCCCGGCGGGCCAATGCCCCAGTTCATTCAGCGGGCCACCGGCGGCGAGGATCGTGCCGCCCGCCAGATGGGCGCTGCCGAGCAGGCGCAGGAACCAGTCGTCCTTGCGCTTTTTCCACGGCGGTGGCGGGTCGTTGGCGTGTGGCTGGGACATGCGCTCGAGCAGGTCGCGGGCCATGTTGGCCAGGTGCGGCAGCTGTTCGAACTGGCTCTGCACGTTGCCGATCAAGGCTTTCGGGCTGACGCGCTCGCGCATCCAGCGTTCGAGGAACGGCTGTGCGGTGTTCCACAGATCCAGATCCGGGTACAGCTGACGGCCCAGGCCTTCGATGTTCAGCAGGGTCTTTTGCAGCAGTACCAGTTGCGGCTGCACTTCCATGTTGAAGCGGCGCGCGGTCTGGAACAGGCGCATCAGCACCTGACCAAATGAAATATCTTTTAACGGTTTTTCGAAGATCGGTTCGCACACGGTACGGATCGCCGCTTCGAATTCGTTGAGTTTGGTTTCCGCCGGCACCCAGCCCGAATCGATGTGCAGTTGCGCCACGCGGCGGTAGTCGCGCTTGAAGAAGGCGAACAGGTTGCGCGCCAGATAATCCTGGTCTTCCGGGGTCAGGCTGCCGACGATGCCGCAGTCGATTGCGATGTACTGCGGGCTCCACGGGTTGACGGTGCTGACGAAGATGTTGCCCGGGTGCATGTCGGCGTGGAAGAAACTGTCGCGGAACACCTGGGTGAAGAAGATCTCCACGCCGCGTTCGGCGAGCATTTTCATGTCGGTGCGCTGGTCGGCGAGGGTCGCCAGATCCGTCACCTGAATCCCGTAGATGCGCTCCATCACCAGCACTTTCGGCCGGCACCAGTCCCAATAGACTTGCGGCACGTAGAGCAACGGGGAACCTTCGAAGTTGCGCTTCAACTGGCTGGCGTTGGCCGCCTCGCGCAACAGGTCGAGTTCGTCGTAGATGGTTTTTTCGTAGTCGCTGACCACGTCCACCGGGTGCAGCAGGCGGGCGTCGGCGGAGACCTTTTCGGCGGCGCGGGCGAGGATGAACAGCCACGCAAGATCCTGGGCGATCACCGGTTTCAGGCCCGGGCGGATCACCTTGACCACCACTTCTTCACCGGTTTTCAGCTGTGCGGCATGCACTTGCGCCACCGAGGCCGAGGCCAGTGGTTCGACGTCGAAGCGGCTGAACACTTCGCTGATCTTCTTGCCCAGCTGTTCTTCGATCAGTTTGACCGACAACTGCGAATCGAACGGCGGCACGCGGTCCTGCAGCAGCATCAGCTCATCGGCGATGTCTTCCGGCAGCAGGTCGCGGCGGGTCGAGAGGATCTGCCCGAACTTGATGAAGATCGGCCCCAGGTCCTGCAACGCCAGGCGCAGGCGTGCGCCACGACTCAGGTCCAGCGGCTTGCGCGGGAACCAGCGCCACGGCAGGACATAGCGCAGCGCCAGCAGGAACCACGGCAAGGGCAGATCGAACAGCAGATCATCGAGGCGGTAGCGGATCACGACGCGCTGGATGCGCAACAGACGGCGGACGGCGAGCAGCTTCATGCGTTATCGCTTGGGTCGAGGGATCGGGAAAGGCGCTCGAAGCGCGCCTCGAGACGTTCCAGATCGAGTTTGATCCGGTCCAGTTCGCTGAAGCGGGCTTCGGCTTCGCGCTGCCCGACGAGGGTGCGCGATTCTTCGGCCAGGTATTCGGCGAGGTTCTGGTTGAGGCTGGCAAATCCTTGTTGATACCAGCGGGCGCGGCTGCGCAGGTGACCGCCGACCAGTTGCGTGGCGACCGGGCCGAGCCAGCGCGAGAGTTCGTACTCCCAGTCCAGCTCAAGGTCCTGCAGCACCCCCGCCAGTTCCAGCAGCACGCCGCTGTCGCCGTCGAGTTCGACTTCCGGTGCGTGCAGCACCGCCGTCTTATCCTTGCTCAGGGCCAGTTTCACCAGGCTCGAAGCCGGGGCGCGCAGGGTGCAGTCGACACCGGTTTCCCAATGGGACGCCAGCATCAGACCTTCGTCGCTCGGCAGGATGAACAGTTGCAGCGCCGGGCTGCGGCAATCCACGGCAATCACTTTGCCGGTCAGATGCGCCAGCCTCGGCAGCGCCGTGCTGTCGAGACGCAGCACGCGATTCAGGCCGAGTTCGACGCTGGCCAGCAGCCCGGTCAGCAGCATCAGGGCTTGATGCCGCGGTGCAGGGCAACGATGCCTGCGGTCATGTTGTGATAGGTCACGCGGTCGAAACCGGCGTCGACCATCATCGACTTCAGGGTTTCCTGATTCGGGTGCATGCGGATCGATTCGGCCAGGTAGCGATAGCTTTCCGAGTCGTTGGTGATCAGCTTGCCCATCAGCGGCATGAAGGCGAACGAGTAGGCGTCGTAGGCCTTGGACATCAGCGCGTTGGTCGGCTTGGAGAATTCCAGCACCAGCAGGCGGCCGCCGGGCTTGAGTACGCGCAGCATGGAGCGCAGGGCGTCTTCCTTGTGCGTCACGTTGCGCAGGCCGAAGGCGATGGTCACGCAGTCGAAATGGTTATCCGGGAACGGCAGTTTTTCCGCGTCGGCCTGGACGAACTCGACGTTGCCCGACACACCGACATCCAGCAGGCGGTCACGGCCGACCTTGAGCATGGATTCGTTGATGTCCGCGAGAACCACCTGACCGGTCGGGCCGACCAGGTGTGAGAACTTTTTGGTCAGGTCGCCGGTGCCGCCGGCGATATCCAGCACGCGGTTACCGGCGCGCACGCCCGACAGTTCGATCGCGAAGCGCTTCCACAGACGGTGCATGCCGCCCGACAGAAGGTCGTTCATCAGGTCGTACTTGGCGGCCACGGAGTGGAACACCTCAGCGACTTTTTCCGCTTTCTGGCTTTCCGGAACGTTTTTGAAGCCGAAGTGAGTGGTGGGTTCGGCATCGCTGCCTTTGCGCTGATCAGTCATATCGCTGTCACCAAAAGAGAATGCGCGACATTCTAATCCCCAAGCCATGCTTTGTCTTGGAATGGCTAAAGGTAAGATGGGCAACCTTCGGGACGATTTGCCGCAGTGGCGGTCAAGATTCGTTGCAGGCATTCATAGCCCCATTCAAAAAGCAGGAGTCATTCAATGGCCCATATCAGTGTTGAGCGTGCCCACAGCCTGGGCAAGGAAGTTGCCCGCGAGAAAGCCGACAAACTGGCGCAGAAACTCTCCGATCAATATGGCCTCGAGCCGCAGTGGGCGGGTGACACCCTGAACCTCAAGCGTTCGGGCGTGAAGGGCGCGGTGCATGTGGCCGAGGATTCGATCCGGGTCGACGTGGAACTGGGCCTGATGATGTCGGCCATGAGCGGCATGATCAAAGCCGAGATCGAAAAGGCGCTGGATAAAGCGCTGGTCTGATCAGGACAAACGGGGAGCTTCGGGCTCCCCTTTCTTTTCTCGTGCACCTGCCTTTTATGTCAGTTGTTAGGGTGCCGTTTCTAATTTTTCTCCCTACTTTGTGCCTGAGCCCGACACTCGTCAGGGCAGTTCCTCAAACCTTCTGCGCGTGAGGTGCACCATGGCCAAAGCTATTTTGAAGAAAAAAATCGACGCCTCGACTTCTGCCCTGAGCGACGTCAAATCCTATGCCCGCAAGATCTGGCTGGCAGGCCTGGGTGCCTACACCAAGGTCGGTCAGGAGGGCAGCGAGTACTTTCAGGAGTTGATCAAGGCTGGTCAAACTGTTGAAAAGAAAGGCAAAAAAGCCGTCACCGAAAAACTCGAAGCGGCCAACGCCGAGATCGACGAAGCCAGGAGCGAAGTCAGCTCTTTCAAAGGCCGCGTCGAAGTTCAGCTCGACAAGGTCGAGAAGGCGTTCGACACGCGTGTCGCCAGTGCCTTGAATCGTATCGGCATTCCGTCTAAACATGACGTTGAGGCACTCTCTGCTAAGCTCGATGAGCTGACGGCATTGCTCGAACGCGTCGCGCGTAAATCTTAAGGAGAACGGGATGGCTGGCAAAAAGAACACCGATAAAGAAGGCAGCTCGTGGATCGGAAAAGTCGAAGACTATTCCCGCAAGATCTGGCTGGCTGGTTTAGGCGTGTACTCGAAGATCGACACTGACGGCAGCAAGCTCTTCGATACATTGGTCAAAGACGGCGAGAAAGCCGAGAAGCTCACCAAGGCTGCAGTCGGCAAGAAAGTCGATGCTGCCAAGGACACCGCGAGCTCGGCCAAATCGCGCATCAGCGGCGTGAAAGATCGCGCGCTGGGTACGTGGGATCAACTGGAAGGGGCTTTCGACAAGCGCCTGAACAGTGCGATTTCGCGCCTGGGCGTACCGAGCCGCAACGAGGTGAAGGATCTGCACAAGAAGGTCGATACCCTGACCAAGCAGATCGAGAAACTCACCGGCCTGAAAACCCAGCCTGTCGCGGCCAAAACCGCAGCAGCCAAGCCTGCGGCCAAAACCGCTGCCAAGCCACTGGCTAAAGCCGTCGCCAAACCGGCAGCAAAACCAGCAGCCAAAACCGCTGCGGCCAAGCCTGCAGTAAAAGCCGCAGCCAAACCGGTCGCCGCCAAGGCCGCCGCCAAACCTGCTGCAAAACCAGCGGCCAAGCCAGCAGCGAAAACCGCTGCCGCCAAACCCGCTGCCAAGCCTGCCGCCAAGCCGGCTGCAGCGAAAAAACCTGCAGTGAAAAAACCGGCCGCGCCGAAAGCCGCTGCGCCGAAACCAGCTGCACCAAAACCGGTGACCACACCGCAAGCACTGGCCAGCACGTCGAACTCCGCCTCGGCTCCAACCCCGGCGCCAGTTTCGACTGTTGCATCGACTCCGTCGACGCCGACCAGTCAGTCCTGATATTCAGGGCACAAGAAAACGCCCGGCCTGTGAAGGTCGGGCGTTTTTGTTTGTGCGGTCACTCGTGATCTTCGAGATATTGCAAAGCCATCCGCTCCGTCGCCACCTTCACCGGCGGCAACAAGTGCGGCGCAACCAGCATCATGATCTGGTAAACCACCAGCCTCACTTCACCCTCGCGATCAAGAATCCGCTGATAGTCCAGCGAGAACAGCAGCGTCATGGTGATCTGCTCCACCAGTTGCCCCAATGCCTGGGTATCGCTGACCAGTTGCCCCGAGGCCTTCAACCGCGCCAGCAGTGACGCCAGCGTGCGCTTCAGGACGTTGAGAAAGTTGCGAATGCCCTTGGCCAGTTTCGGCAGGCGTCCGGCCAGGTTCGACAGGTCCTGGAACAGGAACCGGTACTGTGCCAGCCGCTCGACGATCAAATGCAGGAACAGCCAGTAATCCTCCGGTGCCAGTTCGACATCGGCGGGCGGGTCGAGCAGGGGCGCCAACTCGCTCTGAAAGCGCTCGAACAGCCCGAGAATCAGCGGCTCCTTGCCGTGGAAGTGGTAGTAGAGGTTTCCGGGGCTGATCCCCATTTCATTGGCAACCTCCATGGTGGAGACGTTCGGCTCGCCCTTTTCGTTGAACAACTGCAGGGCACATTCGAGGATCCGTTCGCTTGTTTTCATCCAGTCTTCTTAAAGGGCGGTTGGGGCCGGTCAGCGCACGCGCACGTAAGTGCCGGGCGCCGCCTCCATCGGTGGATAGTTCGCGTTGCCAAGGGCCATCTGGGTTTCGCGCAGGGTGCCGGAGCGCTGCTGGACCCAGTCCAGCCACTGCGGCCACCAGCTGCCGTCGACTTTTTTCGCGTCGTAGTACCAGGCGCGTGGGTCGCTGCTCATCTTGCCGTTTTCGACGTAGTTAGCCTTGGGGTTGCTCGGCGGGTTGAGAATGCTCTGGACGTGGCCGCTGTTGGACAGCACGAAGCGCCGCTCGCCACCCAGCAGCAGGGTCGAGCGATACACCGCGTCCCAGGGCGTGATGTGGTCGTTCATGCCGGCCACGCTGAAACTGTCGACCGTGACTTTCTGCAGGTCGATCGGTGTGCCGCAGACTTCCAGGCCGCCCGAATGAATCAGCGGGTTGTGCTTGAAGAAGTCCAGCAGGTCGCCATGAAACGCGGCGGGCAGACGGGTGCTGTCGTTGTTCCAGTAGAGGATGTCGAACGCCGGCGGCTCCTTGCCCAGCAGGTAGTTGTTGACGAAGTAGCTCCAGATCAGATCGTTGGGCCGCATCCAGGCGAACACCCTGGCCATGTCGCGACCGTCCAGCACGCCTTTCTGATAGGAGCGCCGCTTGGCCGCCTCGAGGGTCTGCTCATCGGCGAACAGCGTCGCCGGGGAGTCGATCTGACTGTCGAGCAGGCTCACCAGATAGGTCGCGCTGGAGACCCGCCGCAGCTGCCGCTTGGCCTGCAAGTGCCCCTGCAGCGCAGCGATGGTCAGCCCGCCGGCGCAGGCACCCATCAGGTTGACCTCGCGGGCGCCGGTGATGGCCCGGCAGATGTTCATCGCTTCTTCCACGGCCTCGACGTAGGTCGACAGGCCCCATTCGCGATGACGAACGTCCGGGTTGCGCCAACTGATCATGAAGGTCTGCAGGCTGTTCTTCAGGGCGTACTGGACGAAGCTGTTGCTCGGGCTCAGGTCGAAAATGTAGTACTTGTTGATTTGCGGCGGCACAACCAGCAGCGGTTTCGAATACTGCTTTTCGCTCATCGGCTTGTACTGGATCAGCTCGAGCAGTTCGTTGCGAAACACCACCGAACCGGTGGTGGTGGCGACCGTCTTGCCGACTTCGAAAGCCTGTTTGGTCACCTGACGCGGCAGGCCGTCGTTGTGCAGCAGGTCATCGAACAGATGGCTCAGCCCGCGCACCAGACTGTGGCCGCCGGAGTTGAACAGCTCCTTGATCGCCAGTGGATTGAGCAGCGTGTTGGAGGGCGCCACGGCGTCGTTGATCAGGGAAAAAGCGAAGTGCGCACGGGCGCGGTCGTCGTCGCTCATGCTGCTTTCGTCGATCCAGCTCTTCACCTGTTTCTGCCAGCTCAGATAGGCCTGCAGGCCCCGGCGGTAAAACGGGTTGAGACTCCAGGCCGGATCGGCGAACCGGCTGTCATTGGGGTTGGTCGGGTGCAGGGTTTCACCGAGCAGCACGCGTCCGAGCGCGCCACCGAGTTTCAACGCGTGCTTCGCGCTGTGAATGGGGTTGCGCAGACCATGGGCGGCTACGCTGCGCAACGTCGAAATCAGGTCGCGGCCTCGCAGGCCGGTCATTGCACTTTGTGCATTGATGAAAACGGCGGGACTGGGCACTACGCCCGTCGCGGGTTTGTCGCGCATGACTCAACACTCCTTCGTCTTCAGGTCAAAAACAAACACACCGAACCAGAACACCATAGACGCTGTTGCGGCTTGTTGCCTGCGCGGCGTCCTGCCACGCGTGTTGCAAGTAGCTGTCCAGAAAACCGGACCGGGCCGGTTATCTGCCCAGCGGTGTCGGGTGGGGGTGCATCACTGCGCGAAGGCGTTCCTCCTGGAGAAATTTCATGATGATCGGCGCCACGGCTTCGGCCCGGGTGATGAGGAACAGATGCCCGTCATCAATGATGTGCAATTGCGCGTTGGGGATGCGCCAGGCGAGCAGGCGCATGTTGATCAGCGGGATCAGCGGATCATCGTCGCCGGCCAGCACCAGGGTCGGCTGGTGGATCTTGTGCAGCCAGTGAATGCTGGTCCAGCCAAGACCCGCGAACAGCTGCCAGTAGTAGCCGAGCTTGCCCGCCGAACGCACCTTGGCCGCGTGACTGGCGGCGAGCGTCGGGTCGCGACGGAACGAGCCGCCGTAGATCATCGGGGCGATGCGGATCACATGGGACGGCTGGATGTAGCGACGCGGACTGGCCATCATCCACAGCACCTTCGGCTTGCCCGGCACCATCACCGCGCCTGCCGCCGTGGCGGCCAGTACCAGCTTCTTGCAGCGCTCGGGATAGTCATGGGCGAACTGCTGCGCCAGCGCGCCACCCCAGGACACACCGATCACATTGACCTGGCCGTAGTCGAGGTAATCGAGCATCCGTGCCGTGAGTTTGGCCAGGCCCGGAAAGCGATACGGCCGGCTCGGCGTCGAAGAACCACCGACACCGGGCACGTCGAAGGCGATCACTTCCAGGTCCGGATCCAGCGCCGCGACAAAAGGAAACACCAGCTCCAGGTTGGCGCCGATGCCGTTGAAAATCAGCAAGGGCGTCAAGTGAGGCTTGCCGGGGCGAACCGCCGTGCGGATGGTCTGGCCATCCAGCTCGACGGTACGGAAGATGAACGGTTGCGGCATGCTTCAGGGCCCTGTGGGTGAAATCTCTATCTCATCTTTAACTGTGGGAGCGAGCTTGCTCGCGAAAGCGGCGGATCAGTCGACTTCAATGTTGAATGTCAGTCCGCCTTCGCGAGCAAGCTCGCTCCCACAGATGTCGGTTACCGCTCGTGTACGTATGTGCCCGGCGAGGCTTCGCCTGCCGGGAACGCCTTGTTACCCAGCTTCGTCGGGGCCTTTTTCAGTTCGCCCGAACGCGCCGCCTGCCAGGCCTGCCAGTGCAGCCACCAGGAGTCGGCGTGCTTGGTCGAGTTTTCCTGCCAGTCATCGGCATTGGCGGTCATTTCGTCGCTGGTCATGTAGCGCGATTTCGGGTTGCCCGGCGGGTTCAGAATGCTCTGGATATGCCCGCTGCTGGACAGCACGAATTCCACCTTGCCGCCAAACAGCTGCGCCGACTTGTAGCAGGACTTCCACGGGGTGATGTGGTCGTTGGTGCCGGCCAGCGAGAAGATGTCGGCCGTGACCTTTTTGAGGTCGATCGGCGTACCGCACACTTCCAGTGCATCGGGGCGGGTCAGTGGATTGTTTTTGAACATCTCGATCAGGTCGCCGTGGAACGCCGCCGGCAACCGGGTGGTGTCGTTGTTCCAGAACAGGATGTCGAACACCGGCGGCTCGTTGCCCAGCAGGTAGTTGTTGACCCAGTAGTTCCAGATCAGGTCGTTGGGGCGCATCCAGGCGAAGACCTTGGCCATGTCTTTGCCTTCGAGCACGCCGGCCTGGTACGAATGACGCTTGGCCATCTCCAGGGTCTGCTCGTCGACGAACAGGGCGACGTCACTGTCCAGGGTGGTGTCGAGCACGCTGACCAGCAGGGTCAGGGCATTGACCTTGTTTTCGCCGGTGGCGGCGTAGTGGCCGAGCAGGGCGGTACAGGTGATGCCGCCGGAGCAGGCGCCCAGCATGTTGACGTCCTTGCTGCCGGTGATCGCGGTGACCACGTCGACGGCTTCCTTCAGGGCTTCGATGTAGGTCGAGAGGCCCCACTCGCGCTGTTCCTTGGTCGGGTTGCGCCAGCTGACGATAAAGGTCTGCACATTGTTGCGCAGGCAGAAGCGCGCCAGGCTCTTGTCCGGGCTCAGGTCAAATACGTAGAACTTGTTGATCTGCGGCGGCACTACCAGCAGCGGGCGCTCGTGTACTTGCTCGGTGATCGGCTTGTACTGGATCAGCTCCAGCACGTCGTTGCGAAACACCACCGCGCCTTCGCTCACGCCCAGGGTCTTGCCGACCTCGAAGGCGCCCATGTTGACCTGGCTCGGCATGCCGCCGTTGTGTACCAGATCCTTGGCCAGATGCGAGAGGCCGTCGAGCAGGCTCTTGCCGCCGGTTTCGAAGAAGCGTTTGACCGCCGCCGGGTTGGCCGCGGTGTTGGTCGGCGCCATGGCTTCGGTCATCAGGTTGATCACGAAGTGGCCGCGCGCGATGTCCTTGGGCGAGAGGCTGCTGTCGTCGATCCAGGCATGGAGTTCCTTGCGCCACGCCAGGTAGGTTTGCAGGTAACGTTTGTACAGCGGGTTCTGACTCCACGCCGGGTCGACAAAGCGACGGTCATCGCTTGCCGGTTGCAGTTCTGATTTGCCGAACAGCACGTTCTTCAGTTCGATGCCGAAATGAGTGACGTGTTTGACACTATGGATCGGTTGTTTGATGGCCTGGGTCAGCACCATTCGAGCAGAGGCCAGCAGATCCTTTCCGCGAAGCCCAACGACAGGATTCAGCCCCAGGGTGTTTTCCGAGGCTTGGTACTTCAAATCATCGTTATTCTTGTTACTCATCTACGACGCTCCATTGTCCTGAGACGAGTACCCGGTTTCTGCTGTGCAGTTCCACAGCCAATGCCAGGTACTACTGCTCGGGTGACCGTTGATTCTGCATAGCTGCTTTACAGTCGTAGAGCACTGCAGGGAACTTGCCAGCTCCATTGGTTACCCGAGTTTAATTTTTTTCGCAAGCAGCCGATCCCGGGCCGCTTCAGCGGAGCATTCAAACAGATGAATTTAGAAAATGCCCTCTAAACAGCCCGAGGCGCGGACTAGAGCATCAGCTTGACGACGGACTCGTCCGGGTCGCGGGTTTTGCCGGCGGCTTTGAGCTCGGCCAGATAATCCGCCCAGAGTGCGTCATAACGTCGCCCCAGTTCGTAGAGGTAATCCCAGGTGAACAGGCCGCTGTCATGACCGTCGTCGAAGGTCAGTTTCAGTGCGTACTGACCGGCCGGTTCTACCTTGGTCAGGCCGACGTGCAGCTTGCCGAATTGCAGGATCGGTTTGCCGTGGCCCTGGACCTCGGCGGAGGGGGAGTGCACGCGCAGGAACTCGGCGGGCAGGGTGTATTCCTCGCCGGACGCGTATTTGAGCGACAGGGTTTTCGAGGCTTTGTGCAGTTTGATGTCGGTGGGGAGTTGGGTCATCGCCGGCGTTCCGTCAGGTGAAAAAAATTGTGGGAGCCGATGGCTCCCACAGTTTCACGACCACTGTAAGTATGGCTTACAGGATATAACGGGACAGGTCTTCGTTCTGCGCCAATTCACCCAGGTGGCTGTTGACGTACTCGGCGTCGATCAGGATCGCCTTGTCGTCGTGGGCGCTGGCCAGATCACCGGCACTGAACGACACCTCTTCCAGCAGACGCTCGAGCAGCGTGTGCAGGCGACGGGCACCGATGTTCTCGGTCTTCTCGTTGACCTGCCAGGCGATCTCCGCCAGACGCTTGATGCCTTCAGGCTGGAACTGGATGTTCAGGCCTTCGGTCTTCAGCAGCGCGCAGTACTGCTCGGTGAGCGAGGCGTGCGGTTCGCTGAGGATGCGCTCGAAGTCTTCCGGGCTCAGGGCCTTGAGTTCGACGCGGATCGGCAGACGTCCTTGCAGCTCCGGCACCAGGTCGCTCGGCTTGCTCAGGTGGAACGCACCGGAGGCGATGAACAGGATGTGGTCGGTCTTGACCATGCCCAGCTTGGTGTTGACGGTGCAGCCTTCGATCAGCGGCAGCAGGTCACGCTGTACGCCTTCGCGGGAGACATCGGCGCCGCCGACATTGCCGCGTTTGGCGACCTTGTCGATTTCGTCGATGAACACGATGCCGTGCTGCTCGACCGCTTCCAGGGCCTTGGCCTTCAACTCTTCTTCGTTGACCAGGCGACCGGCTTCTTCATCGCGCACCAGTTTCAGCGCTTCCTTGACCTTGAGCTTGCGGGCCTTCTTCTTGCCCTTGCCCATGTTGGCGAACAGGGACTGCAGCTGGTTGGTCATTTCTTCCATGCCCGGCGGCGTGGCGATCTCGATGCCGGCCATTTCGGCGACTTCGATCTCGATTTCCTTGTCGTCCAGCTGACCTTCGCGCAGGCGCTTGCGGAACAGCTGGCGAGTGTTGGAATCCTGGGTCGGCGCGTCTTCGTTGCCGAAGCCCATGCGTGCCGGCGGCAGCAGGGCGTCGAGGATGCGGTCCTCGGCGGCGTCTTCGGCGCGGTGGCGCACGCGGGTCATTTCCTGCTCGCGCAGCATCTTGATCGCGGCATCGGCCAGATCACGGATGATCGATTCGACGTCACGGCCGACGTAGCCGACTTCAGTGAACTTGGTCGCTTCGACCTTGATGAACGGCGCGTTGGCCAGCTTGGCCAGGCGACGGGCGATCTCGGTTTTACCGACACCGGTCGGGCCGATCATCAGAATGTTCTTCGGGGTCACTTCAACGCGCAGCTCTTCAGGCAGCTGCATGCGGCGCCAGCGGTTGCGCAGGGCAATCGCGACGGCGCGCTTGGCATCGTCCTGGCCGATGATATGGCGGTTGAGTTCGTGGACGATTTCGCGGGGAGTCATGGACATAATAATTGACGGTCCTCAAGCAGAAACAAGCCGTGGCACAGGGGCGCGTCAGGCTTATTCAGCGAGATCCTGCTCCTCAATGGTCTGGGTGTGGTTGGTGAATACACAGATGTCGCCGGCGATGCCGAGAGCGGTCTCGACGATTTCGCGGGCCGACAGGTCGGTCTTCTTCAGCAGGGCGCTGGCGGCGGCTTGCGCATAGGCGCCACCGGAACCCATGGCGATCAGGCCGTCTTCGGGTTCGACCACGTCACCGTTGCCGGTGATGATCAGGGAGGCGTCCTTGTTGGCGACCGCGAGCATCGCTTCGAGGCGGCTCAGGGAGCGGTCGGTGCGCCATTCTTTTGCAAGTTCGACGGCGGCGCGGATCAGGTGGCCCTGATGTTTCTCGAGCTGGCCTTCGAAACGTTCGAACAGGGTAAAGGCGTCGGCGGTGGCACCGGCGAAACCGGCGATGACCTGGCCGTGGTACAGGCGACGAACTTTCTTCGCGTTGCCTTTCATCACGGTGTTGCCGAGAGAAACCTGGCCGTCGCCGCCCATGACGACTTTGCCGTGGCGGCGGACTGAAACGATGGTGGTCAAGGGAAGAGTCTCCACACTGCGGGGCGAAAATGCCTTATGCCCATTCATATGGGGGTGGTGGAGAGGATTTCAACTGCGGGGAGGGAGAGGGGACGAGCGGTGGTGTTGCGCTGATCCTCCCCACGCAGCGCGCGGGAAGGATCATTCAGGGGGAATCAGCGGCTCTGGCGTTGTTGTAACAACAGGTTGCTGAACCCTGCGCCCGCCAGTTGTTTCTGGGCGGTGGTCAGTTGTTCGCGGTTGCTGAACGGGCCGACCAGTACGCGATACCAGGTTTCATCCTTCACCGTCCCGGATTCAACCGCGACCGCTTGGCCGAGCAGAATGATCTGCGCGCGGACCTTGTCGGCATCTGTCTGCTTGCGGAACGAGCCGGCCTGAAGGAAGAACTTGGTCACTGGCGCAGCCTTGGTCACCGGAGGCGCTGGCGGCGGGGTGATCCCGGCCAGTGCAGCCTGGGCGCGCGCCGTGTCGATCTTCGCCGCTTCCGCCGGGGTGACCGGCGTAGTCGGGATCGCCGGCACCTGTGGCGTCGGCAGGGTTTTCTCCGGCACGGCGTCAGGCGGCACGATCACTTCCGATTCCGGCAGCAAGGTGTAGAAGTCGTACTTCGGCTTCACCGGTTGCGTCGGGCTCGGCGGGGTCTTGTTGGCCTCGGCGATCTTGGTGGCTTTCTGTTGTTGCTGTTGCTCGACCTTCTCGCGCTTGACCGTGTCGCTGCCCTTGCCCGGCTCCAGTTTCATCAGGAACACGATGAACGCACCGACCGTCAGGCCGATGGCCATCCACAGCCAGCCCGGAATCGGCTGCTTCGCTGGAGCTTGGTAACGGCTGGCGCCACGCTTGGGTGCAGGTTTTTTCTTGGCAGCCAACTTACATACGCTCCAGGGTTTCCAGGCCGAGCAGTTCCAGGCCTTGCTTGAGGGTACGGCCGGTCAGCGCGGCAAGGCGCAGACGGCTTTGCATTTGTGCCGGGGTCTCGGCGGCGAGGATCGGGCAGTTCTCGTAGAAGCTGGAGAACAGGCCGGCCACGTCGTACAGGTAGGTGCACAGGGTGTGCGGCGTGCCCTTTTCCGCGACGTTGTTCAGCACTTCACCGAACTGCGCCAGTTTGGCCGCCAGTTCCTGTTCGTGCGCGGCTTCGAGGACGATCTGGCCGTCGACTTCGCTGAAATCCTTGCCCAGTTTGCGGAATACGCCGGCCACGCGAGTGTAGGCGTACAGCAGGTATGGCGCGGTGTTGCCTTCGAAGTTGAGCATCAGGTCGAAGTTGAAGCTGTAGTCGCTGGTGCGGTGCTTCGACAGGTCGGCGTACTTCACCGCGCCGATGCCGACTACTTTGGCGATGGCGCGCAGTTCGTCTTCAGCAAGCTCAGGGTTCTTTTCCTTCACCAGGCTGTAGGCACGTTCTTGCGCTTCGGTCAGCAGATCGATCAGCTTCACGGTGCCGCCGTCACGGGTCTTGAACGGACGGCCGTCGGCGCCGTTCATGGTGCCGAAGCCCATGTGCTCCATTTCCATCGGATGGGTCACAAAACCGGCCTTGCGCGCCACGGCGAACACTTGCTGGAAGTGCAGGGCCTGACGCTGGTCGACGAAGTACAGCGCACGGTCGGCCTTCAGTTTGCCGCTGCGGTAGCGCACGGCGGCCAGGTCGGTAGTCGCGTACAGGTAGCCGCCGTCAGCCTTGACGATGATCACCGGCAGCGGTTCGCCTTCGGCGTTCTTGAATTCGTCGAGGAACACGCACTGGGCGCCGTTGCTTTCGACCAGCATGCCGGCGGCTTTCAGGTCGTTGACCACGTTGATCAGGTCGTCGTTATAGGCGCTTTCGCCCATCACGTCGGCCATGGTCAGTTTGACGTTAAGCAGTTCGTAGATCTTCTGGCAGTGCGACAGCGAGATGTCCTTGAACTTGGTCCACAGCGCCAGGCATTCGGCATCGCCGGCCTGCAGCTTGACCACCAGGCCACGGGCGCGATCGGCGAACTCCGGGGATTCGTCGAAGCGCTGCTTGGCGGCGCGGTAGAAGTTTTCCAGGTCCGACAGTTCGTCGCTGGTGATCGGGTTTTCCTGCAGATACGCCATCAGCATGCCGAACTGGGTGCCCCAGTCGCCGACGTGGTTCTGACGGATCACGGTATCGCCGAGGAATTCGAGCACACGGGCCACGCCGTCGCCGATGATGGTCGAGCGCAAGTGGCCGACGTGCATCTCTTTAGCCAGGTTCGGCGCCGACAGGTCGACCACGGTGCGTTGCGCCGGGCCGGCCTTGCGCACGCCAACGTGAGCGTCAGCCAGGGCGGCGTCGAGGCGCGAGGCCAGCGCTTGGGTGTTCTGGAAGAAGTTGATGAAGCCGGGGCCGGCGATTTCGGCCTTGGTGACGTTCTCGTCGGCCGGCAGGGCGGCGATGATTTTTTCTGCCAGGTCGCGCGGCTTCATGCCCGCAGGCTTGGCCAGCATCATCGCGATGTTGCTGGCGAAATCGCCGTGGGTCTTGTCCCGGGCGTTTTCCACCTGGATCGCCGGCGTCAGGCCTTCAGGCAACACACCTTCGTTGACGAGTTGGGTGAGGGCTTGTTGGATCAGCTGGCGAATGGTGTCTTTCATGGTCTTCTCTTTCGACCGCAAGCGCGGCGGCGCATCGATGCGCGGGTGGAAAAACTGGGCATTATCCGTTGCGAAGACGGGCTTGCCAACCTTAGCAGGCAGGATGTGGATGTGTGGTGATAATTCGAGCGGTTTTGCCCGGTCAGTACAGATCCACCGGATCGACATCCAGCGACCAGCGCACCGCCCGGCCGCTCGGCATCTGTTCCAGCACCAGCAGCCAGCTCGCCAGCAACCGGTGCAGTGGCGCCCGGGCCGTGGCCTGCAACAGCAGCTGCGCGCGGAAACGCCCGGCGCGGCGCTCCATCGGCGCCGGCACCGGCCCCAGCAGTTCAATGCCGCTCAGGTTTTGTTCGGCCAGCAAACGCTCGGCCTCGCTGCACGCTTCATCGAGAAAACCTTCGGCCTGCCCCGGCTTGTGCGCCTCGGCGCGCAGCAGGGCGAGGTGGGCGAACGGCGGCAGACCGGCGGCGCGGCGTTCGCTCAGGGCCTGCTCGGCGAAGGCGAAGTAACCCTGTTCGGTCAGTTGCACCAATAAAGGATGGTCGGCCAGGTGGGTCTGGATGATCACCTTGCCCGGCTCCTCCGCCCGCCCGGCGCGCCCGGCAACCTGCACGATCAACTGCGCCATGCGCTCGCTGGCGCGGAAGTCGCCGGAGAACAGTCCGCCGTCGGCATCGAGGATCGAGACCAGGGTGACCCGGGGAAAGTGGTGCCCCTTGGCCAGCATCTGGGTGCCGACCAGAATGCACGGCTGACCTTTCTGGATCGTGGCGAACAACTGGTTCATCGCATCTTTGCGCGACGTGCTGTCGCGATCGACGCGCAGCACCGGATAGTCCGGGAACAGAATCGCCAGCCGTTCCTCGGCCCGTTCGGTGCCAGCGCCCACCGGCCGCAGATCGACCTTGTTGCACTTCGGGCACTGGCGCGGCACGCGCTCGACGTAACCGCAGTGGTGGCAGCGCAACTCGCCATAGCGCTGGTGCACGGTCATCCGCGCATCGCAGCGCTGGCACTCGGACATCCAGCCGCAGTCGTGGCACAGCAGGGTCGGGGCAAACCCCCGGCGGTTGAGGAACACCAGCACCTGCTGGCCGGCGGCGAGGGTCTGGCCGATGGCTTGCTGCATCGGCCCGGAAATGCCGCTGTCCAGTGGACGGCTTTTCACATCCAGGCGCAGGAACCGTGGCTGTTTGGCGCCGCCGGCCCGTTCGTTCAGGCGCAGGAGTCCGTACCGGCCGGTGTAGGCGTTGTGCAGGCTTTCCAGTGATGGCGTCGCGGAGCCGAGCACGATCGGGATGTTTTCCTGCCGTGCGCGCACCAGTGCCAGATCCCGCGCGTGGTAGCGCAGGCCTTCCTGCTGTTTATAGGAGCCGTCGTGTTCTTCGTCGATGATGATCAGCCCCGGATTTTTCATCGGGGTGAACAGCGCCGAGCGGGTGCCGATAATAATGTCGGCTTCGCCATCGCGGGCGGCGAGCCAGGCATCGAGGCGATCGCGGTCGTTGACCGCCGAGTGCAGCAGGGCGATGCGCGCATTGAAACGTTGTTCGAAGCGGGCCAGGGTCTGCGGGCCGAGGTTGATCTCCGGGATCAGCACCAGCGCCTGTTTGCCGGCTTCGAGGGTTTCGCGGATCAACTGCAAATAGACTTCGGTCTTGCCGCTGCCGGTGACCCCGGCCAGCAGGAACGCGTGATAACTGTCGAACCCGGCGCGAATCGCTTCATAGGCGGCACGCTGCTCGCTGTTGAGCGGCAGCTCGGGCTGGGCCAGCCAGTGCTCGTGACGTATGCCGGGGGCGTGGCGGCGCACTTCGACCTGCACCAGATCCTTGGCCAGCAGCAGATCGAGGCTGTCCTTGCTCAGCATCAGTTTGCTCAGCAACTGATGGGCGACGCCGTGGGGATGCTGGGCCAGCGTTGCCAGGGCTTCTCGCTGGCGCGGGGCGCGGGCGATGCGCGGGTCATCGAGGCTGGCGCCGGGGGCAGCGGACCAGAAGCGCTCCTGTCGCGCCTCAGCCAATTCGCCCTGACGCAGCAGCACCGGCAGTGCCCAGCTCAAGGTGTCGCCAAGACTGTGCTGATAATACTGGGCAGTCCACAGGCACAGCTTGAACAGCGCGGGTGGCAGCGGTGCGGTAGCGTCGAGCAGGGCCAGCGCCGGTTTGAGCTTCTCCACCGGTACTTCGCTGGTGTCAGTGACTTCCACCAGAATCCCGATCATCTCCCGCCGACCGAACGGCACCCGCAGGCGCATGCCCGGTTGCAACTGCGCACGCAGCACGCCGGCCGGGGCCCGATAGTCGAACAGGCGGCGCAGGGGCGAAGGCAGGGCGAGGCGCAGAATGGCGTCGGGCACGCGGGGGGATCTCAATGGGCGGGTGGGTAAAGAAGGGCCGGAGCCTAGCAGACGGTCGGTCTCAGTGACAGCTTGCGTGATCGGGATTGTCTGGTAGAATCCGCGGCCTAATTACGTGCGGTATTCAACAATCGTGTTGGATGGCGGCACGCCAGCTGAGGAAAACACCATGAAAGCCGATATCCACCCGAATTACCCAGAAGTTGCAGTAACTTGCAGCTGCGGCAACAAGTTCGAAACCCGTTCGACCTTCGGCAAAGCCCTGGCGATCGACGTTTGCAACGAGTGCCACCCGTTCTACACCGGTAAGCAGAAGACTCTGGACACCGGTGGTCGCGTTCAGAAGTTCGCCGACCGTTTCGGTGCTTTCGGCGCGAAAAAGGCCTAAGGCCTCTCATTCTGGAAAACCTCAGCGGCTTTTCCGGTCTGATGAAAAAGGCGTCCCTTGTGGGCGCCTTTTTTGTGTCCGTGATTTGGCTGTCCGGCGCCCAGGCGTTCTGCCCGAAGCCCTCGGGGCTGTCGAGCGTGGTGGTGCAGCGGGTTGTCGATGGCGACACGGTGCGCCTGAGTGACGGCCGCAGCGTACGCCTGATCGGCCTCAACACGCCCGAGCTGGGCAAGCAGGGGCGCAGCGACGAACCGTTTGCCGTGGCGGCGCGCAAACGCCTGGAAGCCTTGGTGGCCGACAGTGGCGGTCGGGTCGGTTTGCGCCTTGGCGCGCAAGCAAAAGACCATTACGGGCGTACGCTCGCCCATCTCTACAGCGTCAGCGGCGCCAGTCTCGAAGCGCAAATGCTCGCCGATGGCCTTGGATTCCAGGTCGCAGTGGCACCGAATGTCGATCTTGTCGATTGTCAGCAAGCCGCCGAACGCAGCGCGCGGCAGGCCGGGCTTGGCTTGTGGAAGCGCTCGCCTGTACTGAAAGCGGAGCAGATCGAACGCTCGGGTTTCGCCATCGTCAGCGGGCGTGTGAGCAAGGTTCAGCGCAATCGTGGCGGAATCTGGATCGAGTTGCAGGACAAGCTTGTACTGCGTGTTGCACCCAATCTGCTGGAGCGCTTCGCTGGCAGTTCCCTGCAAGCGCTGAAGGGCAGGCAGATCGAGGCCCGGGGCTGGGTGGTCGACCGTTCCCGGCGGGGCGGATTGAAACCCGGTCAGGCTCGCTGGCTGTTGCCGCTGACCGACCCTTCGATGTTGCAATCGTCCCGCTGAAGAAAAAGTTGTAGACATTTTTTCTGTCGATTGTGAACAGTCTAACCCTTGTGCGCCGTGGCTCTTGGCCCAAAGTCGTAGGGCAGGGCGCTTGACAGGGGTGACCGGGCAGTCTTGTGGGGACTTTGCGAGGCGCGTATCCTCGCTGACCAGTCTGTCCAACAGTAAAAAGCGGAATGCCAAAATGTCTGATCTGAAAACTGCCGCTCTCGAATATCACGCCAATCCTCGTCCAGGAAAGCTGAGTGTCGAGCTCACCAAGGCCACTGCTACCGCCCGCGACCTGTCGCTGGCCTACAGCCCCGGCGTAGCTGAACCAGTGCGCGAGATCGCCCGCGATCCTGAACTGGCCTACAAGTACACCGGCAAGGGCAACCTGGTTGCAGTCATTTCCGATGGCACCGCGATTCTGGGCCTGGGTAACCTCGGCCCACTGGCTTCCAAGCCAGTGATGGAAGGTAAAGGCGTGCTGTTCAAGCGCTTCGCCGGCATCGACGTCTTCGACATCGAAGTCGACTCCGAAAGCCCGCAAGCTTTCATCGACACCGTAAAACGCATCTCCATCACCTTTGGTGGCATCAACCTGGAAGACATCAAGGCGCCTGAGTGCTTTGAGATCGAACGCGCTCTGATCGAGCAGTGCGACATTCCGGTATTCCACGATGACCAGCACGGCACCGCGATCGTGACCGCTGCGGGCATGATCAACGCCCTGGAAATCGCTGGCAAAACCCTCGGCGAAGCCAAGATCGTCTGCCTGGGCGCCGGCGCTGCCGCTATCTCCTGCATGAAACTGCTGGTGAGCATGGGCGCCAAGGTCGAGAACATCTTCATGATCGACCGTACCGGCGTGATCCACGCTGGCCGCGACGACCTGAACCAGTACAAGGCCGTGTTCGCCCACGCTACCGAGAAGCGCACCCTGGACGACGCCATCGAAGGCGCTGACGTATTCGTCGGCCTGTCGGGCCCGAACCTGCTGAGCGCCGAGCAACTGAAGCGCATGGCGGCCAACCCGATCGTCTTCGCCTGCTCCAACCCGGATCCGGAAATCTCCCCGGAACTGGCTCACGCCACCCGCAACGACGTGATCATGGCCACTGGCCGTTCGGACTACCCGAACCAGGTCAACAACGTACTGGGCTTCCCGTTCATCTTCCGCGGTGCCCTGGACGTTCGCGCCAAGCGCATCAACGAAGAAATGAAGATCGCTGCCGCCAACGCCCTGCGCGAGCTGGCCAAGCTGCCGGTTCCTCAGGAAGTCTGCGACGCCTACGGCGGTATCTCCCTGGAATTCGGTCGTGAGTACATCATTCCGAAGCCAATGGACAAGCGCCTGATCACCGTGATCTCCGACGCCGTGGCCAAGGCTGCGATCGAGACCGGCGTAGCGACCCTGCCGTATCCGAAGAACTACCCGCTGAAAAGCGTGGATGACGTGTTCAACGGCTAAGTCGTTGTAGCGCTTCGTGAAGAGCCCCGTTTTTTAAGCGGGGTTTTTTTTGGTCGTGAAAATGCGTTCCAGCTTCAAGGGCGGCCCTCACCCTAACCCTCTCCCAGGGGGAGAGGGGACTGATCGTGGGATGCTTGAGAGATACGCCGACGTGAAGGTCTTGCTGTGAATCCATAATCGACTCGGTTATTCAGGTCGACGTACAGCGCCAGACACCTCGGTCGGTTCCCTCTCCCCCTGGGAGAGGGCTAGGGTGAGGGCGGCCTTTGATGTGAAACGCCATTCTCGGTACGACAGAAAACAAAAAGCCCCGCACTTCTCACGAAGGCGGGGCCTTTTGCGGATCAGGATCAGAACAAATCGATCGGCGCCTGTTCATCCGCCGGCAGCGGGCTGCCCGGTGCTGTGCCGTTGCCGATCTCGTTGACCGACGGCGGCGTGTCTTCGGCCTTGAAAAGTTCGAAATAGGCGCCTGGCGTGCTTGGAGAGGCTGCGCGGCCGCTGACCGGGTCTACCCGCAGGCTGAGGATGCCTTCCGGCTCCGGCTGGACATGCGGCGGCTTGTCCTTGAGCGCGGCGCTCATGTAGTTCATCCAGATCGGCAGCGCCACGGTGCCGCCGAACTCCCGGCGACCGAGGCTTTCCGGCTGGTCGAAACCGGTCCAGACCGTGGTCACGTAATCGGCGTTGTAACCGGAGAACCACGCATCCTTGGATTCGTTGGTAGTACCGGTTTTGCCGGCGATATCGCTGCGGCCCATGGCCAGTGCGCGACGACCGGTGCCGAGCTTGATTACGTCCTGCAGCATGCTGTTGAGGATGTAGGTGGTGCGGCCATCGACGATGCGCTCGGCGACTGCCGGAGTTTGTGGCACCGCTGCTGCGCCCGGTGCTTCACCCGGAACCGGTGCTGCGTCGACGGTGATCGGTTGGGTCGCCGGTGCCGCGATGCCGTCGGTGGCCGCGCCGCCCTGTGGCACGGTCGGCGGGTTGGCGACGAACAGCGTGTCGCCATTGCGGCTTTCGATCTTGTCGATGATGTACGGGGTGATCTTGTAACCACCGTTGGCGAAAGTGCTCCAGCCGGTGGCGATTTCCATCGGGGTCAGGGTCGCGGTGCCCAGCGCCAGGGACAGGTTTGGCGGCAGATCCTGCTTGTTGAAACCGAAGCGGGTGATGTAGTCGATGGTTTTGCCTACGCCCATCGCCTGCAGCAGGCGGATCGAAACCAGGTTGCGCGACTTGTACAGCGCTTCGCGCAGGCGAATCGGGCCGAGGAAGGTGTTGGTGTCGTTCTTCGGGCGCCAGACCTTGTCCAGATACTCGTCGACGAACACGATCGGCGCGTCGTTGACCAGCGTGGCGGCGGTGTAGCCGTTATCCAGCGCGGCACTGTAGACGAATGGCTTGAAGCTCGAACCCGGCTGACGCTTGGCCTGCATGGCACGGTTGTAGTTGCTCTGCTCGAAGGCGAAACCGCCGACCAGCGAGCGAATTGCACCGTTCTGCGGATCCAGCGACACCAGCGCGCCCTGGGCCTGCGGAATCTGGCTGAACTTCAGCGAATTGTTCGGCTGGCGCTGTACGCGCACCAGATCGCCGACCTGCGCGACATCCGATGGCTGACGCGGCGCGGCGCCCATGCTGTTGGTATTGAGGAACGGACGGGCCCATTTCATGGTGTCCCACGCTACGTGCTCTTCACCGGTGCGGGTCAGCACTTGCAGGCCGTTCTTGTCGACCTGGGTGACGATGGCCGGTTCGAGGCTGCTGATGGTGCGTTGCTTGGTCAGCTCGACGGCCCAGGCTTCGCGGGTCTTGCCCGGCAGGCGCGACTCAGGACCACGGTAGCCGTGACGCTGGTCGTAGGTCATCAGGCCTTCGTGCAGCGCGGTGTTGGCCATTTCCTGCAGGTTGCTCGGCACAGTGGTGGTGACGCGGAAACCTTCGGTATAGGCGTCGCTGCCATAGCGGCCGACCATTTCGGCGCGGGCCATCTCGGCGATGTACGGCGCGTTCACTTCCGGGGTCGGTACGTGGTAGCTGGCGTTCAGCGGCTCGTTGATGGCAGCGGTGTAGTCGGCCTCGGTGATCTTGCCGAGCTTGTACATGCGCCCGAGGATCCAGTCGCGACGCTCCTTGCTGCGCGCCGGGTTGGCCAGCGGGTTGAAGCGCGAAGGGGCTTTCGGCAGGCCGGCGATCATCGCCATCTGCGCCAGGCTGACCTCGCGGATCGACTTGCCGTAATACACCTGCGCCGCCGCCTCGATGCCGTAGGCGCGGTTGCCCAGATAAATCTTGTTCACGTACAGCTCGAGGATCTCGTCCTTGGTCAGCTGGCGTTCGATCTGCAGGGCCAGGAGGATTTCCGTGGTCTTGCGCGAGAAGCTGCGTTCGCTGGTCAGGAAGAAGTTCTTCGCCACCTGCATGGTGATGGTGCTGCCGCCGGACTGGATGTGCCCGCTCTTGACCAGCTGGGTCGCGGCACGCATCAGGCTGCTCGGATCGACGCCATAGTGGTTGGCGAAGTTGTCGTCTTCAGCACTTAGTAACGCATTGATGAAATTGGGGGGAATGTCGGCGAAACGGATCGGAGTACGGCGCATTTCGCCAAACTCTGCGATCAACTTGTTGTCGCTGCTGTACACCCGGAGCGGAATCTGCAACTGAATGCTTCTCAGCGCCTCCACAGATGGCAAACCCGGACTAAGGTAAAGAAACGCGCCGCTGAGAACTAAAAGCAGTCCGCAGAAAACGGCGACGATGGACCAACCGAAGAATTTCAGCAGACGAATCAAGGCTTTTGGACATCCAGGGCAAAGAATGAATTGGGCGACAGGGTTCCGGGAACACACAGAACGGCCCGCGCCGGCAGTAAAAAGCGGAAAAAATCGCTGGGCATTATAAGCACTTTTCCGCTGGGGGCGTCATTTGCGCTTCTGTCAAGACGGGGCGAGGGAACGCAATGCGCATTACAGAGTCCGTAACTCACGGAAAGTCATAGGGAATTGGTAGTGCTAGGACTCTTCAATAAAAAGACCAATACGTTGCTGGGGATCGATATCAGCTCCACTTCGGTGAAGCTGCTGGAGCTGAGCCGTCAGGGCGAGCGCTACCGGGTCGAGGCATACGCGGTGGAGCCGTTGCCGGCCAATGCCGTGGTCGAGAAGAACATCGCCGAGCTTGAAGGCGTCGGGCATGCCCTGTCCCGGGTGCTGGCCAAGGCGCGCACCGGGCTCAAGAGCGTGGCGGTGGCGGTGGCCGGCTCGGCGGTGATCACCAAGGTCATTGAAATGGACGCCGGGCTGTCCGACGACGAGCTGGAAAACCAGCTCAAGATCGAAGCCGACCAGTACATTCCCTACCCGCTGGACGAGGTCGCCATCGACTTCGAAGTCCAGGGCGTTTCGCCGCGCAACCCCGAGCGGGTCAACGTGCTGCTGGCCGCCTGTCGCAAGGAGAACGTCGAAGTCCGTGAGGCGGCGCTGGCCCTTGCCGGCCTGACGGCGCGGGTGGTGGATGTCGAGGCGTATGCGCTGGAGCGCTCGTTCGGCCTGCTGGCCACGCAACTGGCTGCCTCCCAGGAGCGCCTGACCGTTGCAGTGGTCGATATCGGCGCGACCATGACCACCCTCAGCGTCCTGCACAACGGGCGGATCATCTACACCCGCGAGCAACTGTTCGGCGGGCGCCAGCTGACCGAGGAAATCCAGCGCCGCTATGGTCTGACCCTCGAGCAGGCCGGGCTGGCCAAGAAGCAGGGCGGTCTGCCGGACGATTATGTCGGCGAGGTCCTGCAGCCGTTTCGCGAAGCGCTGGTGCAACAGGTGTCGCGTTCCCTGCAGTTCTTCTTTGCTTCCGGCCAGTACAACGCGGTCGATCACATTCTGCTGGCCGGCGGCACGGCGTCAGTGCCGGGGCTGGACCGGCTGATCGAAGAGCGACTGGGCACACCGACCCAGGTCGCCAATCCGTTTTCCGACATGGCCTTGAGCAGCAAGGTCAACGCCGGGGCCCTGGCCAGTGATGCGCCGGCCCTGATGATTGCCTGCGGGCTCGCGCTCAGGAGTTTCGACTGATGGCGCGGATCAACCTTCTCCCCTGGCGCGAGGAGCGCCGCGAAGAGCGGCGCAAACGCTTTCTGCTGACCCTGACCGGCGTGGTGGTCGGTTCGGTCGGTGCGGTATTCATTGCCGCTCAGATATTCAGCACGGCCATCGAGCATCAGCAGGCGCGCAACGATTACATCGGCAAGCAGATTGCCGTGGTCGATGAGCGGATCAAGCAGATCAGCGAACTCAAGGCGCGCCGCCAGCAACTGGTGGAGCGCATGCGCATCATCCAGGACCTGCAAGGCAACCGGCAGGTCAGCGGGCGGATCTTCGATCAACTCGCACGGACCCTGCCCGACGGCGTCTATTTCACCAGCGTGAAGATGGTCGGCAAGACCCTGTCGATCAGCGGTGCGGCGGAATCGAACAACCGGGTCTCCGACCTGATGCGCAATCTGGAGGCGTCCGACTGGTTCGATGCGCCGACGTTGAACGAGGTCAAGGCAACCACGGCGGGGCAGCTGGATCAGGCCAACGTGTTTCAGTTGACCGTCCATCAGACCCGGCCGAAAAGCCTGGAGGACGACCAATGAAACCGTCCGAATGGCTGGCCAGTCTGCGCAATATTGACTTCAACGACCTGGATACGAGCAACATCGGCTCCTGGCCACCGGCCGTAAAAAGCCTGGCCGGGGCGTTGCTGATGATTCTGGTGCTGGCCCTGGGCTACAACTTTTTCGTCAGTGACATGGAAAGCGAGCTCGAAACCAAACGCACGGAAGAAGCCACGCTCAAGGAGCAGTTCTCCAGCAAGGCGCACATGGCGGCCAATCTGGAGCTGTACACCCAGCAGATGAAGGAGATGGAAAACTCCTTCGGCGTGCTGTTGCGGCAATTGCCCAGTGATACCGAAGTGCCGGGATTGCTGGAGGACATCACGCGCACCGGTCTGGGCAGCGGTCTTGAGTTCGAAGAGATCAAGCTGTTGCCGGAGGTGACGCAGCAGTTCTACATCGAATTGCCGATCCAGATCACCGTCACGGGCGGTTATCACGACCTCGCCACCTTCGTCAGCGGCGTGGCCGGACTGCCGCGGATCGTCACGCTGCACGACTTCGAGCTGGCGCCGGCCAACCCGGAAGGCGGGACCAAGTTGCGCATGAGCATCCTCGCCAAGACGTACCGCTACAACGACAAGGGGCTGCAAAAATGAGCCCGATCCGTTTTCTTCTGTTGTCGGCATTGATGCTGGGGCTGAGCGGTTGCGGTGGCAACGACTTCGGCGATCTCGACGCCTACATGAATGAAGTGCGTCTGCGGCCGCCGGGCAAGATCGAGCCGACGCCGACCTTTCGCTCCTACCCGACGTTCACCTACAGCGCCGCGAACCTGCGCAGCCCGTTCTCGCGTCAGGTACGGGTCGATCTGGCCGGGCAGCAACACGGCTCGCGCAACGTCAAACCGGACCCGAACCGGGTCAAGCAATACCTCGAAGGTTTCAACATCGAGCAGTTCGAGATGGTCGGCACGATTTCCAATGCCTCCGGTTCCTTTGCGCTGCTGCGCGGGGCGGGCGGGGTGCACCGGCTGAAGGTCGGCGATTACCTGGGGCGCAACGACGGACGCATCGTCGCGATCAGCGCCTCCCAGGTCGATGTGGTCGAAATCGTTCCCGATGGCGAAGGCGCCTGGCTGGAGCGGCCGCGCACCATTCCTTTGAAAGAGCACTCATAGTGGAAGTCGAACAATGAACAGGATTTTCTCCACCCTCGGTTTTTCGCTATGGATAGCGCTGCTTTCACCGATGGTTCACGCGGCCAACCTGAAGACGCTGGACGTTGCCGCGCTGCCGGGTGATCGCGTCGAGCTGAAGCTGTCGTTCGACGGCCCGCCGCCGCAGCCCAAGGGTTACACCACCGATTCGCCGGCGCGGATCGCGCTCGACCTGCCGGGAGTGGCCAGCCAGCTCGCGACCAAGACCCGCGACCTCGGTAGCGGCAATGCGCGCTCTGCCACGGTAGTCGAGGCCAATGACCGTACCCGGTTGATCATCAACCTGACGCAACTGGCGCCGTATGACGCCCGGGTCGAGGGCAACACGCTGTTCGTGGTGGTCGGGCAGGGCACCAAGGCCAGTGCGCCGCGCCCTGTTGCGAAGACACCGCGTGCCACGCCGGTGGCAGCGCCGGCGCGGACTTACGCACCCGTCGCCAGAGCCATCCGTGGCGTTGACTTCCAGCGTGGCACGGCGGGTGAGGGCAATGTGGTCATCGACCTGTCCGACCCGACCATCGCGCCGGACATTCAGGAGCACGACGGCAAGATCATCCTCAATTTCGCCCGCACTCAGTTGCCCGAACCGCTGCGGGTTCGCCTTGACGTCAAGGACTTCGCCACCCCGGTGCAGTTCGTCAATGCTGGCGTCAGCGGCGATCGGGCGACCATCACCGTCGAACCCGGCGGCACGTTCGACTATTCCACCTACCAGACCGACAACAAGCTGACGGTGAGTATCCGTCCGCTGACCATCGACGACCTGCAAAAGCGCAACGCCGACCGCAACAGCTACAGCGGTGAAAAGCTGTCGTTGAATTTCCAGGACATCGACGTGCGTTCGGTACTGCAACTGATCGCGGACTTCACCAATCTCAATCTGGTGGCCAGCGATACGGTGCAGGGCGGGATCACCTTGCGCCTGCAAAACGTGCCGTGGGATCAGGCGCTGGATCTGGTGCTCAAGACCAAAGGCCTGGACAAGCGCAAGGTCGGTAACGTGTTGCTGGTGGCGCCGGCGGATGAAATCGCCGCCCGCGAACGGCAGGAACTGGAGTCGCAGAAGCAGATCGCCGAACTGGCGCCGCTGCGTCGTGAACTGCTGCAAGTGAACTACGCCAAGGCTGCGGACATCGCCAAGCTGTTCCAGTCGGTCACCAGTGCCGAGGCCAAGGTCGATGAGCGGGGTTCGATCACTGTCGACGAACGCACCAACAACATCATTGCCTACCAGACCCAGGATCGCCTCGACGAACTGCGGCGCATCGTGGCGCAACTGGATATTCCGGTGCGCCAGGTGATGATCGAAGCGCGGATCGTCGAGGCCAACGTCGATTACGACAAGAGCCTGGGTGTGCGCTGGGGCGGGTCGATCCAGAACAAGGGCAACTGGAATACTTCGGGGGTCAGCAATGGCTCGTCGACCACCATCGGCACGCCGGGCAGCACCAGCACCAACTCGCCGTTCGTCGACATGGGCACGGTCAACAATACGTCCGGGATCGGCATCGCGTTCATCACCGACAACGTCCTGCTCGACCTAGAGCTGACCGCGATGGAGAAGACCGGCAACGGGGAAATCGTCTCGCAGCCCAAGGTCGTAACCTCTGACAAAGAGACTGCGAAAATCCTCAAAGGCACCGAGATTCCGTATCAGGAAGCCAGTTCCAGCGGCGCTACATCGGTGTCGTTCAAGGAGGCCTCGCTGTCGCTGGAGGTCACGCCGCAGATCACCCCGGACAACCGCATCATCATGGAGGTGAAGGTCACCAAGGACGAGCCGGATTACCTGAACAAAGTGCAGGATGTACCGCCGATCAAGAAAAACGAGGTCAACGCCAAAGTGCTGGTGAACGACGGCGAGACCATCGTGATTGGCGGGGTTTTCTCAAATACTCAAAGCAAGGTCGTAGATAAGGTGCCATTTCTTGGCGATGTGCCGTATCTTGGCCGCCTTTTCCGGCGTGATGTGGTTTCGGAGAAAAAATCCGAGCTGCTGGTATTCCTCACTCCGCGTATCATGAATAACCAGGCGATTGCTGTGAGTCGTTGATTCTGTGCGAAATTTGATTCTTGTAGGACCGATGGGGGCTGGAAAAAGCACCATCGGCCGATTACTGGCCAAAGAGCTGCGCCTGCCGTTCAAGGATTCCGACAAGGAAATTGAACTGCGTACGGGCGCCAATATCCCGTGGATCTTCGACAAGGAAGGCGAGCCCGGTTTTCGTGATCGTGAGCAGGCGATGATCGCCGAGCTGTGCGCATTCGACGGCGTGGTGCTGGCGACGGGCGGCGGCGCGGTGATGCGCGATGCCAACCGCAAGGCCCTGCACGAGGGCGGGCGGGTGGTGTATCTGCACGCCTCTGTCGAACAGCAGGTCGGCCGCACCTCCCGCGACCGCAATCGCCCGCTGCTGCGCACAGCCAATCCCGAGAAAACCCTGCGCGACCTGCTGGCGATCCGCGATCCGCTTTATCGGGAAATCGCCGATCTGGTGGTGGAAACCGACGAGCGGCCGCCACGCATGGTGGTACTCGACATTCTTGACCGTCTGGCGCAACTTCCACCCCGTTAAAGCGCCGCCCGAAATGCGCTATCCTCGGCGTCCTGTCGAGGGTTGTGGCGGATCGCACGCAAGCGGCGTCACACCTTTCAAGACCGGGGACATCCGATAATTCAAGGCAGGACGCCTGCTTCCATCTTCACTGTGGGGACACATGCAGACACTCAAGGTCGATCTAGGCGAGCGCAGCTACCCGATTCATATTGGCGAAGGACTGTTGGATCAGCCTGAATTGCTGGCTCCGCACATCCATGGGCGGCAAGTGGCAATCATCTCCAACGAGACGGTTGCGCCGCTCTATCTCGAGCGTCTGACCCGTAGTCTGTCGCAGTTCTCGGTGGTTTCCGTGGTGCTTCCGGACGGCGAAGCCTTCAAGAACTGGGAAACTCTGCAACTGATCTTCGACGGCCTGCTGACCGCCCGTCATGACCGTCGCACCACGGTGATCGCCCTCGGTGGCGGTGTGATCGGCGACATGGCCGGTTTTGCAGCTGCCTGCTATCAGCGCGGGGTCGATTTCATCCAGATTCCTACCACGCTGCTGTCCCAGGTCGATTCGTCGGTGGGCGGCAAGACCGGGATCAACCATCCGTTGGGCAAGAACATGGTCGGCGCCTTCTATCAGCCGAACGTGGTGCTGATCGATACGGCGTCCCTGAAAACCCTGCCAGCGCGCGAGCTGTCGGCAGGCCTGGCGGAAGTCATCAAGTACGGCCTGATCTGCGACGAGCCGTTCCTGACCTGGCTCGAAGACAACGTCGATGCCCTGCGTGCGCTGGACCAGAAAGCCCTGACCTATGCCATCGAGCGCTCCTGCGCGGCCAAGGCGGCGGTGGTCGGCGCCGATGAGAAAGAAACCGGTGTGCGCGCCACGCTCAACCTCGGCCACACCTTCGGCCACGCCATCGAAACCCACATGGGCTATGGTGTCTGGTTGCACGGTGAAGCGGTCGCTGCTGGCACGGTAATGGCGATGGAAATGTCCGCGCGCCTCGGCTGGATCAGCGAGCAGGAGCGTGATCGCGGCATTCGTCTGTTCCAGCGTGCCGGTCTGCCGGTGGTTCCGCCGGAAGAAATGACCGAAGCCGATTTTCTCGAACATATGGCAATTGACAAAAAAGTGATCGACGGTCGTCTGCGCCTGGTGCTGCTGCGCCGGATGGGCGAAGCGGTAGTGACCGACGATTATCCGAAAGAGGTTCTACAGGCCACGCTGGGAGCGGATTACCGCGCTCTGGCTCAGCTTAAAGGTTAATAAGATTCCGATGACTAGTTTGCATGCCGACGAGGCGTTCCTCGGCCATTTCCAGTTAAGTCATGACCCTTTCGCTCCACGGGTCCCGGGCTTCAAATTCTTCCCGGCCCAGCGCAAACCGGTGCTGGGTCAACTGCACCACCTGGCGCGTTACAGCCAGTTGCTGCTGGTGGTCACCGGCCCTCAGGGCAGCGGCAAGACGTTGCTGCGCCAGGCGCTGGTGGCGAGCACCAACAAGCAGTCGGTTCAGAGTGTCGTCGTCTCGGCCCGTGGCGCCGGCGATGCAGCCGGTGTGCTGCGTCAGGTCGCCCAGGCGCTGAATGTGGCCCAGGCCGAAGTCGGGGCGATCCTCGATCAGGTGGTGCAACTGGCGCTGACCGGCCAGGAGGTCTACCTGCTGGTGGATGACGCCGAGCAGCTCGACGAGTCCGCCCTCGAAGCCCTGATGGCTTTGGGTGCGGGTGCGCCGGAAGGCCGTCCGCATGTGTTCCTGTTCGGTGAGTCGTCGCTGATCGCTCAGCTCGAGGCCCTGCACCTCGAAGAAGAGCGCTTCCACGTCATCGAATTGCAGCCGTACACCGAAGAAGAAACCCGCGAATATCTCGACCAGCGGCTCGAAGGCGCCGGCCGTGGTGTCGAACTTTTCACCGCGGATCAGATCTCTGATATTCACGAAAGCTCCGAGGGTTGGCCCGGCAACATCAACCAGGTCGCTCGCGATGCACTGATCGAAGTCATGATTGCCAGCCGCTCTGCGGTGAAGCGTCCAAGTATGGGGTTCAACATGCCGAAGAAACACGTATTGGCGATTTCCGCCGTCGTCGTGGTGGCGGTCGCTGCCGCCTGGCTGATGCCCGGTCGCAACAAGGCGCCGACCACCGGCGCGCCGGCCAATGAACAGGCTCAGCTGCCATTGGGCCAGGGTGGTGCGCCGAACGTGGAGTTCGCCGGTAACACCCAGCCGATGCCGTTGCCGCTGGTCGGCAATTCGCAACCGGTCATGCGCAAGCCATTGGCCGAAGCGGCCGGCGGGATCACCGAAGGTGACGACGGCGTACCGCTGGAAGGCTCCAGCAACACGCCGCCAACCGTAACCACTTCTGCGCCACCGGTCGGTGTACCTGCCGGTCCTGCGCCGACGCCGGTTCCGGTTCCTGCGGCCAAGCCGACGCCGGCACCGACCCAGGTAGCCACGGCCAAGCCTGCTCCGGCTGCGCCAGTCGCCAAGCCAGCCCCGGCGCCTGCCAAGCCTGTCGCTGCGGCCAAACCGGCCGATAAAGCCGCCGAGAAACCGGTCACCGTCGCCAAGGCCGCCGGTGGCAGCTGGTACGCCGGTCAAGCCCCGGGCAACTACGTGGTGCAGATCCTCGGCACCAGCTCCGAAGCCGCTGCGCAAAGCTTCGTCAAGGAGCAGGGCGGCGAGTACCGCTATTTCAAGAAAGTCCTCAACGGCAAGCCGCTCTACGTGATCACCTATGGCAGCTTTGCCAATCGTGATGCAGCCGTTTCTGCCATCAAGGCCTTGCCAGCGAAGGTTCAGGCTGGTAAACCTTGGCCTCGCACTGTCGCCAGCGTCCAACAGGAACTGGCAACAACTCGCTGAAGATTCGGCGGCCTTACCCAGGCCGCCTCTCCAAGCACCTCAAAATCTCTACAAGTGCGCGCCGTCTCTACAGACCGCGTGCCTTGTGGTGTCTGCGTCACAGTAGTCTTTGAGTCGTTGCGGTCAGAATTAAAAAAGTTTTGACTAGCACAGCAGATCGCTTTAAACCTTTCACAAATGCGACATAGATTTGCGACATTTCGTCGTCAAATTTGTGAGCGTCTGTGTCGCTGTGTACAATGACCACCCTTTTGCCCCCGCAAAGCCGGCGTACGTTCGGCGCGAGATGCAAGTGGTTGAATTGAAAAGAAATTTGCCTCGAAAAGAGGCAGCCTGGTGAGAAAGTGTCTATGAAAGCAGGTCTGTACCAACCAGATGAATTCAAGGATAACTGCGGTTTCGGCCTGATAGCCCATATGCAGGGCGAACCCAGTCATACCCTATTGCAAACGGCCATCGAGGCCCTGACCTGCATGACCCACCGCGGTGGGATTAATGCCGACGGCAAGACCGGTGACGGTTGCGGTCTGCTGATTCAAAAACCCGACGCCTTCCTGCGCGCGATTGCCCAGGAAACCTTCAGCGTCGAGTTGCCCAAGCAATATGCCGTGGGCATGGTCTTCTTCAACCAGGATCCGGCCAAGGCCGAATCCGCTCGCGAGAACATGAACCGCGAGATCCTGGCCGAAGGCCTGCAACTGATCGGCTGGCGCAAAGTGCCCATCGACACCAGCGTCCTCGGCCGCCTCGCCCTTGAGCGCCTGCCGCAGATCGAGCAGGTGTACATCGGCGGCGAAGGCCTGAGCGATCAGGACATGGCGGTCAAGCTGTTCAGCGCCCGTCGTCGTTCGTCGGTGGCCAACGCCGCCGACACCGACCACTACATCTGCAGCTTTTCCCACAAGACCATCATCTATAAAGGCCTGATGATGCCGGCCGACCTGGCCGCGTTCTATCCGGACCTGGGTGACCAGCGCCTGCAAACCGCGATCTGCGTGTTCCACCAGCGCTTCTCCACCAACACCCTGCCGAAATGGCCGCTGGCCCAGCCATTCCGCTTCCTCGCCCACAATGGCGAGATCAACACCATCACCGGCAACCGCAACTGGGCCCAGGCCCGTCGCACCAAGTTCACCAACGATCTGATGGATCTGGAAGAGCTCGGCCCGTTGGTGAACCGTGTCGGTTCCGACTCTTCGAGCATGGACAACATGCTGGAGCTGATGGTCACCGGTGGCATCGACCTGTTCCGTGGCGTGCGGATGATCATTCCGCCAGCGTGGCAGAACGTAGAAACCATGGACCCGGATCTGCGTGCGTTCTACGAGTACAACTCGATGCACATGGAACCGTGGGACGGCCCGGCCGGCGTGGTAATGACCGATGGTCGCTACGCGGTGTGCCTGCTCGACCGTAACGGTCTGCGTCCGGCGCGCTGGGTCACCACCACCAACGGTTTCATCACCGTCGCCTCGGAAATCGGCGTCTGGAACTACCAGCCGCAAGACGTGATCGCCAAGGGCCGTGTCGGTCCTGGCCAGATCCTCGCCGTGGACACCGAAACCGGTCAGATCCTCGACACCGACGCGATCGACAACCGTCTGAAATCCCGTCATCCGTACAAGCAATGGCTGCGCAAGAATGCCCTGCGCATCCAGGCGACCATGGAAGACAACGATCACGGTTCGGCTTTCTACGATGTCGATCAGCTCAAGCAATACATGAAGATGTATCAGGTCACGTTCGAAGAGCGTGATCAGGTACTGCGTCCGCTCGGCGAGCAAGGCTACGAAGCCGTCGGTTCGATGGGCGACGACACGCCGATGGCCGTGCTGTCCCAGCGCGTGCGCACGCCGTACGACTATTTCCGCCAGCAGTTCGCCCAGGTGACCAACCCGCCGATCGACCCGCTGCGTGAAGCGATCGTGATGTCGCTGGAAATCTGCCTCGGCGCCGAGCGCAACATCTTCCAGGAATCGCCGGAACACGCTTCGCGCGTGATCCTCAGCTCGCCGGTCATTTCCCCGGCCAAGTGGCGTTCGCTGATGAACCTCGACCGCCCGGGTTTCGAGCGGCAGATCATCGACCTCAACTACGATGAAAGCGTCGGCCTCGAAGCGGCGATCCGCAACGTCGCCGATCAGGCTGAAGAAGCCGTGCGTGCCGGTCGTACCCAGATCGTCCTGAGCGACCGCCATATCGCGCCGGGCAAACTGCCGATCCACGCCTCGATGGCCACCGGTGCGGTGCACCACCGCCTGACCGAAAAAGGCCTGCGCTGCGACTCCAACATCCTGGTGGAAACCGCCACCGCACGCGATCCGCATCACTTCGCGGTGCTGATCGGTTTCGGCGCCTCGGCGGTCTATCCGTTCCTGGCCTACGAAGTGCTGGGCGACCTGATCCGTACCGGTGAAGTGCTGGGCGACCTCTACGAGGTGTTCAAGAACTACCGCAAAGGCATCACCAAAGGCCTGCTGAAGATCCTGTCGAAGATGGGCATCTCGACCATCGCCTCCTATCGCGGCGCGCAGCTGTTCGAAGCCATCGGTCTGTCCGAAGAAGTCTGCAATCTGAGCTTCCGTGGCGTGCCGAGCCGCATCAAGGGCGCACGTTTCGTCGACATCGAAGCCGAGCAGAAAGCACTGGCCACCGAAGCCTGGAGTCCGCGCAAGCCGATCCAGCAGGGCGGTCTGCTGAAGTTCGTCCACGGTGGCGAATACCACGCGTACAACCCGGACGTGGTCAACACCCTGCAAGCCGCCGTGCAGCAGGGCGACTACGCCAAGTTCAAGGAATACACCTCGCTGGTGGACAACCGTCCGGTGTCGATGATTCGCGACCTGTTCAAGGTCAAGACCCTCGACACGCCGCTGGACATCAGCGAAGTCGAGCCGCTGGAATCGGTGCTCAAGCGCTTCGACTCCGCCGGTATCTCGCTGGGCGCCCTGTCGCCGGAAGCTCACGAAGCCCTGGCCGAAGCCATGAACCGCCTCGGTGCGCGTTCCAACTCCGGCGAAGGCGGTGAAGACCCGGCGCGCTACGGCACCATCAAGAGCTCGAAAATCAAGCAGGTTGCGACCGGCCGTTTCGGTGTGACCCCGGAATACCTGGTCAACGCTGAAGTGCTGCAGATCAAGGTCGCCCAAGGCGCGAAGCCGGGCGAGGGCGGGCAACTGCCGGGCGGCAAGGTGAACGGGCTGATCGCCAAGCTGCGTTACGCAGTACCGGGCGTGACCCTGATTTCGCCGCCGCCGCACCACGACATCTATTCCATCGAAGACTTGTCGCAGCTGATCTTCGACCTGAAACAGGTCAACCCGAAGGCGCTGGTTTCGGTGAAACTCGTGGCTGAAGCGGGCGTCGGCACCATCGCTGCCGGTGTGGCCAAGGCCTATGCGGACTTGATCACCATCTCCGGCTACGACGGCGGCACCGGTGCTTCGCCGCTGACCTCGATCAAGTACGCCGGCGCACCGTGGGAACTCGGCCTGGCCGAAACCCACCAGACCCTGCGCGGCAACGACCTGCGCGGCAAGGTCCGGGTGCAGACCGACGGCGGCCTGAAAACCGGCCTCGACGTGATCAAGGCAGCGATCCTCGGCGCCGAAAGCTTCGGCTTCGGTACTGCGCCGATGATCGCGCTGGGCTGCAAATACCTGCGTATCTGCCACCTGAACAACTGCGCCACCGGCGTTGCGACCCAGAACGAGAAGCTGCGCAAGGATCACTACATCGGTACCGTCGACATGGTGGTGAACTTCTTCACCTATGTCGCCGAAGAAACCCGTGAGTGGCTGGCCAAGCTCGGCGTGCGCTCCCTCGAAGAGCTGATCGGCCGCACTGATCTGCTGGAAGTCCTCGAAGGCCAGACTGCCAAGCAACATCACCTGGATCTGACTCCGCTGCTGGGCAGCGATCACATCCCGGCGGACAAACCGCAGTTCTGCGGCGTCGAGCGCAACCCGCCGTTCGACCAGGGCCTGCTGGCCGAGAAAATGGTCGAGATGGCGACGTCGGCGATCAACGACCTCAGCGGCGCCGAGTTCGATCTGGACATCTGCAACTGCGACCGTTCGATCGGCGCGCGGATCTCCGGCGAAATCGCGCGCAAGCATGGCAACCAGGGCATGGCCAAGGCGCCGATCACCTTCCGCTTCAAGGGCACTGCGGGCCAGAGCTTCGGCGTGTGGAACGCCGGCGGCTTGAACCTGTACCTGGAAGGCGATGCCAACGACTACGTCGGCAAAGGCATGACCGGCGGCAAACTGGTCATCGTGCCGCCGAAGGGCAGCGTTTATCAGACTCAGAACAGCGCCATCATCGGCAACACCTGCCTGTACGGCGCCACTGGCGGCAAGCTGTTCGCCGCCGGCACCGCGGGCGAGCGTTTCGCCGTGCGTAACTCCGGTGCCCACACCGTCGTGGAAGGCACTGGCGATCACTGCTGCGAGTACATGACCGGTGGTTTTGTCTGCGTCCTGGGCAAGACCGGTTACAACTTCGGCTCTGGCATGACCGGCGGTTTCGCCTACGTGCTCGACCAGGACAACACCTTCGTTGACCGGGTCAACCACGAACTGGTGGAAATCCAGCGGATCAGCGGCGAGGCGATGGAAGCCTATCGCAGCCACCTGCAGAACGTGCTGAACGAGTACGTCGCGGAAACCGACAGCGAGTGGGGTCGTGAGCTCGCCGAGAACCTCGATGACTACCTGCGTCGTTTCTGGCTGGTCAAGCCGAAGGCTGCCAACTTGAAGTCGTTGCTTTCCAGCACCCGTGCCAACCCGCAGTGATATGCGCCTGAAGAGTTTGATGAGGTTTTAACAATGGCTGAACGTCTGAATAACGACTTCCAGTTCATCGATGTCGGGCGCAAGGATCCGAAGAAGAAACTGTTGCGTCAACGCAAGAAAGAGTTCGTGGAAATCTACGAACCGTTCAAACCCCAGCAGTCGGCCGACCAGGCCCACCGCTGCCTGGGTTGCGGCAACCCGTATTGCGAATGGAAGTGCCCGGTGCACAACTTCATTCCGAACTGGCTGAAACTGGTGGCCGAGGGCAACATCCTCCAGGCCGCCGAGCTGTCGCACCAGACCAACACCCTGCCGGAAGTCTGCGGCCGGGTGTGCCCGCAGGATCGTCTGTGCGAGGGTGCGTGCACCCTTAACGACGGCTTCGGCGCGGTGACCATCGGTTCGGTCGAGAAGTACATCACCGACACCGCGTTCGCCATGGGCTGGCGTCCGGACATGTCCAAGGTCAAACCGACCGGCAAGCGTGTCGCGATCATCGGTGCAGGCCCGGCGGGCCTCGGTTGTGCCGACGTGCTGGTGCGCGGTGGCGTGACCCCGGTGGTGTTCGACAAGAACCCGGAAATCGGCGGTCTGCTGACCTTCGGCATCCCTGAGTTCAAGCTTGAGAAGACCGTGCTGAGCAATCGCCGCGAAGTCTTCACCGGCATGGGCATCGAATTCCGCCTCAACACCGAGGTCGGCAAGGACGTGACCATGGAGCAATTGCTCGCCGAATACGATGCCGTGTTCATGGGCATGGGCACCTACACCTACATGAAGGGCGGTTTTGCCGGTGAGGATCTGCCAGGCGTGTATGACGCGCTGGACTTCCTGATCGCCAACGTCAACCGCAACCTGGGCTTTGAAAAGTCGCCGGAAGATTTCGTCGACATGAAGGGCAAGAAGGTTGTGGTGCTGGGCGGCGGCGACACGGCGATGGACTGCAACCGCACATCGATCCGCCAGGGCGCCAAGTCGGTGACCTGCGCCTATCGTCGTGACGAAGCGAACATGCCGGGCTCGCGCAAAGAGGTGAAGAACGCCAAGGAAGAAGGCGTGAAATTCCTCTACAACCGCCAGCCGATCGCCATCGTCGGCGAAGACAAGGTCGAAGGCGTGAAAGTGGTCGAGACCCGTCTCGGCGAGCCGGACGCCCGTGGCCGTCGCAGCCCCGAGCCGATCCCGGGTTCCGAAGAGATCATCCCGGCCGACGCCGTGGTCATCGCGTTCGGTTTCCGCCCGAGCCCGGCGCCG
This sequence comes from Pseudomonas sp. UV AK001, assembly GCF_046097675.1. NCBI lineage: Bacteria > Pseudomonadati > Pseudomonadota > Gammaproteobacteria > Pseudomonadales > Pseudomonadaceae > Pseudomonas > Pseudomonas sp. UV AK001. The sequence goes on from NZ_JBJUVZ010000005.1 coordinate 56,247, forward strand.
TGGTTCGAGCAGTTCGAGATCCAGACCGACAGCCAGGGCCGCGTTGTTGCGCCTGAGCAAGGTCAGTACAAGCACCAGACCAGCAACCCGAAAATCTTCGCCGGTGGCGACATGGTGCGAGGTTCCGACCTGGTGGTGACGGCGATCTTCGAAGGCCGTAATGCGGCGGAAGGGATCCTGGATTACCTGGGCGTCTAAACCCGGTTCGAAACTGCACCGCAATACCTGTGGGAGCTGGCTTGCCAGCTCCCACATTGTTTTCAGGGTGTTGCTGGAATCCGCGAAATCATTGCGACAAATTGACCCGATAGACAAAAGGCTGACCTGCATCCGTGCCTTTTGCGTCGCGCTCTGAGAAAATGCCCGCACTTTTTTTCCGGATGCCGACATGACTGCCCTGAAGAACGACCGTTTCCTCCGCGCCCTGCTCAAGCAACCCGTAGACGTCACCCCTGTGTGGATGATGCGCCAGGCCGGCCGCTACCTGCCGGAATACCGCGCCAGCCGCGCCCAGGCCGGTGATTTCATGAGCCTGTGCATGAATCCGGAATTCGCCTGCGAAGTCACGTTGCAACCCCTCGACCGCTATCCACAACTGGACGCGGCGATCCTGTTCTCCGACATCCTCACCATTCCCGATGCCATGGGCCAGGGCCTGTACTTCGAGACCGGTGAAGGTCCGCGCTTCAAGAAAGTTGTCAGCACCCTGGCCGACATCGAAGCCCTGCCGATCCCGGATCCGCACAAAGACCTCGGCTACGTGATGGACGCGGTCAGCACCATCCGCCGCGAACTCAACGGCCGCGTGCCGCTGATCGGTTTCTCCGGCAGCCCGTGGACCCTCGCCACCTACATGGTCGAAGGCGGCTCGTCGAAAGACTTCCGCAAGACCAAGGCGATGCTCTACGACAACCCGCAAGCCATGCACCTGCTGCTGGACAAGCTGGCGCAGTCGGTGACTTCGTACCTCAACGGCCAGATCCAGGCGGGCGCGCAAGCTGTGCAGATCTTCGATACCTGGGGCGGCAACCTGTCGGCGGCGGCGTATCAGGAATTCTCCCTGGCCTACATGAAAAAAATCGTCAGCGGCCTGATCCGCGAGCACGACGGTCGCAAGGTGCCGGTGATCCTGTTCACCAAGAACGGCGGTCTGTGGCTGGAAAGCATCGCCGACGCCGGTGCCGACGCACTGGGCCTGGACTGGACCTGCGACATCGGCAACGCCCGCGCCCGCGTCGGCGACAAGGTCGCGCTGCAAGGCAACATGGACCCGACCGTTCTGTACGCCAAGCCGGAAGCGATCCGCACCGAAGTCGGGCGCATCCTCGCCAGCTACGGCAAGGGCAGCGGTCACGTTTTCAACCTCGGCCACGGCATCACGCCGGAAGTCGATCCGGAACACGCCGGCGCGTTCCTGCGTGCGGTGCACGAGTTGTCGGCGCAGTATCACGAGTGATCTTTGCCCAGCTCCAATGTTGGAAAACAAAAACGCCCGGCTTATGCCGGGCGTTTTTTTTGTGGGCGTGAATCAGGCTTTGACGCCACCCAGCGGCGGCAACTTCGCAAGCTTCAACGCCACCAACAGCGCCACCAGCAGCAACGCGCCAATGAACAGGCCAATCCCGTTCCATCCGGCCATGTGCCAGAACACCCCGCCCGCCGTCCCGGCGATGCTCGACCCGGCGTAGTAACTGAACAGGTAAAGCGACGAGGCCTGGCCCTTGGCCTTGAGCGCCCGGCGGCCGATCCAGCTGCTGGCCACCGAATGGGCGCCGAAGAAGCCGAAGGTGAAGATCAACATGCCGACGATCACCAGTGGCAGCGGTGTAAACATGGTCAGGGCGAGGCCGGCGAACATCAGGGCGATGGTCGCCCACAGGACTTTGCGGCGGCCCAGTTTGTCGGCCAGTGAACCGATTTTCGCCGAGCTGTAGATGCCCGATAGATAGACCACCGACAACAGCCCCACAAACACCTGGTCCAGGTGATACGGCTCGGCCAGCAGGCGGTAGCCGATGTAGTTGAACAACGTGACGAACGCGCCCATCAGCACGAACGCCTCAAGAAACAGCAGCGGCAGACCGGCGTCGCGAAAGTGCATGGTGAAGCCGTCAAGCAGACTGCGCGGATGCAGCGAACGGGAGCGGAAGTTGCGTGATTCGGGCAGGATTTTCCAGAACACCGCCGCCGCAATCAGCGCCAGACCGCCGATCACCATCATCGCCGTGTGCCAGCTGACGAAGTCGATCAACACACCAGTGATCAGACGCCCGCTCATCCCGCCAATCGCGTTGCCGCCGATGTACAGGCCCATCGCCAGCCCGATGTGCTGCGGATGGATTTCCTCGCTCAGGTACGTCATCGCCACAGCCGCCAGGCCGCTCAACGACAGCCCGATCAGAGCGCGCATGATCAGTACGCCATGCCAGCTCGGCATCATCGAACTGGCGATGGTGCACAGGGCCGCAGCAAACAGCGCGGCGACCATCACCGGTTTGCGCCCGACCCGGTCGGAAATCGGGCCGGTGATCAGCAGACCAAAGGCCAGCATGCCGGTGGCCACTGACAGGATCAGGCTGCTCTGCGCCGCGTTGATCGAATATTCGTGGGACAGCAGCGGCATCATCGGCTGCACGCAGTACAGCAGGGCGAAGGTCGCGAAGCCGCCGCTGAACAATGCCAGCACTGTGCGCATGAACGCGGGCGTGCCTTTCTCGATGTAGATCTCTTGCAGTTCGGTCAGCACATCGTCTGCCGCAGCGGGCGGGACTTCATGGGCCAGTGGAGCGACGGCGGTTTTCACATCAGACCTCGGAGGGCGCGGACAAGCAGGCAATGAAAAAATCATATAGCTGGCTAATGTTTCTATCCAATATATTGTTCGACCTGTTTGATAGCTTTCACGACCTAATGGGGTGTCCATGGAATTGCGTCATCTGCGCTACTTCATCGCCGTTGCCGAAGAACTGCACTTCGGCCGCGCCGCACAGGTGCTGGGCATCTCCCAGCCACCGCTGAGCCAGCAGATTCAGGCGCTGGAACAGGAAGTCGGCGCACGGCTGTTCGAGCGTACCAATCGTCGGGTCGAGCTCAGCGAAGCCGGGCGACTGTTTCTGGAGGAAGCGCGGCTGGTGCTGGCCCAGGTCGATAAAGCGGCGGATGTGGCCCGCCGCGCGCAGCTTGGAGAACTGGGGGAACTGAAGATCGGCTTCACCTCGTCGGCACCGTTCAACTCGACCATTCCCCAGGCGATTTTTTCCTTCCGCCAGCGTTTCCCGGCCGTGCACCTGAATCTGCGGGAGATGAGCAGCACCATGGTGGCCGACGCACTGGTGGACGAGTCGATCGAGGTCGGCATCATGCGTCCGTTGGGTTTGCCTGATTCGTTGAGCGTGGTCGAACTGATGCGCGAGCCCTTGGTGGCCGTGCTCAGCTCCAAACATCCGCTGGCCCAGGGCAGCGAGGAAGGCTTGTTTCTGTCGGCGTTGGCGCTGGAGCCGTTCGTGTTCTTCCCCCGCAGCTACGGCAGCGGTCTGTATTCGCAGTTGATCAGCCTGGCCCGTGACGCCGGTTTCAGCCCGCACTTCGCTCAGGAGGCGGGGGAAGCCATGACCATCATCGGCCTTGTGGCGGCAGGCCTGGGCGTGTCGGTGATGCCGGCCTCGTATCAGCGGATGCGCATCGACGGCGTGGTCTATCGGCCGCTGCTGGATCCCGAGGCCGTGACCGCGGTGTGGCTGGTGCAGCGCAAGGATCAGAAATCGCCGATGGCCAAGGCGTTTGTCGAATTGCTCACACGCAAGGTCGAGGCCGGCTGATCAAGGCAGCCGCACCAGATCCCCTTTCAACGCCACCCGCGTCACAAACACCCCGGCGCGACATTCGTATGTGTTCAGATCCTTGCGCACATGCTGGTCGTAGTAGCTGACGATATTGGTCACTGCATTCGCCCCGACACGTTTGGCCTGGGCCTGCAGCGCAATCAGGTTCGATTGCAGCACCCACTCGCAGGAGTCGTGATCGCTCTTGTTGAAGCCGTTGGTCTTCAGATCGCTGACCACACCGCGCTGCAACATCCGCTGAGTCCCCTGAGGTCCATTGCCGATCAGGTAAAACTTCACACTGCCATCCAGCCGCCCGGCCCGAATCGCATCCGACAGCACGGTTTCGAACGGCATGTACATCAGGTTGGTGGCGTGGCTGGCGCCGGGAAGCAGGCTGAAGAGGGCGGCGGCGATCAGGGCTTTCGCTTGCATGGTCATCTCCTTGACGTAACGCGCAGCAAATTACGGGTATGGCGAGTGTAGACGCCGTATATCGGACAGAGAGAAGTCCATGTAGAGTGCGTGTAGCTTAGCGGCTACACTTGCGGCCATGACTGAGATACTTCGAAGCTCCACATTCTCGAGCTGGCTTGTGAAGCTGGCTGATAGTCGCGCCAGGATGCGTATTCAGGTGCGAATTGATCGCATGGCTGATGGGAATTTCGGTGATGTCAAAGCCATTGGCGAAGGGATCAGCGAAGCCCGAATTGACTATGGCCCGGGATATCGGGTCTATTTCATGCAGCAAGGTCGTCAGCTGGTCATCCTCCTTTGCGGTGGAGACAAGAGCAGTCAATCTCGAGACATCAAGCAAGCCAGGCTCATCGCGGAATCCTGGCAGGAGCAAAACCCATGACCGAACAATTCACTCGTTGGGACTCAGCCGAGTACCTCAAGACAGAAGAGGACATGGCCAACTATCTGGACGCCTGTATGGAGGAGGCGGGGGACGACCCGGCTTTTATTGCCAAGGCACTTGGCACTATCGCTCGGGCGCGTGGCATGAGCCAGGTCGCGCGCGATGCAGGGCTGTCACGGGAAAGCCTTTATCGCGCACTGTCAGGCGAGGTAAATCCCGAGTTTGGAACGATCCTCAAAGTCATGAAAGCGCTGGGGCTGAAGTTGCACGCCAGCACATGATCTGAACTGAAAGGGCGCCGAAAGGCGCCCTTTGTCGTTTCCGGCGGTTACTGAACCGTCGCCAGATCACCCTTCAACGCAACGCCGGCCATGATTGCGCCGGCGTGGCATTCGTAGTTTTTCGCGTCCTTGCGCTCGTTGCTCTTGTAGAAGCTGACGATGTTGGTCACGGCATTGGCGCCGGCGTTTTTCGCCGCCTGGTGCAGGCTGATGATCGCCGATTGCACGACCCACTCGCAGGCTTCCTGGTCGGACTTGTTGAAGGCGTTGGTCTTCTTGTTGGTCACCGCGCCAGGGCTGACGACGCTGACTTTGCCGGCCGGGGCGTTGCCCGCCAGATAGAACTTCACGCTGCCGTCGATCTTGCCGGTGCGGGTCGCTTCGGCGACCGCTTTGTCGAATGGCAGATAGACCGCCGTGTCACGGGCCTGGCTGACGGCCGGCAAGGCACAGATGAGCAGGGCGGCAGCGAGTTGGTTGAAGCGCATGGAGGTCTCCTTGACCCGGATTAATTCGGTTGCGTCCAGCGGCGGAAAATCAGCGAGGTGTTGACCCCGCCGAACGCGAAGTTGTTGTTCATCACGTAGTCGTGGTGCATCTGGCGGAATTCGCCGCGCAGGTAGTCGAGCTTGCCGCAGTGCGGATCGACTTCGTCGAGGTTGAGGGTGTGCACGTACAGGTCGCGATTGAGCATTTCGATGCTGAACCATGACTCCAGCGCACCGCAGGCACCCAGCGTGTGGCCGAGGAAACTCTTCTGCGAGCTGATCGGCATGTGTTCGCCGAACAGGCTGCTGGTGGCCAGGGTCTCGGCGATATCGCCCTGTTCGGTGGCCGTGCCATGACCGTTCACGTAACCGATGGCATCAGGCGTGAGGCCGGCGTCTTCCAGTGCCAGCTCCATCGCACGGCGCATGGTGACCTGTTCCGGGCGGGTGGTGTGCTGGCCATCGGCGTTGCTGCCGAAGCCGACGATTTCGGCATGAATGTGCGCACCGCGAGCGAGGGCGTGTTCCAGTTCTTCGAGCACCAGCATGCCGCCGCCTTCACCGATCACCAGGCCGTCGCGGCCCTTGTCGTATGGGCGTGGCGAGGTTTGCGGCGCATCGTTTTTCAGGCTGGTGGCGTACAGCGCGTCGAACACCATGGCTTCGGTCGGGCACAGCTCTTCCGCACCGCCGGCGAGCATCAGCGGCAGGCGGCCGAACTTGATCGCCTCGTAGGCGTAGCCGATGCCCTGGCTGCCGCTGGTGCAGGCGCTGGAGGTCGGGATCAGGCGACCGGTGAGGCCGAAGAAGATGCTGATGTTCGCCGCTGTGGTGTGCGGCATCATCCGCACATAGGAGTTGGCGTTGAGGCCTTCGGCCACCGAGTTGAGCAGCATGTTGCCGAACGCCTTGATCTCGTCGGTGCTACCGGTGGACGAACCGCAGGCCACGCCCATGCGCCCGTCCTTGATCGACTCATCGCCCAGCAGGCCGGCATCGGCCAGCGCTTTTTCCGCAGCGCCGACGGCCAGCCGCGAGACCCGGCCCATGCTGCGCAGTTGTTTACGGGTCCAGTGCGCCGGCACCAGAAAATCATCGATCGGCCCAGCCAGTCGGGTGTTGAGTTCGCTGAAACGATCCCACTCGTCCATCCGGCGGATGCCGCTGCGGTTGGCCGCAAAGTTGCCGGCGATGGTGTCCCAGTCGCTGCCCAGCGAGGTGATGCCGGCCATGCCGGTGACGACAACGCGCTTCATCAGCACAAGCCTCCGTTGACCGCCAGGACTTGGCGGGTGATGTACGACGCTTCCGCCGACATCAGGAAATTCACCGCACCGGCCACCTCTTCAGGAGTGCCCATGCGTTGTGCCGGGATCATTTTCATCAGTTCTTCCACCGGCACGTTTTCGTCGAGCATGGCCGTGTCGATCAGGCCCGGCGCGACACAGTTGACTGTAATTTTGCGCTTGGCCAGTTCGATCGCCAATGCCTTAGCGGCACCGATCACGCCAGCCTTGGAAGCGCTGTAGTTGACCTGGCCCCGGTTGCCGATCAGCCCCGAGACCGAGGTAATGCAGACGATGCGACCGGCGGCGCGACGACGGATCATCGGCATCATCACCGGGTGCAGAACGTTGTAGAAACCGTCGAGGTTGGTGCGCAATACCACGTCCCAATCGTCGTCGCTCAAGGCAGGGAACGCGCCGTCGCGGGTCAGGCCGGCGTTCAGCACCACGCCGTAATAGGCGCCGTGAGTTTCGACGTCGGCTTCGAGGATGGCTTTGCAGGTTTCGCGGTCAGCCACGTCGAACTGCAGAATGCGCGCATTGCGCCCGAGCGCTTCGACTTCGGCTTTCACCGCTTGCGCTTCGGCCACGCCACTGCGGCAATGCAGGACGATATCGTGGCCAGCCTGGGCCAGGCGCAGGGCGATGGCGCGGCCGATGCCACGGCTGGAGCCGGTGACCAGTACGAATTCAGTCATCGTTCGACTCCTTCAATTGTTCAAGATATTGCGCCGCGTGCGGCGGGCGGAACACGTTCAGCCGGGCGCTGGCTTCGATGCCGGGCGCATTGATGTGGCATTCGAACACGCCCATGCCGTTGTCATCTTCCAGCGAGCGGATGCCGTGGATGGTCAGTTCACAACCGACGGGAAACGCCTCGACATTGCATTCGAATTTGCGGGTGCCGAGCAGAAAGCCCAGCTCCACCGCATTGCCTTTCTGCCGGGCATGGCAGCCAGCGAATGCAGCGACGCTCTGCGCCATCAGCTCGACGCCGACCCACGCCGGCAGGCTGCCGTCGGGCAGGTTGAACAGGCCATCGGGCTTGACCGTGAGAGTGGTGTGGATCTGCTCCTCGTCGAAGCTGAGGATCCGGTCGATCAGAATCATGTCGCCAGCGTGGGGCAGCAATTCGGCGAGCGGCCAGTCAGTCATGGGGCGTCTCCGATAATCAGGCTGACGTTATTGCCACCGAAGGCAAACGAGTTGCTCATCAGGTAGCGGGGTGCAATGGACGCCAGGCGCTCGCTCGCGGTCACCCACTTCAGCGCTGGCAGGTCCGGATCGGCCTGACCGTCCCAGACGTGCGGCGGCAAGGCGTGCTCGGGGTTGTCGGCACTCAGGCTCAGCCAGCAGAACGCGGCCTCCAGTGCGCCGGCAGCGCCGAGAGTGTGACCGGTCATCGGTTTGGTCGAGGAACAGGCCACGCCCTGCGGGAACAGGGTGGAAACGGCCAGGCTTTCCATGGCGTCGTTGTGTTGGGTGGCGGTGCCGTGCAGGTTCAGATAACTGATTTGCGTGGCTTGCAGCCGCGCGCGATCCAGCGCCTGTTGCATCGCTTGCAACGCGCCCCGGCCGGACGGCTCAGGTGCGGAAATGTGATGAGCATCGGAACTGGCACCGGCGCCCAGTACGGCAATGGCCGGGCCGTCGCCGCGCTGTCTGCTCATGACGAACAGCACCGCAGCCTCGCCGATGTTGATGCCGTTGCGGTTGGCTGAAAACGGGTTGCAGCGCTCCCCGGAAACAGCTTCCAGCGACGAAAAACCATTGAGCGTCAGTTTGCACAGACTGTCGACACCCCCGCAAAGCACCGCATCGCACAGCCCCAGATCGAGCAGGCGCTTGGCGCTCATCAGGGCCCGGGCGCTGGAAGTGCACGCGGTGGAAATCACGTAGGTCGGGCCGCTCAGTTGCAGCCAGTCGGCGAGGAAGGTCGCCGGGGCGCCGAGTTCCTGCTGCCGGTAGTCGTAATCGGCCGGGAACTGCTGGTTGCGAATGTAATGCGCCAGACCCTGGCTGGCCTCGTCGATACCCGAGGTGCTGGTGCCGAGCACCACGCCGATGCGGTCCGCGCCATAGGTCCGAATCGCAGCGTCGATGTCGTCGCGAATCTGCAACGCCGCTTCCAGCATCAACTGATTGTTGCGGCTCTTGTGCGCCGCCATCTGCGGCGGAATGGGCGCCAGATCACCGCGTACGGCGGCCACCGGCAACTCGCGTTCCGGCACCCAGCCAGCCTCGTGGCGCATGCCCGAGCAATCACCGGCGAACAGGTGGTGGGCGACTTCTTGCTTGTCACGGCCCAGGGCGCAGATCACGCCGAGGGCATTGAGGTAGGCGGTCATGGCGTCGATTCACCTAGGGGAGACACGCGATAGTGCGGGCCTTGGGGCAGATTCAATTCGAAGCTCGACGGTTGTGAATATCGGACGTCCCAGCGTGCCGGCAAGGAGCGTTGCCCGTCGTGTTGCTGCGCGGTGGGGTAATTGCGTGACAGCTCGCCGGCAGGCGTCAGGGCGAATAGCAGCGCCGCGAACAATTCTCGGGCTTCCGGATTCGGCGGCAGCAGTCCGTCGGCCTGCCAGCGTCCGTCGATCAGTTGCTGACGGGCCTGGGGAATGCCCAGCGGATCCATCATCGACCAGCGGATTCCCGGACCCTCGCGCTGGATCACCAGCAACCAGTCCTGACGCTGTCCGGCTTGCTGGCGCTCGATGTGCAGTTGCAGCGGCAAGGGCAGCGTCGGGTTATCCACAGGCAGCGGCGCCTTGCTGGCGCAAGCGGTCAGCAGCAGGACGCAGGCGAGCAGCAGAACACGCAGCATCAGACAGCCTCTTCCAGCGGTTTGCGCGCCACGACGTTGACCAGGGTTTCTTCACGCTGGCCAAACGGCTTCGGTTTGCGCAGGCCAAAACGTTCTAGCAGGCCGAAATCCTTCGCCCGGCTCCACCACAGGTACGGGTAGGAAACATTCCGTTCGCCGAATTCGAAGCCCTGCTGGCGGATCATTTCCAGATACTGCGCCGCACTCTTCTGCACATGCATCGGATGACGGAACAGCCAACGGATGACCCACGTATCAATGTAAGCCTCGGTGGACTCGGCGAACAGCAGATAACCACCCGGCTTGAGCACCCGGTGGAACTCGGCCAGGGCCTTTTCCTGTTCCACCAGATGATGAAAGGTCTGGTGACAGAACAGCAGATCGACGCTCGCATCCGGCACATTCAGTGTCGCGCAGTCGCTGCCAATCAGTTCGACCTCGAAACCCTGACGCGCGGCTTCTGCGGCGCTCAATTCCAGGCTGTGCGGGTCGGCATCGACGCCGATCAAACGCTGTGGGGCGAAAGTCTGGCGCAGGTGGCCGAAGGATTTGCCCTGGCCGCAGCCTGCATCCAGCAGCACCGGATTGGCCGGCAGCGACTCGCTGAACAGTCCGCGCAAATCGTTGATCGCCACGCGCAACACATGGTGCTGCCAGGTGTGGCTGCGCAGGAACCAGAAGCCGAAACGGGTTTCCTCGACGTAGCTGTCGCTCAAGTAATTCATGGGGCGTCCTTTGCACAGAATTCGGAAATCGTCTTCAGCCGGCGGCGTGCTTCGCTGACGAACGGGTTGCGTTCGTCCCAGGCGTAACCGGCGAGAATCGAGCAGATCATGCGACGGATGTCCGGGGAGGCCTGCTCATGGAAAATCACGTCCTGGAAAGTACCGGCATACCAGCCCTCGACGTAGGCGCGGAAGGTGTCGACGCCGCGTTTCAAGGGTTCGGCGAACTCGCTTTGCCAGTTCACGGTTTCGCCCTGCAACTGCCGGTGCAATACGCCGGCGGCCATGCTCGCCGAGCGCATGGCGATGGTCACGCCGGAAGAGAACACCGGATCGAGAAACTCGGCGGCGTTGCCCAATAAAGCAAAGCCCGGGCCGTGCAGGGTTTTCACGTTGGCCGCATAGCCGCCGAGGGTGCGCGCCGGCGTGTCCCACACGGCGTTGTTCAGCACCTTCGCCAGGCTTGGCGTTTCAGCAATGAAACCGCGCAGGCAGGCATCGAGATCGGCGTCGCGACCATTGAAATGTTCGGCTGCCGCGACCACGCCCACCGAGCAGCGACCGTTGCTGAACGGGATCGTCCAGAACCAGATGTCGCGATGTTGCGGATGGGTGGTGACGAGGATTTTCTCGCGGTCGAAGGCCGGATGATCGATGTGATCTTCGACGTGGGTGAACACGGCCTGGCGCACCGGGAAATTCGACGGTGCTTCCAGGTCCAGCAAGCGTGACAAAACGCGGCCGTAGCCGCTGGCATCGAGAACGAAACCGGCCTCGACACGGTACTCGCTGCCGTCTTCGCGACGCACATCGAGTCGCGGACGCGGGCGGTCGAAATCGACGCTGACGATGGCATCGCCATAACGGATTTCCACGCCTTGCAGCGCGGCTTGATCGGCCAGCAGTTTGTCGAAGTCGGCGCGTTGTACCTGGAAGGTGGTCGGTTTGCCGCCGGTGAACGTGTCGCCGAAATCGAACGCGCTGTAGCGCTCGCCCCAGGCGAATGCCGCGCCGGTCTTGCGCTGGAATCCGGCGGCGTTCACCGCTTCAAGCATGCCCGCTTCTTCGACGAAATCCAGGCAATGGCTGAGCAGGCTTTCGCCGATGGAAAACCGCGGGAAATGCTGGCGCTCGATCACCAGCACGTCGTGCCCCTTGCGCTTGAGCAACGCGGCGGCAATGGCGCCGGAGGGGCCGGCGCCGATGATCACGACCTGACGGGATTCCATTTCAACGATTGGCACGCGAGCTCCTGGATACGGCAATAGGGTTCAGTGACGCACGGTGCAGGCCGATGAAGGCCGGCAGCAGCGTCGCAATCAGGCCCATCAGCATCAGCGCAAAGTACAGCGCCGGGCTGATGAGCTGTTGTTGCAACAGCAGGTTGAGAAAAACGATTTCGCTCAAGCCGCGAATGTTCAGCAGTACGCTCTCGCGCCAGCGACTGGCGCCCTCGAACGATGCGCCGGCCCAGCCGAGGCCCAGCCAGTTGCCGAGCAGTTTGCTGGCGATCGGCAACAACAGCAGCGCTGCCCATTGCACCGCGCCGAGGCTGGCGAGGGCGCTGTGCACATCGATCTGCGCGATGCCGAAAGTGAGGATCAGCGGAATCGCGATCCACGTCTGCAAACGGCTCATCCAGCGCGCCGGCAGCGGCAGCACCAGCGGCACTTTCAGCACGGTCATGCACAGCAAATAGCCGATGCCGAAAATCAGCGCATTGAGCTTGTAGTGTTCGGCCAGCACCAGCAGCGCAAAGAAACCCAGGCTGTAAGTCAGTGGCCGGCGGATGCCGAACACACGCAGCAGCAACGGCACGCAGGCCAGCCCCAGCGGCAGCAACAGGCTGCTCAGGTGCAGACTGCCCTGGGCGAGGCCGAACAGGGTCCAGCAGGTCAGGTCGATCAGGATCGCGGTCTGCACCAGGCGCCGGGTCGCGGCGGGCGGATAGTCGATGTGGCGCAGATACAGATACAGCACCGGGATTGCGGTGATGGCGAACACCAGGCCGATGGCCAGCGAGTTGATCCACGGTTGCACCGGCAGCAGCCAGTACGCCGTCGCCAGCCCGCAGGCGAACGGCACGGCGAAACTTGGCAGGGCGATTTTCACGCTCTGGCGATCCAGACGCAGGTCGATCACATCGCTGAGAATGTGCCCGAGCAGCAGCGCGAAGCTCAGGCTGTAGAGGTTTTTCAGCCAGTCCGGCGCAATCAGATCGGCGCCACTGAGCTGCCAGCCCGGTTCGATCCAGAAATACATCAACAGCGGCAGGATGAAGCTGGCCAGCAGCAACTGGCTGACAATCGGAATCAACCCGAAATACCGGCCGACGCGGGTGGCCACGGCAAACAGCGCCAGGGCCATGCCCCAGAAGACTGCGACCATCATGCTACCGGCTCCGCGACTGTCGCGGCATGGGCATGTCGCCCGGCCCACGGCGCCAGCATGAAGCTGAAGGCCAGCCCGAGGCTCACCGACAACCCGAAATTGCTCACCGCCGGCGTACTCGACACCGCCAGCAGGCCGAACGACAGCCAGGTCGTCAGCGCCGCCAGCAAGGTGCCGAGCAGGCTCACGGCCGCGCCGCCAACCTGCTCGCGCATGAGGATTGCGTAATCGACGCTGATTGCCGTCACCAGCAGCAGGCCGAACAGGCTGAACAGGGTCAGCGGCTGACCGAGCCAGCCGAGGCTGGCCAGGCTGCACAGCGCCGCGAGCAGCGGCAGGGAAACGATGCGCAACGCGCCACCGAGACCGAACGGCAGGATCAACACCAGCACGATCAGCACGCAGGAGGCGAGTTTCAGTTCGGCGGCGCTGATCTGGGTTTCGGCAAACACCCGGTTCAAGTCACCAAGGCGATCCACCAGCTCCACGCCGGGCAGGTCCAGCGCCTGCACCCGCAGCAGCGCCGGATTGTTCAGGCCTTGCAGGCTGACCATCGCCGCCACACCGCCCTCGACCGGTCCGAGCCACAAGGTGCGGTAAGGCTCACCGAGCGGACCGCTGAGCGCGGTGTCGATGTCTTCGGCGGGCAGTGACTGCAACTGCGCCAGTTCGGTTTGCAGGGCTGCCGGCGGAACGCCGACTTCAAGCAGTGGCTGCCAGAACTGCGGCAATTTGTTCAGCGCTTCGCGAACCTGCTGTTGCTGGCTCGGCGGGCCGACCAGTTGGTTGAGCGCCAGAAAACCCTGCAACTTGTCGAGGTTGACCAGTTGCTCCAGGCGCTCACTCAACGCGGCCTGACGTTCCAGCAGTTGCTCCTGGTTTTCCGCGCGTACGAGGAAGAACTGGCTGGTCGGTTGATAACCGGTGATGCGGGCGATGGTCTGCGCTTCATCGGTCAGATGCTGCGGCGCGCCGACCCACTGGCGGATGTCGTTCTTGCTCTGCAGTTGCACCAGACCGCCGGCGCAGAAGGCGATCAGCAGGGCGAACAGAATCGGTGTGCGCACGTGTTCCAGCAGGGTTTCCCGAAGGCTGACCATGCGTTCGGCCAGACGCAACGGCCACTGCGCCGGGCGCAATTCGACGCTGCTCAACAGCGCCGGCAGCAGGCACACCGCCGACAGGTAGGCACCGAGCAGGCCGGCGGCGGAGAACACGGCGATCTGGGTCAGGGCCGGGAACGGCGTCCAGGCCAGTGCCAGATAACCGATGGCGCTGGTGATCAGGCTCAGGGTCAGGCCCGAGACGGTCAGGCGCAGCGCCGGCCAGCTGCGCCAGGGTTTGAGGCTCCAGCTCTTGGACAGGTAGTGCAGCGGGTAATCCACCGCCACACCGATCAGGCTCGAACCGAGCACCAGCGTCATCACATGCAGGTGCCCGAACAGCGCCACGCAGGCCACCGCCCCGAACAACATGCCCACCAGCACCGGAATGAACGCCAGCAACACCCGCCAGCGACGGAAAGCGAGCAACAGCAGCAACAGAATGCCGAGCGTGGCGCCGCCGCCGACCCAGGAAATTTCCCGGGTCGCTTGCTGCTGACCGTTGGCCGCGTAGAGCAAACCGCTGGCGGCCAGCAGTTGCACATCGGATTTCGCCGCTTGCTCGCGGCTGTGTTGCAGCAGAGCGGCGACTTGCAGCGGCAGGTTCATGTCGAAGGCATTGCCAGTGGTGCGCGCACGCAGCAGCACCCAGCTCTTGCCGTCGGCATCGGCGATCAGCGCGCCGCTGCCGATGTCCAGTTGCACCGCGCCGTGCTGTGGCTGGCTGTTCTGAATGCGTCCGGTCAGGCCCAGCCAGTCGTCCTGGCTCGGCACCAGACTGAAACCGGTGAACGGGTCGAACAGTGCCTGCACCCGTTGCTGGATGAAGGCATCCGGGTGTTCGATCAGCAGTTGCCGATCATCCGCCGAGAGCATCGCCAGTCGTCCTTGCAGCAACTGCGTGCGCAGGGCGGGAAGGTCGGCTTGCAGATTCCACTGCACTTTTTCGAACAGACCGCTGGCCTGCCATTGCTCGCCCAGCGTCTGGGCCATGGCGACGGCTTGCTGGCGATCGGTATGCCCGACCAGCACCAACATTTCCCGGTTGAGCGGTTCCTGCATGCGTTGTTCGGCACGTTGCTCGACCGCGTCCGGATGGGTGCCGGGCACCAGTTCCATCAGGTTCGCCGACAGCGGTGCGCCGTCGCGCCACTGCCAGGCACCCAGTGCGACGACGGCCAGCAGCAGGATCAGGAACAGCCAGGGCAGCCTGCGTTCACTCGGCAAAGTCATGTTGCTCCGCGTCGCTCAACGGTTGGCCGGCGGTGCTGTCCTGCATGCGCAGCACAGTGCTGTCGCCCTGGGTTTCCAGCAGTTCGATGGTATTCACCAGCGTGCCGCCGGTGATGTTGATCTGGTTGAACACCTGCTTGAGCAGCACCGAGCGCGGGGTCAGTGTCAGGTGCCATTTTTGCGCGTCGCCGCTCAGGGCCAGTTCGAAATCCCGTTGCAGACCGCTGCTGTCACCTTGCAGCACGGCGAGGAACAAACGGTTCTGTTCGGCGCCGGCGCTCTTGCCGGGCAACAGTTGCCAACCGCTGACGTCACGGCGGGCGATGCCTTTGGCGTTGATGCGGTAGTCCTGCTGCAGCGGGGTTTTCAGCAGCCAGAGCAGACCGTAATGCTTGGCGAGGACAAAGTTGCCCTTGCTGATCAGCGGCTGGGGCAGGGCACGCAGGTGCTTTTCCTGGATGAACTGGCCGTGGATCACGTCCGGTTTCGCCAGTTGATCGCTCAGCTGTTGCAGGTCGAAGGCATTGGCCAGCGACGACAGCGTCAGCAGCGCCAGAGCCCCAAGGGATTTCACAAACACATTCATCGCAGCATCCTTTCCACGGCATCGGTGAAGACTTTCGGCGACGCCAGTTGCATCTCGCGGCTGCTCACCTCGACAGCGACCTGCACCGAACTGGCGCGGGTCAGGCGCTCGCCGGTCTCGGCGTCGGTGATCAGGTAGTGAATCTTCAGGCGGTTTTCCCACTCCACCAGGCTGGCGCGCACGTTCAGCCGCTGACCGAACACCGCGCCGCGCACGTAGCGCAATTGCAGGTCGATCACCGGCCAGGCGTAGCCCGAGTCGACCATCTGGTTGTAGTTGTGGCCGATCTTGTCGAGCAACGCGCAGCGCGCCACTTCCAGGTATTTCACGTAATGGCCGTGCCAGACGACGTGCATGGTGTCGACGTCAAAGAACGGCACGAGGATTTCCGTATCGGCGTGAAGCACTCCGGCGCTACGCATGCAGCCTCCAGTGTTGCTCGGCGATGCGTTTCAGGCACAGGCGCAGTTCGCCTTCCAGGGCGCGGTCTTCGATCACCGGCGGGAAGTCTTTGGCCAGCGCTTCGTGCATCGCGGCCAGCGACGGAGGCAGTGGTCGTGCGTCTTCATCACGGCCACGCAGCCACACACCCTGATTGGCCGCGAGCAGCGTGGCGGCGGCCACCTGTTCGGTCAGCTCCAGCACGCGAATGGCGTCGCGAGCGGCGATGGTGCCCATGCTCACCTTGTCCTGGTTGTGGCACTCGGTGGAACGCGAGAAGACGCTGGCCGGCATGGTGTTTTTCAACGCTTCGGCGGTCCAGGCGCTGGCGCCGATCTGCACAGCCTTGAAGCCGTGGTTGAGCATCGCGCGGTCGGCGCTGGCGCCGGACAGGTTGCTCGGCAAACCGTGGTTGTAACGCTCGTCCACCAACAGCGCGAGTTGCCGGTCGAGCAGGTCGGCGACGTTGGCCACGAGGTTTTTCAGGCTGTCCATGGCGAACGCGATATGCCCGCCGTAGAAGTGCCCACCATGCAGCACGCGCTCGGCTTCGGCGTCGATGATCGGGTTGTCGTTGGCGCTGTTGAGTTCGGTCTCGATGAACGAACGCAGCCAGTTCAGGCTGTCGGCCAGCACGCCGAGCACGTGCGGTGCGCAGCGCAGCGAGTAGCGGTCCTGCAGACGATGCAGCGGCGCGGTCGGCGCGTCGATCGCCAGATCCTTGCGCAGCCACGCGGCAACCTTCATCTGCCCCGGATGGGGCTTGGCGGCGAACAGGCGCTCGTCGAAGTGTTCCGGATTGCCTTGCAACGCCACCACGTTCAAAGCGGTGATACGCGTGGCCAGTTGCAGCAGGTAATCGGCGCGGGCGTAAGCCAGGCAGGCGAGGCCGGTCATCACGGCGGTGCCGTTCATCAGTGCCAGCGCTTCTTTCGGGCGCAGCACCAACGGGGTCCAGCCCAGTTCGCGGTGCACATCGGCGGACTGGCGGCGTTCGCCACGGAACATCACTTCACGCTCGCCGGACAGGGTCGCGGCAACGTAGGACAGCGGCGTCAGATCGCCGCTGGCGCCCACCGAACCCTCTTCGGGAATCAGCGGCAGGATGTCGTGTTCAAGGAAGGCATGCAGGCGTTCCAGCAGTTCGATGCGCACCCCGGACACGCCGTGGCACAGCGACTGCAAACGGGCCGCCAGCACCGCGCGGGTGGCCTGGGCGTCGAGCAGTTTGCCCAGACCGCAGCCGTGGAAGGTGTACAGGTGCTGCGGCAGCGCTTCGACGTGATGCAGCGGCACCGCGACCACGCAGGAGTCGCCGTAACCGGTGGTCACGCCGTAGATCACGCCTTCCTTGTCCAGCAGCGAATCGAGGAACCGCGCGCCCTTGGCGATGCGTTCACGGTAGTCGGCGTCGCTCTGCAACTGCACGGGCGCCTGACGGTTGGCCAGGGCCAGCACGTCTTCGATGCGCAAAGGGCGTTCGCCGAAGGTTACCGGCTCATGGGTTGGCGTCGTCATCGGTCTTCCAGAAAGGGTAAAAGTTGAACCATTGCCTGGGGGCTTCGAGGCAATAGTGACTCAGGCGTTCGGCGTAGCGGGTCGCCCACTGATGAATGACCTGTTCGCGGTCGCGGCGGGTCCAGGTCACGGCCTCGGTGAACGGCTCGAGGGTCAGGCGATAGTGTCCGTCAGGTTGCTTAAGGCACATCAGCAGATTGACCGGGCATTTCAGCAGGCCGGCCAGCAGCCACGGACCTTGCGGGAACCGCGCTGGATGACCGAGGAAATCCACGGTGACGCTGCGGCCGCCATGCAGCGGTACGCGGTCGCCGGCAATCGCCAGCCATTCGCCGCGCTCCAGGCGTTCATTCAGTTGCAGCATGACCCCCGGGTCCAGCTCGCTGACCTGGATCAGCCGCAGATTGGTCGCCCCGGCTTCGCCCAGCAGGCGGTTGAATTGTTCGGCGTGCTTGGTGTGCACCAGCACGTTCATGGTGACCTTTTCGCCGATCTCTGCCAGCGCCCGGCACACTTCGAGGTTGCCTAGATGCGCGCCCACCAGCATTTGCCCGCGACTGCCGCGCAACTGATTGCGCAACAGCGCCGGGTCGATGATTTCGATCTGCTCGATGCTCAACTTGCGGTTCCACACGTCGAGCTTGTCCAGCAGCGAATCGGCGAACGCCATGAACTGCCCGAACACGCGCCACAGGCTCGGGCGCAATTCCTGGCGTCCGCTCCAGTCGGCGAGGCGTTGCTGATACTGCCAGGCACTGCGTCGGGCCGTGCGGCCGAACAGGAAGAAGTACAGGACGATGCCGTACAGCAACGGGCTCAGCAGGCGTCGGCCAAGGACCCTGGCGGCGAACGCGGTGAATTTCATCAGCAGGAAACTGCCGCGCTCTTCGCGGTCGGCCCAGTGCTTCTTGTCGGTTTCGACCGTCATGCGCGCCACCGTCGCCAGAGGATCGCGGGCGAGCGCAGCAACATGCCGAAGAACAGGCGCGTGTGCATGCTCGAAATCAGCACGTTGTCGTGGAACATCCGAAAGTGCGACACACCGTCCAGCGGGTAGTGCACGCTGGTTTGCAGCCAGCGCATCGGCTGGTTGCGCCAGGACAGGCGCACGAGGATGTCCGAGTCGAAATCCATGCGCTTGCCGATCCGCGCCGAGTCGATCACTGCCAGTGTCGGCTCCAGCGGATACACCCGGAAGCCACACATCGAGTCGCGGATCTGCAGCGACAGGGTGTTGATCCACACCATCACGTGAGTCAGGTAACGGGCGTACAGGCGACCCTTGGGCACGCTGGTGTCGTACAGCGGATAACCGCAGATCAGCGCTCGCGGATGGGCGCGGGATTCTTCGACGAAACGCGCGACATCCTGCAAGTCGTGCTGACCGTCGGCGTCGACCTGCAAGGCGTGGCTGAAACCCAGCCGCGCGGCTTCGCGCAGACCGGTCATCACCGCGCCGCCCTTGCCCTGATTGGTGGTGAGGCGCACCAGATACACCCGCTCGCGCTCGGCCAGCACATCCAGCACGGCTGCGCAGGATTTGCTGCTGGCGTCGTCCACCAGAATGCACGGCAAGCCTTGGGCGAGCAGGGCATCGACCACGGTGGCGATCGCGGTTTCGTGGTTGTACACCGGGATGACCGCACAAGGATTATGCATTGCCAGTCCCCAGCAGAATCCGCCCGCTGGAGCAGGTGGCGGTGTCGTTGCGGTAGGCGAAATACAGCTTGCCGCGTTCAGGGTCGAAGCGCAGGTGCAGCTGGATTTCATCGCCGGGGCGCACCAGTTGCTGGAACTTCAGCACTTCCATGCCGGCGAACGCGCCGGACAGGTTCAACAGTTGGCGACCAAGGTTCAGTGCCCACTCGACCTGCACCACGCCGGGCAATACCGGGGCCTTGGGGAAGTGACCGCTGAAATAGGCCAGATCTGGCGGCACACTCAGTTGCAGGCTCCACTCGCCATCGGTTTCGGTTTGTTCCAGCACCTCCGGTGCCTTCGGACGCGGCGCCAGCAGCAAGGCTTCGACGTCGGCCTGGGGCAGCTTGCCCTGAGGGTTCAGCGGCAGTTGTCGCAGCAAGCGCCAGCGCCGGGGCAGGGCGAGGGCTTCGCAATGCTCGCCGAGGTGACGGCGCAGGGTTTCGGTGAGGCTGCGGCGGCCGTGTTCACGCAGGGCAAACAGGCCGGATTCGCTGAGCACCAGCAAGGCACCGAGGGACGCGCGGTTTTCCTGCACCACACCGAGCCGTGCTTCGGCGACCCAATCGTGGGCGACCAGGGCTTGTTCCAGCATCGGCAGGGAGATGCGTTTTTCTTCCAGTTTGACGATCCGGTCCAGCCGCCCGAGCAGTTCGAAGCGACCATCGGCTTCGATGCGTGCGGCATCGGCGGTGTGTTCGACATGCCCGGCGGGCAGGTACGGCGAGGCGATCAACAGGGCGCCGTCGCCGTCCTGGCTCAGCTCGACACCAGCGAACGGCTGCCACAGCTGTTGGCCCTGACGCCAGGCGATGCCGCCGGTCTCCGAGCTGCCGAGGATTTCCGTCGGCCACTGCCGCAAGCGCTGGTGCAGGCTCTGCGCGGCATCTGCCGGCAACGCGCCGCCGGAGGAAAACACCCGGCGCACGGCGCTCAGGGCCGGCCAGTCGAGGTTGTCGCCCATGCGCTTGAGCAACGCCGGGCTGGCCACCCAGGCGAAGGCCGGGTGTTCGCGGCTGGCGCGCTGCATGTCTTCCGGAAAGGCCAGTTGTTTGCGCAGGAACGGGCGGCCGGCACACAGCGGCCACAGCACACGGAACAACAGACCGTAAATGTGTTGGGTGGCGACGCTGCCGATGATGCAGGCCTCAGCGAGATCTGCGCCCCACAGTTTTTCCAGGGCTTCGACTTCGTTGGCCAGTTGCCGCAGGGATTTGTCGATGCGCTTGGGCTCGCCGCTGGAGCCGGAGGTGCACAGGCTCAGGCGGCACTGGTCGAGATCCAGTTCGGCGCCTGTCAGTGCGGTGTGCTGCAAATCGCTCAGGTGTGCGTCGTCTGCATGATCGGTCAGCCACAGGTCGACTTCGTTCGACCAGCGCTGGCGGGTCTGCGCTTGCAGATCCGCAGGCAGCAAGACGCTGATGCCGGCACGCCAGGCACCGAGCAGGGCGATGGCCAGTTCTGCGGCATCTTCCAGGTGCACGGCCAGACGTCGCACGCCCCTGGCTTGCAGGCCGGCGGCCAGGCTCAGGGCCTGTTCGCGCAGGTGTGCGTGATCGAGTGCCGGCGCGACGGTGACGGCGCGCTGCGGCAGATCCTTGAGCAACAGCTGCTCAAGTTTTATCCAGTTCATGGGCGACCTCTTACCCGTTGTCGTATCAGCCATTCAATGGCAAACATCAGGCCGATCAATCCGTAGGAGATCAGGCCGGTGTACAACATCCACCAGTGCAGCGGCGCCCAAAGGGTCAGCAGGGCCGCGCACAAGCCGTTACAGAAAAAAAACACGCTCCAGGCCACGGTGACCTGGCGGGTGTAGCGGATCGCCTCGGGCGGCAGTTGCGGCTCGCGAATGCGCGCCAGACGTTCGACCATCGGCGGGCCGTATTTCAGGCTCAGGCTGAACAGCACCAGCATGAAGCCGCTGATCAGTACCGGATACCAGCGCAGCAACAGCGGGCTGTCGAACAGCGCCAGCAGCAGGCAGAACACGATGGCCACGCAGGCCATCCACAGACTGCCGGGCTTGCGCTCGCCGGTCAGGGCGCGGGCCAGCCACAGGCTGCCCAACAGCAGGCCGAACTGCCACGGCGCAAAATGCTCCATGCCGAAATACACCGCAAAGGGATACAACAGGCCCGCCAGCAGCAGGCCGAGGCCGATCAATCGGCTCATGCGGCCGGTTGAACCAGACGGTAGACCGCCTCGACCACGTCGCCGACGGTACGCACCGACTTGAATTCCTCGGCGGCGATTTTCTTGCCGGTCTGGCGCTTGATGTGGTCGATCAGGTCGACGGCGTCGATGCTGTCGATTTCAAGGTCCTGATACAGGTTCGATTCCAGGCTCACACGGGCCGGGTCCAGTTCGAACAGCTCGACCAGGGCATCGCGCAGGGTGTTGAAGATGTCGTCACGAGTTTGCATGGTCCGGTCTCAAGCTGCCTGTTTTGCCGTGACGAACGCCGCGAGGCTCGCCACGTTGGTGAAATGGTTGCGGGTGTCCTTGGCATCGGCGTCGATCTTGATGCCGTACTTTTTCTGGATCGCCAGGCCAAGCTCCAGGGCGTCGACGGAATCCAGGCCCAGGCCCTCGCCAAACAGTGTCTGGTTGTCGCCGATGTCGTCGACGCTGATGTCTTCGAGGCCCAGGGCATCGATGATCAGCAGTTTTATCTCACGGTGCAGATCGCTCATCTTCGGCGAGCTCCTTGATAAAAAAATGGTGCAGAAAGTCGTTGAGCTTGCGCGAGGCCTGCGGTGCAGGGCCCTGAGCGGCAAAGGTCTGTGGGTCTATATCGGCCCCGACGCGAAAACTGAAGTGAACTCGGCGGCTCGGGATGCGATACCACGGCTCGGCCTTGGTCAAAGTGGTCGGGCTGACCTTGATGATGACCGGAGTCAGGATTTTCGCACCGCGCAGCGCGATGGCCGCTGCACCCCGATGAAAGGCCGGTGCCTGACCGGGCTGAGTACGCGTGCCTTCGGGGAAAATGATCAGGGTCTGGCCATCCTGCAATGCGCCGGCGGCGGCATCGAGCATGTCCATGCTGCCGTCGTTGCTGATGTATTCGGTGCTGCGCAGCGGGCCACGGGTGAAAGGGTTTTCCCACAGCGTTTTCTTCACCACGCAATTGGCGTGGCGCACCAGACCGATCAGGAACACCACATCGATCAGCGACGGGTGGTTGGCGATGATCATCTGTCCCGGCCGACCGAGGCGTTCGGCGCCCTGGATGTCATAGGTCAACACGCCGGTACGGGCCATGAACCGGACGAAAAACCAGAACAGCCGACTGACGGTCTGCCGCGCCCGCTCGCGATGGGTTTTCGCATCACCCGGCAGGCAGCCCAGTAGCGGAAAAACCAGCAAACGCAGGCACAGCCCGCCCAGCCCGAAGAGGGCGAAGCTGAGGGCAGTGGCCAGCAGACGCCAGTAGTAGGCGTCGCGGTTTTTTTCGGTCACGGGTTGCGTTGCCAGGTCCATACACGATTTTTCCAGGCATGTTGGCAAAAGGATTGCTGGCCGAGCAGGGTTTGCAGCAGATTCAGTGCATGGGGCCATTGCGCTTTGGACAGTGCTTCGGGGGCGCTGTTCAGGGTCAGCCGCCAGTCGGTACCGGGGGTCAGCAGCAAGCCGACCGCGTACGGAAACGGCACATCATCGATCCACGCCGAATAGGCTTGAGGCGGCTGTTCTTCGGTGATCACCAACAGTACGGCGGGCGCGCCTTCCTCCAGCAGGGCGGCGGCTTCCAGCACGCCGTGTTCGAGTCCGTCGCCAGCGGCGGCGAGGGCCGTCATCTCGCTGGTTTCGCCGCGCATGATCGACCACAGGCCGATGATCGCGTTGTGCACGGAGAGACTGAACTGGGTCGGTGACAGCGGCTGCTCGTTGGCCAGGTCACTGAGGATGTCGAAGGTGCGCGGCGTTTCGCCGTGACGGGACACGAACACCAGCGGCAGGTTTTCCTGACCGTCTGCCAGTGGCCAGCCGACACTGAAGGCCATCCGCGCCAGGCGGCTGAGGCGGCGGCGCTGCATGGCGGGAAGGAACGACACATCGGGCGCTGCATCGCTGCTCGGGAGCACGACCGGCTGTCGGCTCCAGGCTTGCCAGGCGTCCACGCTGTCGAGCCCGGGAGCCCAGGCGCGCCATTGGGCGATGTTGAAGTTGATCACGGACATTCATCCCGCCCCTGCGGGCTAAATTTGACGCTGTTTTGCCAGCGCCGCGGACGCGCTGACCTTGCCGGAAGTGGCGTGGCGCTTGGCCCCGGGTGGCGCGCATTATCCCGGTGCGACGAGTGTGTAGCAAATGCTGGTTACATTTTGCGCTCTGAAATGGACCGAAGGGTACATTGCAAAAAATATCACTTGGCCATTATCCGGATTGTGAAGGGATTGTCTGTCGGGCATATCGGCGGTCGAAGGCAGCATTTGCGCCGTGACTATTGAGATATTTGCGTCTGACCCTGTAGTCCGTGTCCGCGAAGGTAGCGAAGCGGGGCCGGGCACCACTACACTCGGTCATTCTTTGATACACGGAGGTTTTGTCATGCGGCGCGTGGTGTTCAATCAGAAAGGTGGCGTGGGCAAATCCAGCATCGCCTGCAATCTGGCGGCGGTCAGCGCCAGCGAGGGTTATCGCACGCTGTTGGTGGACCTTGATGCCCAAGCCAACTCCACTCAGTACCTGACCGGGCTCACCGGTAATGACATTCCGATGGGCATCGCCGACTTCTTCAAGCAGACCCTGTCTTCGGGCCCGTTTTCCAAGAAGAACAAGGCCGATATCTACGAAACCCCGTTCGACAACCTGCACATCATCACCGCCACGGCGGAGCTGGCCGACCTGCAGCCCAAGCTCGAGGCCAAACACAAGATCAACAAGCTGCGTAAGTTGCTGGAAGAGCTGGACGGCGAATACGACCGCATCTACCTGGATACCCCGCCAGCCTTGAATTTTTATGCGGTATCCGCGCTGATTGCCGCTGATCGTGTGCTGATTCCCTTCGATTGCGACAGCTTTTCCCGCCAGGAGCTGTACGGGCTGATGTCAGAGATCGAAGAGTTGAAGGACGACCACAACGAAGGCCTGGAAGTCGAAGGCATCGTGGTCAACCAGTTCCAGGCCCGGGCCAGCCTGCCGCAGCAGATGCTCGACGAGTTGATCGCCGAAGGGTTGCCGGTGTTGCCGGTTTACCTCGCCAGCTCAGTGCGCATGCGCGAATCGCACCAGGCCAGCACACCGCTGATCCATCTCGATCCGCGACACAAGCTGACGCAGCAGTTCGTCGAGCTGCACAACCTGCTCGAAGACGCCTGAAAAAAGCCAGCGTGGGAGCAAGCTCCCACGCTGGCTGGTTTTGTGTCAGATGCCCTGACTGCGCAACCACGCCATCAGTTGCGGCAGCGGAAACGCGCCACTCTGCCGCGCCACCTCCCGGCCATTTTTGAACAGAATCAGGCTCGGAATCGAACGAATCCCCAACTGCGCCGACAACTGCTGATTGGCCTCGCTGTCCAGCTTGGCCAGCCGGCATTTGCCCGCCAGTTGCGCCGCCGCCTGCTCGAACACCGGCGCAAACGACTTGCACGGCCCGCACCAATCCGCCCACACATCCACCAGCAACGGCAGATCGCCCTTGATCTGGCTGGCGTAATCGCCTTGCTTGAGTTCGAACGGCTTGTTCAACAGCACCTCGGACTTGCAGCGCCCGCATTTCGGATGGTCGCCGAGGCGTTCGGCGGGAATGCGATTGAGGCCGTTGCAGGAGGGGCAGGGGATAAGGAGTGGGTCGGTCATGATCGGGATCCGGTGGAGAGCTGATAAGTCCTAGTTGGAGACGTTTGCTCATATTTTCAATCGTGCAGTGTTTGGCTGTGAGCCTAGGCTGAGATGGATCGATTGAGCCCGTTGGTCTGCTTGGTCGTATCGCAACTTGCGATAATTTTGATCTGTGATTAACTCCCCATAGCAGAGTGCGATAAGGATGTTGCATGCATGTCATCACCGGAAAACGAATACGAGAAGCGAAGGCCAAATGGCCTAACGCAGCCACCGCACTGGACCACTGGCTTGCAGTGGCGAAAGGGAGCAGATCGCCAGATTTTTCAGCGCTGAAGGCCCTGTTTCCAGCTGTCGATAAAGTGGGTGAATTTCACGTATTCGATATAGGCGGTAATAAGCTGAGGTTGATTGCCTATGTCAGATATCGACCTCAAAAGTTGTACATCAGGCATGTGTTGGATCATCGCGAATATGACCGCGGAAAATGGAAGGAGGCTAAGGCATGAGTGTTCTGATCAAAAAAGCTGCTGAGCACTGGGAGTTCGTCTCGCCATTGCTGCGCAAGCCGAAAAGCGAAGACGACTACGACAGGCTCGTTCATGCACTTGACGAGTTGCTCGAAATGACGGGCGATGATGAGTCTCATCCTTTAATGAGTCTGGTAGATATCATCGGTGACTGGATTGAAGAATGGGATCGTGTGCATCACCCGACGCCGAAACCACCGGGTTTTGAAGTACTGGGATATTTGATGCGTGAGCATGGTTTGACCCAGAGCGATTTGCCGGGTGTGGGCACTCAGTCTGTTGTTTCGGAAATCCTCAGTGGAAAGCGCCAGTTGAATCTGCGGCAGGTCCGCTGGCTGGCCGAGCACTTCAAGCTACCTGTGGACGTGTTCATCTGAAAGCAAACCGTTGTGTTCAGAGTCGTGGCATTTGCACTCTGAGCATGTCGCGCGGCTTTTTCAGCCGGCGCTGTCATCTAGCAGGTTGTCTGACGCGAGGGTGCACGGCTCCGAGACAGGAGGCCGTGCGCTTCATGAGGAACAACTGATCTCCAAATGCTTGCCCCACTCTGGCGGCCGTTCCGCATAGCTTTCCATTTCAGGCTGCTCCTTGAATGGATTGCTCAACACCGCATGCAGTCGGCGAACCTCTGAGTAGTCACCCTGTTCGGCCGCATCAATCGCCCTCTGCGCCAGGTAATTGCGCAGGATGTACAACGGATTCACCGCATGCATCCGCGCACGGCGTTGTTCCTGATCGCTCGCATCATCGCGTGCGACGCGGTCGACATACCGCTCGCCCCACGCATCGAAGCCTCGGATATCCACAAAGTCGTCGCGCAGCCGGGCAACCGCCTGGTCTGCTGACTCCTCGCCCAGGCGGCGGAAGAACAGCGTGTAATCGACGCCGCTGTTCTGCATTAATTGCAGCAGTTGCTCCAGCAGTTGCTGGTCGTCGTCCTCGGCCGTGGTGAAGCCGAAACGGCGGCGCATCAGGTCGAGGTAGTGCGCCTGGAACAGCGGCAGGTACAGGCCAAGGGTTTCGCGCAGGGCCTCGACGCTGATGAACGGTGTCAGGGCCTGGGCCAGGGCGCTGAGGTTCCACTGGCCGACGGGCACCTGATTGCTGAACGAGTAACGGCCCTGATCGTCGGAGTGGTTGCAGATGAAGTTCGCGTCGAAGTCGTCGAGGAAGGCGAACGGGCCGAAGTCGAAGGTGATGCCGAGGATCGACATGTTGTCGGTGTTCATCACCCCGTGGCAGAAACCGTAGGCCTGCCACTTGGCGATCAGTTCGGCGTTGCGCTCAACGATTTCGCGGAACATCGCCAGATAGGGTTCCGGTTGTTCCAGGCATTCGGGGAAGTGCATCGCCAGCACGTGCTCGCCGAGCAGTTTCTGCTGCTCGGGGCGCTTGGTGTAATAGAAATATTCGAAATGGCCGAAGCGAACGTGGCTAGGCGCCAGGCGCAGCACCATCGCGGCGCGTTCCTGTTTCTCGCGCCATACCGGGGTGTCGGAACCGATCACGCAGGCGGCGCGTGAAGACGGGATGTTCAGCGCATACAGCGCTTCGGACGCGAGAAACTCACGGATCGACGAGCGCAGCACCGCGCGGCCATCGCCCATGCGCGAAAACGGTGTCTGCCCGGCGCCCTTGAGGTGCAAGTCCCAGTGTTCACCGGCTTCGTTGTAGACCTCGCCCAGCAACAACCCGCGACCATCGCCCAGTTGCGGCGTGTACCCGCCGAACTGATGCCCGGAATAGACCATCGCCCGCGGCTCTGCGTCGGCCCACAACTTGTGGCCGCCGAACAGTTCGGCGAATTCCTGGGTGTCAGCCGCCGCCGGTTGCAGATCCAGCAGCGCCAGGGCCGCAGGGCTGGCGACCACCAGTCGTGGATTGTCGATCGGTTCGGGCAGCACATGGGCCGAGAACGCGTCGCCCAGGCGGGCGAAGCGGTTGTCGAAGGTCAGTTCGTCGAGGGCTTTCAAGGGCCGGCTCCAGCAGAATGTCCGAGCATTCTGCTGGGAATGGCCGGGTTAGTCGAGTTTGGCGGGCGGCGGCTCTTGCAGCGGTTTTTGCTCGCCGCTGACGGGGACGATGGTTTTGCTGTCGTCTTCGACCGGCACCAGTTTGTACTCCTGACCGTGAAGGTTCTTCAGGTAAACCTCCATCTGCCGGAACGAGATGTTGATGTGCTGCTTCTTGAACTCGCGGTTGATGAAGCGGTTGACCTCGTCGATCACCGGGTTGCGGTCACCGAGGTCGCGCACATGCATGCGCAGCTCGTGGTCGAGGGTGCTTTCGCCGAAGTTGAGGAAGTACGCGTGCGGCTCGGGTTCTTTGAGTACGCGCGGGTTTTCCCGGGCGGCCTTGAGCAGCAGCTCCTTGACCAGATCCAGATCCGAACCGTAATCCACACCGAGTTTCAGCGTCACCCGGGTAATGGTGTCGGTCAGCGACCAGTTGATCAGTTGCCCGGTGATGAACGTCTTGTTCGGGACGATGATGTCCTTGCGGTCGAAGTCGGTGATGGTCGTGGCGCGGATGCGGATCTTGCTCACCGTGCCCGACAGGTTGCCGATGGTGATGGTGTCGCCGATCCGCACCGGGCGTTCGAACAGGATCATGATGCCGGAGATGAAGTTCGCGAAGATCTCCTGCATCCCGAAACCGAGACCCACCGACAGCGCCGCCACCAGCCATTGCAACTTGTCCCAGCTCACGCCGAGGGTCGACAGGGTCGAGACGAAACCGACCCCTGCGATCACGTAGGACAGCAGCGTCGTGGTCGCGTAGGCACTGCCCTGGGCCAGATTGAGTTTCGACAGCACGAACACTTCCAGCAGACCCGGCAAGTTGCGTGCGAGCGCAAAGGTAATGCCGATGATGATCAGCGCGCCGAGCATGTCGCCGATGCTGATCGGCACCATGCTCATGTTGGCGCCGGTGCCGCTGGTGTACTCGTAGAGGGTGATGTTGTCGAGGTACGAGAACACCGTGATCAGGTCGGCCCAGACCCAGTACAGCGCGGCGATGAAACCGCCGAGCAGGGCCAGGCGAATCAGGCGCAGGGACTGTTCGTTGACCTTCTCGATGTCGAGGGTCGGTTCTTCGATCACCGCTTCGCCGTCGCCGGCTTCTTTGGCTGCCTGGCGTTTGGCCAGGGCGCGCTGGTAGGCCAGGCGCCGAGCCGCAACCGCCAGACCACGGACGAAAGTCGCCTCGATCACCAGCCAGAACATCAACAGGTACAGGGTGTTGATCAAACGGTCGCTGAGTTTCAGCGCGGTGTAGTAGTAGCCGAAGCAAACCGCGACGAACAGCGCGATGGGCAGCAGGGTGAACATGATCCCCACGGCCTTGCGGAACAGCGAAGCGTTTTCGTGGGTCGGGCTGCTGATCAGCAGGCGACTGAGCAGCCACGCCATCAGGGCGTAGCAGGTCAGCACCACCGGCATGCCGATGACGTCATCGGCCAGCGCCGCCGGCTGCAGTTCGGCGACTGCCACCACCGCCACGAGAGCCATGACCACCAGACCGAGACGCCGTACCCAGCCCTGGAGGAATTCGACCTGCGGCTTCTCCCAGCGGAAGTGCAGTTCAGCCACACCGCCCGGCGCAAGGATCCGGTAAGCGGTGTAGAACACCAGCCATGCCTGACCCATTTGCAGCAGGGCGGCGCCCATGTTGGCGTTCTGGCCCCGGGCGTCGATCTGCAGCGCCAGCCCGCACAGCGCAAGACCCAGCGCCACCGGCATCGCCAGCAGAATGTTGATCAGGATCGCCTGAGGCGTGTGCCACTGGCTGTCGCGCTTGAAGTGGCCGATGTCCTGGTGAACCTTGTTCAGGCGTGCATACAGCTGCTTGCGCCGCCACAGCAAGGCGCCGATCAGCAGTGCCAGCGGCAGGAACAGCAGCGGACGCTGAGTCAGGCCGTCGGTCAGTTCGCTGAGGCTGGAGGCCAGCGGCAAGGTGTCGATCTGGCGTTTCAGGCGCTCCGGCACACCGCGCAGCCATTCGGAGTCCAGCGGTTTGTTGCTGGGAATCCAGAACATCTGCTCGTCGAGGGTCGCGCGCAGGCTTTGCGCGGTGCTCAGCAGTTGTTTCTGATTCAGTTGCAGGGTGATCGATTCATTGAGCATCGCGCTCAGTTCCCGACTCAGCCGTTCCAGCAGATCGACGCGGGTATTGGCCAGATCCAGCAGGTTTTTGCGAAGTTGCGGTGTGACTTGCTCTGGCGGCTGGGTGGACAGCAGGGTGTCGACGTAAGTCGCCGGATTGCTCAGTTGTTCGCGCTGCTGGTTGATTTCGAACTGGTACAGGCGAATGTCGGCGATCTGATCCGCCAGGTCACGGTCGACCTTGAGTCGTGGCAGCGCCTGCTTCTGTTTATAGAGAATCTTCGACAGCAACAGGCTGCCCTTGAGCACGTTGATCTGCTCGTCGAGGGCCGAATCGCTCTGGGTCACGCTGTCCAGTTGCTGTTTGGTCTGCAGGTTCTGCTGGGTCAGCTCGTTGAGGCGGTCGGTGCTTTTGAGCAGGTAGTCGGAGAGCTTGAGGTTGGCCGCGCTTTCCGTGGCGAGCAGGGTACTGCTGCCGGACTTCTGAGCCTCGATCGATTGCTGTGTCACGGTTTCCTGAGACAGGGTCAGACGCTTCTGGTTGATCAGGGTCTGCAGTTCCTGGATCTCGTGGTCCAGACGGTCGGACTTTTCCGTGAGCAGGTCATGCTGGCTGTTGCCCAGATCCTGCAACTGGTTGTTGCCGGCCAGTTCCTGGCGGCGCAACGGGATCAGTGCATTGAGCGCTGACAGCTCGGCGTTGAGCAGGTCGCGTTGCTCGGCACTCAGGGTCTTGCCGCTGTCCTTGCCGGTCTTGAGGATGTTGTTGATCTGCTGGATGCGGGTCTGGCTGCTGGCGATTTCTGCCTGGGCGCGCTCCGGACGGGTCTGGGCGGTGATGATCAGGCTATTGGCATCCGCCAGGGCTTTTTGCAGGTCGCTTTGCTGGGTCGAGCGCTCGGTGAGCATCTGTTCCAGCTGCTGGATGTTCTCTTTGGTGAAGCGCTGCGCCACCGGTACCACGGCGGTGGCCTTGAGGCGTGCCAGTTCGCGGGTGTTCTCGATGGTCTGTTTTGGCGCCGTGGCCAGTTGCTGCTTGAGGTCGATCAGCTTCTGATCGTAGTCACGCCGGTTGTTGAGCTGGTTCAGCGTGTTTTGCAGGAGCGTTTGCAGGGCCTTTTTGTCGGCCTCGGGCAGTTTGCTGTCGGTGAGCTTGTCCAGGTTCGCCTGCACGGCTTCGCTGGACGGCGGTTCTGCGGCCTGCAGCGGGCCGACAGTAAGACTCAGGCCCAGCAGGGCCGCGAGGAAAAAGGAGCGCAGGGTAGGCATAGAGACCGGTCAAGCAAGTGAGAGTGGAGGCAGTTTAGAGGAAGAGCCCGGGACCCGGGCGACTTCCTTCGGGGAATCTGACGCCCACTTTGGCGATCTTGTTCCCGTCCATGACCGCCACCGTCCAGTGGGTATTGTTCCACTCCACCTGGTCGCCAACGATCGGTGCACCGCCGACTTTCTGGGCGATGAAGTGGCCCAGGGTCATGTCCGGATCGATGCCTTCGGCCGACAGGCCATAAAGGGCCGCAACCGCTTTGAGCTGGGCGTCTCCTTCGAGTACGAAGTCGCCGAAGAAGCGCAGATCGAGGCCCCGTTGCGGTGCCTGGCTGAACAATTTTCCGAGGGCCGGAAGGTTGTGTTCATGGCCGATAACACACAGCAAATCATCGACTTCCAGCACCGTACTACCCGACGGATGGAGCAGTTGCTGACCACGAAACAGGGCGGCGATACGGGTGCCTTCGGGCATTTTCAGCTCGCGCAGGGGGGAACCGATGCACCATTTCTCCGCACCGAGCTTGTAAACGAACAGCTCCCACTCGCTGGTGATGTGCACTTCGAGGGCCGAACGGGAGATCGGCGCGGGTTCCGGCGGCACCGTCACCTTGAGCAGTCTGGCCACCCACGGCAGGCTCGTGCCCTGCACCAGCAAGGACACCAGCACGATGAAGAACGCGAGGTTGAAGTACAGCTGCGCATTCGGCAGCCCGGCCATCAGCGGAAACACCGCCAGAATGATCGGTACCGCGCCACGAAGGCCGACCCAGGAAATGAAGGCCTTCTCGCGACCGTGGAACGCCTTGAACGGCAGCAACCCGACCACCACCGACAGCGGCCGTGCGAACAGAATCATCCACAGCGCCAGACCCAGAGCGGGCAGGGCGATCGGCAGCAAGTCATGCGGAGTGACCAGCAAGCCCAGCACCAGGAACATGCCGATCTGCGCCAGCCACGCCATGCCGTCGAGCATGTGCAGGATGCCGTGGCGGCTGCGCACCGGACGGTTGCCGATCACCAGACCGCACAGGTACACGGCGAGGAATCCGCTGCCGTGCAGGGCGTTGGTCAGGGCGAACACCACCAGACCGCCGGCGATCACCAGGATCGGATAGAGGCCGGTGGCGAGGTTGATCCGGTTGACCAGTTGCAGCATCAGCCAGCCGCCACCGAGACCGATCACGCCACCGATGCCGAACTCGCGGATCAGGTGGGTCAGCAGGCTCCAGTGCAGGCCGGTCTGGCCGCTGGCGAGCATGTCGATCAGGGTCACGGTGAGGAACACCGCCATCGGGTCGTTGCTGCCGGATTCGATTTCCAGGCTGGCGGTCACCCGTTCGTTCAGGCCCTTGCCACCGAGCAGCGAAAACACCGCCGCGGCGTCTGTGGAGCCGACGATGGCGCCGATCAGCAGGCCCTGAATCAGATTCAGGTCAAACAACCACGCGGCGGCCATGCCGGTGAGGCCGGTGGTTATCAGCACACCGACCGTGGCCAGCGACAAGGCCGGCCACAAGGCCACGCGGAAACTGGATACCCGGGTGCGCAAGCCGCCGTCGAGGAGGATCACCGCCAGTGCAAGGTTGCCGACCAGATAGGCCGTCGGGTAGTTATCGAAAATGATGCCGCCGCCATCGACCCCGGCAGTCATGCCGACGGCGAGGATGATCACCAGAATCGGGATGCCGAGACGCGACGAAAGGGAACTGACAAGAATGCTCGCACCTACCAGCAACGCGCCGATCAAGAACAGGCTGTTGATGGTCGTCGCATTCAAAGGCAGTACTCCAGAAGCGGAAAGACGGGCACAAACTGACCATGCAGTCTGCGTGCCAGCGATTCTAACCTGTTGAAATGTGATGCTGTCAAAAAGGTTTTTCAGCGGGGTGAAAGATCGTCCCCACGGGCGTGGGAACGATCAGTCTTGCGCAGGGTTAGAGGCTGAACCGCCCAACCATATTGTTCAGATCCAGCGCCAGGCGCGACAGCTCGTTGCTCGCCGCACTGGTCTGATTCGCGCCGGTCGCCGATTGCACCGACAGATCGCGGATGTTCACCAGGTTGCGATCCACTTCCCGCGCGACTTGCGCCTGCTCTTCGGCGGCGCTGGCGATCACCAGGTTGCGCTCGTTGATCTCGACGATGGCGGTGTTGATGGTGTCCAGCGACAGGCCGGCGCCACGGGCGATGTTCAGGGTCGATTCGGCGCGCTCGGTGCTGTTGCGCATCGAATCCACGGCGTGTTCGGTGCCGCTCTGGATGCTGCCGATCATGCGCTCGATTTCGCTGGTCGACTGCTGCGTGCGGTGCGCCAGGGCGCGAACTTCGTCTGCCACCACGGCAAAACCACGACCGGCTTCACCGGCACGGGCCGCTTCGATGGCGGCGTTGAGTGCCAGCAGGTTGGTCTGGTCAGCCAGGCCACGAATCACGTCCAGCACTTTGCCGATGTCGCGGGATTCGTTGGCCAGATCACCGATCAGGGTCGCGGTGCTCTGCACGTCGGCGCTCATGCGTTCGATGGCGCTGACGGTTTCCTGCACCAGATCACGACCGTCGCCGGCGGAAGTGGTGGCGTTCTTCGAGGCTTCCGAGGTGCTGACCGCGTTGCGTGCAACTTCTTCCACCGCGCTGGTCATCTCGTTGACCGCCGTGGCGGCCTGCTCGATTTCGTTGTTCTGCTGGGTCAGGCCACGGGCGCTTTCGTCGGTGACGCTGTTCAGCTCTTCGGCGGCGGAGGCCAGTTGAGTCGCCGAGCCGGAAATCCGCTGCAGGGTGTCGCGCAGCTTCGATTGCATTTTGGCCATGGCCGCCAGCAGGCGCCCGGCTTCGTCGGTGCCGTCGACGTGGATCGGCTGGGTCAGGTTGCCTTCGGCGATGGTTTCCGCCGCATCCAGCGCTTTCGAGATCGGCTTGGTGATGCTGATGGTCAACAGCCAGGCGAACAGGAAGGTCAGGCCGGTGGCGATCACCAGCAGCGTCACCACCAGACTGAAGGCCGAAGAAAACTGCTCGGCGGCTTGCTGGTTGGTCTGGCTGATCTGCTCGCCGTTGATCTGCATAAGGCGGTTAAGCACGGTGTTCATCGCTTCGGAGTTGTCGAGCAACTGGGTGTTCAGCAGGTTGCGCAGCTCATCCACCTGGTTGTTGCGCGACAGGGTTTTCATCCGGTCTTCGATCTGGCGGTACTGGCCCAGCAACTGCACGTATTGGTCATAGGCCGCACGCTCGGCCGGGCTGCCGATCAACGGCTCGTACTCGGTCTGGGCCTTGCGGATCTGCTGGTTGCGCATTTCCAGCAGCTCGACGGTTTTCTGCTGGATATCCGGCTCGCGGTTCACCAGCAAGCGGTACGACAGCACCCGCAGACGCAGGGTCAGCTGGGTGAACTCGTCGAGGTTCTTGATGCTCGGCACGCTGGTGGTGGTGATGTTTTCGGCGGCGCCGCGAATCTTGCTCATCTGGTTCAGGGCGAACACGCCGAGAATCAGCATCAGGCCGCCGATCAGGGCGAAGCCGGTGAACGCCCGGGGGGCGATATTCATATTGCGAAGGGACATGGTGCGATTACCAGGGAAGGGCCGCATCCATGCGGGCTGAGACTGCTGTTGGATGACTTATCGGTCATACGACTAAAGTCTTGAGGCGGTGCGCGTATTTGTCGCATAAGGGGTCGGGCGACGAAGTGCAGGAACCAGATCGGCAGATCACAGTCTCTAACACTCGCAGGAATGGTCGACTGCCAGGAAAATCAAGGCCTTGCGCCGGTTTAATCCTGGCATCCACGACGACTTTTCTTTATCGTACGCGCCCTTTGAAAAAGCCCTGGAATATCAAAATGTTGGAAGCATCCCTCAGCCAATTGGAACAGCTCGTCAGCGACCTGGTGCAACAGAACCAGACCCTGACGGAAACCAACCAGACCCTGTCCACGGAACTGGCCCAGGCCAAGGATGAAAACGAGAGCCTGCAACTGAGCCTGATGGAACAGGAAGAAAAGCACGGCGCCACCGCCGCCCGCATCCAGGCCCTGGTTGATCGCGTCAACGCAGGTCCTGTCAGCGCATGAACCACGGCACAGCAGGGGTAAAAGTCATCTCCATTCTCGGGGAGGACTATTCGATCAAGGCACCGGCCGGGGAAGAACAGACCCTGCTGGACGCTGCATTGATGCTCAAGGCTGCGCTGGCCGACACCAAGCGCAAATACCCGACCCTGATCGGTGACCGCCTGCTGGTGCTGGCGGCGATGAATCTGTGTTCGCAGCAGATTGAAATGAAGAAGCAGCATCAGGAAGAACTCGAGCGTTACCAAGAGCAAGTCAGCGCCACGGTCGAGACCATCGCCAAGACCATCAATCAGGGTTGATGGGGTTGCGCACAACCAAAGAATAAGATTGTCGATTTCGTTGTATACAATCGGCACGGCTGTTGCAGTGTTTCAGCCTCTTATTCTTTGGGGGTGCTCCATGCAGTTCTGGCGTCGCAGTATTCAATGGCAGCTGATTCTCGGCATGGGCACCGCTCTGCTGGTCAGCATCCTGATCGTGGTTGGCATTTATACCCTGGTGGTCAACCGCCTCGCCCAGAGCTATCTGGTCGAACAGGCGTTGCCGTCGAGCATCGAAGCGACGCGCAACGACATCGAGCGAATCCTCGTTCAACCCCTCACCGCCGCGAAGGACATCGCCAGCAACACCATGGTCCGCGACTGGCTGGCCACGGGTGAAGACTCCGCCAAAACGGCGGGCTTTGCACAGTATCTGGAAGGCATCCGCGCCGAACACAAGGCTTTCACGGCGCTGATCATCGGCACCGAATCCAATCACTACATCACCGAAAAAGGCCTGGATCGCACCCTCAGTCGATCCAAACCGGCCGATGCCTGGTTCTACTCTTTCCTCGACAGCAACCAGCCGCGAACTCTGAACATCGACAACGACGGAGCCACCGGAGAGCTGGCGCTGTTCATCGATTTGAAGGTCGAGCAGGCCGGCAAAGTGGTGGGTGTCGCGGGGCTCGGGTTGAGCATGAAAGAGCTGTCCGAGCTGATCCACAACTTCAGTTTCGGTGAACGCGGCAAGGTCTATCTCGTGCGTTCCGACGGTTTGATTCAGGTCCATCCCGAGGCGCAGTTCAGCGGCAAACGCACCCTCACGGAGCAGATCGGCGCCAGCGCGGCGCAAGCGGTCATGGGCCACAAAGTGGCGACCAGCAGCAGCTTCCAGCGCGACGGTGAAGACTTCCTCGCCTTCAGCCTGCCTTTGCGCGACCTCGGCTGGACGCTGGTGGCCGAAGTGCCACAGTCGCAGATCTACGCCGAAGCCCGGCGGGCGATGTGGATGAGCAGCGGCATCGGTCTGGCGGTGGCGCTGGTTTGCCTGGCACTGGTGATCTGGCTGGCCCAGGGATTGGTGCGACCGATTCGTCAGGTAACAGCTGCGCTGGTAGCAATCGGTAGCGGTGGTGGAGATTTGACCCATCGGTTAGATTCCAGCCGCGCAGACGAGCTGGGCGACCTCGCTCGGGGCTTTAACCGTTTCCTCGACAGTCAGCGCGGGATGATCGCCGAGGTGCTGACCACCAGTGAGCGTCTGCGCGTTGCGGTCGGCCAAGTTGCCAGGGTTGTGGATAACACCGCCGAGCGCTCCGGCCGCCAGCAGGAAATGACCGACATGGTCGCCACCGCCGTCCACGAAATGGGCCTGACCGTGCAGGAGATCGCCCAGAACGCCGGCAATGCCGCGCTCGCCTCGCAAACTGCCCGTGATGAAGCGATGCAGGCGCGGGAAGTGGTCGGCGGCTCGATTCGCCATATAGAAAGCATGTCCGATGAAATTGGCGTCGCGGCCGGCGCGGTGGGTGAGTTGGCGCATCAGGTGGCGTCGATCGATCAGGTGTTGGCGGTGATTCGCGGTGTTTCCGAGCAGACCAATCTGTTGGCATTGAATGCGGCGATTGAAGCGGCGCGGGCCGGGGACATGGGGCGTGGTTTTGCGGTGGTGGCCGATGAAGTACGGACGCTGGCGCGCCGGACCCAGGCGTCTACCGACGAGATCCAGCAGATGATCGGCAGCCTCAAGCAGGGCGCGGAGAATGCTGTGTCTTCAATGCGCACCGGTCAGGCCGCGACGGGAACCGGCGTTGAATCGAGTCAGCGCACCGGAGCGTCGCTGACCGCAATTACCGGGCAGGTCGAGCGCATCAGCGACATGAACCATCAGGTGGCGACGGCAACTGAGGAGCAGTCGGCGGTCACCGAGGAGATCAACCGCAACGTGCAGGGGATTTCCGATCTGGCCCGGGCGACGGCGGGGGAGGTTCGGGCTTGCCGTGAGGATTGTCAGATGTTGCAGCGCTTGGCGGATGATCTGGCGCGGCAGATGGGTGGGTTCAAGTTGAGTTGAGTTAAGTGCCAAGAGCCAAAGAGCCCCTCACCCTAGCCCTCCCGAAACGTCGGACCGCCCGGAGGGAGAGGGGACCGATTGGGGGATATTGAAGAGGTTCACCGACTTGAAAGATCGGCTTTGAATCCATAATCGACCCGGTTTTTCAGGTCGATGCATAGCGCAAGACACCTCGGTAGGCCCCCTCTCCCTTTGGGAGAGGGCTGGGGTGAGGGCCGGGGCTCACTCGGTCAATGATCAGAACCACGCATCCTGCATCCCCAGACACGTATCATCCCGCGCCTCCAGCAACGCCAGCTCATGCTGACACCCCGGCACTTCCCACGTCAGGAAATACCGCGCCGCCTGCAACTTGCCCTTATAGAAGTCGACATCCGCCGCATTCCCCTTGGCCAGACCTTCCTCGGCGCGAATCGCCTGTTCCAGCCAGCGCCAGCCAATCACCGTGTGCCCGAACACTTTCAGGTACAGCGCCGAATTCGCCAGGCTGCTGTTGATCTTGCCCTGAGCCAGATCCGTCAGCAGGCCGATGGTCACGCTCTGCAGACGCGCGACCAGTTTCTCCAGCGGCTCACGCAGTGCGGTCAACGATTCGTACACCACCGCGCGTTCGGCGGTGTCGGCAATCAGGCGGATCAGTTGCTTGAGCCCGGCGCCACCGTTCTGCGCCAGTTTGCGTCCCAGCAAGTCCAGCGACTGAATGCCGTGGGTGCCTTCGTGGATCGGGTTCAGGCGGTTGTCGCGGTAGTACTGCTCCACCGGGTATTCGCGGGTGTACCCGTGGCCGCCGAGAATCTGGATCGCCAGTTCGTTGGCTTTCAGGCAGAACTCCGATGGCCAGGATTTGACGATCGGCGTCAGCAGATCCAGCAGTTCATGGGCCTGTTTGCGTTCGGCTTCGGTTTCCAGTGTCGTGGTGTCATCGAACAGTCGCGCCGCGTACAGGCCGAGATCGAACGCACCTTCGACGTAGGATTTCTGCGTCAGCAGCATGCGTCTGACGTCGGCGTGCTGAATGATTGGCACCGGCGCCGTCGTCGGATCCTTGCTGTCCGGCACCCGGCCCTGTGGGCGTTCGCGAGCGTACTCCAGCGAGTACAGGTAACCGGCGTAACCGAGCATCACCGCGCCCATGCCAACGCCGATTCGCGCCTCGTTCATCATCTGGAACATGTAGCTCAAACCGTGATGCGGCTTGCCCACCAGATAGCCGACACACTCGCCGTTATCGCCGAAGTTCAGCGCCGTGGACGTCGTGCCGCGCCAGCCCATCTTGTGGAAAAGCCCGGCCAGCAGCACGTCGTTGCGTTTGCCGAGGCTGCCGTCATCGTTGACCAGAAACTTGGGCACGATGAACAGCGAAATACCCTTCACCCCGGCCGGCGCGTCCGGCAGCTTGGCCAGCACCATGTGCACGATGTTTTCCGAGAGCGGGTGATCGCCACCGGAAATGAAGATCTTGTTGCCCTTGAGGCGATAAGTGCCGTCGGACGCTGGTTCGGCGCGGGTACGAATATCCGACAGCGACGAACCGGCATGGGGTTCGGTCAGGGCCATGGTGCCGAAGAAGCGGCCGTCGATCATTGGTTGCAGGAAGCGTTGCTTCTGCTCTTCGGTGCCGAAGCTTTCGATCAGGTTGGCCGCGCCCATGGTCAGGAACGGGTACGAGGTCGACGCCGCGTTGGCCGACTGAAAGTGAGCGAAGCAGGCTTGGGACAGTAGCGTAGGAAGTTGCATGCCGCCGGCGTCGAAACTGCGCGCCGCGTTGAGGAATCCGGCTTCTAGGAAGGCATCCACCGCCGGTTTCACTTCGGGAATCAGAATCGCCTGACCGTTCTCGTAGCGCGGCTCGTTTTCGTCACCCTTGCGGTTGTGCGGTGCGAAGTACTTCTCGGCGATGTTGCGCGCCGTGCCGATGGCGGCATCGAAGGTTTCGCGGTTGTGTTCGGCAAACCGCTCGCGCCGGGTCAGGCCCTCGGCATCGAGGACTTCGTACAGCTCGAAAGCCAGATTGCGGGAACTGAGCAGCGTCTCGGACATGGCGGCCTACCTTTTTTTGAATGGACCGAGTCTAGGCGTGCGAATAAAGGCTGAACAGGAAGATTGATAACGGTGATGGAGAGGCCAAAAAAATGGGCGCCGGTGAGGGCGCCCATTTTTTATGTTGCTGACAGAGTCGGCGATTAACCGATGGTCATCAGACTGGCGTTACCGCCCGCTGCTGCGGTATTGACGCTCAGTGCCCGCTCGATCACCAGACGCTCCAGCGCAATGTTGGTCTCGCCCTGGGACAGGCCCTGAACCCCGACGATGGCGCCGGCACGCTTGGCGATCTGCTGGCAGACCGCGCGCAACTGGTCGGAGTGGCCGTGATGCAGAACCGCATCGAACACCACGTCGTCCTTGTTCCAGTCGGAAACCAGTTTGATCCGCACCTGAATCTCCTTCGGCAGGCGTGCGAACAATGCCTTGCTGGTGTCGGATTCCGGCCAGACTGCCGAACCGCCCACTGCCAGTACGGCGGCGAGTTGAGTCAGCAGATCACCTTCGATGTCCGCCAGGCACAGCACGTGCTCGCGCGGCAGGATCGCGTAGCTGTTCTTCTCGCCGGTCGGGCCGGCCAGTACGCGGGTGATACCGCTTTGCGACTGGGCTGCGTACTGCACACACAGGGTGCTCAGGTCGGCGAACTTGTTGCTGTCGGCCCAGGCTTTCAGGGCAACCAGCGGTTTGCTCAGGGCATCGCGCAGACGAACGTCCGGTGCCACGGCAGCATCACCGCGAGCGAAGGATTGTTCGATGGCGTCGGTAGGACGTGTTGACAGCAGACGGTACAGGTACAGGGGGCCACCGGCCTTCGGACCGGTACCCGACAGGCCTTCGCCACCGAACGGCTGGACGCCGACCACGGCACCCACGATGTTGCGGTTGACGTAGACGTTACCGGCGTTGACGTTGTCGATCACCTTGGCGATGGTCTCGTCGATGCGGGTGTGCACGCCGAGGGTCAGGCCGTAGCCGGAGGCGTTGATCTGGGCGATCAGCTGGTCGATCTCTTTGCGCTTGTAGCGCACCACGTGCAGTACCGGGCCGAAGATCTCGCGTTGCAGTTCGTCGAAGCTTTCCAGTTCGATCAGGGTCGGCATGACGAAGGTGCCGCGTTTGACTTCCTCGGTATCGGCGATGGCCACCTGGTACACGTTGCGACCTTTGTCGCGCATGCCCTGGATGTGTTTCTCGATGCCGGCCTTGGCTTCGGCGTCGATCACCGGGCCGATGTCCACGGACAGACGCTCCGGGTTGCCGAGACGGCTTTCAGCCATCGCGCCCTTGAGCATTTCGATGACGCGATCAGCGGAATCTTCCTGCAGGCACAGGACGCGCAGGGCCGAGCAACGTTGACCGGCGCTGTCGAAGGCCGACGACACCACATCGATCACTACTTGTTCGGTCAGTGCCGAAGAGTCGACGATCATCGCGTTCTGGCCGCCGGTTTCGGCGATCAGCGGAATCGGACGGCCCTGGTTGTCGAGACGACCGGCGATGTTGCGTTGCAGCAGGCGCGCGACTTCGGTGGAACCGGTGAACATCACGCCTTTGACGCGCTCGTCACCCACCAGACCGGCACCGACGGTTTCACCGCGACCCGGCAGCAGTTGCAGCACGCCTTCCGGAATTCCGGCTTCGAGCAGCAGACGCACGGCTTGTGCGGCGACCAGCGGAGTCTGTTCGGCCGGTTTGGCCAGCACCGGGTTACCGGCGGCCAGTGCGGCGGCAACCTGACCGCTGAAGATCGCCAGCGGGAAGTTCCACGGGCTGATGCAGACCACCGGGCCCAATGGGCGGTGGGCGTCGTTGCTGAAATCGTTGCGAGCCTGCACCGCGTAATAACGCAGGAAGTCGACGGCTTCGCGGACTTCGGCGATGGCGTTGGCGAAGGTCTTGCCGGCTTCGCGGGCCAGCAGGCCCATCAGCGGCTGGATCTCGCCTTCCATCAGGTCAGCGGCGCGTTCCAGAATCGCGGCACGCTCGGCGGGCGGGGTGGCCTGCCAGATCGGTGCAGCGTTCAGGGCACATTGAATGGCGTTGTCGACGTCTTCGACGGTGGCTTCCTGCACATGGCCGACCACGTCACGCAGATCAGACGGGTTCAGGACTGGTGCCGGCGCTTCGTTGCTGGAGGCGCAACCGAGCATCGGCGCGGCTTTCCAGTTGTTGTGCGCGGTGGCCAGCAACGCACAGGACAGCGATGCCAGACGATGTTCGTTGGCCATGTCGATGCCGCTGGAGTTGGCGCGCTCGGAACCATACAGGTCACGCGGCAACGGAATGCGCGGGTGCGGCAGGCCGAAACCACCTTCCACGGTCGCCATCTGCTCAATCTGCGCAACGGGATCGGCCACCAGTTCCTGGATCGAAATCGACTGGTCGGCGATGCGGTTGACGAACGAAGTGTTGGCGCCGTTTTCCAGCAGGCGACGTACGAGGTACGCCAGCAGGGTTTCGTGGGTGCCGACCGGAGCGTACACGCGGCACGGACGGTTCAGCTTGCCTTCGGAAACCTTGCCTACAACCTGCTCGTACAAAGGTTCGCCCATGCCGTGCAGGCACTGGAATTCGTACTGGCCCGGGTAATAGTTCTGACCGGCAATGTGATAAATCGCCGACAGGGTGTGGGCGTTGTGCGTGGCGAATTGCGGGTAGATGACTTCCGGTACCGACAGCAGCTTGCGGGCGCAGGCGATGTAGGAAACGTCGGTGTACACCTTGCGGGTGTAGACCGGATAGCCTTCCAGGCCTTCGACCTGGGCGCGCTTGATTTCGCTGTCCCAGTACGCGCCTTTCACCAGACGGATCATCAGGCGATGACGGCTGCGGCGAGCCAGATCGATCACGTAGTCGATCACGTACGGGCAACGCTTCTGGTAAGCCTGGATCACGAAACCGATGCCGTTCCAGCCGGTCAGTTGCGGCTCGAAGCACAGGCGCTCCAGCAGGTCCAGCGACAGCTCGAGGCGGTCCGCTTCTTCGGCGTCGATGTTCAGGCCGATGTCGTATTGCTTGGCCAGCAGAGTCAGCGACAGCAGGCGCGGGTACAGCTCGTCCATCACGCGCTCGTACTGGGCGCGGCTGTAACGCGGGTGCAGGGCTGACAGTTTGATCGAGATGCCCGGGCCTTCATAAATCCCACGGCCGTGGGACGCTTTGCCGATCGAGTGAATGGCTTGTTCGTACGAGGCCAGGTACTTCTGGGCGTCGTGTTCGGTCAGTGCCGCTTCACCGAGCATGTCGTAGGAATAACGGAAGCCCTTGGCTTCGAACTTGCTCGCGTTGGCCAGGGCTTCGGCGATGGTTTCGCCGGTCACGAACTGCTCGCCCATCAGGCGCATGGCCATGTCGACGCCCTTGCGGATCATCGGCTCGCCGCTCTTGCCGATGATGCGGCTCAGGGACGAAGTCAGGCCGGCTTCGTTGTGAGTGGAAACCAGCTTGCCGGTCAGCAGCAGACCCCAGGTCGCCGCGTTGACGAACAACGACGGGCTGTTGCCCAGGTGCGGCTGCCAGTTGCCGGTGCTGATCTTGTCGCGGATCAGCGCATCGCGAGTGCCTTTGTCCGGGATACGCAGCAGCGCTTCGGCCAGGCACATCAGCGCCACGCCCTCCTGGGACGACAGGGAAAATTCCTGCAGCAGGCCCTGAACAATGCCCGCACGACCGCCGGCACTCTTCTGGTTACGCAGTTTTTCCGCGATGGTTGCGGCGAGTTTGTTGGTGGCTTCGGCCATTGGCGCCGGCAGGCGGGCCTGCTCGATCAGCATCGGCACCACTTCCGGCTCCGGGCGACGGTAAGCGGCGGTGATTGAGGCGCGCAGCACCGATTGCGGCAGGATGCTTTCGGCGAATTCGAGGAAGCATTGGTGAGCGTGATCGGTGTGGACTTCGCCCGCGTCGTCGGCGTCCTTGGCGGTCAAACCGTTCAGCTCGGTCAGGGTTGCACCACCCTCGAGTTTTTCCAGGTAATTGAAAATTGCCTGCTTGATCAGCCAGTGCGGTGTGCGATCAATCGAGGTTGCGGCGGCCTTCAGGCGCTCGCG
This sequence comes from Pseudomonas sp. UV AK001, assembly GCF_046097675.1. Classification (NCBI taxonomy): domain Bacteria; kingdom Pseudomonadati; phylum Pseudomonadota; class Gammaproteobacteria; order Pseudomonadales; family Pseudomonadaceae; genus Pseudomonas; species Pseudomonas sp. UV AK001. The sequence continues at coordinate 99,703 of NZ_JBJUVZ010000005.1, forward strand.
GGTCGGGTCATCGAGTTTGACCCCAAGGGTGGTGGTAGCCATATTTTTATCCTCATAGGTGCCGCAGTTGCGCGACAACAGCTGGCGGCAAGATTAGCCGCGAGCCGGAAGAGGTGCAACCGGGTGCAACCCTTTTTTTGTCGGAATATTCGGCAACTTGTCAGGAATAAATTTCAGCTTCGCGATGATCGCTCTAGATAGGTGCTTTCAAGGCACATGGCGGGGTGTGACTGTGCCGCAACGGTGCAAAAACGGCGGTTTGCGGCGGAAAAAACGACGTAGGTGCAACTAATTCTCAAGAAACTGGTTGCACCTGTTTTGCTTTGTTGCATAGGATTCGCGCCCAAGGTGCAACCGGGATAACCCGGTTTACCGGCCAATGGCTTTCCTGGGGAAACATTGGTCATAAATGCGCGGCCGTGCGAATCGTCTGTCAGACGTCAGTCTGCAAACGGTGCAACCGCCGCCGCTACATAAAAACAAAGCCAGGGCACGTACGTAATGAGCGCAAGCAATCCAACCCTGATCACGTTCGTGATCTACATCGCAGCAATGGTGCTGATCGGCTTCATGGCCTATCGCTCCACCAACAACCTTTCCGACTACATTCTGGGCGGCCGCAGCCTGGGCAGCGTGGTGACCGCATTGTCCGCCGGCGCTTCCGACATGAGCGGCTGGTTGCTGATGGGCCTGCCGGGCGCCATCTACATGTCCGGTCTTTCCGAAAGCTGGATCGCCATCGGCCTGATCGTCGGTGCCTACCTGAACTGGCTGTTCGTCGCCGGCCGTCTGCGTGTTCAAACCGAGCACAACGGCGATGCGCTGACCCTGCCGGACTACTTCGCCAGCCGTTTCGAAGACAAAAGCGGCTTGCTGCGGATCATCTCGGCAGTAGTGATTCTGGTGTTCTTCACCATCTACTGCGCTTCCGGCATCGTGGCCGGCGCCCGACTGTTCGAAAGCACCTTCGGCATGTCCTACGAGACCGCGCTGTGGGCCGGTGCTGCGGCGACGATTGCCTACACGTTCGTCGGCGGTTTCCTCGCGGTGAGCTGGACCGATACCGTACAAGCCACCCTGATGATCTTCGCCCTGATCCTGACGCCGATTATCGTTCTGCTGGCTACCGGTGGCGTGGACACCACGTTCCTGGCCATCGAAGCCAACGACCCGAGCAACTTCGACATGCTCAAGGGCACCACTTTCATCGGCATTATCTCGCTGATGGGCTGGGGCCTGGGTTACTTCGGCCAGCCGCACATCCTGGCGCGTTTCATGGCCGCTGACTCGGTGAAATCCATCGCCAACGCCCGTCGCATCTCCATGACCTGGATGATCCTGTGCCTGGGCGGCACCGTAGCCGTGGGCTTCTTCGGTATCGCTTACTTCTCGGCCAACCCGGACGTGGCAATGCCCGTGACCGAGAACCACGAACGAGTGTTCATCGAGCTGGCGAAAATCCTCTTCAATCCGTGGATTGCCGGTGTCCTGCTGTCGGCCATCCTGGCTGCCGTGATGAGTACCCTGAGCTGCCAGTTGCTGGTGTGTTCGAGCGCCCTGACCGAAGACTTCTACAAGACCTTCCTGCGTAAATCCGCCTCGCAAGTCGAGCTGGTATGGGTCGGTCGCGCCATGGTGCTGCTGGTTGCACTGATCGCCATCGCGATGGCCGCCAACCCGGACAACCGCGTGCTGGGTCTGGTGTCCTACGCCTGGGCCGGTTTCGGCGCAGCCTTCGGTCCGGTCGTGCTGATCTCGGTGATCTGGAAGAAAATGACCCGCGACGGCGCACTGGCCGGCATCCTGGTCGGCGCGATCACCGTGATCGTGTGGAAACACTTTGAAGTGCTGGGCCTGTACGAAATCATCCCGGGCTTCATCTTCGCCAGCCTGGCCATCTACTTCGTCAGCCTGATGGGCCAGCCAAGCACTGGCATGGTTCAGCGCTTTGAAGCGGCCGAGAAGGACTTCCATCTGAACAAGTGATGGGAATGAGCTGAGGCTCACAAAAGAACGGCCCGTTTCCTATAGGAAGCGGGCCGTTTTTTATTCTCTGCGTTTTTTCTGAAGGAAAAGTCTGTAGTCGAATGCGTCGATTATTGAAGGGGAGATCGAAGTTTCAAGTAGGGAAAATCTGATTTTACGGTCACCCAATCTGCACCCCTTGCCCCTCATGCAGAATCGCCCGCCTTCATACTGCAGAGAGACATCGGATGTTCGCGCCTGCCAATCAACCGCGTTTCACGTTGACCGTCGAAGGCGCCCAGTTTGACCTCAAGGTCCTTGAGTTCACGGGCAAGGAAGCCATCAGCCAACCCTTTCGCTTTGACCTGGAACTGGTCAGCGAGCGACCGGATCTGGATCTCGAAAGCCTGCTGCACTGTCAGGCATTTCTGAGTTTTGATGAAGGCGGTTCCGGTATCCACGGTCAGATCTATCGGGTCGGGCAGGGCGATTCCGGCAAGCGTCTGACCCGCTATCACGTCAGCCTCGTTCCGCGTCTGGCCTATCTCGGCCACCGGATCAATCAGCGCATCTTTCAGCATCAAAGCGTGCCGCAGATCGTGACGCAGATCCTCAAGGATCACGCGATCCTGCGCGATGCCTTCGAATTTCGCCTCGGCAGCGATTACCCGCCCCGTGAATATTGCGTGCAGTACGCCGAGAGCGATCTGGCGTTCATCCAGCGCTTGTGTGCCGAAGTCGGCATTCATTTCCACTTTCAGCACAGCACGGACGGGCATCTGTTGGTGTTCGGCGACGATCAAACGGTGTTTCCGCGTCTGGCCGAGCCGACGCTTTATCTGCCGGGCAGCGGCATGGCTGCGGCGGCCCCGGCGATCAAGCGCTTCACCGTCCGTGTGGAAACCCGCACCAGCGTGGTCACCCGGCGTGATTACGATTTCACCAAGCCGCGTCTGCCGTTGCAGAGTCGGGTGGAAAGCGAACAGCGCCCGGTGCTGGAGGATTATCACTTTCCCGGCCAGTTCACCGAACGCGAAACCGGCAAGCAACTGGCCCGGCGCACCCTTGAGCGACATGTCGCCGATTACCGTCAGGCCGAGGGGCGCAGCGATCAATCTGCCTTGGTCAGCGGACATTTCCTGCAACTGAGCGAGCATCCGCGCCAGGATTTGAATGACCTCTGGCTGCTGACTTCCGTCGAGCACCATGGCCGGCAGCCGCAAGTGCTGGAGGAATCGGTCACCAGCGACGGTGATGAATTCCAGGGTTACCGTAATACCTTTCTCGCCACCCCGTGGGACGTATTCTTCCGCCCACCGATCGGGCCGGAAAAACCACGGATGCTCGGCTATCAACCGGCCGTGGTCACCGGCCCGAAAGACAGTGAAATCCATTGCGACGAGTACGGCCGGGTCAAGGTGCAACTGGCCTGGGATCGCGACGGCGAACTCAACGAGCACTCCAGCTGCTGGTTGCGGGTCGCCAGCGGCTGGGCTCACGACCGTTATGGCAGCGTGCTGATTCCTCGGGTCGGGATGGAAGTGCTGGTGGGGTTTATCGATTCCGACGCCGACAAACCGCTGGTCATGGGTTGCCTGCCGAATGCCGCGACGCCGGTGCCGCTCGATCTGCCGGCCGACAAGACCCGCAGTATCTTCCGCAGCCAGAGTAGTCCCGGCGGCGGGGGCTACAACGAACTGCGCATCGAAGATCGCAAAGGCGCCGAGGAAATCTACCTGCGCGCCCAGCGAAACTGGACCCAGCATGTGTTGAATGATCAGCAGGTGCAGGTGGATAACCAGCGCAGCGTTGTCGTGACTGGCCTTGCTAAACATGAATTGAAGGCCGATGAGCAGCGCATCACCCACGGCCAGCGCCAGACCGAAGTGAAGCAGGATGATCACCTCACAGTGACCGGTGACCGGCACATCCGCGTGAGCAATCAGGCGATCAACGCCAGTGCGCAATTCCACGTCAGCGCCGGCCAGCAGGTGGTGATCGACGGCGGGGCGAGCGCGACGATCCAGGCGGGCGGGCAGTGGATCAATATCGGCCCCGGCGGGATCTTCAGCAGCGTGCCGATTGTGGTGGGTGGTGCGCCGATGGCGGCGATGAGCGCCGCGCCGACAGTGCCGGGGTTGCCGGAGAAACTGGCGGCGGCACCGGCAGCAATTCTGACTGCTGCACAAATCATGAGTCTTAAAGGAGATGCGCCGTTCTGCGAAGAATGCGAGCGCTGCAAGGAGGGAGTCTGTGCGGCCTGATCAATGGTTGAAGGGAGAGCCGCTGAAACCGTCGGAGCAGCTGTTCGCGATTTTCAGTAGCGCCAGTGTGGTGGATCCGCTGAAAGCCTGGCCTTCGAATGCGCAGATGCCGAAACCGGTCTGGGCGGAAACGATCTATGCCGAATGGGATGCGGTGATGCCCTACGTGGGAATCGTCGACGCGGGCAGTGAGTTTCTGGATTGGGTGGCGACCACGGAGTCTCGTGACTGGGGCTGGCTGGCGGTTTCTTCGGCAAGTCTTGAGACGGTGGTCGAGCATTTTCGCAGTCTGACTCAGGTATTGATACCGGACGGGAAAGCGGTGTTTTTCCGGTTCTGGGATGGGCGGTTTTTGTTGCCGATCCTTGAGTCTTCCGAGGTGGATGCCGGGCAATTGCTGCCGGTCCTCACGCGAGGCTTGATCAAGGGTCAGGCCGTGGAAATCGGGGGCAGGGCGCAGGCCTCGGATCGAGATTTTCCTTGGTGGTCGGTACCGGAAAAGCTGCTCTCACAATTCGGCGGTGATGCCCGGATCAACAACGCCTTGCAGTGGTTGAGCGAGGAGCAGCCGGCGTTGTTCGAGGCGTTTCCCGCCGATGTTTTGCGCTGCAAGATTGTCAGGTTTTTTGCAGTTTCGGCGTCGGACGAATCGTCGACTTCGGCGTTGTTGGACTACTTGCGGGACGAGTCAGAGTGAAATTTCCGGGCAAAGGCTTCAGACGTTTCCTGCGAGTTGCGGCGGTTTTCGTGAACTGGTGGGCGCGGTGGTGCGGGGATAGTCTTTTGGCTGTCACTGCGAGAGTGGTGACAGGGCGTAGGAACCCTTGGAAAACTCACCGTGTATTCGCTCTGCTCTTTGATTGCGGCACTTGAACGTGCCCATGACATTGTTCGCGGCGGCTGTGCGCGGGAACGCTTCGGCGTAGCTGAGTTTGGTGGGTTCCTCAGTTTCCTACTCTCGCGTACAGCTGCCACCCAAACCTGTAGGAAGGTCGTTGGCAGCCTCACTTAACCTGCCGAGGTGCAAAAAATGTCGACGTTAAAACCCGATCCTCCCTACGAACCATTCATCCCTCACCCCAACAACCGCCTCATGGCGCTGACCAGCAACTGCAACGACATGCCCACCCTGTTCATCGACACCCACGCCCCGCTCGATGTCCTGATGGACGCCGCCAACTACCGTATCCGCGCCGTGATCCAGGTCCTTGAAAACATGTGCATGCGTGGCTCGGTCGAGTGCGACTCCGTCATCCTGAGTGACTTCGCCCAACTCTGCGTGATTCCACTGCGTGACGGTTGTGATGTCTTGGATGTGATTGGCAAGCGCCTGCGCGCCATACCGTCCTGACTCGATCGTTCCCACGCTCTGCGTGGGAACAAACGCCCACTCAGCCCCCAACCCCTGACTTGCCGCCCGGTAAAAGGTAAACTTCACGGCCCTCGCAGGAGCAGCCATGAATTATCGTCACGCCTTCCATGCCGGCAATCACGCCGATGTGTTCAAACACCTGACCTTGACCCGCCTCATCGCCCTGATGTCGCGCAAGGAGCAGCCGTTTGCCTATCTCGACAGCCACGCCGGCATCGGTCTGTATGACCTGCAGGGCGATCAGGCGAATCGTACCGGCGAGTACCTGGAAGGCATCGCACGCTTGTGGGACCAGCCGGATCTGCCGGCGCTGACCGCCGACTACATGAAAGTGCTGCACGAGATGAACCCGGACGGCCAGTTGCGCTATTACCCGGGTTCGCCGGAGCTGGCGCGGCGTCTGACCCGACCGCAGGATCGGGTGATGCTCAACGAGAAGCACCCTGAAGACGGCCTGTTGCTCAAGGACAACATGGCCGGCGATCGTCGGGTGAAAGTGCATCTGGGCGAGGGCTGGCATGTGGCCCGCGCGATGTTGCCGGTGCAGGAAAAGCGTGCGGTGATGCTGATTGACCCGCCGTTCGAACAGCTCGATGAAATGCAGCGTTGTGCTGCGTCGATGAAAGAGGCCATCGGCCGGATGCGCCAGACCGTGGCGGCCATCTGGTACCCGGTGAAGGACCAGCGCGCATTGCGTCGCTTCTATCAGGATCTGGCCGGCACCGGTGCGCCGAAGTTGCTGCGGGTCGAGCTGCTGGTGCATCCGCTGGACACGCCGAACAGCCTGAACGGCTCTGGCCTGGCGATTGCCAATCCGCCGTGGGGGCTGGAGGAAGAATTGCGTGAGCTGCTGCCGTGGCTGTCCAAGAAGCTGGGCCAGACCCAGGGTGGGTGGCAGATGGACTGGTTGATCGCCGAGAGCTGATCAACCGTCAATCGCTCCCACGCCAAGCGCGGGAGCGATCAGGGCGGGCTCAGTTACCTGCCAGGCTCGGTGGCATGCAAACGCCGGTGCCGCCAATCCCGCAGTAGCCTTCCGGATTTTTCGCCAGATACTGCTGGTGATAGGTCTCGGCAAAGTAAACGGTCGGGGCCTGTTCAATCTCGGTGCTGATTTCACCCAGACCCGCCTTCGACAGCTCGGCCTGATAAACCGCCTTGCTCTTCAGCGCCGCATCCAGTTGCTCAGGATGGGTCGCGTAGATCACCGAACGGTACTGGGTGCCGATGTCATTGCCCTGACGCATGCCCTGCGTCGGGTTATGCAATTCCCAGAACATTGCCAGCAGCTCTTCGTAGCTGACCTTGGCCTTGTCATACACCACCAGAACCACTTCAGCGTGGCCGGTCAGGCCCGAGCAGACTTCTTCGTAGGTCGGGTTCGGCGTGTAACCGCCGGCGTAGCCGACCACGGTGCTGACCACACCTTCGCGCTGCCAGAAGCGGCGTTCCGCGCCCCAGAAGCAACCCAGACCGAAAATCGCGAAGTCGACGTCCTGAAAGAACGGGCCCAGCAACGGCGTTTCGGTGAAAACAAAGTGTTTTTCAGGCAGGGCCATCGGGGTTTCACGGCCAGGCAGAGCTTGTTCTTTAGTCGGTAGCACGTTTTTGTTCACCAGAATTTCCGAGCGCAGAACCATGATCGTTCCTCTCAGTCAGGATGGGATGTAAATAAGCAGACCACCAGTGTGCCCAATGATGCCAAGTTAATCACCAGGCAAAGTGTGCGGATAGTGTCCGGTGGGTTACAGGCAGAGCGGGCCGCGCGGGTAGCGCTTGAGCGCCTGGATCAGCTCGCCGCCCGGAATCGGCCGGTCGAACAGGTAGCCCTGGCCGACGTCGCAGCGGTGCCGGCGCAGGAATGCCAGCTGCTCGGCGGTCTCGATGCCTTCGGCCACGACCTTGAGTTTCAGGTTGTGGGCCATGGCGATCACGGCGGAGGTGATTTCCATGTCGTCCTGGTTGTCCGGGATTTCATGGATGAAGCTGCGATCGATCTTGATGATGTCGATCGGGAATTTCTTCAGGTAGCTGAGCGACGAGTAGCCGGTGCCGAAGTCGTCCATGGCCAGGGTCAGGCCCAGGCGCTTGAGCTGGTCGAGCTGCAAGTGGGTGTCTTCGGTGGCTTCCAGCAGCAGGCCTTCGGTCAGTTCCAGCTCCAGCAGATTGGCCGGCAGGGCTTCTTCCTTGAGGATGTTGGCGATCGAGGCCACCAGGTCCGGGTCGGAGAACTGCTTGGGTGACAGGTTGATCGCCACTTGCAGGTTGCCCATGCCGGCGGCGGTCAGCGCTTTGCTCATGCGGCAGGCCTGGCGGGCGATCCACTTGCCGATCGGAATGATCAGGCCGGTTTCTTCGGCGACGCTGATGAACTGGTCCGGGCGGATCATGCCGCGTTCCGGGTGATTCCAGCGCAGCAGCGCTTCCATGCCCAGCAACCGACCGCTGCGCAGGCACAGTTTGGGCTGGTAGAACACGTCCAGCTCGTTCTGGGTCAGGGCGCGACGCAGGTTGTTCTCGACGAACAGCTTGTAACTGGCCTCGGCGTTCAGCGCTTCGGTGAACACCTGCACCTGATGTTTGCCGTTGGCCTTGGCCTTGTGCAGGGCGAGGCCGGCGTTACGCATCAGGGTCTGCGGGTCGCGGCCGTGCAGCGGCGCGCAGGCCAGACCCACGGAGCCGGTGACGCTGATCAGCTGGTTGTCGACGAACATCGGTTTGTCGAGGGTCATCAGCAGCTGGCTGGCGATCTGTTGGCCGGCTTCGAGGTCAGTGTTGTCGAGCAGCACTGCGAATTCGTTACTGGCGAACCGCGCCAGGCTACCGCTCGGGCTCAGGCTGTTGCGCAGGCGCCGGGCCAGGCTGATCAGCAACTTGTCGCCGGTCTGGTGGCCGAGGCTGTCGTTGATCCGCTTGAAGTTGTCGATGTCCACCAGCAGCAGGCTGATCGGGGTATCGCTGTCTCGGGCGAAGCGTTCATCCAGATTGCGGATAAATGCAGGCCGGTTACCGAGGTTGGTCAGGTTGTCGGTGTAGGCCAGGCGCTCGATGCGCTGCTGCGCCAGTTTGGTCTGGGTAATGTCTTCGTAGATGCCGATGTAATGCGTCAGCTCACGGTTGTCGCCATAGACCTTGGAAATCGACAACTGGCCCCAGTAGGGTTCGAGGTTCTTGCGGCGGCTCTTGAATTCGCCCTGCCAGCTGTTGCTCTTGGCCAGCGCCGAGGGGGCGTCGAACAGCAGCTCGCTGAGGTTTTCCAGGGCCGGCAACTCCGACAGGCGCTGGCCGTGGACTTCCTCGGTGGTGTACTGGGTGATTGCGGTGAAGCTCGGATTGACGTACTCGACCACGCCATCGCAATTGACCAGCAAAAAGGCGTTGGCGCTTTGCTCGACCGCACGCTGGAACAGATGCAGGGCACTGGTGGCGGTACGGCGGTTGTGGTTGTTGATGACCTGGGCGAACTGGTCGGCCAGTTCACCGGCAAAGGCGATTTCGTCGGACTGCCAGGCGCGGGTGACGCCGGTCTGCTCCAGGCACAGCACGCCGACCACCTGGCCGTCGACGCGGATGCTGGCGTCGAGCATGGCGTTGACGTCACGGGGGCGCAGGGCTTCGGCCATTTCCCGGGTACGCGGGTCGCGCATCGCGTTGTGCGCGTCGATGGCGCGGCTGCCGTGCAGCGCCTCCATGTAATCGGGAAAGCCGCTGACGTCGATCACGTCCGGCAGGATGTATTCCTGGGTGGCGCGGTGGTAGGCCGAGATCGGCACCAGTTTCTGGCCTTCGAGGTTCCACAGGCTGGCGCAGTCGATTTCGTAGATATCGCAGGCGCAGCGGGTGATCAGCTCGGCGGCTTCCTGCAGGGAGTTCTGGCTGCTGTAGCGCTGGCGGGCCAGCAACAGGATCAGATCCTGCTGGGCGCGCACCCGCTCCAGATGTTGCAGCTGTTCCTGCTGGGCGCGCTGGTTGAGTTCAAGGGCGATCTGCAGACGAGAGTTCTGGGTTTCCAGGTCCACGGACGGCAGCGTTGGTGCCTCGTCGAATACATCGTCGACCGCCAGCAGGTAGCCGCGCAGCAAATGACGGTTGTGCTGTTTGTAGGCTTCGCCGAGTTCAAGAATGCTCAGGGCGCCGGCGGCGGTGTGCAGGGTGTAGCGCACCAGATAATGCGGGCTCTGGCCGAGTTGCTGCTGGATCGCGTCGTGCAGTTGATAGCGCGCTTCGGGCTCCATCAGGCTGGCGTAGGGCGAACCGACCAGGGCGCAGAGTTCGACGGCCGGCTGGCCAAACTGGCGTTCGCAGTTGGGATCGAGAAACAGCATCGCCCAACTGGCTTCATTCAGGCGCTCGAAACGCAGCATGCCGAGCCGCGAGGGCACAGGCAACTGCGTCACTACCTCGGCCGCCATACGGCTGGCGGCATCGGGTTGGCTCTTCATGAAGGGAACTCGCTTGGAAATTTGCTGAACGCGCCGGGCTCTCGCCCTCTTTACTGTTGCCTGCGGCAAGGTTGCATCATTGCGGCACCGACTGACAAGAGACATGAAGGCCAAGTGCTATAAGAATATGTCGGCTGCGGCGGGCATTTCTCCAGCGGGAGGCGGAAAGTAATGCGTGATCGCAGGGAAAGTACCGTTCCAGAGCCATCGGGCAGCCGGAACGGTCGTGCCGCTGAATTTTATCTCAACGGAATATCGATGGATTGCAGGTGTCTGCCATCACGGTCGTGATAGTTGACCTGGATCCGCCCGGTCTCAACCACCATGTGCGCGAAGTTGTCCGCGCTGACGACCTGGCTGGAGAGCTCATGTCGGTATTCGCCGCCTGCGGTGCGGGCCAGAGGCTGATCCAGGATGAATGTGGAGGCCTTGGCATATGGCAGCAATTTGCTGTTGCACAGAGGGGAGGAGACGATGGTGTGCACTTCGAAATCGGCGTCTTCAGTGTGCGTGAGGCGTGAGGTCAGAGAACCATGGACATCGCCGCTGATGAAGATGACATTCCTGATCCGGTGGCTGCGAATGACTTCCAGCAGACGCAGCCTTTGCTCGGGGAAGGCTTTCCAGGCGTCGTCACCGTGAGCCTTGCGATCGGGATAGAACATGACGCTGGTGACCACGAACTTGACCCGCGCCGGACTTTCGATCAGCCACTTGCACAATGCCTGCTCCTGTTCTTCATCGAGAATGCGCCGGTCAGTCGATGACAAGTTGCGGCGAGTTCGGCTGTCGGTCACAAACCATTCGATATCACCGTCGCTGAACTGATACCAGTAATGATCAAGGGATGAGCGCTTGACTTGTCCGTTAGTGTCCAGTGGATGTACGGGGCTGTGGCTGGCTTGATATAACTCGTAGGCTGCCATTGCGTTGCGATATAACTCATGGTCGTTTTTTCCGGCATTGGCTGGCCAGTTGTCTTCAATCTCATGATCATCGAGGATCATGTAGGTGGATAGTCCGGACATCAAGCGCTGTATGTTTGGCTGAGAAAACGCCGCACGATACTTCTTCAAAATGTCCTGGTATTCGCGATCGGGCGCAATGATATTCAAATCATCGACATAGATCTGGTCTCCGGTCATCAGTGCTGCACTGACCGGAGGCTGGCTGCCTTCTATCAATTGGTTGATAGAGGCGAAAATCCGGTCGCCCGATTGGGGGGAAGAGGGTTTGCCGGCGGTCATTCGCAGGTAGCGGCAGGAGCCGACGATGTAGGCCCGGTCTTGCGTTGCCTCGCTTGAGCGGGTGCGCAGACGGTAGACCTCTCGTGGCCATTGCAGTGGCAGTTCAGCGACGCTTTCTACGGTATGTGCCGGGCTCATCGGGCTGAACCACCCGATCTGGTATTCGTATTCGGTATCGGCGCACAAGTTGTTTATTGCGAATACGGTGGACATGTCGTGCAAGACACTTAAAGTCGCAAAGGTGCTTTTTATCCATTGTTCTTTTCCAGACTTTCGGTAACGAATGCCTGCAAAGACTCTGGTGTTTTCCTGCTGCTCGCCACGCATGAATATGCGTGCGTGATTAGTTGTTGTATGTCCGATGATAGGGCCGACAGTGGGTTTTAGCATGTTCGAATCCATTCGAGTTATTTGGAAGTAGTGTTCGAGAGCGGTAAAGTTGTTTAGTTAACTTTGTTGGGGGAGGTTAGTTGTCTTGCGATAAAAAATATCGATAGGAATTCGACTGGGCTCGTGGCTTATGTCAGCGCAAGTTGTGGGAAAAGTGCGGGCGACAGTTATTTCAGGCAAAAAAAAGCCCCGCCAAACTGACGGGGTTGAGGTACGAGCGTGTGGCGCTCGAAAACGTGGAACGCAGTCGGCCCTCCGTTGCCGGAGGGCCGAGCGCTTTACAGCAGGATGGTGCGGATGTCCGCCAGCAGATCGCCCAGACGCTTGGTGAAGCGTGCAGCAGCGGCGCCGTTGATCACGCGGTGATCGTAGGACAGCGACAGTGGCAGCATCAGTTTCGGCTGGAAGGCTTTGCCGTCCCAGACTGGCTGGATGGTTGCCTTGGAAACACCGAGGATCGCCACTTCCGGCGCGTTGACGATCGGCGTGAAGCCGGTGCCGCCAATGTGGCCGAGGCTGGAAATGGTGAAGCAGGCACCTTGCATCTCGTCCGACGAGAGCTTCTTGGTCCGGGCTTTTTCAGCCAGGGAAGCGGCCTCGGCGGCCAGTTGCAGCAGGCTCTTCTGGTCGACGTTCTTGATGACCGGTACCAGCAGGCCATCCGGGGTGTCGACGGCGAAGCCGATGTTCACGTATTTCTTGCGGATGATCGCCTTGCCGCTTGGGGCCAGCGAGCTGTTGAAGTCCGGCAGTTCCTTGAGCAGGTGTGCGCAGGACTTGAGCAGCAGCGGCAGGATGGTCAGCTTGACGCCGGCCTTCTCTGCGACAGCTTTCTGTGCGTTGCGGAACGCTTCCAGCTCGGTGATATCCGCCGAGTCGAATTGCGTCACGTGCGGCACGTTCAGCCAGCTGCGGTGCAGGTTGGCGGCGCCGACCTGCATCAGGCGGGTCATCGGCACTTCTTCGATTTCGCCGAAGCGGCTGAAGTCGACGACCGGAATCGGCGGGATGCCCGCGCCACCGGTTGCGCCAGCAGCAGCGGCCGGTGCTTCCTTGGCCTTCTGCATCATGGCTTTGACGTAAGTCTGCACGTCTTCTTTCAGGATGCGACCGTGTGGACCGCTGGCGCCGACGGCGCTCAGCTCGACGCCGAATTCACGAGCCAGTTGACGCACGGCAGGGCCGGCGTGAACTTTCGCACCAGGCTTGGCTGGAGCGGCAACCGGAGCGGCAGCAGCAGGTGCAGCGGCCGCCGGAGCAGCAGCGGCTGGCACCGGAGCGCTCGGAGCAGCAGCGGCAGCTGGAGCCGGGGCAGCAGCCGGAGCGGCGCCTTTGACTTTCAGCTTGAGGATCAGATCGCCAGTGCCGACTTCGTCGTCCAGTTTGATGGAAACGCTTTCCACCACGCCAGCGGCAGGCGACGGGATTTCCATGCTTGCCTTGTCGGATTCCAGAGTGATCAGCGACTGGTCGGCTTCAACGCTGTCGCCAGCCTTGACCAACACTTCGATGATCTTGGCCTTGCCGGCCGAGCCGATGTCCGGAACGTGGATGTCCTGAACGCTGTCGGCAACCGGTGCAGCAGGCGCGGCGGCCGGAGCCGGCGCAGCGGCAGCGGCTGGAGCAGCAGCCTGGGCCGGAGCGGCAGCAGCAGGGGCCGCAGCACCCGCCACTTCCAGATCCAGGATCAGGTCGCCGGTGCCGACTTCGTCGTTCAACTTGACGCTGATGGCCTTGACCACGCCAGCGGCAGGCGACGGGATTTCCATGCTCGCCTTGTCGGATTCCAGGGTGATCAGCGACTGATCAGCCTCGACCTTGTCGCCGACCTTGACCTGGATCTCGATGATCTGGGCCTTGCCCGACGAACCGATGTCCGGCACGTGCACTTGTTGAACCGAAGCGGCAGCCGGAGCTGCGGCTGGCGCAGCTGCTGCAGGAGCGGCAGCCGGTGCAGCTTCAGCCTTGGCGGCAGGAGCAGCAGCCGGAGCAGGGGCCGCTTGCGCGGCGCCCTCGACTTCCAGCTCCAGCAGTTCGTCACCTTCTTTCAGGCGATCGCCCAGCTTCACTTTCAGGCTCTTGATGACGCCGGCCTTCGGGGCCGGCACTTCCATGCTTGCCTTGTCCGATTCCAGGGTCAGGATGCTCTGGTCGGCTTCGATACGGTCGCCGACCTTCACAAACAGTTCGATTACTTCACCTTCACCGCTGCCGATGTCAGGTACGCGAATGAGTTCGCTCACAGAGTTTCTCCTCAGCAGTCCAGTGGGTTGCGTTTTTCCGGGTCGATGCCGAACCTGGTAATGGCCTCGGCCACGACTTTAGGTTCGATATCGCCACGGTCAGCCAGTGCTTCCAGGGCTGCCAACACCACGAAATGACGGTCGACTTCGAAGAAATGACGCAGTTTCTTGCGGCTGTCGCTGCGGCCGAAACCGTCGGTGCCCAAGACTTTGAATTCCTTGGACGGTACCCACTGACGGATCTGCTCGGCGAACAGTTTCATGTAGTCGGTAGAGGCGATGACCGGACCTTTACGGCCGCTCAGGCACTCTTCAACGTAGCTGCGCTTAGGCTTCTGGCCAGGTTTCAGACGGTTGCTGCGCTCTACGGCCAGGCCGTCGCGACGCAGTTCGTTGAAGCTGGTGACGCTCCACACATCGGCGCCGATGTTGAACTCTTCACGCAGGATCTTCGCCGCTTCACGGACTTCACGCAGGATGGTGCCGGAGCCCATCAGCTGGACGTGGTGCGCCGCATCGCGGGTGTCTTCTTCGAGCAGGTACATGCCTTTCTTGATGCCTTCTTCGGCACCGGCCGGCATGGCTGGCTGCTGGTACGACTCGTTCATCACGGTGATGTAATAGAAGATGTCCTGTTGCTCTTCGGTCATCTTCTTCATGCCGTCCTGAATGATCACCGCCAGCTCGTAGCCGTAGGTCGGATCGTAGGTGCGGCAGTTCGGGATGGTGGCAGCCAGCAGGTGGCTGTGACCGTCTTCGTGCTGCAGGCCTTCACCGTTCAGGGTCGTACGGCCGGCGGTGCCGCCGATCAGGAAGCCACGGGTGCGGCTGTCGCCGGCAGCCCAGGCCAGGTCGCCGATACGCTGGAAGCCGAACATCGAGTAGAAGATGTAGAACGGCAGCATTGGCTGGTTGTGGCTGGAGTACGAAGTACCGGCGGCGATGAAGGAACTCATGGCGCCTGCTTCGTTGATGCCTTCTTCAAGGATCTGACCTTTCTGGTCTTCCTTGTAGAACATCACCTGGTCTTTATCGACTGGCTCGTAGAGCTGGCCGACGGACGAGTAGATGCCCAGCTGACGGAACATGCCTTCCATACCGAAGGTACGGGCTTCGTCCGGGATGATCGGAACGATGCGCGGGCCGATTTCCTTGTCCTTGACCAGTTGCGCGAGGATCCGCACGAAAGCCATGGTGGTGGAAATTTCACGGTCGCCGGAACCGTCGAGGATCGCCTTGAGGGTGTCCAGATTCGGAGTCGGTACGCTGAAGCTCTGTGCACGACGCTGAGGCACGAAACCGCCCAGTGCGGCGCGGCGCTCGGCCAGGTAACGGGCTTCGGCGCTGTTTGGCTCAGGCTTGAAGAACGGCAGGTTTTCCAGCTCTTCGTCTTTCACCGGGATGTCGAAGCGGTCGCGGAACAGCTTCAGGCTGTCGACATCGACTTTCTTGGTGTTGTGCGCAGTGTTCTTCGCTTCGCCCGCACCGGTACCGTAACCCTTGATGGTCTTGGCCAGGATGACGGTCGGCTGTTCCTTGTGGTTGACCGCTTCGTGGTACGCCGCGTAGACCTTGTACGGGTCGTGGCCGCCACGGTTGAGCTTCCAGATCTCGTCGTCGGACAGGTCGGCAACCATCGCCTTGAGTTCTGGCGTGTTGAAGAAGTGTTCACGCACGAACGCGCCGTCTTTGGCCTTGTAGTTCTGGTATTCGCCGTCGATGACTTCGTCCATGCGACGTTGCAGGATGCCGTCGACGTCCTTGGCCAGCAACGGGTCCCAGAAACGGCCCCAGATGACTTTGGTCACGTTCCACTGAGCACCGCGGAACACGCCTTCGAGTTCCTGGATGATCTTGCCGTTGCCGCGAACCGGGCCGTCGAGGCGCTGCAGGTTGCAGTTGATGACGAAGATCAGGTTGTCCAGCTTCTCGCGGCCGGCCAGGGAGATGGCGCCCAGGGATTCCGGCTCGTCGCACTCGCCGTCGCCCAGGAAGCACCAGACTTTCTGTTTGCCCGGCTGGATGAAACCGCGGTGTTCCAGGTACTTCATGAAGCGCGCCTGGTAGATCGCCTGGATCGGGCCCAGACCCATCGATACGGTCGGGAACTGCCAGAAGTCAGGCATCAGCCAAGGGTGCGGGTAGGACGACAGGCCCTGACCGTCGACTTCCTGACGGAAGTTGTTCATCTGGTCTTCGGAAATGCGGCCTTCCATGAACGCACGGGCGTAGACGCCTGGCGAGGTGTGACCCTGGAAGTAGATCAGGTCGCCGCCGTGTTCGTCGGTCGGGGCCTGGAAGAAGTAGTTGAAACCGATGTCGTACAGGGTCGCGCTGGAGGCGAAGCTGGAGATGTGACCGCCCAGGTCAGAATCTTTCAGGTTCGTACGCATTACCATGGCCATCGCGTTCCAGCGTACCAGCGAGCGAATGCGGCGTTCCATGAACAGGTCGCCAGGCATGCGTGCTTCGTGGGTAACAGGGATGGTGTTGCGGTAAGGCGTGGTGATGGCGTAAGGCAGTTGCGAGCCGCTGCGGGTCGCGAGTTCGCCCATACGGGTCATCAGATAGTGAGCACGGTCTTCGCCTTCTTTGTCGAGAACCGATTCCAGGGCGTCCAGCCATTCCTGGGTTTCGACGGGATCGAGGTCTTGCATGGCTTGCTCCAGGGCGGAAAGGCTTCCAGAATCGGTTGCCTGAGTTTGCGACTGGCCTTGTGGGCAGACGATTTAAAATTCTTGGATTGCCGACAGGTTGTTCCGGCGGCGTGTAGTTTTACTACAAATCATCCGGCATTTCAGCCTTTCGAATGTATAGACGAGTAGTAAAACTACAGATGAAAGGCTTGTGGCCTCCGACTGCGTTGTGAGAATAATCGTTAAGGTTGGTCTTTAGCCATCCGAAAAAGGTGAAAGTTTGATGTTGGCTGCCAAAGAAAAAGAAATTTCAGCTATTTCTCACTTTTGTTCGACAGTCCTTCGCGTAGCGGTTTTTCAATTATCACTACAAGCGGCCATTTACACGCCGATCAAGGATAGACCATGACCCTGCCCGCGCTTGCCGAACTGCCCGCCATTCTCCTGCCGTTGGTCAGCCGATCCGAGCAGTCGTTCCGTACGGCCGTCGCCGGATTGACCGAAGGCGATCACGGCTTCTCCACCTGGACTCCGGAGCGCTGGGCGCAGTTCGCCCGCGTCACTGGCGCCAGCGATTTCGTGATTGAACAGAGTGTTCGTGACCCTTTGATGTTGCTGTCGCTGGTGCAGTCCGGCGAACTCGACCGGCCGTTCGCCCCCGGCGAGTTGTGCGGGCAGATCGCCGCTGCGGTGAACGCTGCACAAACAGAAGACGAACTGGGCCGCGTCCTGCGTCGTCAGCGTGCCCGGCATCAGGTGCGGATCATCTGGCGCGACCTGACCCGTCAGGCCGATCTGGTGCAGACCTGCCGCGATCTTTCCGACATGGCCGACGCCAGCATCGACCAGGCCTATCAATGGCTGTACAGCCGCCATTGCCAGCAATTCGGCACGCCCACCGGCCGGCGCAGCGGCGATCCGCAGCAAATGGTCATCCTCGGCATGGGCAAGCTCGGCGCGGTCGAGCTGAACCTGTCTTCGGACATCGACCTGATCTTCGCCTACCCCGAGGGCGGCGAAACCGTCGGCGTGAAGCGCGCGCTGGATAACCAGGAATTTTTCATCCGCCTCGGCCAGCGCCTGATCAAGGCCCTCGACCCGATGACCGTCGACGGCTTCGTGTTCCGCGTCGACATGCGCCTGCGCCCGTATGGTTCGTCCGGCGCGCTGGTGCTGAGCTTCAATGCGCTGGAGCAGTATTACCAGGATCAGGGCCGCGACTGGGAACGCTACGCGATGATCAAGGCGCGGGTCGTCGCGGGCGATCAGGTGGCGGGCGCGCAGTTGCTCGACATGCTGCGACCGTTCGTTTACCGGCGCTATCTGGACTTCTCGGCGATCGAAGCGCTGCGCACCATGAAGCAGCTGATTCAGCAGGAAGTCCGGCGCAAGGGCATGGCCGACAACATCAAGCTGGGCTCCGGCGGCATTCGCGAAGTCGAGTTCATCGCCCAGGCCTTTCAGTTGATCCACGGTGGTCGTGATCTGAGCCTGCAACAACGTCCTCTATTAAAGGTGCTGGGCACGCTGGAAGGGCAGGGTTACCTGCCGCCGGCGGTGATCAGCGAGTTGCGCGAAGGTTACGAATTCCTGCGTTACACCGAACACGCGATCCAGGCGCTTGCCGACCGTCAGACCCAGATGCTGCCGGACACTGCACAGGATCAGGCGCGCATCGCCTTCATGCTCGGTTTCGCCGATTGGGACGCCTTCCATGAAAAGCTGATGTTCTGGCGTGGCCGGGTGGCCTGGCACTTTGCGCAAGTGATCGCCGATCCCGATGAAGAAGAGGGCGCCGATTGCGAAGTGGTGGTCGGCGGTGAATGGCTGCCGCTGTGGGAAGAGGCGCAGGACGAAGAAGCCGCCTGCCGGCAACTGGAAGAGGGCGGTTTCGCCGACGCCACCAAAGCCTTGAAAGCGCTGGCCGGTCTGCGCAGCAGTCCTCAACTGCGGGCGATGCAGCGTCTGGGGCGCGAACGCCTCGACGCCTTTATTCCACGTCTGCTCGCCCAGGCGGTGGAGCATGACAACCCTGACTTGGTGCTAGAACGAGTTCTGCCACTGGTCGAAGCGGTGGCCCGGCGCTCGGCTTATTTAGTCTTGCTGACGGAAAACCCGGGCGCGTTGCGGCGCTTGCTGACCCTGTGCGCCGCCAGCCCGTGGATCGCCGAGCAGATCACCCGTTTCCCGCTGCTGCTCGATGAATTGCTCAACGAAGGCCGCCTGTTCAAGCCGCCCTTGGCGCCGGAACTGGCAGCCGAGCTGCGCGAGCGCCTGACCCGGATCCCGGAAGATGACCTCGAGCAACAGATGGAAGCCTTGCGCCATTTCAAACTGGCGCACCGCTTGCGCGTCGCCGCGTCGGAAATCGCCGGCAGCCTGCCGTTGATGAAAGTGAGTGATTACCTGACCTGGCTCGCCGAAGCGATTCTCGAGCAAGTGCTGGCCCTGGCCTGGCGTCAGACCGTGGCCAAGTACGGCACGCCGCTGCGCACCGACGGCACGTTGTGCGATCCCGGCTTCATCATTGTCGGTTATGGGAAAGTCGGCGGGATCGAGTTGGGGCATGGTTCGGACCTGGATCTGGTGTTTATCCACGACGGCGACCCCCAGGCGGAAACCGACGGGGCGAAACCGATTGATGGCGCGCAGTTCTTTACCCGGCTCGGTCAGCGGATCATTCACTTGCTGACGGCGCAGACCAACTCCGGGCAGCTGTATGAAGTGGACATGCGTCTGCGACCGTCCGGTGCGTCGGGGCTGTTGGTCAGTTCGTTGGGGGCATTTGCCCGCTATCAAGAAAATGAAGCCTGGACGTGGGAGCATCAGGCTCTGGTGCGGGCGCGGGTGCTGGTGGGCAGTCAGGATGTCGGCCAGGCATTCGAGAAAGTACGGGCCCAGGTATTGGGCAAGGTGCGGGATCTGGCGAAGCTGCAACAGGAAGTGAGCGAGATGCGCGCGAAGATGCGCGATAACCTCGGCAGCAAGAGCACCGCCGCCGGTACCGGGGCGAATGCCTTCGACGCCGCGGCGCCGTTCGACCTCAAGCAGGACGCCGGAGGTATCGTCGATATTGAATTTATGGTGCAATACGCGGCCCTGGCGTGGTCGCAAAGCCACCCGCCGCTGCTGCGCTGGACGGACAATATCCGCATTCTGGAAGAGCTGGAACACGAAGGGCTGATGCCCGTCGAAGACGCCAGCCTGTTGCGCGAGGCCTACAAGGCCTATCGTTCCGCCGCCCACCGGCAGGCCCTGCAGAAGGACGCCGGCGTGATACCGGGCGACCAGTTCGCGGACGAACGGCGGCAGGTGATGCGGATCTGGCGAGAGCTGGGGCTAAGCTGATTCTCGAGACGGGGAGGCGTAAGGCCTCCCCGGTTCGTTTATGGAAACCACATGAATATTCTGATCGTTGGGCCCAGTTGGGTCGGTGACATGGTGATGGCGCAGACACTGTTTCAGTGTCTCAAACAGCGCCACCCGCAGTGCGAAATCGACGTGCTGGCCCCCGAGTGGAGCCGGCCGATCCTCGAGCGCATGCCCGAAGTGCGCAAGGCCTTGAGCTTCCCGCTCGGCCACGGCGCGCTGGAGCTGGCGACCCGTCGGCGGATCGGCAAATCCCTGGCCGGCCAGTACGACCAGGCGATCCTGCTGCCGAACTCGCTCAAATCCGCGCTGGTGCCGTTCTTCGCCGGCATCCCGAAACGCACCGGCTGGCGCGGCGAATTTCGCTACGGCCTGCTCAATGACGTGCGCACGCTGGATAAAGAACGTTATCCGCTGATGATCGAGCGTTTCATGGCGCTGGCCTACGAGCCGAACGCCGAGCTGCCGAAACCCTATCCGCGCCCGACCCTGCAGATCGACCCGGTCACCCGCGAGGCGGCGCTGGCCAAGTTCGGCCTGACCCTCGATCGCCCGGTGCTGGTGTTGTGCCCCGGTGCCGAATTCGGTGAAGCCAAACGCTGGCCGTCCGAGCATTACGCCAAGGTTGCCGAAGCGCGGATTCGCGAAGGCTGGCAGGTCTGGCTGTTCGGCTCGAAAAACGATCACTCGGTGGGCGAAGACATCCGCGCGCGCCTGATTCCGGGCTTGCGCGAAGAGTCCGTGAACCTCAGCGGCGGCACTTCGCTGGCCGAGGCCATCGACCTGATGTCCTGCGCAGATTCTGTGGTCTCCAACGATTCCGGTCTGATGCACGTTGCTGCAGCGCTGAACCGTCCGTTGGTGGCGGTCTACGGTTCGACTTCGCCGGGCTTCACCCCGCCGCTGGCCGAGCATGTGGAAATTGTGCGCCTGGGCCTCGATTGCAGCCCTTGCTTTGATCGCACCTGCCGTTTCGGCCATTACAACTGCCTGCGCCAGCTGATGCCGGACGCGGTCAACGATGCCTTGCAGCGTTTGCAGGGTTCCGTGGTCGAGGTTCATTAAGTTGCGGGTATTGCTGATCAAGACTTCATCGCTGGGCGACGTGATTCACGCGTTGCCGGCGCTGACCGACGCCGCCCGGGCCATTCCCGGGATCAAATTCGACTGGGTGGTGGAAGAAGGCTTCGCCGAGATCCCGACCTGGCACCCGGCCGTGGGCAAGGTCATTCCCGTGGCGATCCGCCGCTGGCGCAAGAGTCTCTGGAAAACCATCACCAGCGGCGAGTGGAAACGCTTCAAGCAATCCGTTCGGGCGAACAAATATGACCTGGTGATCGACGCTCAAGGCCTGCTGAAAAGCGCCTGGCTGACCCGCTATGTCAAAGCGCCGGTGGCCGGCCTCGACAAGGGCTCGGCCCGGGAGCCGATCGCCGCGCGTTTTTATGACCGCAAACTGGCGGTGGCCCGTGGTCAGCACGCTGTCGAGCGTGTGCGTCAGTTGTTCGCTATCGCCTTGGGTTACGACTTGCCCAAAGGCCTGGGCGATTACGGCCTCAACGTCGAGCGTCTGGTCGAACTGCCGCGCAAGAATGCCTACGTGGTGTTCCTGCATGGCACCACCTGGGACACCAAGCACTGGCCGGAAAGCTATTGGCGTGAGCTGACCGAGCGGGTCGGCTACCTCGGCGTCGGGATCAGGCTGCCGTGGGGCAACCCGCAAGAGAAGGCCCGGGCCGAGCGCATCGCTGCCGGTTTCAAGCACGCCGAAGTCCTGCCGAAGCTGAACCTGGCCGGGGTCGGCAAGGTGCTGGCCGGCGCCCAGGCCTGCGTTGCGGTGGACACCGGTCTCGGCCATCTCGCTGCGGCACTGGACGTGCCGACGATTTCGCTGTTCGGCCCGACCAATCCGGGCCTGACCGGCGCCTACGGCAAGCTACAGATTCACCTCGGCAGCGACTTCCCGTGCGCGCCTTGCCTGCAAAAGAAATGTACGTATCAACCGACCGCGCAGGATGCCCGTCAGTTTGACCTGAAACGCGAGTTGCCTCTGTGCTTCACGCGTCTGAATCCCGAGCGTGTCGCCAGCCGACTGAGCACGTTGTTGATGGCTGAGGAGCTGCGTTGATGCAATTGGCATTTGTCCTTTACAAGTATTTCCCGTTCGGTGGTTTGCAGCGCGACTTCATGCGCATCGCCCTCGAATGCCAGAAGCGTGGCCACCAGATCCGCGTCTACACCCTGATCTGGGAAGGCGACGTGCCGCCCGGGTTCGAAGTGCTGGTGGCGCCGGTCAAGGCGTTCTTCAATCACCGCCGCAATGAAAAGCTCAGCGCATGGATGGAAGCGGACCTGGCCAAGCGCCCGGTGGACCGCCTGATTGGCTTCAACAAGATGCCGGGGCTGGACGTCTATTACGCCGCCGACGGCTGCTTCGAAGACAAGGCGCAGAACCTGCGCCATTCGCTGTATCGCCGCTGGGGCCGCTATCGCCACTTCGCCGAGTACGAGCGCGCGGTGTTCGCCAAAGACGCGAAGACCGAAGTGCTGATGATTTCCGAAGTGCAGCAGCCGCTGTTCATCAAGCACTACGACACGCCGCTGGAGCGCTTCCACCTGCTGCCGCCGGGCATCGCCCAGGATCGTCGCCGTCCGAAGGATGCCGACGAGATTCGCGCCGGTTTCCGCGCCGAATTCAACCTCAAGGACGACGAACTGCTGCTGGTGCAGATCGGCTCCGGGTTCAAGACCAAAGGCGTCGATCGCAGCCTGAAAGCGCTGGCCGCATTGCCCGCCGAACTGAAGAAACGTACCCGGCTGTTTGTAATCGGCCAGGATGACCCCAAATTGTTCCAGATGCAGAGTGCAACTTTGGGTCTGGGCGACAACGTGACGTTCCTCAAGGGGCGCAGCGATATTCCGCGCTTCCTGCTCGGTGCCGATCTGTTGATCCACCCGGCGTACAACGAAAACACCGGTACGGTGCTGCTTGAAGCGCTGGTCGCCGGGTTGCCGGTGCTGGTCAGCGCGGTCTGCGGTTATGCCCATTACATTGCCGAGGCCGACGCCGGGCGAGTGCTGGACGAACCGTTCGATCAGGCGCAACTGACGCAATACCTGACCGACATGTTGAACGACGACGCTGCACGGGCGGCCTGGAGCCGCAACGGTCTGGCCTTCGCCGAGACGGCCGACCTCTACAGCATGCCGCAGCACGCGGCCGATGTGATTCTGGCGGAGCACGCATAAATGAAGTTGATGCTGGCTGAACCGTTCAAGAGCCTCTGGGCCGGCCGCGATGCGTTCGCGGAAGTCGAGGGCTTGCAGGGCGAGGTGTACCGCGAGCTGGAAGCCCGCCGGACTTTGCGCACGGAAGTCGACGGCAACGGATTTTTCGTCAAGATCCACCGTGGCATCGGCTGGGGCGAGATTTTCAAGAACCTGCTGACCGCCAAGCTGCCGGTGCTCGGCGCGGGCCAGGAGTGGAAGGCCATCCAGCGTTTGCAGGAAGTCGGCGTGCCGACCATGACCGCCGTTGCGTACGGCGAGAAGGGCAGCAACCCGGCGGATCAGCATTCGTTCATCGTCACCGAAGAGCTGGCGCCGACCATCAGTCTCGAAGACTTCAGCATCGATTGGGTCAAGCAGTCGCCGCAGCCGAAACTCAAGCGGGCGCTGATTGCCGAGGTCGCACGCATGACCGGCATGATGCACCGTGCCGGGGTCAATCACCGCGACTGCTACATCTGCCATTTCCTGCTGCACACCGACAAGCCGGTGACCCCGGAAGATTTCAAACTCTCGGTGATCGACCTGCACCGCGCCCAGACCCGTCCGGCGATCACCCGGCGCTGGCGCGACAAGGACCTGGCGGCGCTGTACTTTTCCGCGCTGGACATCGGTCTGACCCGTCGCGACAAGCTGCGCTTCCTCAAAGGCTACTTCCAGCAACCGCTGCGCCAGATCCTGGCTGAAGAAGCGTCGTTGCTGAGCTGGCTCGAAGGCAAGGCCAACAAGCTCTACGCGCGCAAGCTGCGATACGGGGATGCGCTCTGATGGCGGGTTGGAACCTTGAACCCGGATACAGCGACCTCGCAGCGGATTTTGGCAGTCTTGAAGCGGTATTCGCGCTGGAAGGCGAGCGCCTGACCCGCGATCCGCTGTCCGAAGTCATCCGTGTGCAGCGCAACGGCGTCAACTATTACGTCAAACGCTACTCCGGCGCCGGCAAGGGCTTGCGCCGCTATCTCGGCAAGCCGCGGGTAAAGATGGAGTGGCAGAACCTCAAGCGTTTCGCCAAGTGGGGCATTCCCACTGCCGAAGTGGTGGCCTGGGGCCTGGAGCGCAACGGCATGGCCTACGATCGCGGGGCGATGATTACCCGTGAGCTGCCGCGTACCGAGGACCTCTCGGCGCTGGCCGAGCGCAACGATCCCAAGCTGCGCAATCACAGCTGGGTCGACGGCATCAGCCGGCAACTGGCCGTCTATACCCGGACGATGCACGATCATCGCTTTACCCATAACGATCTGAAATGGCGCAACCTGCTGATCGACGATCAGGCCCAGCTGTTTCTCATCGATTGCCCGAACGGCGATTTCTGGCGCGGTTTCTGGCTCAAGTACCGGATCACCAAGGATCTGGCCTGTCTCGACAAGGTCGCCAAATATCACCTGTCGAACACCCAGCGCCTGCGCTTCTACCTGCAATACCGCCAGCGTGACCGGCTCAATGCCGCCGACAAAAAACGGATTCATCATGTGGTGAGATTTTTCGAGGGACGCGAATGACCGATTTTCTCGCCGCTGAAGACCGTGCGCTGCTGGAGCGCCACGGTCTCGGCACGTTCGACGCGCTGTGGGCCAAGCAGCTCGAAGCGGTGGATGAGCCGAACACCGACGGTGGCGGCTGGAGCAGTGTGTTTCGCCTCGAACTCGAAGGTCACGGCTATTACCTCAAGCGTCAGAGCAACTACCTGACCCGCACCTTGCATGCGCCGTTCGGCGAGCCGACGTTCGCCCGGGAATTTCGCAATATCAGCCGTTATAACCAGCTCGGTATTCCGGCATTGCAGGCGGCGTTTTTCGGTCAGCGCAAAGTCAACGGCGAAGTGCGCGCGATCCTGCTGACCCGCGCCCTCGACGGTTGGGATGATCTGGATTCGCTGTTGCAGTGCTGGTCGGATCTTGATGCATCGCAGCAGTCGGCGATTCTCAAGGCCTGCGGTCAACTGGCGCGGTTGCTGCACGGTGTGCGTCAGGTGCATGGCTGCTTCTATCCGAAGCATATTTTTATGCGGGCCGAAGGCGCCGGTTATCAGGCGCAACTGATCGATCTGGAAAAGACTCGCCCTCTGCTGTTCGGTCAGCGGGATCGGGTCAAGGACCTGGAGCCGCTGCTGCGTCGTGCTCCGGAATGGAGCGATGCCCAGTTGCGCGAGTTGCTGGCGGCGTATCTCGATCAGTCGGTCGACAGTTCGCTGGTCGACAGCTGGGTTACGCGGCTGACCGCGCGGCGCAGTCGCAAGGAGACCCGCTGATGCAGCTGTCCGACCTGAAAAACGCCGGACGCACGCCGAGCCTGCCGCTGACGGTTTCGCTGGCCGATGCGGCCGGGCCGGCCGATCTGCAATTGCTCAGCCTGTTGCGGGTGTTGCCGGGGCAGCGTTATGTCGGTGCCGGTGTGTGGCGCGGGCGTCCGGTGCTCGCCAAGTTGCTGGTCGGCAGCAAGGCGGCGCGGCATTTTCAGCGTGAGCTGGAGGGCGTGAAGCTGCTCGCCGCCCAGGGCATGACCACGCCGTTGCTGCTGGCTGACGGCCTGAAGGACGGCGAGGGTGGCTGGCTGCTGTTCGAATTCCTCGAAGGCGCCGAAAGCCTGGGCGATGCCTGGAACAAGGTCGAATCCTTGCCGGTGCTGGCGGATGAGCAATCGGCAGTGCTGGCCGAAGCGCTCGGCGCCATCGCTCAGTTGCACGGCAAAGGCCTGTGGCAGGAAGACCTGCACCTGGACAACCTGCTGCGCCACGGCGGTCAGTTGTACCTGATCGATGGCGCTGGCATCTGTGCGGAAAACGCTGGTCAGCCATTGTCCCGGCAGAAAGTGCTGGAAAACCTCGGGGTGTTTTTCGCCCAGTTGCCCAAGTCGCTGGAGCCTTTCACCGAAGAATTGCTCGTTTATTACCTGTTGAGCAACAGCGAGCACGCACTGCCGCTGGAAGCCTTGCAGAAGCAGATCGACAAGGTGCGCGCCTGGCGCTTGAAGGACTTTCTGATCAAGGTCGGTCGTGAATGCACGTTGTTCAGCGTGCGACGCGGGGCTTTTGGCCTGCGCTCGATCCGTCGCGAGGAAGAGCCCGCGATGCTACCGGTGCTGGAACAGGCCGATGCCTTGCTCGATCGGGGTCACCTGTACAAGACCGGTGGCGCGGCCAGCGTCGGCAAGGTCGAAGTGGCCGGGCGGCCGCTGGTGATCAAACGCTACAACATCAAGAATTTTGCCCATTGGCTCAAGCGCTTCTGGCGCCCGAGCCGTGCCTGGCACTCCTGGCGCGAGGGCAATCGCCTGGCGTTCCTCGGTATCGCCACGCCCAAACCGCTGGCGGTGCTGGAAACCCGGTTTTTCTGGCTGCGCAGTAAGGCGTACCTGATCACCGAATACCTGGCCGGGCCGGACATCATCGAGCGTTTTGCGCCGTATGTTGAAAGCGGTGAAGCGCCGGAAGCCGAGTTGCAGGCACTGGATCAGCTGTTCGCGCGGTTGATTGCCGAGCGCATCAGTCATGGCGACTTCAAGGGCCACAACCTGTTCTGGCATGAGGATCGCTGGGCGTTGATCGACCTGGATTCGATGTGTCAGCACAGCTCGGCGGGCAGCTTTGCTCCGGCCTATGCCCGAGATCGCGCGCGGTTCATGCGCAACTGGCCCGAGAGCAGTGCGCTGTATCAGGTGATTGATCAGCGTTTGCCCAAGGATGCATCGGCTGCTGTGTGATTTCTTTCGCAAGCCGGTAAGACGTTTCCGCAATAAAAATCGGGTAAGGCATGTGGTGACAGATCCTTGTGACTTGTCCTACGGCCTTCCCGGAACCCATGAACTGCCCCCCGCAAAGCCCCGATGCTAGTTTGCCCCGACGTTCCCGGAGGGCAAACCTTGACCATCAAAACGGCTTTCACCATTGGCGCATTTTCTCTGGCCCTGTCCGGCTGTGGCACCGCCGTCACCGTGTTGCAGGACGACGAAGACGCCACGCGCGGCCTGCGCAAGCAAAAGACCTACTGCCAGTCCATTCCGCGCATTTACAGCGGTCTTGCTCACGACTTCTGCCTGCTGCACGCGCCGCCTGATCCCACCGGCATTCTGGTGCCGGTCGTCCTGCTCGACCTGACCCTGTCCGGCGTCTTCGACACGGCTTTCCTGCCTTACACGATCTATCGCCAGGCAGTGGACGGGAATATCAGTGTTTATTGGCGGCCAGGTCGTGGATAGGCCGATGGACAAGGGTTCTGCGGGGTGAACGACATGGGGCAATTCGCACAGGGTCATTCCCGCCACGTTTACGCTATAATCCCGCCCTTTAGCTGTCTCTCGCCCGGTGCGAGGGCACATCATTTTTCAAGGCGCATCGCGCCTGAATGCAGACTAAAGAGGCTAGACCCCTGTGGCATTGACGATTCTTGGCCTGTCCGGCGCCCTTAGCCATGATCCTTCAGCAGCCTTGTACATCGACGGCAAGCTGGTCGCGGCGGCTGAGGAAGAGCGCTTCGTACGCGATAAACATGCAAAGAACCGCATGCCCTACGAATCGGCGAAGTTCTGCCTGGAGCAGGCCGGCATCAAGCCGTCCGACGTTGACGTGGTGGCGATTCCGTTCGCCCCGATCAGCATTTTCGGCAAGGCCCGCTGGCAGTACGCCAAGCGTTACTGGTACGCCCCGGATCGTGCACTCGACGCGATCCTGATGGGCAACCGTCGCTACAAGCGCTATCGCAACAAGATCGTCTGGTGCCTGGAGCAACTGGGCTTCGATCCGAAGAAAATCAAGATTGAACCGGTTGAACACCACCTGGCCCACGCTTCCAGCGCCTACCACTGCTCGGGCTTCAAAGAGAAAACCGCGATCCTCGGCATCGACGGCAAGGGCGAGTACGCCACGACCTTTTTCGGTTATGGCGAAAACGGCAAGATCCACAAGATCAAGGAATTCTTCGATCCGGACTCCCTCGGCGGCCTGTACGGCGCGATCACCGAGTTCCTCGGTTTCGACATGCTGGACGGTGAGTTCAAGGTCATGGGCATGGCGCCGTACGGCGACGCCAGCAAATACGATTTTTCACGTCTGGCCTCGTTCGAGAACGGCGAGCTGGTGATCAACACCGACTACGCCAACGTGATCGGCCTGCGTCGCTATAAAGAGAAGGGCAAGGGTTACTACTTCTCGCCGAAGCTGATCGAGTGGCTGGGGCCGAAGCGCGAAGGCGACATCGCCGACGAGCCGTACATCCACTACGCCGCCAGCATTCAGGCGCTGTTCGAAAAAATCGCGCTGCAGATGATCGACTACTACCTGGGCGACGTGCTCAAGGAAACCGGCAAACTGGCCTACGCCGGTGGCTGTGCGTTGAACGTCAAGCTCAACCAGAAAATCATCGCCCGCGACGACGTCAAGGAGCTGTTTGTACAGCCTGCCTCCGGCGATGCCGGCACCGCCGTCGGCGCAGCGGCCTATGTGTCGAACGCCCGTGGCGTGCCGGTCGAGAAGATGGAACACGTCTACCTCGGCCCGTCGTACAGCAACGAAGACGTGATCGCCGCGTGCGCCCGTCACGAGAACAAGCCGACCTGGCGCAAGCTCGACAACATGCCGGAGCAGATCGCCAAAATCATGGTCGATGGCAACCCGGTGGCCTGGTTCCAGGGCCGCATGGAGTTCGGTCCACGTGCACTGGGCGGTCGTTCGATCATCGGTTGCCCGAGCGTGGCTGGCGTGGCTGACCGCATCAACCACCAGATCAAGTTCCGCGAGCGCTGGAGGCCTTTCTGCCCGTCGATGCTCGACACCGTTGCGCCACAGATGATCAAGATTGATCACCCGGCGCCGTTCATGACCTTCACCTTCGAAGTGGCGGAAGAGTGGAAGACCCGCGTGCCGGAAGTCGTCCACGAAGACGGCACGTCCCGGGCCCAGGTGCTCAAGCGCGAATACAACCCGCGCTACTACGACATGATGAAGGCGCTGGAAGTGCTGACCGGCAACGGCGTGTCCCTGAACACCTCGCTCAACCGCCGTGGTGAACCGATGATCTGCTCGCCGACCGACGCCCTGAACATGTTCTTCGGCTCGGATCTTCAGTACCTGATCATGGAAGACATCCTGGTGGTCAAAGAAGGCGCAAACGCTTATGACACGCTCGGCTGAACGCCATGTGCTGCAGTTCTGTCACGGCTATGACGGGCCGTTCCTCGACTGCGCGCGGCAGTACGCCAGCCTGTTCGCGGGCACCGGTTATCGGGTCACCACGGTCTTTCTGACCGGGGCGGCCGATAGCGAGGTGGCCGCGGCCTGCGCCTCCGATGAAGTGTTGTTCATGGAATACAGCTCCAAGGCCATTCGTGGCCTGAAGCTGGGCGCCATCGGCGATCTGCGCAAGATCGCCGCTTCACGCAATTTCAGTTTCTGCATTGCCCATCGCTTCAAGCCGATCTACATCGCCTTGCTCGGCACTTCGCTGCCGGTGATTGGCGTGCACCACGCGTTTGGCGATTACAAACGCGGCTCGCGCAAATTGTTTGCGCACATTTTCCGCAAGCGCCTGAGCCTGCTCGGTGTGTCCGACGCGGTGCGCGACGACATGCGCCGCTGCCTGCCGAAATGGCCGGCAACGCGTATCCAGACTCTCTACAACCGCATCGACGTTTCGGCGTTGCAGATGAGTCAGGTGTCCGCCCGTGAAGCCCGCGAGACCCTGGGTCTTGCAGCGGATGCGTTCATTGTCGGCAACGTCGGTCGTCTGCACCCGGACAAGGATCAGGCCACGCTGCTGCACGGTTTTGCCGCGGCATTGCCCGGTCTTCCGCCCAACAGCCAACTGGTGATTCTCGGCAAGGGTCGTCTTGAAGATGAACTCAAGGCGCTGGCCCGCGAACTGGGTGTCGGTGATCGCGTGCTGTTTCTCGGTCAGGTGCCGGACGCGCGCAATTACTTCCGCGCATTCGATGTGTTTGCCTTGAGCTCCGACCACGAACCGTTCGGCATGGTGCTGCTGGAGGCCATGGCCGCCGGCGTGCCGTTGCTGGCCACGGCGTGCGGAGGGGCTAAGGAAGTGGTCGAAGGCGTGGGCATTCTGTTCCCGCTCGGTGATGCCGAGCATCTGGCCCAGGGCCTGAAACATTTGGCCGGCATGGACGAGCAGCAGCGTCGTCAATGCGCCGAGATGATGTTCGATCGCCTGCGCGAGCGCTTCTCCGACCGCGCTGTACGCGACACCTTCTGGCATTTGCCGCAAGTTACCGATCTGGCACCGAGGGGCTGATGCTCAACCGATTTCAAGGCTGGCGCGAACGTGGCTGGTCGCCCGTTGACGCCTCAACTTATGCACAGGCCTGGCAGCGTTTTGGCGGCAGCGTCGCGACACATCCCATGGTTGTCGAGCGTCTGGCGGACCTGGCCGGCATCCCGGTGCGTTATCTGGCGTGGGAGCAGCAGGGCGAAGTCAAAGCGGCGATCCCGACCTGGGGCCGCGATCTGGCCTTGTCCAAGGACGTGCTCAAGCGCAACGGCAAGAAAGGCCTGTTCGATCTCGGCAACGCCGAACTGATCCTGCCGGCCGCCGCCGATGCCCAGGCCCCGCTGCGCCATCGCGGGCGCTACCTGTCGGCGCTCAACGAAAACCGCTTCAGCGGCCTCAAGTTGCAGACCGAACAACTGGCTATGGCCCGCACTCCCGAAGAACTGTCGAAGAAGTTTCGCTACAACCAGCGCCGCGAACTGCGCCTGCTGGAAGAGGCGGGCGGGGTTGTGCGGCCGGTCGCTGAGTTCTCCAGCGCCGAACTGGCCGCGATCTACTGCGACCTGTTCCAGCGCCGCTGGGGTTTTCCGGCCACTGGCGCGGCACGCATGGCCGAGGTCATCGAGCTGCTACGCGAGCTGTTGATCGGCTCGGTGATCTTCCTCAACGATGCACCAATCGCGATTCAACTGGTGTACCGCGTCGAAGCGCCGGAGTGGATCAGCGTCGAATACATCAACGGCGGCGTCGACCCCGAAACCCGCGAATTCAGCCCCGGCAGTGTCTTGAGCTTCCTCAATACGCAATCGGCGTGGGAGCACGCTCGGGCACTCGACAAGCCGCTGCGTTTTTCCTTCGGTCGTGCCGACCGTGAATACAAGGACCGCTGGTGCAATCCTGTGCCGGTCTTCACCGTATGAGTCAGCCCATGAGCCGCAAACAGCAACTGCTCAAGCGTCACCGGCGCAATAAACGGATCAGCCTGCTGATTGCTCTGATCGTGTTGATCGCCCTCGGCGTGCTGGTGGCCTGGTGGGTGCCGCTGGTGCTGGCGGTGATTGGCTGGATCGCTCACGAAGCGTGGTTCGCCGATCACCTGTTCTATTCGCCGAAAGACGATTACCAATACAGCTTTCCGCCGTTCACCCCGCAGCCAAAAGTGCATTTGCACGGTGAGCAATTGCGCCTCGACGAGGGCGTGATGCTGGTGGACGACGCCACGCTGATCCTCGCCGTGCGGGTGAAAAGCACCTGGCTGGGACGCTTCTTTGATCCGCGCGTCGAGCTGGCGGGTGGATCGAATCCGGATGCCCAGACCTTCGAACGAGGCGTCAACGGCCTGCGTTATCTGAACCTCAGCGGTCAGGCGCAAGCCCTGTCGCAAGGCCGGTTGCGTCTGCGCGGGCGCTTTTGCCGGGTGTCCGGTGAGCCCGTGCTGTGGGCGCTGGAACAACCGGACTACCGCCAGCAGCGGGTAATGGTCATCGCCCCACACGCCGACGATGCCGAACTGGCCGCCTACGGTCTGTACAGTCAGGCCAAAGAAGCCTGGATCGTGACCCTGACCGCCGGCGAGATCGAAGCCGAACACTATCAGCGGATGGGCCTGAACAAGGTCGAGGCATCGCGACTCAAGGGACGCTTGCGTGCCTGGGACAGCCTCGCCGTGCCGCGCTGGGCCGGCGTTCCACAGGAAAACTGCGTGCAGCTCGGTTACTTCTGCCTGCAACTGGCGGCGATGAAGGCGACGCCGAGTCAACCGGTGGGCTCGCGGGAAGCCGATCTGAGCGACACGCGAATCTTTCGTCAGTTGAATCCGTTTGCCCTGCCCGGCGATGCCGATGGTGCGCCGACCTGGAACAATCTGCTGGCCGATTTGCGTGACGTCCTGTCCCGTGCCCGTCCGGATGTGATCGTGTTGCCACACCCGACACTTGATCCGCATCCCGACCATATCTGCGCCCAGGAAGCCGTGCTGGAAGCCCTGCACGGTCTCGATTACCAACCGATCCTGCTCGGCTACGCCAACCATTTGCACGACAACGACCGCTGGCCGATGGGCGACAGCGGGCAGGGCATCGCCTTGCCGCCTACGTTCGATGCGACTCTGGCGATGCAGCCGCTATGCATGCCGCTGTCGGTCGAGTTGCAGCGGGACAAGGCCATGGCACTGGGCATGATGCATGACCTGCAACCACCGGCGCCGTTCAAGCGGCGCCTGCGTCGGTTGTTTCAGCGACTGCTGGCCGGTCGGGCGCCATCGGTCTACGGCGAGAACGAATTTTTCCGCAAAGCGGTCAGGCGCCAGGAGCTGTTCTGGGTGCTGAAGCAAAGCGAAACAGGCGCGACGGGATCGCACCGGGGAGAGTCATGAGTCAACGCGCAAAGGTGCTGCAGCTGCAGCCCGACTACAACGTCAAATCCCATGATTTCGCCGACCTCGCCGAACAGATCGTCAAGGCCCTGCCGACGGATCGTTATGAGGTGACGGCGGCTTTTCTGCGTGGCAAGCCCGGGCCGGGTGAAGCCGTCAGCCGGGCCGACCGTTCGGTGTATTTCGAGTTTTCCGACAAGTCCCTCAAGGGCATGCGCCTGCGTGCGATGTGGCAGCTGTACAAGTTCTGCCGGCGGGAAAAGTTCGACGTGGTGATCTGCAACCGCTTCAAACCGGTGAACATGATGCTGACCCTCAACCGCTGGTTGAAAGTGCCGTTGTGCATCGGTATTTCCCACGGTTTCGGCGAGTACGACCGCTTCTATCGCCGTCGTCAGACTCAACGCCTGATCGACCGGCACTGGCGTTTCGTCGGCGTGTCGCCGGCGGTCAAGCAGTACCTGCTGGACTGCGATTGCGGTTTCACTGACCAGAACACTTATGCAATCACCAACGCCATCGACATCGAACAGGCCGAAGGCTTGCAGCACAGCCGCGAGCGTGCCCGCGAGCTGCTGGGCATCGACCCGAAGGTGCGCCTGATCGGGGCGCTTGGGCGGCTGGTGTCGGTCAAGGGCCACACTTATCTGTTGCAGGCTTTCGCCCAACTGAAAGACAAATACCCGAACACCCAACTGGCAATCATCGGTGCCGGACGTCTGCAAGCGCCGCTGGCGGCCGAGATCGAACAGCTCGGCCTGAGCGGTCGTGCCCACCTGCTGGGCTTCAAGGAAAACGCCCTGCAATACGTGCGTGCGTTCGATATCTGGACCATGCCGTCGCTGGCCGAAGGCCTGGGCCTGGCTCTGCTGGAAGGCATGAGCGGGCACTTGCCGGTGATCGCCTCGAACGTACCGGCCATGTTGCCGCTGATCGAAGGGGCCGGTGGCCTGGCGATCACGCCCAAGGATGTGTCGAGCCTGGTCGCGGCGCTGGACACCTACCTCGGGCTGCCGGATGACGAGCTCAAGGCCAAGGGTGAGCAGGCCTATCGTTATTTGCAGGAACAGCACGACATCGAAGTCTTCCGCCAGGAATACCTGACCCTGATCGACTCCGGCCTGGCGCAAGCCCGCAAGGAGCAGCCATGAGCGAGTCAGCAGCCCTGAGCGATGCGCAGCCCCTTGTCACCGTCATCATCGCGTCCTACAACCACGGACCGTATATCGAGGAAAGCATCCTCAGCGTCATCAGCCAGAGCTACAAGAACATCGAGCTGCTGGTGGTCGACGACGGATCGAAGGATGACAGTGCCGAGCGCATCAAGGCGTTGCAGGAAAAGCACGGCTTCGATTTCCGGGTGCAGCAGAACCAGGGGCTGACCAATACGCTCAATGGCGCGATCGCGCGGGCCAAAGGCAGTCTGATCGTGCCGTTCGGTTCCGACGACATCATGTACCCGGACCGCATCGCCACCCAGGTCGCGTACATGGATGGCAAGCCGGAAGTGGGTATCTGCGCCGGCAACATCGAATTGATGGACGCCGACGGCAACCTCTACCCGGAAAAGCGTCAGCGCCGGGACGTGCCGTTCCGTCGCCTGGACTTCGATGACATGTTCCTGGAGCGCAAGCCGTATCCGCCGGCACCGACCCTGATGATCCGCCGTGAAGCACTGGACAAGGTGGGCGGGTTCGATCCGACGATTCGTCTCGAAGATCTGTACATCGAGCTGAAAGTGACCCGCGCCGGTTACTTCATCGATGGACTGAACGTAGTGATGGCGCGCTATCGCAAGCACGCCACCAACTCCTACAAGAACCACCGCTTCATGATCGAGAACATCCTGCGTACCTACGCGCTGTTCAGCGATCATCCGCTGTACGACGAGGTGCGTAACAAGTCGCTCAATTCGATGTTCCTGAAAACCGCCAACCGCGACCGCAAACTGGCGCGGGAGCTGCTGGCACAGATTCCGTTCAAGGCCTGGAACAAGAAAACCTGGCGCGGTCTGGGCCGGTTGCTGTTTTCGCCGCTGGAAAAGGACTGAACCACGGACTGGAAAGAAGGCTCGACGCTGAGACAGGTGCCCTGTTCAGCGTTCCCGGGCGGCTTCCTTGGCCAGTTTTCTCGGACGCTGCTTCTGGCGTAACCAGTTCACGAATGTCTTTCCGGCTTCGATTCCAGGCTTCTCGATGTACAGGAATGTCAGGCTGGCAATGACGATCAGCAGACAACTGCAGACGACCATCAACAGCAGATAGAGAACCGGCCTCTGTGGGTTGAAGGACATCAGGTGAGGCAGCTGCTGCACCATGATCCAGAGCACATAACCGTGCAGCAGATAAGTGCTGTAGCTGATCTCACCCAGCCAGCGGACACTGCGCAGGCGCAGAGCCCCCCAAAGCGGATTTCCCGACGCCACGATGACGAAGAATGTGCTCAGCAGCAGAAGCGGCAACAAGCTGAAGGCGCGCTTGAACAGTGTCATCGCCAGAGTCAGTGCCAGCAGGGCAACCGCTGTGGCTACATGGGTCCGGCCCCATGCCACCAGGTGGGGGCGTCGTACCCAATAGGCCGCCGCGATGCCGCCAAGAAAGCTCGCCAGAAAATGCTTCTTCAGCGAATGCTCCCAGCCGACGACCTGGTACAGGGCGTAGATCCCGATCAGGCACAGTACGACTTGCACCCAGTGCCCGCGATAGATGAACACCAGCCCCAGCAGTGGCAGTGCCAGATAGAAGAACACCTCATAAGCCAGTGTCCAGGTCACGTTGGAGATCAACATGCCACTCTGGTGGTACTGATTGATATCCGGCCGTTCGAATGTCAGCCAGCCAAAAACCTGCCCGGCCAATTGCGCGGGAGAGTCCTTCAGTTCCCAGTCCTGCAGGTTGAACACGGTGACAAACACAATCAGCATCAATGGCAGGTAAAGGGGATAGAGCCGAAACACCCGTGATACCGCAAATGCCAGCCAGTCGTGCTGGCGCCCCTGTTTGAGCAGGCGGCTCCAGAACAGAAACCCGGTGATCATGAAAAACAGCGCAACACTGGCCTGGCCCAACTGCGAGTAGAAGTTGCTCGGCGGAAAGTCGATCACGCCGGTGTGCAGGTAGAACCAGGTAATGATGGCGTGATGTATGAAAACGCCAAAGGCCAGATAGCCGCGCAAGCCGTCGATAGTGCTGTAGCGGCTTTCACCGTTGTGCTGCAGGTGTCGGGCGGCTTTGGGAATCAGGCGCAGAAACATTCCCGACGTCGCAATGGCGAGCAGAAACGCTACCGCGGCAAAGACAGGATTGGTTTCTGTCATGGTCAGTTGGCCCGAACAGGGCGTCCTTGCTGTTGCACTTGCCTGTGCAGGTTATCCACAGCTGCCTGGGAGGCCGTCGTCGAATAACCCTGGAGCAGGGCATCGAAGTGGTCCACGAACAGCCAGCGCTTGTCTTCCGTGTAGCGCTGCATGTGGCGCAGGTTGCGTTGACGCAATGAAAGGCTCAATGGGGACGGGTAGATCCGCAGGTCGGCCAGGTCGATCAATCCGAACTCACCGTCCTCCAGCACCAGAACGTTGCCCAGGTGCAGCGAGCGGAAATACACGCCCTGTTCATGCAGGCGGGCCATGAACTTGCCGAAGCGCTCGACCAGTGCCTGCCGTACGGCCGGCGCGGTGATGCCCTGAAGTACCTGGCGCAAGGTGTGGCCCGGCAATGGCGCGTAATGTACCGCGCTGCTGCCGTCGTCGAGGCGATACAGGTTCAGCACTTGCGGGGTCGGGATGCCCGTCCGGCGCAATTGTTCGCTATTGACGGCGAAGCGTTCGGAGTAAGGATTGAAGTTGCCCGAGGTGTACCAGCGACGGCGACGGAACAGCTTGAGGAAGCTGCCATCGCTCAGGCGCAGGACCTTGGGGCCGAGGCCGTCTTCCTCGATCACCTGGGCATCGGCCGCCAGTTGCTGCAGGCCGGTGGCCGACAGTTTCTGTACCGGTACGGTCAGCAGGCGTCGGGCTCGCTGATTGATGCTCAGTGCAGCAATCAGCGCCAGAGGAATCCACAGCAGGAACCAGTGTTCCTTGGGGCGCGAGATGATGCCGCCGCCCTCGGTCAATCCGGCCCCGATGCCGAAAACCAGCCAGGTGGAAGCAATGATCAGCAACGGCTGAACCCGCTGACGCCAGCTGCTCAGCAAGCCCCACGCCTGGAAAAACAGCCATGGCAACAAACCAAGGATCCCGACGTAGTAAAGGACGCCCAGGACAAAACTGTGGGGTTCCTCAAAGTTGTAGCCTACGCCCGGATCGATCGCCAGACCGGCGTTATAGCCATGGCCGATCCACGGGTGCTCGGAAATCTTTTGCAGGGCGATCTGCCAGATTTCGAAGCGGTAAGAGTCGCCACGCTCGGTAATCATCTTCGAGAACAGGCAGACCACACTGATACCTACGGTGGCCAGGGCTCCCAGCATCACCAGAGAGCGACGGTTCCAGCAGATGAAGCTCAGCCAGAGCGCAGCCATGGTCAGTGCGACCAGTGGCGTTCTTGAGCCGGTGGCGATGACTGCTGCAAACATGACCAGCATCGCCGGCAGGCTGAGCCAGAGCAGGCGGCCATGCCTGCACGACATGCTGACGCTCATCCAGTAGGCACAGAAGAAGCCGAACAGGTGGGAACTGAGCAAGGGATTGTCGAAAGCGCCACCACCAACAAGACGCGCGCCAGGCTCGTAATGATGGGCGAACCGGACCAGAAAACAGGCGGTGGCGATCAGTGCGACCACGGCCGCGACGAATAACATCGGCGCAAGAATATCGCTGCGGTACCGCACAAGCAGGTAACAGCCGACAAACAGCAGCAAGGTATGCAGCGGTGGCTTGAACATGCCACCGAACGATTCGCCGTCGACTGGTCCCCAGCTCAGACTGAACATCGCCCAGGCGACGAACACCAGCAACGCAACAATCATCGGTTCGCGCACCAGTTCCTTGAACCCCTGGGGGCGCAGGCACAGGGCAATCAGCGCCGGAATGCTGAACAGACCATAAAACAGCTTGTGGTGCAGGCTGCGGCCAGGCAGGAAGAACAGCGCGCACAGGAGCAGGAAGTAGCCGACGGGAAGTATCCACAGGCTGATGAAATCGAAGACTCGACTGGACGTACTGCTGAAGCCGCGAAGTTGCATGCTGTGAGATTCAATCCTGAAGTTGATCGGCCATTTCGTTGCTGGCTATTTGATGCTGAAAAAGACGCATAACAATAACAGCCTTTGCCCGATTGCCAGAACCCTTAAGAAGCTGTGCTAAAGTCAGCGTCCTTTTTATCGACTTTCGCGTGATATGACCGACTCCAGTCCCGCCGCAAGCCCTTCGAGCTTGAAAATCTACTTCCGCCTGCTCGGCTACGTCCGGCCGTATATCAGTCTGTTCCTGATCAGCATCGTCGGTTTTCTGATTTTCGCATCGACCCAGCCGATGCTCGGTTACATCCTCAAGTATTTCGTCGACGGTCTGTCCAATCCCGAGGCGGTGCTTTTTCCGACCGTGCCTTACCTGCGTGACCTGCAACTTTTGCAGGCCGTACCGTTGCTGATCATCCTGATCGCTGCCTGGCAGGGCCTGGGGTCCTATCTGGGCAACTACTTCCTGGCCAAGGTTTCCCTGGGCCTGGTCCACGACCTGCGGGTGCAGTTGTTCAACAACCTGCTGGTATTGCCGAACCGGTATTTCGACAAGCATAACTCCGGTCACCTGATTTCACGCATCACCTTCAACGTCACCATGGTCACGGGGGCGGCAACAGATGCGATCAAGGTCGTAATCCGTGAAGGCATGACGGTGATCTTCCTGTTCGCCTCCCTGCTGTTCATGAACTGGAAGCTGACACTGGTGATGGTTGCGATCCTGCCGTTGATCGCCGTGATGGTGCGCACCGCCAGCAAGAAATTCCGCAAGCAGAGCAAGAAAATCCAGCTGGCCATGGGTGACGTGACCCATGTGGCGTCGGAAACCATCCAGGGTTATCGCGTCGTGCGCAGCTTCGGCGGCGAAGCCTATGAAGAGAAACGCTTCCTCGATGCCAGTCAGAGCAATACCGACAAACAACTGCGCATGACTCGCACCGGCGCCATCTACACGCCGATGCTGCAACTGGTGATCTACACCGCCATGGCCGTGCTGATGTTCCTGGTGCTGTTCCTGCGCGGTGACGCTTCGGCAGGTGACATGGTGGCCTACATCACCCTGGCGGGCCTGCTGCCCAAACCGATTCGCCAGTTGTCCGAAGTCAGTTCGACCATCCAGAAAGGCGTGGCCGGTGCCGAAAGCATTTTCGAGCAGCTCGACGTCGAGCCGGAGGTCGATACCGGCACGGTCGAGCGCGATGCGGTCAGCGGTCGTCTCGATGTGCGCAACCTGAGCTTCACCTATCCGGGGACCGAGCGTCAGGTGCTCGACAACATCAGCTTCTCGGCCGAGCCCGGGCAGATGGTGGCGCTGGTCGGCCGCTCCGGCAGCGGCAAGTCGACGCTGGCCAACCTGATCCCGCGCTTCTACCATCACGACAAGGGCGAGATCCTGATCGACGGTGTGGAAGTGGAGCAATACAAGCTGCTCAACCTGCGCCGCCACATCGCCCAGGTCACCCAGCACGTCACGCTGTTCAGCGACACTGTGGCCAACAACATTGCCTACGGCGATCTGGCCGGGGCGCCGCGTGAAGACATCGAGAAAGCCGCGCGTGACGCCTATGCCATGGACTTCATCGCTCAGTTGCCTGAGGGGCTGGACACCCAGGTCGGCGAGAACGGCGTGCTGCTGTCCGGTGGCCAGCGCCAGCGCCTGGCGATCGCCCGTGCCTTGCTCAAGAACGCGCCATTGCTGATTCTCGACGAGGCCACTTCGGCTCTCGACACCGAATCCGAGCGCCACATCCAGGCAGCACTGGACCAGGTGATGAAGGGCCGCACCACGCTGGTGATTGCTCACCGTCTGTCGACCATCGAGAAGGCCGACCTGATTCTGGTGATGGATCAGGGCCGGATCGTCGAGCGTGGCACTCACGGCGAACTGCTGGCGCAGAACGGCTACTACGCGCGCCTCAATGCCATGGGGCTCGATGCCCCGGCCGAAGACATTGCCTGAGTCAGCCTTGCAAATGCCGGGCGCGCAATGCGCCCGGCAGTTTGTATCCGGATCTTTACCGTTCTTGACCAAACCTGCATAAAACCCGACACCGCGCTTGTTAAGGTTCCTGAACGAACTTTGACTTTCATCGAAGGGGCCATCCCCGTCGCGCGGGTACTTTCATGTTGCAACGCTATCTGTGGAAGCTGCTGCCCAAGCCGCAGCGGGCCTTTCTGCTGGGGCGCCTGTCGGTGGTCGATCGACAGGCGGTGAACAAGTCAATGTCGGCCAACCTGCGCTTTCCCGAAGCCTTCGAACAACGCTCCTGCCTGTTCATTCACGTCCCCAAATGCGCCGGCAGCAGTGTGTGTACCGCGATGTTCGATGGTTGGCGGCCGGGCCATCTGCCGCTGTACTGGTATGAAGAGCAGTTTCCCGCGCAGTTCGCTACTGCGTACAAATTCGCTTTCGTCCGCGATCCGCTGGAGCGTGCCTATTCGGCATACGCTTTTCTGCGGGGCAACGAGCTGAGCGGACGCGATCACGCCGCGCAGCAACTGGTCAGGCATTACCGCGACTTCGATGACTTCGTTGCGCGCTGGCTGCATACGGAAAACATCGCGCGACAATTACACTTCGCTGCGCAAACCGACTTTCTCACCGACTCACTGGGCCGTCTGGCGCTGGACTTCATCGGTTACCAGGAACATCTGGAGCGGGATTTCCAGCTGGTGTGCGAGCACCTGGGCCTTACCAGCCGATTGCAATACGTCAACTGTTCCCGGGAGCGGCGTCCGTTGCCGGCCCGGGAATTCTGCTCCCCGCGTACCCGACGCCTGGTGCGGCGGGTCTATGCACGTGACTACGAGATGCTCGGTTACGAATGAGTTGCCACCGGGTTGGCGCCTGCCATCGACTGGCAGCGCTCCTGTACAAAAAACGAGCAAAAAAGCCTGTCGTTTCATCCTGTTGCAGCCGCCGCACAAGCCTTCGCCAACCCTGTGTTAATATCGCGCCCCTGTTCATTTTGTATGTGGGTTGCTCCATGAAGTTGTCCATGCCGCGATTCGATCAAGCCCCTGTCTTGGTGGTCGGCGATGTCATGCTCGACCGTTACTGGCATGGTGGTACCTCACGGATTTCCCCTGAGGCGCCGGTTCCGGTTGTAAAGGTCGAGCAAATCGAAGACCGCCCGGGCGGTGCCGCCAACGTTGCCTTGAACATTGCCGCGCTGGGTGCGCCGGCGTCGCTGGTCGGTGTGACCGGTGACGACGAGGCTGCCGACAGCCTGAGCAACAGCCTCAAGGGTGCGGGCGTGCGCGCCTTGTTCCAGCGCATTGCGCACCAGCCGACCATCGTCAAGCTGCGGGTCATGAGCCGGCACCAGCAATTGCTGCGTATCGACTTCGAAGAACCGTTCGCCACTGACGCCCTGGCCCTTGCTTCCCAGGTCGACGACCTGCTGGAAGGCATCAAGGTGCTGGTGCTGTCCGACTACGGCAAAGGCGCCCTGAAAAACCATCAGGCACTGATCCAGGCCGCCCGGGCCAAAGGCATTCCGGTGCTGGCCGACCCGAAGGGCAAGGATTTCTCGATCTACCGTGGCGCGAGCCTGATCACCCCGAACCTCAGCGAGTTCGAAGCCATCGTCGGCGGTTGCGTCGATGAGCACGAACTGGTGAGCAAGGGCGCGAAACTGATGCACGACCTCGAACTCGGCGCACTGCTGGTGACTCGCGGCGAGCACGGCATGACCCTGCTGCGTCCGGATCATCCGGCGCTGCACCTGCCGGCCCGGGCCCGTGAAGTGTTCGACGTGACCGGTGCCGGCGACACGGTGATTTCCACCCTGGCGGCCGCGATTGCCGCAGGCGAAGAACTGCCGCACGCGGTGGCGCTGGCCAACCTGGCGGCCGG
Organism: Pseudomonas sp. UV AK001; assembly: GCF_046097675.1. Lineage (NCBI taxonomy): Bacteria > Pseudomonadati > Pseudomonadota > Gammaproteobacteria > Pseudomonadales > Pseudomonadaceae > Pseudomonas > Pseudomonas sp. UV AK001. The sequence goes on from NZ_JBJUVZ010000005.1 coordinate 141,550, forward strand.
CATCGTGGTCGGCAAACTGGGTACGGCGGCGATCAGCGCCCCGGAGCTGCGTCGTGCCATTCAGCGCGAGGAAGGTTCGGAGCGCGGTGTGCTGGGTCTGGAGCAACTGATTCTGGCGGTTGCCGATGCCCGTGCGCACAACGAGCGGATCGTGTTCACCAACGGCTGCTTCGACATCCTGCATGCCGGGCACGTGACCTACCTCGAGCAGGCACGAGCGCAAGGCGATCGTCTGATCGTGGCGATCAACGACGACGCCTCGGTCAGCCGCCTGAAAGGGCCGGGCCGACCGATCAACAGTGTCGACCGGCGCATGGCGGTTCTCGCTGGCCTGGGCGCGGTGGACTGGGTGATCAGCTTCCCTGAAGGCACCCCGGAAAACCTGCTGCGCGAGGTCAAGCCGGACGTGCTGGTGAAGGGCGGCGACTATGGCATCGACCAGGTTGTCGGCGCCGACATCGTCAAGGCCTACGGCGGCACCGTGAAGGTGTTGGGGCTGGTGGAAAACAGCTCGACCACGGCGATTGTGGAAAAAATCCGCAAGTCCGAGTGATGCAAACATGAAGACCGCGCCTGCGATGACTCTCTGGAGTCACTCGCAGGCGCGGTCTTTTGCTGTTCAGGAATTCACTTTCTTGCGCGGCACGATCTTCTTCAGCAGTTGCTTCGCCTTGCCGCGCAACCGCGCCAGCCCCGTGTCCTTGGCCGGTGGCGTCAGACCCTGCTGGCGCAGCCAGTCCTTCCAGCGAATCCGCTCATCGCGCACCAGCCAGCCGTCCTGCCGGGCGAAGCTTTCGGCCAGATACAGGCCTCGGGTGCCTGCCGGGGATAACTGACCTTTCTTCAACGTATACAGTTCAGGCAGTGGCTCGCCGTCCTGCAACGGCATCAAGTAGAGGTCGGGTCGTTTGCGGTCGAGCCGGGCGACCAGTTGATCGCCTTCCAGCCGTTCATCGACATGAAACAGACTGAGGTTCTTGGCTTCTTTCGGTACATCCAGTCGCAGGTCGTAGATCAATTGCAGGGACGCAGTCGGCAAGTGCACGTAGGCCCGTGGCCGTTCGAGCAATTGCAGATTGGCACAGCGCACCGGCCGCGCCGAACCGGACAGCGGCGTCAGGCGAAAGGGCAGGGCCTCGCGATAATGCAGCGCCGACGCGTACGGCGCCGGCAGCCAGGTGTCGTTGAAACGCCCGCCGAGCCAGCCTTCCGGGGTTTCCAGCAGGCATTCTTCGGCGATCTCCTGAATGGCCGTGTGCAACGGGATATTCAGTTCATGCGCCGGCACATAGCCGGAAATCAGCTTGAGCACGACATCGCCGCGATCCTGCCGACGCTGGCGCACCAGCACCCAGTAATCGCGATTCTGCCAGTGCAGGGTCAGGCGCACCGAGACGCCGAGATTGGCCAGCTCCAGCGCAAAGCGTTCGGCATCCGCCACGCTGACCGGTTTGCGCCGCTGCAGGGTCTGGGCGAAATTCAGCGGCATGCCGACGCTCTGATACGTCAGGCCTTCGGGTGTCGCTTCGACGAACAATGGCAGCGTCTTGAAGTTGCTCGGGTTCTTTCTGATGAGCGTACGCGGCATGTCGGCTCCTGCTTAAGGCCGCGGGGCGGCGTCAGTGACCACGAAGGACCTGGGCAACGGTCGCAACGTTATGGGCGAGGTGCAGCGGATTGATTGTCCCGACGATGGCACTGGCCACGCCGGGCCGGGCGAACAGCAACTCGAAGCTGGCGCGCACCGGATCCACCCCGGGACTCAGGCACACGTGACCGCTGGCCAGGGCCTTCTTCACCAGAATGGCTTTGCCGTGGGCAGCAGCATAGTCAATGACAGCCTTCTCGTTTTGTTCGTTCAGATTGTAGGTGACCATCGCGCAGTCGCCTTGCTCCAGCGCTTTGAGGCCACCGTCGACGGTTTTGCCGGAGAAGCCGAAGCCGCGAATCTTGCCCTCGGCCTTCAGCGCCGCGAGGGTTGCGTAGACGTCGCTGTCATTGAGGATGGTCATGTCGTTGCCATCGGAGTGCACCAGCACCAGATCGATAAAATCCGTTTCCAGACGTTGCAGGCTGCGCTCCACCGACATCCGGGTGTGGGCGGCGCTGAAATCGTGGGTCGACTGGCCGTCGACAAACTCTTCGCCAACCTTGCTGACGATCACCCAATCCTTGCGCTCACCCCGCAGCAACGGGCCCAGGCGCTCTTCACTGCGGCCATAGGCCGGCGCGGTGTCGATCAGGTTGATGCCCAGCTCCCGCGCCTGCTTGAGCAGCATGCGCGCGGCGTCGTCATCGGGGATCTGGAAGCCGTTGGGGTATTTCACGCCCTGGTCGCGGCCGAGTTTGACGGTGCCCAGGCCCAGCGGCGAAACCAGCAGGCCGGTGCTGCCCAGTGGGCGATGCAGATCGTGCAGGGTCGGCAGGCTCATGGCAGCAGTTGCTCCCAGGCTGGAACGCCCATCGGTGGTTTCGGCAACTCGGGCAACGGGGCCGGATGGCTCGGCTGGATGCCGTCGCGTTCCAGTGAGGCGATCACCCGGTCGGCGAAGTCCGGCGCCAGGGCGAGTTTGGTTGGCCAGCCGACCAACAGGCGACCTTCTTCGGCAAGGAACGCGTTGTCCGGGCGAGTCAGACCGGTTTGCAGCGGTTCGGCGCGGTCGACGCGCAGGGTCGCCCATTGCACGTTGCTCAGGTCGATCCACGGCAGCAACTGTGCGATTTCCTTTTGCGCAGTGGCGATCTGCTCGGCCGGCTCGCGAGCCACGCCTTCGGACTCGGCAATATCTCCGCCCATGTACCAGACCCACTGGCCGTCGGCGGCCGGGTGGGTGGTCACGGTGATTCGCGGTTTGGTGCCGCCACCCAGGCAATGGGCGTACAGCGGCTTCAGACCCGGGCCCTTGGCGATGATCATGTGCAGCGGCCGGCGTTGCATGGCCGGCTGCGTCAGACCGAGAGTTTCCAGCAGCGTCGCAGTACCTGCACCGGCACTGAGGACGATGCGCTGGGCGCGGATCTCGCGGCCGTCGACCTTCAGGCCCACCAGTACGCCGCTTTCCAGCAGCGGCTCGATGTTCTGACCGGCCAGCAAGCCGTCACCGGCGAGGTCGGCCAGGCGCTGGATCACGCTTGGCACGTCGACTACCAGTTCGGCGAGACGGTAGACCTTGCCCTTGAAGCGTTTGTCTTGCAGGGCCGGCGGCAATTGATCGCCCTTGACCTGATCGACCCGGCCGCGCACCGCTTTGCTGGCGAAGAAACTGGTGAGGTTGCCGGCCAGGGTGCCCGGCGACCACAGGTAATGGGCTTCGGACAGCAGGCGCACACCGCTCAGGTCCAGTTCACCGTTGCCGGCCAGGGCTTCGCGCCAGCGGCGCGGCATGTCGGCGATGGCTTCCGAGGCGCCGGTCAGTGCGCCATGCAGCGCATACTTGGCGCCGCCGTGGATGATGCCCTGGGATTTCACGCTCTGTCCGCCACCGAGGCTGGCGCTTTCCACCAGCACGGTCGAGAAACCCTGGCGGCGCAGGCGCGCGTTCAACCAGAGACCGGCGACACCAGCGCCGACAATCAGCACGTCGGTGGAAATGGGAGATGGCATGCAACGACCTCAGTGTTCAAGACGAGGGCGCAGTATACAGACTCGGGGAAAAGGGGATTTGTCGATGATCAACAGGGCTGACGCAAATCCAAATGTGGGAGCGAGCTCGCTCCCACAGGAATAGTGGTTGATGTTCAGTGGCCAGCGGTTTTCGAGAACAGCTGGATGACGACCACGCCGAGTACGATCAAGCCCATCCCGAGCATCGCCGGTACGTCCAGCTTTTGCCCATAGATGAACAGCGCCGCAACGCTGACCATCACGATGCCCATGCCGGCCCACACCGCGTAGGCCACGCCCACCGGCACGCTGCGCACCACCAGGGTCAGCATCCAGAACGCAATGGTGTAACCGACGATGACCAGCACCAGCGGCAAAGGCGTGCTGAAGCCTTTGACGGCCTTCATCGAAACGGTAGCGATCACTTCGGCGCAAATGGCGATGGCCAGATAGACGTAAGCGTTCATGTTCAATTCCTCGTGTGAAGCGTTGCTTTCTGAGGCGGCATTCTAGTGACTGCTCGGATGGGGTAAAGTCATTACCTATCTGTTTTGAAGATGGGTTGCCCGATGGACATGCAGTGGAATCTGGATCAGTTGCGCGTGTTCGTCGCGGTCGCCGAACAGCGTTCGTTTTCCGCCGTGGCGCGCCAGCAGCGCAAGGCGCAATCGGCGATCAGCAGCGCGATTGCCATGCTGGAAGACGACCTCGGTGTCAGTCTGTTCGAGCGTAGCAGCGGTCGCCAGCCGAGTCTTACCGAAGCGGGCGAAGCCTTGCTCGAAGAAGCGCGGGAAGTGCTGCGTCAATGTGAGCGCCTGAATGGTCGCGCCATGGCCATGGTGCGTGGCCAGGAAGCGCAATTGCGCGTGGCTCAGGATGAGGCGATGCCGTATCAGGCGCTGGTGGAAAGCTTCGGTGCACTGGCCGAACAGTTTCCGAGCCTGGAGGTGCAACTGACCAGCGCCGCACAGGGCGAGGTATCGCGCAAACTGGTGGAGCGTCGGGCCGATCTCGGGCTGCTGTTCTATCACGATGAAATCCCCGAAGCGCTGGAGCGTCGGGTGCTGGGCAGCGTGGAGATGGTCACGGTGTGTGGCGTCAATCATCCGCTGGCGGCGCAATCCCGGGTCAACTGTCAGCAGCTGGCGCAGCATCGGCAACTGCTGATGTCGACCCAGACCAGCGTCTACCCCGGCAGCGAACCGGCCAGTCCGCAGGTCTGGCGCGCCGACAGTTTCTACGTGATGGCCGAATGGCTGGTGCGCGACCTCGGCTGGGCCTGGCTGCCGCGTCATGTGGTGCAGTACTCGGCCTATCAGGGCCTGATGGTGGAGCTCGACAGCGAATGGACGCCGCCGGCGCTGGTGGTGGAGCTGGTCTGGCGCCGTGACGAACCGCTGGGGCCGGCCGCCCGCTGGCTGGCGGAGCGATTTGCCATACACCTGCGGGCGATCGGCGGCAAAAGCCGATAAACTCCGCCGCCATGAATAGAACTCTCTACACCGCGCTGTTTTACCTGGGGCTGCCATTGGTGGCGATTCGGCTGTGGCTACGCTCGCGCAAGGCGCCGGCGTATGCCAAGCGGATTGGCGAACGATTCTCCTACGGGATGCCGACGCTGCAACCTGGCGGCATCTGGGTTCATGCCGTGTCGGTGGGCGAAAGCATCGCCGCCGCGCCGATGATCCGCGCGCTGCTGCAACGTTATCCAACGCTTCCGGTCACCGTGACCTGCATGACGCCGACCGGCTCGGAGCGCATTCACGCACTGTTCGCCAACGAGCCGCGTATCCAGCATTGCTACCTGCCTTACGATTTGCCCTGCGCGGCGGCGCGTTTTCTCGATCGTGTGCAGCCGAAGCTTGCCGTGATTATGGAAACCGAGCTCTGGCCGAACCACATTCACCAATGCGCCAAACGCGGGATCCCGGTGGCGCTGGCCAACGGGCGCCTGTCCGAGCGTTCGGCCAAAGGCTACGGCCGGTTCAGCAAATTGACCGCACCCATGCTTGCCGAGATGAGCCTGTTCGCCGTGCAGACTGAAGCCGAAGCCCAGCGCTTCCGTGATTTGGGCGCACGCCCGGAGACGGTCGAAGTCACCGGCTCGATCAAGTTCGACCTGACCATCGACCCGCAACTGCTGCAACGCGCCGCTGAACTGCGCGGCCAATGGCAGGCGCAGGAGCGCCCGGTGTGGATCGCCGCCAGTACCCATGAAGGCGAAGACGAGGTGGTGCTCAATGCCCATCGCCGTTTGCTGGCCAACCATCCCGATGCGCTGCTGATTCTGGTGCCGCGCCATCCGGAACGTTTCAACTCGGTGTTCGAACTGTGCCAGCGCGAAGGTTTCGCCACGGTGCGTCGTTCGACCGGCGCCAACGTCGATGCCGCAACCTCGGTGCTGCTCGGCGACACCATGGGCGAGTTGCTGTTCCTCTATGCCTTGGCCGACAGCGCGTTTGTTGGCGGCAGCCTGGTGCCCAACGGCGGGCACAACCTGCTGGAACCGGCGGCGCTGGCGAAACCGGTGATCAGCGGCCCGCACCTGTTCAACTTCCTCGATATCGCCGCGCAGTTGCGCAGCGCCGGGGCCTTGGCCGAGGTGGATGACGCCGAAGGTCTGGCGACGGAAGTGCAGCGCCTGTTCGAATTGCCCCGCGACGCACAGCGCATGGCCGAAGCCGGGCTGAACGTGATGCACCGCAATCAGGGCGCGTTGCAGCGATTGCTTGATGGCCTGGGAAGGTTGATCGACCGCCCATAAAAAACGCAGCCTCAGGGCTGCGTTTTTTGTTTAAGGCCGGGCCTTGAGCTGTTCTTCGGCGGCCTTGGCCAGGTCCGGCGGCAGGAAGTCCTTGTCCGGGTTGTAGTCGGCTTTCAGATAACGGGTCAGGTCCTGCAGGTCACCCGGGTTCAACGTCCCCGCCACCTGCTTCAGGCGCAGGTTGTCGAGAATGTAGTCGTAACGGGTGTTGTTGTAGTTGCGCACCGAGGTGTAGAGCTGACGCTGGGCGTCTAGTACGTCGACGATGTTGCGCGTCCCCACCTGATAACCGATTTCCGTGGCTTCCACCGCGCTCTGGTTGGAGATGATCGACTGGCGGCGTGCCTGCACCTGTTCGACGTCGGTGTTCACCGCGCGGTGCAGGTTGCGGGTGTTTTCCACGATCTGCCGGCGCAGGCTTTCGCGCTGCTGTTCGCTCTGATCCAGTTGCGCGTAAGACTGGCGCACCTGGGAGCTGGTCAGCCCGCCGCTGTAGATCGGGATGTTCAGTTGCAGACCCACGGTGCTCTGCTCGACGTTGCCGTGATAAGGCGTACCGAACGCGCTCGGGTTGGAGAACCCGAGGGCGTCGTTGTCGCCTTTTTCGTATTTGGCCACGGCGTCGAGGGTCGGCAGGTGGCCGGCCTTGCGTTGCTTCAACGTCTGTTCGGCGGAGCTCACCGCAAAGTTGCTGGCCAGCAGATTGAGGTTCTGTTTGGCGGCGGTGTCGACCCAGGCCTTGGCGTCGTTCGGCGCCGGCGGCAGGATCGGCAGGGTGTGGACGATGCCCTGAATCGAGTTGTACTGACGGTTGGTCAGGGTGATCAGCGCTTCGAACGCATCATCCACCTGACGCTGGGCAACGATCCGGTTGGCCCGGGCGGTGTCGTAACTGGCTTGCGACTGCAGCACGTCGGTCTTGTCCGACAGGCCCACGTCGAAGCGCTCGTTGGACTGGTCGAGCTGGCGCTTGAACGCGGCTTCTTCAGCCTTGGTCGAGGCCAGGTTGTCCTGGCTGCGCAGCACGTTGAAGTAGCTTTCGGCCGATTGCAGTATCAGGTTCTGCTCGGTGGCCGACAGTTGCAGCGCGGCCTGCTCGTTGACGTCCTTGGCGGCCTGGTACTGGAACCAGCGATCGGCGCGGAACAGCGGCTGTGCCAGCGTCGCCTGATAGGAGTGCGCGCTGCGGTTGGCGATGGCCGATGGCTGGTCGATCGAGGTGCGCACGCTGGCGGTTTCGGCGCCGCCGGAAAGGTTCGGCAGCAGCCCGGCGCGGGCCTGGGGCACCACTTCTTTCTGGGCGCCGTACTGGGCGCGGGCGGCGGCAAGATCGGCGTTGTTGTCGACCGCTTCCTGATAGACGCTGACCAGATCGGTCCTGGTCGACAAGGGCGCTTCTGCTGCCCAGACCATTGCGTTGGACGCACAAGACACGGCAACAGCCAGTGAGAGTTTGCGCAGCATGAGGCGATCCCTAGCATGAATATTATGGAAATAATCCGGGCGCCAAAGGTAAGGCGCGGGCCGCATAGCGTCAAGGCGCAGCAGGGCAAGGCGAGTGTAGTAGCGCATTGAGGCGCTCACAATCCTGTCGGCCGCCGCAATTGCGCCATTCATCATGGTGTTTGCAGCGGTGTTGGCGTTCTTTGCCGGTTGTGTCTAGACTGGCCGGGTTCTTGTCGGGGTGCCTTGCTATGAGGCTGAGATCGAATAATTTCGGATCCCGTTGAACCTGATCAGGTTAGCGCCTGCGTAGGGAACAAGATTTCTCGTCACCCGGCGAGTCCTCTTGTGCTTCGTCCGGGAAATTGTTCGACAATCGAACGCTCGACGACGATGCACAGCACCAGTCCTGGTGCGTCCGTGCCTTTCAGGTTCTGCTCCGACAATCCACTGCCTGGATGCTGTCTGGAGAGCCCGTGATGACTACAAAATCTAAAAACGCGATCAACCTGAGTGACTCGGCCAAGGTCGACGAGCAGTCGGTTCAGCCGTTCACCCGTTCGCAAAAAGTCTACGTTCAGGGCTCCCGCCCGGACATCCGCGTGCCGATGCGCGAAATCACCCTCGATGTGACCCCGACCGACTTCGGCGGCGAAATCAACGCACCCGTTACCGTCTACGACACCTCCGGCCCGTACACCGATCCGAACGTGGTGATCGATGTGCGCAAAGGCCTGGGCGATGTGCGTTCGGCGTGGATCGACGACCGTGGCGACACCGAGCGCCTGCCGGGCCTGAGCTCGAATTTCGGTCAGGAACGCCTGGCCGATCCGGAGCTGACCAAGCTGCGTTTTGCCCACGTCAACAACCCGCGCCGCGCCAAGGCCGGGGCCAACGTCAGCCAGATGCACTACGCCCGCAAAGGCATCATCACCGCCGAGATGGAATACGTCGCCATCCGCGAAAACATGAAGCTGCAAGAAGCCCGCGCCGCCGGCCTGCTGAACCAGCAACACGCCGGCCACAGCTTCGGCGCGAGCATCCCGAAAGAAATCACCCCTGAGTTCGTGCGCGAAGAAATCGCCCGTGGCCGCGCGATCATTCCGGCCAACATCAACCACGTCGAGCTGGAACCGATGATCATCGGCCGTAACTTCCTGGTGAAGATCAACGGCAACATCGGCAACAGCGCACTGGGTTCGTCCATCGAAGAAGAAGTGGCGAAACTGACCTGGGGCATTCGCTGGGGTTCGGATACGGTGATGGACTTGTCCACCGGCAAGCACATCCACGAAACCCGCGAGTGGATCATTCGTAACTCGCCGGTTCCGATCGGCACCGTGCCGATTTATCAGGCGCTGGAAAAAGTTAACGGCGTTGCCGAAGACCTGACCTGGGAGCTGTTCCGCGACACGCTGATCGAGCAGGCGGAGCAGGGCGTCGACTACTTCACCATCCACGCCGGCGTGCTGTTGCGCTACGTGCCGCTGACCGCCAAGCGCGTGACCGGCATCGTCTCCCGTGGCGGTTCGATCATGGCCAAGTGGTGCCTGGCGCACCACAAAGAGAACTTCCTCTACACCCACTTCGACGAAATCTGCGAAATCATGAAGGCCTACGACGTCAGCTTCTCGCTGGGCGACGGCCTGCGTCCGGGCTCGATTGCCGACGCCAACGACGAAGCGCAATTTGGCGAACTGGAGACCCTCGGCGAACTGACCAAGATCGCCTGGAAGCACGACGTGCAATGCATGATCGAAGGCCCGGGCCACGTGCCGATGCAGTTGATCAAGGAGAACATGGACAAGCAGCTGGAGTGCTGCGACGAGGCGCCGTTCTACACCCTCGGCCCGCTGACCACCGACATTGCACCGGGTTATGACCACATCACCTCCGGTATCGGGGCGGCGATGATCGGCTGGTTCGGTTGCGCGATGCTTTGCTACGTGACGCCGAAGGAGCACCTGGGTCTGCCGAACAAGGATGACGTGAAGACCGGGATCATTACCTACAAGATCGCGGCCCACGCAGCGGACCTGGCCAAAGGACATCCGGGCGCGCAGATCCGCGACAACGCCTTGAGCAAGGCGCGGTTCGAGTTCCGTTGGGAAGACCAGTTCAACCTCGGCCTGGACCCGGACACCGCCCGTTCGTATCACGATGAAACCCTGCCGAAGGACTCGGCGAAGGTCGCGCATTTCTGTTCGATGTGCGGGCCGAAATTCTGCTCGATGAAGATCACTCAGGAAGTCCGCGAATACGCGGCCAACCAGCGGATCGACGCGGTCGACGTGGACGTCGCCCAAGGCCTGGCGGAACAGGCCGAGCGGTTCAAGAAGGAAGGCAGTCAGCTGTACAAGAAGGTTTGATCTGACCTGAAAGGGTGGGGCCTGTAATGGCCCCTTCGCGACCAAGCTCGCTCCCACATTTGAATGCATTCCAAAGTGGGAGCGAGCTTGCTCGCGAATACGGTCGACACAACAACAAATGTCCCTCTGAGATAACACCCTTGAGCATTCAACCCGGTACCTATTCCCCCGACCTCGCCGTGCCCGCCGACAAGCGTGTATTCGGCGGTCGCGATCTGTTTTCCCTGTGGTTTTCCCTCGGCATCGGCCTGATGGTCTTGCAGACCGGTGCACTGCTGGCGCCGGGGCTGGGGCTGTCGGGATCGCTGATGGCGATTTTCCTTGGCACCCTGGTTGGCGTCCTGTTGCTGGCCGCCGTTGGCGTAATCGGCAGCGACACCGGCCTGTCGTCGATGGCCGCGCTGAAACTCAGCCTCGGCAGCAAAGGCGCGAGCCTGCCAGCGCTGCTCAACCTGCTGCAACTGATCGGTTGGGGCTCGTTCGAAATCATCGTCATGCGCGACGCGGCGAGCCTGCTCGGCACCCGTGCGTTCAGCGAAGGTTCGCTGTGGGCCAGTCCGATGTTGTGGACCTTGTGCTTCGGTGCACTGGCGACATTGCTCGCGGTCAGCGGTCCGCTGACGTTCGTGCGCAAGATCCTGCGCAAATGGGGCATCTGGCTGATTCTGGCCGCGTGCATCTGGCTGACCTGGAACCTGTTCGCCAAGGCTGACCTGGGTGCTTTGTGGGCACAGGCCGGGGATGGTTCGATGCCGTTCGCTGTGGGCTTCGACATTGCTATCGCGATGCCACTGTCGTGGCTGCCGTTGATTGCCGACTACTCGCGTTTCGGCAAGCGGGCGAAGAACGTATTCGGTGGCACGGCCATCGGTTTTTTCATCGGCAACTTCTGGCTGATGAGCCTGGGCGTCGCCTACACCCTGGCCTTTGCGCCGAGCGGTGAAGTCAACGCGCTGTTGCTGGCACTGGCCGGTGCAGGTCTGGGGATTCCGCTGCTGCTGATTCTGCTGGACGAGTCGGAAAACGCCTTTGCCGACATTCACTCGGCGGCGGTGTCCAGCGGGATTCTGCTACGTCTGAAAGTCGAGCATCTGGCGTTGGCCATCGGTGTGATCTGCACCCTGATCGCGCTGCTCGCGCCCCTGGCGCAGTACCAGAATTTCCTGCTGCTGATCGGCTCGGTGTTCGCGCCGCTGTTCGGCGTGGTGCTGGTGGATCACTTCATCCTGCGCAAGCGCAGTGGCCAGGTGGCTTCGGCCGCATTGCGCTGGCCGGCCCTGTTGGCCTGGCTGGGTGGCATCAGCACCTATCACCTGCTGGCCAATCTGTATCCGGATGTCGGCGCAACCCTGCCGGCGCTGGTCCTGGCAGGGCTGCTGCAACTCGTGCTGGGCCGGGCCTTCAGTTACGGCCGGGAAACAGCTCGGGCTTGATGATGCCGTTCAGACGCGGGTAAGGGATCTTCAGTTCGACGTGGCCCAGCGCGTAAGGCGCGATGGTGCTCACGTCGTACTTGAGGATCACGCCGCCGTAAGTCAGCGCCACGTGCGGGGTTTTGACGAACGGCCAGTTCTTCACGTACTCCGCTTCCTGATCGAGCTTGGTGCTGATCAGCCAGCTGTTATGCGCGACCTGCGCAGCCTTCCAGAACGCTTCTTCCTGACCCGGCACCAGCATGTCCGACAGGCTCAGCACCTTGTGCTGCTGGCGCGAATAGTTGATGAAGCCGCGGCCCGGGGTGCCATGGGCGCCGCCGGTGTCCAGGTAGCTCGACACTTCGACAATCACCAGACCGTCATGCTGCTCGCGTACTTTCGCCTGCAAATAGCTGCTGTTGCGCGGTCCGGCCGTGCGCAGGAACTGCTCGCGGTAGGCCGCCAGGGTCGGCGCCACCGGTTCGTTCGGCTCGGTGCGGGTGAATTGCAGCAGGCGTTTTTCGATGATGCCGTCCAGCGCAGGCTCGGCCGGGAAGTGCAGGGTGTCGATGTTCACCAGCGGGCAGTCCGGGTTGGAGCAACCGGGTTTCAGGGTTTCCGAGGCGTCGCGGGTGGTTTCCAGCGGCGTGCGGTAGTTGGGCTGGAACAGGCTGGCACAGGCGCCCAGGGTCAGGGCGATGGCCGCCACGGAGGCGATTTTGAAAAGCGACATGGGCGTCCTTTCTGAAACAGGGGAAGGCAAAAAGTTACCGCTTCGACTCTCTGTGAAGCGGTCAGTTCGCCACTAAGCTAATTAGAGTGGGTTTCGCCTCCACCGTCCATCCCGCTGACGGTAAAGGGGCTGCATCAAACATCGCGGGCGCGTTAGGATGGCGCGAAGTCGAGGTTGCCCGTCACAAAAAAAGCAGCCTCGTATTGGAATTGCAGTAAACGAGGATGCCCATGACCGATCTTGCCAAAGCCACTCCCGCCGCCATCGATATCGTGCGGCGCGAACAATGCTACAAGGGCTTCTACAAGCTCGACCGTGTGCATTTGCGCCACGAACTGTTCGCCGGCGGCATGAGCCGCGAGATCAATCGTGAAGTGTTCGTGCGACACGATGCCGTGTGCCTGCTGCCCTACGATCCGCAGCGCGATGAAGTGGTGCTGATCGAACAGTTCCGCGTCGGCGCCATGGGCAAGACCGCCAACCCGTGGCTGGTGGAACTGGTCGCCGGTCTGATCGACAAGGAAGAAGTGCCGGAAGAAGTTGCTCGCCGCGAAGCGCAGGAGGAAGCTGGACTCGACATCAAGGCGTTGTGGCCGATGATGCAATATTTCCCGTCTCCTGGGGGCAGCAACGAATTCGTGCATCTGTTTCTGGGGCGTTGCAGCACCGAGGGTGTCGGCGGCCTGCATGGGCTGGAGGAAGAAGCAGAAGATATCCGCGTCACGGTCTGGGCATTCGAAGATGCGCTGCAGGCCGTACGCGACGGCCGGATTGCCAATGCGGCGAGCATCATCGCCTTGCAGTGGCTGGCGCTCAATCGCGCCGAAGTGAGGGGGTTATGGTCGTAAACAAACTGCGCGATCGTTATCGTGTCGACCTCGTGGGCCTGCAAGCCGCCTGCGAGGCCAACTACGCGCGGCTGATGCGACTGTTGCCGGACATGCGCCGCGAACCTGAAGCACGGCGCATCGCCGTGACCCAGGGCGACCAGATGCTCGGCGTGCTGGCCATCGAAGTGTTGCAGACCTGCCCGTACACCACGACCCTGCAAGTGCGTCAGGAACACAGCCTGCCGTGGCTGCCGGTGCCGCAGCTGGAAGTGCAGGTCTATCACGACGCGCGCATGGCCGAAGTCATCAGCGCCGAACATGCGCGGCGCTTTCGCGGCGTCTATCCTTACCCCAATGCGGCCATGCATCAGCCGGACGAAAAGGCCCAGCTCAATCTGTTCCTCGGAGAATGGCTGAGTCATTGCCTGGCCTGCGGTCACGAATACGCCGCCGTTCGATAGCGTCTATAACAGCGGCAAGTTGTGAACTGTGTCCGGTTCGGCGGTTTCTTCCCGGGGCCTTCCCCCAGCATAATTGCGAACCTTTCCGACCCGGCGTCCAGCCCTGGGAGAACGCCTTGCCGAGCGTATCGACTCTGACCACTGCCGATGCGGCGTTGCTGGTGCAACTGTCCGACAGTCATCTGTTCGCCGAGGCGGACGGCGCGCTGCTGGGCATGAAAACTCGCGAGAGCCTGCAAAAGGTCATCGAGCTGGTGCTCGAACAACAGCCGCAAATCGACCTGATGATTGCCACGGGCGACCTGTCCCAGGACGGCACGCTGGAGTCCTACCAGCAGTTTCGTCAACTGACCGCGCAGATCGATGCTCCAGCCCGCTGGATCCCCGGCAACCACGACGAACCGCAGATCATGCAAATGGCCGCGGTGCAAAGTGCGCTGCTGGAACCGGTGGTGGATGTCGGCAACTGGCGCGTGACCCTGCTCGATTCGGCGGTGCCGGGCTCGGTGCCGGGGTACTTGCAGGATGACCAGTTGCAACTGTTGGCCCGTGCCCTGAGCGAAGCGCCGGAGCGGCATCATCTGGTGTGCTTCCATCATCACCCGGTGTCGATCGATTGTGCCTGGATGGAGCCGATCGGCTTGCGCAATCCCGAAGCGTTTTTCGAGGTGCTCGACCGTTTCCCACAGGCCCGGGCCGTGTTGTGGGGGCATGTGCATCAGGAGATCGACCGCGAGCGCAATGGCGTGCGACTGATCGCCTCGCCATCGACCTGCATTCAGTTCGAGCCGCGCAGTGTCGACTTCAAGGTCGGCGAGCAGGCGCCGGGCTATCGCTGGTTGCGATTGCTGCCGGACGGGCGGATCGAGACGGGCGTGGAGCGTGTCACCGATTTCCGGTTCACGGTCGACTACGGCTCCAACGGCTACTGATTCAGGGGGGCAGCGCTGATTTCCTCGGGTGCTGGCCCAACGCCCCTCGACTCCCTGTAAACTCCGCTTTCTTTAGCCGACACCCAGGGAGCTCAAATGTCCGGTTCGATCCTCTATATCCACGGTTTCAACAGCGCGCCGGCCTCGAAGAAGGCCTGTCAGCTGGTCGAGGTGATAGAGCGGCTGGGTTTGAGCGATCAACTGCGTGTCCCGGCGTTGCATCACCACCCCCGTGAAGCCATCGGTCAGCTGGAGCAGGCAATCGCCGAGCTGGGCCGACCGTTGCTGGTGGGAAGCTCGCTCGGCGGCTACTATGCGACTCATCTGGCCGAACGCCATGGCCTCAAAGCCCTGCTGGTCAACCCGGCCGTCAGTCCGCACCGGATGTTCGACGGATACCTGGGGACGCAAAAAAACCTGTACACCGACGAAACCTGGGAATTGACCCACGACCATGTGACGGCCCTGGCCGAACTGGAAGTGCCAGCGCCGCAGGATTCGCAGCGTTATCAGGTGTGGTTGCAGACCGGGGACGAAACCCTGGACTATCGCCACGCCCAGCAGTATTACCGGGCCTGTGCCTTGCGCATTCAGGCCGGCGGCGACCACAGTTTTCAGGGGTTTGCCGGGCAGTTGCCGGCGTTGCTGAGTTTTGCCGGCATTGGCGCCGATTTGTTTCAGGCAATCGATTTCACCGCGCTGTGAGCGGTTGCCCTATTAACTCCTTATTCACCGAACACTGACGACGAGACCTTATGGCCACTCCCAGCGCTAGCTCCTATAACGCCGACGCCATCGAAGTCCTCTCGGGCCTCGACCCGGTGCGCAAACGCCCCGGCATGTACACCGACACCAGTCGGCCGAACCACCTCGCCCAGGAAGTCATCGACAACAGCGTCGACGAAGCCCTGGCCGGCCACGCCAAATCGATCCAGGTCATTCTCCACGCCGACCACTCGCTGGAAGTCTGTGATGACGGCCGTGGCATGCCGGTCGACATCCACCCGGAAGAGGGTGTGTCGGGCGTTGAGCTGATCCTCACCAAGCTCCATGCGGGCGGCAAGTTTTCCAACAAGAACTACCAGTTCTCCGGCGGTCTGCACGGGGTGGGTATTTCCGTGGTCAACGCCTTGTCGACCCAGGTGCGGGTGCGGGTCAAGCGTGACGGCAACGAATACGAGATGACCTTCGCCGACGGCTTCAAGGCCACCGATCTGCAAGTGATCGGCACCGTCGGCAAGCGCAATACCGGGACCAGCGTGTTCTTTGCGCCGGACCCGAAATACTTCGATTCGCCAAAATTTTCCATCAGCCGCCTCAAGCACGTGCTCAAGGCCAAGGCCGTTTTGTGCCCGGGGTTGCTGATCAGCTTCGAAGACAAAGGCACCGGCGAAAAGGTCGAGTGGCATTACGAAGATGGCCTGCGCTCCTATCTGGTAGACGCGGTCAGCGAATTCGAGCGCCTGCCGGACGCGCCGTTCTGCGGCAATCTGGCCGGGACCAAGGAAGCGGTCGAGTGGGCGCTGCTGTGGCTGCCGGAAGGTGGCACCTCGGTCACCGAAAGCTACGTCAACCTGATCCCGACGGAGCAGGGCGGCACCCACGTCAACGGTCTGCGTCAGGGCCTGCTCGACGCAATGCGCGAATTCTGCGAATTCCGCAGCCTGTTGCCGCGCGGCGTGAAGCTGGCGCCGGAAGACGTCTGGGAACGCATCGCCTTCGTGCTGTCGATGAAGATGCAGGAGCCGCAATTCTCCGGCCAGACCAAGGAGCGTCTGTCGTCCCGTGAAGCGGCGGCGTTCGTCTCCGGTGTGGTCAAGGACGCGTTCAGCCTGTGGCTCAACGCCAACCCGGAAACCGGTCTGGCGCTGGCGGAGCTGGCGATCAGCAACGCCGGCCGTCGCCTGAAAGCGAGCAAGAAAGTCGAGCGCAAGCGCATCACCCAGGGCCCGGCGCTGCCGGGCAAACTGGCGGACTGCGCCGGGCAGGACCCGATGCGTTCCGAGCTGTTCCTGGTGGAAGGTGATTCCGCCGGCGGTTCGGCCAAGCAGGCGCGGGACAAGGAGTTCCAGGCGATCCTGCCGTTGCGCGGCAAGATCCTCAACACCTGGGAAGTCGACGGCAGCGAAGTGCTGGCCAGCCAGGAAGTGCACAACATTGCGGTAGCCATCGGTGTCGATCCGGGCGCCGAGGACATGAGCCAGCTGCGCTACGGCAAGATCTGCATCCTCGCCGACGCCGACTCCGACGGTCTGCACATTGCCACCTTGCTCTGCGCCTTGTTCGTCCAGCATTTCCGCCCATTGGTGGATGCCGGTCACGTCTACGTGGCGATGCCGCCGCTGTACCGCATCGACCTGGGCAAAGAGATCTACTACGCCCTCGACGAAGCCGAGCGCGACGGGATCCTCGACCGTCTGGTGGCCGAGAAGAAACGTGGCAAACCGCAGGTCACCCGATTCAAGGGCCTGGGTGAAATGAACCCGCCGCAGCTGCGTGAAACCACCATGGACCCGAACACCCGGCGTCTGGTGCAGTTGACCCTTGGCGAAGACTTCGCCCAGACCTCGGAAATGATGGACATGCTGCTGGCGAAGAAGCGCGCCGGCGACCGCAAGTCCTGGCTCGAATCCAAGGGCAACCTGGCCGAGGTTCTGGCCTGATGCGCTTCGGCTGGGCCCTGGCGGGTGCGTTGCTGCTGGGCTCGATGACGGTGTCGGCCGAGCCCGTGCAGGAACTGCGCGTGCTCTTCGAACATCCGGTCGAAGGCATGCGCGGCGGCAACCTTTCGGGGCTGGCAATGTGTGGCAACGAGCTGTGGACGGTTTCGGACCGCGACGATGATCAGATCTATCGTCTCGATACCCGCGATCCGGTCTGGCAGGCCACGGCCGTGCGCATCGATCCCCCGCCAGTGCCCGACAGCGGCTTGCCGTGGGGCATCAAATCGCGGACCTGGGCGGCGTCGTTCGTCCGTGGCGGCGATCTGGATTTCGAAGGGATCACCTGCGACAGCGCCGGCAATCGCTACATTGTCAGCGAAGGCCACGCCGCCGTTTTGCAAGTCCCGCCGCAGGGGCCGTCCTCGTGGCTGAAGATTTCGCCGATGATGGTCCGCGAGGCTCGGGCCAGCGGCATGCTGCTGCAGTTCAATGCGATCTTCGAAGGCCTGGCGATCAATCCGGCGGGGGATCAGATGTGGCTGGCCGCCGAACGGCAAAACCGTGGCTTGTTGCTGATCAAGCGTCAGCAGACGGTGTGGGACTGTGACGGTCGCTGCGTATTGCTCAGCGAGGGCGGCATGGAAATGCAGCCGCCGCAGTTTCCAAAAGCCAGACCGGTCAACCGGGACTTTTCCGACCTGTCACTGTTCAACGGCAAGCTGTTCACCCTTGAGCGCAATGCCTACCAGATCTGCCGTCGCGATCCGCAGACGGCCAAGGTCGAGCGCTGCTGGTCGTATGCCGACGAACTGTTGCAGGGCAACCGTCGCTACGCCCAGAACTTCGGGCTCGAAGAGGCATTGGTGATTGATGCCGACGGTGCCTGGATCGGCGTCGACAACAATTTCGGCCCTCGCGCCGATGGCGAAGTCCGCCCGATCGTCTGGCGTTTCGCCGCCCCCGAGGGTGGCTGGAGTGCCAAGCCTTGAGCCAGCAGCCACCGGGCAAGCGCGCCGGTCGGGTACTGATGATTCTGGCCTGGTGCGCGGCGCTGTTTCTGGCCACGCGGTTTTTCGGCCAGTGGGAAGACCGCCAGCGCAATCCCAATGTGGTGGTGAGTTCGGAGCAGGTGGGTGGCGTGATCGAAGTGAAACTGGCGGGTAACGCCCAGGGACATTTCGTCGCCAGCGGACTGATCAACGGCCGGCCGGTGGAGTTCATGCTCGACACCGGCGCGACCGACGTGGCAATCCCGGCCGAGGTCGCGAAAGACCTGCGGCTGGAAGAAGGTTTCGGTGTGACCCTGAGCACGGCCAATGGCCTGAGCCAGGGCTATCGCACCCGTATCGACCGCCTGCAACTGGGTGACATCGTGCTGCGGGACGTCCGCGCACTGGTGGCGCCCGGTCTGCATGGCGACCAGGTGCTGCTCGGTATGAGCGCCCTGAACAAACTTGAATTTACCCAGCGCGGTGGCACCATGCTGCTGCGCCAGACAACGAACCGATGAGGCCCGCATGAGCGACTCCCTTGATCTCAGCCTGGACGGTGTAGAACGCCGGTCACTGGCTGACTTCACCGAAAATGCCTACCTCAACTACTCCATGTACGTGATCATGGACCGTGCCCTGCCGCATATCGGCGACGGTCTGAAACCGGTACAGCGGCGTATCGTCTACGCCATGAGCGAGCTGGGGCTGGACGCCGATTCCAAGCACAAGAAGTCGGCGCGTACCGTCGGCGACGTGCTCGGCAAGTTCCACCCCCACGGCGACTCGGCGTGCTACGAAGCGATGGTGCTGATGGCCCAGCCGTTCAGCTATCGCTACACGCTGGTGGATGGCCAGGGTAACTGGGGGGCGCCGGACGATCCGAAATCCTTCGCCGCCATGCGTTACACCGAAGCGCGGCTGTCGCGTTATTCCGAAGTGCTGCTCAGCGAGCTGGGCCAGGGCACTGCGGACTGGGGCCCGAACTTCGACGGCACCCTGCAGGAACCGCTGGTGTTGCCGGCACGTTTGCCGAACATCCTGCTCAACGGCACCACCGGTATCGCCGTGGGCATGGCCACCGACGTGCCGCCGCACAACCTGCGCGAAGTCGCCACCGCCTGCGTGCGCCTGCTCGATGAGCCGAAAGCCACGGTCGAACAGCTCTGCGAACACATTCAGGGCCCGGATTACCCGACCGAAGCGGAAATCATCACCCCGCGCGCCGACCTGCTGAAAATGTACGAAACCGGCAAGGGTTCGGTGCGCATGCGCGCCGTGTACCACGTCGAAGACGGCGACATCATCGTCACCGCGCTGCCGCACCAGGTCTCCGGGGCCAAGGTGCTGGAACAGATCGCCGCGCTGATGCAGGCCAAACCGTCGAAAGCGCCGCAGATCGCCGACCTGCGCGATGAATCCGACCATGAAAACCCGTGCCGCATCGTGATCATCCCGGTCAACAGCCGCGTCGATCACGAAGCGCTGATGCAGCACCTGTTCGCCAGCACCGAGCTGGAGTCGACCTACCGGGTCAACGTCAACATCATCGGTCTGGACGGCAAGCCGCAGCTGAAAAACCTCCGGGCGCTGCTGGTGGAGTGGCTGGAATTCCGCGTGCTGACCGTGCGTCGCCGCCTGCAATTCCGCCTCGACAAGGTCGAACGTCGTCTGCACCTGTTGGACGGCTTGCTGATCGCTTACCTCAACCTGGATGAAGTGATCCACATCATCCGCACCGAGGATCAGCCGAAAGCCAAACTGATCGAGCGCTTCGCCCTCAGCGAAATCCAGGCCGATTACATCCTCGACACCCGTCTGCGTCAGTTGGCGCGACTGGAAGAGATGAAGCTGCGTGACGAACAGGACGAACTGCTCAAGGAACAAGCCAAGCTGCAAGCGCTGCTGAGCAGCGAAGCCAAGCTGAAGAAGCTGGTTCGCAGCGAACTGCTCAAGGACGCCGAAACCTACGGCGATGACCGTCGGTCGCCAATCGTCGAGCGCGCCGAAGCCAAGGCACTGACCGAGCACGATCTGCTGCCGAACGAGAAAGTGACCGTCGTGCTGTCGGAAAAAGGCTGGATTCGTTCGGCCAAAGGCCATGAGATCGACGCCACCGGCCTGTCGTACAAGGCTGGCGACGGCTTCAAGACGTCGGCGGCGGGGCGTTCCAACCAGTCAGCCGTGGTCATCGACTCCACGGGCCGCAGTTACTCGGTGGCCGCCCATACCTTGCCTTCTGCACGGGGCCAGGGCGAGCCACTGACCGGCCGTCTGACGCCGCCGCCCGGCGCCACGTTCGAATGCGTACTGATGCCGGAGGACGACGCGCTGTACGTGATCGCCTCTGACGCCGGCTACGGTTTCGTGGTGAAAGGCGAAGACCTGCAAGCCAAGAACAAGGCCGGCAAGGCCCTGTTGAGCCTGCCGAACAACGCCAAGGTGATCGCGCCGCGTCCGGTGGCCGACCGCGAGCAGAACTGGCTGGCTTCGGTCACGACCGAGGGTCGCCTGCTGATCTTCAAAATCAGCGATCTGCCACAATTAGGGAAGGGCAAGGGCAACAAGATCATCGGTATCTCCGGTGAACGTGTGGCCAGTCGCGAAGAATATGTCACGGACATCGCCGTTCTTCCGGAAGGCGCCACTTTGGTGCTGCAGGCCGGAAAACGTACCCTTTCGCTGAAAGCCGATGACCTCGAACACTACAAGGGTGAGCGTGGTCGTCGTGGCAATAAACTGCCACGGGGCTTCCAGCGAGTGGATGCGCTGCTCGTCGAAAACCTCAATTAAGCGGCCAAGGGGCATTCGCACTGATTTCTCCGGCGGAGAAAATGAGTGAGAACGCCTCTCTAGAGCGTCCGATCTTCGATTTAACCCGTAGATCGGCGCTTTGGCGCTGGAGTCGGAACGCATATTCACGGATGATATGGCCTTTCCAAGCGCCGGCGTGGCCGAGCGTTCTTCATATTTTTTGAGTATTTTCACTGTGGTCAGCCTTGTGGCGGCCACCTGGACGGGATGATGACTTCTCTGCGCCCCCTTATTTTCCTGCTCGCCGGCGTTCTTGGCCTGGCGGGTTGCAGCGTCCACCAGCCGGTGTCGCTGTATCAGCTGGACAGCGGAAGTCCGGCTCAGCCTGCGCAAAGCGCGGGCATGGCAGTTTTGCTGGGCCCTGTGACCGTTGCCGATTACCTGCAACGTGAAACCCTGTTGCAGCGTCAGCCGGACGGCAGCCTGCAGGCTGCGGTCGATGGCCGCTGGGCCGGCAGCCTTTCGTCGGATATTGATCAATTGCTACTGCGTCAGGTTGCCGGTCATCTGGACAGTCAACGCGTAGTGCTGGCACCGGCCACCGCCGGGTTCACCCCGGATGTGCAGGTGCTGTTGACCATCACGCGTCTGGATTCCGGTGCCAAGCAACCGGCGATTCTCGACGCGCAGTGGCGCCTGATCGACCGTCGTGGCCAGGTGCGGGACAACCGCATCGTTCATCTGCAAGAACTGCACAGTGGCGGCACGGCTTCGCAGGTTCAGGCCCAGGGCATCCTGTTGCAGCGCCTGGCCGAACAACTGTCGGTCGCGCTCAAGCCTCTGGCCAACCAGCCACCGGTTGCCGAAGCACCGCGCAAACCGGCACCAAAACCGGCCGCGCCGGCGGCGGAAGCCGAGAAACAGCCGAAGATCCCGATGGCTTCGCCGATTCGTACGGATATGGAAGTGTTCCGCTTCTGAGGCTGGAACGAGTCAGAACAGAGCCCGCCTAGTGCGGGCTTTGTTGTTTCTGGGATTGGAAGATCAAAAGCTACCCTCACCCCAGCCCTCCCGAAACGTCGGACCGCCCGGAGGGAGAGGGAGCCGACCGAGGTGTCTGGCGTCATACATCGACCTGAAAGATCTTGGCGATTATGGATTCAAAGCTGGGCGTTCAAGTCGCTGCAGCTCCTCAATATTCCCGGATCGGTTCCCTCTCCCTCGGGGAGAGGGCTAGGGTGAGGGGCTCTTCAGGACTAGGGGCAATCACGAAAGCGCCACGCACAAAAAAGCCCACAGACAACCACTTGTCTGTGGGCTTCGTTGTAACCGGCCTAAGGCTTAGGCCCGGCGCTCATGCATCCGCGCCAGTTGTCGCTCGAGCATCGACGGATAAGGTTCCATCAATCGCTCCACGCAGCACGCACCCTCAGGGCTGGCAATCGGCCGGATCCGCGCACGCTGGCGGATCAGCGCGTCGTCACCGATCTTGCGTTCCACCAGCAGCAGGTTGCGGCTGTGTTGCGACAGCGCCAGGGCATCCTGGGCAGAGTCGGTCAGCAGCAGGTCGATCTGGCTCAGACCGAACAGCTCATCGCCGAGGGTCAGGCCCAGCTGCAATTGCAGGGTGATGCCGCTGTCGGCGACTTCGATCTGCAACTGGTGGCCCAGCGCCCGCAGCAGTTCGCCGCAGCAGATGGCGTTGGTCAGGTAATCGTCGCCGCTGTCCTCGGTGTGGAACAGCATCAGCGTGCTGCCGTCGTTCAGGGTTTCGATTTCACCCTGATACAGCGAAGCAGCCTGCTCCAGACAGTCGCGATAGCGCTCCTGCAATTCTTCCAGGCGTGCCCGTGGCAAACGGCGCAATTGCTCTTGCGAACCCAGTTGCACGGCCAGCACCGCGGTATGTTGCGGCACGCTCGGAGTTGGCTGGCGAACGGCAGGTTGCGCAGGTTCGTTCAGCGATTCGTCACGCAGATCGGCAAACGGGTCTTCGTCATCGTCGTCTTCAACGGTGCTGACCACATGGCGTGGCGCAGGTTTCTGCGCGGCCATCGGGCGGGTTTCGTCAAAGCTCGGATCACGCAGGTTGCGCACTTCGAATTCCGGCTCGACGTCATCGTCCTCGAATTCGGGTTCCGGCTCAGGTTTGGGTGCTGGCTCCGGGGCAAAGTTGGCGTGCAGTTGACGGGCAAGATCGCCGATCTCGTCCTGACGCTCGGTCCCCGGCGTGTATTCGTCGATCCGGCGCAGCCATACCCGCAGTTGCAGCAGCGGCGTGGAGATGTGACGACCAAGACGCAAACTCAGGGCAAGCGACAGGGCCAGCAGGATCGCGCTCAGAATGCCCATGCTCTGCAGGCTGATGGTCATCGGCTGCTGGAACTGGTCCATGTCCAGGCTGATGCGCAGTTGCCCGGCGGTTACGTCCTGGAAGGTGATCTTGCTCTCGTACATGCCCTCGGCTTCGCCCAGCAGGCTGTGCTTGGGGCGCTGACCGGACTCGGCGAGGATGCGGTTGTCCACGCTGTAGATGGCGGCGTGGGCCACCAGCTTGTTCTTGGTCAGGTTGTTGAGCAGCACGTTGAGGCTGAGGATGTCGTTGGACACCAGCAGTTCGGTCGCGGAAGTGGCGGTCTGCGTGGTCAGGCTTTCGCCCAGCGCATCGGCCTGCTCGTGCATGGCCTGCTTGAACTGCAAGCCCATCACGCAGGCATAGATCACCAGGGCCAGGGCGACCAGGATCACGTTATGGCTGGCGATGCGCAATGCAATCGGTACACGGCGGTGGCGCAGTGCACGGAAGATCAGCAGGAAGAAGTTATCGGTTTTAACTGGCGTGGGCCGGTTCACTGAGCTCGGCTCTTTTGTCCGTGAAGTTGACGCGCAGTATAGCGACAGGCCCTAGACCGGCAAAGCGCTGGCGGTGCCCGATGGTCACTGAAAGTGGGTAGAATGCGGTTTTTTTCCAGTTGCGGGGGTGCGCGTTGCGCGAAATCGTCCTGATTAACATCACGGGAGTCGACCGTCCGGGTCTGACGGCGGCCATTACCGGTGTTCTGGCCCAGGGTGGTGTGAATATCCTCGACATCGGTCAGGCGGTGATTCACGACATGCTGTCGTTCGGCATCCTCGTGGAAATCCCCGACTCCGAGCAGGGCAAATCGGTGCTCAAGGACATCCTGTTCAAGGGCTACGAGCTCGACCAGCAGGTGCGTTTCACCCCGGTGTCCGAAGAGGATTACCAGCAATGGGTGGGCAATCAGGGCAAGAAACGTCACATCGTCACCCTGCTGACCCGCAAGGTCACCGCCGGCCAGTTGCAGGCCGTGAGCTCGATCACCGCCAAATATGGCCTGAACATCGACCATATCGACCGTCTGTCGGGTCGCATGCCGCTGGACACGCCGGCCGACAAGGGCAAGGGCTGCATCGAGTTCTCCGTGCGTGGCGAGGCGGCCGATCCACAGGCCCTGCGCGCCGAGTTCCTCAGCGTGGCCCAGGAACTGAACGTCGACATCGCCTTCCAGGAAGACTCGCTGTTCCGTCGCAACCGTCGTCTGGCGGTGTTCGACATGGACTCGACCCTGATCGAAGCCGAAGTCATCGACGAACTGGCCAAGGCCGCCGGTGTGGGCGATCAGGTGTCGGAAATCACCGAGCGGGCGATGGCCGGCGAGCTGGATTTCCGCGCGAGCTTCAAGGAGCGTCTGGCATTGCTCAAGGGCCTGGATGTCAGCGTGCTGGATTCGATCGGCGCCTCCCTGCGCCTGACCGAAGGCGCCGAAACCCTGTTCGCCGAACTCAAGCGTCTGGGCTACAAGACCGCGATCCTGTCCGGCGGCTTCACTTACTTCGCCAAGCAACTGCAGGCCAAACTCGGCATCGACTACGTGTTCGCCAACGAACTGGAAGTGGTCGACGGCAAGTGCACTGGCGTTGCGATCGAGCCGATCGTCGATGCCCAGCGCAAGGCCGATCTGCTGAAACAACTGGCTGAAAAAGAAGGTTTGCGTCTGGAACAGACCATTGCCGTGGGCGACGGCGCCAACGATTTGCCGATGCTGGCGATTGCCGGTCTGGGCGTGGCTTTTCGCGCCAAGCCGCTGGTCAAGCAGTCGGCGAAGCAGGCCATTTCCACCCTGGGGCTGGATGGCGTGCTGTACCTGCTGGGCTTCCGGGATCGCGACGGACAGCTCTGAACCCTTGCACAGGATCGCAGCCTTTGGCTGCGATCCTTGTTCAAAGGGATTTCCACAATGAGTCGAAATCCTCCTCGCTCCCGCCATTCTGCGCGGCTTCCAGCGAGCGGTAGGCAAACTGATTGAAACTGTGTGTGCTTGCCACCCGCCGATCCAGCCCGGCGCGGTGTTCTTCGCCCTGGGTGTTGATCAGCACTTTGTTGCCTTCCTGAAACGGCAATCGCGGCGCCAATAGCGTTGCGGGCAAGTCGATGGCGCTGATTTCCGGCAACAGCAGACCTCGCAGGTAATGGCTGTGATCGTCCCGGGTGCGCACCAGTTGCAGTCCGCAGGGCTGGGCGTGTGGCGCTACCAGCTCGATACCCATTTGTGTCCCGGCACCGCGCACCTGACGGATCCAGCGCACCACGGCAATGCTCCAGCCCTGATTCGTGGTGTCCTGAATGCCGACCATTTCCCCGGTCTGCAATTCGGCAGGTACTTCTTTTGGCCACGCCAGGCAGTAGCCGCCTGGACTGTGATTGATGACCGGCAAGGCATACGTCGGGTAATGCGGCGGGCTGTCAGCGTCGCCTTCGTCGTCCGCCAGCGGTTCGTAGCGGATTTCCTCGTAAGGCAAAAACTCATCGGACTTGCTCTGCGGCGCGGCATCGAAGGCCTGGCTCCAGCTGTCCTTTTCCCCTTGCACCACCGCACGGCTGAAGTTCGCAGCGCGCGAGCCGGGATGTTTGAGCAGTTCGCTGAATGTGCGTTCACCGCCGAGATAGAAGTGCAGAGCGCTCATGCCGACGCACACGGTCAGGTTGCCCTGGCCGACGGTGCGCTGAAAACTGCGCTCGGCGGCCTCGCCCCAGGTGGCGTGCAGATGTTGCAGGGTGTCGAGGGTCAGGCCGGCCGGCACCGGCAGCGGCGTCGACGTGTCCTGATGCAGCAGGTGAGCTTCGATGGCATTCACCAGTGGTTGCGGATCGAAGCCGAGCAGCCCCGACTGCTGTTCGCTGCGAAATTTGCTGCGATAACGCGGGCCGGCGTCGATCTCTGCAGAAATGGCGAACAGTCCTTCGCCCGAGGCGCCGGGGTGCAGTTTCAGCCAGGCGCTCCAGGGTTCAAGCACCTGCGCGAGTTGGGCGATCGGATTCTGCCGCATCTGATTGCAGCGGGCGCTACCCAGCAGCAGGGTGGCGATATAGGTCTGTTCGACACTCAGTTCACCGGCGAGGCTGGCCAGATCGTCACGGACCCGACGGTGTTGCAACTGCAAGTCGCAGGCACAGCGAAACAACTGGTGCAGCTCAAACCACAGCTGCTCCGGCGCCGGGCTGTACAACTGCGTGGCGCGCACCAGTTGTCCTTTCAGTGCATGAACGGCGCGTTGCAATGCCTCGCTCAGCAGAGCGGCGCGGTCTTTTGAGTATTTGGGGGCGATGCGCAGAACAATCTGCTTGTAACCGATGGCCAGCTGACTTTGCAGGGCCTGGCACAGGTTGCTGATCTTGCGCGAGCGCTCGTCGAGCATGATCGCCTGATGCAGAAAGTGTCGCTCAAGGTGCTGGCAGACGAAGTACACCTCGGGCCGCAGCAGCTCCAGCAGGTGCAGGCGGTTGTCGCTGGGCGTCAGCAGTTGATTGAGTTCGCCGAGGCCCTGATAGAGCTGACGTGCGGTTTCGCCGATGTTGGCTTTCGGCAGGCCGGCGATCCAGCGCTTGAGGTCGCGCGGGGTCGCTTCACAGAAAGACAGGCGCAGCTGCGTTGGCGTCGGTGCGCTCAGTTGCGGTTGGAATCGAGACTCACTCATGCCGTGACCAGCTCCGGCGGCGAATAGGGCAATGCCAAAAACTCTAGCAGTTGTGGTCCGTTTCGCAGGCGCTTGTCGGGCTTTTTTACCGTTGGTCTGCTGGCCTGATGCCATTTCGGCAGGCGCTACTAGGCTCTCTGGCGTGCGATCGGAAACGCACGGTTGCACGGCTTGCCGCCAACGTCGGGCAGGTCTCTGAAAAACTTCAAGGAGATGAGGTTCATGTCTAAATACGCAGTGGCAAACCAATGGGGCGGTAGTTCGGCACCTTGGCATCCGGGTGGAACCTGGGTTCTTGGGGCGCGGGACAACCAGAAAGTCGTCGCCATCGACATCAAGTCCGGCGACGGCGGCAAAACCTTCAATGGCACCATGACTTACGCCGGCGAAGGCCCTATTGGCTTCAAGGCTCAGCGCACTGGTCAGAACCAGTACAACGTCGAGAATCAGTGGGGTGGCAACGATGCCCCATGGCATCCGGGTGGCAAATGGGTGATCGGCGGTCGGGATAACCAGAACGTTATCGCGTTGAATGTCACCTCGAGTGACGGCGGGAAAAACCTCAGCGGCACCAATACCTACGCCAACGAAGGGCCGATCGGCTTCCGTGGGCAGATAGAGTAACGGCGCCGTTCAGGTCGTGTCCGCCCCTTCGCAGACGTGCGCAGGGGCGGATCAGCAGATTCAGGCGTTCGACAGTGCCAAGGCCTGACCCATCTGTACCGGCGAGCCGGCTTTCAGTTCTTCAACCCATTTCACCTGATCCGGCCCGAACAGCACGATCGCGGTCGAACCCAGCTTGAAGCGACCCAGCTCCGCACCTTTTTCCAGATGAATCGGTGCACGGGCGGCTTCGTCGTAACGGAAGGTTTTCAGCTCGCGTTTCGGCGGCGTCACCAGCCCGGCCCACACGGTTTCGATCGAAGCCACGATCATTGCGCCCACCAGCACCACGGCCATCGGCCCGCGCTCGGTGTCGAAGATGCACGCCACACGCTCGTTGCGGGCGAACAGTTCAGGGACGTTTTCTGCGGTGGTCTGGTTGACCGAGAAGATCCGGCCCGGAATGTAGACCATCTCGCGCAGAGTGCCGGCCAGCGGCATGTGCACGCGGTGGTAATCCTTCGGCGACAGGTAAACGGTGGCGAACTCGCCGCCCATGAACGGCGCAGCATTGGCTGCGTCGCCACCCAGCAGTTCCAGCACGCTGAAGCTGTGGCCCTTGGCCTGGAAGATGCGGCCGTGCTCGATCGGGCCGAGCTGGCTGATCGCGCCGTCGGCCGGGCTGAGGATCGCGCCCGGCGTCTGATCCAGTGGACGTGCGCCGTCTTTCAGCGCGCGGGTGAAGAAGGCGTTGAAGTGCTCGTAAGCGGTCACGTCTTCAACCAGCGCCTGGGACATGTCCACCTGATAACGCTTGGCGAACCAGGTGGTGAAGGCATTCTTGAACCAGCGCACGCGGCACTCGGCGATGCAGCCGGCCAGGCGCGACAGCAAGTGGTGAGGCAGCAGGTACTGGCTGATGATAAACAAACGCTCTTTCATGACTGTCCTTAAAAATCCTTAAAGCTCGACGGGGGTGTCGGGGTGGTTGCCCCATTCGCCCCAGGAACCGGCGTAGCCCTTGACCCGCGGATAACCGAGAGCCTTGGCCACCAGATAAGTGAAACCGGACCGGTGATGGGTCTGGCAGTGAGTGATGATTTCTTTGTCCTTGGTGATCCCGAGGTTTTCGAGGATCTGCGGCATGTCGGTGCGGATGCGCAGTTGGCGCGCCTGATCCATGCCGGCCGTCCATTCGAAATTGACTGCGCCGGGGATGTGCCCGCCCTTGGCCGCCAGCACTTTCTCGCCGGAATATTCCAGTGGCCCGCGCGCGTCCCAGATCGCCAGGTCGGCGGCACCGAGGCGGCTTTGCAGGTATTCGCGGGTGGCGGTCGGTTCGTCGTGCAGGGTCAGGGCCACCGGACCGCCGACCGCAGGAGGGACCTGGATCGACATCGGCGAACCTTCCGCCAGCCATGCCGGCAGACCGCCGTCGAGGTAGTGGTACTTGTCGTGACCGATCACGTCGAGCAGCCAGATGAAGCGTCCGGCCCAGCCGCCGCCTTCGTCGTCGTAGACCACGTAGACCGCGTCCTTGTTGTGGCCCAGCTCGCCGAACAGTTCTTCGAGTTTTTCCTTTGTCGGCAGCAGGCCCGGAGCCGGTGCCTGGCCCAGCTGGGTGCGCTTCGGATCGACGAAGCGTGCGCCGGGAATATGACCCTCGGCATAGCGGGCGGCACTGGTCAGATCCACCAGAATCAGGTTGCGGGCGTCGAGGCGCGGGAGCAGGTCGCTCGGCTCGATCACCAGCGCCAGGCCAGAGAAGTCAGACATGTGAGGTCTCCAGAGCACAAAGGGGAAGGATTGTAGCTGTCATTGGCCGCGCTGGCTAAAGCTGTGCAGGGCTTTCTCGATGCACTGCGCGGTTTTGCCGAAGGCTTGCACGGTGATGTCGGCGAACGGCCCGCCGCCCTGGTCGGCGACCACGATCATGATCACCCGGCCGTTATGGACCAGCGAGCGCAGGAACAGGTGTTCGCCACGGAACAGCGTACGCAGGGACGGCGGCAGCAGGGCGGAAAACTGGGCGTTGTTCTCCGGAGTGATCCGCACCTGTGCCTGCTGAGCGAGCAAGCGTTGCAGCACCGTGCTTTGGCTGACGACGAAATTGAGTGCAGCGGCTTCCTTCGGCAACCCGGAAGTCTGATGCACACGCAGACTGGACTGCGTGCGGTCGGCCATCAGGATCATCACCCGGCGCATGCCGCTGGCTACCAGCGCGTCGCGGGCGGCAATGGTCAGGTGCATGGCATTGGTGAAACGGCTTGGCTCAGCCAGCAGTTCGGCACATTGCCGGCGCCATTTGGCCAGGTCTTCGGCGTTGGGTGCGGCGGCCGGCAGCATGCCGGCCGGCAGGCGCCGGGTGCCCCATGGCCACAAAAGGGAAACCGCCGGGTGCCACAGATCCGGCATCGAGTGCCGGCGCGCACTGTTGGCGGCCTGCTGGTGCAGCTGTTGCTGCACTTCTTCCATCGGGATTTGCAGATAGAGGCTGGTCAGGTACTGCCAGCGCTCGCTGTGCGGACTGTCCCAGGCCTGTTGCGCCGACAGCGCCAGACCATTGGCCAGCAGCACGGTATTGGCCGGCTGATTGAGCCAGTTGCGCAGGGTCGGGTCGTCATCGAGGCGGTTCTGTTGGCGCAACGGATGATCGACATCGCGAGCGATGCGCAGGACCTTGACCAGTTCGCGCTGCTCGGTGAGCAGCAATCGGTACCCCTGCTGCACCCAGATCGGCAGGCGCCAGGCTTCGACCAGTGCCGCACCGACCTTCAGCAGGCGCACGCCGAACAGTTGTTTTTCCACGTCGCGGGCCGATTCGCCCTTGTGGATGACCCGTACTTCCCACTCTTCGAGCAGTTTGGGAAAGGTCAGCGCCAGCGGCCACAACGGCGACAGAAACAGCAGGCTGCCCCAGTGAATGTCCTGCCACAGCCGCGCCAGGCGACTGGCAAAAAAGCCGTTGGCCTGTTGTGTGGCGTGCTGACTGATCATCTGTATCTGGCGCAGGGCCTGGGGGATTTGCGCCTGCGGTTCGGCGGGCAGGCGTGCCAGCAGTTCTTCGGTGCGGGCGAGGCCAAGGCGATTGATCGCCACCTCAAGGTTTTCCGCCGGTGCGGTCAGGCTGCCCTGGGTATGGCGGTTGGCTTCGCGGATGATGCTCAGGGCCAGCGCCGGGCTGTCCTGCATCAGGTCGGCAATGTCGCGCAACGAGCTGCGATTGTCGCGGATCGCCCGGCAGACCTTGTCATGGGCCTCTTGCGGCACCGGCAGGCGCACGCCGTCGAGCAGCTTCACCCAGCCATCGAGTGTGGTCGGTCTTGCGTGTGGGACGTTCGTTTCATTAGCCATGTCTGGACGGGATCTTGATCTGCTGTAGACGCGCCCGGCACGGGCTAAATTGGCTTTTCGCCTGAACTGGCTATAGTCTGGCGCAGTTTTGCCGATAAGTAGAAGAAGAGATTTTTTAACTTCCGAATATGACCTTGAACCCGACTTAAGTAAGTACTTTCTACCTATGGCTAAAATTATCGGCATCATCGTCGTATTCGCGAGCGTGCTCGGCGGATACGTGCTTTCCCACGGCAAGATTGCCGCCCTGATCCAGCCCTTCGAGGTGATGATCATCGGCGGTGCGGCACTCGGAGCATTCCTCCAGGCCAACCCCGGTTACATGACCATGCACGTGCTCAAGAAATCCCTGGGCATGTTCAGCTCGCGTTTCAGCCACACGTTCTATCTGGAAGTGCTCGGTCTGATCTACGAAATCCTCAACAAGAGCCGCCGTGAAGGCATGATGGCCATCGAAGGCGACATCGAAGATGCCGCTGCGAGCCCGATCTTCGCCAAGTACCCGGCGGTGCTGAAAGACGAACGCATGACCGCGTTCATCTGCGATTACCTGCGCATCATGTCGTCCGGCAACATGGCGCCGCACGAACTCGAAGGCCTGTTCGACATGGAGTTGTACAGCCTCAAGGAAGAACTGGAACACCCTTCCCACGCGGTCAACGGCATTGCCGACGGTATGCCCGGTTTCGGTATCGTCGCGGCGGTACTGGGTATCGTGGTGACCATGGCGTCCCTGGGTGACGGCGATCAGAAGTCCATCGGTCTGCACGTAGGTGCGGCACTGGTCGGTACCTTCTTCGGTATCTTGGCGGCCTACGGCTTCTTCGGCCCGCTGGCGCATTCCCTGGCCCACGATGCCAAGGAAGAGCTCAACGTCTACGAAGCCATCAAGGCCTCGCTGGTGGCTTCGGCTTCCGGCATGCCGCCGTCGCTGGCCGTGGAATTCGGGCGCAAGGTTCTGTACCCGGCTCACCGTCCTAGCTTCGCCGAGCTGGAACAAGCGGTTCGCGGTCGCTAAGTCATGGAAAATAACCAGCCGATAATCATCAAGCGCGTCAAGCGCTACGGTGGCGGGCATCACGGCGGGGCGTGGAAGATCGCCTTCGCCGACTTCGCGACGGCGATGATGGCGTTCTTTCTGGTGTTGTGGCTGCTGTCCACCGCAACGCCGGAACAGAAGATCGCCATTGCCGGCTACTTCAAGGACCCGGTCGGCTTCTCCGAGAGCGGTACGCCGTACATCATCGACCTGGGCGGTACGCCGACCCTGGCGCCGGAAAACACCCTCAACCCTGAAGTGAAGTCTCAGCCGCAACCTGACAAGGTCACGGTTGACACCGATCAGGTTGAAGGCATGGCCGAGCAGGTCGAGAAGGAGCGTCTGGAACTGTTGCTGCAGGAACTGCAGAACAAGGTCGACGAGAATCCGCAACTGCAGAAGTTCAAGGATCAGATCCTGTTCGAGATCACGCCGAACGGCTTGCGCATCCAGATCATGGACGCCGAGAACCGGCCGATGTTCGACTCCGGTTCTGCACGCCTGAAACCGTACTTCGAAGACATTCTGCTGGCCATGGCCGACACCATCAAAGCGGTGCCGAACAAGATCAGCATCAGCGGTCACACTGATGCCAAGCCGTACACCGGCACCGGCGACTTCGGTAACTGGGAGCTTTCGGCCAACCGTGCCAACGCCGCCCGACGTGCGCTGGTGGCGGGCAGCTATCCGGACGGCCAAGTGGCTCGGGTGGTGGGTTACGCCTCGTCGGCACTGTTCGACAAGGAAAACCCGTTCAACCCGGTCAACCGCCGCATCGACATCGTGGTATTGACCAAAAAGGCCCAGGCCGCCATCGAAGGTTCGCAAGGCGCTGAGCCGGCGAAACCGGCCGAAGGGCAGAACGGCGCCGATCCGGCCAAACCGGTCGACCCGAACGCCTTGCCGGCGGATCAGCAACCGGTGCCGGCCCACGAGTTGCGCGAACGGTTGAACCTGTTCGACGACCCGCTGCCGAAACCGGCCGAGCCGGGCAGCGCGGCGCCAGCCCCGGCGCCTGCTGCACCGGCCCCTGCACCGGCGCCCGCGCCGAAGCAGTGACCCACAAAAAAGCCGCGAGATGATCGCGGCTTTTTTGTGTCTGGCTGCTTAGTAGCCGTTTTCGGGAAGGCTGGCGATGATCGAGCGGTAGCTGTTCATCCGCTGCTGCTGGATGCGTCCGTCTTCAAGGGCCTTGAGCAAGGCGCAACCCGGTTCGCGATCGTGCTTGCAGTCGCGGAAGCGGCAGGTGCCGAGCAGGTCGTCGAACTCGATGAACCCCGCCTCGACATCGGCACGGCTGACGTGGCCCAGGCCGAATTCGCGGATGCCCGGGGAGTCGATCAGTTCACCGCCACCGGGGAAGTGAAACAGCCGTGCAGTGGTCGTGGTGTGAGTGCCCTGGCCGGACCATTCGGACAGCGGCCCGACACGGGTTTCGACGTCCGGCAGCAGGCTGTTGACCAGCGACGACTTGCCGACACCGGACTGACCGACGAACACGCTGATGCGACCGTCGAGCAGCGTTTGCAATTGCTCCATGCCGTTGCCGTGGTGCGCCGACACTTCCAGCACCGGATAACCCAGGGTGCGATACACCGCCAGAAGTGCGTTCAGCGCCGGGGCGTTCTGCTCGTCGATCAGGTCGAATTTGTTCAGCAGCAGCAACGGGCGGATGCCGGCGTGCTCGGCTGCGACCAGATAGCGGTCGATCAGGTTCGCATGGGGCTCGGGCAGCGGGGCGAAGACGATGACGATCATGTCGACGTTGGCGGCCACCGGTTTGAGCTGGCCACGGCTGTCCGGGCGGCACAGTTCGGTGGTGCGTGGCAGTTGCGCGACGATCACACCGATGCCCTGGTTGCCGGCACGCCAGACCACCCGGTCACCGGTCACCAGTGCGGGCAGGTTGGCCCGCAAGTGGCAACGGAAGACCTGGCCGGCCAGTTCGCCGTCAACGGCCTCGACCTCGACCTGCACACCGAAGTGGGCGATCACCAGGCCGTGCTGTTCAGGGCCCAGGTCGCCACCTTCGAGCGCCTCGACAGCCGAGGACTCGCGTTTGGCGGCGCGGGCGGCGCGCTCGCCCTGGATCTTTTCGATGCGCCAGTTTTGACGACGATTGAGTTGGCGTTTGGCCATGGGTGTTCCGTCTGAAGAATGCAGCGATTAGGTAAAACGGCCGCGAGTTTAGCACGCCCGGGCACCGCCCTAGGCTAAACTGCGCAGCATTGCCTAGGAGCCGAATTATGCAAAACCCGCAGAACCTGATCTGGATCGACCTGGAAATGACCGGTCTGGATCCGGAAAACGACGTCATCATCGAAATGGCCACCATCGTCACCGACAGTGACCTGAACACTCTGGCCGAAGGCCCGGTGATCGCCATCCACCACAGCGACGAAGTGCTGGCCCGCATGGACGAGTGGAACACCCGCACCCACGGCAACTCCGGCCTGACCCAGCGTGTACGCGACAGCCGCGTGAGCATGGCCGAGGCTGAAGCCGAAACCATCGCCTTCCTCGAAAAGTGGGTGCCGAAGGGCAAGTCGCCGATCTGCGGCAACAGCATCTGCCAGGATCGTCGCTTCCTTTATACCCACATGAAGTCGCTGGAAAGTTACTTTCATTACCGCAACCTCGACGTTTCCACCCTCAAGGAACTGGCCGCGCGCTGGGCGCCGGACGTGCGCGACAGCTTCAAGAAGGGCAGCACTCACCTGGCACTGGATGACATCCGCGAGTCCATCGCCGAGCTGCAGCACTACCGCAAGCATTTCATCAAGTTCTGATATCGGCGACCTTTGTGGCGAGGGAGCTTTCTCCCGCCTGGCTGTGCAGCAGCCAGATCCCCTCGTCACAGACGTTCAGCAAAACGCACTTCTGGTGTCGCCCTGAAATGGCTAGACTGCGCGCCTTCCTGCCAGGACCGCCGCCATGTTGCTGATGCTCTACCTCGTCGCCATTACTGCCGAAGCCATGACCGGCGCACTGTCCGCGGGCCGTCGCGGCATGGACTGGTTCGGCGTGGTGTTGATTGCCTGCGTCACGGCATTGGGTGGCGGTTCGGTGCGCGACGTGCTGCTCGGGCACTATCCGCTGACCTGGGTCAAACACCCGGAATACCTGGTGCTGACCACGGTCGCAGCGATGATCACCGTGTTCACGGCACGCTGGATGCGCCATCTGCGCTCGCTGTTTCTGGTGCTCGACGCGGTCGGTCTGGTGGCATTCACCCTGATCGGCTGCATGACCGCCCTGGAAATGGGCCACGGCATGCTGGTGGCTTCGGTCAGCGGCGTGATCACCGGGGTGTTCGGCGGCATCCTGCGCGACATCTTCTGCAACGACATCCCGCTGATCTTCCGCCGCGAACTCTACGCCAGCGTCTCGTTTGCTGCGGCGTGGTGTTACATGCTTTGTCTGTATCTGAATGTGCCGAGTGAACAGGCAATTCTGATCACTCTGTTCGGTGGCTTTCTACTGCGGTTATTGGCGATTCGCTTCCATTGGGAAATGCCGAAGTTCGTTTATAACGACGAGCATTGACGACTGGCTACAGCTTCTTACACTTGATTTAAGTTCGCTTTTGAATGACGTGATATTGATATCCGGCTCCGCCCAATAAAATGCGGATGCATCGGAACTGATATCAGTCACAGGAGTGAAAAAATGAGTGAGTTTAATGAGCTGTCTGCAGAGCGCTCAAGTAATTCGGCTTCTCTGGAAAGTATTGAGTTGAAGGTGAAGTTCGATTCAGGGGTCGCAACGCGAAACAAGGTGTTGTTTGGCAACGGGCGTATGCAAGTTAAAGTGCAGGTGCTGGTCTCCGGTTTCGATGAAAATGGTCAACATATTTCTGTACCGGCTGATGTACTGAATACGGTAGAACTTATTCATTACAATACCGGGAAGACATTGCGGGACGGCTGGAAAGCCAGTGCCGACCAGGGACGGTATACGCTGGAGGCTCCTGTCTCTGCAGATTTGATGGACGCACCGGGCGATGAGTCGCAATACCATGGCCATCCTCATGTGCGCACCTTCTGGGTTTCATCGGCGGGAGTCGGTACCACACAGATCGCAGCGCGTGTTTTACTCAACGGAAACGTTATTCAAAGCAACGGTACTGGTCTGCTCGATCGTCAGGACAGCAGTATCACGCTGGATGCGCAATTGCCGGTCAGCTACTCGCTTGAGCAGTTTCACTTGAAAAGCGTACGGCGCGGAAATGAAGCGCCAGGTAACCGGATCTCCAATTACTACCTCGGACTCAATCATCAGGGGCAGCAAATAAAACTGGTGGACTGGGTGGCGTCGCGAGGTACAGGTAACTTGGTTTTTGCTCACGGTAACTGGCTGGGAGCACCTGCGACCAATCATCTGAAAGGTATTCTGGCAAGTCCTGATCAGACTGATGTCACGGTAAAGTTGCCTGTCAATGACAACACTTTTTTAGACTTCATATTTTCAGGGCCTGCCAGTGTCTCTTCAAAGGTGAGTCAGGAATATCTTGTACGGGTCAACGATCGTCACGGTGAGTTGACTATTGTGCAGGCTATTTCCGAGTATACGTACAGCTACACCAAGTATACGGTGGATGAGGCGTTTCATTTTTCCGCAATTGATCAATACGGGTCTGAACACAAACTGGCCATTCGAACCGATGCCACGGAAGGTTTGTTCATTCTTGAACGGGGGTAAAGCTGCATCAGGGCAGTAGATATATAAGCTCACTGTAAAAGAGTAAGTCAGTAAGCTGCGATATCGATGATCCCTGCCGGCAATTCGGCAGGGACACTATTGTCCGCCAGTTTCTCACCGTAAAGGGGCTGACTCAATTTCGCTCAAGGATGAGAATTGATACTCAAAAAGACGCCAAAGGGTTTTGCTCCTGCACCCTCCCCGAAACCACCTACTCCCCGTACTCCAAGTCATGAAGCACCGCCGCGAGCGGATGTCGATGTGCCCGATGTGTCACGCCGCTCTGTCTCGTCACCTGTGACAACAAACCCTGGCCATTCAGGCAGGCAGAATGGCCCCCCGTCGTTGGTTGTCGAGAACGGCATGATTGTTTCCGAATTTCCATCCCAGGTGCCTGCAACCGCACCGATGCTTCCGGTGTTGGCCGATTTCTGGATCAGCGCCGCAGCGGTATTGCCCGCACACGATGTTCAGGGATTCAGAATCATCAAGCAGCGCCGGTACATCGAATTGACCGACGGGCATTTTGTCCAGGTTGCCAGGGATCCCGTTACGGGAGACTGGCGAGCAATGCTGGCAAGTGAGCTCGTTCCTTCCGGGCCGTTTCTGTTGCCTGATCAACACCGCCGGTACTGGCACCCGAAAGACAGCAACGGGGCGCAAAAGCTTGCCGGTGCAGACGACGATGTTGAAACCTTCGCGCGGGGACCCTCCTCGGCACTGTCAGGCCGCCTGATTTCGCAAGCATCTGTCGAACGTCGAGTGCGAGCGCTTTATCCCGGACTTCCGGACGACGAAGTGATTGCTATCATCGGAGATCGATTAAACAGTGATCCGCACTCCGTTCTTGTGCGACTGGAAAAAGAGTCTGTAGCGTTGCGTGAAGAACTGAAGAACTGAAGAACTGAAGAACTGAAGAACTGAAGAACTGGCTAGGGAGGGCGCGCTGAACTCATCCCGGCACTGAGTCCGGATTGAGTGCTGGAGCCCTCGCCAGCCAACGACAGAAGCGTGAAAAATTCAGTCAGGATCTACTAGCGATCTGGCGGCGTGAGTCGGTGCCGGGACAGGGTTCTGCCGATCACAGTTTTTCGACGTTCATCGATTTCTCCGGGGAATTGCCACACTTGTCCGCCCGGTTTGAATGGGTGACAGAGCTGGTGCTGACCGCGCGCAATACCGAAGTATCGTTGGGTCGGTTTTTAGACAGTTTCCCCAACGTTCGCTACCTGATTCCGGAGTCTGTGCGAATGGAGGAACTTTCTCCGGCGATCTTCCAGATGCGGGATTTGCAGCACCTGGTATTGAACGGAAATTCACTTCGTCTTTCCGAGAGCAATGCCGAGGGCCTGTCCGGGATCGAAATCCTCACGTTACTGAATTTGAGGGAAAACCCCTTGGACATTGCCCCGCCTGTGGGATTCATGCAGGGATTGCGAGAGTTGTTTTTGCGCGATTGTGCGATTGGCGAGTTTTCTTCCGGGATGGAGCGATTATCAGCATTGACTCGCGTGGATTTGCGAGAGAACAACATTGCCACCGTCGGCGATGAGTTGTTCGACATTCCGGATGCGCAGAATCTTCACCTGGATTTAAGGGTAACCCGCTCGGCGTGGTGGCGCGGGAGCGAATCACACACTATCTGGAAAATGCCAGTCTCGATCGTAAAGTGCAGATTCGCTCGGATGAAGACAATCTCGATGTCAATGACTCTCCAGAATCAAGCGACAGTTCTGATAGCGGGGTGGAATCCGACATCTGACAAAGACTGAACAGCCGTTTTCTTGCAATCAGTCTGGTTGTATAAAATAGATGGTCCACTTTTTTCTTTGTCTTTTTGGCTTTGAAGAAGTTGGCTTTTTTGTTGTGTTTTTTATATTTTATAAGGCTGGTTTTGTAGTTTGTGTTTCAGGTTGATACTTCCGATTGCTGTGTTTACATGTTGTCAGCTATTGCGGCTGTTATAGGCTTTGGTGATGTGTTTAATATTTGGTTGTGCCCTGATTTGTCTTGAGAGGGGTTGATTAAATATTGATACAGGAAGTTATTTATGTTTGAAGAAATTGTCAGTGTTCAGAGGCTCGAAGTCAAATTTGATTCGGCACCCACACTTCGTCATAAGCAACTCTATGCCAACGGTCGGATGCAAGTACGGGTGCTGGTCTTGATTTCGGGTGGCGATGCCCAGGCCAACGAAGTGTCTCTGCACGGGCATCCGGCCATGCAGACCCTTCGCCTGATCTCCTACAACGGCGCGCGGCCGCTCTCGGGGGACTGGAACGTCGAGACCCGGGAAAATCGCTACGCTCATGACATGGCGGGCGGCATCGCCCGGGCCACTCCACTGGTACCGGCTGCGCATAATCGCATTACCGACCCTGCCGAACCCGTTCAGGTCTATGAGTTCTGGGTTAGCAGCTCCAGGCCGGGCTCACTGCAAATCGCCGCCGAAATCACCCTGGGCGATGAAGTATTTCGAAGCAACGGGCAACTGGGGAGTGACAGCAGCGTGACGTTGGAGGCGATATCGCCGGTCCAGTATCCAGTGAGCCACTTTGCCCTGGTAAAGGTCAGTGAAAGAGTCATTGATCGTTTCGACGCGATTCATCGATACAGCCTGAGTCTCTATGCTGACCGTCGTTCCATTAATCTTCTGGACTGGACCAGCACGCAAGTACAAAAAGATGACGAATACGCGACGTTGTTCTTTGCTTCCCAAAATATTAATGATTCCCACCCGGGGGAAAGAACTTACTGCGGCTACATGGCGCCGGTCTATGGTGCCAGTGCGACCATTCGCGGTCCGAAAGGATATGTCGGGACGCCAGTCAATCAGCAGCCGGGTAATCTGACGCTATTGAGCTATCTCTCTCCCGACTATCAGAGTCAGCCGGTTCGGGATCAGGTTTTTGAACTGACGGTATTCGATGAGTTCGGTACGGCGCACTGGCTTCGTATAAAGCCGGATTTTTCCGCACGCGCATTCAAGTTGGTTTGAACGGCGAT
Organism: Pseudomonas sp. UV AK001; assembly: GCF_046097675.1. Classification (NCBI taxonomy): domain Bacteria; kingdom Pseudomonadati; phylum Pseudomonadota; class Gammaproteobacteria; order Pseudomonadales; family Pseudomonadaceae; genus Pseudomonas; species Pseudomonas sp. UV AK001. Next base: position 181,207 of record NZ_JBJUVZ010000005.1, read on the forward strand.
TTTTTAGAAGATTGTCGCGAGCTTCTTTTGTTCGGTTTCAACGCAGTCGGTTTGAACTTCGAAGTTCATCGAGTGGGTTGGTTGTTGTGTGGTGAATAAGGAATTTATATATGGAGAACAAATCTCCGGTCTCCGTGCATTCCAATGCATTCAATTTTGGTGAGTTTGTAACGGGCGGTGTTGATCCTCGGACAGGCTTGTATACCTGCTCCTTGTCTTTGGGAGCTGTTCGATCTGCGGGTCTTAACGGACCTTCGTTCGGACTCGCCCTGGGTTTCAACCCGCTTGATACCCGAAACACCGGATTCGGGCTGGGCTGTTCGCTGGCCACGACCCGTTATGACACGCGCAGCAAGATGATGACCCTGTTCAGCGGTGAGCGTTACAAGGCCGTCGAAACGGTCGCGGGTCTCCAGTTCAGGGAAATGAAGCTGGAAAGCGTCAAGGTCGTGAAAACCGGTGCCGGACGTTTTGATGTTCGTTACAAGGACGGACATCGGGAGGAGTTGACGGTGCAGGAGGGCAGTCTGGTCGCAGTCCCGACGCGGATCGTCGCGGCCAACGGCGCAGGCATCACACTGCTGTACAAAGTGGTCAATCAATACCCGGAGCTGATCGAAGTCAGGGATGACCAGCGGACGCTGCTGAAAATCTCCCGCAAGGGCACTCTGGTTACATTGAGCCAGAACCCGGATACGGCATCCACGGCTGACTTCACAATGAAACTCGATAGCAACGACCGGGTCGTGGAGATCGGTTTGCCAGTGGGCCGGGGCTGGGATCTCGAATATTCGCTCATCGATGAAGTCGGTTACCTGAAACGGGTCGTGACACCGCTGGGGGCCGTCGAAATCATTCGCTACAAGGAGCAGGGGCATCTGCTGCCCGCCAGCGATGCCAGTGCGACGGGGACGCTGCCTCATGTCATGGCCCATGACATTTATCCGGGTCACGGTCAGCCGAAAACGAGCAGAATCTACACGTTTTCGGACCGTAATTTCCTTGGGCATGGTTTGTCGGTGGAGCCATCCGACGACGGTGACCCGCTCTACTCGGCACCCTGGAGTTACCAGTATGCGTCCGAGGAGCGCCTGGTGGTCGATGGCAAGGTGCACAGTCACACTAAACGGACGTACAACAAATTCCATTTGCTGGTTGCGCAGGTGACGACGTGCGGGGAGGCGGTAACTTCGCAGTTCACCGAGTATCACCTCGCAACAGGAAAGCCTTTCAACGAACAACCGGCACACTTTCGTCTGCCCCGGGTCCAGAGACTGAAGTTCGAAAACCGTCTCGGCAAAAAGCAACGCGAGGAGACCACGATTACCGAGTTTGATGCGGTGGGCAACCTGCTCAGGCATGTGGGGCCCGACGGTGTCACGACGCTGTCCGAGTTCTATCCGGCGGTCGAGTCGCCGGACTGTCCGGTGGATCCGCTCGGCTTTGTCCGTTTCGAGAAGCAAAGGACGGTCATCGCCGCACCCGGCGGCGGGGCCTCGACCTGTACCCGTTTTCGCCATGCCTTGCACCCGGCATTGCAAGGCTCGACGCTGGCCAGCGTCGTGGTCATCGAAGAACGGTTCTTCGAAAAGGTGGAAGACAAGGAGGTTCTTCGTTCAAAGGTCGAGCACAGTTATTTCGATACACCGGCGGACCAGCTCCGACATGGTGCATTGCAGGAGCAGCGCATTACCCGGAACGGTCGCACCACCCGAACGGCGTTTTCCTCTCGGCTGGAAGGTGCTCGCCTTCATCTGACCCACACTGTTCACGGTTTCGATGGTACTTCGCAAAGCACGACGCAAGTCCTGTCGTCATACAGTGGATTGACCTTGTCGGAGACCGACATGGACGGTGGCCGGATCGACTATGAGTACGATGCCATTGGTCGATGCGTGCGCAAGACGCTCTCCCCGGACGCCGCCCATGCGGCTTCGACGACCTGGGTTTATCAGGAGGCAAGCAGCACTTCGCCAGCGACAGTGGCCGTCACGGATCCGGCGGGAGGTATGCAAACGGTCACTCATGACGGTTTGGGGCGCGTGATCGGCATCAAGGAGCTTGATTGCGACAATCCAGATGAGGGAGCGTCGCAAGAAAGCCTTATGCGCACGGTGTACTCCGCACTTCACGACAAGGCGGGGCGACTGGTGGAGCAGACCCGCACAGACTGGTGGGACGGCATTGCCCGTCCGGCCATTACCCGACTGGTCTATGACAGTTGGGGACAAGTGAAACAGACGCGTCATGCTGACGGGCGCGTAGAGCATCGCGAATTCGATCCGGTCGCTCTCCGGGAAACCCTCTGGCAGGAGGGAATGGGCAAGACGGTCTCGTTCTTCAACGCTTTCGGCAAGCCGAAAAGTATTGAGATGCTCGACCGGAAGGGGGAGAGCCTGGGCAAGTCGGTCCTTGAGTATGACGGTTACGGCAGAACCCGCAGCCAGACCGATCAGGAAGGCAACAAGACGCTCTACCACTACGACGTCTTTGATCGATTGGTTCGCAGCGAATTGCCGGACGGCCATGCGGTCGAGACTGAATATTCCGATCACAGCGCCGAAACATTGCCGGTAAGGATCAAGGTCGACACTCTGGAGTTGGGCCGACAGGTATTCGACGGGCTGGATCGCCTGACTGAAAGTACGGTAGGCGGGTGCACATTCACAGCGGGGTATGTGTCGGGCTCCAGCCAGGCCGGATGGCATATGGGGGCTGACGGTAAAAAAGTCGAATTCACCTGGTCGCAGGGAGTGAACAGGCTGGCTGAGCGCAAGGCTGACGGATTGCTTGCGCGCTTCACCTACGACGCCTTGCATGGCAAGCCTGAAACCTGCATCGAGCAGGGGCGTGAACATCGTTTCGTCTACTATCCTTCCGGACGCTTGAAGTCCGAAGCAACCATATACGGTGAACATCGCCAGACAACATCCCACACCTGGTCGCTGGCCGGGCGGCCGCTGACTTTCACTGATGGACTGGGCAACGAACACAAGTCTGAATATGACAGTTGGGGGCGCAAATCCGCTTTCACCCAGGGCCGCTTGCGGTTCGAATACACCTATGACACCGCAGGCTTGCTGGCGCTAATTGACGCCCGGGATACATCGACCGCCCTGCGCATGAAGACGCATCTGAGCTACGACGATATCGGGCGTGAAACGACCCGTCGGTTTGAAGTCGAGGGTCAGGAAAGTCAGACACTGACATCGAGTTACACCCTCTCCGGCAAGCTGGCGCAGAAAGTCTTGAAACGCGGCACTCAAATACTGCGCGATGAGCGCTTTACCTATGACGTGCGTGGGCGACTGAGCCATTACACCTGTGAAGGCACGCAACGGCCACGGGATCCCTACGGCAAGGAAATCGTCGAGCAGACATTCACCTTCGATGCGCTGGACAACCTCCTCACGCTGCAAACCCGCTTCCCCCAAGGCATCAATCTGACGACTTTCAGCTACAGCAAGGTCGACTTCACCCAGCTCACGGACATCAGTCATTCCCACGCTGATTACCCGCAACCGGTCACTCTGCAATACGACGCCAATGGTCGGATGATCAAGGATGACCAGGGGCGTACGCTGACGTATGACCCGCTTGGGCGTCTGACAGGTGTCAGTAATGCACAGGGGCAGAAGGTGCGGGGCTATCAGTACGACGGTTTCGACCGGCTGATGGCGCTGTCGCAGCCGGGTAGCGCGGACACTCAGCGTTACTATCGCGGTGGACGTGCCATCAACGATGTGTGTGGCAGCGACCTTTGCAGTGTCGTGCGCCACGAAGGCCTGTTGCTGGGGCAGTTCAAGGTCGGCGTGGATGCGGGTGTACGGATGTTCGGCACCGATCAGCAACAAAGCGTGCTGACGCAACTGCAGAATGGCCGGGTTACCGATATCGCCTACAGCCCGTATGGGCATCGGGAGGCGGAAGGCGGTTTATTCAGTCTGCCAGGTTTCAATGGCGAGCAGTTTGATCCCGTCACCGGTCTGTATTTGCTGGGCAATGGCTATAGGGCCTACAGCCCGACCCTGATGCGCTTTCTGTCACCCGACAGCATGAGTCCGTTCGGAGCAGGAGGGGTGAATGCCTATGCATATTGCCTGGGTGATCCGGTCAACCGCGTTGACCCTACGGGGCATGTTTCCTGGGAGTCGATTGCCGGGATTGCACTGGCAGGCCTGGGGATTGCGATCAGTGTTCTGACGCTGGGAGCCGCCACGCCGCTGGGCCTGCTGGTGGCGGGGCTGGGAGTCGCCTCGGGCATTACGGCTATCGCCAGTGAGGTGGCACATGAACTGGCGCCGGATTCTGCGGCGGGTGACATTCTCGGTTACATCAGTCTGGGGCTTGGGCTGGCATCCCTTGGCGTCGGGCTGGCGGGTGCGGCAGTCAAAGGAGCCAGCAAACTGGCAGGGGCCTTCAAGTCAGGGTTGAGCGGAGACTCTCGCGAAGCCGCCAGGGCCATGGCGAGGGGAATGGGGGGGCGAAGCACTCCGGGAACGAGTGCCGGGCCAGGAACATGGACCTACAAGACCCAAGGCTTCAGAGGGAGGGTGGACGGGCAGAGAACGGGAAGAGGCGCCATTCCTGGTTTTGAGGATCTTGATGACATTTCAAGGGATAAATTCTTCCGGTTCAAGGATGCAATCAAGGATCATGGCAGGTCGCCGAGCGAAGCCGCCAGCGCGCTTGGGGGGAAGACTGGTTACAATGAAATGGTGCCTTTCAGGTCTCCCAACGCTAGCCAGCTCCGTGATCCGGGTTACTTCAATAACACGGGGTACACCGAAATAAGGCTTAGCCAGGCCACGCGCTTGTTTTTCTTTGCGGACCGCGACACCCGGACGGTGACCATGCATGCCTTCGGACACACCGTGCGAGGCGCTTGACGGGGCGCTGAGCGGGATCATTCGCAGCGAACCATGAGTTGGTCAATGTTCCACCGCGCTTTCAACGGTTCTGGCAGCTGTTGAAAGTGCGGTTACCAAGTCAGGTGACGCTTGAAGCCTGTTCGTCACAGGTTGGCCCTCTTTTGCGCGAGACGCAGCTGCTCCTGAATTTGAGATAAATGTAACGGCAGTAGACATATGTACTCCGGCACGCTGCCGGCATTTCCGTAGGCTGTTTTCTTTAGCGACAAAAAAAGAATCCAAGTGGGAATGACTGACCCGCATACCCGGCATCGATCGCACAGAGTTGTTTGATCAGTGCACCCAATCTCAAGGATGAGCGTTCATGGCTGACAAATCACCCAAGATCAAACCCGGTTTCAGCGGAAAAAATGATACCGCCGTCGATGGTTTCCATCGTACGCCCTCGATCGATCTTCCCCGTCCACCCTCGCTACATCGCCTGGATCTGCAGCTGCCTTCTGCCCGGCCGGACTCTGTTGCAGCGATGCAGATGGGCGGCGCCGCACCGGACATGGTGATTTCCGCCATCGAGAGAGTGGCAGACGTTACCTTGAGACCTTCGATCGCGGATTACTGGATACCAACCCGGAAAGTCTTCGGCGAGGCTGATGCACAGGGCATTCGAGTGTTCAAGCAGCGCCAGTTCGTGGCTGTTTCCAGCGAACATTTCGTTCAAGTGGTTCGGGAAGCCGAGAGTGGCCTTTTTCGCGCCACGCTCGCCAGAGAGCTCAAGGCTTCCGGTCCGCAGATGGTGCCGGATGCCGAGGGCCGGTTCTGGCACCCAATAGAGTCGAGATACCTGCCGGATGGCGTCGATGCTCCTTCGGGATCGTTGCGCAGTGTAGATGAGCGTCTGGCAGCATTGTTTCCAGTCCTGTCCCAGGACGCCCGGGCAACTTTGCGGCGCGAGCGATTGAAAGGCGATCCTTTGCGGGCGGTGGCCCGGCTCGAAGCGGAATACTTCGCTTTGGTGGAGGATCTTGGGACCTGGGCCAGGCAGGTGCCGTCCCGGCATCCGGTTACGGGGTTGGCCCTGACAAGTGCCGAAATGGCTGCGCAACGAGCTGGTCGAGAGCGCTTTGCGCAGGAACTTCAGGATAACTGGTCCCGGAAGGCTACCAGCACCAATCCGTACACCCCTGCGACTCTGGATTACGATCTGGATGTCCTTGGAAGCCTGCCTCACTTATCGGCGGACTTCAGCCATGTTCGTGAGCTAAGCCTCTCCAGCACCACCCCGTTGGACGGCAGCTCCTTTCTTTCAAGCTTCCCGGGTGTGCGTTATCTGACTCTCTCGGGCCTGGCGCTGAAATCGTTTCCCGTGGAGGTTTATCAAATGAGGGAACTGATGACCCTGACCCTGGACAACTGTGATATTCGGCTCTCCGAAGCAACCGTCGAAGGTCTTGCCCACATTGAAGGTTTGACGCTGCTGGACTTGAGCAACAATCCGCTTGTACTGCCACCTGATATCCGGTTCATGCGGCGTCTGGACAGTCTTTATCTGTCTAATACAGGGCTGGCTGAAGTGCCGGTCGGGCTGTTTGAGAGCGAGAGCCTGGCGTTTGCAGATTTGGGAAATAACGAAATTACCCGTCTTCCAGACGAGCTCTTCGAACTGCCCGATGTTCAACCCGTCAATTACAACTTTCGAAGTAATCCGCTGGATGAGGCCACTCTGCAGCGAGTCAAAACTTATCTTGAAGGGACGGGGCTGGACAGGAAAATCCTGATTCAAGTTGACGGAGACATTCAGGTGGCGCCGCAGGTTTTTCAGTTTGAAGGTGAGGACAGCGGTATGGAGAGCTCGTGAGACGGAGCGCTCAGTTACTTTTCTTCGCATGCTGGCGCAGCGCCCACTCCACATGCTCTCTAACCAACTCTGACGGATGATCCCGTCGCGCCTTCAACGCTTCCAGCACCGGAATCGTTGAAGGCGCATTGCCCAACCCCACCGCCAGATTCCTTAACCAGCGCTCATACCCGGCACGCCGCAATGGCGATCCTTCAGTGCTGCTCAAAAACTTCTCTTCATCCCACAAAAACAGTTCTGCCAGTTCGGCGTTGTCCAGATTGTGCCGTGGCTTGAAATCGCTTTCGCCGGACGGGCGGGCGAAGCGGTTCCACGGGCAGCAGATCTGGCAGTCGTCGCAGCCGAACACGCGGTTGCCGATCAGCGGTCGCAAGTCTTCGGGAATGGCGTTCTTCAATTCGATGGTCAGGTAGGAAATGCAGCGTCGTGCATCCAGCACATACGGGCCGACGAAGGCGTTGGTCGGGCAGATGTCGAGGCACGCGGTACAGCGCCCGCAATGTTCGGTGCTGTGGGGTTCATCCACCGGCAGCGGCAGGTCGACGAACAATTCGCTGAGAAAGAAATAACTGCCGGCCTTGCGGTTCAGCACCAGAGTGTTTTTACCGATCCAGCCCAGGCCCGCCTGTTCGGCGATGGCTTTTTCCAGCACCGGAGCGCTGTCGACGAAGGCGCGGAAGCCGAACGGGCCGATTTCGGATTGAATCTTGTCCGCCAGTTGTTGAACGCGTTTACGGATCAACTTGTGATAATCGCGGCCCAAGGCATAACGCGAGATGTAGGCCTTTTCCGGTTTCGCCAGCATTTGCGCCATTTGCGTGTCGCCCGGCAGGTAGTCCATGCGCAGCGACACCACGCGCAAGGTGCCCGGCACCAGCTCTTCGGGGTGCGAGCGTTTGCTGCCGTGGGCGCCCATGTAGTCCATTTCGCCGTGGTAGCCGGCCTCGAGCCAGCGTTGCAGATGCTGCTCATGCTCGGCCAGGTCCAGACCGCTGATGCCGACTTGCTGGAAGCCCAGCTCGCGGCCCCAGTCCTTGATGGATTGGGCGAGGGCGGGAAGATCTGTGGTGATGGCGGACATGAGGCGAGAGAAACCGGAGCTGAGGTGCGTATAATTCTGCCAGACATCGGAGCCTGAAGACGCATGCCGCACACTAAAGATCAATTACCCGACGCGCTGTACCGCGCCGCGCAGGTGCGGGCACTCGACGCACGGCTGATTGCCGCCGGTACGCCGGGCTTCGAATTGATGCAGCGTGCCGCCCATGCCACCTGGCGCGCACTGGTACGCCAATGGCCTTCGGCGAACGAACTGACGGTGCTGGCCGGCCACGGCAACAACGCCGGCGATGGTTATCTGATCGCTGCGCTTGCCCGCCGTGCGGGTTGGGCGGTGCAGGTGCTGGCCGTCGGCGATCCGCAACGATTGCAGGGTGATGCGGCCCTGGCGCATGCCGAGGCGGTGGCCGAAGGCGTTGCGATTGCTGCGTGGACTGCTTCTGGTGAATTGCGCGGAATTCTTGTCGATGCGTTGCTTGGCACCGGTTTGAACGGTGAGGTGCGCGAGCCGTACTTGTCTGCGATCGAGGCAATCAATGCCAGCGACCTGCCCGTGGTGGCGGTCGATATCCCTTCCGGCCTGTGTGCCGACACCGGTCATGTGCTGGGCAGCGCGGTACGCGCCGATCTCACGGTGACCTTCATCGGTCTCAAGCCTGGCCTGTTTACCGGGGACGCGGCGGATCATGTCGGCGACCTGCTGTTCAACGATCTGCAAGCGCCTGCCGAAATCTACAGTGACATTGCCGTCGCCGCCCGCCGGCTCAACGCCGCTAATCTGCCGCGTCTGGCAGCCCGTGCACCGGCCGTGCACAAGGGGCGTTTCGGCCATGTTCTGTTGATTGGTGGCGATCACGGTTTTGGAGGGGCGATTCTGCTGAGTACCGAAAGCGCCTTGCGTAGCGGGGCGGGGATGGTGTCACTGGCAACTCGTCCGGAACATGTTCCGGCGGCGTTGAGCCGGGTTCCGGAAGCCATGGCGTTGGGCGCTTCATCGGCCAATCAACTGATGGGGCTGCTGGAAAAGGTGTCCGTATTGGTGGTCGGCCCGGGGCTCGGACAGGCGAGCTGGGGCCGGGCGCTGCTGTCGGCCGCCGCCAACGCGGCGCTGCCGCAAGTATGGGATGCCGATGCGTTGAACCTGCTGGCCTCCGGTTTCGTCAGTTTGCCAAAGGATTGCGTGATCACGCCGCATCCGGGGGAGGCGGCGCGACTGTTGGGGATCAGCACTGCCGAGGTGCAGGCGGATCGGCCGGCGGCGGCGCTGGCGTTGAGCAAAAAATACACAGCGGTGGTGGTGCTCAAGGGCGCCGGTAGTCTGATCGCTCATCCCGACGGGCGTCTGGCGTTGTGTCATCAAGGCCATCCGGCCATGGCCACTGCGGGCCTCGGCGATGTGCTGGCCGGTCTGGTCGGCGCGTTGCTGGCTCAGGGCATGAATGGGTTCGACGCAGCGTGCCTGGCGGTCTGGCTGCACGCCAACGCCGGGGCGCAACAAGGTAAATTCGGCCGTGGGCTGGCGGCCAGTGATCTGATTCCAGCCATTCGTCAGTTGTTGGAGGAGCATGCACCGTGTCTGAAGTAACCCTGTACCTGGCCGATGAACAGGCAATGAGCGACTTTGGCGCACGGATCGCCCGGATGACCGGCGGCCATGGTCTGATTTTTCTCGAAGGCAACCTCGGCATGGGCAAAACCACGCTGTCGCGGGGCATCATTCGCGGGCTGGGGCATGTCGGTGCGGTGAAAAGTCCGACCTTCACCCTGGTCGAACCCTACGAGATCGGTGACATCCGCGCCTTCCACTTCGACCTGTACCGCCTGGTGGATCCGGAAGAGCTGGAGTTTCTCGGCATCCGCGACTATTTCGAAGACGACGCCCTGTGCCTGATCGAGTGGCCCGATAAAGGTGCAGGCTTTTTGCCAAAGCCTGACCTGACCATTACCATTAGCCCGCAAGACAGCGGGCGTTCGCTGACTATTTTGTCCCAGGGCTCGCGTGGCGAGGCCTGGTGTGCCGCTTTGGCGTTGGAATCCAAATAAATGATGGGGTTAGGTATGCGCTTTCGCGCGTTGGTGGCTGCCGCTGGACTGATGTTGATGGCAGTAACCGTCAACGCTGTGGCCGAGACGAAGGTCAACAGCGTGCGCTTGTGGCGGGCGCCGGACAACACGCGTCTGGTGTTCGACCTGACAGGCCCGGTGCAGCACAGCGTCTTCACCCTCACCGCACCGGATCGACTGGTGATCGACATCAATGGCGCCACCCTTGGCGCGCCGTTGAAAGTCTCCACCGCCAACACACCGATCACCGCCATGCGCTCGGCCCAGCGTACGCCGACCGATCTGCGGGTGGTCATCGACCTGAAGAAAGCCGTCACCCCGAAAAGCTTCTCGCTGGCGCCGAACGCGCAATATGGCAACCGTCTGGTGGTCGACCTGTTCGATAACCCGGCCGATGCCGCGCCGCCGCCAACCCCTGCGCCGGCACCGACGGTTGCCACTGTTCCGGCCGTTCCGGTAACCCCGGCCGAACCTGCGATCAAACTGCCCCCGGCCCCGGCCGGCAAACGCGACATCATTGTGGTGATCGACGCCGGTCACGGCGGCGAAGACCCGGGTGCGTCCGGTTCACGCGGTCAGCGCGAGAAAGACGTAGTGCTGCAGATCGCCCGTGAACTGCAACGCCAGGTCAACGGCATGAAAGGCTTCCGCGCCGAACTGACCCGTACCGGCGACTACTTCATCCCGCTGCGCGGCCGTACCGAAATCGCCCGCAAGAAGGGCGCCGACCTGTTCGTTTCGATCCACGCCGACGCCGCGCCATCTGCAGCGGCCTTCGGGGCTTCGGTGTTTGCCTTGTCCGACCGTGGCGCAACGTCGGAGACCGCCCGTTGGCTGGCCGACAGCGAAAACCGTTCCGACCTGATCGGTGGTGCCGGCAACGTCAGCCTCGATGACAAGGACCGCATGCTCGCCGGCGTTCTGCTCGACCTGTCGATGACTGCCTCCCTGACCTCCAGCCTCAACGTCGGCCAGAAGGTCCTGACCAACATCGGCCGCGTCACGCCGCTGCACAAGCAACGTGTGGAACAGGCCGGGTTCATGGTGCTGAAGTCGCCGGACATCCCGTCGATCCTGGTGGAAACCGGCTTCATCTCCAACGCCAACGAAGCGAACAAGCTCTCGGCCTCGAGCCACCAGCAGGCGCTGGCGCGTTCGATCAGCAGCGGCGTGCGTCAGTTCTTCCAGCAGAACCCGCCGCCGGGCACTTACATTGCGTGGCTGCGTGATTCGGGCAAGATCGCCCAAGGGCCGCGTGATCATCGGGTCAGCCCCGGCGAAACCCTGGCCATGATTGCGGTGCGTTATCAGGTATCGGCAGCGACTCTGCGCAGTGCCAACAACCTGAGCAGCGATGAGCTGAAGGTCGGTCAGCACCTGACCATTCCGGGCACTGAACTGGCGTCCAAAGAATGAATCAGGTTCTGAACGCAGCGCGTATCGAACTGCTCAGCCCACGGCTGGCGAACCAGATCGCCGCCGGCGAGGTGGTCGAGCGCCCGGCCTCGGTGATCAAGGAGTTGCTGGAAAACAGCCTCGACTCCGGCGCCAGACGCATCGACGTCGATGTCGAGCAGGGCGGCGTCAAGCTGCTGCGGGTGCGCGACGATGGCAGCGGCATTTCCGCCGATGACCTGCCGCTGGCGCTGGCCCGTCACGCCACCAGCAAAATCCGCAACCTTGAAGACCTCGAACAGGTGATGAGCCTGGGCTTCCGGGGCGAGGCACTGGCGTCGATCAGTTCCGTGGCGCGCCTGACCCTGACCTCCCGCACCCGCGACGCCGATCAGGCCTGGCAGGTCGAAACCGAAGGCCGCGACATGGCGCCCCGCGTTCAGCCGGCGGCGCACCCGGTCGGCACCTCGGTGGAAGTCCGTGACCTGTTCTTCAACACCCCGGCACGGCGCAAATTTCTCAAGACCGAAAAAACCGAATTCGATCACCTGCAGGAAGTGATCAAGCGTCTGGCGCTGGCGCGTTTCGACGTGGCGTTCCATTTGCGCCACAACGGCAAGACCATCCTCAGTCTGCACGAGGCCCACGATGATGCGGCCCGCGCCCGGCGTGTGGCGGCGATCTGCGGTTCGGGCTTCCTGGAGCAGGCGCTGCCGATCGAGATCGAGCGCAACGGCCTGCACCTGTGGGGCTGGGTCGGTCTGCCGACCTTCAACCGCAGTCAGGCGGATTTGCAGTATTTCTTCGTCAACGGCCGTGCGGTGCGCGACAAACTGGTGGCTCACGCGGTTCGTCAGGCTTATCGCGATGTGCTGTTCAACGGCCGGCATCCGACGTTTGCGCTGTTTTTTGAAGTCGACCCTGCAGCGGTCGACGTCAACGTGCACCCGACCAAACACGAAGTGCGCTTCCGTGACGGGCGCATGGTGCATGACTTCCTTTATGGCACGCTGCACCGTGCGCTGGGCGATGTACGCCCGGAAGATCAGCTTGCCGGCTCGGTCACTACTGCCATCGTGCGGCCAACCGGTCTCGAGGCCGGTGAATTCGGCCCGCAGGGTGAAATGCGTCTGGCCGCCAATGCGTTGCTGGAGCAGCCGCAAGCACAACCGGCGTTCAATACCTCGTCGGGCGCGAGCACTGGCGGCGCCTATCAGTATCAATACACGCCACGTCCGCAACCTGCCGTCCCGGCTGCCGAGGCCCAGGCCGCGTATCGCGAGTTTTTTGCTCCGCTGCCCGAGGCGAATGCCAACGCATTGCCGGCCGGTCAGGAAGACATTCCGCCGCTGGGCTACGCACTGGCGCAGCTCAAGGGCATCTACATTCTGTCCGAGAACGCCCATGGCCTGGTTTTGGTGGACATGCACGCCGCTCACGAGCGGATCATGTATGAGCGCCTGAAGATCGCCATGGCCAGCGAAGGTTTGAGCGGCCAGCCGTTGCTGGTGCCGGAGTCGCTGGCGGTCAGTCAGCGCGAGGCCGATTGCGCTGAAGAACACGCGGCGTGGTTCCAGCGTCTCGGGTTCGAGTTGCAGCGTCTGGGCCCGGAAACCCTGGCGATCCGGCAGATTCCGGCCTTGCTCAAGCAGGCCGAGGCCAACCGTCTGGTGGGCGACGTGCTGTCGGACTTGATGGAATACGGCACCAGCGACCGGATCCAGGCACACCTGAACGAACTGCTCGGCACCATGGCCTGCCACGGCGCGATCCGCGCCAACCGCCGCCTGGCCTTGCCGGAAATGAACGGCCTGCTGCGCGACATGGAAAACACCGAGCGCAGCGGTCAATGCAACCATGGCCGACCGACCTGGACCCAGCTGGGCCTGGACGATCTGGACAAACTGTTCCTGCGCGGTCGTTGATGAGCCAGCTTCCTCCAGCGATTTTCCTGATGGGCCCGACCGCTGCGGGCAAAACCGACCTGGCCATCGAGCTGACCAAGGTGCTGCCGTGCGAGTTGATCAGTGTCGACTCGGCGCTGGTCTATCGCGGCATGGACATCGGCACCGCCAAGCCATCGAAAGAACTTCTGGCCGAGTATCCACATCGCCTGATCGACATTCTCGACCCGGCCGAGGCTTATTCGGCTGCGGATTTCCGCCGCGATGCCCTGCAAGCCATGGCCGAAATCACCGCGCGCGGAAAAATTCCGCTGCTGGTGGGCGGCACGATGCTCTATTACAAGGCTTTGGTCGAAGGTCTGGCGGACATGCCAGCGGCGGATCCCGAGGTTCGCGCACAGATCGAAGAAGAGGCTGCACGCCTTGGCTGGCAAGCCCTGCACGATCAACTGGCAGCAATCGATCCGGAATCGGCGGCGCGTATTCACCCGAACGATCCACAACGCCTGAGTCGTGCGCTGGAAGTTTACCGGGTCAGCGGTCAGAGCATGACTGAACTGCGGCTGAAGCAATCTGTACAAAGTACCGAAGCCGCGGCATCGGGACGGCAACAATTGCCCTATACTGTCGCGAACTTGGCCATTGCTCCGGCAAATCGTCAGGTACTGCATGACCGCATTAAACAAAGATTCACAAATATGCTGGAACAGGGATTCATCGACGAGGTCGTAGCCCTGCGTAATAGAAGTGACCTGCATGCCGGGTTGCCGTCTATACGTGCGGTAGGCTACCGCCAAGTCTGGGATTACCTGGATGGCAAGCTGACGGCGGCCGAAATGCAGGAGCGGGGCATCATCGCCACGCGCCAATTGGCCAAACGCCAGTTTACCTGGCTGCGCAGCTGGGACGATTTGCACTGGCTCGACAGTCTGGATTGCGACAATCTGCCACGCGCCTTGAAATACCTTGGGACCATCTCCATATTGAGCTGAGTCCTTGCAATTGCCGTCTATCCTTGGGGGTGTGGCGGCAAAAGCCATCTGATTACCTATTTTTTATATTGAATCCTTAAAGGAGTGCGGCACATGTCAAAAGGGCATTCGCTACAAGACCCTTACTTGAATACTTTACGTAAAGAGAAAGTTGGGGTTTCCATCTACCTGGTCAACGGTATCAAACTGCAAGGCACGATCGAGTCGTTCGACCAGTTCGTTATCCTGCTGAAGAACACCGTCAGCCAGATGGTTTACAAACACGCTATCTCTACAGTCGTGCCGGTTCGTCCAATTCGTCTGCCAAGTGCAACCGAATCCGAAGCAGGTGACGCTGAGCCAGGTAACGCCTGATAGGAGTCTCCTTTGTTCTTTGAGCGCCACGGTGGTGGTGAGCGAGTCATCCTCGTTCACTTGGATGGACAGGACCCTGAGGCGCGCGAAGATCCGCAGGAGTTTCAGGAACTGGCAAATTCGGCAGGCGCCGAGACCGTTGCGTTTTTTAACGTACCGCGTCATCGGCCAACCGCCAAATACCTGATCGGCAGCGGCAAGGTCGAGGAACTTCGCGATCTGGTACACGCCGAAGAAGCCGATCTGGTCATCTTCAATCACACCCTTACGCCCAGTCAGGAACGTAACCTCGAACGTGTGTTCGAGTGTCGCGTGATCGACCGTACCGGTCTGATTCTCGATATTTTTGCCCAACGCGCCCGTACCCATGAGGGCAAGCTCCAGGTTGAACTGGCCCAGCTTGACCACATGAGCACCCGGCTGGTTCGCGGCTGGACTCACCTTGAGCGACAGGGTGGCGGTATCGGCATGCGCGGCCCGGGTGAAACCCAGCTCGAAACCGACCGACGCCTGCTGCGGGTTCGCCTGCGCCAGATCAAGGGCCGGCTGGAAAAAGTTCGCAGTCAGCGCGAACAGTCGCGTCGCGGCCGTTCTCGTGCGGATATCCCTACCGTGTCTCTGGTGGGCTATACCAACGCCGGCAAATCCACGCTGTTCAATAACGTGACGAAGTCCGAGGTCTATGCGGCCGACCAGCTGTTCGCCACGCTGGATCCGACCCTGCGCCGTCTGGAACTGGACGACCTGGGGCCGATCGTTCTGGCCGATACCGTGGGTTTCATTCGTCACTTGCCGCACAAGCTGGTCGAGGCATTTCGGTCTACGCTCGAAGAGTCGAGCAATTCCGACCTGCTGTTGCACGTGATCGATGCGGCCGAACCGGATCGCATGTTGCAGATCGAGCAGGTAATGGTGGTGCTGGGCGAGATTGGTGCCCAGGACTTGCCGATCCTCGAGGTCTATAACAAACTCGATTTGCTTGAAGGCGTTGAGCCACAAATCCAGCGCGACGAAAACGGCAAACCTCAACGGGTCTGGTTGTCGGCGCGTGATGGCACTGGTCTGGAATTGCTTGAGCAAGCCATTGCCGAATTGCTGGGCAGTGATTTGTTTGTCGGAACCTTGCGTCTACCCCAGCGGTTTGCGCGTCTGCGTGCACAGTTCTTCGAACTGGGCGCGGTACAGAAAGAAGAATACGACGAAGAAGGTGTCAGCTTGCTGGCCATTCGATTGCCGCGCTCGGAGCTCAATCGACTGGTCAGTCGTGAAGGCGTTGTGCCGACGGAGTTCATCGAGCAACACACTTTGCAATAAAAGCCTGAAAAAGCGGTTGTGCCGCAACGGCAGGCATTCTGTAGCATTGGTCGGCGCGCCGTGGGTGCGTCTTTGCTTTATCAGATGGAGAGCGCTATGGCTTGGAATGAGCCGGGTGGCAACTCGAACAATCAGGATCCTTGGGGTGGCAAGCGCCGCAATAACGGCGACCGCAAGGGACCACCAGATCTCGACGAGGCCTTCCGAAAGCTGCAGGAAAGCCTGAACGGGTTGTTCGGTGGTGGTAAAAAACGGGGTGGTGATGACGGTGGCGGTTCGGGCAAGAGTGGCGGCTTCGGCGGCCTGCTCGGCATCGGCCTCGTCGTGCTGGCGGCCGTGTGGCTGTACAGCGCGGTGTACGTGGTGGACGAGCAGGAGCAGGCCGTGGTGCTGCGCTTCGGCAAGTACTACGAGACCGTCGGCCCGGGCCTGAACATCTACTTCCCGCCGATCGACAAGAAGTACATGGAAAACGTCACGCGCGAGCGTGCCTACACCAAGCAGGGCCAGATGCTGACCGAAGACGAGAACATCGTCGAAGTGCCACTGACCGTGCAGTACAAGATCAGCAACCTGCAGGACTTTGTGCTGAACGTCGACCAGCCGGAAATCAGCCTGCAGCATGCGACCGACAGTGCGCTGCGCCATGTGGTGGGTTCCACCGCGATGGACCAGGTGCTGACCGAAGGTCGTGAGCTGATGGCCAGCGAGATCAAGGAACGTCTGCAACGTTTCCTCGATACCTATCGCACCGGTATCACCGTCACCCAGGTCAACGTACAGAGCGCAGCTGCACCGCGTGAAGTGCAGGAAGCCTTCGATGACGTGATCCGCGCCCGTGAAGACGAGCAGCGTTCGCGCAACCAGGCTGAAACCTACGCCAACGGTGTGGTGCCGGAAGCCCGTGGTCAGGCCCAGCGCATCCTCGAAGATGCCAACGGCTACCGTGACGAAACGGTCTCCCGCGCCAAGGGTGAGGCCGATCGCTTCACCAAGCTGGTTGCCGAGTACCGCAAGGCGCCCGAGGTCACTCGTCAGCGTCTGTACCTGGACACCATGCAGGAAGTCTTCAGCAGCACCAGCAAGGTTCTCGTGACCGGCAACAAGAATGGCCAGAGCAACCTGCTTTACCTGCCGCTGGACAAGATGATTCAGAACAGCTCGGGCAGCAGTGCACCGGTCACCGGTTCAGCCGCCGCCAGCAACAACACGGATGTCGTGCCGCATGTCACTGACCTGCCGCAGACACGTACAAGGGAGACCCGCTGATGAGCAATAAATCGCTGATCGCCCTGATCGTTGGCGTTGTTGTGGTACTGGTTGGCTGGAACTGCTTCTACATCGTGGCTCAGACCGAGCGTGCGGTGCTGCTGCAGTTCGGTCGCGTGGTTCAGGCCGATGTCCAGCCGGGTCTGCATGTGAAGGTGCCTTACGTTAACCAGGTGCGTAAATTCGACGCACGTCTGATGACGCTGGATGCACCGACGCAACGCTTCCTGACCCTGGAAAAGAAAGCCGTGATGGTCGATGCCTACGCCAAGTGGCGCGTGAAAGATGCCGAGCGCTTCTACACCGCGACCTCCGGCCTCAAGCAGATCGCCGACGAGCGTCTGTCCCGTCGTCTGGAATCGGGCCTGCGTGACCAGTTCGGTAAACGTACCCTGCACGAAGTGGTGTCCGGTGAGCGCGATGCGCTGATGGCTGACATCACGGCGTCGCTGAACAAGATGGCGGAAAAAGAGCTGGGTATCGAAGTGGTCGATGTCCGGGTCAAGGCCATCGATCTGCCGAAAGAAGTGAACCGCAGCGTGTTCGAACGTATGAGCACCGAGCGTGAGCGTGAAGCTCGCGAGCACCGCGCCAAGGGTAACGAGCTGGCCGAGGGCATCCGTGCCGACGCCGATCGTCAGCGCCGCGTGCTGCTGGCTGAAGCCTATCGTGAATCCGAAGAGATTCGCGGTGACGGTGACGCCCAGGCCGCTGCGATCTACTCCAAGGCCTACGGTCAGGATCAGGAGTTCTACGGTTTCTACCGCAGCCTGCGTGCCTACCGTGAAAGCTTCGCGAACAAATCCGACGTCATGGTCCTCGACCCAGGCAGCGACTTCTTCCGTTACCTGGAAAAGTCCAAGCCTTGATACGACGTTGACCTGAATCATTCCGCCCGGCGGCTAAAACCTCGGGCGGGGTGATCCTTTCGGAAAACGTGTGTATGATGCGGCAGCCGGGAAATTCCCGGCTTTTTTGCGTCTGCACGTTTGATTGCTGTTTTTGTTGCAGAAGATCGGGTTGAATGACCCGGCAGTTTTTCGAGGAAAGTGATGGGCGAAGCCGGTAACAGGCCTTTCGCCGCGTCGTTCATGCGCGTGCGTTTTGAACGGGCCGGTCATTTTCTGCTTCACTCAAGGCTCGCCCTCGGGCTGGCCGCCCGGATCTAAGGGGAATGGCGTAATGGCAACGGTAGACCGCTGGCTGCTGCCAGATGGCATCGAAGAAGTACTGCCACCGGAAGCGGCGCGCATTGAAGTCGCGCGTCGTCAGGTGTTGGATCTGTTCCAGAGCTGGGGTTACGAGTTTGTCGTGACTCCCCATATCGAGTACCTGGAATCCCTGCTGACCGGCGCGGGCCAGGACCTGGATCTGCGTACCTTCAAGGTCATCGACCCGCAATCGGGCCGGCAGATGGGTTTCCGTGCCGACATCACGCCGCAAGTGGCGCGCATCGATGCGCACACCCTGCGTCGCGAAGGCCCGAGCCGTCTGTGCTACGCCGGCAGCGTGCTGCATGCCCAGCCACGTGCCTTGTCGTCCTCGCGCAGCCCGATCCAGTTGGGCGCCGAGTTGTACGGCGATGCCAGCCCGAGCAGCGACGTTGAAGTCATCAGCCTGATGCTGGCCATGCTGCAACTGGCCGATGTGCCGGATGTGCACATGGATCTGGGTCACGTTGGCATCTACCGTGGTCTGGCCCAGGCGGCCGGTCTGTCGGGTGAAGTCGAGCAGCAGCTGTTCGATGCGTTGCAACGCAAGGCCATCGACGAGGTCATTACCCTGACCGAAGGCCTGCCGGCTGATCTGTCCGGCATGCTGCGTGCGTTGGTCGACCTGTGCGGCGGCCGTGAAGTGTTGAGCGCTGCCCGTGAGCGTCTGGCCAATGCGCCGGCGCCGGTACTGGCGGCGCTGGAAGATTTGCTGGCGATTGCCGAGCGACTGTCGGCGCGCTTCCCGGAGCTGCCGCTGTACTTCGATCTGGGCGAGCTGCGCGGCTACCACTACCACACCGGTGTGGTGTTCGCCGTGTTCGTGCCGGGTGTCGGCCAGTCCATCGCTCAGGGCGGTCGCTACGACGACATCGGCGCCGACTTCGGTCGCGCCCGTCCGGCAACCGGCTTTTCCACCGATTTGAAAACCCTGGTGACCCTGGGGCGTGCTGAGGTCGAGCTACCGTCTGGCGGTATCTGGATGCCTGACAGTACGGATGCGGCACTCTGGCAGCAGGTTTGCCAGTTGCGCAGTGAGGGTCAGCGTGTCGTTCAGGCATTGCCTGGACAACCTTTGGCCGCCGCCCGTGATGCGGACTGCGACCGGCAATTGATCCAGCAGAACGGGCTTTGGCAAGTATCGCCACTGGCTTCTTGAGTTTTCCTGCCGGCCAACGCCGGCACCAAGTTTGCGCGAATGAGGACAAGTGTTATGGGTAAGAATGTCGTAGTCCTGGGCACCCAGTGGGGTGATGAGGGCAAAGGCAAGATCGTTGATCTGCTGACCGAACATGCTGCCGCCGTAGTGCGCTACCAAGGTGGCCACAACGCTGGCCACACACTGGTGATCGACGGTGAAAAAACCGTCCTGCACCTGATCCCGTCGGGCGTGCTGCGCGAAGGCGTGCAGTGCCTGATCGGCAACGGCGTGGTGGTTGCACCTGACGCCCTGCTGCGCGAGATCACCAAGCTGGAAGAGAAAGGCGTACCGGTGCGCGAGCGCCTGCGTATCAGCCCGTCCTGCCCGCTGATCCTGTCCTTCCACGTGGCGCTGGACCAGGCCCGTGAAAAGGCCCGTGGCGAGCTGAAGATCGGCACCACCGGTCGCGGCATCGGCCCGGCTTACGAAGACAAGGTTGCACGTCGTGGCCTGCGTGTGGGCGACCTGCTCAACATGCCGCGCTTCGAAGACAAGCTGCGTGAACTGGTGGACTACCACAACTTCATGCTGGTCGGTTACTACAAAGAGCCGGCCATCGAGTTCGAAAAGACCCTGGCCGAGTGCAAGGAGTACGCCGAGCTGCTGAAGCCGCTGATGCTGGACGTCACTGCCGAGCTGCACGACCTGCGTCGCGCCGGCAAAGACATCATGTTCGAAGGCGCCCAGGGTTCGTTGCTCGACATCGACCACGGTACCTACCCGTACGTGACCAGCTCCAACACCACCGCCGGTGGTGTGGCGACCGGTTCGGGCGTTGGCCCGATGTTCCTGGACTACATCCTGGGCATCACCAAGGCTTACACCACTCGCGTAGGTTCGGGCCCGTTCCCGACCGAGCTGTTCGACGAAGTCGGCGCGCACCTGGCCAAGCAGGGTCACGAGTTCGGTGCGACCACCGGCCGTGCCCGTCGTTGCGGCTGGTTCGACGCCGTTATCCTGCGTCGCGCTATCGATGTGAACAGCATCTCGGGCATCTGCCTGACCAAGCTGGACGTACTCGACGGCTTGGAAACCATCAACATCTGCACCGGCTACAAAGACGCGCAAGGCAACGCTGTTGCGCCGACTGACGCTGACAGCTATGTGGGCCTGCAGCCTGTGTACGAAGAAGTGCCGGGCTGGACCGAATCGACCGTGGGTGCCAAGACCCTGGAAGAGCTGCCGGCCAACGCTCGCGCCTACATCAAGCGCGTTGAAGAGTTGATCGGCGCGCCGATCGACATTATTTCGACGGGCCCGGACCGCAACGAAACCATCGTTCTGCGTCATCCGTTCGCTTGATAAGTCGTTGATGTAAAAACACAAAGGCCCCTTCATCGGGGCCTTTGTCGTTTATGCCTGTTGGACGGCATGACCTTTGCTGTGAATCTGTCTACAAGAGTGCCATCAAATTAATGGCGTCAGAAGTAGAGGGATTCACAGTGTCGGCCGTTCTCTCACTGTTACAAAGCCGTTTGTTGCGGCCCGTATTCGTTACCCTTGGTATCGCCCTTTTGGTGCAGGTGTTGGTGGCCGTCGCCCTGACGCGGAGCACCGTCACCGCGCTGGAAGCCGATCTGGGCACTCGCCTGGGCGCCGACAGCCAGAAGCTCTCCGGTGAGCTGGAGCAGGCCGGGCGTGAAGTCACGTCGAGCCTCGATACCTTGTCCACCAATACTCGCCAGCGTTTGACTGCCGGCCTGTCCTCGCGTCTGAAGGAGGAGCAGGCACAACTGCGTGCGACCCTGGAAAAAGACCTGAAGGACTCGGCCAACGACATGGCCCAGTTGCTCGCCTCCGTAGCGCCTCGCGCCATGTGGGACAGCGATGTGCCGACCCTGTCCGAATTCGCCCGCCGGGCCCAGCGCAATCCCAACGTGCTGTTCGTGGTTTACGACGACGCCACCGGCCAGCATCTGACCCGCTATCTCAACCGCGAAAACCCGATCAACAAGGCCCTTCTGGAAAAAGGCCAGGGCGAGCGGGCGCTGGATAAGGTGCTGGATGCGGCGAAGCATGATCCCTCGGTCTATTACCTCGAAGCCTCGATCAATCCCAACGGCGTGGAGATCGGCAAAGTGCTGATGGGCGTCTCGACGGCCTCGGTGGACACCGATCTGGCGGCACTCGATCAGCGCTTCTCGGCGCTGATCGCCAGCAGTGATCAACTGGTCGGCGACAGCCTCAAGGGCGCCGCCGCCGACAGCGCCACGGCCATGCGCGCGCGCCTGCAGTCGGCGCAATCCACCGCCGCCGAGATGAAAGCCAACACGACCAACACCGTACAGGACGCCGCTGCCACACTACGCTGGCGTATCGGTATGGGGCTGGCGCTGGTCGGCGCCGGCGTGCTGTTGCTGTTGGCGGTGGTGCTCGGCCACCGTGTGGTCAATCGCTTGAAGATGCTCAACGCTGCCATGGATGACCTGGCGGCAGGCGAGGGCGACCTGACCAAGCGGGTGCAGATCAACAGCAAGGACGAAATTGGCGACATGGCATCGGCAGTCAACCGCTTTGTGGATAAGTTGCAACCGATCGTGCGCGAGGCCGGGGATGTGGCCCAGCGCACCGGTGTGGAAATCGGCGCCATGACTTTGCGCAACGCCGGTGCCGATGCGGCGGCCGGGATGCAGCGCGATGAAGTGGCCGAAAGCCTGCGCGCGCTGTCGCAAATGGCCGACGAAGCACAATCGGAAAGCCATGCGATGCAGGCGGCGCTGAAGCAGGTGGTGGATATTCGTCAGGCCACCGATGAGAACACCCGCACGTCGGCCAAGGTCGGCAGCCTGATCGAGGCGCTGGCGGGGCAGGTCGACACCGGGGCGAAAGTCATCGAGCGGCTGGCGCAGCAGAGTGAGCAGATCGAAGTGGTGCTGACCGTGATTCACGGCATCGCCGAACAGACCAATCTTCTGGCGCTCAACGCCGCCATCGAGGCGGCCCGGGCCGGTGAGACCGGTCGCGGCTTTGCGGTAGTGGCAGACGAAGTCCGCGCGCTGGCGAGCAAGACTCAAAGCTCCACCGGTGACATTCAGGCGCACATCGTGGCCTTGCAGCAGGGCGCCCGTGAGGCGGTTGAGGCGATTGGTCAGGCCGGGCGTCAGGCCAGCGAAGGTTTGCTGGTGCTGCGTGACAGCGCGCGGTTGCAGCAGTCGGTGCAGGCGTCGGTCGAGCAGGTGCATGCGGCGATTGGTCTGGCGACTCAGGCAGCGGCGCATCAGGCTCAGGGTGCGCAGGCCGTGCGTGGTCGGGTCGAGACGATTCATGCCCAGGCCGAGAAAGCCGCTCAGGCGGTGGTCGAAACCACGGCCAGCGGCAAGGTGCTGGATGGTCTGGCGGCGCAGCTCAAGGCCAGCCTGGGGCAGTTCCGGGCCTGATATGACAGGCAAAAAAAATCGCAGCCTCGGCTGCGATTTTTTTATCGGCTCAAATACATCCGGGTCGTCAGCAAATAGACGGGCAACCCCGACACCACGATCAACAACGCTGCATAAGGCGCTGCGGCTGCGAACTCGACATTCGCGGTGTGTGCCCAGACTTCGGTTGCCAATGTGTTGAGCCCGGTCGGACTCAGCAGCAACGTCGCCGTCAGTTCCTTCATCGCATCCAGAAACACCAGCGCAAACGCCGCGCCCAGTGCCGGAAAGATGATCGGCAGGGTCACTCGGCAGAACGCCGTGAACGATGACGCGCCCAGTGTGCGGGCGGCTTCTTCCAGTTGCGGAGCTGCCTTGTTCAGCGCTGTGCGGATCGGCGCCTGGGCCAGTGGCAGGAACAGCAGCGCATACGCGATCAGCAACAACATGGAAGTCTGATACAGCGCCGGCACGTAGTGCAGGGCGAAATACACCAGCGTCAGCGCAATCACCAGCCCCGGCAGGGCATGCAACAGATAGGGCAGACGCTCGGCCCAAATCGCCAGTTGGCCCTTGTAGCGCACCACCAGCAATCCGACCGGCACCGCCAGTAGCAGACACAATCCCGCGCCACCCAGCGACAGCGCCAGCGACGACAGCAACGCTTCGGTGATTGCCGCCACCGGGAACGCGGCAGACGATCCTACCGCGAGCCAGTACGCCAGCATGCCCAACGGAATCCCGCTGCCGACAATCGCCAGCATCAGGCAATACAACTGACCGGCGACCGTCCACGGCCCGAGTCGCACTTGTTCAGCCCGCCGCGCCGCGCCCTGGCCGGTGCGCACATGACGGCCCTTGCCGCGCACGCGCAACTCCAGCCACAACAGCATCAAGCACAGCGCCAGCAATACCGCCGACAGCATCGCCGCGTTGGCATTGCTGAATTCCAGTTCGAATTGCTGATAGATCGCGGTGGTGAAGGTTTGCAGGCCAATGATCGACAGTGCGCCGAATTCCACCAGCATGTGCAGCGCGATCAGCAAAGAACCGGCCAGCAGCGAAGGCCAGAGCAGGGGCAGTGTGACGCGGAAAAACACGCCCCAGCGATTCTGGCCCAGCGTCCGTGCCGATTCTTCAAGGGAGGGGTCAAGGTTGCGCAGGGTGGCGGCCACTGGCAAAAAGATCAGCGGGTATTTCGACAGGCTCATCACCAGAATCGCCCCGCCGAGTCCTTCGAACTGCGCACTGAGCGAAACCCAGGTAAAGCTGCTGACGAATGCCGGCACCGCGAACGGCAAACACAGAATCACACCCCACAAACGCCGGCCCGGCAGGTTGCTGCGCTCCAGCAACCACGCCAGCGACAGGCCGATCACGCCGCAAGTCACGGTTACGCCGACCATCAGCGCCAGCGTGTTGCGCAGCAGGCCGAACACGTAAGGGCGCCACAGCAAATGCAGCGCCTCGGACCAACCCGCCTGCCAGGCTTTGAGGCCGACATAGGCCAGCGGCAACAGGCTCATCACTACCAGCAGCAACACCGGCAGCACCAGCCAGATCGACGGCCGCTTGCGCCGTGGCACGTAACCCCCGCGCGTGGCGGGGGCGGATAACGAGGCGCTCATCAGTTCAGGCCAACTTCGCGTTCCAGATCCAGCGCTTCTTCGGCATTTCCGAGATCGGCCGGGGTAACGTCCGGCGCTTCCAGTTCACTGAAAGGCTTGAGGCCGCGATCCGATTCCATGCCGTTGTGCAGCGGATACTCGGCAGTCGTCTGGGTGATCACGCGCTGGCCTTCTTCGCTGGCCATGTAGGCGAGAAACTGCTGGGCTTCTTTGGGATGTTTGCTGGATTTCAGCACCGCTGCGCTGGAGACAGTGATCAAACCGCCCACATCGCCACCGGTGAAGTAATGCAGCTTGGAATCAAGCTTGCCTTTCTCCCGTTGCAGGGCGAACCAGTAGTAATTGTTCACCAGCACGGTGGCGACTTCACCGTTTTCCACAGCCTTGAGGGCGACCATGTTGTTGCTGTAGGTCTTGCCGAAGGCGCGCAGGCCGGTCAGCCATTCTTCGGCGGCTTCACGACCGTGTTTTTTGATGATGGCGACGGCTTGTTCCTGGAAGGCACCGCTGGTGGGCACGAAACCGACCTTGCCTTGCCACTGCGGATCGGCGAAATCCAGCACCGACTTGGGCAGGTCTTTTTCATCGACCAGTTTCGGGTTGAAGGCGACTACGCGAACCCTTGCAGTGACACCGATCCAGGTGCCATTGCCGGCAACGTATTTTTTCGGCAGGACGGCCAGAGTGGCATCGTCGGTCTTGGCCAACAGGCCGAGTTCGCCGAGGTTGTTCAGTGGCGGGGATTCTTCGGTGTAGATGACGTCGGCGGGAGAGCGGTCGCCTTCTTCGATAATCTGGCTGGCGAGCTGGTTACTGCTGCCCTTGCGCACATTGACGTGAATGCCGGTCTTGGCTTCGAAGGCTTTGGCGATTGCGTCGCCGACTTCCTTGTGTTGACCGTTGTAGAGTGTCAGGGAAACCGTATCGGCAGCCTGGGTGAGGGGAGTGGCGAGTGCCAGGCCGAGCAGGGTGAAGGTCAAGCCGCGGCGCAGGGTATTTCGAAACATCATTCGCAGGGTTCCTCACTGTCGCATTGCAAAAACTTGCAACAATGATAAACGATATCGTTTCTCAAATGCTCCTTGCGAGCAGGATAAGGGTTTGGTAGGGCGGTCTGAGTTTTCAGGAAGCCAGAAACGCAAAAACCCGCTTTCGCGGGTTTTTGTGAGATTCAAGATCGTGACCTTGAATTTGAATTGGTGCCCAGAAGAAGACTCGAACTTCCACGACCGTAAGGTCACCAGCACCTGAAGCTGGCGTGTCTACCAATTTCACCATCTGGGCTTCATCTTCAGCGTTGCCGCTGTTGATGTGGCGCACTATACGGAGCGCCTTTTGATCTGTAAACCCCTGATTTGATTTTAATAAATCAATTTCAGAAAAAAGACGGAACGCAGAATGCAAAAAACCCGCTTTCGCGGGTTTTTGTGTGAGCCTTGAAACTGATCTAGTCTCAAACTCGAAATTGGTGCCCAGGAGAAGACTCGAACTTCCACGACCGTAAGGTCACCAGCACCTGAAGCTGGCGTGTCTACCAATTTCACCACCTGGGCATCTCGACGGCGTCTGTACGTCGTCGATGGCGCGCACTATACGGAGCGTCTTTTTAACTGTAAACCCCTGCCAGCAAAAAAATTGGTTTTTTTTACCAGCGGTGTTCAAAACGCCTTTCAGACGTCGATACAAGGCTCCAGACGCGCCTTATAGAGTCGGAAATTTCCCGTTTGATGGCGCCTATGCCAAACTAACCCGCATATAGACAAGGTGAAAACTCTCTAATGGCCGATTGGCAGTCCCTCGATCCCGAGGCCGCTCGTGAAGCGGAAAAATATGAAAACCCTATTCCCAGCCGCGAACTGATCCTTCAGCACCTTGCTGATCGGGGTTCGCCTGCTGCCCGCGAGCAACTGGTCGAAGAATTTGGTCTGACCACAGAAGACCAGGTCGAAGCCCTGCGCCGCCGCCTGCGCGCCATGGAGCGCGACGCTCAACTGATCTACACCCGCCGTGGTACTTATGCACCGGTGGACAAGCTCGACCTGATCCTCGGCCGCATCAGCGGTCACCGCGACGGCTTCGGCTTCCTGGTGCCGGACGACGGCTCCGACGACCTGTTCATGAGCCCGGCGCAAATGCGTCTGGTGTTCGACGGTGACCGTGCTCTGGCCCGTGTGTCCGGCCTGGACCGTCGCGGTCGCCGCGAAGGCGTGATCGTCGAAGTGGTGTCCCGTGCCCACGAAAGCATCGTCGGCCGTTACTTCGAAGAGGGCGGCATCGGCTTCGTGGTCGCGGACAACCCGAAGATCCAGCAGGAAGTGCTGGTGACCCCGGGCCGCAACGCCAATGCCCAGATCGGTCAGTTCGTCGAGGTGAAAATCACCCACTGGCCGACTCCGCGCTTCCAGCCGCAAGGCGATGTGATCGAAGTCGTCGGCAACTACATGGCGCCGGGCATGGAAATCGATGTCGCCCTGCGCACCTACGACATTCCGCACGTCTGGCCTGAAGCCGTTCTGAAGGAAGCCGGCAAGCTCAAGCCGGAAGTCGAAGAAAAAGACAAAGAGAAGCGCGTCGACCTGCGCCATCTGCCGTTCGTCACCATCGACGGTGAAGATGCCCGCGACTTCGACGACGCGGTCTACTGCGAATCCAAGCCAGGCAAACTGCGCCTGTTCTCCGGCGGCTGGAAGTTGTACGTGGCGATTGCCGATGTTTCCAGCTACGTGAAGATCGGCTCGGCCCTGGACAACGAAGCCCAGGTGCGCGGCAACTCGGTGTACTTCCCCGAGCGCGTGGTGCCGATGCTGCCGGAGCAGCTCTCCAACGGCCTGTGCTCGCTGAACCCGCATGTCGATCGTCTGGCCATGGTTTGCGAGATGACCATCTCCAAATCCGGCGAAATGACCGACTACTGCTTCTATGAAGCGGTGATCCACTCCCACGCACGTCTGACCTACAACAAAGTCAGTGCGATGCTGGAAACACCGAAGGCCACCGAGGGGCGCAAGCTTCGCGGCGAATACACCGACGTTCTGCCGCACCTGAAACAGCTCTACGCGCTGTACAAGGTATTGCTGGCTGCCCGTCACGTCCGTGGCGCGATCGATTTCGAAACGCAGGAAACCCGGATCATCTTCGGTTCCGAGCGCAAGATTGCCGAAATCCGTCCGACCACCCGTAACGACGCGCACAAACTGATCGAGGAATGCATGCTGGCGGCCAACGTGGCCACTGCCGAATTCCTGAAAAAGCACGAAATTCCTGCGTTGTACCGCGTCCACGATGGCCCGCCACCGGAGCGTCTGGAAAAACTGCGCGCGTTCCTCGGTGAGCTCGGCCTGTCCCTGCATAAAGGCAAGGACGGCCCGACGCCGAAGGACTATCAGGCACTGTTGGCGAGCATCAAGGACCGTCCGGATTTCCATCTGATCCAGACCGTGATGCTGCGCTCCCTGAGCCAGGCGGTGTACAGCGCCCAGAATGAAGGCCACTTCGGCCTGAATTACGAAGCCTATACCCACTTCACCTCGCCGATCCGTCGTTACCCGGACCTGCTCACGCACCGGGCGATCCGCAGCGTGATCCATTCGAAACAGGACACCCCGCACGTTCGCCGTGCCGGTGCCATGACGATTCCGAAGGCGCGCATCTATCCGTACGACGAGGCGGCGCTGGAGCAACTCGGCGAGCAATGCTCGATGAGCGAGCGCCGTGCCGACGAAGCGACCCGCGACGTGGTGAACTGGCTCAAGTGCGAGTTCATGAAAGACCGCGTGGGCGAATCGTTCCCGGGCGTGATCACTGCCGTGACCGGTTTCGGCCTGTTCGTCGAGCTGACCGATATCTACGTCGAAGGTCTGGTGCACGTGACGGCGCTGCCGGGCGATTACTACCACTTCGACCCTGTGCATCACCGCCTGGCGGGCGAGCGCACCGGTCGCAGCTTCCGTCTTGGCGATACCGTTGAAGTACGCGTCATGCGCGTCGATCTCGACGAGCGCAAGATCGACTTCGAGATGGCCGAAAAAACCATCAGCGCGCCAATCGGCCGCAAGAAACGTGGCGCCGAAACAACGGCTCCAGCGGCCAAGGCTGTGGAAGAAAAGGCTCCGGCCAAAACCGCCAGCCGTCGTCCGGCCAAGGAAAAGGTCGCCGAGGCTTATCGCCCGAGCGATGCCGTGGCGAAAAACGCCGAGCTGCGCAAAAGCCGTGAGATGAAGAAGGCCTTGCTGGCCGACGCCAAAAACGGTGGTAAAGCGGCGTCCGGGGGAAAGACCGGGCGGTCGGCGCCTGAAAAGGCCTCCGGCAGCAAGCCAGGCAAACCGAGCAAACACCGCAAGGGCCCGCCAAAAGCGGGTTCCGCTCCAGCCAAAAGCGGCGGGGCACGTAAACCGAAGGCGAAGTCATGAGTCAGTTGGAAAAAATCTACGGCGTTCACGCGGTAGAAGCGTTGCTGCGTCACCACCCTAAACGCGTCAAGCAGATCTGGCTGGCTGAAAGCCGCAACGATCCACGGGTGCAGACGCTGATCGAGCTGGCCAACGAAAACCGCGTTCAGATCGGTCAGGCCGAGCGCCGCGAAATGGACGCCTGGGTCGAAGGCGTGCACCAGGGCGTGGTGGCGGACGTCAGTCCAAGCCAGGTCTGGGGCGAAGCGATGCTCGACGAGTTGCTCGACCGCACCGAAGGCGCGCCGCTGTTGCTGGTGCTCGACGGCGTGACCGATCCGCACAACCTCGGCGCCTGCCTGCGTTCGGCGGATGCTGCCGGTGCGCTGGCGGTCATCGTGCCGAAAGACAAGTCGGCCACTCTGACGCCTGTCGTGCGGAAAGTGGCCTGCGGTGCGGCGGAAGTGATTCCGCTGGTGGCCGTGACCAACCTTGCGCGCACCCTGGAAAAGCTTCAGCAGCGCGGTCTGTGGGTAGTCGGCACGGCAGGTGAGGCCGAGGTCAGCATCTATGACCAGGACCTGACCGGCCCGACCATCCTGATCATGGGCGCCGAAGGCAAAGGCATGCGTCGCCTGACTCGCGAGCACTGCGACTACCTGGTGAACCTGCCGATGGCTGGTAGCGTCAGCAGTCTCAACGTGTCGGTTGCGACCGGCGTTTGCCTGTTCGAGGCCCAGCGCCAGCGCGGTGCCAAGGCCAAGGCTGCTGCCAAGAAGCCTTAAGCCTTACGCCGTCCAATGTGGGAGCGAGCCTGCTCGCGAAAGCGGAGTTACATTCAGCATTAATGTTGGATGTTGAGCCGTCATCGCGAGCAAGCTCGCTCCCACAGTGCTTTGTGGTGTGGCCCGGATTGGTGGCTGTTCAAATAATCACCAATTGCCTTGCACCTCTTCTGTCCCTTCTCTACAATTGCGCCCCTTGCTGTGACGGCAGGCACCCATGTGCCCCGCGCCGGCAAGTCCATAAGTGTCATTCACTCCTTGTCTGACCGTTTTTGAGCGGCAGGCTACAACCCGTAAGGAGCATTCATGCGTCATTACGAAATCATCTTTCTGGTCCACCCTGACCAGAGCGAGCAAGTCGGCGGCATGGTTGAGCGTTACACCAAGCTGATCGAAGAAGACGGCGGCAAAATCCACCGTCTGGAAGACTGGGGCCGTCGTCAACTGGCCTACGCAATCAACAATGTTCACAAGGCTCACTACGTGATGCTGAACGTTGAGTGCACCGGCAAGGCCCTGGCCGAGCTGGAAGACAACTTCCGCTACAACGATGCAGTGATCCGTAACCTGGTCATCCGTCGCGACGAAGCCGTTACCGGCCAGTCCGAGATGCTCAAGGCTGAAGAAAACCGCAGTGAGCGCCGTGAGCGTCGCGAACGTCCTGAGCACGATGGCAGCGCCGATGGCGATGACAGCGATAGCGACAGCGACAACAGCGATAACGCTGACGAGTAATCCACGGACCTTTTAAGGAGCCTATCAAATGGCACGTTTCTTCCGTCGTCGTAAATTCTGCCGCTTCACCGCTGAAGACGTGAAGGAGATCGACTACAAAGATCTCAACACTCTGAAAGCCTACGTATCCGAGACCGGCAAAATCGTTCCAAGCCGCATCACCGGTACCAAAGCTCGTTATCAGCGTCAGCTGGCCACCGCTATCAAGCGCGCCCGCTTCCTGGCCCTGCTGGCCTACACCGACAGCCACGGCCGCTGAGACCGGGTAGTCGACAAGTAAGTAAGGGATCGAATGCATGCGTGCCTTGGCTGAATTCATCATGCGGGGGCGTATGCAGGCCACGCTGGTCGTGGCCGGATCTGCGGCATTGCCGCTGTTGTTCTGGTTGAGTGCCGCTGCAGGTTGCCTTGTGCTCCTGCGGCGCGGTTCGGACGCCTTGAGCGTCCTGGGTGTGGGAGTGTTGTCAGCGTTGGTGAGCTGGCACTACCTCAAAGACCCGACGGCACTGATAGTGCTGCTCGGGGCTTGCGGTCTGGCGCTGGTTTTACGCGCCGAACACACCTGGAATCGCGTGCTGCTGGTCAGCGTGGCCGTGGGGTTGTTGATTGCCGTGAGCCTGGGAACCGTTTTCGGTTCCTTCACCGAAGCGCTGGCGCAGACGTTTGAACAAGTCTTGCCGCTGGCGATGGGTGAGGTCTACGAGAAATTCTCGGCAGACCAGAAGGCGATTCTCACGGGATTGGCGGTTCCACTGTCGATCATTTCGACAGCGGTGTCGTTGCAGGTCTTTAGCGTGCTGTGCCTGATTCTTGGGCGCTACTGGCAGGCGTTGTTGTATAACCCCGGCGGTTTCGGTCGCGAGTTTCGCGCCATCCGACTGCCGAAAGGCGTTGCGCTGTCGCTTCTGGCCGTCATGTGTGTGGCTCCGTTCTTCGGTCTGCACGCACTGGTTCTGTTGCCGTTGTGCAGTGTGCCGCTGTTCTTCGCCGGTCTGGCCCTGGTTCACGGGCTGGTGGCGCAGAAACGGCTGGCCGGTTTCTGGCTGGTGGGGATATACGTCACGCTCGTGCCTTTCATGCACTTGCTCGGTCCGTTGCTTGTGGTCTTGGCCATTGTCGACAGCCTGATTGATTTTCGCGGTCGTCACGTGTCGAAAGACACCGATAACGCGAACGGTGAAGGTTAAAAGTTAAGAGGATTTCCACATGCAACTGATCCTTCTGGAAAAAATCGCCAACCTGGGCAACCTGGGCGACAAAGTAAACGTTAAGGCCGGTTACGGCCGTAACTACCTGCTGCCTTTCGGCAAAGCCACCGCTGCGACCGCTGCCAACCTGGCTGCGTTCGAAGAGCGTCGCGCTGAGCTGGAAAAAGCCGCTGCCGACCGTAAAGCATCGGCTGAAAGCCGTGCTGCCCAACTGGCCGAGCTGGAAGTGACCATCACTGCCACCGCTGGCGACGAAGGCAAGCTGTTCGGTTCGATCGGTACTCACGACATCGCTGACGCACTGACCGCCTCCGGCGTTGAAGTTGCGAAAAGCGAAGTTCGTCTGCCGAACGGCACCATCCGCAACGTGGGTGAATTCGACGTGGCTGTGCACCTGCACGCCGAAGTTGAAGCCACCGTACGCGTTGTCGTGGTAGCAGCTTAAGCAACACCCTGATCGACTGGCGGCTTGTCCGTCAGACGGTTAACATCGGGCACGATCCTGTCTACAGGTCGTGCCCTTTGTCTTTCTGCAATCCCTGCTTTTCCTGAATAAAAAGTGGCCATGAACGAAATCTCCGCTCCCGAGCAATACGATCTGCAAACCGCCGCGCTGAAGGTGCCGCCGCATTCCATCGAGGCCGAACAGGCCGTGCTCGGTGGTCTGATGCTGGACAACAACGCCTGGGAACGCGTGCTCGATCAAGTCTCCGACGGCGATTTCTACCGGCATGACCACCGTCTGATTTTCCGCGCGATCGCCAAGCTGGCCGATCAGAACTCGCCGATCGACGTCGTGACCCTTGCCGAGCAACTGGACAAGGAAGGTCAGACCTCGCAGGTCGGCGGCCTGGGTTACCTCGGCGAACTGGCAAAAAACACACCGTCCGTCGCCAACATCAAGGCCTATGCGCAGATCGTCCGCCAGCGTGCGACGTTGCGTCAGTTGATCGGCATCAGCACCGAAATTGCCGACAGCGCCTTCAACCCTGAAGGTCGCACCGCCGAGGAAATCCTCGACGAAGCCGAACGACAGATCTTCGCGATTGCCGAGGCCCGGCCAAAAACCGGCGGCCCGGTGGGTGTGAATGACCTGTTGACCAAAGCCATCGACCGCATCGACACCTTGTTCAACACCGCCGACTCGATCACCGGCCTGTCCACCGGCTATACCGACCTCGACGAGAAGACCAGCGGCCTGCAACCGGCCGACTTGATCATCGTCGCCGGCCGTCCGTCGATGGGTAAGACCACCTTCGCGATGAACCTGGTGGAAAACGCCGTGTTGCGCAGCGACAAAGTGGTGCTGGTGTACTCCCTCGAGATGCCAGGCGAATCGCTGATCATGCGTATGCTGTCGTCCCTCGGTCGTATCGACCAGACCAAGGTGCGTTCCGGCCAGCTGGAAGACGACGACTGGCCGCGCCTGACCTCGGCGGTCAATCTGCTCAACGATCGCAAGCTGTTCATCGACGACACCGCCGGCATCAGCCCGTCGGAGATGCGTGCCCGGACCCGCCGCCTGGTGCGCGAGCACGGCGACATCGGCCTGATCATGATCGACTACCTGCAGCTGATGCAGATCCCGGGCTCCAGCGGTGACAACCGGACCAACGAGATTTCCGAGATCTCCCGATCCCTGAAAGCCCTGGCCAAGGAATTCAACTGCCCGGTAGTCGCCCTGTCGCAGCTCAACCGCTCCCTGGAACAACGTCCCAACAAGCGTCCGGTGAACTCCGACTTGCGGGAATCCGGAGCGATCGAGCAGGACGCCGACGTGATCATGTTCGTGTACCGGGACGAGGTGTATCACCCGGAAACCGAACACAAGGGCATCGCCGAAATCATCATCGGCAAGCAGCGGAACGGCCCGATCGGCTTCATCCGCCTGGCCTTCATCGGTAAATACACGCGCTTCGAAAACCTCGCGCCGGGCAGTTACAACTTCGACGACGATGAGTAACGCGTTTGATCACGTCAGGTGATCGAACAGTTTCTGGGCAACTCGCGGACTGATGAACTCCCGCCAGATCCGCTGGTGGGGTCGGCCAGCCTGTTCTTCGCGCTGTTGAAACGCGCTGCCGAGCTTGCTTTGTTCCAGGGTTTTCAAGTGTGCACCCTTAAGCGTGTAGTCCAGCGCCGGGCGATCTTGCCTGTCGTAGTGAAAGTGGGCTTCCCACAATGGTGCGTTGTTTGAGCGGTCGTTGATCAAGTAGACATCGAGGAACGACTTGTCCCTTCCCTTGCCCATTTGTTTGCGCTCTACCGTTTTCACTACTTTCAGCTGTGAGTGATCGAGCAGGAAGTTCAGGCGCAGTACATCCAGCACATCCTTGTTTTTGTACATCCGTATCAGAATGTTTTGTCCTTCGGCGTCCATTGATGCGGCGGCGGTTCTGAGCCGACTGATCAAACCGCTGGCCTCGGCGTCCTCTGTTACCCGCTCAGTGGCCTCCAGACGTTGCGCCAGATCCCTGAAGCGATCCGTCTCGGCGCCCAGAAGTTCGACGATATTGGTCGGATTGGCGTTGCGGTCTTCCATTATCCGGGCCTGGGTAACATGTTCATCCACGCGTGCAAGGCTTTCAGTCGCGTCGCTCACAAGTTGTGATCTGGGCGTGAGAGTGGTGGCGGGGCGAACCCGTCGCCACTCACCTTCGATTTTCTCGTAGCGTGAAGGTGGTTGGTTCGGCTTGAAAAGATCGGGAACCTTGAGAGTGACGTTGCCATCCGCTGCGGTCTCCTGCACTCCGACAAGCACCCGGTAAGTGCCATGATGGCGTGTCCGGAACAGTTTTCGCGGGGCGGTTACCTCAGCCACTCCGGTGGGCTGCTCCGAAAGAAAGTCGAAATCGATATCCTGATCGTAGAGAGGTAATTGGCTGTTGCTGACCACCTGTTCATGGAATGCGTTCAGGCGGTTGTCTACTTTCGTTTCGAACGTATCCATCAAAGACAGTGCCTGTCTGACGTACTCCGCCTTTACCGGATCCGCTGAAGTATCCAGAGATTCGAACCGGGCTCTGTCACTCCTGATGTTTTCCAGCAACAATTGCAGCGCCAGCGGTTCCGAGAAGCCAGAGACATCGTGTATATCCTTTTTCAACAGGTGCAAGGCCGTGACACTGCGCGTACCGAAAGTTGGCGTGCCTTCGGGGGCATCGAAAATCAGGCGAAGGCAGATGCTGTATTGGTTGTAACGGATCTGGTCTACGGTGGGTACTCCACGGTTCAATTCATCCAGTTCGGAAGTGGCACTGCGATCGGCTTTGCGGACCTGCTCCATCACGACTTGACGATCGTCCATGATCTTCAGTTTTTTGTTGAGATGAGCAAAGTCGTTTTTCAGCGACTCGACCGTTATCGCGTTCAGGTCCGGATGCCCCCTGCGATCCATGACGGCAATCAACTTGTTGAAATAGTCGACTCTCTCCAATTGAAGAGTATGCAGTTCGCTTTTATAAAGGCCGCCGGCCTTCAGCAGGATTAGCCAATCCTTGTTTTCGATCAGTGACTTGGCGTATTCGGCCTGCATTCTTGTGTGCTTGATGATATGTACTTCAAGCCTGATCAGCGCCTCTTTCTCTGCCTGGCTTCCCTTGGGAAGATATAGGGTGCTGTCCCTGAGTTCTACAAAGCGCTTGTCGGATGTGCCTAACGCCTCGAAGGCGCTTCTGATAGGGGCATACCGTTGAAGCAAATAGGCTTTGTTGTCCCGAGTCTGTGCCGTACGACGCATGCCTCCCTTGAGTCCATCCAGACTTGTGGTCCAGATGCCATCGGGATTGCGGGTGATGGCCAACGTTTCGCCGGATCGGCTTGCGCGATAGATGTTTTCGCTGTCGGCGGCGACCGGGTCCTTCGGGTTGACGACGCGCCAGACATTGCGCTCGGGAGAAGAGGCGTCAACGTCGCGCATCACCTGATGAGCGTGGCCCTCGATGATGACGTAGCGCTTGCCTTCGAAACCATGCAGACCGTCGCTGTCCGGGGCGGCTCCGGAGAAGTCCAGAGGGGTCCTGAAAGTCTCCAGCCGACTGGCTGAGAGTGGGAGTGGGATCTTTTCGAAGTCGATCAGCGGGTGCCATCGGTTGCTATGGGGATCATGGAAGAGAATCGGGCCCGAGGGCCTTGATTCACTTCCAAGTCTGGCCCTATAGAGAGCGGTGTCGGGATCGAGGCTGATCTGCAGGATGCTGCCATCGTGCATATCGACGAACTGCCGGCCCTTGAACCTTCTGAATCCTGATGCGTCGGCGACCGGCAATCGGTAGTTCGGTCCAACCCTGTAGGCATCAAGTAAAGGTAGTGTGGTTATTGCGGTCGTTTCGCTGACGCTTACCGATGGCGCTGGGGAGATCATGTCCGGGTCTGTGCTGTGCGGGATTCTGCCCGATGTCTGTCCATTGATGAGGCTGTGCTCGACAGGACGGAAAGCGTGCGAGGCGTCGTGCCGTGGAAGATGGTCATGGGTTGGTCGCAAAGGCGGGTTATGCACCTCGACGCTGGTTACGCCTTTTGACGGTGGTTTTGCAGGCATCTGTATTCATCCTTGAATAAGTTGAAAGGCATCTTTTGGAACCGGTGTGTGGCAGGTGGGACAAATGGGAGAGAAACCGACCACGGCCGTCGGAATTGGTCAAAATTTGTGCTATATTCCGCGCCCGCGATTTTTCATCTCAACACCGGTCATCGACATGCAAGCAGCCAAGCCGTTATTTGACTATCCAAAATATTGGGCCGAATGTTTCGGGCCAGCCCCGTTCCTGCCGATGAGCAGGGAGGAGATGGATCAGCTCGGCTGGGACTCCTGCGACATCATCATTGTTACGGGAGATGCCTACGTCGATCACCCGTCGTTCGGCATGGCGATCATCGGCCGGCTGCTGGAGTCGCAAGGCTTCCGCGTCGGGATCATTGCCCAGCCGAACTGGCAGTCCAAAGACGACTTCATGAAGCTCGGCGAGCCGAACCTGTTCTTCGGCGTCGCGGCCGGCAACATGGACTCGATGATCAACCGCTACACCGCGGACAAGAAAATCCGTTCCGACGACGCCTACACCCCGGGCGGCATGGCGGGCAAACGTCCGGACCGCGCGAGCCTGGTCTACAGCCAGCGGTGCAAGGAAGCCTACAAGCACGTGCCGATCGTGCTCGGCGGCATCGAAGCCTCCCTGCGCCGCATCGCCCACTACGACTACTGGCAGGATCGTGTGCGCAATTCGATCCTGATCGACGCCAGCGCCGACATCCTGCTGTACGGCAACGCCGAGCGGGCGATTGTCGAAGTCGCCCAGCGTCTGTCCTACGGTCACAAGATCGAAGACATCACCGATGTGCGCGGCACCGCGTTCATCCGTCGCGACACGCCGGCGGGCTGGTACGAAGTCGACTCCACGCGCATCGACCGTCCGGGCAAGATCGACAAGATCATCAACCCGTACGTCAATACCCAGGACACTCAGGCTTGCGCGATCGAGCAGGAGAAGGGCCCGGTTGATGACCCGGAAGAAGCCAAGGTCGTGCAGATCCTGGCCAGCCCGAAAATGACCCGCGACAAGACCGTGATCCGCCTGCCGTCGATGGAAAAGGTGCGTAACGACCCGGTCCTGTACGCCCACGCCAACCGCGTGCTGCACCTGGAAACCAACCCGGGCAACGCCCGTGCGCTGGTGCAGAAGCATGGCGAGATCGACGTCTGGTTCAACCCGCCGCCGATTCCGATGACCACTGAAGAAATGGACTACGTGTTCGGCATGCCTTACGCACGTGTTCCGCATCCTGCGTACGGCAAGGAAAAGATCCCGGCCTACGACATGATCCGCTTCTCGGTGAACATCATGCGTGGCTGCTTCGGCGGCTGCACCTTCTGCTCGATCACCGAGCACGAAGGCCGGATCATCCAGAACCGTTCCGAAGAGTCGATCATTCGCGAAATCGAAGAGATCCGCGACAAGGTCCCGGGTTTCACCGGCGTCATTTCCGACCTCGGCGGCCCGACCGCGAACATGTACCGCATCGCCTGCAAGAGCCCGGAAATCGAATCCGCGTGCCGCAAGCCGTCCTGCGTGTTCCCGGGCATCTGTCCGAACCTGAACACCGACCACTCGTCGCTGATTCAGCTGTATCGCAGCGCCCGTGCCTTGCCGGGTGTGAAGAAGATCCTGATTGCCTCGGGCCTGCGTTACGACCTCGCGGTCGAGTCGCCGGAGTACGTCAAGGAGCTGGTGACCCACCACGTCGGCGGTTACCTGAAGATCGCCCCTGAGCACACCGAGGAAGGTCCGCTCAACCAGATGATGAAACCGGGGATCGGCACCTACGATCGCTTCAAGCGCATGTTCGAGAAGTACACCAAGGAAGCGGGGAAAGAGCAGTACCTGATTCCGTACTTCATCGCCGCGCACCCGGGCACCACCGACGAAGACATGATGAACCTGGCCCTGTGGCTCAAGGGCAACGGCTTCCGTGCCGATCAGGTGCAAGCGTTCTATCCGTCGCCGATGGCCACCGCCACCGCGATGTACCACTCGGGCAAGAACCCGCTGCGCAAGGTCACTTACAAGAGCGACGGCGTGACCATCGTCAAGAGCGAGGAGCAGCGTCGTCTGCACAAGGCGTTCCTGCGTTATCACGACCCGAAAGGCTGGCCGATGCTGCGTGAAGCGCTGATCCGCATGGGCCGCGCCGACCTGATCGGGCCGGGCAAGCACCAGTTGATCCCGACGCATCAGCCGGCCACCGACAGCTACCAGAGCGCCCGTCGCAAGAACTCGACGCCGGCCGGCAGCCATAAAGTGGCGAAGGACGTGAAAGAGAAGACCACCAAGATCCTCACCCAGCACAACGGCCTGCCACCGCGCGCCAGCGACGGCGGTAACCCTTGGGACAAGCGTGAACAGGCCAAGGCTGCGGCATTCGCCCGCAACCAGCAGGCCGCCAAGGAGCGCAAGGAAGCGGCGAAAGGCAAAGGGCCGAAGCCGGCTCGCAAGCCGGTCGTACCGCGCTGAAACGCAATTGAGCTGAACAGAACGCCAACCTTCGGGTTGGCGTTTTGCTGATCGTTCCCACGTCGAACCGTCTGCGTGGGAATGCCTCTAGGGACGCAGAGCGTCACGGGCTGCATTCCCACGCGGGAGCGTGGGAACGATCAAGTACCAGGCCGCTTTCGCAACATTTGCGTGCAACTGTGCCAAAGCATTTCACCGCGTCGCCCGATTTTGGTGCTGTACTGCCCTGAGCATTCCGGGAAAGCGCCCAGGCCTCTGCATGGCATAAGTCTTGCGCGCTTTCGAATACGCTTGGGCTCGCAGGAGGCACGCCGTGTCGATTCATGTCGCATTGCATCACGTCACGCATTACCGCTACGACCGCGCTGTCGAACTCGGCCCGCAGATCGTGCGGCTGCGCCCGGCTGCCCACAGCCGCACGCGGATTCTGTCTTATTCGCTGAAAGTCTCGCCCGAGCAGCACTTCATCAACTGGCAGCAGGATCCCCAGGGCAACTACCTCGCCCGGCTGGTGTTCCCCGAGAAAACCGCCGAACTGCGGATCGAGGTCGACCTGCTGGCCGAGATGGCGGTGTTCAACCCGTTCGACTTTTTCCTCGAGCCCTACGCCGAGAAAATCCCCTTTGCCTACGCCGCCGATGAACGCAAGGAACTGGCGCCGTACCTCGAAACCCTGCCGCTGACGCCGAAATTCAAGGCCTATCTGGACGCCATCGACCGCACGCCGCTGCCGGCTGTGGATTTTCTGGTGGCGCTCAACCAGCGCTTGAGCGAGGACATCAATTACCTGATTCGCATGGAGCCGGGCGTGCAGACCCCGGAGCACACCCTGGAGCACGCCTCCGGCTCCTGCCGCGACTCCGCATGGTTACTGGTGCAACTGCTGCGCAATCTCGGGCTGGCGGCGCGTTTCGTCTCCGGTTACCTGATTCAACTGACCGCCGATGTGAAAAGCCTGGACGGCCCCTCC
Source organism: Pseudomonas sp. UV AK001 (assembly GCF_046097675.1). Lineage (NCBI taxonomy): Bacteria > Pseudomonadati > Pseudomonadota > Gammaproteobacteria > Pseudomonadales > Pseudomonadaceae > Pseudomonas > Pseudomonas sp. UV AK001. The sequence goes on from NZ_JBJUVZ010000005.1 coordinate 220,776, forward strand.
GGCACCGAAGTGGACTTCACCGATCTGCACGCGTGGTGTGAGGTGTATCTGCCCGGCGCCGGATGGATCGGCCTCGACGCGACCTCCGGGCTGTTCGCCGGCGAAGGGCATATCCCGCTGGCCTGCAGCCCCGACCCGTCCTCGGCGGCGCCGATCAGTGGTCTGGTGGAGCCTTGCGAGTGCGAATTCAGCCACGAAATGTCGGTTGAGCGGATCTGGGAAGCGCCACGGGTCACCAAGCCCTACACCGATGAACAGTGGCTGGCGATCCAGGCGCTGGGCCGGCAGATCGATGCCGACCTGCTGGAAGGTGACGTGCGGCTGACCATGGGCGGCGAACCGACCTTCGTGTCCATCGATGACCCCGACGGCGCCGAATGGAACACCGCCGCTCTGGGCCCGGACAAGCGCCGGCTCTCCGCCGAACTGTTCCAGCGCATGCGCAAGCACTACGCGCCCAAGGGATTGGTGCATTTCGGTCAGGGCAAGTGGTATCCCGGAGAACAACTGCCGCGCTGGTCGCTGAATTGCTACTGGCGCCGCGACGGTGTGCCGATCTGGCACAACAACGCATTGATCGCTGATGAGCAGCAGGATTACGGCGCCACCGGTGAACTGGCCGGGCGTTTTCTGGCGAGCGTCGCCGAGCGCCTGAAACTGCCGACACGTTTTGTGTTCCCGGCCTACGAAGACAATTTCTATTACCTCTGGCGCGAGGGTGCGTTGCCGAGCAACGTCAGCGCCGAAGACTCGCGTCTGGAGGAGCCGCTGGAGCGTGCGCGACTGCGCAAGGTGTTCAATCAGGGCCTCGATAAAGTCATCGGTCAGGTGCTGCCGCTGGCGCGCACCGCCAAGGGCGATCAATGGCAGAGCGGGCGCTGGTATCTGCGGGACGAGCATTGCCGATTGGTGCCCGGGGATTCACCGCTCGGCTATCGCCTGCCGCTGGGTTCGCAGCCCTGGGTGAAGGCGGCGGAGTATCCGTTCATCCATCCGAACGATCCGAATCAGGACTTCCCCGAACTGCCCGACTCTGCGCAACTCAATCGACACGACGCGCCGGGTGCGGCGGATGAACGAGTGCCGAAGATCGACGAGTCCGCCGACTGGCTGACCCGCACCGCGCTCTGCGCTGAAGCCCGGGAAGGGCGGTTGTACCTGTTCATGCCGCCGCTGGAGCGGGTCGAGGATTATCTGGAACTGGTGGCTGCCATCGAAGCCACTGCCGAAGAATTGCACTGTCCGGTGCTGCTGGAAGGCTACGAGCCGCCGAGCGATCCGCGTCTGAGTAACTTCCGCATCACCCCGGATCCCGGCGTGATCGAGGTCAACGTCCAGCCTTCCGCGACGTGGGACGAACTGGTCGAGCGCACGGAGTTCCTGTACGAAGAGGCGCGTCAGACGCGACTGTCCACCGAGAAATTCATGATCGACGGGCGCCACACCGGCACCGGTGGCGGTAACCATTTCGTGCTCGGCGGGGCGACGCCGGCGGACTCACCCTTCCTGCGCCGCCCGGATCTGTTGCGCAGCCTGATCAGCTACTGGCACAACCATCCGTCGCTGTCCTACCTGTTTTCCGGTCTGTTCATCGGCCCGACTTCTCAGGCGCCGCGAGTCGATGAAGCGCGCAACGATGCGCTGTACGAGCTGGAAATCGCTTTCGCGCAAATGCCGGCGCCGGGAGAAGAATGCCCGCCATGGCGGGTGGACCGGCTGCTGCGCAATCTGCTGATCGATGTCACCGGCAACACCCATCGCGCCGAGTTCTGCATCGACAAGTTGTATTCACCGGACGGTGCCACCGGGCGTCTTGGTCTGCTGGAGTTGCGTGCGTTCGAAATGCCGCCCCATGCGCGCATGAGCCTGGCCCAGCAGCTGTTGCTGCGGGCGCTGGTGGCGCGATTCTGGCGCGAGCCCTATGCGCCGCCGAAACTGGCGCGCTGGGGCACCGAGTTGCATGACCGTTTCCTGCTGCCGCACTTCATCGAGCAGGACTTTGCCGACGTCATCGTCGAACTCAACAATGCCGGTTATCCGCTGCGTGCCGAATGGTTTGCCGCGCATCTGGAGTTTCGCTTTCCCAAGGTCGGCGATTACGCCGTCAACGGTATCGAGCTGGAACTGCGTCAGGCCCTTGAGCCCTGGCATGTGCTGGGCGAGGAGGGCGCGGCGGGCGGTACGGTACGCTACGTCGACTCATCGCTGGAGCGTTTGCAGGTCAAGCTCACGGGGCTGCCGCCGCAGCGTTATCTGCTGACCTGCAACGGCATTCCGGTGCCTCTGCAACCGACTGGGCGAGTCGGCGAATTTGTCGCCGGCGTGCGTTTCCGTGCCTGGCAACCGGCCAACTGCCTGCAACCGACGATCCCGGTGCACGCGCCGCTGGTGTTCGACCTGCTCGACACCTGGATGCAACGCTCGCTGGGCGGCTGCCAGTACCACGTCGCCCATCCGGGCGGGCGCAATTACGAGACGTTGCCGGTCAACGCCAACGAAGCAGAGAGCCGGCGCATGGCGCGTTTCTTCCGCATCGGACATACGCCGGGGAAACTTCCGATACCGAATCTGACTATCTCCGACGAGTTCCCGATGACACTCGATTTACGACGCTTTTGATTTGTACGCGACTCCCGGATTTTTCGTATATCCGGGTGTCATGTGCCTGCGTTAGTCTGACCGAACCTTGCCGGCTGCCGAGCTTTCCATGCCTGACCTGCTTGACCGCTACCCGCTGACGGCGGGCACCTATCACGAACTGCTCGACGACAGTGGAGCGGTGCGTCCGCACTGGCAGCGACTGTTCGACCAATTGCAGCGCAGCACCCCGGCGCAACTGGTGCAACGTCAGGCCTTGCTGACCCGGCAGATTCAGGAAAACGGTGTCACCTACAACGTCTATGCCGACCCCAAGGGCGCGGATCGTCCGTGGGAGCTGGATTTGCTGCCCCATGTGATCGCTGACGATGAGTGGCAACAACTGTCGGCCGGGATCGCCCAGCGTGCGCGGTTGCTCAATGCGGTGCTGGCGGATCTGTACGGGCCGCAGCGGCTGATCAGTGAGGGGCTGCTGCCGGCGGAACTGGTGTTCGGTCACAACAACTTCCTCTGGCCCTGTCAGGGCATTGCGCCCCCGGACGGGGCCTTTCTGCATCTGTATGCCGTGGATCTGGCGCGCACGCCGGACGGGCGCTGGTGGGTGACGGCGGATCGTACCCAGGCGCCGTCCGGTGCCGGTTATGCGCTGGAAAACCGCACCATCGTGTCCCGCGCCTTCCCCGAGTTGTACCGGGATCTGAAGGTGCAGCACCTGGCCGGTTTCTTCCGCACCTTGCAGGAAACCCTGGCCCGTCAGGCCCCCTGCGATGATGACGCGCCGCTGGTGGTGTTGCTGACCCCGGGGCGTTTCAATGAAAGCTATTTCGAACATCTATATCTCGCTCGCCAGCTCGGTTACCCGCTGGTGGAGGGCGGTGACCTGACGGTGCGTGATGCCACGGTCTACCTGAAAACCCTCAGCGGCCTGCGTCGGGTCCACGCGATCATGCGCCGGCTCGACGATGACTTCTGCGATCCGCTGGAGCTGCGCACGGATTCGGCGCTGGGCGTCCCCGGATTGCTTGAGGCGGTGCGTCAGGGCCGGGTGCTGGTGGCCAATGCGCTGGGCAGCGGCGTGCTGGAGTCGCCGGGACTGTTGGGCTTTTTGCCGAAGATCAATCAGTACCTGTTCGGTGAAGAGCTGATCCTGCCTTCCATCGCCACTTGGTGGTGCGGCGAGGCGCCGGTGCTGGCCCAGGCGTTGGAGAAATTGCCGGAGTTGCTGATCAAACCGGCCTTTCCATCCCAGAGCTTCGCCCCCGTTTTCGGGCGTGATCTAAGCGAAAAACAGCGCCAGAGTCTCGCCGAGCGCATGCAGGCCCGGCCTTACGCCTATGTCGCGCAAGAACTTGCGCAACTGTCCCACGCACCGATCTGGCAGCCCGAGGACGGCCAGTTGCAACCGCGAGCCATCGGCATGCGCATGTATGCGGTGGCCAGTCATGACGGTTATCGGGTGTTGCCCGGCGGCCTGACCCGGGTGGCGGCCGAGGCCGATGCCGAAGTGGTGTCGATGCAGCGTGGTGGCGCGAGCAAGGACACCTGGGTGCTGGGTGACCGGCCGCCAAGCGGCGAACAGTGGAAAACCCAGCGCAGTATCGGCGTGCACGATCTGGTGCGCCGCGATCCGTACCTGCCGTCGCGGGTGGTGGAAAACCTGTTCTGGTTCGGCCGTTACTGCGAGCGCTGTGACGACAGCGCTCGGCTGTTGCGGATCATGCTGGCGCGCTACGTCGACGGTGATGACCCGCAGGCCCTGCAGGCTGCCGTAGAACTCGGTGAGCGGCTGATGCTGCTGCCGGACGAGGGCGAGCTGCCGGTGCGCTTGCTCGCAGCGTTGCTTGGCGAGGACTGGTCGTTCAGCCTGCGCTCCAACCTGCAACGCTTGCAGTGGGCGGCGTCGCAGGTGCGCGGCAAGCTCTCGCGGGAGAACTGGCAGGCGCTGGTGGAGTTGCAGCGCGAAGCGACGGAGCTGGACACCGACGAACCGGATTTCGGCGAGCTGCTGGATTTTCTCAACCGGCTGGTGATGTCGCTGGCGGCGCTGTCCGGGTTTGCCCTGGACGACATGACCCGCGACGAAGGCTGGCGCTTCCTGATGATCGGCCGGCGGATCGAACGCCTGCAATTTCTCAGCAGCAGTCTCGCCGGTTTCCTGCGCGGCGCCGGGGCGTTCGATCAGGCCGGGCTTGAGTGGTTGCTGGAACTGGGCAACAGCAGCATCACCTATCGCTCGCGTTATCTGGCGGTGGCGCAGTTGATCCCGGTACTCGACCTGTTGCTGCTGGACGAGCAGAACCCCCATGCGGTGTTGTTCCAGTTGAAACTGGTGACGCGCACCCTCAAGCGTCTGAACGATGATTTTTGTGTGCCGAGGGAGGCCGGGTTGCCAGAATTGGTCGAGCGTCTGGCGCGCTTCGATCTGGGTTGCCTGGAAAATCCATTGTTCGGCGAATCCAGCGTGCGTGCCGCGCTCGACGGGCTGGCGGATCTGCTGCAAGACATTGCCGACGCCAGCGGCCAGGTCTCCGATCGTCTGGCCCTGCGCCATTTCGCCCATGTCGATGATGTCAGCCAGCGCACGGTGTCCGTCTGATGAATGCCCATTACCAGATCCTTCACGACACCTGCTATCACTACGACAGCCCGGTCTCGCTGGCGCAGCAGCTGGCGCATCTGTGGCCTCGGGAATGCGCCTGGCAGCGCTGCACCGAAAGGCAATTGCTGATCAGCCCGGATCCGACCACGCGTCGTGACGAGCAGGACGTGTTCGGCAATCCGCTGACGCGCCTGGCTTTTGAGCGGCCTCATGATGAATTACAGGTCAACGCACGGCTGACGGTAGAGGTGCTGGCGCGTCCGGCGCTGGATTTCAATCTGTCCCCGGCTTGGGAACTGACGCGCAATGCGCTGACCTACAGCAGCCAGCCGTTGTCCACCGAGCTGCTGGAGGCCTGCCGTTACCGGTTTCAGTCACCTTATGTTCACTTGAAACGCAGCTTCGTCGAGTTCTCCGAAAGCTGTTTTCCACCCGGGCGGCCGCTGTTGCTGGGCGTACAGGCGTTGATGGAAAAGATCTTCGACGAATTCACCTTCGATGCCGAGGCGACGCAAGTCGCGACGCCGCTGGTCGAGGTGCTGGAGCGGCGGCGCGGGGTCTGTCAGGACTTCGCCCACCTGATGCTGGCCTGCGTGCGTTCCCGGGGATTGGCGGCGCGCTACATCAGCGGCTATTTGCTGACACGGCCGCCACCGGGGCAGCCGCGACTGATCGGCGCCGATGCGTCCCATGCCTGGGTTTCGGTGTTTTGTCCGGTATTGGGCTGGGTGGATTTCGATCCGACCAACAATGTGCAACCGGCACTGGAGCACATCACCCTGGCCTGGGGCCGGGATTTTTCCGATGTGTCGCCGTTGCGCGGGGTGATTCTTGGAGGGGGGAGCCATGATCCGGAGGTCCGGGTCACGGTGATGCCACTGAATGAGTCATGAAGCACACTGCAGGAGCGGGCAAGCCCGTTCCTGCAGGTTTTGCGTTCATTGGTCCTGCGGTATTGCTCAGGCCTCGGGCGCCTGGTCTTTCGGTGCCTCAACATCATCATCGGTCGCCACTTCACCGTCAGGGTTCAGTGCCGCTTCTTCAGCCATCTGTTTCTTGCGCTGAAGCTTTTCCTCTTTCTTCTGTTCCTTGGCCAGGTCACGCTGACGCTTGGCGAAGGAGTAATTGGGTTTGGCCATGGGCGATCCTCTGGGGTCGAAGGTGAGGTTGAGCGGCGCGTATTCTGCCCTGTATCGGTGCCCGGGGGTTAACCGGGTTTCTGGTCGACCCACTTTGGCGTGACGGTCGGCTGCCATTGGTCGAGAGCATCGAGCAACGATTGTGGCGATTCACTCACTTGCAGCATGTCACGGTGCGGTGCGCGAACGAAGCCTTCGCCGACGATGTGATCGAGAAATGCGGTGAGCTTGCTGTAGAAACCGTTCACTTCCAGCAGGCCCAGCGGCTTGCCGTGGTAACCGAGCTGGCCCCAGGTCCAGACTTCGAACAGCTCTTCCAGGGTGCCGAGGCCTCCGGGCAGGGCGATGAACGCATCGCTGAGTTCGGCCATGCGGGCCTTGCGCGCGTGCATGCCGTCGACCACTTCCAGGCGGGTCAGGCTTTTGTGACCGATTTCCTTGTCCATCAGGCTCTGCGGGATGATGCCGATCACTTCGCCGCTGGCGGCCAGCGCGGCGTCGGCGACAATCCCCATCAGGCCGACGGCGCCACCGCCGTAGACCAGCGTCAGCTTACGCTCGGCGATAGCCGTGCCGAGGGCGATGGCGGCTTCGGTGTATGCCGGGGTGGTGCCGGCGTTGGCACCGCAAAATACACAAACGGATGTGAGAGACATGCCTTCCTCCTGGGTCAATCCGTCACAGGGTAATGGCTGGCACGCCTCGATCCAAGGGCTAGACTTCGCGTTTCGGGGTTTCACAGGTGCCGCTGGCGCCACAGGCGTAGGCGGCGAGCAGACTGCACAACAGGCTGTTGAAGGACATGACTGATGCTCCAGTTGAGTTGAGCCCTGAAGATACGTCCCGGCCAAACGTCTGGCTGTTAGATTGTTTCGATGAGTGTCATAGCCTGAAAGTTGTATACAATTTTTGACTCAAGTCATAGGAACTTGCGAAGATTTCAGGCAGTCTTTCCACCATTCGTGTTTTTGTTAACCCTGCCTTGGAGATTCACCATGTTTTCCAAAGTTGTTGCGGTATCCCTGCTGGCGCTGGCCAGCAGCCAATTGATGGCTGCCGAGTGCAAAACCACCGTTGACTCCACCGACCAGATGTCCTTCAACACCAAGGAGATCGTGATCGACAAGAGCTGCAAGACCTTCACCGTCGAGCTGACCCACTCCGGCAGCCTGCCGAAGAACGTCATGGGCCATAACCTGGTAGTCAGCAAGACCGCTGACATGCAGCCGATCGCCACCGACGGCCTGGCCGCCGGCATCGACAAGAACTACCTGAAGGACGGTGACGAGCGCGTCATCGCCCACACCAAGATCATCGGCGCCGGCGAAAAAGACTCGCTGACCATCGATGTATCGAAACTGGCTGCCGGCACCGATTACGGCTTCTTCTGCTCGTTCCCTGGCCACATCTCGATGATGAAAGGCACAGTGGTTGTGAAGTAAGAAAACCGCAGTCCAAAAAAAAGCGTCCCGAGGGACGCTTTTTTTATGCCCTGGATTCAAGGCGCAAACGGCATGACCCGCTTGTGATGGGTCTTTTTGTAGGTGTTGACGATGATGTCGAACGCCTCCTGACGCACCGGCTCACCGTGCAGGAAGGCGTCGATCTCGGCATAGGTCACGCCGTGGGAGGCCTCGTCCGGCTTGCCCGGCGACAGGTCTTCCAGATCCGCCGTCGGCACTTTTTCAACAAGCGATTCCGGTGCGCCGAAGCTGCGGGCGATGGCGCGGACCTGGTTTTTCACCAGACCGCTGAGCGGGGCCAGGTCGCAGGCGCCGTCACCGAACTTGGTGAAGAAACCCATCACCGCTTCCGCCGCGTGGTCGGTGCCGATCACCAGACCATGGGCCGCGCCGGCGATGGTGTACTGGGCGACCATGCGCATCCGCGCCTTGGTGTTGCCGAGCACGAAATCCACCGACACCGCGTGCTTGCCTTCGAAGGCTGCGACTTCGCTGGCCAGGGATTTCACTGCCGGGCCGATGTTGACGGTGTGACGCTCGTCCGGGGCGATGAAGTCCACCGAGGCCTGGGCGTCGTGTTCGTCGAACTGCACGTCATAAGGCAGGCGCACGGCGATGAACTTGTAGGCCTCGTCACCGGTGCGCTCGCGCAGTTCACGCATGGCGCGCTGGGCCAGGAGCCCGGCGGTCAGCGAATCGACACCGCCGCTGATGCCCAGCACCAGGGTCTTGAGCCCGGAACTGGTCAGGCAATCCTGGATGAAGGTGATGCGCCGGGCGACTTCCGCTTCGAGGGCCTGGTAGTCGGCGAACGGCGGCTGAACGTTGAGCTGTTCAGCAATCTCACGCTGTACGGCTTGCATGAATTCACTCCTTGCTAGAAAGGCTGGAAACGGCAGGAACCTGGAAAACGTGTCGCAAGTAGGCGACGAAATTCGGGTCTTTGCAGTGGGTCTTGCCCGGCTCGTCGGAGATCTTCGCCACCGGTTGGCCGTTGCAGGCGGTCATTTTAAGCACGATGCTCATCGGTTCGACACCCGGAATGTCACAGGTCAGGTTGGTGCCGATGCCGAAGCTGACATTGATCCGACCGCGCAGCGCCCGGAAGATCTCCAGCGACTTGGGCAGCGTCAGGCTGTCGGAGAACACCAGGGTCTTGCTCATCGGGTCGATGCCGAGCTTGTGATAGTGAGCGATGCATTTTTCGCCCCACTGCACCGGATCCCCGGAATCATGGCGCAGACCGTCGAACAGCTTGGCGAAGAACAGATCGAAATCGCCGAGGAACGCGTCGGTGGTGATGCAGTCGGTCAGGGCGATCCCCAGCAAGCCGCGGTACTCGCGAACCCAGCAATCGAGGGCGGCGATCTGGCTGTCGATCAGTCGCGGGCCGAGTTGCTGGTGAGCCATGATCCATTCATGAGCCATGGTGCCCAGGGGTTTCATGTCCAGTTCGCGGGACAGGTGCACGTTGCTGGTGCCGACGAAACGCCCGGGGAAATCGTGCTTGAGCACGTTCACCACTTCTTCCTGCACACGGTAGGAAAACCTGCGGCGGGTGCCGAAATCGGCGACCTGCAACTGCGACAACTCTTCGGACGAGGCGTTGGCGGTCAGCCAGTCGAACTTGCGGTACAGCTGTTCGCGAGCCTGTTCCAGCACGGTTTCGCGGTAGCGATAGCGGTTGCGCACTTCGCTGACGATCGCCAGCAGTGGCACTTCGAACAGAATCACATGCAGCCACGGCCCGCGCAGACGGATGAACAGCTCGCCGTTCTCGATGCCGGTGTGCAAGTAACGAAGGTTGAAGCGGAACAGACCGAGGAACCGCAAAAAATCCGGCTTGAGGAACGAGATGCGCTCGAGAAAGCTCAACTGATCGGCGCTCAGGCTCAGTTCGGCCAGACGCTCGACCTGGAAGCGGATCTCCGCCAGATACGGGCGCAGATCTTCACTGTTACGGCAACGGAACTCCCATTCGACTTCGACGTTGGGGTAGTTGTGCAGCACCGCCTGCATCATCGTCAGTTTGTAGAAGTCGGTGTCGAGCAGGTTCTGCACGATGCGATCGGCAAACACACTCTCGCTCATAACGGGGTCTCCAGACGGGCCGCGCGTTGGCGCGGTATCAATCAATGGCGCTAGTGGCGCATATCCTGGATGAAGATTGCTAGCGATTTTTTGTTCGGTGGCCTGCTTTTGTTTTTGACGGCTTTTGCTTTTTTTTTCCTGAAGCAGCTTTTTGTTCGGGATACACATCGAGGGAGGCTTGAATGACCAGCTCAAGTCGTTCCCAACTTTTTATGTACTCTGCGAGACGCGAATGCCTAGGGATGAGGTTGGTTTCAACCGCTTTGATCATTGCTGCCCTGAGCATTGCATAGGTTGCTTTTTCAGCCATGAGTGAAGTCTCCCTTGAAGGAAACCTGGTCGAGTGTGTCAACGCCATCTTGAAGTAATACATAAACGGGAAGTATCAGTCGGTACAGATCTGAGTCATTGATGTCCTTGATGGTTACGGATGTCAGGGTCTCCAGAAGGCTGACAGCAGCGCGGATTCTGAAGCAGGCATCTTCGAACAACTGGCCGGGAGCGGCGTGTGTATCTATTAAATAAGTTGGACTGTTGGTCGCATTGGCTTTAAGTGGAAAATAACGATTCATCGGAGGCGTCCTGATAATTTTTGTCTGTATGGTTCAAAGAGCTGTTTGTTCTTCAAGCCGATTTGTTGCGGTGTTTTTATTTACTAATTTGCTGAGCCATTACGAAGTCGAATAGCTCAGCACTCGGCTCTATTCTTTAAGCGGATTGTGTACTTGCTTTACTGGATGTCGATGGCGAACTGCGAATAATCATGTGTAGTTCTCCTGGCTGCGGCGGCCAGGCCAGCGGGTCGAGATCAAGATCAAGAAACTTGCTGGAATCGAAAATGGGCGTCTTGATTCCGAAACGACGCTGCTCGTCGTAATCTCGCAAGATCCGGAGACAAACTTTAAACAGCAGTGCCATGGCTACAAGGTTGACCAGCGCCAGCAACGTCATGGTGATGTCGGCGAAAGCAAGCACGGTCGAAAGGTCCTCTACCGCCCCCCAGAACACCAGAACCAATACCAGCGAACGGTAGATAAACAGCGTTTTTCGGGGTTCGCCAAACATGAACCGAAGGCTGTTTTCCCCCAGATAGTAGTTGTAGAGCATCGCAGTGAAGACAAATAGCGCCAGCACCACGCTGATGAACATTCGCCCCCATTCACCGACCACGGCTGCCAACGAGTTTTGTGCCAGCGCAACGCCGTCACCCTCAAAGCCCGGCGCGTAGAAACCCGAAAGCAAAATGAGTAATGCCGTGCAGGTACAAATCACGAACGTATCGATGAAAACGCTGAATGCCTGCACGACGCCTTGCTCCACCGGATGGTCGACTTTCGCCACTGACGCGACATTGGGAGCGCTGCCCAGTCCCGCTTCATTGGAAAACACACCACGTCTTACACCCATGACGATTGCACTGCCGATCAATCCACCAAAGGCTTGATCCAGACCGAACGCGCTTCGGATGATAGTCATCAGCATTGATGGAACCTGATCGAACTGCAGGACGATCACGTAACTCGTCACGCCGATGTAAGCGAGAACCTTCAACGGCACCAACAAGTCGGCTACGGCAGCTATTCGTTTTATCCCACCAATAAAAACTGCCCCGAGCAGGAGGGACAATGTGAGTCCTGACCACATGGGCGCCAGACCGAAAGCGTCTTTCAACGAGTGCGAGACTGCATGCGATTCGAGTCCATTGATTGCAAATCCAAACGTCACTAGCAGTAGAAGCGCTGCAATTGTTCCGAGCCAGCGTTTGTCCAGACCGTGCTCGATGTACCAAGAGGGGCCGCCTCGAAACAGGCCATTCCCATCGCTACGTTTGTAGAGTTGGCCCAGTGTGCATTCGAAGAAGCTACTCGACATGCCGAGAAAGGCTGTCATCCACATCCAGAACACTGCGCCTGGGCCTCCCATGCTCACAGCAATTCCGACCCCGACGATATTCCCCGTGCCCACCCGCCCGGCGAGGCTGAGGGTCAATGCCTGAAACGAACTCAGATGGTGGCTGCCGCTGCGCCAACTGCCCAGTAGAACGGTAAACATGTGCAGGAAGTATCTGAACTGGACAAACCGTGATCGGATGGTGAAATAGCTACCCAGTCCAAGGACTACAGGGATCAAAACCTTTCCCGTAAGAAAGTCATTGATGATGTCTAGCATTCAAAGCTCCTTGCTATTGAAAGTGCTGGCGTTTTTTATTAGCTGGTTAAGTCCTGAAACCTTTCAGGGCTCGTAATATCCAGCCATATTTCGCTGGATGCAATTTCGCAAGTTGCTTAAAAGTGATGCGACTTGCTGCTATGGTTGCGCCTTCTAAAAATGTTTCAAGGATACTTATGTGGGAGTTTCTTCCAGCTAACTTAAGACTTCTATGTAGTCACTACAGATCTGTCGCAGAAGTCTGTAGGAAGATTCGGATTAATCGTGGGCAATTCAATAAATATCTTTGCGGTAAAAGCATTCCTACAGCCTTCAACCTGAAAAGAATCTGCGATTTTTTCGGGGTTGAGGAGTTTGAAATCGCTCTTCCAACCGAGCAATTCATCACACTGATTGGCGTGAAATCGAGGAAAGCCAGCACCGTCGATGAACAAACGGCACCGCAGAGAATGCTAGGACACTTGCGTCAACGATCCTCGCCGGAGCTCAAGGCGCACGTCGGCTATTACTATGAGTACTACCACGCTATGACGGAGCCTGGATCGGTTTTGTGTTCACTGGTGCACGTCCGAGAAGATGGGTCAGACATTGTCTATGAGCGAAACGAGCGCTTACAGATCGCGGGTACCGAAGGCGAATTTGAACGGTATCGATACGTTGGGTTCGCTTACTACCTGAGAGATCGCCTGTTTCTTATCGACTACGAGTCGCTGACCTCGAACGAGATCAGCCAAACCATTCTCATACCTAGCTTCAAAAGCTGCATCACACGGCTCAACGGTCTGAAAATGGGTGTGTCCGCCGCTGACCATCGTGCTCCGGCTTGTTCGCGGGTCGTTTGGGAGTATCTGGGACCGGAAATCAATCGGATCGATGCCTATCGCCGGGTGCGTCTTTATGACGTTGATGATCCGGTTATCGATGACGACCTGCGTGCGCGACTCACTCAAACCAAGTTTTTTGATGGCCTGTTTGTAATTGCGTGACGATTCGCCGAGCCGGCGCAATACAACGCGTTTTCACTCAGGTCAGTCGGCATCAGGACTGTCGATCTGCTCCAGCATCCACTTCACGAAATCCCGCACCTTGGGCACTTCCGCCGCGTGTTCCGGGTAGGCCAGGTAATACGCGTCGGTGCTGGGCATTGCATGCTGCCAGGGAATGACCAGTTTGCCGTCGGCCAATTCCTCTTCCACCAGGAACCTCGGCAGCAGGGCAACGCCGCAGCCGACCTGCGCGGCGCGGATGCACATATAAAAGGTTTCGAAGCGCGGGCCGTGGTAGCTGTGTTCGGTCTGGTAGCCCTGGCTGTCGAACCAGTCGTGCCACGCCTGTGGGCGCGAAGCATTCTGCAGCAGGACCAGATCGGTGAGTTGCGTTGGATCAGTCAACGGCGTGTCCGGCAGGCTGCCGGGCGCGCAGACGGGCACCAGCTCCTCGCCGAACAGCTTCAGGCACTCGGTGCCGGGGCGTGAACCCTGGCCGAAATAGAACGCCAGGTCGCTGCGACCTTGCAGCAAGTCATCGGCTTCCTGTTCGTTGCACAGGTCCAGATGAATCGACGGATGACGCAGGCGCCAGCCCTTGAGGCGCGGCACCAGCCAGCGAGCACCGAAAGTCGAGGGCGTGGAGACCCGCAGGACTTCGGTTTCGCCGCCGTAGGAACGCAGGTAATGGGTCGACATCTCGACCTGGGTCAGGATTTTTCTGACTTCCACCAGGTACAGATCGCCGGCCGGGGTCATCTGCAAACGGCGGCGTACCCGGCGGAACAACAAGTGTTGCAGCAATTCTTCGAGTTGCGCCACCTGCTTGCTCACAGCGCTCTGGGTCAGGTTCAGTTCCTCGGCGGCCCGGGTGAAACTCAGGTGCCGGGTCACGGCCTCGAAGCACTGCAGCGCGGTGATCGACGGCAAGTGGCGTTTGTTCAGCATGGGCGATCCTTTTCTTGTCTTTCTGCGCAGCATGAATAAACGGAATGATATCTCGCGTAAAGGTCGTTTGTTGCATGGCCTTCCTGAAGCTACAACTAAAGGCCTGCCCGGTCGTGAAAACGCGACCGCACACATTCAGTTTTTTGCTTGAGGAGTGACCCATGGTTGCCGCATTGCTTGATCGTCTTGGTGTGAACCCGGCCCTGTACCAGAACGGCAAAGTGCCGGTGCATTCGCCCATCGACGGCAGCCGCATCGGCGCCGTGAACTGGGAAGGCCCGGCCGAAGTCGAGCAGCACATCAGTCGCGCAGATCATGCGTTCGAACAATGGCGCAAGGTGCCGGCGCCGCGTCGCGGCGAGCTGGTGCGCCAATTCGGTGAAGTGCTGCGGGAATACAAGGCCGACCTCGGCGAGCTGGTGTCGTGGGAAGCGGGCAAGATCACCCAGGAAGGCCTTGGTGAAGTGCAGGAGATGATCGACATCTGCGACTTCGCCGTCGGCCTGTCCCGTCAGTTGTACGGTTTGACCATCGCCTCCGAGCGCCCGGGCCACCACATGCGTGAAACCTGGCACCCGCTGGGCGTGGTCGGCGTGATCAGTGCGTTCAACTTCCCGGTAGCGGTGTGGGCGTGGAACACCACGCTGGCGCTGGTCTGCGGTAACCCGGTGGTGTGGAAACCGTCGGAGAAAACCCCACTGACCGCGCTGGCCTGTCAGGCACTGTTTGAACGGGTACTGAAGAACTTCAGCGATGCCCCGGCGCATCTGAGCCAAGTGATCATCGGTGGCCGCGATGCCGGCGAAGCGCTGGTGGATGACCCGCGTGTTGCGCTGATCAGCGCCACCGGCAGCACCCGCATGGGCCGCGAAGTGGCGCCGAAAGTCGCCGCACGCTTCGCTCGCAGCATTCTCGAACTGGGCGGCAACAACGCGATGATCCTCGGCCCGAGCGCCGATCTGGACATGGCCGTGCGCGCCATTCTGTTCAGCGCCGTCGGCACTGCCGGTCAGCGTTGCACCACGTTGCGTCGCCTGATCGCCCATGAGTCGGTGAAAGAAGAAATCGTTACCCGCCTCAAGGCTGCCTATTCCAAGGTCCGCATCGGTCACCCGCTGGAAGGCAACCTGATCGGCCCGCTGATCGACAAGCACAGCTTCGAAAACATGCAGGACGCCCTGGAACAGGCGCTGAGCGAGGGCGGCCGGGTGTTCGGCGGCAAGCGCCAACTGGAAGACCAGTTCCCGAATGCCTACTACGTGTCGCCGGCCATCGTTGAAATGCCGGAGCAGAGCGACGTGGTGTGCAGCGAAACCTTCGCCCCGATCCTGTACGTGGTCGGCTACAGCGATTTCGACGAAGCGCTGCGCCTGAACAACGCCGTGCCGCAAGGTCTGTCCTCGTGCATCTTCACCACCGATGTGCGCGAGGCCGAGAAATTCATGTCGGCGGTCGGCAGCGACTGCGGCATCGCCAACGTCAACATCGGCCCGAGTGGCGCGGAAATCGGCGGCGCGTTTGGTGGTGAAAAAGAAACCGGTGGTGGTCGTGAGTCCGGTTCGGATGCGTGGCGCGCCTACATGCGCCGCCAGACCAACACCGTGAACTACTCGCTGGAGTTGCCGCTGGCGCAGGGCATTACGTTCGACTGATCCCTTCGGTCAAGTGGAGATCCCCTTGTGGGAGCGGGCTTGCCCGCGAAAGCGGTGGTTCAGTCGACATTAATGTTGGCTGAAACGCCGCTTTCGTCGGAGCGTCGTCCGGAGCAGGCTCGCTCCCACATTGTTGAACTGTGTGTTTGTTAGGTTTCTGTTGGAGTCTGGCAATGCCGTTACGCGAAGAATGTCTGTGGGAAAAACTCACGCCGCAACGACCGGATAACTCGGCGCTCAGGGGCGAAGTCAAAGTCGATGTCTGCGTGATCGGCGCCGGGTTTACCGGATTGTCGGCCGCGCTGCATCTGTTGGAGAAAGGCAAAAGCGTCTGCGTGCTCGAAGCCCATCGCGCCGGGCAGGGTGGCTCCGGGCGCAATGTCGGACTGGTCAACGCCGGGATGTGGATCCCGCCGGACGAGATCGAGGCCGGCTTCGGCGAGGCGGTCGGCAGTCAGCTCAACCGCATGCTCGGTGCGGCGCCGGCGCTGGTGTTCAGCCTTGTGGATAAATACAACATCGATTGCCAGTTGCGCCGCGAAGGCACCCTGCACATGGCGCACAACGCCAAGGGCGAGGCGGATCTGCGCAGTCGCGAAGAACAGTGGAAACGCCGCGGTGCGCCGGTCGAACTGCTGACCGGCAAGGCCTGTGAACAGGCGACCGGGACGCAGAAGATTGCCGCCGCGTTGCTCGACCGGCGCGCCGGCACGCTCAATCCGATGGCGTATGTCACCGGGCTGGCGAAAGCCGTGGCGGGGCTCGGCGGGCAGATGTTCGATCATTCCCCGGTCACCCGACTTGAACGTCAGGGCCAGCAATGGTCGGTGCAGACCGGTCAGGGTTCGGTGCTCGCCGGGCAAGTGGTGATCGCCTCCAACGCCTATACCGAAGGCGACTGGACCGAGCTCAAACGCAATTTCTTTCCCGGTTACTACTATCAGGTCGCTTCGGTGCCGCTCACCGAAGATGCGGCTCAGGAAATCCTCCCGGGCGGGCAGGGCTCGTGGGATACCCGCCAGGTGTTGAGCAGCATCCGCCGCGACAAGGACGGGCGTCTGTTGCTGGGCAGCCTCGGTAACGGCAATCAGAAACCGACCTGGTTTCTCAAGGCCTGGGCCGACCGGGTGCAGCAGCATTACTTCCCCAACCTCAAGCCCGTCGAATGGGAATGCACCTGGACCGGGCGCATTGCCTTCACTCCCGATCACCTGATGCGCCTGTTCGAGCCGGCGCCGGGACTGGTGGCCGTCACCGGTTACAACGGCCGTGGCGTGACCACCGGCACCGTGGTCGGCAAAGCCTTCGCCGACTACCTGTGTAACGGAAATCCTCAGGCCTTGCCGATTCCCTTTGCACCGATGCAGCCCCTGACAGGCGTTGGCCTGCGCAGTTGCCTGTACGAGGCCGGGTTCTCGCTGTATCACGCGGGCCAGTGCCTGCGCATCGTCATCTGAGTGTTGAAATATGTTGCCGGAAGCGGCGCTTTTCGATGTAGCGACTAGCCTGTAATGGTGCGGGTTGTAGCAGTCCCGCACCAGCAGTGTGCAGTTCGGTGACGCGGGCTGTTACAGGCTGGTTGCACGTCGTTTGGCGCCGCGGTTGCAATGATGGCGCGTGCGGGTTGCGCCTGAAAAAACAAATGGTTTCACCTTCCGCGGTTTAGACGGTTGCACGCCCAATGAAAATGGGAACGAAACAGTCGAAATAACAAGAAAGCAGCGACTTTTTGAAGAATAAAAAACCGATGGCACGGCCCTTGCTCTGAGCAATCCAGTGAAGTCGCAGTGCCAACTAAAAAAAACCTTGGAGCACCACCTCATGTCCCAGACGTTTTACAAGAAAGGCTTTCTGGCCCTCGCAGTGGCTACTGCGCTGGGTGTTTCTGCGTTTGCACAAGCTGATGTGAAAATCGGTGTGGCGGGCCCCATGACTGGCGCCAACGCGGCATTTGGCGAGCAGTACATGAAGGGGGCACAAGCGGCGGCCGATGCGGTCAACGCGGCGGGCGGCGTCAACGGGGAGAAAATCGTCCTGGTCAAAGGCGATGACGCCTGCGAACCGAAACAGGCGGTGACGGTCGCCAAGGACCTCACCAACCAGAAAGTCGCCGGTGTGGTCGGCCACTTCTGCTCTTCCTCCACCATTCCTGCGTCCGAGATCTACGACGAAGCCGGCATCATTGCGATCACCCCGGGTTCCACCAACCCGCAGGTGACCGAGCGCGGCCTGAGCGCCATGTTCCGTATGTGCGGCCGTGACGACCAGCAGGGCATCGTGGCCGGCGACTACATCGTCGACGTGCTCAAGGGCAAGAAAGTGGCCGTGCTGCACGACAAGGACACCTACGGTCAGGGCCTGGCCGATGCGACCAAGGCACAGCTGGAAAAGCGCGGCGTGAAGCCGGTGCTGTACGAAGGCCTGACCCGTGGCGAGAAAGACTTCAGCGCCGTGGTCACCAAGATCCGCGCGGCCGGTGCCGACGTGGTCTACTTCGGCGGCCTGCACCCGGAAGCCGGTCCACTGGTCAAGCAACTGCGCACCGAAGGCTTGAAAGATGTGAAGTTCATGTCTGACGACGGCATCGTGACCGACGAACTGGTGACCACCGCTGGCGGCCCGCAATACGTCGACGGCGTGCTGATGACCTTCGGCGCCGACCCGCGCCTGCTGCCGGAAAGCAAGACTGTCGTGGATGCCTTCCGCAAGGCCGGCACCGAGCCTGAAGGCTACACCCTGTACGCCTACGCCTCTGTTCAGGCCCTGGCCGCCGGCTTCAACGGCGCCAAGTCCAACAAGGGCGAAGACGCTGCCAAATGGCTGAAAGCCAACCCTGTGAAAACCGTGATGGGCGAGAAGACCTGGGACGCCAAGGGCGACCTGAAAGTCTCCGACTACGTGGTCTACCAGTGGGACGCAACCGGCAAATATCACCAGCTGGAAAAACAGAAGTAAGGGCTGACGCGATCGGCTGACCTCCGCAGAACTCCTGTGGGGGCAGTCCGGTCGTGGCTGACATTGCTCCGACGTAAATCTGTATTTTTCCTAGAAGAACCGCGCGCCCCCGGGTGTGCAGGTTCTCACTGCGTGAGATTGCGTTATGGATGGTATTTTCCTGCAGCAACTGGTCAACGGCCTGACCCTCGGGTCGGTCTATGGCCTGATCGCCATCGGCTACACAATGGTCTACGGCATCATCGGCATGATCAACTTCGCCCACGGCGAGGTTTACATGATTTCCGCTTACCTCGCGGCAATCAGTCTGGCTCTGCTGGCTTACTTCGGTATCGAATCCTTCCCGCTGCTGATGCTCGGCACACTGGTCTTCACCATCGTCGTCACGGGGGTGTATGGCTGGGTCATCGAACGCATCGCCTACAAACCACTGCGCAACTCCACCCGACTGGCTCCGCTGATCAGCGCCATCGGTATCTCCCTGATCCTGCAAAACTATGCCCAGATCAGCCAGGGCGCCCGTCAACAGGGTGTTCCGACGCTGCTCACCGGTGCGTGGCGCATCGACGTCGGTTCGGGCTTCGTCCAGCTGACCTACACCAAGATCTTCATTCTCGTCGCGGCGTTCGTCGGGATGGGCCTGCTGACCTATGTGATCAAGTACACCAAGCTCGGCCGCATGTGCCGCGCGACCCAGCAAGACCGCAAGATGGCCTCGATCCTGGGGATCAACACCGACCGCGTGATTTCCTACGTGTTCATCATCGGTGCAGCGATGGCGGCCCTGGCCGGCGTGCTGATCACCATGAACTACGGCACGTTCGACTTCTACGCAGGCTTCGTCATCGGCATCAAGGCGTTCACCGCCGCAGTGCTCGGCGGGATCGGCTCGCTGCCTGGCGCCATGTTGGGCGGGATCATCCTCGGGATCTCCGAGTCGCTGTTCTCGGGCCTGGTCAACTCCGACTACAAAGACGTGTTCAGCTTCTCGCTGCTCGTACTTGTTCTGGTCTTCCGGCCTCAGGGCCTGCTGGGCCGTCCTCTTGTGTCGAAGGTGTAAGCGATGTCTTCAACCACTACAAAATCCATCGATGTCAAAAAAAGCCTGGTTGAGGCGATTCTCGCCGGTCTGATTGCCCTGATCGTGTTCGGGCCGATTGTCGGCGTCGTTCTCGACGGCTACAGCTTCAACCTCGAACCGACCCGCGTGGCGTGGATCATTGCCATCGTCATGGCCGGCCGTTTTGCCCTCAGTCTGTTCCTGCAAACCCCCAAGGGCCTGAAAATCCTCGAAGGATTCGAGAGCACCGGGTCCGGTGTGCATGTGCTGCCCGCCGATCACAAATCCAAGCTGCGCTGGATCATCCCGCTGCTGATCGTGCTGGCCGTGGCCGTGCCGTTCGTTTCCAACTCCTACCTGCTGGGCGTGGTCATCCTCGGGTTGATCTACGTGCTGCTGGGATTGGGGCTGAACATCGTGGTCGGTCTGGCCGGTCTGCTCGACCTGGGTTACGTGGCGTTCTACGCCATCGGCGCCTACGGTCTGGCGCTCGGGTATCAGTATCTCGGCCTGGGCTTCTGGACCGTGCTGCCGCTGGCGGCAATCACGGCAGGGCTGGCCGGTTGCATCCTCGGTTTCCCGGTGCTGCGCCTGCACGGTGACTATCTCGCGATCGTGACCCTCGGTTTCGGTGAAATCATCCGTCTGATCCTCAACAACTGGCTATCGCTGACCGGCGGTCCGAACGGCATGCCGGCGCCACTGCCGACGTTCTTCGGCCTGGAATTCGGCAAGCGGGCGAAGGATGGCGGGGTGCCGTTCCACGAGTTCTTCGGCATCGCCTACAACCCGGACGTGAAGTATTACTTCATCTATGCGGTGTTGTTCCTGGTGGTGCTGGCCGTGCTGTACATCAAGCATCGTCTGGTGAAGATGCCGGTCGGTCGCGCCTGGGAAGCTCTGCGTGAAGACGAAATCGCCTGCCGCTCGATGGGTCTCAACCACGTGCTGGTCAAGCTCTCGGCGTTCACCATCGGTGCATCTACCGCCGGTCTGGCGGGTGTGTTCTTCGCGACCTACCAAGGCTTCGTCAACCCGACCTCGTTCACCTTCTTCGAATCGGCGCTGATCCTCGCCATCGTCGTGCTCGGCGGCATGGGTTCGACCATCGGTGTGGTGATTGCGGCATTCGTGCTGACCGTCGCCCCGGAACTGCTGCGCGGTTTCGCCGAATACCGTGTGCTGCTGTTCGGGATCCTGATGGTGTTGATGATGATCTGGCGACCGCGCGGGCTGATCCGCATCAGCCGTACCGGGGTCACTCCACGCAAAGGTGCCATTCACTATGAGAGGACTGCGCCATGAGTGAAGTCGTACTCTCTGTTGAAAAACTGATGATGCACTTCGGTGGCATCAAGGCCTTGAGCGACGTCAGCCTGAAGGTCAAACGCAACTCGATCTTCGCCCTGATCGGCCCCAACGGCGCCGGCAAGACCACGGTGTTCAACTGCCTGACCGGGTTCTACAAAGCCTCCGGCGGCAAGATCGAACTCAACGTGCGCGGCCAGCAGACCAACGTCATCAAACTGCTGGGCGAGTCGTTCAAGCCGACCGATTTCGTCTCGCCGAAAAACTTCGCCAGTCGCCTGTACTACAAGATGTTCGGCGGCACCCACCTGGTGAACCGCGCGGGCCTGGCCCGGACGTTCCAGAACATTCGCCTGTTCAAGGAAATGTCGGTGCTGGAAAACCTGCTGGTGGCCCAGCACATGTGGGTCAACCGCAACATGCTGGCCGGCATCCTCAACACCAAGGGTTACCGCAAGGCCGAAAGCGACGCGCTGGACTGCGCGTTCTACTGGCTGGAAGTGGTGGATCTGGTGGACTGCGCCAACCGTCTGGCCGGTGAGCTTTCCTACGGTCAGCAACGCCGTCTGGAAATCGCCCGGGCCATGTGTACGCGGCCGCAGATCATCTGCCTCGACGAACCGGCCGCCGGCCTCAACCCTCAGGAAACCGAAGCGCTGAGCGCGATGATCCGGCTGCTGCGCGACGAGCACGATCTGACCGTGGTGCTGATCGAACACGACATGGGCATGGTAATGAGCATTTCCGATCACATCGTGGTGCTGGACCACGGCATCGTCATCGCCGAAGGCGGTCCGGACGATATCCGCCACGATCCGAAGGTGATTGCGGCTTACCTGGGCGCCGACGAAGAGGAAGTCGTATGACGCAACCCATCCTCGAACTCAAGGATCTGGACGTGTTCTACGGCCCGATCCAGGCCCTCAAAGGCGTCTCGCTGCAGATCAACGAAGGAGAAACTGTCAGCCTGATCGGCTCCAACGGTGCCGGCAAGTCGACGCTGCTGATGTCGATCTTCGGCCAGCCACGGGCGGCGGGCGGGCAGATCCTCTATCAGGGCGTGGACATCACTCACAAGTCATCGCACTACATCGCCTCCAACGGCATCGCGCAGTCGCCGGAAGGGCGGCGGGTATTCCCCGACATGACCGTCGAGGAAAACCTGCTGATGGGCACCATCCCGATTGGCGACAAGTACGCCAAGGAAGACATGCAGCGCATGTTCGAACTGTTCCCGCGGCTCGAAGAGCGTCGCACCCAGCGGGCGATGACCATGTCCGGCGGTGAACAGCAGATGCTCGCCATCGCCCGGGCCCTGATGAGCCGGCCCAAACTGTTGCTGCTGGATGAGCCGAGTCTGGGACTGGCGCCGATCGTGGTGAAACAGATCTTCGCCACCCTGCGGGAACTGGCGAAAACCGGCATGACCATTTTCCTCGTCGAGCAGAACGCCAACCATGCGTTGAAACTCTCCGACCGGGCCTACGTGATGGTCAACGGCGAGATCCGCCTGACGGGCACCGGCAAGGAATTGCTGGTGAACGAGGAGGTGCGTAACGCCTATCTCGGCGGGCATTGAGTTCTCGGGCTTTCCACAGCGATAAAGAGCCCCGAGACGCGAGTCCCGGGGCTTTTTTGTATCCAGAATTCATCACGATCCACGCCATTCCCGAAATTGTGGAAAACAAAATCCCCAACCTGCCAAAGCGCGACATATAGACGCTGCAAATGGCTGTTTTTCCACAGTTTTGACTTGTCCCCGTTTGCTGTGGAGCCGGCTGTGAATAACGTGGGAGTAGCTGGCTGAAAGCCTTTAAAACCGTGGCTTACAGGCGTGTGATTGTTTTTTGATCAGGGTTTTTGCCGGTTGCTGGAGACCCGTTTGTCAACCCTTTTATGGCCATGGCAAAACAGGCGAATGCATGTGGGCAAGCCTGTGGATAAGTCTGTGATTAAACTCTGGAAAGACTGCGCTAAGGGCCGTGATTACTGGCCCTGCGCAATCACGGCGGTGACCGGCCGGTCGTGCAAAATGCCTTGCCCGGCACAATCGACGGATCAGGGTCAAGCGAAAAACTTTGCTTTTGCCGCGCAAAGCCTTGTGTGGCGCGGCTTTGCGCATTTCCACTTGCCCCCGGAAACTGTGGAAGGGACTGTGGATAACGTGCGTGCATGTGGCTACAGGCCACGCCACTCAAGGCGTTGCGAGCATTGATCAAATAATGAGCAGAAATGCACGCCAGCCGATGGTTGCTCGTGAATGCGGGGCCGGGCATGCTGCCTGCTGATTTTCTATTCCAATGGCTGCCCCGGGTGGCCGAAGCAAGGAGAACACGATGTCCAACACCCTGTTTATCACCGGCGCGACGTCCGGTTTTGGTGAAGCCTGTGCCCGTCGTTTTGCCGAGGCCGGCTGGAAACTGGTGCTGACCGGTCGTCGTGAAGAACGCCTCAACGCGCTGTGCGCCGAGCTGTCGAAGCAGACCGAAGTGCATGGCCTGGTGCTGGACGTGCGTGATCGCAAGGCGATGGAGGAGGCGATTGCCAACCTGCCGCCGTCCTTCGCCAAGCTGCGCGGCCTGATCAACAACGCAGGTCTCGCGCTGGGTGTAGACCCGGCACCGAAGTGCGACCTCGATGATTGGGACACCATGGTCGACACCAACGTCAAAGGCCTGATGTACAGCACTCGCCTGTTGCTGCCACGCCTGATCGCCCATGGTCGCGGCGCCGGCATCGTCAATCTGGGTTCCATCGCCGGCAACTACCCGTACCCGGGCAGCCACGTTTATGGCGCGACCAAGGCGTTCGTCAAACAGTTCTCGCTGAACCTGCGTTGTGATTTGCAGGGCACCGGCGTGCGGGTCAGCAACATCGAGCCGGGGCTGTGCGAGAGCGAGTTCTCGCTGGTGCGTTTTGCCGGCGATCAGGCGCGTTACGACGCGACCTACGCCGGTGCCGAGCCGATCCAGCCGCAGGACATCGCCGAAACGATTTTCTGGGTGCTGAATGCGCCGGCGCACATCAACATCAACAGCCTGGAACTGATGCCGGTGAGCCAGACCTGGGCAGGGTTTGCCATCGAGCGCAACAAGGCTTGATACGTTTTTGCCCTCTTCACCAGCGGACTGGCGAAGAGGGCAAATCGGCCAGAATCTGGCAGTAAGGTAGACTCATCCCTCAACAACCCCACCGCACCCAGCGGTTATCAAGGTTTTTCGAGGAGTCAAAGTGAGTAACCGAGGTGAGCAGTCGCTGCTCAAACAATCGACCCTTCTGATGTTCGCCGTGTCGATCGCCGGGATCGCCACCGGTTTTGTTTCGGGTTCCCAGTCCATCCTGTTCGATGGTTTTTTTTCGCTGATTGCCACGTTCATCAAAGTCCTGATGCTGATCACGGCGAAGCTGATCGCCAAGCAAAGCAACCAGCGCTTCCAGTTCGGTTTCTGGCATCTGGAGCCGATGGTGCTGTTGATCGAGGGCAGTTTCCTGCTGCTGATTGCGATCTACGCGTTTCTCAACGGCGTGTTCGGCATCATCAATGGCGGTCGTGAAATCGAGCTGGGGCTGGTGATTATCTATGCGGCGGTGTTTACCGTTGTCGAGTTCGCCTACTTCTTCTACGTGCGCCACCGCAATCGCCAGCTCAAGTCGAGCTTGATCCAGTTCGACAACATCAGTTGGCTGGTGGACGCGATGCTGTCCGTGGGCCTGTTGATCAGTTTCCTGGCGGCGCTGCTGCTCAAGTCCCAGGGCTATGGCGAATGGGCGAAGTTCGTCGACCCGCTGATCCTGATCGTGCTGGCCCTGACCATGCTGCCGCCGGCGTTCAAGATCCTCGGCCCGGCGCTGCGTGACGTGCTCGGCATTGCGCCGGACACGCTGGATGAGCAGGTGCGCGAGGTGATGGAGGCGGCGAAGGTCGAGCATGGTTTCGATGACTACGTGTCCTATGTGCAGAAGCACGGGCGGGCGCGGTTCATCGAGATTCATGTGGTGTTGCCGGCGGATTACCGGTTGCAGAGCGTCGGCCAGCTGGATGTGCTGCGCGAGGAGATTTCCGCGAAGCTGGGCAAACCGGACGCGGCACGCTGGCTGACCATCAGCTTTACCGGCGACAGGAAGTGGATTGCCTGATGTTGTGTGGCGAGGGAGTTTGCTCCCTCGCCATTGCCGTCAGCTCAGATAGTCGGCGAGGCCGCGATAGCAGGTCGCCAGGTGATACGGCGTGGTCGACGGCATGTCCTTGCGGCTGACCTCGCCCTGTTCGTCGCGGCATTCATGCCAGCCACCCGCATGCAGGAAGCGCTGCTGCAACGCCTGCAACTGGCGCAGCACGGCGGCTTCGCTGTCCGGGCGCAAGGTCAGGGCGCGCAGGTATTCGGCCTGGGCCCAGATGCGCTGGGTCGAATCTTTCGGGCGTCCGTCCATATTCAGGTCGAGCATGGCCCGCACCGCGCTGGACGATTGCACCACGCCATACTGCTCGGTGAAGGCAAAGGCCCGGTCCAGCGCGGCATGCAGTTTCGAGCCGCGCAGCAGCGGCGAGGACTCCAGCAGGAAATACCACTCGAACTGATGGCCCGGCTCATACCAGTTATCCACAGCCCCCAGCGGTTTCTCCATCAGCACACCGGCCTGCGGATCGACGAAGTGCTTGTGCATGGCTGTGCATAACTCGCTCAGCGCCTGCAGGGTCTGGGGATCTTCGCGCACGGCCAGAGTAGCCAGGAATGCTTCGGCCAGGTGCATCAGCGGATTTTGCAGCGGGCCGGTTTCCAGGGTGATCCAGTCGCGGTCGAGGCAGGCTTCGTAGAGGCCGTCACCAGTGGCGAAACGCCGGCCGATGACTTCCAGTGCAGCGTTCAGGGTCGATTCCACCAACGGTTCGCGAGACTTGTCCCAATAGTGGGCGCAGGCGAACAGGATGAAAGCGTGGGTGTAGAGGTCCTTGCGCTGATCCAGCGGTTTGCCCTGCGAGTCGATGCTGTAAAACCAGCCGCCGAACTCGGCATCGTGGAAGTGCCGTTGCAGGGAGCGAAACAGCGCGGCCGCCCGGACTTCGGCGTTATCCACAACCCCGATCAGGCTGGAAAACAGGTACAGCTGCCGTGCGCAGGCCATGGCTCGATAGCGCTGCGGTGGCAGCGGCAGATGCGCGGCGTCCAGTGCCTCGTAAGGCAATGCCATGTCGGCGTTCCAGCCCGGTCCTTGCCAAAGGGGCACGATCACGTCCAGAAAGTGCTGTTGCACTTCACCGAACAGGGTGGTCAATTCAGGCAGGGAGGTGGAGCGGGAAGCGTGGGGCATGGGCGGACGTCGTCACGGCAGGGGCGATTGCGCGACATGGTAGCAGAGAGTGGCGATCGATCGTTCCCGCGCCATGCGCGGGAACGATCAGAGGTGCCATTCAGCCGGCCAGCAACCACGCGCCGGTTACTGCCGAAGCCGCTCCGGCCAGTCGCACCAGCGGCGCGGCAGTCTGAGGCAGAAAACGCACGACCGCATAACCCGCCGCATGCAGTGCAGCTGTCGCGACCACGAAACCGGCGGCATACGCCCACGGGCTCGACATGTCCGGCAGCTCCAGACCATGGGCCACGCCATGGAACAGCGCAAACAGCGCCGTCGCCGCCACCGCCATCACCAGCGGCGGACGCACGGCCAGCGCCACCGCCAGGCCCAGCGCCAGCACCGACGCGGCAATCCCGCTTTCCAGCGCCGGCAACTCCAGCCCTTCAAAACCAAGCAGGCCACCAATAAGCATGGTGCCGACGAAGGTGCACGGCAGCGCCCAGCGCGCTGCGCCTTGCTGCTGCGCCGCCCACAAACCAACGGCCACCATGGCCAGCAAATGGTCGAGGCCGCCGATCGGGTGGCTGATACCGGCCACCAGGCCAGAGTCGCCATGGCCGGGGTGAGCAAAGGCCAGTGCCGGTGTCAGCAAGAGTGCGACGGCGCCAAGAATGCGTTTGAGTGTCATGGAGAAGCTTCCTTGTTGATCAGTGAATCAGGCTGCGGTCAGCAGGCCCTGGCGTTCGATGAAGGCAATGATGTCTTCCAGGCCCTGACCGGTTTTCTGGTTGCTGAACACGAACGGCTTGCCGTTGCGCATACGTTGGGTGTCGCTGTTCATCATCTCCAGCGAGGCGCCGACCAGCGGCGCGAGGTCGATCTTGTTGATCACCAGCAGGTCGGATTTGCAGATGCCGGGCCCGCCCTTGCGCGGCAGCTTGTCGCCGGCCGAAACGTCGATCACATAGATAGTCAGGTCGGACAGTTCCGGGCTGAAGGTTGCGGAAAGATTGTCGCCACCGGACTCCACCAGAATCAGGTCCAGCCCCGGAAAGCGCCGGTTCAGTTGATCCACCGCTTCGAGGTTGATCGACGCGTCTTCGCGAATCGCCGTGTGCGGGCAGCCGCCGGTTTCCACGCCGATGATGCGTTCCGGTGCCAGGGCTTCGTTGCGCACCAGAAAGTCGGCGTCTTCGCGGGTGTAGATGTCGTTGGTCACCACGGCCAGGTTGTAGCGCTCGCGCAGCGCCAGGCACAGGGCCAGGGTCAACGCGGTTTTGCCGGAACCGACCGGGCCGCCGATACCGACGCGCAGGGGTTGTGTGTTCATGTGATTCTCCAGACTGAAAGGCCCTAGGAACGGAACAGGCGGCTGTACTGGCGCTCATGGGCCATGCACGCCAGGGACAGACCGAACGCGGCGCTGCCGAGGTGTTCGGGATTGATTCGGGTGGCGTCCTGCTGGGCCTGTTGCAAAAGCGGCAGCAATTCGCTGGTCAGGCGCTGGGCGGCTTGCTGGCCCAGCGGCAGGGTTTTCATCAGCACCGCGAGCTGGTTTTCCAGCCAGCTCCACAGCCAGGCGGCGAGGGCGTCCTGCGGGCTGATCTGCCAGGCGCGTGCGGCCAGCGCCCAGCACAGGGCCAGATGGGGTTCGGCGCAGTGTTCGAGAAAGTCCCGCGCGGCCTGATCGAGTTCGGGCAAGCCGTTGAGCAATTGCTGCAACGAGTAGCCCATCTGCCGGCTCTCCAGATGCAGCTCGCGGGTTTCGCGGCTGGCGCGGTGGCTTTCGCAGAGCTTGCGCAATTCATCCCAGTGCTCGTCCGCCGCCGCCTGGCAATGGGCGAGCAGCAGCGGCGCTTCAAATCGCGCGAGGTTGAGCAGCAATTGGTCGCTGATCCAGCGCCGGGCGCTGTCCGGGTTATTCACTCGGCCGTTATCCACAGCCATTTCCAGGCCCTGGGAATAGCTGTAGCCGCCAATCGGCAATTGCGGACTGGCCAGGCGCAACAGCGCCCAGGCCGGGTTCACAAACGGACGCCGAACTGGTGGAGTTTCGGCGCGTAGTTGAAGTCTTCTTCACCGTGCCGCGAATGGTGATGGCCGCCACCGTAGGCGCCGTGTTCCGGCTGGAACGGTGCTTCGATGGATTCCACCTGCGCGCCGAGCTGTTCGAGCATGGCCTTGAGCACGTAATCGTCGAGCAGGCGCAACCAGCCATCGCCGACTTGCAGCGCTACGTGGCGATTGCCCAGGTGATAGGCCGCGCGGGTCAGTTCGAAGGCGTTGGCGCAGGTGACGTGCAACAGTTGTTCGGGGCGGGCGCAGACCCGGACGATCCGGCCATCTTCAGCCTGCAGGCATTCGCCGTCATGCAGCGGCGGCTGGCCGCGCTCCAGAAACAGTCCGACGTCTTCGCCTTCGGCACTGAAACAGCGCAGACGGCTTTTGCTCCTGGCTTCGAAGGTCAGGTGCAACTCGGCGGCCCAGACGGGTTGGGGGTCGATTCTGCGATGAATCACCAGCATCGGAAAGCTTCCTGCTAAGAACAATGCTCAGGCTAGAGCAAGGGGCTTGCCAATCGGACGAGACGTAGGAAAACCCTGTCGGAGACTAGCGGATGTTTCAAGATGTTGCAGGATTGTGAGGTGTTTTGGTGCATGAAGTTTTTTACATGCACCAATTTGCGGCGCAAAAAAAATCGCAGCTCCAGGCTGCGATTTTTTGCGTTCTCACTCGGTACTGCCGAGCCCTTGCCAGTGCTTGAGCCCGATAAAGATGAAGCGCAACTGCTGGGTGATCTTCGCCTGGGGCGTCAGATGCTCGGGCAGGGCTTCGGCGGGCGGGTCGATGATGTCCGGCAGGGTGGCGAACACCGATTTGACGATCAGGTCGGCCATCACGCTCAGGCCTTCACGATTCAAGTGCTGGAGCTTGGGCATCAGGGCCAGATCCGCGGCCAGGTCGGAGCTGATGTCCTCCCGCAAACGGCCAATCGCCTGACGTACCGGCAACGATCCGCCGTACTGCTCACGGGCCAGAAACAGAAATTGCGAACGGTTGGCACTGACCACGTCGAGGAAAATCCGCACCGAGGCATCGATGATGCCGCCCATGACAAATTCGTTGTGGCGCACCAGGCGGATGGTTTCGCGGAAGGTCTGGCCGACTTCGCTGACCAGTACCAGACCGAGTTCGTCCATGTCGGCGAAATGCCGGTAGAAACCGGTGGGCACGATGCCGGCGGTTTTCGTCACTTCACGCAGGCTCAGGCTGCCGAATCCTCGGCCGCTTTCCATCAAGTGGCGGGCAGCGTCCATCAGGGCGTTGCGGGTCTGTTGTTTCTGTTCGGCGCGGGGCAGCATCGCAAGGGTGTGTTCTTAGGCAAGACAAGCGCCGCACTCTAGCAAATCGGCTTTGTCGGCGTCGAACGGCAGCGGGGGAGAGGGAGCAGGGAAATCTCGACTTCTTTATACAGGCTGCTGAAAAGTCAAAAGCCCAATCCGGGGATTGGGCTTTTTTTCCAGGCCGCCACGGGCTTAGCTCAAAGCGCTGTTGCGTTCGATCACGCGGTCACCACCACCTTCGGCCAGGGTTTGACCTTGTGGGGTTTTGTCGTAGCCGTCAGACGCCAGGGTCTGGCCTTGTGGGGTCTTGTCGTAGCCATCGGAAGCCAGGGTCTGACCTTGTGGGGTCTTGTCGTAGCCATCGGAAGCCAGAGTCTGACCTTGTGGAGTCTTGTCGTAACCGTCCTGGACCAGACCTTTCTCTTCCAGACGATCACGGCCACCTTCGGCTAAGGTTTGACCTTGTGGGGTTTTGTCATAGCCATCTTGAACCAGGCCTTTTTCTTCCAGGCGGTTACGGCCGTTTTCAGCCAGGGTCTGGCCTTGTGGAGTGCGGTCCGAACCGTCAGCCGCGACAGTCTGGCTGAACACCGAGTGGCTGGATTTCACTTGCGGGGTAGCCTGATCGGCGGCTGGCAGAGCGAAAGCGGTGCTGGCCAGCATCGAGAGGGTAAGACTGAACAGAAGTTGGCGTTTCATGATGGGTTGCTCCTTGGGAGGGCGATAAAGTGGGTACGAAGCCAATGCTACTCTCGATAAGTCGATATAAAAGTTCATAAACACAATGGTAATAATCAACAGAATTGATTGTTCGCTTGGGAGGCTCTAGGTCGGGCGTTTCAGGCGGGCGGTTTTGCACTGGGGTGGGTATTTTCCACCCACTTGCGCCCCGCAAAAGTGCGGGGCCGGTAACGCCGATTCGACCGAACGGTCAGAATGGCCACCGTTTTTTGGCCCCGATGGGGCTTTCGATTAAACCTGCGGGCGGTTTGTCAGTCGTAGACTTCATGAGGGCCTTGCAAGGCCCGTTGTATCAGCGGCGTCGATCCGCAGTCGTTTTCAGGAGTTTTGTGCATGACGCGCACCCGTAAAATCTTCGCCTGGACCTTCGCCACCCTCGTGCTGTTGCTGGCGGTGCTGGTCCTGATCATCGTGTTCTTCGACTGGAACCGGATCAAACCGCCGCTCAACGCCAAAGTTTCGGAAGAACTGCACCGAGCGTTCGCCATCAACGGCAACCTCGCCGTGGTCTGGCAGCGTGAGCCGGACGAGGGCGGCTGGCGCGCCTGGGTGCCGTGGCCGCATGTGGTGGCTGAAGACCTGACCCTTGGCAACCCGGACTGGTCGAAGCAGCCGCAGATGGTCACCCTCAAAAAGGTCGAGTTGCGCATTTCGCCGCTGGCCTTGCTGGCGCAACGGGTGACGATCCCGCGCATCGACCTGACCGAACCCAACGCGCAATTGCAGCGTCTGGCCGATGGCCGCGCCAACTGGACGTTCAAATTCGATCCCAAGGACCCGAACGCCGAACCGTCGAACTGGGTGGTGGACATCGGCGCCATCGGTTTCGACAAGGGGCACGTCACCCTGGACGACCAGACCCTCAAGACCAATCTCGATCTGTTGATCGACCCGCTGGGCAAGCCGATTCCCTTCAGCGAAATCGTCGGCGACAAAGCGGCGAAAACCGCGCTGGAAAAGGGCGGTGCACCGCAGGATTACGCTTTTGCACTGAAAGTCACCGGCCAGTACCACGGACAGAAACTCACCGGACAAGGCAAGGTCGGCGGCCTGCTGGCCCTGCAGGACGCAGCCAAACCGTTCCCGTTACAGGCCCAGGCGAAGATCGGCGATACCAGCATCGAACTCGCCGGCACCCTGACCGATCCGCTGAACCTCGGTGCCCTCGATCTGCGCCTGAAACTGGCGGGCGCCAGCCTCGGCAATCTCTATCCGCTGACCGGCGTGACCCTGCCGGACACGCCGCCGTATTCCACCGACGGTCATCTGATCGCCAAGCTGCATGAGCCGGACGGCGCGCAGTTCCGCTACGAGCAGTTCAACGGCAAGATCGGCGGCAGTGACATTCACGGCGACCTCGCCTACGTCGCCAGCCAGCCACGGCCCAAACTCAGCGGGGCGCTGCTGTCCAATCAACTGCTGTTCGCCGACCTTGCGCCGCTGATCGGCGCGGATTCCAACGACAAGCAAAAGGCCCGTGGTGGCGAGAGCAAGCAACCGGCGGACAAGGTTCTGCCGGTGGAGGAGTTCAAGACCGATCGTTGGCGGGCGATGGACGCCGACGTCGAATTCACCGGCAAACGCATCGTTCACAGCGAGAAACTGCCGTTCACTGACCTCTATACCCACCTCAAACTCAACGACGGCGAACTGAGCCTGGAACCGCTGCGCTTCGGCGTGGCCGGCGGCAACCTCGATGCGCAGATCCGCCTGAACGGCCGCACCGAACCTTTGGAAGGCCGGGCGAAACTGACCGCGCGCAAGTTCAAGCTCAAGCAACTGTTCCCGACCTTTGAGCCGATGAAAACCAGCTTCGGCGAGCTCAACGGCGATGCCGATATCAGCGGTCGTGGCAACTCGGTCGCCAAGCTGCTGGGTGGCGCCAACGGCAATCTGAAAATGCTGATCAACGATGGCGCGATCAGCCGTGAGTTGATGGAACTGGCGGGCCTCAACGTCGGCAACTACGTGGTCGGCAAGGTATTTGGCGACAAGGAAGTGAAGATCAATTGCGCGGCGGCGGACTTCGACATCAAGACCGGCCTGGCGACCACGCGGCTGTTCGTGTTCGATACCGAGAACGCGATCATCTACATCGACGGCACGGCGAACATGGCCACCGAGCAACTGGACCTGACGGTGACACCGGAATCCAAGGGCTGGCGTCTGATTTCCCTGCGCTCGCCGTTGTACGTGCGCGGCAAGTTCATCAAGCCGGATGCCGGTGTCAAAGCGGTGCCGCTGATGCTGCGCGGTGCTGGCATGGTGGCGCTGGGCGTGATCGCTGCACCGGCGGCAGGGCTGCTGGCGCTGGTGGCGCCGAGCGGTGGTGAACCTAATCAGTGCGCGCCGTTGCTGGAGCAGATGAAGGCGGGCAAGGCACCCGTGACCGTCAAACCCACCAAATGATTCTTTAGCGTTTATCGGAAAGCTATCGCGGGCAAGCCCGCTCCCACAGGTCCAGTGAAAACCCTGTGGGAGCGGGCTTGCCCGCGATTGGATCTGGAGGAATCAGAGGTCTTTCAGGATGTCCGCCATGTCATCCGCATGCTCTTCTTCCTGAGCCAGGATGTCTTCAAAGATCCGGCGCGTGGTCGGATCCTTTTCGCCGATGTACTGAATGATCTCGCGATAGCTGTCGATGGCAATCCGTTCGGCCACCAGGTCTTCATAGACCATTTCCTTCAGGGTTTTGCCCGCCACGTATTGCGCGTGGGACATCTTCGACAGCAGATCCGGGTTGAACTCGGGCTCGCCGCCCAGTTGCACGATGCGCTCGGCGAGGCGGTCGGCGTGAGCCGCTTCCTGAGTGGCGTGCTCGAGAAATTCATCGGCGGCGACATTGGCTTTCAGGCCGTTGGCCATGAAGTAGTGGCGCTTGTAGCGCAAGACGCAGACCAGTTCCGTGGCCAGCGATTCGTTGAGCAGACGCAGCACTTCTTCTCGATTGGCGCTGTAGCTTTCGGTCACCGCGCCGTTTTCGACGTGTTGTCGTGCGCGCTCGCGCAGGGTTTGAACATCAGACAAATGCAGGTCACTCATTTCAGTCTCCTGGAGGCTAATCCGATTGGCGCCACGTTCTGCCGACGTGATCGCTACCCAGGTTGTGAGTGATGCGCGCTGCAAAAAGTTTTATGTATTTTTCGCGGATCTCGGCGTCAGTCCGGACAGTTGCGCCTCTTCCTGCAGCCAGGCGAAGAATGCCCGCACCGGCGGATGCCGCTCGCGCCCCGGCACGCACAGTGCGCTGTAACCCGCGCCATCGACCTGCACCTCGCCCTTGTACGGCACCAGCAAACCGCTGGCGACGCTCTCCGACACCAGAATATTGCTCGCCAGTACCAGCCCTTGCCCGGCGATGGCGGCTTGCAGGGCGTAGTGCTCTTCGTCGTATTCACGGATCACCGGGTGCTGGTTCATCCAGTTTTCCCCGGACCTGCCGCACCACGCTTCCCAGCCATGGGCGTACAGCTTCGAGTTGTGCCAGTGCACGCTGATCAGCGATGGCGTGCGACGGGCGGCCAGCGCCACTTGTTCCGGCGAGCCGTACACGCCGAACGATTCATCGAACAGACACAACCCGTAGAGGTTCGGGTAATCGTCGAGGCTGTAGCGCAGCACCAGATCGACGCTGGCGTCCTGATGCAGGTCGATCACTTCGCAATGGGTGTCCAGCCGCACATTGATGTTCGGATGCTTCGCGTAAAACCGCCCCAGGCGCGGCACCAGCCACAGCGCGGCGAACGCGGCGGTGGTCGACAGCGTCAGGCTGCTGCCGCTGCGTTGCGGGCGCAGGGTGTCGACGCTTTGTGCCACCTCCAGAAATGCGCCGTGCAGGCTGCGGAACAGCCGCTCGCCGCCCTCGGTCAGGCGTACCTGGCGCGGCAGGCGTTCGAACAGCGCCACGCCGAGCCAGTCTTCCAGCGAACGAATCTGATGAGAAATCGCCGTCGGCGTCACCGCCAGTTCTTCGGCGGCCGCCTTGAAGCTCAACAGGCGTGAAGCGGATTCAAAGGCGCGCAGGGCGGTCAGTGGCAGTGAAGCGAACATGGAAAACTCCACGGATGAAATCAATTCATCCAGACTGATTTTTGCTCATTTGAGGTGAAGAGGTGATGCCTGCAATCTGGCGCCACACAGTCACTCAAGTCTAGTCCCAAGGAGTTTCAGATGAGCAAGATTCTTGCGATCCATGCCAGCCCACGCGGTGAGCGTTCCCATTCGCGGCGCCTGGCGGAAAGTTTTCTCAGTGCCTGGCAAGTCCGTCATCCACAGGCGCAAGTCACTCGCCGCGAAGTGGGCAGGGCACTGATTCCGGCGGTCAACGAGGCGTTTGTTGCAGCAGCTTTTCACCCGGAGCCCGAGGCCCGGCCGCTGTCGATGCAGGCCGATCTGGCCCTCAGCGATCAACTGGTGGGCGAGTTGTTCGATCACGACCTGCTGCTGATTTCCACGCCGATGTACAACTTCAACGTGCCCAGCGGCCTCAAGGCCTGGGTCGATCAGATCGTGCGTCTGGGCCTGACCTTCGACCACACTTTGGACAACGGCATCGCCCAGTACACGCCGCTGTTGCGCGGCAAGAAAGCGCTGATCGTCACCACGCGCGGCGGTTTCGGTTTCGGCCCGGGCGGTGAACTGGAGGCGCTGAACCACGCCGACCCGTGGCTGCGCACGGCGCTGGGGTTCATTGGCATCAACGACGTCACGGTGGTCGCGGCCGAGGGCGAAGAATCCGCCGAGCGCACTTTCGCGGTGTCGGTGGCCGAGGCCGAGCAGCGTTTGCTCGACCTGGCCCGGGAGTTCTAGGTGGCCTGGCTGTTTCTGCTGATCGCGGCCGGGTTCGAAGTCACCTTCGCCATGGGCATGAAATACGCCGAAGGTTTCACCCGGCTGTGGCCGTCGCTGATCACCGTGGTTGCGGCGGTGGGTGGGGTTTATTTCCTGACCCTGGCCATGCGCGAGCTGCCGGTGAGCGTCGCCTACCCGATCTGGACTGCCATCGGTTCGCTCGGCACGGTGTTTCTCGGTTTCGCGCTGCTGGGCGAGAGTCTGACGCTGGTGAAATTGTTGTCGGTAGGGCTGATTGTGGCGGGGGTGGTGGGGCTGAAGTAGGCTGGTCGTGGACTTGTCATCATCGAGGAGGATGCTTGGCGGGCGTTTTGCACGTCATGCATCCACCCACCGACCACAGGGATGTCTGCCCATGTCGCAGGAATCGGCCACACGTTATCCACTGGTGCTGGTGCCGGGAATGCTCGGTTTCATCCGTCTGGTGCTGTACCCGTACTGGTACGGGATCATCAAAGCGTTGCGTCGGGGTGGGGCGACGGTGATTGCGGTGCAGGTGTCGCCGCTCAATTCCACCGAAGTGCGCGGCGAGCAGTTGCTGACGCGCATCGATGAAATTCTGCGCGAGACCGGTGCAGCCAGGGTCAATCTGTTCGGCCATAGCCAGGGCTCGTTGACGGCGCGTTATGCGGCGGCCAAACGCCCGGATCTGGTGGCCTCGGTGACTTCGGTGGCCGGGCCCAATCATGGTTCGGAACTGGCCGACTATCTGGCGAAGCATTATCCGGCGGACAGCGCCAAGGGCCGAATCCTCGAGGCGCTGTTGCGTTTTGTCGGCTGGCTGATGGCGCTGCTGGAAACCGGCTATCACGGGCCGAAACTGCCGGTGGATATCCACGCCTCGCACAACTCCCTGACCACTGAGGGCGTGGCGCTGTTCAACCAGCGTTATCCACAGGGCCTGCCGGAAACGTGGGGCGGGCACGGGCCGGAAGAGGTCAACGGCGTGCGCTATTACTCGTGGTCCGGCACCTTGCAGCCGGGCAAGACCGACCGTGGCGGCAACCTGTTCGACGGCACCAACCGCAGCTGTCGGTTGTTCGCCAAAACCTTCGTGCGCGAGCCGGGGCAGTGCGACGGCATGGTCGGACGCTTCAGCTCGCACTTGGGCACGGTCATCGGCGATGATTACCCGATGGATCACTTCGACATCGTCAACCAGTCACTGGGACTGGTCGGCAAAGGCGCGGATCCGGTGCGGCTGTTTGTCGAGCATGCGGCGCGGTTGAAGGCCGCCGGGGTCTAGGCGGCGCTTGGAGTGCGGGAGCGACCGAGAACTGTGGTCCAGCGCTCGGAAAGAATCACCCCGCCCAGCGTCAGCAAGCCACCGACCAGGTGATACATCGCCAGTTGTTCCTTCAGCACCACCGCTGCAATCAGCGCGGTGATCAACGGCAGCAGGTTGAAGAACAGCGTGGTCCGGCTCGGCCCCAGACGCTGCACGGCCTGCATCCACGCCAGCGGCGCAAGCATCGAGGCCAGCAGGCACGCATACAGCACCAGCGGAATGTTCTGCAGGGTCAGGCCGGTCTTCGGCGACATGGCGTACAGCGGGAACAGCACCACCACCGCCACCAGCACCTGCAGGTACAGCAACACCAGCGGCGGCAGGCGCAGCTGCCATTTTTTCAGCAGGGTGCTGTAGATCGCGTAGGCGAGGGTGGCGATCAGCATCATCGCGTCACCCAGGTTTACCCCGTGTTGCAGCAGCGCGCCGAGGCTGCCGGACGACACCACCACCAGCACCCCGGCGAACGACAGCACCGCACCGACCAGCGCGCCGGCGGTCAGGCGCTGGCCTAGGCTGATGATTGCCATGGCCAGCGACATCAACGGCATCAGCGACAGGATGATGCCCATGTTGGTGGCGCTGGTCATGGTCGCGGCGAAGTAGGCCAGGCTCTGATAGACCGCCATGCCCAGCACGCCGAGGATGAAAATCTTGCCCAGGTTCGGGCGGATCTGTGGCCAGTGTTCAATTACCTTCTTGAGCATGAACGGGGTGAACAGCAGGCCGGCGAGCAGCCAGCGGTAGAAGCCGATTTCGGCGGGAAAGATCGCCCCGACGGCCAGCTTGTTGATCACGGTGTTGCCGGCCCAGATGAAAATCGCCAGCAGGGGAAACGCGTATTGCATGGGAGGAGAAACCAGTACGTTGATGAACGGTGATTATCCCCTGTCTGGATGCAGGCCTATACTGCGAACCGGACAACCTGCCTCTGATTCCGGACAGCATGAACAGTAAACACATCGATCTGCTGGATTTCAGCGAACTGCCGTCGGCGGTGTACTTCCGCTACGCCGACTTCAACGCCCACGAATACGCCGCGCCGCACCGCCACCCGTGGGGCACGCTGGAGTACGCGGCCCACGGCGTGCTGCACATGGATGTCGACGGCAGCCGCTTCATGTCGCCGCCGCAATACGCGGTATGGGTGCCACCGCAGGTCGAGCACAGTTTCTACAGCCATCAGCCGGTGAATTATCGGGCAGTGTGCCTGGCGCCCGAGGTTTGCGCGGATTTGCCGGCGCAGGCTTGCACGCTGGCGATCAGCGATATTCTCAAGGCCATCCTCAAGGACTTCGCCGCCCGGGATGTGAAGATCCCCGCGTTCGACGCCGACCAGCGTCTGGCCCAAGTGCTGGTGGATCAACTGCGCCAGGCGCCGGTTCATCAATGTTATCTGCCCTATGCCAGCAGTCCCGGGCTGCTGACCATTCTCGAAACCCTGCAGGCCGAGCCCGGCAACAACGAGCCGCTGGCGCACTGGGCGGCGCAGGTGCATGTCAGCGAACGCACCCTGGCCCGGCAGTTTGTGCGGGAGCTGGGGATGAGTTTCGGCGAGTGGCGCCAGCGGCTGCGCTATCTCGCCGCCATCGAGGCACTGGAAAGTTCGCGCAGCGTGCAGGAAATCGCCTTCGATCTTGGTTACAGCAGCGGCTCGGCGTTCATCGCCATGTTCGCCCGTCAGGCCGGATGTACACCGGAACAATACCGGCGCAGTCACCTGGAGAGCAGGAAGGTGTAACAAGCTTTGACTACACTCAGCCGGAGGCCGTATCCATCGATGCGGCGACAAGGAGAAAACTCCATGAAGATGCTGCGTGTCCCTTTGTTGATGATCGGTCTGCTGCTGTGCTCCCAGGGTTTCGCCGCCACGGCCCAACAGAACAAGATGACCACCTGCAACGCCGACGCCACGGCCAAGAGCCTGAAGGGCGACGAGCGCAAGGCCTTCATGAGCACTTGCCTGAAGGCAGCGCCGGCGGCCAATGACGCCAAGACCCTGACCCCGCAGCAGGAAAAGATGAAGACCTGTAATGCCGACGCCAAAACCAAGGCCCTGACCGGTGATGCGCGCAAGGCGTTCATGAGTGATTGCCTGAAGAAGAAATGAGGTGGATTCGACGGGATGGGTTCGACTCGCGAACCGGCCCTCACCCTAACCCTCTCCCAGGGGGAGAGGGGACTGACCGCGTTGTCTCCAGACATTCTTCGACCTGAAACATCCGGTCGATTATGGATTCGATACAGTACTTTCAGGTCGCCGGATTTTCCGAGCATCCCGCAATTGGTTCCCTCTCCCTCCGGGAGAGGGCTAGGGTGAGGGCTGGTTATCAAGCCAATCCCCAAACCCACAAACACCGCATATCCCTAGTGCTCCCCAAGGATCGCTGGCAGACTGCCAATCCTTTTACGCCGTTCGTTTTGAGGCTGTATGCCAACGTTTTCTGAGCGTCATGTTGTGTTCTGGGTCAGTTGCATCATCATTTTCGGCGGATTGCTGCTGGTACTGCCGCTGCGTTTGTTGCCCAGTCTGCTGGCCGGTCTGCTGGTGTTCGAGCTGGTCAACATGCTCACTCCGCAACTGCAACGGCTGATCGAAGGCCGCCGCGCGCGCTGGCTGGCGGTGGCGTTGCTGGGCACGCTGGTGGTGAGTGTGCTGGCGCTGATCTTTGCCGGGGCCATCAGTTTCCTGCTGCACGAGGCGGAAAATCCCGGGGCTTCCCTCGACAAATTCATGGGTGTGGTCGACCGTGCGCGCGGGCAACTGCCGCCGTTCCTCGACAGCTACCTGCCCGCCAGCGCCGCCGAATTCCGTGTGGCCATCGGTGAATGGGCGAGCAAGCACCTGTCCGAGCTGCAACTGGTGGGCAAGGACGCGGCGCACATGTTCGTGACCCTGCTGATCGGCATGGTGCTCGGCGCAATCATCGCCCTGCAGCGCGTGCCGGATGTCACCAAGCGCAAGCCGCTGGCGGCCGCACTGTTCGACCGTCTGCACCTGCTGGTTCAGGCGTTCCGCAACATTGTCTTCGCGCAGATCAAGATTTCCCTGCTCAACACCTTCTTCACCGGGATCTTCCTGGCGGTGATCCTGCCGCTGTTCGGGATCAAGCTGCCGTTGACCAAGACCCTGATCGTGCTGACGTTCCTGCTCGGTCTGTTGCCGGTGATCGGCAACCTGATGTCGAACACGCTGATCACCATCGTCGGCCTGTCGCTGTCGATCTGGGTGGCGGTTGCCGCGCTGGGTTACCTGATCTTTATCCACAAACTCGAATACTTTCTCAACGCGCGCATTGTCGGCGGGCAGATCAGTGCCAAGTCCTGGGAGTTGCTGCTGGCGATGCTTGTGTTCGAGGCCGCGTTCGGCCTGCCGGGGGTGGTGGCGGGGCCGATTTATTACGCGTATCTGAAGAGTGAGTTGAAGCTGGGCGGGATGGTTTAGAAGCAGCTGCGAGTTTCGAGCGGCAAGCTGCAAGAAAAAGGCAAGAGCGGTGGCCGCTCTTGCCTTTGCTTTTACTTGTAGCTTGAAGCTTGCAACTTGAAGCTGCCGTTAAACGCCATAACGCTTCATGGCCTCAATCGCCAGTCCGCTACCAATGCTGCCAAAGATATTTCCTTCCACATGCCGCGCATTCGGCAGCATCGCCGAAACGCTGTTGCGCAGCGCCGGGATGCCGCTGGAACCGCCGGTGAAGAACACCGTATCGACCTGACCCACCGCCACATTGGCGTCCGCCAGCAATTGCGTGACGCTGCCACGCACGCGCTCAAGCTGCGACTCGATGGCTGATTCGAACAGGGCGCGGGTCAACTCCACGTTCAGCCCGGATTCGATCCGGTCCAGCGGCACGTGACGGCTGTCGTTGTGGGTCAGATGAATCTTGGTTTCTTCCACTTCCATCGCCAGCCAGTGCCCGGCGCGCTGTTCGATCAGCTTGAACAGACGGTCGATGCCGCCGGTGTCCTCGATGTCGTAACGCATGCTGCCCAGAGCCAGGGTCGATTTCTGCGAATACACCGAGTTGATGGTGTGCCAGGTCGCCAGGTTCATGTGGTGGCTGGTCGGCATGAATGCGCCGCTCTTCATGCGGCTGCCGTAGCCGAACAGCGGCATCAGGCCCTGCAGGCTCAGTTGCTTGTCGAAGTCGGTCCCGCCGATGTGCACGCCGCCGGTGGCGAGAATGTCGTCGTGACGGTTATCCATGCCCCGACGCTCTGGCGACAGGCGCACCAGCGAGAAGTCCGACGTACCACCGCCGATGTCGACGATCAGTACCAGCTCTTCCTTTTCGATGGTCGACTCGTAGTCGAAGGCCGCAGCGATCGGCTCGTACTGGAACGAAACGTCCTTGAAGCCGAGCTTGCGCGCCACTTCCACCAGGGTGTCTTCGGCTTCCTGGTCGGCCAGCGGATCGTCGTCGACGAAGAACACCGGACGGCCCAGCACCACCTGCTCGAACTCACGACCGGCGGCGGCTTCGGCACGGCTCTTGAGCTGGCCGATGAACAGCCCGAGCAGGTCCTTGAACGGCATCGCGGTGCCGAGGACGCTGGTGTCGTGCTTGATCAACTTGGAACCGAGCAGGCTCTTGAGCGAGCGCATCAGCCGGCCTTCGTAGCCTTCCAGGTATTCGTGCAGCGCCAGGCGACCGTAGACCGGGCGGCGTTCCTCGATGTTGAAGAAGACCACCGACGGCAGGGTGATCTTGTCGTCTTCCAGCGCGATCATCGTTTCCATGCCGGGGCGCAGCCAGCCGACGGTGGAGTTGGACGTGCCAAAGTCGATGCCGCAGGCACGGGCTGGAGAGGCGTCTTTCATGTCTTTCGGTTCCGGTCAAAAAAACGGCCGCGCAGTGTATGTCAGTGCGCGACAGATTCGAAGGCCGGTCATCCGCTATTTCGCGTCTAAGCTTGCTTGAAAGTCGGCGCTTTGCCCCAAACTTGCTGGCATGGGCCGGCAGACATACCGGCGGTCGCAAGAACCGCCGTCCACTGCCGATAAACTTCTGCTGCGCCACCCGGTCACAACCTTGAGATCGGTCAACCGGCCTTGCGCGAATCGGCGCATGCTGGCAACGGCGCGAAATCGATAACGGATGGTGATTCCTTCGATGGACTTCAAAGACTATTACAAGATACTCGGCGTGGAGCCGACGGCTGACGACAAGGCAATCAAGGCTGCCTATCGCAAGCTGGCGCGCAAATACCACCCCGATGTCAGCAAGGAAAAAGACGCCGAGGCCAAGTTCAAGGACGCCTCGGAAGCCTATGAAGCGCTGAAAAGCGCCGACAAGCGCGCCGAATACGACGACCTGCGTCGCTACGGCCAGCACGGTCAGCCGTTCCAGGGCCCACCGGGCTGGCAGAGCCGTGGCGGCTTTGGTGGCGGCGGTGGCGAAACGGGTGATTTCTCGGACTTCTTCAGTTCGATCTTTGGCAATCGCGGCCCCGGTTTCGGTGGCGGCGCTGGCCGGCAATCCCGCAGCGCCGGGCGCCGAGGGCAAGACGTGGAACTGGAACTGCCGATTTTCCTGGAAGAAACCCTGTCGAACGAATCGAAAAAGATCAGCTTCCAGGTACCGCAATACAACGCCAGCGGCCAGCACGTCAGCAACACCAGCAAGAGCCTGAACGTGAAGATCCCGGCGGGCGTGACCGACGGCGAGCGCATCCGCCTCAAGGGCCAGGGCGCACCGGGCATCGGTGGCGGCGCCAATGGCGATCTGTACCTGACGATTCGTTTCGCGCCGCACCCGAAATTCGATGTCGAAGGCGAAAACCTGATCATCACTTTGCCGCTGGCTCCGTGGGAACTGGCGCTGGGCACCGAAGTGGCCGTGCCGACCCTGACCGGCAAGATCAACCTCAAGGTGCCGGCCGGCAGCCAGAACGGCCAGCGCATGCGCGCCAAGGGCCACGGTCTGCAGAACAAGGCCGGCGAACGCGGTTACCTGTTCGTCCAGCTCAAGGCCGTGATGCCGAAAGCCGCCGGCGATGACGTCAAGGCGCTGTGGCAGGAACTGGCGAAGAAGGCCGCCTTCAATCCGCGAGAGAACTTCTGATACTGACGACGGAGTAGCCCATCATGAGCAGCCCCCTGATCGTTCAACTGGACATGGCAGAATTCTGTGAGGCGGCCGATCTGTCGGACGTCTACGTGATCGAAATCGTCGAACACGGCATCCTCGAACCTCAGGGCGCGCAGCCCCGGGAATGGCGCTTCACCGACTACGAACTGGCACTGGCCAAACGCGCCGCCAAGCTGCGGCGCGACCTGGAGCTGGAATGGGAAGGCGTCGCCCTGGCGCTGGACCTGCTGGAAGAGGTGAAGGAACTGCGGGCCGAGAACCGCATGCTGCGTCAACGGTTGGGGCGGCTGGTGGTCGAGTGACCGCTTCAGCTCCTTCTTGGCAGCATCACGCTGAACAGCGTCCCTTCGGTTTCGCTTGAGCTGACTTCGATCGTCCCGCCGTGGGCGGTCACCACTTCCTTGACGATGAACAGCCCCAGGCCAAGGCTGGTCGATGGTTGGCCGAGTTCTTCGTCGGCGCTGCGCACCAATGGATCGAAAATCGTGCCGATGGCTTCATCCGGGATCGGCTCGCCATAGTTGTGCACCGACAGATGCACCGCGTCGTTCTCGCCGCGCAGGGTCACAATCACTTCCCGCGGATTCGAACCATGCTGCAAGGCATTGCCGATCAGATTCTGCAGCAGCTGATCCAGCCGCCCGGCATCCCAGACACCTCGGGTATCGCCGTCGATCTTCAGGGTCGGATCGCATTCGGGATTGCCGGCGCAGGCTTCGGCGATGGCCGCCCGCACCGTGTCGGCCAGATCCATCGGCGCCGGTTCGATGGGCAGGCTCTTGCCCAGACGGCTGCGTACCAGTTCCAGCAGATCGCTGACCATGGCCGCCATGTGCCGCGCCCCGTGTTTGATATTCAATGCGCAGGTCAGCGCATCGCCTTCCAGGGTGGTTTTGCGCATCAGCAGTTCGGTCGACATGCTGACCGCTTGCAGCGGTGCGCGCAGGTCATGGCCGAGGATGGCGAGGAAAATGTCGCGGGAGCGATTGACCTGCTCGGCGTAGGCGGCGGTCGATTCGGCGAGGGCTTCGTCGATGGCTTCGTTGAAACGGATCATGTCCTGGAAGTACGCCATGTCCGGCGACTGCAACGTGCCGACCCACAAGCGGATCACGCAGGCGCGCAGGTGACGGAATTCCGAAGTCATCTGCACCAGGTCGAAGCCCACGGTATGGCGCAACTCACCGTGACTGGCGCCGGCCTCGTCCAGGCTCGGGGTTTTCTCCGGGCCTTCGCCCTTGGCCTTGGCGATTTGCTCGCTGGCGGTCTGTGCGGTGTCCATGTCGCGGGCGGCGGCCAACAGAATGGCCCGGGCATGATCACGCAGCGCCGCCTGGTCCAGGGTGTCGGCTGCCGGAGTGATGGTCCTGGCGAACTGTTCCCATTCCTCGACGATGTGATCCGCGTGTTGCCTGATGAATTCGGATAAACGCATGACCGGGTTCCTGGAAATTCAAGGCGGGGCGTTCGAATATTAGCCCCTTTGTGCGGGAATGAAAGCGCCGCTCGAGCCTGAAATTTCCGCTGACAAGACGCCGTGCGGCAAGACATATGTACCTCAGTCACGGCGGTTCTCCATGGTCTGCTTTCGCTCCATTTCAAGGAGTGAACCCATGTCCGAAATCCCTGCCGTTTTACCTTCCCCGGACACCGTTGCGCCGCCGGGTCCGGTCGTGACGCAAAGCCTGCACGCCGACTGGCTTCAGCAGTCCAGCCCCGAGTGGCTGGTCAAAGCTCCCATGCGCCAGCGCGAGGCATTGAAGAATGCCGACTCCGCCCCGCCGGACTGGTACAGGCGCGCATCCCGCTCGCAACGCAAGGCCGTGGGTGATGCTGCGGCCGACAGCCTCGCCACCCAGTCGCGCCTGGACAAGGCCATGTCGACCTTTCAGGACATCGACAGCTTCGCCGCGCCATTGCTGTCCCAGGCGCTCAAGGACCGTTTCAACTTGACTCTGGACGTCAACAAGACCTGGCTGGTCCTGAACAAACCGGTGGAGATGGGGATTCTTGCCATCGACATCGATTTTTTCGAAGT
Organism: Pseudomonas sp. UV AK001; assembly: GCF_046097675.1. NCBI lineage: Bacteria > Pseudomonadati > Pseudomonadota > Gammaproteobacteria > Pseudomonadales > Pseudomonadaceae > Pseudomonas > Pseudomonas sp. UV AK001. The sequence continues at coordinate 265,393 of NZ_JBJUVZ010000005.1, forward strand.
CCTGAAGCTGCCCTTGCTACAGGCAGCCCTGCATAACTTCGAAGCCCGTGAATGTAAAAGCGGGGTCTTTCATCACACATCGGGATTTTACCTCGAAACCTCGACGCCAGAAGCCCTGGAACCGTTGAGTACCCGTCTGACGGTCGAACAGTTCACCGGCCTGTGCCGTTCGCTGGACATCGGGGCAAAGTATCAGGCGTATCTCAAGGACTTCCTGCACCCCAAAGACGCAGTGGCCGAACATGTGCTGCGCGACAAATTCATCGACGCGCACAAGACCGCCCTGCGTGCGGCTGCCGAGCTGGCCCTGGTCAAGGGCGACATCGGGCGTGAAGACTACGCGTCGATTCGCTCGGTCCTCAATGGCGAGCTGGCGCCTCGTCAGGGGCATCGGCAGATATGGTTTCGTGATCTGGGCCTGATGGGCCGACGCATGACCGGCTGCGTGCTGTTCGCGATCTGCGAAAAATACCGCAACAGCGACGACTCGATCCTCTATATCCCGGGCGACCCTTTCCACCCGCTCAAGCGCTACAAGGGCCGGGAAATAGAGGCGATGTTCAAGCAGCGCTTCACCGCGCGTGATGCCAGTCAGGCTCATCCGGCAGAGCCGAATGCCTACCAGCGCTTTTTCAGCCAGTTCGTCGCCTATGCTGAGCGGCCATACTTTTTCAGTCAGTTCACCGACGACACGCCCGACCGGACATTCGAAGAGAAACTGGAGCCCTACGCTCCGTTGTTCAATGAGATTTTCAAGGCCCTCAAACCGATTAACGGGCTGTTTTTCGGTATTCGCGAATTGCCGCCGGCGCCTCCGGTCGCGCAGGTGCCGAATGCGGATCCGTATCTGAATCCGGTGGACCTGTCCCGCAAAGGCCACGGGATCTGGGCGGATAATGTCGATCTGTGGAACTACCTGTTCGACCAGCATCGCGACCGCTTGATTGCCGATGCTCGCAGCCATGCGGTACCCACGGCGGATGTCGATGCCAGAGTGCGCTCGGAAAAGTTCGCCGTGCTGCTGAACATCGGCATGCTGTTGCTGACCGGCGTTTCGATGTTCGTGCCGGTGCTGGGTGAAGTGATGATGGTGGTGATGGCCGGGCAACTGCTCGAAGAAACCTTTGAAGGTGCCATCGAGTGGAGTGAGGGGGATCACAAGGCGGCCAAGGCGCACCTGATCGATGTTGCGCAGAACCTCGCGATGATTGCCTTGATGGCGGGTGCCGGCAAAGGCCTGGCTCGGCTGACGGCTGCCAGACCGGTACCGGTCATCGAGAACCTGCATCAGGTGCAGATGCCCGACGGTGCCACCCGTTTATGGAAGCCTGATCTGAGTGGTTACGAAAGCCCGGTCACGCTGGATTCACGTGCAGCGCCGAACGCGCTGGGGCAGTACCAGGTCGGGCAAGATCACTACATTCGACTTGAAGGCAAGACGTACCGACAGACTTATGACGAGTCGCTCAAGGCATGGCGCATCAATCACCCCGGCGATCCGCAGGCTTTTCAGCCGCCGCTGACACACAACGGCGCGGGCGCCTGGCGACACACACTCGAACGCCCGCAGAACTGGGATCGACTGACTCTGCTACGGCGTATTGGCAACAGCGTAGACGCTTTCGCTGACGAGCAGTTGCTGACCCTGGCCGATATCGCCGGTGTCAGCGATGGAGCCTTGCGCAAGATGCACCTGGACAATGCCTTGCCACCCCCGGAACTGGCGGACGCCCTGCGTCTGTTCAGCGCCGAGCAGGATGCCGCACTGATTGCCGAGCAGATTGGCGGCACGCAACCTGTCGACAGTCGTTATCTGCATGTGTTGCCGTTGCTGCCCGACATGCCACGCTGGCCATGGGGACGGCAACTGAACGTCTACGAAACGCCCGACCTTTCAGGGGCGGTGCGTCGTTACGGGGTAAGACGGGGAGGCAAGGCGCCGATCCGGATCAGTCGCACCGACGTGCTCAACGGTGCATTGCCTGCGCGAATTCTGGCAGCGCTGGATGAAGCCGAAATCGTTCGCTTGCTCGGTGGTGAGGCCGCGCGGGTTGAGGCCATGAGACCGCAGGAACTCGCCCGACAGATGGCCGACTACATCGATGCGCACAAGCCGGTGTTGTTTGAGAGTCTTGTTCGCGGCCTTGAACCGGTGGCGCCCAGGGTGGCAAAACTGCAACGAGCCCGTCCGGCTCTGACCGAGCGGGCAGCGCAGGCCGTACTGCGCCAGGCCGACGCCGAAGAACTCGCACGGCTGGATAGCTCTACACGAGTCCCGTTGCACCTGCAGGAACTGAGCCATTGGTACGCAGGAGAAAGCCGCCTGACCCGGGCCCTGGCAGGGTTGCACAGCGAAACCATGGCGACGGACGACAGTGCCAGACTGGCCCTGCGCACGTTGAGCCAGTTGCCGGGCTGGCCGGACACTGTGCGTCTGGAGCTGCGCCAGGGCAGCATCGAAGGAGCGCTGAAGGATGCCATCGGCAGCGAAACCGCATTGCATCGCAAATTCCTGGTCAGGAACGGTGATGCCTGGCAGGCCTTCAATGACCGCGGCGAATCGCTCAACAGTGTGCCCGCCAAGGGGGACAATTTTTATGCTTCGCTGATGCATGCCTTGCCCGATGAAGCTCGGCGTTCGATCAGGCTGCCGCATGTGGGGCAAAGCGGTGAGCTGCGAAAGGCGATCACTGACTATGCACTCGAACATCGCATTGAAAGCGCGCGCCTGTTTCAGCCGGATTCCGCGCCGTGGTTCAAGCCTCCGCAGCGCATCGCCTCCGGATTGGTCGGTTATCCGGCCAGCGGTGATGGGCCGGGACCGGATTCTGTGTTGACGGGGCACGTGCAGAATGTCTATCCGGGACTGACGGACGCCCAGGCTCGCGGCTTCATTCTTGAGCAGTGGCGCCTGGGCAAGACCGACCAACAGATTTTTCATCTGCTCAACAACCGTATGAGTGAATGGCGGGAGCTGGAAACGACGCTCGACCAGTGGCTGATGTCGCGTGATCTGCACCCGCAGTTGACTCGCGACATCGCCACCCGTGCGGTCGAGGGCATCAAGGATTGTTGGCGTAACGCGCCGCTGGCTGAGCAGACTGCGCAAGCGGCGCGACTGACCATCATCAGTGATGCGGCGTTGCCCCCTTTGAGCGCCAACTTCGCTCACGTCCGGGAACTGACACTGCACACACCGGTGGTCGGCGACCTGCTTGCAACGTTTCCCAACGTCGAGAAGCTGACGCTGAGTTCAAGCGTTGCGGAATTCGACAAAGTGGTTGCGTCCCTGAAAACGCTGCGGCACATGACCCGTCTGAAACTTTCGACACCGCTTACCGGGCAAGTGTCTACTCGCATACGGGAGCTGGTTCGCCTTGAAGAGCTTGAGTTGCACTGTTCTGGCAGCGGGATGAATCCGGTTGTGCCCACCAAACTGGATGTCAGTGGCATGCGGCAGTTGCGCAGACTGGAAGTCGTCAGTCCACAAATGTACCAGTGGCCGAGTGGTGTTCTGGATTTGCCGCGACTGGAGCGCCTGAACCTGCGATCGACGTCGATCAATAACCTGCCGGTCGAGATTTACGAAGGCCATCAACGCCTGTTGTCCGGTCTGTCACTGGACTGGTCGAAATTCACGCGTCCGGTGTTCAAGCCGATCTACGAATTCATCCGCGTTCAGCCACGACACCTGATTGACCTGGACGAAATGGTCGCCGACTACTGTCGCGGTGAACTCAAGCGATTTGTTGGCATGGAGCCAAGTCTTTTCGATGTCTTGAGTGAGGGTTTCAAGGCTCAATGGCCAGACCACGGCAGTCGCTTCGCGGCTATCGAAACCCTGAGCGAGCAGTTCAGTGAACTCGACCGGCTCCAGGAGTGGGTCGGTCCTGATCCGACCGTGTTCAACGGTGGCGCCGCACGTAAGGCAGTCGTCGAGTCCTTGAAAAACAGTTGGCGCGGGGGGTTGTTCCAGCGTTATGGCGCACGCACTGAAAGCGTGTTTTTCAACCTCTATGTCAGCCTGCCCAACGATGCGTCGGTGCTGGACATTTTCGGCTCCCCCGTCGAGACGCTGCCGAGCCTCTCCCCCGAAGGATTCACTCATGTCAAAAGCCTGTATCTGGCAGGATTGCAGGCACCGGTCGAACAGTTGCGCGGTTTTCTCCAGACCTTTCGCAACGTCGATACACTCGACCTGAGCCGCTGTGGCTTGAGCGAGTTGCCGCTGGATGCAAGCTCCCTGCCAGCACTCGAAAGCCTGAACCTGCACAACAATCCGCTGACCCGGATCGACGTACGCGGCATGACTCGCCTGAAGGCACTGGACCTGAGTGCTACAGCCCTGAGCGAGTGGCCTGCCGGGGCCGATGACTTGCCCGGGTTGACCTGGCTGGATCTCCGCGACAGTCAGCTCACCTCGTTACCGCAGACGTTGCTGGCGCGCGATACGCTGTTGCTCGATACCAGCCTGACCGGTAATCCATTGGGACCGGAAGCCGAAGCGGCCCTGGACGCATCTCGGGAGCGTATCGAAGTCGCTCGCGGCTTGATGCCCGGCTCGCTGCGACGTTTCGCACAGGAAGAGCCGCGTCATCGTACGCCGCCGACAGAAAGCGGTTCGGTGATCGCCCGTAGACTGTTGCCTCTGTCGTCACCTTTGCCCGCGAGCGAAGGTCCGACCGGATATGCGCCTCGTTTGCGCCGCATGCGTCCGGATTACGGACCGTCACAGGCACAACAGGCTATCGAACGTATGCGGGGCAACGGATTGACCGAGGTCCAGATCGGTGTGCAGATCGACGCCTGGGAAAAGACTTTCGAATCTATGACCCGGAGTTTGAACGATTGGCTGTTCACCCATGAAACCCGTGGCATGGACTGGGTCGTCTCGTCGCGTACCCGACAGTTTGCCGCGCAACGCATCATCGAATGCTGGCGCCGCGGGGCGATTGGCTGGAATGGTATTGCCGATCTTGAGTTGAATCTTGATGGCCTGCAGGTGGGCAACCTGCCGGAGTTGCCTGATGCAATGCCGGCGGTGAGCAATCTGAACCTGGCGAGGGTCAAGCTCACCAGCGATGGCTCCAACGGTTTTCTCAAGGCATTTACGCAGGTGCGTCGACTCAACCTCAGCGGCAATCATGTGCCGCACATTCCGGCACCTGTCGGGGAGATGCATGGTCTGTTACGGCTTGAACTGTCGTTCACCGGCCTTGCTGACTCCGCGACCCTGCTTCCAACGCTCGAAAGGCTGACGCAGCTGCAATGGCTGGATTTGAGTCTTAACAACCTGCACACGTTCAACGTCACTCGCCTTGGGCGCCTGGAGCGACTGGACTTGAGTGACAACCTGCTCAACACCTGGCCGGAAGGCGCATTGCAAGCCTCACATCTGCGGGCGATCGATCTGAGCAACAACGAAATCCAGACGATTCCCGAGGAACTGTTTGACGGTACTCACGACCCTTTGCTTGCCAGCACCAACATGGCGGAAAACCGCGAAATATCCCAGCAAAGCCTCATCCGTCTGCGTCAATACGCCGACGCGCATGGTCGCCGTGATGTCCTGGGAATGACCTACGCCGATATCGATCGGATGATCGAAGACGTTGACACTACCAGCGACACTGACAGTGACATCGAAGTCGTGGACAGTGAGCCGGAGGAGGATGAGGTGCTGCCGACACTCGCCGAAAGCGACCTCGACCTGCAGGTGACACCCTGGATTGAAAACGTGGCGCCTGAGGATGCCGTGCGTCATCGGGGCATGTGGCAGCGACTGGCAGCAGAACCCGACAATGCCGCGTTTTTCCATCTACTGTCGCGGATGCCGGACACTGAAGAGTTCCGGGTTTTTCGCGCCGATCTGACTCGAAGGATCTGGGGCATAGTCGAGGCCGCTGATGGCAGCCAGGAATTGCGGGACACTCTGTTTTCCATGGCTGCCACGCACACGACCTGCGTCGATGGGCGCACGCTGGCGTTGAGTGAAATCGAGGTCAAGGTGTTCGAGTACAACGCCTTGCGCCATTTGCAGCCTGGCCTTGCGGAAAAGGGACGCGCCTTGCTCGACCTGTCACGGCAGCTGTTCCGTCTGGGTGAGGTGGAAAAACTCGCCGCTCGCAGCATGGACCGTCATGCCGACCCGGCGGAAGTGCGTCTGCAGTATCGAATCGGCCTGACCTCAGGCTGGGAAGACGGCCTGCAGTTGCCGGGACAACCCGGTCACATGCGGTTTGCCCGGCCGATCAGGGGCGATGAACTGGTTGCCGCACGTGCTGAGGTGATGAAGGCAGAGAAAAGCGGACGGTTTTATGAGGACCTGATCAGCCGCGAATACTGGGTGCAGTACCTGAACGAGAAATATCCGGAGGCGTTTGCCGCGCTCGGCCGCGATGCCGATGAACAACTCGAACGGCTCGAAAATGAACACGAGGACGTGAGCAGCACAGCCTATCGGGAGGCGGTGCAGATGCTTGAAGTCGAGCGGAGCATTGAGCGCAATATGAAACTGATCGAGTTGTCGCACCTGGAGACCGGCGAGCCGATGCCCAGCGGAGCCGGCAGTACTTCTCGGGACCTGATGGACACGTCGACCCGCTGACCGCCAAAGCCCCGGGCATCGATCGCATCGACGACCGGGGCTCTGTCTCAGAACAGAAAGTAACGCTGGGCCATCGGCAGGGTCTCGGCCGGTTCGCACCAAAGCAACACGCCGTCGGCCTTGACCTGATAGGTCTGCGGGTCGACGTCGATCTGCGGCAGGTAATCGTTGTGGATCAGGTCGGTTTTCTGCACGTCGCGGCAGCCTTTGACCACGGCGATTTTCTTCTTCAGGCCCAACGCTTCGGGCAGTCCGGAATCCTGTGCCGCCTGGCTGATGAAGGTCAGGCTGGTGGCGTGCAACGAGCCGCCATAACTGGCGAACATCGGGCGGTAATGCACCGGTTGCGGGGTCGGGATCGAGGCGTTGGCGTCGCCCATCAGGCTCGCGGCAATGGCGCCGCCCTTGAGGATCAGCGTCGGTTTCACGCCGAAAAATGCCGGGCGCCACAGCACCAGATCCGCCCATTTGCCGACTTCCACCGAACCCACTTCATGGCTGATGCCGTGGGTGATCGCCGGGTTGATCGTGTACTTGGCGATGTAGCGTTTGGCGCGGAAGTTGTCGTTGCCTTCGCCGTCCTGAGGCAGCGGGCCGCGCTGCTTTTTCATCTTGTCGGCGGTCTGCCAGGTGCGCGTGATGACTTCGCCGACGCGGCCCATGGCCTGGCTGTCGGAACTGATCATCGAAAACGCGCCGAGGTCGTGGAGGATGTCTTCGGCGGCAATGGTTTCGCGGCGGATACGGCTCTCGGCGAACGCCACGTCTTCAGCGATGCTCGGGTCAAGGTGGTGGCAGACCATCAGCATGTCGAGGTGTTCGTCGATGGTGTTGCGGGTGAACGGCCGGGTCGGGTTGGTCGAACTCGGCAGCACGTTGGCGAAACCGCAGGCCTTGATGATGTCCGGCGCATGGCCGCCGCCGGCACCTTCGGTGTGATAGGTGTGAATGGTGCGACCCTTGAACGCGCCGAGGGTAGTTTCGACGAAACCGGATTCGTTGAGGGTGTCGGTGTGGATCGCCACCTGCACGTCGTACTGGTCGGCGACGCTCAGGCAGTTGTCGATGCTCGCCGGCGTGGTGCCCCAGTCTTCGTGGAGCTTGAGGCCAATAGCGCCGGCCTTGACCTGCTCGATCAGCGGCTCCGGCAGGCTGGCGTTGCCCTTGCCGGTGAGGCCGATGTTCATCGGGAACGCATCCGCCGCCTGGAGCATCCGCGCCAGGTGCCATGGCCCGGAAGTGCAGGTCGTTGCGTTGGTGCCGGTGGCCGGCCCGGTGCCGCCGCCGATCATGGTGGTGACGCCGCTCATCAGCGCTTCTTCGATCTGCTGCGGGCAGATGAAGTGGATGTGGGTGTCGATGCCGCCGGCGGTGAGGATCATGCCTTCGCCGGCAATCACTTCGGTGCTGGCGCCGATGGCGATGGTCACGCCGGGCTGGACGTCCGGGTTGCCGGCCTTGCCGATGGCGGCGATGCGCCCGTCCTTGAGGCCGACGTCGGCCTTGACGATGCCCCAGTGGTCGATGATCAGCGCGTTGGTGATCAGCGTGTCGACCACTTCGGCGGCCAGCAACTGGCTCTGGCCCTGGCCGTCGCGGATCACTTTGCCGCCGCCGAATTTCACTTCTTCGCCGTAGGTGGTGAAGTCCTGTTCGACCTCGATCCACAGCTCGGTGTCGGCCAGGCGCACCTTGTCGCCGACGGTGGGGCCGAACATGTCGGCGTAGGCTTGACGCGAGATCTTCATGTGTTCGCCTTGGAATTCAATTGGTTTTGAGACTGCTCGCTTCGCTCACAGAATCGCGAGCAAGCTTGCTCCCACAGAGGGAATGCGATCACCTGTGGGAGCGAGCTTGCTCGCGAAGGGGCCTGCGCAAACGGCATAAATTCAGAGGTCACCCATGACCCGCCCGGCAAACCCGAACACCCGGCGATGCCCGGCGTAATCCACCAGTTCCACCTCGCGGCTCTGGCCCGGCTCGAAGCGCACGGCGGTGCCCGCCGGAATGTTCAGGCGCATGCCACGGCTGGCGGCGCGGTCGAAGGTCAGGGCGTCGTTGGTTTCGAAAAAATGATAGTGCGAGCCGACCTGGATCGGCCGGTCGCCGCTGTTCGCCACTTTCAGGCTGATCGTACGGCGACCGACGTTGAGTTCGATATCGCCGGGCTGGATCCGGTATTCGCCGGGAATCATCAGTTCGCTCCTTGCAGGACTTTGTAATAGAGGGCCGTCGGGCGATAGGTGCCGTTCGGGTCGCAGGCGTAGTCGGGGATTTCCCCGGCGCGGGTGTAACCCAGGGCCTTGTAGAAATCTTCGGCGGGGGAGCCGGCCTCGGTGTCGAGGTAGAGCATGCCGCGCTTGTACTGGCGGGCCGTCAGCTCCAGCGCTTCCATCAACTGCTGGCCGAGGCCGCGACGTCGGGCCTGTTCGCGCACCAGCAGTTTCTGCACTTCGGCACGGTTCAGGCCGTTGGCCTTCTGGCACAGGCCCAGTTGCACGCTGGCCTGCACCTGTTCGTCCTTGACCACCACCCACAGCAAGACGTTGCCCTTGTTCAGGTTGTCCTGCACTTCATCGAAATAGGCGCGGGCCTGCGCGGCATCGAGATCGGCCATGAAGCCGACGCTGGCGCCATAACCCACAGCGTCCAGCAGCAGCTCGATCAGGCCCTGACGATAGTGCGCAAAACTTTCGGCATTGACGCGTCGCAGTTGGGCGGGGTTCATCGGTGTCACTCCTTGTTGGCGGGCGGCGGCTCCGCGCCAGGATTGAGGGTCAGTTGCATGAACGTCAGGTCGAGCCAGCGGCCGAACTTGGTGCCGACCTGCGGCATCTGCCCGGTGGTGATGAAACCGGCGCGCTCGTGCAGGCGGATCGACGCCGCGTTGCCGCTTTCGATGGCGGCGACCATGACGTGCTTGCCACAGGTTTTCGCGCGTTCGATCAGCGCGGTCATCAATTGCGGGCCGAGGCCGTTACCGCGCTGGTCGCTGCGCACGTAGACCGAATGCTCGACGGTGTGACGGAAACCGTCGAACGGCCGCCAGTCACCGAACGAAGCGTAGCCGAGGGTGGTGTTGTCGGCGTCGACGATCACCAGGATCGGATAACCCTGGGCCTGGCGGGCGCTGAACCAGGCTTGACGGTTACCCAGATCGACGGCGGATTCATTCCAGATCGCCGTGGTATTGAGCACGGCGTCGTTGTAGATGTCGCGGATCGCCGGCAGGTCGGCATGCAGGGCATCGCGGATGGTGTAAGTCATGGCGCGGCCTCAGACGATCGGTTGGTGGACGGTGACCAGTTTGGTGCCGTCGGGGAACGTCGCTTCGACCTGGATCTCCGGGATCATTTCCGGAATGCCTTCCATCACTTGATCGCGGGTCAGCAGGGTGGTGCCGTAATGCATCAGCTCGGCCACGGTCTGGCCGTCCCGGGCGCCTTCGAGCAGCGCCGCCGAGATGTAGGCCATGGCTTCCGGGTAGTTGAGCTTCACGCCGCGGGCCAGTCGCCGCTCGGCAACCAGGCCGGCGGTGAAGATCAGCAGCTTGTCTTTTTCGCGTGGGGTCAGGTCCATCGTTTTAAATCCATTTGGGCAGATTTGTGTGGTTCTTTCGGTGAGTGGGGTGTCAGTTGGAACCGCCCCCTCACCCTAGCCTCTCCCGAGGGAGAGGGGACTGATCTCAGTTGTTTGTTATGGCCAGTTCAGTCAGCAACATTTTTGAGTTAACAAATTCTTTTCAGGCACCTCGGTCAGGCTCCCTCTCCCTCCGGGAGAGGGCGGGGGGTGAGGGCTGGTTTTCAGGTGTTCCATATTCTTGGCGGTACTGCCTCGCGTCCCATCAATTTCGGCCGCAACAAGCGCCACAATTCAATCAGCCAGGCCCGCGCCAGCAACGCTTCACTGGCCAGGCAACGGGCGATCAAAAGACCGGGCAATTGCGTCAGATCCCCGCGCACTTCATGGCCCAGCGAGCGGCAGCGCTCCAGCAATTCAGCATCGACTTCACCGGTCACCAGCAACGTCGCAAACACCGGATGGCCGTCCAGTCCTATCGGCGAATCAAGCAAGCCGTCATCGCCGACGATGCGCTGGCGCTCATGCCACAGCAGCCGGCCATCGCGGCGAATATCCAGATGGGCCTGGAAATGCCCGAGGTCGAAACGCTCGCCACTGGCCGGGCGCCCGAGGGCTACCACGTCCCAGTAAAAAAGCCGCGCATCGCCTTCAAGATCGATCGAGGTCGTGAGTTCTGCCTGGGCGGCGCTGTAGACGATGGTTTCCTGGGGCAGCCACTCCAGTGTCGCGCCGGCGGCGACATGCAGGTTCAGCGATTGATAAGCGGGGCCTGCCGCGCGATACCACTTGGCCGCGCCGGGGCTGGTGATTTGTGCCCAGGCGCCCGGTTCGACGCGGGCGCTGATGTTCAGCCGGTCGCCGCCGGCAATGCCGCCCGGCGGGTGGACGATGATGTGCTGGCAGACCTCGGGCCCTTCGGCATACAGATGCTTTTGCACCCGCAGAGGGCCGAGGTGTCGACGACGGACAGGACGTGTGCAATCGCCGAAGCGGGCATAGGCCAGCTCAAGCTCGGCATGCCAGCTCGGGGTAAACAGGGCAGTCGCTAAAGGTAAGTTCATGTTTTCTGATTATCGTTAGGACGCTACAGGTTAGATCGTAACCAGTCCGCGCACACCCTCGCTTTCCATATTTTCTCCACGGCCCTGCTGCACGATCTCGCCCCGGGACATCACCAGGTATTGATCGGCCAGTTCGGCAGCGAAATCGTAGAACTGCTCCACCAGCAGAATCGCCATGTCACCCCGTGCTGCGAGCTTCTTGATCACCGCGCCGATTTCCTTGATGACCGACGGCTGGATGCCCTCGGTTGGCTCATCAAGAATCAGCAGCCGTGGACGGCTGGCCAGTGCGCGGCCGATGGCGAGTTGTTGTTGCTGGCCGCCGGACAGGTCGCCGCCGCGCCGCTGTTTCATTTGCAGCAGCACCGGGAACAGTTCGTAGATGAACGCCGGAACCTCCTTGGCTTCGCTGCCGGGGAAACGCGACAGGCCCATCAGCAGGTTCTCTTCCACAGTCAGCCGGCCGAAGATCTCCCGACCCTGGGGCACGTAGGCGATCCCGGCGTGCACCCGTTGATGCGGCTTGTACGTGGTGATCGGTTTACCTTCCCAGTTCACCGCGCCTTCCTTGGCCGGTAGCAGGCCCATCAGGCATTTGAGCAGCGTTGTCTTGCCCACGCCGTTGCGCCCGAGCAGGCAGGTGACTTCGCCGACCTTCACGTCAAAGCTCAGGCCGCGCAGGATGTGGCTTCCGCCGTAGTACTGGTGCAGTTTGTCGACTTGCAGCATGTTGGAATTCCTCTTCAGCGCCCGAGATAGACTTCGATCACGCGCTCGTTGTCCTGCACCTGTTCCAGCGATCCCTCGGCCAGCACGCTGCCCTGATGCAGCACCGTGACGTGGTCGGCAATCGAGCCGACGAAGCCCATGTCGTGTTCCACCACCATCAGCGAATGCTTGCCGGCGAGCGACTTGAACAGCTCGGCGGTGAACTCGGTTTCGGCGTCGGTCATGCCGGCCACCGGTTCGTCGAGCAGCAGCAATTGCGGGTCCTGCATCAGCAGCATGCCGATCTCCAGAAACTGTTTCTGCCCGTGGGACAGCAGCCCCGCCGGGCGATTGACCGAGGTGGTCAGGCGAACGGTGTCGAGCACTTCGCTGATTCGGTCTTTCTGCTCGCCGCTCAACTTCGCCCGCAGACTGGCCCAAACCGACTTGTCGGTTTTCTGCGCCAGCTCCAGGTTCTCGAACACGCTCAGCGCTTCGAACACCGTGGGTTTCTGGAACTTGCGACCAATGCCGGCCTGGGCGATCTGCACTTCGCTCATCTGCGTCAGGTCGAGGGTTTCGCCGAACCACGCCTTGCCGTGGCTCGGCCGGGTCTTGCCGGTGATCACGTCCATCAGGGTGGTCTTGCCCGCGCCGTTGGGGCCGATGATGCAGCGCAGTTCACCGACGCCGATGTACAGGTTCAGAGCGTTCAGCGCCCGGAAACCGTCGAAGCTGACACTGATGTCTTCCAGGGTCAGGATGGTGCCGTGACGGGTGTTCAGCCCAGGCTCCACGCGCTGGCCGAGACCAACGGCATCACGGCTGGTGCCGGCGTCCTTGTTCGGTTCCAGCGGCGGGAAGAAGGCCGGTTCCAGCATGAATTCAGCGCTCGCCGTGACTCTCATGATTCACCTCGTTTCTTCAGCAGACCGATCACGCCTTTGGGCAGGTACAACGTCACGACGATGAACAGCGCGCCGAGGAAGAACAGCCAGTATTCGGGGAAGGCCACGGTGAACCAGCTCTTCATGCCGTTGACCACACCGGCGCCGAGCAGCGGACCGATCAGGGTGCCGCGCCCGCCAAGGGCTACCCACACGGCGGCTTCGATCGAGTTGGTCGGCGACATTTCGCTGGGGTTGATGATCCCTACCTGCGGCACGTACAACGCACCGGCCAGACCACACAACACCGCGCTCAACACCCAGACGAACAGCTTGAAACCCCGTGGGTCGTAGCCGCAGAACATCAGGCGATTCTCCGCATCCCGCAACGCAGTCAGCACCCGGCCGAACTTGCTGCGGGCCAGCCGCCAGCCGATGAACAGACTCGCCACCAGCAACAGCACCGTCGCCAGAAACAGCACCGCGCGAGTACCCGGTTCGGTGATGCCGAAACCGAGGATCGTGCGGAAATTGGTAAAGCCGTTGTTACCGCCGAAGCCGGTCTCGTTGCGGAAAAACAGCAGCATCCCGGCGAAGGTCAGGGCCTGGGTCATGATCGAGAAATACACACCCTTGATCCGCGAACGGAAGGCGAAGAAGCCGAACACCAGCGCCAGCAACCCCGGCGCCAGCACCACCAGACACATCGCCCAGAGGAAGTTGCCGGTACCGCTCCAGTACCACGGCAACTCGGTCCACGACAGGAAGGTCATGAACGCCGGCAGACCATCACCGGCGGCCTGACGCATCAGGTACATGCCCATCGCATAACCGCCGAGGGCGAAGAACAGACCGTGGCCCAGCGACAACAGACCGGCGTAACCCCAGACCAGATCCAGCGCCAGGGCGACGATGGCGTAGCAGAGAATCTTGCCGACCAGTGTCAGGGTGTAAGCCGAAACGTGCAGCGCGCTGTCCGCCGGCAACAACGACAGCAGCGGCAGGGCGATCAGTAGCGCGAGGACTACGGTGCCAATGGCAACAGTGACTGTCGGGCCGGCCTTTTGTGTGGCCGTGACTAGTAGAGGCTGGTTCATCAGTCGATCACCCGTCCTTTCAGTGCGAAGAGGCCTTGCGGACGTTTCTGGATGAACAGAATGATCAGCGCGAGGATCAGGATCTTGCCGAGCACCGCACCGATCTGCGGTTCGAGAATCTTGTTGGCGATGCCCAGGCCGAAGGCGGCGAAAACACTGCCGGCCAGTTGCCCGACGCCACCGAGCACCACCACCAGGAACGAGTCGATGATGTAGCTCTGGCCCAGATCCGGGCCGACGTTGCCGATCTGGCTCAGCGCCACGCCACCGAGTCCGGCAATGCCCGAGCCGAGGCCGAAGGCGAGCATGTCGACGCGCCCGGTGGGCACGCCGCAGCAGGCAGCCATGTTGCGGTTCTGGGTGACGGCGCGCACGTTCAGACCGAGGCGGGTCTTGTTCAGCAGCAGCCAGGTCAGCACCACTACGAACAACGCGAAGGCGATGATCACGATGCGGTTGTACGGCAGCACCAGATTCGGCAAAACCTGAATCCCGCCGGACAGCCACGCCGGGTTGGCCACTTCAACGTTCTGCGCGCCGAACACCAGACGCACCAGTTGAATCAACATCAGGCTGATGCCCCAGGTGGCGAGCAGGGTTTCCAACGGGCGGCCGTAGAGATGACGGATCACCGTGCGCTCCAGGGCCATGCCGATGGCGGCAGTAACGAAGAACGCTACCGGCAGCGCGATCAGCGGATAGAACTCGATGGCATTCGGCGCGTAGCGCTGGAACATCAGCTGCACGACGTAGGTCGAGTAGGCGCCGAGCATCAGCATCTCGCCGTGGGCCATGTTGATCACCCCCAGCAGGCCGAAGGTGATCGCCAGGCCCAGTGCGGCAAGCAGCAGAATCGAACCAAGGGACATGCCGCTGAACGCCTGACCGAGCAGTTCGCCGATCAGCAGTTTGCGTTTGACTTGGGCGAGGCTGGTTTCGGCGGCGGTGCGAACGTTGGCGTCGGTTTCGACACCGGGTTCGAGCAGGCCTTCGAGGCGAGTGCGGGCCAGCGGGTCGCCGGTTTCACCGAGCAGACGCACGGCCGCGAGACGCACCGCCGGGTCAGTGTCGACCAGTTGCAGGTTGGCTAGTGCCAGGCTCAGGGCGGCGTGGACGCTTTCGTCTTGTTCACCAGCCAGTTGCCGGTCGAGGAATTTCAGCTGCGCCGGTTTGGCGCTTTTCTGCAATTGCTGCGCGGCGGTCAGACGGGTTTTGGCGTCGGCGGCGAGCAATTGGTGGCTGGCCAGAGCGGTGTCGATCAGACCCCGCAGGCGATTGTTCAGGCGCAGGGTCTTGGTTTGGCCGTCGACGGTCAGTTCGCCTTGTTGCAGGGCGTTGATCAGTTCGACACGGGCCGGGTCGGGCTGCGCGGCCCAGGCTTCCAGCAGTTTGGCTTGCTGCGTCGGATTGGCGGCGACGAAGTCTTCGGCGTCGCTGGCGTGGGTCATCATGGGTAGCAGTAGCAAGATGGCCAGGATGATGCGGTAAAAGGCAGTGGGCATGGGTGGTGCTTCCTGTGTTGCGGTGGCCGATGGAGCGGTGTCCGACTGCGAAATCCAGCCCTCACCCTAGCCCTCTCCCGGAGGGAGAGGGGACTGACCGAGTTGTTGTTTCGAACTACATCGACATGCAATACCGAGTCGAACTCAAGTTCTGAGCAACGTGAAGATCTGCTCCCTTTCCACCTCGCCCCCTTGGGGGAGAGGGCTGGGGTGAGGGGGATGGGTCTCAAGCCGTTCCTCACTCCAGAGCTGGCTCAGTTGCTCTTCACCGCATACTCCGGCTTCTTGTCGTTACCCGGAATGAACGGGCTCCACGGCTGTGCACGAATCGGCCCTTCGGTCTGCCACACCACGTTGAACTGACCGTCGGCCTGGATCTCGCCGATCATCACCGGTTTGTGCAGGTGGTGATTGGTCTTGTCCATGGTCAGGGTATAGCCGGACGGCGCAGCGAAAGTCTGGCCGCCGAGGGCTTCGCGGACCTTGTCGACGTCGGTGGATTTGGCTTTCTCGGCCGCCTGCGCCCACATGTGGATGCCGACGTAAGTGGCTTCCATCGGGTCGTTGGTCACCGCTTTGTCGGCGCCCGGCAGGTTGTGTTTCTTCGCGTAGGCCTTCCAGTCATCGACGAACTTCTTGTTCACCGGGTTCTCCACCGACTCGAAGTAGTTCCACGCCGCGAGGTTGCCCACCAGCGGTTTGGTGTCGATGCCGCGCAGTTCTTCTTCGCCCACCGAGAACGCCACGACCGGTACATCGGTAGCCTTCAGGCCCTGGTTGGCCAGCTCTTTGTAGAACGGCACGTTGGAGTCGCCATTCACGGTTGAGATCACCGCAGTCTTGCCGCCGGCCGAGAACTTTTTGATGTTGGCGACGATGGTTTGATAGTCGCTGTGGCCGAACGGGGTGTAGACCTCTTCAATGTCCTTGTCCGCTATGCCTTTGGAATGCAGGAACGAACGCAGGATCTTGTTGGTGGTGCGCGGGTAGACGTAATCGGTGCCGAGCAGGAAGTAGCGCTTGGCGCCGCCGCCTTCTTCGCTCATCAGGTATTCAACCGCCGGGATCGCCTGCTGGTTCGGCGCGGCGCCGGTGTAGAACACGTTCGGCGACATCTCTTCGCCTTCATATTGCACCGGGTAGAACAACAGGCCGTTGAGTTCTTCGAACACCGGCAGCACCGATTTGCGCGAAACCGAAGTCCAGCAGCCGAACACCACAGCGACCTTGTCCTGGGTCAGCAGCTGCCGGCCCTTTTCCGCGAACAGCGGCCAGTTCGACGCCGGGTCGACCACCACCGGTTCCAGCATTTTGCCGTTCACCCCGCCCTTGGCGTTGATCTCCTCGATGGTCATCAACGCCATGTCCTTGAGCGAGGTTTCGGAGATCGCCATGGTGCCGGACAACGAATGCAGAATCCCGACCTTAATGGTCTCGGCGGCCTGTACCGTCCAGGTCATGCCCATCGCGGCAATGGATGCCGTGAGTGTGAAAGCCTTGATCAAACTGCGACGCTTCATTGTGCGATCTCCACGAACGTTAAAGTTTTTTATGGTTGGCAGATGCGAACGACTGAAGGCTGTTTTGCAAGGGCTGTGCCCGGTCGGGTGAAGCGCTGTTCTGAGGGTGCCTATGGGAAAGAACACCTGGGGAGTGCACTGAAAGCAGGCAGAGCAGTGGTGCGCATGCACGGCGCATGCGCACAAATGGTGCCTTCTGCCGCTGCGCAGGACGTACAGGAATGGATACATAAACGATAAAGATGTACTGCGTATCGACGAGCGCGCACCACCACACTCATTCACACGACTTTCCGCTTCTTCAACCCAGGATTTTTGTCATGAATGATGTGTCGGGCCAGACAGGCCGCGCTTCCCGTCCCGCTCGGAAATTACGGTTACCACAGTTGAGTCCGGCCTTCCTGGCCCAGGAGGATGCCGCTTACTGGGCTCATACCCGAATCCCGGCCAGGCCGACCGTTGAGTATGGAAGCGTCATTTTGCTCAGACCGGATGGCCTTTTTCTGGCAACGCAACCGATTCCGGGAGAAGTCACCCGTTTTGACTTCGGCACCATTATCGAGATCGATGCCAAGGGGGAGTATGTGCATCCGCAAGGGTATCGATGTGTTGCAAACCTGCATTGCCATCCCCCCCTGTACGACGAAGTGCGCAAGGCAAATCCGGGGGTGGATGAATTGCACCTGCGACTGTTCATCAGTTTTTTCTCCGCTATCGACTTTGTGGCCGATGTTGCAGAGCGTGACTTTTTCCCCAGTGCTTATCTGTCCGGTCCGGATGGAACCTTGCTCAAATACTCGCCCAGTGGTTCGAAAGAAGAGTTCAGTTATTTCCTGTGGCGCCGGGCCGGTTCGCCAGTCGGTAATCCGGTGGGAACTTATGACGTCATGAGCATCATCAACAAGCTGGCTACGGCAGGAGAGTTGAAGGTCATCGTTTCGAACGCGGACTGGGGCCATTCCGTCGGACGCGTACCGGCGGACTGGAAAGCAGGGCGTCCTTTTGCCACAGGCTCCGTGACGGAACAGCCGCTCATGACCCGCGTTTGCCCGACAGCAGAACGAGCCATCCTGGCTGCGCTCAAGTCCAGAGTTGCCGAGACGTCGGGGTTGGTACTCAGGAGTCTCACAGGCAAGCAGTTTGTAGCAACCCATGCTCGCCAGGCGGGATTGTCGAGTTGGGATCCGGCAACATGGTTTCCCGTTGGTGAAAATAAACGACTGACATTGCCCAAAGGCTATGTGCTGGAGGGCTTTTACTGCGCCTCTCGCCCGGATCCTGCGTTGTTTCCTCCCACTCAGCACTGGTTGTACGAAAACTTTTTCTCGCCGCAGGAGATGGCGTTCGCCATTGCGGGTAATGCCCGCAGCAAGCACCTGTCCGCAGGTGGCCAGGCGTTGTCGCTGTACCTGCTGGCAATTGACGCCTCGATGTTGAAGTACACCTTCAGCGGCAGTCAGCTCGAAGCGGCGTTAAGTGTCGAGGAGTCTGATGGAACCGTGCATGACAACGGCCTGCAGGCCAGGATCAAGAGCGGGATATTGCGTCCTCGTGAGTACGTTTCGGTAGTGATTCTGGCCGGGCGTCTGGAGGTGTTGCGCGGAAGCGCGCTGTGGGCGCGCCTTGGAGAGGTGGACCTCAATTGGGCTCCATTTGCGAACTTTGCGTGGCCAACGTTGAGCCAGGCGTTTTTATCCGCCGATGATGCCGTTCGATATGCCCATGAGCAGATTGACCAGCGGCGTGACCGGCAGTACTGCGGTTATGTATTTCAGACCGACAGCAAGCGCTTTGTGGTGACCGGTCCGCTGGAGGGGGATATCGCCGTGCTCGGCCGGGGCACGCTTTATCCTGTCGATAACAAGGGCCGTACCATTTTTCCTGACGATCATCTTATGCATGCTCGTTATGTGTCCCATGTTGCGCTCTCGCAACTGGACCCGGTGGATGTCAGCACAGGCAATCCGGCAAAGCAGGAAGTCAGCTTGAGCCCGATCAATGGCGATGCTCGATCCTTTCGAGCATTCGGTGTGCGTTCTCCCATGTTCCACGTAGATGTCTCGCAGGCTGCCGAGCCAGGCAAATGGACAAGACGGGATCTTGCGATGAGTCTGCAAATGCTCAGTGTCGAAGAAAGCAGACAGGTTTTTGCGGATCAGATCCCGCTCTATGTTTCAGCTGGGCAAAATGGTCTGGTCAGGTTCGAGCCTTTTTCAACCCGGGCGGCCAGTGACTTTGAAAAACGTCTGGGCTCTGAAAAGAGTCCGGGACCGCTGGCACAGGCGCTGAGCAACGGAGCCATCACACCGGAGGCTTTCATTCGGGAACAGGTGTCAGCCGGACGGTTGACGGTCTTGCTCAACAGTGAACTCTGGGGGACGAGAGGGCCAATAACGCCGGCCTGGCATGCGCCCGTCGTGCCCTGGTTGTGGAAGCGTCCCGAGCAGGTCGCCTTCGGGGCAGTGTGTGCTTCGGCGGATGAAGCTGCAGAGGAAAGGCATGCCCGTGACACCAGCCAGCATGATTCCGAAAGGGCGTGGTTCGGGTTTGTCCTCAAGCACAGGAGCCGCGAGGAATATGTCTCCACGGAGTTGTTCCCCGTCGACCAGCACCGGAGCACCGTATTCCAGCTGCGAAGCATGTTTGCCTCGCAAGCGACGCCACCTTGGTACCAGTTACCGGAAGGGTTTGAGCGTCATGCTTTTTTTTATTCGCGACAGCGTGTCAAGCATCCTTCGAGCAAACCAGCTGCGTGGTTGTCGCAGCATTTCATCCCGCCGGAAGACCTTTCCATTGCGACGTACGATCCCAACTGCCGTCCTGTTATCGACTCGATTCTCAATGTCCCGCTGTACATGTCGATGCAGGACGGTGCCCTGTTGAAATACGAGCGCAGCAAAACGGCCCTCTTGTTCAAAAGAGATCAGCCCGATCTGCGACTGACGATGATCGAATGGAAGCTGGCCCAGGGCAGGTTACTTCCCGAAGCGTTTGTCCGGCTTGTCGCAGACAGCGGTAAGCTCAGCGTCTTGCGAACCAGCCTGTGTTGGGACCGGGTGGGGCAGGTCGATGCGTCTTGGGAGCCTTGGAAGAATCTGGAGCGTCGCGGCCTCGGTCCGGTATTTCAAAGCCCTGACGATGCAGCTGTGCATGTGCGTTCGTTGATACCGCACTCAGCGACGAGACCCCATGGTGGCCTGATTCTGAGACGGTTCGACGGCTTGTATGTGGCGACGCTGCCCATCGAGGTGTCCCGGGAGAATTTCGATGTCACAGAGATCTTCCCGGAAAAAAGCGAAAGCACAGGACTAATCCCCGGCGGGTGCACGGTGATGGCGCGTTATCGATCCCGGGTTCCAAGGGGGATAGCCGTCGTGCTGTCCTCGGTCGAGAAGCAGATCTACCTCAACATGCTGTCGGTTGACACACTTTATTCGGCGTTCACGCGTGCCTCCATGGACCGGCTGGATGAATACATGTTGAGCCCCGACGGCTCGCTGATTTGCTACCGGACCGGTTTCCGGGATGGTATCTATGCTGACATTGTGCAGGTGCTGACCGACTACAAAAGGGTGCCGGCGAGTCTCGACGGAACAAAAATCAAACAGTTGATTCGCAGCGGCGAGCTTAAACCCGCTGCATGGATCGATGCCCTGGCCAAAGCTGGCCATCTGCGGGTCATCGTCGGCAGTCAACTGTGGGGGCTGCCTCGTCGGGTGAACAGCTGGGTTCCGTTTTCCGGGGATCTGCTGCCTGCGGCCGACTACACCAAAGCGTTGAGCGCGCCGGTCTGCAGTCCTTTCTTCCTCCAGGCAGATGCTGCTGCCCGATACGTCCATGAAGTCGAGGTCAGCAGGCGTGAACAGACCTTCGGCTTCATTTTGCGATCTGCGGACGATTCATTCGTGGCCAGTCTGCCTGTTGAGGTTCAGCGTTCGTCGATGGCACTGGATCGGGTCTTCGAACATGGGCAACTGCAACGTGGCTTTACGCTGGACGCTGTCTACGTTCGCGCGGCATACCCGCCGCTGGGTGCGCGTCACGATGATTTCAGACATTTCTTCATATCTCCGAACGAGGTACAGCAGGCCTGTGCTCGGGCTGGAACTCCCCAGGGTTACAAGCCCGTTTACCTATCCTGTGTCGACGGGGCGCTGCTGAAGCTGGAGCTCAGTCCGTTTGAGCCAGGAGTGCTTGTCGATCGCTACGGACAGATCGAACTGCGCCCCAACTCGTTTGCGTCTATGGCCGACGCCGCGAACGACGAGCGTGATATCGCCAGGGGGGCATTCATTTTCGCGGATTACGTTCGGCGCATGATCCGGGCCGGCACGCTTACCGTCATTGAAACCGGCACGATCTGGTCACGCCACGGCGTGGTTGGCGAGGACTGGCAGCCACGCATGGTCGACCTGCCCATCGATGTCAGGTGGGGGGGCGATCATGCACCGGCACTGGGACCGGTGTTCCATGATGTCGACGATGCCGCCCGTTATGCCCATGAGCGTACGGCAGCCGAGCCTGTGTTTGATGCCGGCTATGAGGGTGGTGTTCTTGCAAGGTTCGTGACCAGCCGCTTCGTTCCGCTTGAACCTGTTGCCTACACCGCCGAACAGGAAAGTCCGCTCGTGCGGTTATTCCGCACGACGACGAAACCCTCTTCGCCTCATCCGCATTATCCGGCTGCGCGATACCCGGACGGATACACGTTTGTGGCCAGTCACCAGTTTCACTTGTCGGGCAACACGACGTTGGGGGCGGACGAGGACAAGGTTCAGGCCAATTTCGCTTCGCCGGACAGGATTTATGCACATACTCACGAACTGAAGGAGAAAGGCTTCGCAATCCGCAATTTCTATTATTCAACGCCTGGCGGTGTGCTGCTCAAGTACACCCCTACCTATACGTCGGCGGAAAGGACTTTGCTGCTGACGCTCCCGGTGCAGTTCGCAGGCGGTCAGTGGCGCAGCCATTTGAGCCCGGGAAAATTCATTTCCAGGCTCGCGCAGACCGGTGAGTTAAGTGTATTGGTGAGCGGTTATTACTGGCGGCAGAGCGGGCGCATCGGGAACATGTGGAGAACCCTGCGCTCGCAGCCGCCAAGCCAGGGCATTGTCCGGAGCAGGGATGAACTCTGATACCTGATCGGAATTGAATCTTGCCTGCCCTGATGGTGTGCTGTGTCAGCGGCGGCGCATCAGGCCGATGAAGAACAGCCCGCCGAGGGCCGCAGTGGCGACGCCGATGGGCAGGTCTTCCGGGGCGATCAACGTGCGCGCGGCGACATCGACCCACACCAGAAACACACTGCCGAGCAACACGCACACCGGCAGCAGGCGCCGATGTTCTGCACCGATCAGACGCCGGGCGATGTGCGGCACCATCAGCCCGACAAAACCGATGGAGCCGCTGATCGATACCAGCACCCCGGTCATCAGCGAAGCGATCACGAACACCCGCAGACGCACCGACCGGGCATTCAGGCCGAGGGTGACGGCGGTCTGTTCGCCGGCCATCAAAGCGTTCAGCGGACGGGCCATGCCGATCAGCAGAATCAGCCCGAGCAGGACGCTGAGCGCCGGCACCGCCAGCAATTCCCAGCGCGCCAGACCGAGGCCGCCGAGCATCCAGAACATCACCGCCGAACTGGCGCGGTGGTCGCCCATGAACAACAGCAGATTGGCGATCGCCATCATCACGAACGACACCGCCACGCCGCACAACAGCAGACGATCACTGTCCAGCCGACCCTGACGGTTGGCGATGCCCAGCACCAGAAACATGCTCGACAGCGCGCCGATGAACGCGGCAATCGGCAAGGTAAACAGACCGACAATTTCACCGACGTGCAGCACCACGATCACTGCACCGAGGGTGGCGCCGGAGGTGACGCCGAGCAGGTGCGGATCGGCCAGCGGATTGCGCGTCACCGCTTGCAGCACCGCACCGATCAACGCCAGCCCGGCGCCGACCAGCGCACCGAGCAACATGCGCGGCACGCGGATCAGCCAGACGATGTGCTCCTGGCCGGCGCTCCAGTCCGGCACGCCGAGGCCGAACAACTTGTGCAGCAGAATCCGCCACACCACGTCCACCGGCACCCGCGCCGGGCCGAAGCCCAGCGACACCACGCACGACACCAGCAGCACCGCGCCGAGGGCAATCAGCAGCCAACCGTAGCGACGATTGATCATTCGCCGTGGAAACCTTTGGCCAGGGTTTCAACCGCCAGCACGTTGTCGATCCCCGGCGTGGCCTGCACGTAAGGGATGACGATGAAGCGCTGGTTCCTGATCGCGTCCACCGACTGCAGCGCCTTGTTCTTCAGCAAAAATTCAATCTTCTGCTCGGCGGTGATTTCGCTGTAGTCGACGATCACGATCACCTGCGGATTGCGCTCGACCACGGTTTCCCAGTTGACCCGGGTCCAGCTCGCTTCGACGTCATCGAGAACGTTGCGCCCGCCGGCGGCGTCGATCAGCGCTTGCGGCATGCCGAGGCGGCCGGAGGTCATGGCACGGTCTTCGCCGCTGTCGTACAGGAACACTCGCGGCTTTTCGGCGGGCAGGTCCTTGCGGATTTCCGCGACCTGATTTTGCATGTCGGCGATCAGCGCGTCGGCGCGGTCCTGCACGTCGAAGATCTTTCCGAGGTTGCGCAGGTCGTTGTAGGTGTCGTCCAGCGTGGCGGCCGGGCGCTTCATCACGAAGGCGCAGGATTCGGTCAGCTCATAGACATTGATGCCCAGCGGTTGCAGGGTTTGTGGTGTGAGATCACCACCGACGCGCATGCCGTAATCCCAGCCGGCGAAGAAGAAATCGACGTTGGCGTTGAGCAGGGTTTCCACCGACGGGTATTTGGCTGCCAGCTCCGGCAAACCGTCCAGAAGAGACTGCATTTCCGGCGTCACCGACTTCCAGCCACTGACACCGCTGTAACCGGCCATCTTCGACTTGAGGCCGAGGGCGAGCATCATCTGGGTCATGTTGATGTCGTGGCTGACCGCGTGTTTCGGTGCTTCCTTGAAGGTCACTTCGCGGTTGCAGCTGTGGATCGTCAGCGGGTACTTCGTGGCCTCGGCGAAGGCGTGGGTGGTGCCCAGCAGCAGAGCAAGGCAAAGCAGGGAGCGCACAGTCATGGTCGGGTTATCCAGGTGATTCGCGGGTAGCCGTGGAGGGGGTGTGGATCGATCAATGCTTCGACGCCGAACACGTCGCGCAGCAATTCAACAGTGAGCACTTCTTGCGGGGTGCCACTGGCGACGATGCGACCGTGATTGATCACGTACAAGCGATCGCAGAATGCGGCGGCCAGGTTCAGGTCGTGGATGCTCGCCAGGGTGCCGATCTGCAAACGCTTGACCAGTTGCAGCAGCTCCAGTTGATAACGCGGGTCGAGGTGGTTGGTCGGCTCATCGAGGATCAGCAGTTGCGGTTGCTGGGTCAGGGCGCGGGCCAGGATCACCCGCTGTTTTTCACCGCCGGACAGTGTGGCGAACGCGTGATCTTCGAAGCCATCGAGGCCTACCGATTTCAGTGCCTGAGTGGCGAGGTGGCGGTCTTCCAGCGTGTCGCCGTCGAACAGGCCCTTGTGCGGCGTGCGGCCCATGGCGACCACTTCTTCGACGGTCAGGCCGAAAGCATCGGGGAATTCCTGCAGCACCACAGCGATGCGTTGCGCACACCAGCGCGAGGATTGCTTCCAGACGTTGTGGTGCCCGAATCTTACCTCACCGTGCTCCGGCTGACTGAAGCGGTAGGCGCAGCGCAACAGGCTGGTCTTGCCGCTGCCATTGGGCCCGATCAGCCCGACGAACTCACCGGCGGCCACTTGCAGCGAGGCGTCACGCAGCTGGAACTGGTGATGGCAGTGGCCGTGGCCCAGGGGTGTCCAGGCGAGATCGGTGAGGGTCAGTGAGGTCATTTCGTTCCTGTTCTAGAAGGTGTAATCAGCCGTGACAAAGAACGAACGAGGCTCACCCAGAATCCACTGCTGGCCCTCATTGTATTGGCTTTGCGCGTACGTCCGGTCAAACAGATTGTTCACCTGCAAGCCCAGCGTGGTGTTGCGCAGGGCTTTCCACGACAGCGTCGCATCGACCACGGTGTAGCTCGGCAGCTCGTTACGGTTGGCCATATCGGCGTAGCGCGCATCGACATAACGCACGCCGGCACCGGCTTTCACGTCATCCGTAATGGTTTTGCTCAGCCACAGATTCGCGGTGCGGCGTGGCACGTCCACCGGACGATTGCCATTGCGCGACACCGGTACGCCGCCAACCACTTCTTCGAAATCGTCGTACTTGGCTTTGACGATGGCGGCGTTGGCCTGCAGTTGCCAGGCGTTCGGCAGTTGCAGATCGAGGCTGGCTTCCAGGCCGTTCGATGATTGCTGGCCGACCTGCTGCTTGAGCGTCGGGTTGCCCGGATCGTCGGTCAGCAGCTTCTTCTTCACGATGCGATACGCCGCCAGGGTGAACTCGCCGCGCTGATCCCAGAACAGCTGCTTCAGGCCGATCTCGGTTTGCCGGGCGGTGGACAAATCGTATTGCTGCTGGCTCGGGCTCAGGGAAATCAGGCCGCCGATGCCGTCGGTGCTGGTGGCGACCTGGCCGTAGAACGAAGTGTCCTGGGTCATCGCGAACACCAGACCGGCCTTCCAGTTGTTGCCGGTCAGGGTCTTGTCGCTCTGGCTGTCGTCGACCAGATTGGTGCGATCCACGTGCACGTAATCGCGGCGCACACCGGTCACCAGCGACCAGCGCTCGCTCAGTTGCGTGCGGTTCTCGGCGAACACCGACATCTGTCTGGTGGTGCTGTCGAACTGATCGCGATACGGATCGGCGCTCTCGAAGTAGCCGGTTTGCGGGTGGTACAGATCCAGCGGCTGGCCGTTCGGCAACAGGTCGTTGAACGGCGAGTTGCTGTCGAGCTGAAAACGGATGCGGTTGTAATCAACGCCGGTCACGGTCTGGCTGTCGAGGCCGAACAGCGAATGCTTGAAGGTGAAGGTCTGACGGACACCGACCTGTTCCTGCTTGTGGCCGATACCGAAGTAGCCGCTGCGGCTGAGTTGCTGGCTGCCGGTGTCGAAGTTGTAGTTCTCGGCGTTCTGCCAGCGGCGCTGGGCCTTGAGGTAGTACAGCTCGTTGCTGGCGCTGACCGCGTCGTTGATCTGCCAGTCCGTGGTCAGGCGCGTCCATTGATCGTTGTAGTGCTGCTTGTCGTCGCGCACGTTGTAGTTCTTGTTGCGCAGGCTGTCCTTCAGCTGGCCGTTGATCAACGGCGTGCCGAAGTAGTTTTGCGGACGTTGATCGCCGTAATCGTGGGCGAAGGTGAAGGTCAGATCATCGGTGGCCTGCCAGCGCAGGGCGGCGCTGATGAAATCGCTGGACGAGTCGCCGCGATCGACCCAGCCGTTGCTGCGCAGGCGATTGAGGTTGAGGCGATAGCTCAGGGTGTCGGTCAGCGAACCGCCGCTGTCGAACGCCTGCTGCTGGCGGTCGAACGAGCCATAGCCGACGCGCACGTGGTTTTCGATCTCGCCTTCGAACGGCTTCTTCGGGATCACGTTGACCACCGCGCCGGTCGCGCCTTCGCCATACAGCACCGAGGCCGGACCGCGCAGCACGTCGACGCGCTCCACCGACCAGGTGTCGACCGGGAATGTCACGGTGCCCATGCCGGTGTACATGCGGTTGCCGTCATACAACTGCATCACCGAACTTTGCCCGGTGAATCCCCGGGCCTGCAACGAAGTGCCGCCATCGCCCGGCGTACCGGTGCGGCTGATGCCGGTGCTGCGCGACACTGCGTCCTGCACGCTGCGATCACCACGGGCGCGGACCTGTTCGCCGCTCAGGCTTTCGACGCTGGCCGGAGTTTCCATGGCGCTGAGGTTCAGACGCGAGCCGGCGCTGGTCGGCGTGGTCAGGCTGACGGTCTGGTCGTCATTGGCCAGGGCGGTGATGGTGCCGGTGGGCAACGTCAGCTGCGCGTTGTCGGCATGGGCGCTGTTGTTCAGGGCGAACAGACAGAGGCTGGACAAGAGGTACTTGTTCATCGGGGCGGTGGATCACTTCTTCAAATGAAAAGCCCGCAGGCTCATGACCATGCATGGCTGCGGGCAGAGCAGCAATTAGCGTTATACAGTAACACTAAAAATTGCCGGAGTTTAAGCCCCGGCAGTTTAAAGATCTGTCTAGGTCGCGCATCTCGCCTGTTTCATGATGAAGTTGAGGCAGATTCAGTTTGCCGGCCCAGACGCGACAGCAGCAGCCGATCCAGCAGCCACACCACCACCAGCGAAGCGCCCACCAGCGGAAACACCAGCGCCAGCACCAGCATGATCGCCACCCCGGTTTTCCACTTCGGCAGATCGTGGCGCAGCGGCGGTACGCCGAATTTTCCTTGCGGGCGACGCTTCCACCAGATCACCACGCCGCTGACGGCGCTGAGCAGGATCATCAGGCAGATCAGCAGCACGATGATCTGGTTGAAGGTGCCGAACATCTTGCCTTCGTGGAGCATCACACCGATTTCCGTTGCCCGGGCCACGGCGCCGTAGTGCTCGAATCGCACATCGGCCAACACCTTGCCGGTGTACTGATCGACGTGCAGCGTGGCGTCGTTGCGCGGGTCGTCGGCGAACACGGCGATGGTGAACACGCCGGTGGCGGTGGTCGGCAGGGTGATGCTGTAGCCCGGCTCGACCTTGCGCGCGATGGCGATGTTCTGCACATCCTGCAGGCTGATGATCGGCGCGGCGGGACCGTGTTGCATGCCGCCATGGGCCATGTGTTCGGCGTGGTCGCCGGACATCGGCATCGGGGTGTTTTCCATGGCCCACGGTACGGTCTGGCGGGCTGCGTTGTTGAGGCTGCCGGCCTCGACGTCAGAGGTCGGCACGTTATTCCACATCGCCGCCGGGAACACGTTCCACACCTGGGCGTACTGCTTGCCCCAGAAGCCGGTCCAGGTCATGCCGCTGAGCAGCATCACCAGCAGCAATGCAGCGCCCCAGAATCCGGTGACCGCATGCAGGTCACGCCACAACACGCGGCCGCGACTGTTCAGGCGTGGCCACAGAATTCCGGCGGCCTGACCTCGCGGCCACCACAGGAAAACCCCGGACACCACCAGCACCACGCCCCAGCCGGCGGCAAGTTCGATCAGCCGGTCACCGACGGTGCCGATCATCAATTCGCCGTGGATCGCCCGGGCGAGTGCTTGCAGGTTCTGCTTGGCATCCTGCTCGCCGAGGATGTCGCCGTGGTACGGATCGATGAACACGTTCAGCTCATGGCCGGCATTCTTCACCACGAATTGCGCGCTGCGTTCGGCGTTCGCGGGTGGCAGGTACTGGGTGACCTGGCCTTGTGGATAAGCGTTTTTGACCTTTTGCAGCAGGTCATCGGCCGGTACGGTGTGATGCCCGGCCGGGACGTTCAGCAGGCTGCTGTACATCAGCGAGTCGAGTTGCGGTTTGAACAGGTAAATGATGCCGGTCAGGGCCAGCATCACCATGAAAGGCGCGACGAACAATCCGGCATAGAAATGCCAACGCCAGGCCAGGTTGTAGAAATTCGGTTTGGGCTGTTTCATCACGAGTGCTCCGCTTGGCTTGGATCTTCTAGTTGTCTGCTGTCACTCGCTCCCTCAACGGGAGCGAGTGCCCTTGAGGGTTAGAAACTCATGTCCACCTTGGTCCAGAGCGTGCGCCCCGGCTCGTTGATGGCTTGCGGGTCATTGGCCGGGTAGCCGAACCCGGCGTTGCCCGCCAGGTTCAGGTGTTCGGCGTAAGCCTTGCCGAACAGGTTGTCGACGCCGGTACTGACCTTCCAGTTCTTGTTGATCCGGTAGGCACCGTTGAGCGAGAACACGCCGAAGCCCGAACTCTTGTCGTAATCCTTGCCGACCACGTTGCCCTTGTTCTGGTCGATACGGTTTTGCGCGGCAACCACCCTCCACAGTGCGCCGGCGCTCCAGTTGTCTTCGCTGTAGGTCAGGCCGAAACGTGCGTCCAGCGGCGGCATCTGCGGCAGGGCCTTGCCGTCGCTGCTGTTCTTGCCCCAGGCGTAGGCCAGGGTCGCATCGGCTTTCCAGTTGTCGGTGAGCTTGTAGGCGGCACCGAGTTCACCGCCCATGATCCGCGCGTCGATGTTCTCGGCGCGGGAGGTGCTCATGCCCATCATCGTCGGGGTGTAGTCGAACAGGATGTAGTCGCGCACCACGCCGATGTAGCCCGAGGCCCAGGCTTCGAGGTCGGCGTCCTTGTAGTTCACGCCGAAGTCGAGCTGAGTGGTTTTTTCCGGTTTGATCGAATCGAACGCATTGACTGAACCCGCCGGGCCGGACTTGGGCGAAAACAGCTCCCAGTAATCCGGGAACCGTTGGGCGTGGCCGAGGCCGGCGTAGAGCGTGGTCGGGCTGTCGGCCAGGTCATGCTCGTAACGCACGAAGCCGCTCGGCAGGGTGTCGGCGCGGGTATCGCCGGCGGTCGGGTTCGGACGGGACATCATTCCCGAACCGGTGGTCTGGCGGAAATCCCTGGCCGAGGCGCGGTCGACCCGGGCACCGGTGATCAGCCGGTCGCGGTCGGCGGCGTACCAGGTCATCTCGCTGAACACGCCGTAGTTATGGAAGTCGGCGTCCTTGGTATACGGCTGATCCTTGTAGGTATCGATGCCCATGCCGCTGCGCTGACGGTGTTCGTTGGTCTGCGCATCGAGGCCGGTGATCAGCTGGATATCGGCCCAGCGCCAGGTGGCCTTGATCCGCGCGCCGAGGGTGCGGCGGTCGACGTTGGACGCCATGGGGCCGGCCATCATCCCGGTGCCGGACGGCGTGCGCAGGGTGTAGTTATCCATCACGTGGTCGGCGTAGTTGTAGTAGACCTGGGCTTCGAGCTTCTCCAGCACGTCGGTGATGTTGGATTTCTCGAAACGCAAGCCGAGGCTTTCCCGCAGGAACTGCGAGCCGTCCATGCCGCGTCCGGCGTAGCGCGCCTCGCCGTCGCCCTTGCCGGCGGTCAGTTCGATCAGGGTGTCGGCGTCCGGTGTCCAGCCCAGCGCCACATCGCCGTTCCACTTGTCATAGCGCGAGGCGACGGTGTCGTTATTGCCGTCGCGGTAGTCGTCGGAGTGCGCGGTGTTGCCGATCACTCGCACGTAACCCAGCGGGCCGCCGGCCGCTGCATCGACGACTTTGTCGAAACGTCCGTTGGAGCCCGCCAGCACGCTGGCATTCACCCGTGTGCCGAGTTCGCCGAAGCTCTCCGGCTCACGGTCGAAGAGGATCGTGCCGGCGGATGCGCCCGGTCCGTAGAGCACGGTTTGCGGTCCTTTGATCACCGTGAGTTTGTCGTAGGTCTCTGGCGAGATGTACGAGGTCGGCGCGTCCATCCGGCCAGGGCAGGCGCCGAGCATCATGCTGCCGTTGGTGAGGATGTTCAGGCGCGAACCGAACATGCCGCGCAGTACCGGATCGCCGTTGGTGCCGCCGTTGCGCACCAGGGCGAAGCCGGGAATGGTCTTCAGATAGTCACCGCCATCGCTGGCGGGCACCGGTTGGCGCGGGTCTTTCGGATTGGTGACGATGGTCAGCGGGGAGCTCGGGGCGATGGCGGTGATCACCGTCGGGCTCAGTTCTTCGGTGTGGCCGGCGTGTTCATCGGCGTGGACCAGCGGGGACAGCAGGACGCCGCAAAGGACGGCGGTAGCGTGCCTGAAACGGATGCGCGATTCGTTCAGGGCGAAGGACGCCGGGGCAGAACCCGAGCGTGGGACAGCAGAAAACCTGGACATGACAATTTCCATCAAACAGTCGTAAACGACACGGCCGGCAGCCTGAAGCTGTCTTCTCGACCGTGTGCAATCAGAGGTGGGTGTTTACGCTGCGACGGGCGGGGCGCGGCTGCGGGCGCCGGGGAAGAAGGTCTGCCGGGCATGGCCCAGACGCGGGGAGGGTGGGGTGAAAGTGTTGACGTGGGGAATGCTGAACGTGGCGAAACTGCCGCCGCCGGTCAGCGCCGGGCAGTTGAACAGCAGGCTGCAGTAGCCGCACTTTTCCCACAGCACATGGTGCGACGATTGCGGCGGGCAGTGTTCGGCCGAGGGTTTGGCCTCATGCGCGGAATGATCCATGCCCGCCATGTCCATCGACATGTCCATGCTCGTTGGCATGGATGCCGAGGCGTGCTGATCCATCGGCATCGACTGGGAAATCAGCGGGCCGATGAAGATCATCAACATGGCGAACAGGGCGATCCAGCTGCCGCGTGTCAGGTGTTCGGTCTGACGGCGTTGCATGGATGCCCCGGCGCTGCGCGGGCGCACGGGCGGAGTCTGCCGAAGTGGTTACTGGGCGTGCGCGTGTTCCGGCATGTCCTGCGGTGGTTTCTTCTGCACGGCGACTTCGACGGTCACGTCACCGGCCTTCTCGAAGTGCATCGTCAGCGGGAAGCGCTTGCCGTCGGTCAGCAGGCTGCGGTCGGTCGGATTCATCAGCATCACGTGATAGGCCATCGGCGCGAAGGTCACGTTCTCGCCGGCCGGGATGGCTACGTTCGGCACCTGTTGCATTTTCATCAGGTCACCCTGCATCACGTGTTCGTGCAGCTCGGCTTTTGAAGCGATGGGCGAGTCGACACTCAGCAGGCGATCAGCCGTCTTGCCGGCGTTGTGAATGATGAAATACGCGGCAACCGTCGGTGCATTCGGCGGCAGTTCCTGCGACCACGGGTGGGCGATTTCCAGCTCGCCGGCCTTGTATTCGTGGGCATGGGCGAAGCACGCCGGCAGCAACAGCGCAGCGATGACGATGAATTTGTTCAACATGGCAGTTCTCCAGAACGATTTGAAACGCAGGTCAAATGCGGGAACAAATCAAACCAGAGGGGATGCGCGGGGATTGAGGCTCGGCCATTGCTGGCGCGGTGTCGGGGTTTGCAGCAAGGCGGGCGCCACACTGCGATTGCTTTCGTATCGGGCGAAATACAGCTGCGGCGAATGCCCCGGCAACGCCACCACCGGCGCCGATCCGGAACAGCACCAGCAATGCTGCATGGTCGAATGATTGTCACCGCTTTGCGGTGCTTTCTGATCGAGGCTGCCGATGTCGATTGCCACCATCTTCGTGCCGCTGCCGGTGCAGAAACTGCTCCACAGCAACTGCTCGGCCGGCGTCTGCGCCGCCTGAGCCATCGCTCCCGTCAACGGCATGGCGAGCATGTTGAACAGCACTGCGAAGCAGGCGATCCAGGCAAATGCGAGCCGGTGTCGGGTCATGGGACAGGTCCGTAGGGTGGGCGATCAGGCGCGGCTATTTAGCCTGATCAGGGCCGATAAGTAAAAAAGCGTCGTGCGGTTTGGTGTCGCAGCGCACTTTCAAGAGAGTGTAGCGGCTCGAATTTGCATTGCATGGGACTTGCGTCAACAACTGAAGCTATCGCGAGAGGAAAAAACTTAGCCCCGATCACGTTTTTCAAGAGCCGAGATGACGTCAGCAACCGTCCAAAACTCCCGATCAACCCCCGCCAACACCGGCCGCCTCAACACCATCACCGGCACCCCAAGCTCCCGCGCCACTTCCAGCTTCGGCTCGGTCGCGGTGCTGCCGCTGTTCTTGCTGATCAGCACGTCGAACTGCCGGCGTTCGAACAGGGCCCGTTCATCTTCCAGCAGAAACGGTCCACGGGCGCCGATGACTTCGCAGCGTTCGTTGCCGGGGTAGACGTCGAGGGCGCGCAGGGTCCAGAACTGGTGCGCGGGGATTTCATCGAGGTGTTGCAGCGGTTCGCGGCCGAGGGTGAACAGGGGGCGGCGGAAGGGTTCGAGAGCGGTGATCAGTTCCGCCCAGTCGGCGACTTCGCGCCAGTCATCGCCCGGTTGCGGTTGCCACGCCGGGCGGCGCAGGGCCCAGCAGGGGATGCCGGTGAGTTGCGCGGCGGTGGCGGCGTTGTGGCTGAT
Source organism: Pseudomonas sp. UV AK001 (assembly GCF_046097675.1). NCBI lineage: Bacteria > Pseudomonadati > Pseudomonadota > Gammaproteobacteria > Pseudomonadales > Pseudomonadaceae > Pseudomonas > Pseudomonas sp. UV AK001. Next base: position 298,324 of record NZ_JBJUVZ010000005.1, read on the forward strand.
TTGTGCGGCGTAGGGGTGAGTGGCGTCGAGCAGCAGTGTGATGCCTTCATCGCGAATGAACTGCGCCAGCCCCTCGGCACCGCCGTAGCCGCCGACGCGCACCTGACAGTTGAGATCGGTCGGCACACGGCCGACGCCAGCAAGGCTGTAAATGTGTTCCGGCCCCAAAGTGCGCGCGATGGCCAACGCTTCAGTCACGCCGCCCAGCAACAGAATCCGTTTCATGCAAAAGCCCCCGCATGGCCGACGATGCCGCCCTGACGATCAATCGCAAACACCTCGACCTGCACCTGCGCCGGCACCACGCTGCGGGCGAATTCCAGTGCATGGCGGCAAACTTCATCGCCCAGGGCAACGCCCGCCGCACTGGCCATCGCCAGTGCCTGCTGACTGGTGTTCGCCCCGCGAATGGCTTGCTGCAAGGCGTCATCGGCGCCAATCGCCGCCGCCCAGTCGGCCAGTTGCGGCAGGTCGATGCTCGAATGGCGCGAGTGCAAATCCATGTGCCCGGCCGCCAGTTTGCTGATCTTGCCGAAGCCGCCGCACAGGCTGAGTTTATCCACAGGCACCTTGCGCAGGTGCTTGAGCACGGCGCCGACGAAGTCGCCCATTTCGATCAGGGCGATTTCCGGCAAGTCGTAGACCCGACGCATGGTGTCTTCGCTGGCATTGCCGGTGCAGGCGGCGATGTGCAGGTAGCCGTTGGTTTTCGCCACGTCGATGCCCTGATGGATCGAGGCGATATACGCCGCGCAGGAAAACGGCCGGACGATGCCGCTGGTGCCGAGGATCGACAAGCCGCCGAGAATGCCCAGGCGCGGGTTCATGGTTTTCAGCGCCAGGGCTTCGCCGCCCTCGACGTTGACCGTTACCTCGAAGCCGCCGCGATAGCCGGATTCTTCGGCGAGCAGCGTCAAGTGATCGCTGATCATCTTGCGCGGCACCGGGTTGATCGCCGGTTCGCCGACGCCCAGCACCAGCCCCGGCCGAGTGACGGTGCCGACGCCTTTGCCGGCGATGAAGCGGATGCCCGGCTCGGCAATCAGTTGCACCCGCGAATAGAGCAGGGCGCCGTGAGTCACGTCCGGGTCGTCGCCGGCGTCCTTGAGGGTTCCGGCTTCGGCGCCGTTCTCGGTCAGCCGACAGAACTCAAGACGCATCTGCACCTGCTTGCCCTTGGGCAACACAATTTGCACGGCATCAGCCACTACTCCGCCGAGCAGCAGGCGGGCGGCGGCGAGGCTGGTGGCCGTAGCGCAACTGCCAGTGGTCAGGCCGCTGCGCAGGGGCGCGGGTTGTTCGGCGGTTTCGTCACGCATCGAGGGGTTTGACCAGATCGAGCAGGGTGATCGGCAAGGCCTGGCGCCAGGTGTCGAACTCGCCCAGCGGCTGCGCCTGGGCGATGTGGATGCGGGTCAGTTCGCCGCCGTGGCGTTCGCGCCAGCTCATCAAGGTCATTTCGCTTTGCAGGGTCACCGCGTTGGCCACCAGTCGGCCACCGGGTTTGAGCTGTTCCCAGCAGGTTTCCAGCACACCTTCGCGGGTCACTCCGCCGCCGATGAAAATCGCATCCGGACGTTCCAGCCCGGCGAGGGCCTGGGGTGCGCTGCCGCGAATCAGTTGCAGGCCGGGAACACCCAAGGCGTCACGGTTGTGTTCGATCAGTTGCTGGCGACCATCGTCGGCCTCGATGGCCAAGGCGCGGCAACTCGGGTGAGCGCGCATCCATTCGATGCCGATCGAACCGCTGCCGGCGCCGACGTCCCACAGTAGCTCGCCGGGTGTCGGGGCGAGGCGGGCGAGGGTGATGGCGCGCACGTCGCGTTTGGTCAGTTGCCCGTCATGTTTGAAGGCCGAGTCCGGCAGGCCGGCCAGGCGCGACAGGCGCGGTGTCTGCGGATCGGCGAGGCACTCGATGGCGATCACGTTGAGATCGGCAATGTCTGGGTCGTTCCAGTCGTTGGCGGTGCCGTCGATTTGGCGTTCGGCGCTGCCGCCCAGATGCTCCAGAACGCTCAGGCGACTGGGGCCAAACCCTCGCTCGCGCAGCAATGCTGCAACGGCTGCCGGGCTTTGACCGTCATTGCTCAGCAGCAACAGGCGCACGCCGCTAAACAGTTGTGCGTTGAGGGCCGCAAGCGGGCGAGCCACCAGCGACAACACGCTGACGTCCTGCAGCGGCCAGCCCAGTCGGGCGGCCGCCAGTGAGCAAGAGGATGACGATGGCAAAACCAGCATCTCGGCCCCTGGCACCTGCCGCGCCAGGCTTGCGCCAACGCCGTAGAACATCGGGTCACCACTGGCCAGCACACACACCGCTTCGCCGCGACGCTCGAGCACCGGGGCCAGGGAAAACGGGCTCGGCCACAACTGGCGCTCGCCACGGATGCACACCGGCAACAGGTCGAGCTGACGCTGACCGCCGATGATCCGCGAAGCGCCCATCAGGGCGCGCCGGGCATTCTTGCCCAGGCCCTTGAAGCCGTCTTCACCGATTCCTACTACTGTCAGCCAGGGTGACATCTGTAGCCCCTCAAAAAAGTGTCCGCAAACGCGTCGTTCCGACGGGCAGACTTTTCATGCCGTCGGACAAAGCAGGCATAATACCGCGCCTTCGTCCGCGAAGCGCCTTTCCCACTGAGCTGCCAGCCCTTGAACGAACGCCCGATGTCCAACGCCATACGCCCCTCGGCCTGTCCGGGGTTGCTGCGTATCGTCCAGGCGCTGGATGGCGGGATCTGCCGGATCAAGCTCGATGGCGGTTCGATCACGGCCGATCAGGCCGATGCGGTGGCCCATGCCGCCGAGCGGTTTGCCGGCGGGGCGATCGAGGCGACCAACCGGGGCAATCTGCAGATTCGCGGCATCGGCGACCAGTCCGCTGCATTGATCGACAGCCTGCTGGCCGCCGGTCTCGGGCCGCGAACCGCTGCGGGCGACGACGTGCGCAACCTGATGCTCAGCCCGGCTGCCGGCATCGACCGACAGATGCGCTTCGATACCCGTCCATTGGCCGGGCAGATCCTCGAGACCCTGCAAAGCCATCCGCGCTTCCATGAGCTGAGCGCCAAGTTCGCCGTGCAACTGGATGGCGGTGAAGCACTGGCGATGCTCGAGCATCCCCATGATCTGTGGTTGTCGGCATTCAAAAGCGGTGAAAACACGTTGTTGGCGTTCGGCCTGGCGGGTTGCCCGACGGATCGACCGTTGGCTGCCGTGGCGCTTGTGGACGGACATGCGCTGGTGGTCGCGGCGCTGGAATTGTTCCTCGATCTGGCCCGACCGGAGCAGACGCGAATGCGCCATCTGCTGGATGAATGCCCTGCACCGATGTTCCTGGAAAAACTCGGTCAGCGGATCAGCCTGAAAGCCGCCGCTGGTTGGCAGCGCGAAGCCGGACCTGAAGGTTTGCACCTCGGCATTCACCCTCTGCAATCGTCCGGTCAGTTCTATGTCGGTGCCGCACCGGCGCTCGGCCGCCTCGGTCCGGATATGCTGCGTGGCGCCGCACAACTGGCCAGAAGCTTCGGCGACGGCAGTCTGCGCTTCACCCCATGGCAGAGTCTGTTGTTGCCCAATGTGCGGGAAACCGATGCGGTTCAAGTGCTCGACGAATTGAGCAAGCTGAACCTGCTGACCCATGTCGAAGATCCTTTAGCGCACCTGATCGCCTGCACCGGCTCCAACGGTTGCGGCAAAGGCCTGGCCGACACCAAACACGATGCCCGCCTTCTGGCTACTCTGTTGCCACACGCCGTGGATGTGCACCTGTCCGGTTGCCCGCGTTCCTGCGCCGCCGCGCACCGGGCTGCGGTGACTTTGCTGGCGGTCGCTCCCGGTCACTACGATCTCTATTTTCGCGATGCAGCGATGCCCGGTTTCGGCGCGCTGCACGCTCACAACCTTACTATCGAAGCGGCCGCGACCCTGCTCGCCGCCCGCTCACGGAGCCCCCTTGATGCTTGATTACATCCGCGACGGTCAGGAGATCTATCGCAACTCCTTCGCGATCATTCGCAGCGAGGCCAATCTCGCGCGCATCCCGGCCGACCTGGAAAAACTCGCGGTGCGGGTGATCCACGCCTGCGGCATGGTCGAGGCCATCGACGGGCTGCAATTCTCCGAAGGCGCGGGCAAGGCCGGGCGCGATGCGCTGGCCGCCGGTGCGCCGATCCTGTGCGATGCGCGGATGGTCTCCGAAGGCGTGACCCGTGCGCGCCTGCCGGCCAACAACGAAGTGATCTGCACCCTGCGCGACGACAGCGTGCCGGAGCTGGCGCGCGAGCTGGGTAATACTCGCTCCGCTGCCGCTCTGGAACTGTGGCGTCCGCATCTGGAAGGCAGCGTGGTGGTGATCGGCAATGCACCGACCGCGCTGTTCTATCTGCTGGAAATGCTCGACGCCGGCGCCCCGAAACCGGCGCTGATCCTCGGCTTCCCGGTGGGCTTCGTCGGTGCGGCTGAATCCAAGGCCGAGCTGGCCGCCAACAGCCGTGGCGTGCCGTTCGTGATCATGCAGGGTCGCCTCGGCGGCAGTGCCATGGCCGCCGCTGCGGTCAATGCCCTCGCCACGGAGATCGAATGATGCAGGCCAAAGGACGTTTGATTGGTTTGGGCGTAGGCCCCGGTGATCCGGAACTGATTACCGTCAAGGCCCTGCGCCTGCTGCGCGAATCGCCGGTGGTGGCGTACTACGTGGCCAAGGGCAAGAAGGGCAATGCGTTCGGCATCATCGAAGCGCACCTGCAGGACGCGCAGAACCTGCTGCCGCTGGTGTACCCGGTGACCACCGAAGTGCTGCCGGCGCCGCTGTCTTACGAGCAAGTGATCAGCGATTTCTACGATGACGCGGCAGAGGAAGTAGCCGCGCATCTGGATGCCGGTCGCGACGTGGCGGTGATCTGCGAGGGTGACCCGTTCTTCTACGGCTCCTACATGTATCTGCACGACCGCCTCGCCAGCCGTTACGAAGCCGAAGTGGTGCCGGGTGTCTGCTCGATGCTTGGCGGCGCATCGGTACTGGGTGCGCCGCTGGTGTATCGCAATCAGAGCCTGTCGGTGCTGTCCGGCGTGCTGCCTCATGACGAGCTCAAGCGCCGTCTGGCCGATGCCGATGCGGCGGTGATCATGAAGCTGGGGCGCAACTTCCCGAAAGTGCGCGACGTGTTGGCAGAGCTTGGCTTGGCCGAGCGTGCGCTGTATGTCGAGCGCGCAACCATGGCCAACCAGAAGATCGTGCCGCTGGATGAGGTCGAGCCGATGTCGTCGCCGTACTTCTCGCTGATCATTGTTCCCGGCGAACGGTGGCAAGGCTGATGACCCATTCCACACCGGCCATCGTCATTCTCGGTCAGGGCGCGCTGGCCACGGCCCGTCGTCTTCAGCAGGTCTATCCGGCTGCGCAGATTCATGGCCTCTCCGGGCGTGTCGAAGGGGCTGACCTGATTTACAGCGAGTTCGGCGCAACCCTGCGCGAGCTGTATCAGCAGGACACACCGATCATTGCCCTGTGCGCGGCCGGCATTGTCATCCGCACACTGGCGCCGTTGTTGCTGGAGAAAGGCGTCGAGCCCCCGGTGCTCGCCGTAGCTGAAGACGGCAGCGCCGTAGTGCCGCTGCTCGGCGGTCTTGGCGGAGTGAATGTCATGGCCCGCGAGATCGCGGCTGCGCTTGAGGTGGCGGCGGCGATCACCACCAGCGGCGAACTGCGTTTCGGCACCTGCCTGCTCAACCCGCCCGGCGGTTATGCCCTCGGCGATCTGGAGCAGGGCAAACGCTTTGTCTCTGATCTGCTCGCCGGTCACAGCGTGCGCATCGACGGCGCCGCGCCGTGGCTTGAGCAGGCGCAACTGCCGGAAGATCCACAGGCGCAGCGCTCGATTCATGTCGGCAGCGATGCCCGCGTGGCGAGCGTCAGTGAGTTGCTGATTTATCCGCGCAGCGTGGCGGTTGTGGTCGGTTCAGGAGTGACTGACCTGCCGGGCTCCATTCGCGGTGCGTTGCAGCAGGCCGGTGTGGCGATTCAATCGCTGGCCTGTCTGGTGGCGGCTGACGTGCAGATGGCCAGTCCGGCATTGCGTGAAGCGGCGCTTGAGCTGGGAGTGCCGTTGCGCTTTGTCGCGCCGGCGAGTGACATCGGTGAGTTGGCTCGCGATGCAGTCCCTGATGCTCGAATCATCACAACATCCCACGACCTCGCCATCGCCGTGGCCGAACAACCGTTGGACGTTTCGCAGGTCGGCCGTCCACGCGGACGTCTGGCCGTCATCGGTCTCGGCCCTGGTGCGGCAGAGCTGATGGTGCCGGCGGTAAAAGCCGAACTGGCTCGAGCCACCGATGTGCTCGGCTACGAAACCTATGTGCGCATGGCCGGCCCGTTCCGTGACGATCAAGTGCAGCACTGCACTGACAATCGCGAAGAAATGCAGCGCGCCCGCCACGCTTTCAGGCTGGCCGCTGAGGGCCGTTCGGTGATTGTGGTTTCGTCCGGCGATCCCGGCGTGTTCGCCATGGCGGCGGCGGTGCTCGAAGCGTTGCACGAGTCGACGGATCCGGCGTGGCACAGCGTCGATCTGGAAATCCTGCCGGGTGTCTCCGCCTCGCTGGCCACCGCCGCTCAGGCCGGTGCGCCGCTGGGCCATGACTTCTGCGTCATGTCTCTGTCGGACAACCTCAAGCCGTGGTCGATCATCGAAAAACGTCTGGATCTCGCTGCCGAGGCCGATCTGGCATTGGCGTTCTACAACCCGATTTCCCGCGCCCGTCCATGGCAACTGGGACGCGCGCTGGAAATCGTCGCGCAGCACCGCGCGCCGCAAACCCCGGTGGTGCTCGGACGTGACATCGGCAGGCCGGGCCAGACCCTGCGTACCACGACACTGGGGGCGTTGACTCCGGATCAGGTCGACATGCGCACCATGGTGCTGATCGGTTCGTCCACTACTTGCACATTCGCCCGTGCCAATGGAGAAAGTTGGGTTTATACGCCACGTTGGTACGGGGAAAAACCAGTGTCCTGATTGCGCTATGGAGCACTGAGGGAAGTTGTAAGTAACTTCAAGTCAGCGTGACATTCTGTCTTGAGTATCTGGTTTAAATGTCGGGAGTCAAAACAAAGCCGTGACCTCTTTCAGAGGCACGGCTTTGTTCGTTTTCAGATTGCTTGTTTAACAGACTCGAGTGTTACCGGGCTTTTAATTTTTCGGGAAATTTATTGTTCGATGTTTCGGCTGACATCGGTTGATTTTTTATAGATTTGAGCGCGTTGTTTTTGCCCGATAGCTTTAACCGACTTTTGATTGTTAAAGGAAGGGTTGTGATGGGGACTATTGGAAGGCATGTAGATGGGCGCGCGTTCATTGCGGCGGAAGATTATTTAACGCTTCAACGGGCATTGAGCGAACTTTCCGGCTCTGCCGAATATGCAGCGTGGGGCGCCTATTTTGATGCGGTTAACAATGCAAGGGATACAACGCAAAAACTGCTATCGGCAAAGCTCTTCCGGGAAACACTTGATTCATTGTTGAGTCGCAAGTCAACACCAGTGCCCATGGATGTCAATCGTATTCAAATGGGATTGAATCGGTATGTTGAGAGACTGTCGGCTACTGTGGATATTCTCAACGGTGTCGGCAGTCCTGTGCCGAGAGTCATGCACTTCGTTTGGGTCGGTGGTAGTGAGGTCGGTAACAATCAGCGTGATTACATGAACATTTGGCGCGAGGTTCTGAAATCCCGGGATTACAGATTCAATCTTTGGTACGACAGTGATGCATTGCTGTCTTTTGAAATGAATCGGGTGATTCTGGAGAGCGCGCGAGCGAGTGCGATGGAGTCGGGAGGCGACAAACTCACCAATCCTGGCCAGTTGTCGAAAATGATTGAAGACCGCGCGCGGGGGCTGAAGTGGCAGATGTTCGACTATATCAACCAGCCGCAATGGGCCGGCAGGGCGGACGATGCGCGTATCGATCTGATGAGTCGCGCCTATGGCAAGGATCGTTCGGCGCTTGAAGTGTTTCGCCAGCGGTGCCTGGAGACGCATCTGGCCATGGTAGGGCCGGACTTGCAGTTACGTGATGTTCGCCAGGAGTTCGCCGGGCATTTTTTACAGGACGTCTATCAACGCGAAATCGCCATGCGTGGAAACTTCGCGGCAGCGAGCGACATCGTGCGGTTGCAGGCCGATCATCAGGAGGGTGGACGTTACAGCGATATGGATTACTTGCCACCGCTGGCCGACCATTTGGGCGGTGTGGATATCAGTCGCTTTAACGGTGACCAGCGACTCGCGGTCCTGAAACTTTTACTGGATCACAACGAAGCGTTGATGCCGGGGCGAGATCCATCCCGCTACCTGGAGATAAGGGGTGAAATTCCCTCTTCCAACATTGAGGCGTTAACCCGGCTTGCACTTAAAAAACCGGGTGTTCATGAGATCTTCGTTGCACCGCCGGAACCATCGGTGCCGCAGGATGCCATCCGCCTGGGGACCGCCCATGGAAGTGCTCTCGCGGGGGAAATGAATGCGCATTTCATTGCCCATCCCGGCAGTGCCATGATCATGGCCATCATGCAGATGATCCGTGCTAATTATGATTGTGTGCTGGAAGTTGAGCGTCGCTCAATTGCCGCAGGTATCGATGTTTTGGATGAGGGGCAGCTGTTGCCCATCATTCAGGATGTGGTTAATGAAATGCAGGAGCACAGTAAGTTTCCTGATTCAAAGATCCATTATTCGTCATTGAAGCTGATCGATGCCATCCGTACCTATTATCAGGACGGTATACGAATCAATGCACGAGGCACGATCGCGCTGACTGGGCCGGGCGCGGCTGCCGCAGGACTGACCCGTTATATTGAGCAACATCTGCTCCCCGATCAGGTCACTGAAGTTCGTCATTGTCTGAAGTTGGGCGAGGGATATAACGTTTATACCGAAGAGGAAATGATTTCTGGCTGGACGGTAAACGGTGACGCAAATGAATGGCTCAAGAAAGAACAGGAAAAGTGGCGCACCGGCAAACTCAAATCACGTTACGTCGGCCAGTTGAACGAACTGCTCAAACCGCAGACCCTGACATTCAAACAAGGTTGGCCGGTGGTCGAAGGCAGGCCGGTTCTGTTGACCTCTGTATTGCAACAGCTGATAGAGAAGTTGGGTGAGCCATTCATTCGCGTGATGAAAGACAAGTTGAGTGGTGAGATTACATTCAGCCAACCGTTCTCCATCGGCTTCGACGTGCGCCAGCAAATCCTTGCGCAGCCTGTCAGCGACTTGCCCGTTTCCCATGGTTCGGAGTCCACCAGCAATCTGAACGAGCTATTCACCCGTGTTGCCCACGGCTCGCTTGCCCTTGAACAGTTGAGCCCATTGCTGCATGTCATGCTGGGAGGCATCTTCGGTGCAACTCTCCTGGATACGGCCGGGGTTTCCAACGTATGGCAAGAGGTGTTGAAGGTTGCCGGTGAAACCATGGAGGGTGGGTTGTTCGCTCGCTACAGCGCTATCGAAAAAGCCCTGCGAGAGCATTCCTCGGCGGAATTCGCCCTGGGCCTCGCGCGAGGCAGTGTCTCGTACACTCACACGGCACGTGAACTCAAGGTCCTCGCACTCAATGACCCGCTGACCATGACCCAGTGGGGGGAACGCATTGGACAAATCAATCGCACCGCGCAACGGGAGTATCACACTCAGGTCGTCAAGCGTGGTGCGCAGATTCGTGAAGCATTTCTTCAGGCTGGTGCCGTTACGACCAAGCAAATGCCGCAGGATTTGCTGATACAGGCATCCGATGACCCCGGTCGTCGATGTTACCCACTGACCCTGTTTATGGCGGCGGCACTGCCCCTTGGCGAGTCTGCCGTACGGGCGCTGATCGGCAGGGTGGCCGTCGCGAGCCAGGCTCCCGAGGACGCTGACTCGCGAGCCTTGTTGCTGGCATTGGATGAGCTGCACGAAGTGCCGCTGAGCGAGGTCGGTAAACCCTTGGGCAGCCACGGACTGGACAGCGTCGTGCAGTTGCTTGAAACAAAAGTTGCGCCTGCGATCATCCTGCTGGATACCGGCAATCACGCATTGCTGGTAGCGAAAATCAAGGTGGGTGACCAGCATGCCTATCGTTTTTATGAGCCGAACTTTGCGATCTTCGAATTTGCGGATGCGTCGACCCTGAAGCAGGGCGTGATGCGTTACCTGACTGCTGAAAACGGGGCAATCGCCAGGCTGTACGGGCTGTCGGTGGGAGAAGGAAGCCATCCACAGTTCAATCTTGTGGAAGTGAATACCGCGGCGATTGCCCACAAGGTTTTGTCGACGAATCTGCGGCTGGACAGTTTTTTGCAGAACGCCCCATTGGCGGATGCGCAGGCCGCTACGGTCTGGGAAAAGCACGCTGTTGAACGGACGCGCGCACTGCACGATTCCTCTCGCATGGGCGCCAGTCTGGCGCATCTGGATGCTCGCTACTGGGCCGGTGAACTTGAACAGGCCACCGCAGCCTTGCGCATCGAGCACAAGGTTGGACGTGGATACTTCCCCTTGCTGGAAACGGTGCAAGAACAGCCCGACGGCAGTAGCCGGGTGACGCTGGTGGACGCGAGTAACCCGCAAATCAAACTGGATGTCACTACTACGGATTCGCGTCTTGGCAACGTCAGAAATCACCTTCAGCGCCAGGTAAAGGTTCTGGTAGGCAACAGTGGCATTACAGGTGAAGCCGATGGCGGCAGCCGCTTGAGTTTCGCCTTTGCCATCCAGGCCCTGATTACCGAAATGCGCCATCGTGAATATCAGGCCGGGGGAGAGCAGTTGCCCGCGTTGACGATTGCCCTCCAGGTGCAGGTTTATCTGAGTTACGCCCAGTTGAGTTATGGGGTGTTCAGCGATTCGCTGCAGATCATCAGACTGGTTCGCCTGGTGGCGGCCAGTGAACAGGCGCTGCGTCAGTCATCGATGGCCGCACGACATTTGAGCCGGGCAGGCAGCGCCATCGGATTTGTATTTTCTGTGGCCACCATTGGCATGGATATCTACGGTCTGGCAACCGCGAGCAATCAGGAGCAGCGTTCTCGGTTGGCCACGCAACTGGTGTTCGATGTCGCTGCGCTGGCGCTGGATATCGTGGCTCTGGCCGCAGGTGGGACTATCGGCGCTGCCGCCGCGATCCTTTCGGTGCCATTGCTCGGTATCGGCATTGGGGTGACGGCCATCGCCAGCAATCTGGGGCAGATCAGCGACAAGGCCAAAGGCGTCGGGGCGCATCTGCGCAAAATCCAGGATGCCTATGGTCCCGGTGTCTATACACGCAAGGACGGTGTGCTGAGCTTCGAGCCCGAAGCTGTCATCACCGAACTGGACTTGCAGGGCAACCGGATCCGGTTCGACAGTCAGCGGTTTTATCCCATGGATCGCGGTGGGCTTGAGCTGCCGCAGTTCAATAACCATCCGAAGCAATTGCATCGGGCGATCAATATTCGCGAAGCCCTCGGGTCCCCGTCGGTGGTCAGTCTGATCCGCACCGCGCCCGGTGATGTCCAGGCCGTTGTGCTGCCATGTACGCCATTGTGTTACTACGGTTATGAGTACCAGATTGGAACGGCTGGTTATGCCTACCTGCCGCAGCCGGGAGAGCTTCAGCGTGAGCCACAGCTGTTCAGTGAAAAGCCTGCATCGAGTTTCATCAACAGTCTTAGTGTATTTGGATCGGTTGTTGAACTGATTCACAGGCCGACGATGGAAACCTGGTACCCGAGCCTGCGCAATAGCGCTGTCACTAAACTGGAGTACGACGAAAACGGCACTCAACGATTCTATTTTTTTGTCAACACGCCATTCCCGCACATTCTCTACAAACTGCACCCGTTCAATAAGCCAACGGAGATTGTCGTGAAGCTGGACAACCGGGTGCGTCAGTTGGTGGTTCCGGCATTGCCGAAGGAATGGCAAGGCTGCATCTCCTACAAGATTCTCACGCCTGCACCGGGTAAGCGCCAGCTATGGCTGACGCCAGGGCTCGTCGCGGTTTCCCTGCACGGTGATGATGCCGTGCAGTGGGGGCTTCATGCCCCGTGGGTCCGTGAAGACAGCTTTCGATTTGCCGAGGGATTTTTAAGTGTCGGCGGGATCCGCATCGAAGGTCACGTGGACTTTATCGAGTTGGCCCATGGCGAGTTGTTCAAGGTTGACCTGCCGCGCAAACGACTGATTCTGGCCTCCGTCACGCTTGAAAATGCAAGTGCACAAGCAGGGGCATCGGGACCGGGTGTTTTGCAAGGCAGCCAGCCGGCGATCACCGCTGTGCTCAGTCGAATTCGTGCGTTGGCAGCAGCGCAACGCGTCGCCGCCTATGTGGCGCTGCACAAGTTTCAACTGCCATTGAGCCCGACTGCACACCCGGTGTTCGTCGCGGCCTGGTACGACGTGGCGCAGGCCCGGCTGTTAAGCGCGCGCAACCTGCCGGAGTCTGTAAATGAAGGCGTCGTGCTGGCGACGGCGAGCGCTGAGCACGCTTGGTTTTACCACCCCGGGCATGCGACGGTCTGGCGCGTCGATACGGTTACGGGCACCGTGAATCATCGCTATCGCCTGATGAACCCGGTGGGTGGCTCTCGGATTGTTGGCTGTCAGCAGACTGCCCACGGCATAAATGTCCAGCAAACGATGCTGGAGGTCGATAACGGGGTAGAGGTTACGTTCGAATACCTTCTGAATCACTGGGCAGTCATCCTCGTCAGCATCAATATCTCGGCAGCCCGGGAGGAGCTCATACCCAAAACATCGGCGGATTATTGGCATTCGTTGATCAAGCGCTTCGATACACCACGAGTCTATGCCGATGCCACGCCTGGCATGGCGCCGAGTCTGTCCTCCTGGGGGGCGACGCAGTTTGTCCAGTTACGCAGTAATGTTCTCGATACGCTGCACGATCTGGCCTGGATGCGTCTGGCAGACCGTATGTATTTCCGGTTGGCCCGGCCCGGTGGCCTTGAGACGGACACGATTCTGCTGGTCTGGAATGATGGCCTGGGCGACCGTCCGTTGTTCTACAGTCAAAAGTCCCGGCTGTTGTACCGTGGCGGTGAATCGCAAGACGCGCAAGACATCGCCACCGATGTCGTCGAGGTCAGCGAATACGGCGCGCTTTACATCGTCACCCGGGAGGACGGTCGGCTGTTCGAGATCGATAAGCAGGGAGTCCTGAAATTCGTGGGTGTCGGGCCGCGGTGGTTCAAGGAAAACACCGATTGGCTGGCAGCATTGCCGGCGCTGGTCAAAGATTATCGAGATGCACCTTTCTCGATCATCGGTCTGGGCAATGCCTCCGGCAAGTATTCGATTGCGGCGTGGTGCATCGATGAACAGGTCGTGTTGATGGAGGTCGGTTCGGGGGCGAATGTGACCTTGCTTGGGCTGACTCCGGACAGAAACGCGGCGTGGTTGCTGGACAGCCGGGGCGGGCAGCTTTATCGCCAACCGACCGTTGGCATCGAGTCGCTGCGCGCCGCGTTTGGCACAGGAACGAAACTGACCTTTTCAGAGCAATTGCCAAGGGCTGAGCGGGTCTGGCCGCAATGGTCGTTTGCTCAAGTGCAGCTCAACGGCCAAGGCCTGATCGGACAAACCCATGACGGCATCAATGTTGAGTTGCAGGATCGCCAGCCTGCTCGAATCGTCAGCATGGAGAATGGCTGGTCATCCATCCGTGGCAAGACAGATAAGCAGTTACAGGCAGGTTTGAGGTGGTTGTTGGCCAGGCATTCCCATGCGCCAGTCTTGCTGGTCGCAAGCCTGGGCGGTCGCCAGAAGTATTACCTGCCCGAGACTGATCATTTGTTTGAGGTATCAGGTCAACACGAGGGCGGGAGGTTAGTGTTTCTGGGCACGCGACAAGGAACGGTGCCGATTCTGTTCGACACGGTTGAAGGGCGGATTTTCAGCATTCAATCCAGTGAAACCGAGCGGACAGGAATAAACGCCAGCCATGGTCACCGTGAAGGCGAAGTACTGTCTCTCGAGTTGAGAGATGGCGTCACTGACGTTGTGGCGTTGCTGCCTGATGGCGTAGCGAAACTGATTTTGGGTTTCGGTTCGCAGACGTCGGGTTATCGGGTGTCGGATGAAGCCTGGCAACGTCTTGACTGCATCGTGATCGATCGGCGACTGGCGACGAATATTCCAATTCCGGGCACCGGGCTGTTGAGTCTTGATCTGACTGACTGTGCACGTCTGCTGATCTCCCGGACCAGCGGGCACCTGGTGTTCACCGATCCGGACAGTGGTCACACTCTGATAGTGCGAGATATCGATTCACAGGAGGGTGAGTTGCAGATGCCAATGGCATTGGCAGTGACGATTGATGGCAAGCAGCACACATTCAGCATCGAGCAATTGCAGAAGGCTTATTCACAGACACTGCGCGATGAACCCACTGCCATGTTGGGTACTGTGATTAAAGAAATGATCTGAGCAATAAATCAAAAGCTGAAAGTCTTCGCACCCAGGGCGGAGACTGAATGTACACCCTTGTTGGCAGAGTGCGAGGGCGAAAGGCTGATGCAAAAAAGCGGCTCATCGTGAGCCGCTTTTCATTCCGGTCTTTGCTACAGGGCAGGCATCATGGCACCAGATAACCTTTCACTCCGGTAAAGATGATCTGCGCCGCCAGCGCGCATACGAACAGGCCCATCAGGCGGCTGACGATCTGCAACCCCTGATCGCCAAGAATCCGCTCGATCCGGTTCGACAGATACAACACCACGCCGACAGTAAAACTGGCGAGCGCGATGCTCATGATCGCGATCAGCTTGTCATCCCAGTGCGGCTGGCTGACGCCCATCACCAGCAGCGCACCGATGGTGCCGGGGCCGACCGTCAGCGGGATGGTCAACGGGACGATGGTCACATCCTGCTGCACATTGTCGGCCTGCACCGCCGACTTGCCCTGGGCCATGCCCAGCGCCGAGATGAACAGCACGCTGCCGGCACCGATGCGGAAGGCATCCACGGTGATGCCGAATACATCGAAGATCACCCGCCCGAACAGGTACAGCAACACGCTCGATACCAGGGTGGCGATCGCTACTTTCCATGCCAGGCGCCGTTGCTCCTTGCGTGAATAACCCCGGGTCAGGCTGATGAAGCAGGACAACACGAAGAACGGGCTGTAGAGCACCAGCATCTTCAGGTAAACGCTGAACAACACATGGAGCATGGTTAAAACTCGCGCGGGCGGAAGTTGAACGGAGTCTATCAGGCGGATCTGGCGTCATCACGGCAAGATCCGTTGGGAAGGTGGCCGCTCGCCGAGATCAGGGCGTTCGTGCCGTCGTGCGATTTTGTTGATCACGCTGGGCCACCCAGTGCTCGATCAGCTCGCGCAGTTGCGACAGCTCCACCGGTTTGGCCATGTGCCCGTCCATGCCGGCCTGGCGCGCACGCTCCTTGTGTTCGGCGAGGATGTGCGCGGTCAGTGCGACGATCGGCGTACGGATGCGCTGATTGCCGACTTCCCAGGCCCGCAGTTGCTGGGTGGCGGAGAAGCCATCGAGGATCGGCATTTCGCAATCCATCAGCACCAGGTCGTAGCGCTGGGCCTTCATGGCCTGCAAGGCTTCTTCGCCATTGCTGGCGGTGTCCGGTTGCAGGTTGAGTTTGCCGAGCATGCCGCGAATCACTTTGGTGGAAATCGTGTTGTCTTCGGCGACCAGAATGCGGAAATCGCTCGGGACCTTGACGGCTGTTGCCGGGCCGCTCGGTTGTGGCTGGAATACGGCCTGGCCGCGGTTGCGCTGGTTCAGTTCGTCGGCCAGCGTGGTCTTGAGCGTGTAGCCGGCCACCGGTTTGGCCAAAATGCGTTTGATCCCCGAATTGCGCGCGATGATCTTGCTCGGCGCATTGCTGATGCCGGTGAGCATGATCAGCAGGATGTCGTGGTTCAGGCTCGGGTCTTCCTTGATTTTGGCGGCCAGTTGCATGCCGGTCATGCCGGGCATGTTCTGGTCCAGCAGGACCACGTCGAAGTAATCACGCAAATGCGCCTTGGTGCGCAACAGGGCCAGCGCTTCCTTGCCTGACGGCACCGCACTGACGTTCAGGCCCCAGGCGCTGCACTGTTGCACCAGCACTTTGCGGCAGGTGTCGTTGTCGTCGACCACCAGTACCCGCGCGCCCTGCAGCGGACTGTCGAGGTCGGAGGTCGGGTGCTCCAGACGGTCGGGATCCAGCGGCAGGGTCAGCCACAGCGTGCTGCCCTGGGTGGCGCCGCTCTTGATGCCGAACTCGCCCTGCATCAGACGAATCAGTTGTCGTGCGATCACCAGCCCGAGATTGCCGCCCAACCGGTTGGCCGACAGGAAGTGCTTGCTGTGCAGCTCGGCGTGCATCAACGCATCGCGTTCTTCCTGGTCCATCGGCTGGCCGCTGTCCTGCACGGCAATGCGCAGGCGCGGTTGGGTGCTGCGCTCATCGAGGGCGACCACCACCAGCACTTCGCCTTCTTCGGTTTTTTTCAGGGCGTTTTCCAGCAGGCTCAGCAGCGTCTGGCGCAAACGTGTCGGGTCGCCGCTGATGACCCGTGGCACTTGCGGCTGGATGAAACTGATCAGCTCGACGTTCTGCTGCTCGGCCTTGGCGCGATAGATGCTCAGGCAGTCGTCGATCAACGCATTGAGGTCGAACTGCACGTCGTCCAGTTCGATCTGCCCGGACTCGAGGCGAGAGATGTCGAGGATCTCGTTGATCAGGGTCAGCAGCTCGTTGCCGGCGCTGTGGATGGTCTGCACGTAGTCGCGCTGCTTGACCGACAGCGGCGTGCCGAGCAGCAGTTCGGTCATGCCCAGCACACCGTTCATCGGGGTGCGGATCTCGTGGCTGATCTTGGCCAGGAATTCGGCCTTGGCATTGATCTCGGCGTTGCTCGCGGCAAGGTCGCGGCTGATGCTGAAACGGCTTTCGGTGATGCTGCGCTGGCGCTCGCCGAGGGCGATGCTCATCAGCAGGCCACTGATGCAGATGAAACCCATCAGGGTCATGATCAGGCCTTGTGGCGCAACCAGGGTCAGCCCCAGCAAGGCCGGGAGGATGATCAGCGTACCGATGTTGAACACCACCATCGCGGCGACGAACAGCCGGGCGGGGCGGTAGCCTTTCTGCCAGTGATAGAACGCCACCAGCAACATGCTCAGCCCGGCCAGCGCCACCAGCGCGTAAGTGATGATGTTCAGCGGCAGGGTGTTGACGAACAACAGCAGCAGGCTGCAGATCACGATGAACAGGATGTCGCCCAGCAGCAGCTTGTTCAGCGGATGAGGGCCGAGCGGGGCGAAGAAACGGTAGGCGAACATCAGGCCGGCGGGCGCGGTCAGCAGCAGGGCCAGGTAGGCGCCGGGGGTCTGGATTGCATGCCAGTTCGGCAACCAGGGGCCGGCCAGGTTGAGCAACAGCAACAGGCTCAGGCTCAGCAGGCCCTCACACACCGCCAGCCACAGGCTGCTGCGCGAACGGGTGTAGGCGTAGCGGATCAGGTTGTGCAGGATCAGCATGGCGAGGCAGCCGAACAGCAAACCGTAGATCAGCGTCTGGTTATGGTTGGCCGCGCCCATCACCGCCGATTGCAGGGTGATGTACGGGCGTAACTGGTGGTCGGAGACCAGTCGCAGATAGACGTCGAGGGACTTGTCGCTTTGCGGCAACGGCAACAGAAAGTCGCTGCTGGGCAACGGCCGTTCGACCTGAGCCTGGGTAGTGCCGGTTTCCCGCTGTTCGATCAGCCGGTCGCCATCGAGCACGTACAGGTTGAGGTGCGACAGGTCGGGGGCGAAGATCCGCAGCACTTGCTCGTGCTTGCCGGGGGCCAGTCTGAAGCGCAGCCATAATGCGCCGTCGGGTTCGGCCGCGGTGAGGCGGTCAAGCTCGATGGGGCTGAATTGATTGGTGTAGCGGGCGGAGCGGATGTCGCTCAGCTGGAGGTTGCCCTGATCGTCGAGCAATACCGACCAGCCACTGCCTTGCGCGGCCTGGGCCGAGAGCATGCAGAGCAAGGTCAACAGTGTGACGGTGAAACCTATGGCAATCCTGAGCCAGCGCACGGCGAAATCCCTTCGTAGGTTGATGCCAGAATATAACGATGCGCAGCGTCGGAACAGTCCGGCAAGGACCAAGGGCCCTTGCCGGAAACACAGCGTAGCTTATTACTGAGATTCGCCGCGTTCACGGGCAATGGCGCGGTAGCCAATGTCGGTGCGGTAGAAGCAGCCTTCCCAGTCGATGGCCTTGGCCAGTTTGTAGGCCTGCTCCTGGGCAGCACCCACGCTGGCGCCCATGGCGGTGGCGCAGAGCACCCGACCACCGGCTGTCACGACGTTGCCGTCCTTGAGCGCGGTGCCGGCGTGGAAGACCTTGCCTTCCAGGCTCGCTGCCGCGTCCAGACCGTTGATCGGCGCGCCCTTGGCGTAGTCGCCCGGGTAACCGCCGGCCGCCAGTACGATACCGACGCTTGGACGTGGATCCCACTGCGCTTCGACTTTATCCAGTGCCTGGGCCAGTGCCGCTTCAACCAGCAGTACGAGGCTCGACTGCAGGCGCAGCATCACCGGTTGGGTTTCCGGATCGCCGAAACGGCAGTTGAACTCGATGACCTTCGGATTGCCGGCCTTGTCGATCATCAGACCGGCGTACAGGAAACCGGTGTAGACGTTGCCTTCCTCGGCCATGCCGCGCACGGTCGGCCAGATCACCTGGTCCATCACGCGCTGGTGCACGTCGGCGGTGACCACCGGGGTAGGGGAGTAGGCACCCATGCCGCCGGTGTTCGGGCCGCTGTCGCCGTCGCCGACGCGTTTGTGGTCCTGGCTGGTGGCCATCGGCAATACGTTCTTGCCGTCGACCATGACGATGAAGCTGGCTTCTTCGCCGTCGAGGAATTCTTCGATCACGACGCGGGAACCGGCGTCGCCAAAGGCGTTGCCTGCGAGCATGTCGCGCACGGCGTCTTCGGCTTCGGCCAGAGTCATGGCGACGATCACGCCTTTACCGGCGGCCAGGCCATCGGCCTTGATCACGATCGGCGCGCCTTTTTCACGCAGATAGGCCAGGGCCGGCTCGATCTCGGTGAAGTTCTGGTAGTCGGCGGTCGGGATCTTGTGACGTGCGAGGAAATCCTTGGTGAAGGCTTTTGAGCCTTCCAGCTGCGCAGCACCGGCGGTCGGACCGAAGCAGTCCAGGCCACGGGAGCGGAACAGATCGACGACGCCGGCAACCAGCGGTACTTCCGGGCCGACGATGGTCAGGGAGACGTTCTTCTCCGCGAAGTCAGCCAGTTGCTCGAGGGCCAGCACGTCGATGGCGACGTTTTCGCACTTGGCTTCAATCGCGGTGCCGGCGTTGCCCGGGGCGACGAAAACCTTCTGCACACGCGGATCCTGAGCCACTTTCCAGGCCAGGGCGTGTTCGCGGCCACCGCTGCCAATGATCAAAACATTCATTTCAAAAACCTCGGATGACGCTAATTCTGTTGAGCGCCGCTGGGGCGCTTTTCTGTGGGAGCGAGCCTGCTCGCGAAAGCGGTTGTGTCAGTCACATCTGAAGTGAATGTGCCGCCGTCTTCGCGGGCAAGCCCGCTCCCACAGTGGATCGTGTACTTAGTGACGGAAATGACGCATTCCGGTGAACACCATCGCAATACCGGCTTCATCGGCAGCGGCAATCACTTCAGCATCACGCATCGAACCACCCGGCTGGATCACTGCAGTGATACCCACCTTGGCCGCATTGTCCAGGCCGTCACGGAACGGGAAGAACGCGTCCGAAGCCATCACCGAGCCAGCCACTTGCAGACCGGCGTGCTCAGCCTTGATCGCCGCGATACGCGCGGAGTTCACGCGGCTCATCTGGCCGGCGCCGACACCGATGGTCTGACGGTTCTTGGCGTAGACGATGGCGTTGGATTTGACGAACTTGGCCACTTTCCAGGCGAAGATCAGATCGTGGACTTCCTGCTCGGTCGGGGCACGCTTGGTCACCACTTTCAGGTCGTCGGCGCCGATCATGCCGATGTCGCGGCTCTGAACCAGCAGGCCACCGTTGACGCGTTTGTAGTCCCAGGCCGGAACGCGATCCGCCGACCACTCGCCGCAGGCCAGCAGGCGCACATTGGCCTTGGCAGCGACGATTTCACGGGCTTCTGCGCTGACGCTCGGGGCGATGATCACTTCGACGAACTGACGCTCGACGATCGCCTTGGCGGTCTCGGCATCCAGTTCACGGTTGAAGGCGATGATGCCGCCGAATGCCGATTCGGTGTCGGTGGCGTAGGCCAGTTCGTAGGCCTGACGGATGCCGCCTTCGGCGTCCGGGCTCACGGCCACGCCGCACGGGTTGGCGTGCTTGACGATGACGCAGGCCGGTTTGACGAAGCTCTTCACGCATTCCAGCGCGGCGTCGGTGTCGGCCACGTTGTTGTACGACAGCTCTTTGCCTTGCAGCTGGGTGGCGGTGGCGATGCCGACTTCGGCAGGCTTGGCTTCAACGTAGAACGCCGCGCTCTGGTGCGGGTTCTCGCCGTAGCGCATTTCCTGGGCCTTGATGAACTGGCTGTTGAAGGTGCGCGGGAATTCGCTGCGACCTTCGGTGCTGAGGGTTTCGGCAGCCTGGTTCACGGTGCCCATGTAGTTGGCGATCATGCCGTCGTAGGCAGCGGTGTGTTCGAACGCCTTGAGCATCAGGTCGAAACGCTGAGCGTAGGTCAGGCCACCGGCCTTGAGGTTTTCCAGGACGTTGGCGTAATCGCTGGCATTCACCACGATGGCCACGTCTTTGTGGTTTTTCGCCGCCGAACGGACCATGGTCGGGCCACCGATGTCGATGTTCTCGATGGCGGTCGGCAGGTCGCAGCCTGGTTTGCTGATGGTGGCTTCGAACGGGTACAGGTTGACGGCTACCAGATCGATCGGCTTGATGCCGTGCTCGTTCATGATGGCGTCATCGATACCGCGACGACCGAGGATCCCGCCGTGGATTTTCGGGTGCAGGGTTTTCACCCGACCGTCCATCATTTCTGCGAAACCGGTGTAATCCGCGACTTCCACTGCGGCCACGCCGTTGTCCTGCAGCAGTTTGAAGGTCCCGCCGGTGGAAAGGATTTCCACGCCCAGGGCTTCCAGCTCCCTGGCGAATTCGAGGATCCCGGTCTTGTCGGAAACACTGATCAAGGCGCGGCGGATCGGCAGGCGGGTAGTCTGGTCGGTCATCTCAATTTCCATCAAAAGCAAGGGAAGTCAGCAAAAAAGGCGACCGGTTTTACGCGGGCGCCTTTCTGGTTGGATTGAATGCTTACAGCAGATCGTATTGCTTGAGTTTCTTGCGCAGCGTGCCGCGGTTGAGTCCGAGCAGCTCGCTGGCCTTGGTCTGGTTGCCCTTGACGTAGTTCATCACGCTTTCGAGCAGGGGAGCCTCGACTTCGGAGAGCACCAGGTTGTACACGTCCGTGACGGCTGCGCCCTCAAGGTGGGCGAAATAATTGTGCAGCGCCTTCTCGACACTCCCGCGAAGGGTCTGGCCTTCTTCGCTCGGGGTATTGAGGTGCTGTTTCAAATTCACGTTGTCGCTCACGGGTGTTGTTCCACTCACTAAAGTCTCGGTCATCATCGTCATGCGGCCACCCCTTCTCCGTCCCCTGTCAGGCTCTTGTAACGTTCGGCGAAGAACTCCCGAACGTTGGCGCATTGTGTTTCCGTACCATCCAAACGATTGAAACGGGCGCGAAACTCCTTGGCGCCCGGCAAGGTTGCGAGATACCAGCCCACATGCTTTCGGGCAATGCGTACGCCCATCACGTCCCCATAAAAGGCGTGGAGGGCAGCCAGATGCTCAAGCAGAATGCGTTCCACCTCGGACAGCTCCGGCGCCGGCAGTTTTTCGCCGGTACGCAGGAAGTGTTCGATCTCACGAAAAATCCACGGCCGCCCTTGGGCAGCCCGGCCGATCAGCAGGCCATCGGCACCGGTCGCGTCGAGCACGTAGCGGGCCTTTTCCGGCGATACGATGTCGCCGTTGGCAAAGACCGGAATCGACACCGCCTGCTTGATCGCAGCAATGGTGTCGTACTCGGCTTCGCCGGTGTACAGGTCGGCGCGGGTGCGGCCATGCACCGCCAGCGCCGTGATCCCGGCCTGCTCGGCGATCTTCGCCACCGTCAGGCCGTTCTTGTTGTCGCGATCCCATCCGGTGCGGATCTTCAGGGTTACCGGCACATCAACCGCAGCCACCACGGCGTGCAGGATCTCGGTAACCAGTGCTTCATCCTTCAACAACGCGGAGCCGGCAGCCTTGTTGCAGACCTTCTTCGCCGGACAACCCATGTTGATGTCGATAATCTGTGCACCCAGTTCGACGTTGGCCCGGGCTGCATCCGCCAGCATCTGCGCGTCGCCACCGGCAATCTGTACCGAGCGTGGCTCGGGATCGCCTTCGTGGATCATGCGCATGCGCGACTTGCGGGTGTTCCACAGGCTCATGTCACTGGTGACCATTTCCGAGACTACAAGCCCTGCGCCCAAACGCTTGCACAGCTGACGAAAGGGCTGGTCGGTGACACCCGCCATGGGGGCGAGGATCAAGCCGTTCTGCAATGTATATGGGCCGATGCGTACCGCCGACATAGGACTTCCCTGAAGTGGGGCCGGATCATGAGAGTTCGAAAAAGGGTTGGCATGATACCCGCTCTCGATGACTGGATAAAGGCTGAATTGAACAAAATCTGAACAGTCATTTCGTTATTGCCTGCGGTTTGGTCGCGCAGGGCAAAGTCAGAAAACTGCCGTCAATCCTGGAGCGCTGAAGTGTTTCACTCGGGGGAGTGGAAACTCAGACTGTAGTTCACCGCTTTCGGTCCCGGATCGAGGATGTCCAGAGCGATGTGGATGGGCGTCTGCGGCGGCATTTCCGCCATGCCCTCGAGATCGCCGTTGAGGTATTCACCGGGTTTGAACCGGCGACTGGCGATCAGGTGGCCGTTGAGGTCGGCAAAGCGCAACTCCAGCAGCGGAAACGGTTGCGAGAACGGGGCGCGGTTGTAAATGATCGCGTCCACCACCAGCGCACCGCTGAATTCCGGATGGCTGCGCACCACCAGGTTGCTGCTCTTGATCTTGGCGATATCGACTTTGGACGGCACCGTGCAGCCGACTTGCGGGCACAGTTGCTGGAACCACGGGCGGTACTGGTCCTGGCGGGCCAGTTCGTCGAAGTGATAGGCGATGTACTGGCCGGCGAGACCGGCGGCGGCGAGCAGCACCAGCAACAGCCACAACAGGCGTCGGCCCCAGGGCGAGCGGCGCTTTTGCCAGTCCAGTTGCAGCGGATCGTCGGTCAGGTCCTGCAAAACCTCGGCGCGCACGCCGGGTTCGTCACGTTCGCGCTTTTTGCGTGGAGGTTCGATTGCAGGCAGATCGTCGTCGACGTCATCGCTGGCTGACAGGCGCTCATGGCGGGCAGAAGGATCGATCGGATCGTGCAGGCGCAGTTGCGGAATGGGAGGCTCGTCGTCGAGGTCTACCGGTTCCAGCGACAGCGAAGGCTCGGTGCGTTCCGGTTTTTCCGGTTCGAAGTCGACGACTTCGGCTTCGTGTTCAGGCTCGACTGTCCGCTCGTCCGCCGGTTCGCTGAACAGGCTGTCCGACCAATGTTCGTCTTCCGGCTCGTGACTGTCGCGACGCGCGCTGAGAGATTCTTCGCGCGGGCGGCCGAATTCAGTGGTCGGCTGGATTTCCCGCTGCTCGAGACGAGCCAGTTCCTGATCCAGATCAAGGCTGTCGAGATCGAGCTCGGCCGCGCTCCACTGCTTCTGGCTGATGGCGCGAGGTTCGGGTGGTTCGATTGGCTCGGGTTGTCTGGCGACGACCGGCGCTTCGATAACCGGTGCCGGTTCGACAATGGCCGGCGCTACCGGCGTGACTGCTTCCTTGCCTGCGCGTTGCTCAAGCAGCTGTTTGGCGGCGTTGAACACTTGCAGGCAGGAGCCGCAACGAACCACCCCGCGGGCCACGCTCAATTGAGTGTGGCTGACGCGGAAACTGGTTTGGCAATGCGGGCACTGGGTGACGAAGCTGTCGGTCATGCGGCGATCCGGATTGAGCAGGCGGTCATTCTAGCGCCGACGGCCAGTGATGCGCACCCAGCCATCACGATTGGCGATCGGGTCAAGATCGAAGTCCTGCGCGTAGGCGGCGGCGACTTCTTCGCCCTGTTCGGCGAGGATCCCGGACAGCGCCAGACGGCCGCCGGACTTGACCAGGCCAGACAGTTGCGGTGCCAGGGAAACCAGCGGGCCGGCCAGGATGTTGGCCACCAGCACGTCGGCTTTGACCTGTGGCAGATCTTCCGGCAGGTACAGCGGGAACAGCTCGTCGGCAATGCCGTTGCGACCGGCGTTGTCGCGGGAAGCTTCAAGCGCCTGCACGTCGATGTCGGTGCCGACCGCTTCTTTCGCGCCGAGCAGCAAGGCGGCGATGGCCAGAATCCCAGAGCCGCAGCCGAAGTCCAGCACGTTGCAGTCTTTCAGATCCTGGCCGTCCAGCCACTCCAGGCACAGGGCGGTGGTCGGGTGGGTGCCGGTACCGAACGCCAGGCCCGGATCCAGCAGCAGATTGACTGCATCAGGTTGCGGCGCGGCGTGCCAGCTCGGCACGATCCACAGGCGCTGACCGAACTGCATCGGCTGGAAGCCGTCCATCCAGCTGCGTTCCCAGTCCTGGTCTTCGATGACTTCGCTGTGATGCTCGGGCAGCGGGCTACCGGTCAGCAGTTCCAGATGGGCGAGTACCGGGGCGGCTTCGGTGCCGCCCTCGAACAGGGCCAGCAGGTGGGTGTGCGCCCACAGCGGGGTGGTATTGAGTTCCGGTTCGAAGATCGGCTGATCTTCGGCGTCCATGAAGGTCACCGAAACGGCGCCCACTTCAAGGAAAGCGTCTTCGTAGGTTTCGGCTTGTTCTGGGCTGATGGCGAGACGGACTTGCAGCCAAGGCATGGCGGGCACCTGTGAAAAAGATTGATTGCAGCCTAGCGGCCTGCGAGAAGCGCGCAAGTTTACGCGAGCGCGACGGTTTTGTGGGAGCGGGGAATGTGTGAGCAGATGAAACCTGCAGAAACAACAAAGCCGCCCGAAGGCGGCCTTGTCATGTGCGGGCTTGAGCTTAGTGCTTGTCGCCAGCCAGCTTGTGCTCGAGGTAGTGAATGTTCACGCCCCCTTTGCAGAAGCCTTCGTCACGGGTCAGATCACGGTGCAGCGGGATGTTGGTCTTGATCCCGTCGACCACGATTTCGTCCAGGGCGTTGCGCATGCGGGCCATGGCTTCGTCGCGGGTGGCGCCGTAAGTGATCAGCTTGCCGATCAGCGAGTCGTAGTTCGGGGGAACGGCATAACCGCTGTACAGGTGCGAATCGACGCGAACGCCGTTGCCGCCTGGGGCGTGGAAATGCTTGACCGTACCCGGGCTCGGCATGAAGGTCTTTGGATCTTCAGCGTTGATCCGGCATTCCAGCGAGTGACCGCGGATAACCACGTCATCCTGAGTGAACGACAGCTTGTTGCCAGCGGCGATGCTGAGCATCTCCTTGACGATGTCGATACCGGTGACCATTTCCGAAACCGGGTGCTCCACCTGAACACGGGTGTTCATTTCGATGAAGTAGAAACGACCGTTCTCGTACAGGAACTCGAAAGTGCCGGCGCCACGGTAGCCGATGTCGATGCACGCCTTGACGCAGCGAGCCAGGACTTCCTTGCGCGCGTTCTCGTCGATGCCCGGTGCCGGCGCTTCTTCGAGAACTTTCTGGTGGCGGCGTTGCAGCGAGCAATCGCGGTCGCCCAGATGGATGGCGTTGCCCTGGCCGTCGGACAGTACCTGCACTTCGACGTGACGCGGGTTGGTCAGGAATTTTTCCAGATAGACCATCGGGTTGCCGAACGCCGCGCCAGCTTCGGAGCGGGTCAGTTTGGCCGAGGCGATCAGGTCTTCTTCCTTGTGCACCACGCGCATGCCGCGACCGCCACCGCCGCCGGCGGCCTTGATGATCACCGGATAGCCGACTTCGCGACCGATGCGCAGCGCCGTTTCTTCGTCTTCCGGCAACGGGCCGTCAGAGCCTGGAACGGTTGGAACGCCCGCTTCGATCATCGCGTGCTTGGCCGATACCTTGTCGCCCATCAGGCGAATGGTCTCGGCTTTCGGGCCGATGAAAGCGAAGCCGGAGTTCTCGACCTGCTCGGCAAAATCGGCGTTTTCCGCGAGGAAACCGTAGCCTGGGTGAATGGCGGTAGCGCCAGTCACTTCAGCGGCCGCAATGATTGCCGGGATGTGCAGGTAGGAGTGCGCGGCAGAAGCCGGGCCGATGCAGACGGATTCGTCTGCCAGACCCAGGTGCATCAGCTCTTTGTCGGCCTTGGAGTAAACGGCGACGGTCTTGATGCCCATCTCTTTGCAGGCACGCAGAATCCGCAGGGCGATCTCACCGCGGTTAGCGATCAGAACTTTTTCCAACTTCGCAGTCATCAAAGGCTCTCCGCAGTTCAAACGATGGTGAACAGCGGTTGGTCGTACTCAACCGGCTGGCCGTCTTCGACGAGGATGGACTCGATCACACCGCTGGTTTCAGCTTCGATGTGGTTCATCATCTTCATGGCTTCGACGATGCACAGGGTGTCGCCTTTCTTCACGGTCTGGCCGACTTCAACGAAGGACGGCGAGGTTGGCGAAGATTTGCGATAGAAGGTGCCGACCATCGGCGAACGGGCAACGGTGCCGTTCAGCGCTGGAGCAGCAGCGGCAGCTGGAGCGGCTGCAGCAGCCACCGGAGCGGCAGCGGCGGCAGGTGCAGCGGCCGGAGCCTGCATCGGAGCCGGAGCGTAGTACTGCTGCGCCGGGGTCTTGCTGTGGCGGCTGATGCGTACGGACTCTTCGCCTTCCTTGATCTCGAGCTCGTCGATGCCGGACTCTTCCAGCAATTCGATCAGTTTCTTAACTTTACGGATATCCATGAATCATCAACTCCCAAGGGTCGGTCAGGGGCGTATAGCTTGTTGTTCAAGCTGCTCTAGTGCAGCCTCCAGGGCCAGTCGGTAACCGCTGGCGCCAAGGCCGCAGATCACTCCCACCGCTACGTCGGAGAAGTAAGAGTGATGGCGGAAAGGTTCGCGTTTGTGCACGTTGGACAAATGCACTTCGATGAATGGGATGCTCACTCCCAGCAGCGCGTCACGTAATGCGACACTTGTGTGCGTAAAAGCTGCCGGATTGATAAGAATGAAGTCCACACCTTCGCCGCGTGCGGCATGGATGCGGTCGATCAATTCGTACTCGGCATTGCTTTGCAGGTACAGCAGATGATGGCCGGCTTCACGGGCGCGGCGTTCCAGATCCTGATTGATCTGCGCCAGGGTGGTCGACCCGTAGGTCCCGGGTTCCCGGGTGCCGAGCAGGTTCAGGTTGGGGCCGTGCAGCACCAGTAGCGTTGCCATCTGCGTGTTCCTTGTTATGGGTGAGCCTCGTCAGAACCCGGCGACTATGCCGCAAAGACTTTGTGACTGTCCAGTTCTCTGCAATAGCCAGCACGATCTCCGATGTTTGCGCGAAATATGTGACTGAGTGATCAGATCCGGTCATTCACGCCGCCAAACCCGGCACAATCGCGATCAGACGCGGAATGCCTGCACCGCTGTATGCAGTTGTCCACCCAATACCAGCAGATTCTCCCCCTGTTCCCGTCCTTCACCGATGCGTAGCAGGTTATCCCCACCCAATTGGTGAATCCGTTCGCTGTGATCGCGGATTTCGCTGACCGCGCCGCTTTGCTGCGCGGTGACATCGGCGATGCGCACCGCCGTGTCGGAAATGGTCTGTATGGCGCCGACGATCTTGTCCAGCGCACCGTCCGCCGATTGCGCCTGATTGGCCGTGGCTTCGGCGTGTTCGACTTGGGCGCGCATGCCTTCGACCGATTGTCGGGCGGCGGTTTGCAGGCCGGCGATCAAGGTCTGGATTTCTGCGGTGGCGCCGGCGGTGCGTTGTGCCAATGAGCGGACTTCTTCGGCCACCACGGCAAAACCACGGCCCATTTCCCCGGCGCGGGCGGCTTCGATTGCCGCGTTCAGCGCCAGCAGGTTGGTCTGATCGGCAATCGAGCGGATCACTGTCAGTACGCCGCCGATGGTCGCCGACTCTTCGGCCAGATGCTCGATCATCTGTGCATTGCCTTGCACTTCTTCTACCAGTGCATGCAGGCCGGTGAGGCTCAGGCCGATGACTTTTTGCCCATGTTCGACAGCCTGTCCTGCGTGATGGCTGGCGTCCGCAGCCTGACGCGCATCGCCGGCCACTTGCTGGATGGTCGCTTCCAGTTCGCTCAGGGAGTCACGGATCAGTGCGGTATCGCCGGCCTGATGCTCGGCGCCGCTGTGCAAGTCGTTGCTCAGTTCGGCCAGGGTGCGGCTGCTGCCCGCCACTTGTTCGGCATTGCCGCGAATGGTCCCGACCAGATCCACCAGATAGGCACGCAGGCGATTGAGCGAGGCTTCGATGTCGTGGAGTTCGCGGTTGGTCTTGCCCAGATGGATATCGCGGCTGAAGTCGCCTTCGGCCCAGGTCGACAGCGCAGGGGCGAGGTTGGTCAGGGTGCGGGCCAGGCGTCGCTGCAGGGTGTCGATCAGCAGGGCAATCAACAGGATCAGGCCGATCATCACGCCTTGCATCAGGCGCACTTCGCTCTGAATCTGGCCATGCTGGGCGCGCACCACCGGTTCGAGTCCGGCGATGGCTTGTTGAACGGCGGCGATCTTCTGATGGGTCGCGGTGCTGAGGTCGGTGCGTTTCTGGATCTGGTCGCGGGTACGTGCCAGTTCCGCCGGATAGCGATTGAGCAGACTGTTTAGGTCGCGTTTGAGGCCTACGCCGGCGTCTTCGGCGACAGCCTTTTCGGTGCTCTCAATGCCCATCATCGAGGCGAAATCGTCGCTGCCGGATTCGCTGCTGGCGACCACGCCGAGCAAGGGCAGGGTATCGATTGCCTGAGCCTGGGTGCGGATGTTGCTGACCTCGCGTTCGACATCGGCGGCCAGTTCACTGCGCCCGCTGCTGACCAGTTTGTCCCGGGCCAGCGACAGCTTGCCCAAGTGCTGAGACGCGGCGAGCAACGGTGTCAGGTACGCCACGTTGCCGCTGGCATAAGTGCTGAGCTGATCGAGACTGGCACTCAGTTCCCGTTCGGCTTGCAACAGCAACGCCTGAGGATCGCCGGCCAGTTTGCCGGCAGCGAGGAGGTCGGTCTTGCTGAATTCTTCGAGGCCCGACAGGCTCGGACGCAGCGTCTCGGCCAGTGCCGGTGGCAGTTCGCCGAGTTCTTTCTGCAGGCTGTCGATGGCCTGGCTGGCACTGCTCAGGCGCAGGGCATCGCCGCTGCCGAGGTAGTCTTCTACGTTGCGCGCCACTTCATTCTGAAATTGCTGGGACAGCCCGAGGTAGCGCTCCATCAACAGATACGGGCGTTCGAGGGCTTTTTGCGACCACCAGAGCGTGGCGCCGAGGGCCACGCAGACGGCGACCAGCAACAGCGTGTTGAGATTGGTGAGCAACTTCAGGCGCATGACGGCTACCAACGGCAGTAATGGTAAGCGCCTGAATTTATTGCGGTTCTGTTACAGGGTTATGACCGAATCGGTGGATTCCGGTGAAAAAGTGGCACTTTGCTTTGAGTCCCGCGCGGTCTGCACCCGATTGCGGCCTTCACCCTTGGCGCGGTACAGCGCCTCGTCGGCCTGGCTGGCCATCATCAGGCTGTCGGAGTCGTCGTGCATCTCCACCACCCCGGCGCTGAACGTGCACCACAGATCCTGCGGCTGGGCCGGGTAGTGAATCTCGGCAAAGCGCTGGCGGATTTCGTCGAGCACTTTGTGTGCAGCTTCTATATCGGTGTCAGGCATGACGATGGCGAATTCTTCGCCGCCATAACGGCCGATGAAATCGGTCTTGCGCAAACGCTGCTTGAGGAACAGCGCCAGGCTCTTGATCACCCGGTCGCCCATGGGATGGCCATGGCTGTCATTGACCCGTTTGAAGTGGTCGATGTCGAGCATCGCAAAACTCAGTGGTTTGTTTTCGCGGCGGGCGCGGAACGAGCAGTCTTCCAGCAACTGAAGAATGTGTGTGTGGTTGTACAGGCCGGTGAGGCTGTCGCGCACCATCCGCGCCTTGAGATTGCGCGCGCGTGCCGCGCGGTTGCGCACCGTGGTGATCAGGTGGCGCGGTTTGATCGGTTTGGTCAGGAAGTCGTCGCCGCCTTCGCTCATGGCGTCGAGCTGCTTGTCCAGGTCGTCTTCGGCCGACAGGTAAATGATCGGCACGCTGACATAACGGTCGTTGTGACGGATGACCTTGGCCAGTTCGGTGCCGGTGCAGGCCGGCATGTACATGTCGAGGATGATTAGGTCCGGCTGGAAGTCCGCCAGCTCGGCCATGGCCTGAATCGGCTCGATCAGCGTGCGAGTGACAATCCCGGCGCTGTTGAGCAAGCGTTCGGTGTGCATCGCCTGAGCGCGGGAGTCGTCGATGATCAGCACTTTATAAGGCTCGTACTGGGCGACGCAGGTCAGGACTTCGATTTTCTCCAGCAGGCTCGAGGCTTCGAGGGTGCCGGTGAGGAACTCCTGACCGCCGGCGCGCACGGCGGCGAGGCGGGTCGGGGTGTCGGTTTCGTGCAGGCTGAAGAACAGCAGCGGCAACGGTTCTTCCAGACCTTGCTGGGCTTCGGCCGCGAGTTTCAGGCCGACGCCGGCGCCGCTGAAGTCCACGTCCATGACGATCGCGGCCGGCAGACGCTCGACCATCGACGAGCGGAACGCCGACACACTGTCCAGCGCCTGGGCGCTGAGACCGAAAAATTCTAGTTGTTTGGCCAGCCGTTCGGCGCGGTCGTGATCCTGAAGCATCACGTAGATCGGTTTGCGCAGGGGCGGCAGAAAGGTCTGGTCGAGCTGGTCACCATGGCGCAGGCCAGTGCGCGACAAGCGCTGCATCAAACGGTTGAGGTCGGTGATCAGGCCGCTGCTCAGGCGCCCGCGATTGGCATCCACCGCTTCCAGCGACTGGCTGATGTGGTGGGCCAGTTGGGTGTGCTCGGGCTGTTCGAAGCGCTCGGCAAAACGCAGCAGGCGCAAATTGGCCTCGCTCAGTTCGGCGAGGTCGGCAGTGGACCACTCACTGCGTTGCAGGCGCTGCCATATCTCAAGAATCTGACGTGCCTGATGAATTACCCGCTGGGCAAAGTGGTGCTTGAGGCGCTCACGGCTGGGGTCTTCTGGCTCGGTCATATCCTGACTACTAGTTAGGGTGCATGCTGAGATCGACTGGTGGCTCTATGCTAGCACCTCTTTCCGGTTACATGAGTGTCGTACGTCAATAATCTGCGGTACGTCACCATTCAGTTTCTGACCGATGGGTTTTTATTGGAGCCCTGGCGTCGACGAAGTCCCCGTGAAACGGGGGTGTTCAGGACCTTTCCCATTCTTTGTGAAGAAACTTCATGCAACTTGAAGGGTGGATTCTGTCGGGGATTTCTGATTTTTCGCAGAGCCGGTTTTGAACGGATCTCCGGCTGATAGGGTCAGGGAAACCCCTACGAGATATTTGCCCGGATATGACTCAGTGTTTCAACGAGTACCCCGGCGACGGCCAGCGTCTGAATCACAACACCACGCCTGTTGCCGACTGTCAGTGCAACGAAGAAGTGTTGTATGGCGAGAAGGTGCGGGTGACCGAAGTGCCGGTGCTGACCTGTCAGTGCGTCTGGCGCCGCTTTCAGCAAGAGGCCGAGAAGGTCGTTGCCCCTGACGGGATGCTGATTGCCGATCCGGTGCAACGCAATCGGGCGATCAACGCCGCTTATGCCCGGTTGTGGCTGCATGATTCGCGATTCCAGTGGGCGGGGCTGGCGGCGTTCGCATCCAAACAGGTGGGCTGCGGGTTGCTGCATGCGTCAGACAGCATCGAGCTGATCCGGCAGGAGCATGAGGCGCGGCAGCAGGTACGGGACGGGCGCCGTGAGTCCGGGCTGTTGACCCCGGACAAAATTCCCGGGCAGGCCGAGGCCTGGAAAGAATACGAACAGGCGAGGGCGCGCAATCCCTTGCCTTCGCTGGACTTTCGCGCGCCGGGTGAAGAGTTGTCATTGGTGCAGCAACAGTACCGGCATGTGTACGACATGATGGCGATGGGCAATACCACGTTGTTTCTGGATGTCTATCCGCTGCATCGGTTTTATGCGGTGCGTGGGTTGGCGGAGCTGAAGAAGTGTTTGGAAACACGGGTAGGCATTCATGGGCATGCAAAGTTTCCAGTGATTTGGCCGGTGGGCCAGGAAACGCTTCCTTTTGGGCAAGCATTTGAGCAAATCCTGAACGCCTTCGAGGCGATAGATGCGGGGAAAATTGCCTCAAGCGTGCAGCATCTGGCCTGGCACGAACAGCAAAACATTCTTCAGCCGAGCATCTACGAAAACCGTCAATTGGTAATGCTGCTGCGTAGCAACCATTTTTCCTACGTGACTGGATTCCCTTCCGGTGTGGCCCAGGCCATCGAGCTGACCCTCACCAGTCAGTGTCAGCGGGTCGATGACGGTCGCACCATCGATTTCGGCCGCGACCCGATGGCGGACCTGTCCGACATCGATCAGCGAATGGCTTTTGTCCTGCGGGCGGCAGACCGTTTTCACCAGATGCTCAATGACAACAACAGGGACGCACTGGCGCAATCCATCCGAGAAATCGCTGCCAGGGAGGACGCTTGATGCGCTTGCGATCCTGTCTGTCCAGATGGCGCAGTTGGGCATGGCTGATGCTTTGTGGTGTTCTGGCCGTGGCTGCCGCACGCCAGTTGACGCAGCCATTGTGGGGCGACTCCGTGATCGCCATGTCCATAGGCGGAACCTATGAATACATGCGTGACCATTCGACCGCACCCCTCGCTATATGGGGCCATGTTGGCAGGCCCGTTTGGGGGGGCGCTTCCAGGACAGATGCGCGCCTGCGATTTGTCGATCCGCAGTACGGGTTCGAAACGCCACCAGCGCGGTTCTTTACGTTCACGTTCAAAGGCAACCTGGTCGGTAATATTCGTATGTCTCCTCAGATCGAACCCTTGTTGATCGATGATGCCTTGAAGGTCGTTCTCGATCTGCAAGCCCAATGGTGCGCGAAAGGGTGGAGGCCGCTGGGGATCCCGTTATATCCCACCATCGCGGACACCCCGGAGTGGCGAGCCTATCTAAGACCGGGGATACGGACTGGTGCCACTTACTGGAAGGCCGGCGACCAGTACGAAGCGATGTTGTTTCTTGGACGATTCGCCGATTCCAGACACCCCGACCAGGAGCGCTATCTCATCACCCTGGAACTCAGCAAACCCTGGCGATTCGGGGATATGGAACACGTCGCCGAAGTACCTCATCCCTTTCCCCCGCCTCAACCGCAAAAAGGAGCGATCCCATGCCAACCCCTGCCTTCATGACCCTCCACGGCAGCCGCCAGGGTCTGATCAGCGCCGGCGCCTTTACCGAAGCATCTTTGGGCAACAGCTATCAGACCGGGCGCGAGGACAAGATCATGCTTCAGTCCCTGAGTCATGGCATTGTCGTGCCCAGAGGCGCCGGTGCCGGGCGACGGCTGCACAAGCCTCTGGTCATCACCAAAACCCTCGACAAGGCATCGCCGTTGATCCAGATCGCAATGTGTTCCGGTGAACTGCTGAGCAAGTGTCGTGTGGAGTTGTATCGCACATCGGCCCACGGCACTCAGGAGCACTTCTATACGATAGAACTGGAGGACGCGCTGATCGTCAGTGCCGAAGTATTGATGCCGGATTGTCAGGACCCGGGCGTTTCCCACCTGACGCAACGGGAAAAAGTCCAGTTCAGCTATCGACGCATTTACTGGCGGCACGAGATCAGCCGGACGATGGGCTCCGATGAATGGCAGAGCGAGGGCCAGGCATGAGGCTGATTCATCGATCACACGTTACCCAGCTCGAGCGCCGGCAGGTTTATCCGGTGGATCAGGCGCTGGAGAGGGTATGCAAAGTGTTGCTTGACCGGCAACCGCTCGAAGGTCTGGATCAGTTGCGGGCCGGCCTTGCGATCGATCTGGACAGCGAGGTGCTGGAGCAGGTCGAACAGGGTGAATGGCTGTTGCTCATGGTCGACGCAGAGACTGGCGACTGGCCGGTCGCCGCGGCAGTCTTCGATCAGGCGGTGCTGGATCTGATGAACAATCCTCCGCCCCAGCCAACCCGCACCCCGCGGATCTTTCGCCTGGTCGACAGCATGACAGGCGAACCCCTGGCACAGCAGCCGTATATTGCAACGGTTGACGGGGTTCCCACCCAGCGCCGCACTGACGCCTCGGGCATTGCACATCTATTTACGGCGGATGATGTCCGGCAGATTTCAATGAGGATCTTCAACATCTGAAGCGTGCGTCTATCCTTTCGCTCACCGGCAGTGCCCGGTTGTTTCAATTCGATGCCCAATCGTGGGTGCCGGGTCGAGGCACGTTGTTGTATGGTTGCTGTCGAACCGTTGAACCCAAGATTGAAAGGATATCGCCATGCTGGACTGGAAGAATCGCGCGGGCAGCGCGCCCGAACGTGCCGCCGAGCCGAAATCCGCCGCCCGCAGCTATGTGGGCGGCCTGTTGTTCAGCCGCGCATTGGCCACACTGGTCGGTATTTACCTGTTGGTGACCATCGCCCTGGGCTGGTACTGGAGCGAGGAACCGGCCCTGTTCCCCGTGGCGCAGAACGCCCAGCTGGCCGCCGAGAAGGAAGGCAAGCAGATGGTGGTCGGCTACACCACCGTCGAAACCCTCAAGACCGTCGCCGGCACCCTGCTGAACAAGCCGGGCGGCTACATTTCCAACGACCGTTTCCCGCCGGGCCTGTGGATGGACAACATGCCGAGCTGGGAATATGGCGTGCTGGTCCAGGTGCGCGACCTGACCCGTGCCCTGCGCAAGGACTTCGCCCGCTCGCAGTCGCAATCGGCTGAAGACGCTGATCTGGCCAAGGCCGAGCCGCGCTTCAACTTCGACAACAAGAGCTGGATCCTGCCATCCAGCGAGTCGGAATACCAGGAAGGCATCAACTCCCTGAGCCGTTATCAGGCACGCCTGTCTGACCCGACGCAAAAGAATGCGCTGTTCTACGCCCGCGCCGACAACCTGAACAACTGGCTGGGCGACGTCGGTACGCGTCTCGGTTCTCTGTCGCAACGACTGTCGGCCAGTGTCGGTCGCGTCAAACTGAATACAGCACTGAAAACCGAAGTCCCGGCGGTGGGTGAAGTGCCGCAGGTCGACGAGGAAGTCGTCGAGACCCCGTGGATGCAGATCGACAACGTGTTCTATGAAGCCCGTGGCCAGGCCTGGGCGCTGTCGCACCTGTTGCGTGCCATCGAAGTCGACTTCGCCGACGTGCTGGCGAAGAAGAACGCCACGGTCAGCGTGCGTCAGATCATCCGTGAGCTGGAGGCTTCCCAGGAAACCGTCTGGAGCCCGATGATCCTCAATGGCAGCGGCTTCGGCATTCTGGCCAACCACTCGCTGGTGATGGCCAACTATATTTCCCGGGCCAACGCCGCCGTGATCGATCTTCGTCAATTGCTCAACCAGGGCTGAGTCATGAGCGACAACGCCAGAGAGGCGGCCCACCGCGCCGCCTCGGATGCCGAACAGATCGCCTGGGTCGACGAACAGGACAACCTGCTCGGATCCCTCGTCCGTTCCGCCTTGCGCGAGCGCGGGCTGATCGGACGCGGCACCTACATCATGCTGTTCAACTCTGCCGGTGAACTCTGTGTCCATCGGCGGACCCTGAGCAAAGCCATTTATCCCGGCTACTGGGACGTGGCGGCCGGCGGCATGGTGCAGGCGAACGAGACCTACGCCGAGTCGGCGGCCCGTGAGCTGGAAGAAGAGTTGGGGGTGAGCGGTGTCGAGCTGACGGCCCATGACCATTTCTATTTCGAGGATCCCGGCAATCGCCTGTGGTGTTCGGCGTTCTCGGCGGTGTGGGACGGGCCGCTGATCCTGCAGCCGGAAGAGGTGCTCGAAGCACGCTTCATTCCGGTCGATCAGGTGATGCTGGAAATCGAGCAAAAGCCTTATTGCCCGGACTCTCTGGCAGCTTTGAAGCGCTATCTGAAGGCTCAGCAAAGCGACGTCGCAAAGAACTCATAAATTGGCGCCGATTGGCACTTAGCAATCGGCGTTTTTGCCGTTACACTGCGCGACCTTTTCAAGCTGTGCCGGCCTGCTTTACAGGAGCAACCGGTGCAGTAGCGCTGCCCCTGCCTGAGTGGGGCTTCGCGGTCGATAGCCTTGCCCAAGGCTGCGATCAGTCTTTGTCCTCCCGAGAGGATTGCCGGTGGCCAAAAAAGCCGCATCCTTCGCCGCCCTGGGCGGCCTGGTATTTTCCACCGACGCAGGTCGTCATTGCCCGGAATGCAGTAAACCGGTGGACACCTGTATCTGCAGACAAACCGTGATTCCGGCCGGCGACGGCATTGCCCGCGTGCGTCGCGAGAGCAAGGGCCGTGGCGGCAAGACGGTGACCACCATCACCGGCGTGCCCCTGGCCGAAGACGCACTCAAAGAGCTGGCGACAACGCTGAAAAAGCGTTGCGGCACCGGCGGTGCTTTGAAAGACGGGGTCATCGAGATCCAGGGCGATCATGTCGAGCTACTCTTGGCCGAGTTGACCAGGCACGGTTTCAAGGCGAAGAAGTCCGGCGGCTAGCAGCCTCTGTGAAAACCACCAGCGGCTTGATCCGGCTCTGATTGTCATCAGTCCCGGCGTCGTCTCCATGGTTTTCACAGAGCCTGTTCATGACCGGTTTCTAAACTCAACGCTGTCAGCGCGGTCTACCGCCCCGCTGACGAACCGTCATTTTCATTCTTTAGACTGCGCCGGCCTGCAATCAGGCGACGCACTATGACTTCTTTATAGGGGACTTCGATGTCCGTACGACGCACACGCAAAGACGATGGCAGCCAATGGACAGTTGCGGACAGCCGCAGTGTTTACGGGATTCGCCATTGGGGGGCCGGGTATTTCGCGATCAATGACGCCGGTCGCGTCGAAGTTCGTCCGAACGGCCCGAGCAGTTCACCGATCGACCTGTTCGAACAGGTCGACCAGTTGCGCAAGAGCGGCCTGTCGTTGCCGCTGCTGGTGCGTTTTCCCGACATCCTGCAAGACCGCGTGCGTCAGCTGACCGGTGCTTTCGACGCGAACATCGAGCGTCTGGAATACCAGAGCAAATACACCGCGCTGTACCCGATCAAGGTCAACCAGCAGGAAGCGGTGATCGAAAACATCATCGCCACCCAGAACGTCTCCATCGGTCTGGAAGCCGGCTCCAAGCCTGAACTGCTGGCCGTGCTGGCACTGGCGCCGAAGGGCGGCACCATCGTCTGCAACGGTTACAAGGACCGCGAGTTCATCCGTCTGGCGCTGATGGGCCAGAAGCTCGGTCACAACGTGTTCATCGTGATCGAAAAAGAATCCGAGGTCGGTCTGGTGATCGAAGAAGCCGCTTCGCTGCGGGTCAAGCCACAGGTCGGCTTGCGGGTGCGCCTGTCGTCGCTGGCCTCGTCGAAGTGGGCGGACACCGGTGGCGAAAAATCCAAGTTCGGTCTGTCGGCGGCGCAACTGCTGTCGGTGGTCGAGCGTTTCCGCGCGGCGGGTCTGGATCAGGGCATCCGTCTGCTGCACTTCCACATGGGTTCGCAGATCGCCAACCTGGCCGACTACCAGCACGGTTTCAAGGAAGCTATCCGTTATTACGGCGAGCTGCGCAACCTCGGTCTGCCGGTCGATCACATCGACGTCGGCGGCGGTCTGGGTGTGGACTACGACGGTACTCACTCGCGCAACGCCAGTTCGATCAACTACGACATGGATGACTACGCCGGTGTCGTGGTCGGCATGCTCAAGGAGTTCTGCGACGCGCAGAGCCTGCCGCATCCGCATATCTTCTCCGAAAGCGGCCGTTCGCTGACCGCCCACCACGCGATGCTGGTGGTGCAGGTGACCGACGTCGAGAAGCACAACGACGACGTGCCGCAGATCGAGAACAAGGAAGCGCTGCCGGAAACCGTGCAGTGGCTGGTCGACCTGCTCGGCCCGACCGACATCGAAATGGTCACCGAAACTTACTGGCGCGCTACCCACTATATGAGCGACGTGGCCGCCCAGTACGCCGACGGCAAGCTGACCCTGGCCGAGAAAGCCCTGGCCGAGCAGTGTTACTTCGCCGTGTGCCGTCGCCTGCACAACTCGCTGAAGGCGCGTCAGCGTTCGCACCGTCAGGTGCTGGACGAACTCAACGACAAGCTGGCCGACAAGTACATCTGCAACTTCTCGGTGTTCCAGAGCCTGCCGGACACCTGGGCGATCGATCAGGTGCTGCCGATCATCCCGCTGCACCGTCTCGACGAAGAGCCGCTGCGTCGTGCGGTGCTGCAGGATCTGACCTGCGACTCCGACGGCAAGATCAACCAGTACGTCGACGAGCAGAGCATCGAGACCAGCCTGCCGGTGCACGGGCTGAACGAAGGTGAAGACTATCTGCTGGGCGTGTTCCTGGTCGGCGCCTATCAGGAAATCCTCGGCGACATGCACAACCTGTTCGGTGACACCGACTCGGTGAACATCTACCAGAACGCCGACGGCAGCGTGTACCACGCCGGGATCGAGACCCACGACACCATCGAAGACATGCTGCGCTACGTGCACCTGTCGCCGGAAGAGCTGATGACCCACTACCGCGACAAGTGCGCCAGTGCCCGCATCAGCGCCAGCGAGCGCACCCAGTTCCTCGATGCATTGCGCCTGGGTCTGACCCGTTCCTCCTACCTGTCTTCCTGACGGCGGGTTCCGAATCCATCAGGTTGTCTGAAATTGTTCCGCACGCAGCGGAAGTTTCAGATGGCCTGATGCGACTTCTCTTTTTCTTCCAGCGAAATGACCTTCATCCTCACAAGAAAAGTGATGTCGTCTGCTTTTCACGTAGGCCAATTCCTAATTTGTACTTCGGCTCTCTACTCGGCCATGGCTCTCAGCGAGAATCCCCGGCCGCCCCTCCTGTAGAGAATCGCCCATGTTCGATCCAGCCGACGAGCCGTCGTTTTGTCTCGATGTCGCGGGTCTGTCCGCCCCCCTCGAAGTCCTGGCCTTTACCGGTTGCGAGGCAATCAGCGAGCCTTTTGCGTTCGAAATCGATCTGTTGATCAGCGATCCTCATCTCGATCTTGCCGGTCTTTTGTATCGCCCCGCACGCCTGTGCTTCGGGCCTCCTGGCAATGGGGTGCACGGACAATTGCAGGGCCTTGTCCAGCACGAACATGGCCATGGCGCCCGGTTGTGCCGGGCGCGGCTGGGGCCGAAGCTGGGTTGTCTGGGGCTGCGCCATAGCCAGCGAATGTTCAGTGGCCGATCGGTGCCACAGATTCTTGATCAGGTGCTCAGGGAGCATGGCATCACCGGCCATCAGCGCCGGTTCGAATTGCAGGCCGATCATCCGCCCCGCAGGTTCTGTACTCAGTACGGTGAATCGGATCTGCAACTGGTGCAGCGTCTGTGCGCGCAGTCGCGGATTCACTATCACTTCGAGCATGGGCGCGAGAGCCATTGTCTGGTGTTCGGCGACAACCCGGCGCGGTTGCCGCGAGCGGGGGAGGTTCCATTCGATGCTCGAGCGTCGGTTCCAGCGGTGCGCCGCTGGCGGATTCGAGAACAAGCCAGCGGGGCCTCTGAAGCCTCCGTGCGTTCCCGAACGGCGCAGGGGCATTCGGACGTGCCAACCTTGCGTAGCGGTCGGTGGTTGAATCTGTCCCCGCAGCCGTTTGCCGAGTGCGACACGCACTGGCTGCTGACGCGTATCGAGCACCGGGCCGATCAGATGCTCGAACCGGCCTACAGCAACCGGCTCCGTGCCGTCGACGGCCTGCTGGCGTGCGGGCCGGTCGTCGAGCGTCCGGTGTCGAGCATGGGCAGTCTGCAGCGGGCCTGGGTGGTGGCGGTCGATGAACCTCAGCCTGATCGCTCGCGGCCGGTGGCGGTGCAGTTTGACTGGCTCTATCAGGGCGAAGGTGCGAAACCCAGCCATTGCTGGCTGCCACTGGCCCCTGCGTTGGCGGATACGGCACTGACGTCATTGCGTGAAGGCGTCGAGGTGGTCGTGAGCTTTATCGAAGGTGATCCCGAGCAACCGGTGATCAGCGGTGTTCTACAGCCGACGGCAACCGCCGGGAGCCATGAGGATGACGAACCGCCGCTGCCCGACACCCTGGCAAGTGAAGGCCTGGCGCCATGGCTGGGTGCGTGCGAGCCTTTGCTGCTGTTATGCCTGATGCCGGGTGGCGGCAGCTACCGGCACTGTCGGGAGTCGGTCTGCAGCTGCCGGCTGGTCGCCGGACTCAGCCCTGGCGATGGACGATGAGCGGCAAGGCACCGGGTCAGCGTGCGCAATGGCTGTTGCTGGATGTCATGCATGCACCGCAGGCGTTGAGGGTGTTGCGCCAGGCATTCTCCGGCGTATCGAGCCGTAAGCTGTTTGACGGTACGGAGTTTCAGCCCGTGTGCGAGCAAGGGCCGTTGTTGATCGATCTGCGCGATTGCCCGGCGCTGTCGGCGTTGTGCCACACCGACCCGCACACCTGGTGCGGGCTGTTGCTGGGCAGCGATGCCACGATCGAATCGCTGCGTGCACATTTGCAGCGGATGCTGACGGTTTCTGTGGGCCTGAATCATCGTGCGCTGCTCAATTATTACGACCGGCAGACCGCCAGCTACTTTTTCGACGCCTGTGATGCCCGCCAGTTGAGCTGCTGGCTCGGGCCGGTCAACTGGCTGCGCTGGTTCGGCGGTACCTGGGTGGACCGGGCGAGCGGCAGCCTGGGCTGGCAACAATTGCGCAACCCGGGCCTGGACGTAGAGCCACTGGAAATAGAACAGGGGCTGACCCGTCATCAACGCGAGCGCCTGCATCGCTGCCTGCTGGAGCAACACATCTGGCGCTGGAGCCAATCGACGGGAACCGATTACCGCACGCTGTCCTCTCACGTTGAACAAGGCCTGGCATTGGGTTTCAGCGAACGGACGGTGCTGGACGACTGGTTGTGGCTACGCTTGCTGCATCCGCGCGCAGAACTGGTGCAACCGCCACAAGGGTTGACCCAGCAAGAGCGGCTCGATCATCTGCGTCGCCGCTGGCAGAACAATCCACCCTGAGACGAGGTTTCGCGCGCATGGCCCACTCTTTACGGCATTGGTTTTGCGCGATCCCTGCTGGTTTACTGCTGTTGCTGCTCAGCGGTTGTTCGCCGCTGAAAATGCTCAACGGCCTGACGCCTGCGGACAGCTACGTCAAAACCGCAGACATCGCCTATGGAGAGGATCCGCGTCAGAAGCTCGATGTCTACGTGCCGCGCCATCTGCTCGAAGACGCCCCGGTGGTGGTGTTTTTCTATGGCGGCAGCTGGAACAGCGGTGACCGTGGCGATTACCGGTTTGTCGGCGAGGCGCTGGCCTCCCGGGGCATTGTGACGGTGGTGGCGGACTATCGGTTGTACCCGCAGGTGCGTTACCCGTTGTTTCTCGAGGACGGAGCCCGCGCCGTCGCGTGGGCCAAGGCCAATATCCATGAATATTCCGGCAATCCCCGGCGGCTGTACCTGATGGGACACAGCTCCGGAGCCTACAACGCATCGATGCTGGCGCTGGATTCGCGACTGCTGGGCGCGGTCGGGATGTCCCCCGCCGACCTGAGTGGCTGGATCGGTCTGGCCGGGCCTTACGACTTTCTACCGATCAAGAATCCCGAGGTGCGCCCGGTGTTTTTCTGGCCGGACTCGCCGCCGCAATCGCAGCCGATCCGGCATGTCAGCCACGGCGCGCCACCGGCACTGTTGATTGCCGCGAGCCGCGACAGCCTGGTCGATCCGGCCCGCAATGCCGGCGGCCTGGCGCGAACACTGCGCGAGGCCGGCGTGCCGGTGCAGGATTTGTACTATGCCCGGCCCAACCACGCGACGCTGGTGGCGACAATGTCTCGGCCATTACGTTGGCTGGCGCCGGTACTGGATCAGGTTGTCGGTTTTATCCGGCACACGCCGCCTCAGTGAAGGGCGCCGGCAAACCAGCCGTCGTTGCGCCGCAACCGCCACGCCAATATGCCGAGGGTGAGGCTGCGCAGCACCATGAACAGCAGGAAAGATATCCACAGGCCGTGATTGCCCAGCCCGCTCAATGCCCAGGCGAACGGCAGCAGCAGGGCGACCGTCAACAGCATGCCATTGCGCATTTCCCGGGCGCGGGTAGCGCCGATGAACAGGCCGTCGAGCAAGTAGCTCCACACGGCAATCAACGGCAGCACGGCGAGGTAGGGCAGATAGATGAACGCGGTTTCGCGCACGCTATGAATGTCGGTCTGCATTTCGATGAACAAGTGCCCGGCGAACAGAAACAACGCAGCAAAACCCAGGCTCGCCAGCAACGACCAGCCGCCGGCCACCACCAGCGAACGCCGCAGGGCCATGCGATCGCGGGCGCCAATGGCATGCCCGCACAACGCCTCGACCGCGTGGGCCAGTCCGTCCAGCGCATGGGCGGTCAGCAGCAGACCGTTGAGCAGCAGCGCATTGGCCGCGACCGTAGCGTCACCCAGCCGTGCGCCTTGTACGGTGATCAGGAAAAACACCGATTGCAGCGCCAGGCTGCGGATGAAAATGTCGCGGTTGACCCCCAATAGCGGCCGCCAGCTCTGCCAAACCCTCAATGCCGCCCAGACGATTTGCCCGGGGTAAGCGTGCAAGGCCTTGCGGGTGAGCGCCAAGCCGAGCAGGGCGCCGCACCATTCGGCGACCACCGAGGCCCGGGCCGAACCGACCACGCCCCAGTCCAGACCAATCACGAACCACAGGTTCAGCACGATGTTGATCAGGTTGGTGGTCAACAGAATCGCCAGCGGCGCCCGGGCGTTCTGGGTGCCGAGGAACCAGCCGACCAGCGCATAACTGGCCAGCGCCGCCGGCAGCCCAAACAGGCGGGTGTGGAAGAAATCGCGGGTCAGTTGATTGAGCTCCGGCGATGGCTGCATGAAGTGCAGGGCGACCCCACTCAGCGGCACACCCACGGCCCCCAGCAGCAATGCCAGCCCCATCGCCAGCAACAGACCTTGCAGCAGGATCTGCCGCAGCGCCGCACCATCACTGCGCCCGGCCGCCTGCGCGGCGAACCCGGTGGTGCCCATGCGCAGGAAGCCCATGGCCCAGGCCAGCACGGTGTACAGGCTGGCCCCGACCGCCACCGCGCCCAACTGATGGGCGTGAGGCAGGTGACCGATGACGGTGCTGTCGACCAGCGCCACCAGCGGCACGGAAATGTTGGAAAGGATCATGGGGGCGGCGAGGGCCCAGACCCGGCGATGGGTCGGGCGGTCGCGCCAGTCGGCGGTCAGGTTGGACATGCGGGCTCCTTGGGGAGCGGCATTGTAGCGGGAGGTGTCAGTGAATGATCCAGCTCAGCAGCCACAGTCCCAGCAGCAACCAGATGATTCCGGCAATGATCGACGCATTCATGAACGCCCGGATTGCCGACCACAGCAGCATCAGGCCGACGATCAACGCAATGATGCTGATGATCGAAGTGTCCATGCCCAGGGCCTTCGCCAGTCCGTCGACGAAGTTGCCGCCGGCATGGCTCAACAGATTGAACAGGCCGCTCAGGCCATCGACGATGAAGCGGATGATCGAGCCGAGCGCCTGGCCCAGCCATTCGAAAAAGCTTTCTACCTGCATGTTTGCATCCTGATGAAAGAGCTGAGCCTTGGGCCGCGCCGGGGGCGGCCGAGTTCCCTGCAAGCATAGAGGGTTTGCCGGGTGGTGGCTGCCCCTTGCCTTCGCGCAGCTTCCCCCCGAAGCTATACGCCTTCAGGAGAACCCGATGAACCTTGTTGAACTGACCGAACGCCTGCACGCCATTCGCGACCGCAATGACTGGCGGCAATTTCACAGTCCGAAAAACCTGGCCATGGCCGCCAGTGTGGAAATGTCCGAGCTGGTGGAAATCTTCCAGTGGCTGACCGAAGACCAGTCCCGCGAACTGCCGGCGGACAAACTGGCCCACGCCGGCCAGGAAGTCGGTGACATCGTCCTTTATCTGTTGCTGCTGTGCAGCGAGCTGGGGCTGGACATGAATGAAGTGGTGCGCAGCAAGCTCGCCGACAGCGAACGGCGGTTCAGCTGATGAGCGACCGTCATTTCGATCAGTTGGCGACCCGTTTCGCCGAGAAGATCTACGGCGGCGCCAAAGGCGCGATCCGCCTCGCGGTGTTGCAGGCCGATCTTGCCGAAGCCTTGCCGGATCGTCCGTTGCGGGTGCTGGACATCGGTGGCGGCCTGGGCCATATGTCGCTGTGGCTGGCGGAGCACGGGCACGACGTGACCTTTACCGA
Source organism: Pseudomonas sp. UV AK001 (assembly GCF_046097675.1). Classification (NCBI taxonomy): domain Bacteria; kingdom Pseudomonadati; phylum Pseudomonadota; class Gammaproteobacteria; order Pseudomonadales; family Pseudomonadaceae; genus Pseudomonas; species Pseudomonas sp. UV AK001. The sequence goes on from NZ_JBJUVZ010000005.1 coordinate 342,875, forward strand.
GCCGGCCGAGCCGATGCTCGAAGGCGCGCGCCAGCGTTTCGCCGAGGCCGGGCAGACCGCGACGTTCATCCAGGCGCCGTGGCAGGAACTGCTCGGTCAACTCACCGAACCCTATGACGTGGTGATCTGCCACGCGGTGCTTGAATGGCTCGCCGAACCCCACGCGATCCTGCCGGTGCTGCATCAATTGACCAAACCCGGCGGCTGGCTGTCGCTGGCGTTCTACAATCGTGATGCGCTGGTCTACCGCAACCTGCTCAAAGGCCATTTCAAGAAAATGCGCAGGAACGACATGGCCGGCGAAAAGCAGAGCCTGACCCCGCAGCAGCCGCTGGATCCACGGGAACTGGCCACGCAACTCGAAGGCTTGTGGCAGGTCGAAACCCAGAGCGGGATCCGGGTTTTCCACGATTACATGCCGGTGGAATTCCAGGCCCGTGCCGAGTTGATTGATTTGCTCGAGATGGAGCTCGCCCACCGTCGTCACCCAAGCTTCGCCGGGCTTGGGCGCTACTTGCACTGGATCTGCCGGCCGATCTGATCGGAGCATGAAATGAAAGGTCATTCCGGGTTATTGCTGATCTGTCTGGGGTTGGCCGCGTGCCAGGGCAGCAACCCTTATGTGGCGCAGTCGCGGCCGTTGCCGCCGGCGCCACCGCAAGCCGCGACCACCTTCGACCGCAGCGCTTATCCCGCGCCACCACGGGATTACGGGCGTTACCGCAGTTGGGCGTGGCTCAACGGGCGTCTGCCACCCGGCAGTGCCTGGGCGGATTCGGCGCAAGTGGCCGAGGCGGTCAGCAGTGCGCTGGATCAACGCGGCTTGCGCCCGTTGCACGACAACCGCCCGGCGGACCTTTTTGTCAGCGCTAACCTGAGTCTGGAAACCCGCTTGCGCCAGGTCCAGGACGATTACGGTTACTACGGCGGATACGGTGGCTATGACCGTTACGGCCGGGGTTACGGGATGTACAACACCGTGCCGATCGTGCGCACCTATCAGGAGCAGGTCGTGGTGGTGCGGGTCGACCTGTTCGACGCCGGCACCGGTCAGCCGGTCTGGAGTGCCAGCGCCGAAACCGGCACCCAGGGCAACCAGAGTGACCGTGCCGATGCGATCCGCGAGGCTGTCGAAAAGGCCATGTCGGCGTATCCTCCCAGTTAGCTTCCCGTGAACCGGAAGCTCCCTCAGGTTCATGTTTTCCACCGGAGAAAAACCATGTTCCGCCGTTTTGCTTTACTGGCCATGGCCGCGCTGCTCAGTGCCTGCGCCGCCAACCAGGTCAATCATGACTTTGACGCCAGCCGCGACTTTGCCGCCTACCGCAGCTGGAGCTGGAAAGAACCCGCCCTGCAATACCGACCCGACGATCCACGGATCAAGAGCGATCTGACCGAACAACGGATTCGCCAGTCCGTCGCCGATCAATTGGACCAGCGTGGTCTGCGTCCGGCCGCCGCGGGCACCAAGGGTGACTTGAATGTGCAGACCTACCTGATCGTCGAGGATCGCCAGCAGCAGGTCACCACCAATTACGGCGGTGGTTGGGGTGGGCCGTGGAACGGCTATTGGGGCGCACCGATGTACAACGAAACCCGCAACATCACCTACAAGGTCGCGACGATCCAGATCGATCTGCTCGACGGCAAGGACGGCAAACTGGTGTGGCGCGGCAGCGATGAACAGATGCTCAGCCGCACGCCGAATCCGGCGGATCGCAGCAGCGCCATCCATGAGACGGTGACGCGGATTCTGTCGAATTACCCTCCGCGCTAGGTGAGCGCCATGAACGGGAGCCCGAGGGCTCCCGTTTTTCTTTTCCGCAGAGCGGCTGGCGCGTTGCCAGCAGTGTCGTTGCACCGGGTCTACACTGACATCCACCAATGGAGCTTGCGCCCGGCCGTGCGCCGGCAAAGGAGTGCGCCATGTCGCGTCTTTCGCAGTGTCGCGGCCCCGCCCGACAGCGCGGGGCCATCGGCTTGATGGCGGCCGCGACCCTCAGTCTCGCGCTGATCCTGATGTTGCTGGTGGTGGACACCGGCCGTTTGTACATGGAGCAGCGCAAGTTGCAGCGGCTGGTGGATAACGCGGCGCTGGAGGCGGTCAGCCGTGGCGGCAATTGCCTGCCGGGCCTCACGGCGGCCAGTTACGCGGGGCAAAGTGCGACACGCAACGGTTTTGTCACGGATGCGAACAACGTGCTGGTGGTCGACTGCGGCAAGCTGGTAACGGCCTCCAGCGGTTTGCGCACGTTCAGCGTGGACGCCACCCAGGCGGTGGCGGTCAAGGTTGCGGCCAACCACACCGTGACCACCAGTTTCGCCGGCGGCGTGCAGTCACTCTTCAGCGGCACGCCGTTGAGCCTGAACACCGTGCTCTATGCCTCGGCCGTGGCCGCGCAACCCCAGCCGACCGTAGCCCAACTGAACATCCGCAGCAACCTGGCCAACATCAGCACCGCCCAGTCGAGCATCCTCAATCCACTGGTCTCCGGCCTGCTGGGCGGCAGTGTGAATCTGACGGCGGTGGGCTGGAACGGCCTGCTCAACACCGACATCAACCTGCTCAGCTACCTGAATCAACTGGCGATCAACCTCAACGTCGCCGCCGGCAATTACACCCAGTTGCTCAATACTCAGACCACCGTGACGCAATTGATCCAGGCCGCGATTACGGTGGTCCAGCTCAATGGCGCAACCGCCGATGTGATTACCGCGCTGGGGCAATTGCAAGTGGCGGCGATCAATGCCGCGCCGCTCAAGCTGGGCGATATCCTGCAGCTGCAGACCGGCACCACGGCGGCCGGGCTCGACGCCAATCTGCAACTGCTGCAACTGATCCAGGGCGTGATCCAGCTGGCCAACAGCAACAGCGCGGTGGCCGCCACCCTGCCGATCAGCGTGCTGGGGCTGGCCAATGTCACGGTGCGGGTCAAGGTCATCGAGCCACCGCAGTTTTCCGCCATCGGCGATCCGGCGCTGGCCAAGGCCAACCCCACCGGGCCGAACCGTATTTATGTGCGCACGGCACAGATCCGCACGATGCTCTCGGTGAATCTGCCGGTGTTGTCCGGAGTGACCGGGCTGACCAACGCCGTGCTGGGACTGGTCGGAACCCTGACCCCGACGCTCAATGCGTTGCTCAGCCTGAATCTGGTCGCCACCCTGAATTCGGTGGGTTGCCTGCTCGGCGCCGGTTGCCAGCAATTGGACCCGTTGCTGCTGCCCTCGCCGGAAATCGACATCAGCCTCGATGCCGGCGGCGCCATCAGTTACGTCACTGACTACAGCTGCCCCACCGGCAACACCGGGACCAAGAGCCTGACGGCCCACACCATCACCTCCGTTGCCGATCTCAAGGTGGGCAAGATTGATCCGACCAACGCCTTTTCGTCCTCTGCCGAGCCGACAGTCACGCCGTTGCCGCTGGTGGATCTGGGCACAGTGACCTGCCACAAGATTCTGGGGATCGGCAGTTGTGACGAAAGCACCCACGTGCAATACGGCGCCGGCGGCATCGCGATCATGGTCAACACCAGCGTGGCGCAGAACACTCAGGATCTGGTGTTTTCCAGCGGCACGCCGTTCCCCACGCCGCCCAACCTGAAACTGCCGCCGAGCGTGATTTCCGCTGCGCCCACCAGCAATATCGTCAACAGCCTGGCGAGCACGCTGGCGGGGATCAACCTGATCGTCTACAAACCCCAGGGCAGCAATCCGCTGGGGGCGATCATCACCGGCGTTGCCAGCCTGATCAGCGATGTGACGACGATCCTGCAACCGCTGATCACCAACCTGGTCAGCCCGCTGCTCGACCCGTTGCTGAACAACCTGCTCAAGAGCCTGGGCATCAATCTGATGGACGTGGACGTCGGCGCCAACATGACCTGCGGCCAGACCGGCAAGGCCTATCTCGTCATCTAGTCATCGGGGGCGATCGGCAGTTCGATGCAGAACCGTGCGCCGTCCGCCGAGTTGCGCACGCTCAGATGGCCGCCCATGTTCTCGATGATCCCGTAACTCACCGACAACCCCAGACCGGTGCCGACACCCACCGGTTTGGTGGTGAAGAACGGCTCGAAAATCCGCTCCAGCAGACGCGGATCGATGCCACCGCCGTTGTCCTCGACCCACAGGCGCACCTTTTCTTCATCCCGTTCGGCGTAGATCGAAATCCACGGTTTGAACCCTGATTCCGACTCGCGCTTGCCCAGAAGCGCATCCCGGGCATTGACCATCAGGTTTATCAGCACCTGTTCCAGTTGATCGACGTAACCGCGCACCTGAACCTCGAACGGGGTTTCACTGATGCGCAAATCCACTCCTTTGCCGCGCATGCCTTCGGCCAGCAGCGACAGCGTGCCTTCGATGGCGCTGGCCGGGTTGAACAGTTGCTGTTCGATCTCCGAACGGCGGCCGAACACCCGCATGTGATCCACCACTTTCGCGGCACGCTGGACCTGGGCGTCGATGCGGTTGAGTTTGTCGGTCAGGTAATCGATTTGCACATCGCCGTTGCTCAGGCGTTTCTGCACGTTGACGATGGCCATACGCATGACGTTCAGCGGCTGATTGATTTCGTGGGCGAGACCTGTGGCCATTTCGCCGAGGGTGGCCATTTTCGCGCTCTGGGTGAGTTGCTGCTGGGAGCGGCGCACTTCGGTGTTGTCGCGGCCGACGGCCTGCACTTCGATCAGTGTCCCGCGTTCATCGAACACGCCGCGATCCGACCACACCCACCACGCATGCTCGCGCCCCGGCAATTGCAGGTTGATTTCGGCGGTGCTGACGGGGGACTCCGGGGTCAACAACGCCAGACGCTCGACGAAGTCTGCACGTTGGACGTCCGACATCCAGCTGCCCAGATTGACCCCGGGTAATTCTTCGGGCGCGCATTCAAGATACTTCGCCAGCGGCCGGTTGCCGAAGGTCAGGATCAGATCCGGGCGATAACGACAGATCATCGCCGGTGAGTCCTCCACGAGAATGCGGTAACGCTCTTCACTCTGTCTGACCTGTTCGGCAGCCAGCGTCGCCTCGGTGACGTCCAGCCAGAGTCCAACGGCTTCCACCGGCAGCCCGAGATCATTGCGCAGCAGGCGGGCCTCGTCGAGCAGCCAGTGGTAATCGCCACGGCTGTCACGCAGGCGATAGCGGGCGCGTACCGAACCTTCGCGCAACAGCTGTCGGGTGCGTTCGAAATACAGCGCCCGGTCATCCGGGTGGATCCGCGCCACCAGCGCACCGGCATCGCAGTCTTCCAGGCTCCAGCCCAGCAACGGCTGCAGACTGGCGCTGAAAAACGCCGGCAGCAATGCGCCTTCGACGTAGTGCTGGACATAGATGACCGCAGGCGAGCTGGCGATCAGGTTGTCCAGTCGCGCATGGGCCGCAGCGGCCAGTTGCTGCTGGTTCTTGATGTCGCTGATGTCCAGCATGAAGCCCGCCAGCCGACGGTGATCGCCGGTGCCGCTGACCTGCCCCTGAAGGCGATACCACGCCGGCGCCTGACTGGCGTCGTGAGGATGCAGACGCACGCATAGATCGAGGATTTCCCCATGCATCTGCAGGGCTTGCAGGCGGCTGCGCACTTCTTCGCGGTCAGCGGGGTGGATCAGGTTCAGCCAGTGTTCCAGGGTCAGCGTCGAGCTGTCCTGTTGCAGCGTGACGGCCAGCGTCGGGGCCAGCTGAATGTGTTCGCCAGTGCTGCCGATTTCCCACCAGCCGGTGCCCAGCAATGTCTGCAACGACTCGAGGCGTTCCAGTTGCAGTTGATGCTGCTGCTCACGCAAACGCCCGAGCAACGGCCCCGCCAGTGCGCCGGCCAGCATCAGCCAGTCACGGTCGGTCAGATACGGTGCGGTCTTGTCCACCGCATAAAAGCCGCAGAGCAGCCACGCCATGACGCCTCGATCATCGCTGTAGGGCACGGCGAAACCCTCGGCATTGCCGAACAGCCCCTGCACCCGTGAATGTTCATACTGGCCGTAATGCGCGCCGAGGCGTTGCGGGCCGGTGCCATTGAGACTGTCCAGCGGCGTGCCGAGGCGCTGGCCGTCGTGCCACAGCGCGGGCGCATCGTGGGCGTGGAACTGGCAGTGAACCTGCCACACCTGTTCCTGCTCATTGAGCAAGGCGAGCGCCACACACGGGATCTGCCAGCGTTGGGCGATGATCTGCAGTTGATCGCTGACGACCACCGGCAGTCGTCCCAGGCTGCAACTGCGCAACTGCTTGCTGATCTGCCCGGCAATCCCTTGGCACGCCTCGCGTTGATGCGCTTGCTGGCGTTCGGACAAGAGGTCGGCAATGTCGATCAGTTGCAGCAGCCAGCCGTTGCCCAGAGGCTGGGCCCAGCCGCGCAGGTGCAGGGTCTGTTCGCCCAGGCCGGGGAAATCCAGGTCCAGCAGCAGCCCTTGCCATTCCTGTGGCCGGCCTTCGATCGCCAGGGTGCTGTGGGGCAGCAGTAAATCGTGCAGTGGCAACGGTTTGTCATGGGGCATCTGCTGTGCCAGCAACAGGCGCAAGGGGCCGGCCATCTGCAACACGGCGCCTTCGCCATCGAGGTACAGATGCAGGCCCGTCGCGGGTGAGCCGAGTACGTCCGGCAGATCGCCGGCCAGCGGCGCGCGCTTGAGCAGGCGGCCGAACAGATTGTCCCCGGCCGTCAAAATTTCAGGCTCGAGCTGGCGGTCAGGTTGGTGGGCAGGCTGGGTACGGCGCCGACGCCCGGCAACACCAGAAACGGAATGACCTGATTGAGTTTGCTGACGGGGTAATTGACGCTGACGGTGATCGTACCCTGCGTCGTGTCATAGATCGCTGACGTGTCCACGCCGACTACCACGTTCAGGGCGCTGGGCAGGCCTGAAAACTGCTGGGTCAGGGCGGCATTGGCGGTGTTGACGACAACTGTCGAGTAGTTGGGCGTCGTGGGGTCGACCGCCACGCTGCGCCGTACCGCTTCGGCCGTGGCCTGATTGAACGTCTGCATCAGCACGAACGGCAGGGCATAGCTGACCAGGCCGTAAAACACCGCGAAAAAGATCACGAACACCAGGGCGAATTCGATCGCCACCGCGCCTTTTTGCGCCTTCCGAGAGCCGGTTTTCATCCGTGCGTCTACCCTGACAGTCACTGCGTAGTATCAGCATAGAATCATTCAGCCAAAACGGACGGTTTTTACCGGATGCAAAGCCTTGTTCTTCTGATCTGGTTGACCTTGTGTGCGGCCCAGGATGCCCGGCAACGGAGGATCGCCAATGCCATGACCTTGGGTGTTGGCGCCCTGGCACTGGTTTATCTGCTGTATTTCGGAACGACCTGGACCGGTGCCGCAGCGGAGCAGGGCGGCTGGGCCTGTCTGGTGGCGCTGGCGTTCACCCTGCCGGGGTATTTCATGGGGCGCATGGGGGCCGGCGATGTGAAATTAATGACAGCCCTCGGCCTTGCGACGGACGGTCTTTCGTTGCTCGGGGTTTTTATCGGCGCCGGCGTCGCAAGCGTCGTCTGGATCCTGCTGGCGCCAAGAGTCTGGCTGCATATGAGTCAAGGGCTTAGGCATCGTCTTCGATATATGGCGCCATCCATGTCAAAAAAGCTGCCATTTGCGCCGTTCGTGCTGATCGGTTTCCTGCTTGTACTACCTTGGATCCATTAGTCGCCAAACGCCACTAGTCTTATGTACATAGTCGGAAAGTGCGTCTACTTTCAAAGGTACTGGTTATACGGCCAACGGCTGACAGTACAGGAATGGTCAGTTTTGGCCCGGGCATGGAGTGGCACGTGAACAAGCTTACATCTGCGGTAAAAGTCCTCGTTGTCGATGATCAGGCGCTGATCGTCGAGGAGCTCTGTGAGTTCCTCGAGAGCAACGGCTATCGCTGTGTCCCCTGCGGGTCCGGCAAAGAGGCCGTCGAGCGTTTTGCCGAGGACCCGGCGATCGGTCTGGTGCTGTGCGATCTGCACATGCCGGACCTCGACGGCATCCAGCTGGTGCAGGAACTGCAGCGACAGGCCGGCAAGGCGCGGGTGTTCGAAGCGATCATGCTCACCGGCCGCGCCGACAAGCAGGACGTGATCAAGGCACTGCGCGCCGGGATTGCCGACTACTACCAGAAACCGGTCAACCTCGACGAACTGCTCGAAGGCCTGCAGCGGCAGGAGGCGGTGCTGCAGGAGCGGCAGAAAACCCTGCAATTGGGGCACTTGAATCAGAAGCTGCAAGACCTGTCGTCGTCCATCGATGATCTTTATCAGGATCTGGACAAGGTGCGCCGCGGGCCGGCTCCCGTCAGTGAGCAGGCATCGGGTGACACCGACGCGCTGGAGATCCCGGCCATCTTCAATCAGTTGTCACCGCGGCAACTGGACGTGGCGCGTCTGGTGGGCAAGGGGCAGACCAATTACCAGATCGCCTGCGAGCTGGGCATCACCGAAAACACCGTCAAGCTTTACGTCTCACAGGTGCTGCGCCTGACCCACATGCACAACCGCACCCAACTGGCGCTGGCCTTGTCGCCAAGTGCGGCGGCGTTGCGGCAGCGGGTGACCGCGCACTAGTCCGTTGTGCCTGGCCGCCATCGTGGGGCCAGGGACGTCAGTTCTTCCTCTCGATCTTGCCCCCGGCGTCGGGGTCATAGAAATCGGGGATGTCATATTTGTATTTCTTCAGCCAGCGCTGCATGGCCAGTTCACGTTCGGTGGCCGTGGCCGCCTGCGGATCGGGGGAGGCGGCCTTGTTGCGGCTTTGCAGCAACAGCCAGCCTTCGGTTTCCTGCTGCTGGGCCGAGGCGGGGCCGGCGTCGATGGCCAGCGCGCCGAGTGGCAGGCTCAACAGACTTATGCAGCACAGTGTTTTGCAGATGTTCATGTGGCCTCCCTGAGGTTCACTTGATCGTCGCCGGTTGCGGGTCGGCCGCCACCGCGACCTGATTGCCGGTGGCAGGTTTTGCCTTGATCGGGGACTTGAGTTTTTCCGCCCGCTCCTGAGCGTCGGTGAACTGTTCCGGGGTCAGGTGCGCGCGACTGACGATTTCGGCGGCCTGCTGCCAGTTGTTCTGGTAGATCAGCAGGGTGATCAGGTTCAGCGTCGCCAATTGATTGTTCTGCTTGAGCTCGATGGCCGTGAGGAATTCGAAGCGCGCGTCTTCAAGCCGCAACTGATTGAGGTACACCACGCCCAGATCGTTGTGGATGTTTTCATTGGTCGGCGCCAGTCGAACGGCCCGTTGCAGATGAGCCTGCGCCTGACCGTTATCGCCGCGTGCGGCATACAGCTGACCCAGACCGTGTTCGGCGTCGGCGCTCAGGCAAGTGCCGAGCAGGCCGCGATACAGCGGTTCGGCTTCGCTGCGCCCCAGCAGACGATAGACCTTGGCCTTGCGCAGACGCACCTCCACGAGGTTGTCGGGCAGGCCTTGCAGGTTGGCGAGGCTGGCGTGCAGCTTGCCGTCATTGGCCAGATCGTCCACCAGATTCAGCGACAACTCCTGCTCGGCGCTCAGCTTGCTGCAACTGGTGGGCGCCAGCATGGCCGTCCACGGCGCCTGACCATCGGTTGCGCAACCGCCCAGCAGCAACAGGCTTGCCACCACCATCAGTGCTTTCATCAAACGCTCTCCATGTCAGGACGCAAACGCCCGGGTGATTGCGGTAAATCCAGGGCCCGCCAGTACGATCAGCAAGGCCGGAAACAGGAACAGCATCATGACCACCGACATCTTCGCCGACATCTTCGAGATGTATTCCTGCAAACGCGTCAGGCGTCGGTCATCCAGAAGTTGCTTGAGCGCCAGCAGCGATTTCATCGCGCCGCCGCCCTGTTGAATCAGTTGTTGCAGGATCACGCAGGTGTCGGTGAATTCATCCACCGCCAGCATCGCCGCCGCCTTGTTCAGCTCCTGGCCCAGCTCCAGCCCCGAGTCGACACGGGCGAGGATCAGGCGCAATTCGCTGGTCAGTTCCGGCAGCAGCTTCTGCCCCTCGATGCTCAGCACGCGCAGTGCCTGTTCGACCGCCATGCCGGACTCGAACAGGATGCGCAGCAGAGGAATGAACGTCGAAACCTCCACCGAAATGATTTTTTGCCGCCGGGCGGCGGCATAAGCCAGCAGGCGCTTGGGCAGCAGGTAACCGGTGCCGGTGGCGAACATCGGCACCAGCCAGCCCTTGGGCGCCTGGGGAAAGAACACTTCCTGCAGAAACAAACCGATGCCCAATGCCAGTAACGGCGTGCCGATCTGGCAGGCGGCAAACAGCGAGCGCTCACTGGCCCGGCGCCAGCCGAGGCGGTTGAGCAGGGTCTGGGTTTCGCTGTCCATGCTCACCGAACGCTGGCCGAACCGGCTGTTGCCCAGCGCTCGCAACAAGGTACGCAAACGGCTCTCGCGCACCAGATGGCCCTGCAGGCGCTGGTTGACCTGACGTACCCGGCGACGTTCGGTCAGCAAGTGGTTGCCGACCAGCAACAGCGCCCCGAGCAGCAGCATGAGACTGGCCAGGATCACCATCTCAGACACTCCTCAACATGCGCCACAGCGCCAGGCTGCCGATGACCTGCAGCACCACCGCGATGATCAGCATGGTCTGGCCGCCGGGGTCTTTCCACATGCCGAGCATGTAACCGGGATTGGTCAGCATGAAGTAGCTGACGATGATCACCGGCAGCGATCCCAGCACCCACGCGGTCAAGCGGGTTTCGCCGGTCAGGGCGCGCAACTGGCGGGCGCCCTGATCGCGTTCGCGGATCAGCTTGATCAGGTTTTCCAGCAACTCGCTGGCATTGCCGCCGTAGCGGTGATTGACCTTCAGCCCCAGGGCAAACATGCGCAGTTCGTCCTGTTCGTAGAGCTCGGCAAAGTCGCTCACCGCATCCGGCAGGTTCACCCCCAGTTGCACGTTGCGCTGCACCCGGCCCATTGCGGTCTTCAGCGGATCCTCGCTGGAGTCGATGCCACCCAGCACGGCATCGTTCAGGGTGCGCCCGGATTTGAGGCTGCGCACCGTGTGGTCCAGCAGCTGCGGCAGTTGCTCGATCATGCGGTTGAGCCGGCGGCGATACAGCCACGCGATGTACAGGCGCAACACCAGGGGCGGCGCCAGCATCATGATCAGCAGGCCGACCCACTCGGCGGTCAGGTAACCCAGCATCATCGCGATGGCCCATAACGCCAGCCACAACCCCAGACGCTCGCCGGGGCGGCCCAGGCCGGCCCGCAGGAACATGCGTTCGAGCCCCGTCCACGAAGTTTTACCGGGGGCTGTCTGCGGTTGCCCGGCGGCCAGTCGCGTGAGCACCCGTTCGTTGGCGGTTTTGCGCACGCCATGCAGGAACAGACGAATCGACAGCCCCAGCAGCATCAGGCAAATGACGATGAGAATCACCGGCCCCATCATGACGAAAGCTCCATGCGCTCAGCCCAGGCTCGACTCGTGCCGCAACTTGTCGCCGGCCGGATTGACCGCTTCGCGCAGGAAGCCGAACCCGGTGCGTCGATCGAGGCGGAACAACGTGTTGGTGACGTAGATGTCTTCGCGCACGCCGACCACTTCCACCACCTCGCTCACGCAACGGCGGCCGTCGGGCATGCGGGTCAACTGGATGATTATGTCGAGCGCGGCACAGATCATTTGTCGCAACGTGCGTTCGGCCACCGTGCGACCGGTCAGGCCGACCAGGGTTTCCAGACGCAGCAACGCATCCTGGGCATTGTTGGCGTGGACTGTGCTCATCGAGCCGTCGTGACCGGTGTTCATCGCCGTGAGCACGTCGAGCACTTCGACGCCACGGATCTCGCCGAGGATGATCCGGTCCGGGCGCATCCGCAGGGCGTTGCGGATCAGGTCGCTGGCCTTGACCTCGCCATGCCCCTCGGCGTTCGGCGGCCGGGTTTCCAGGCGCACCACGTGCGGGTGGCCAAGCTGCAGTTCCGCGACGTCCTCGATGGTCACCAGCCGTTCATGGGGGTTGATCAGCTGACTGAGAATGTTCAGCAACGTAGTCTTGCCGGTACCGGTGCCGCCGCTGATCAGGATGTTGCAGCGTTTGCCCACGGCCTCCTGAAAGCAATCGAAGATCGCCAGGTCGATGGTCTGCATGGCGATCAGGTCGCTGCTCTTGAGCATGTCCTTGCGGAATTTCCGGATCGACAGACACGGCCCGTCGAGGGCGATCGGCGGAATGATCGCGTTGACCCGGCTGCCGTCGGGCAGGCGCGCATCGACCATCGGCGACGACTCGTCGAGCCGTCGTCCGAGCGGCGCGAGAATGCGCTGCATGACCCGTTCGACGTGGTGCGCATCGATAAAACGCAGGTCGCTCTGGTGCAGCACGCCGTCACGCTCGATGAATACCCGGTGCGGGCCGTTGACCAGGATCTCGGTCACGGCGGAGTCGCGCAGCAACACTTCCAGCGGGCCGAAGCCGGTCAGTTCATCGACGATTTCTTCCGCCAGCCGCTCCATCTCGTAACGGGAAATCGCCAGGTGCAGACGGGCGATGTATTCGGCGACCTTGTCGGTGACGAACTGCGCCAGCAACTGCCGCGAACCTTCGAGCAGGTTTTTCCCCGACTCTTCGATGGCATCGATGATGTAGCGATGCAGCACCAGTTTCAGGCCTTCGTGGTCGGTGTTGCCCGACTGACCGCGAGCCGGAGCACCGAAGAGTTTTTCCGGACTCATGAGCTGCCCCGCAACCGGTCGAACCAGGTGACCTTGGGTTTGGCCAGGCCTTCGGACCGTTTGGCCAGACGTTCGCCAAGCGCCCGCAGGCTCTGGGTGAGTTTTTCCCGGGGGGCCAGTTCGAACAGGCTGACGCCCTGATTCTTGGCATTCAGGCGCAGCTCCGGACTCAGGGCCAGCACGGCGATCACTTCCAGATTGAAGGTCTTGCCGAGGGTGTCCGCATCCGGCGCGACGTTACTCAGATAGCGGTCGACCAACAGCCTTCCGTGATCGAGCTTCATGCCTTTTTCCCGCCACAGGTTGAACATTGCCAAGTTGCGCCGGCAATTGAGGACGTTCTGGTCGGTGTACCAGATCAGCTTGTCGCAATGGCTGACAAAGGTGCGCAAGGCTTCGCTGTCAGGCTGGCCGGTGAGGTTCACGACAATGTGCTGGAAGTGCTGGCGCAGGGCGCTGAGCAACATGTACAGCTCGGCGGCGCTGGTGCTTTCCAGCGGCTCGTCATTGTCGGCGTACGCGAGAATCCGCAGCCCGGCTTCGGCGCTGGTGAAGGCGCTGTCGATCAGCGTCGCATCGAGCCTGCGCAAATGGCGCAAGGCATCGCCGAAGTGGAACGAACTCTCCAGCCCCAACAGCGCCAGACTGTCGCCACGGGGCAGGCCGAGATCCAGCAGCAGCGTCTGCTGCCCGCTCTTTTGCACCACCAGCGCCATATGGTTGGACAACAGCGCGCCGTCGGAACTGCTCTGCACGCCGTACAGGACCGTCAGGCCACCCAGTTGCGTGTTGTGGGTCACCGGCGGCATGCGTTTGCTCAGGCGGCGCACCAGCCCCGCGACTTCGCTGGAGCGTGAACCGTAGGCGACGAAATCCCGTGCCCCGGCGCGCATCGCGTTGAGCACCAACTGATTGTCCATGCCGTCGCCGAGGGCGACGATTGCCAGCATCGGCTTGGCTTCCAGCGCGCCTTCGATCAGCGCGCTCTGGGCCACCACGTGTTCACGGTCGAGGCCGACGAACACCAGGCTGGCGAAGGTGACATCCACCAACGCGAGCAATTCATCGAGGCTGCCCGTACCGGCGCTGACCACTTGCCCCAGCGGCGCGAGCGCACTTTGCAGCCACTCCAGATCGGTGCTGTTGCGGGTGATGGCGAGAAAGGTCTGGCTCAGGCTCTGGCTCATTGGGACAACCCGCTGCGCTTGTCGAAGTTGCCGTTTTCCATGAAGAACATGCGATAGAAGTTCGGGTCGTAGTTGCGCAGTTTTTCTCCCGGCAGCGACGGCAGTTGCGCTTCCGCCGACAGTGGACGCACCAGATGCGGGGTGACGATCATCAACAGTTCACGCTCTTCGCGTTTGATCTGCGAGCTTTTGAAAAACGCCCCGAGCACCGGGATATCGCCGAGCCCCGGAAACTTGTCGACCTGGGAACTGTTGGTGGTGCTGATCAGGCCGCTGATGACAAAGCTCTCGCCATCGGCCAGGGAGATGCTGGTGTCGGTGCGGCGGATGGTCAGCGCCGGTACCGTGGTGCCGGCGATCTGCACGGAGTTGCTGAAGTCCAGTTCGCTGACTTCCGGTGCGACTTTCAGGGCGATGCGGTCGTGGCTGATGATCGTGGGCGTCAGGGTCAGGCGGATGCCGAACTCCTTGTACTCGATGGACACGCTGTCGCTGCCGGAGCTGGGGACCGGGATCGGGATCTGGCCACCGGCAAGGAAACTCGCGCTTTGCCCGTTCAGCGCCACCAGGCTTGGCCGTGCCAGGGTGTAGGCGAAACCGCTGCCTTCAAGGGCGTTGATGATCGCCATGGTATTGCCGCCGATCCACGAGAAGTTGAACAGCGAGTTGTCCACCGGCAGTCGCGGCTGGGGCACGCCATCGATGGGCGGCAGTGTTCCGGGGGAGCCGAACAGGAAGTTGCCGCGGGTGCCGATCAGTTTGGCCGAGGCCTGCTTGAGTTTGGTGCGGCTGACTTCAACGAAGCGAATGTCGGTCTGTACCTGCGAAGGCAGCTGCGCGTCATCTGAAGGCAGCGGGCCGGCGCCGGTGAGGGCGTTCGTGGCAGCGCCCTGAACAAATACCATGCTCTGGCGCGGCTCGCTGGAGCAGCCGGTCCAGACCATCAGGCTGGTGGCACCGGGGGCTACACCCGTGAGCAGGAACGACGAGTTGCCGGTGGCGTGCACGTCGGCGATTTTCGGATCGCCGATGGCCAGGCGGGTGATTGCCACCGGCGATTGCAGATCCTTTTGCCAGCCTTCATTGACTTCGATCACCGGCGGCAAGCGGCTCAGGGCCGAACAGTTGCCGGTGGCCGCCTGGGCGGCGTTGATCGACAGTCCCGTCAACAGCAAGGCCCGGAGCAGGGGATTGAAGGTCGGCCAGAAACGACTCTGCATGCACTTGGATCCTTGCTCAGTCATGGGTTCTGTTGGGTGATCTGATTGCCGCGAATCACTTCCACCGCCGGCCGCGTTGCACCGCTATGCTCGCCGCTGGACGGGACTTTCGGCGCGGCGCCCAGCGCAAGCTGGGTGAACTGGAAGAGTTGGCTGTTGGCGGCGACCAGTTTGTCCGGTGCCTGGTTTTCGCCGGCCCAGTATTTGGCCAGACGCTGTTCCTCACTGCTGCGCACGGCCAGGCGCAAGGTCCCGACCTGGGTGGCGAGCATCATCCGGCTCAGCAGTTGTTCCGGCACCGCCAGCACCACGGTGCGCGCGGTGAGCCGGCGCTGATCCTGTTTGAGCTTGTCGTCGGCGCTCAGTGCAGGTGTGGCCGGCTGACCGTCGTTGGTCAGGCCGTATTGTTCGCCGACGCCGAGTACGCGCATCGCCGGCACCACAATCTGCGCCGACTGCTGCGGGTTGCTGGCGTCCTGGCGCAGGTACAGCAACACATCGACGTAATCGCCGGGCATCAGTTGCCCGGCGGCACCGATGACTTCATCCACCGACACCGCCAGCGCGCGCTCGTCGCTGTGAATCATGCGCGCCAGCGCGCCGCCGGCCTCGAAGCTTTCAGCGTTGAGCCAGGTGCCGGCACTCAGGTGGCGCCAAGGCGTGCGGCCCACGGCCTGATCGATTGCACTCAGGCTGCCGGCCGGGGCGCTGCGCAGTTTCTCGATGGCCAGGTCGGCGGCGGTCAGGGGGGTGAATGGAGGGACGTCATGCACCAGCACCACCACAGGCTGGCGGGTCTGGTCTTCGGCAGCGGCGACGGTCTTTTCCACGGTGACCACCGCAGGCGCTGGTGCCTCGGCAACCGGCGCCGGTTGCCGGCTGAGCACCAGGCCCCAGTAGCCGACGACGATGGCCCCCAACAGAAGCACGGCGGCAAGTCCCATGGTGACACGACTGTTCATGACGGCTCTCCCTTTCCTGCTGCACTACCAGCCCGCACTTCCAACCAAGGGAACATCGCAATCAGGCAGCTATGAACATCCAACTATTTCGCTATTTCCACGCTAGCTGAAACAAGCCAAAACGCCATTACTGGCCGGCAAATAACCTACGAAAGTATGGGTGTTGGCCAATTAGCAGTCGAAATCACGGAGGTTGACGAAGCGGTTAATGCTTTGTGATTAACCCGTTCTTACAGTTGTTGACGGGGGCTTTGTTGACAATGCTCAGATAGCACGGTGGAAGCTTTGCCGCTGTCGCGACATCGGCGCCATGGGCGCAAAGGAGTGGACGTATGATTCTCGATTATCTGCTGGCCAGGGCCCGTTTGTTTTTCAAGAGTGAGGAAGGGGCTTCGGCTATCGAGTACGCGATCGTGGTAGCGATGGTGGCGGTGGTGGTCGTGGTGTTCGTAACACCGATGGGCACCAAGGTCTTCAATATTTTCAGCGCGATCCTGACCTCGCTCGGTGGCACTGCTCCGACCAAGCCCGGCATTCCTTGACCGAACGCTCTCTCCCTCTGTGGATGCCTGTCTGCTGCTGAACAGGAGCGTTCAGGCATTGCCCCGATCATTGGCTTTCCGGTGCCCGGAAAATCCCGGGCATGAAGGAGAATGTCCATGCTCTTCGAATACCTGATCATGCGTGCCCGGTCGTTCCTGGCAAGCACCGAAGCCGCGTCGGCCATCGAGTACGCAATTGTGGTGGCGATGGTCGCCATTGTGGTTGTGGTGTTCGTGACGCCGGTAGGCGCCAAGGTGCTGGCGATCTTCAACAGCATCCTCGTGGCGCTGGGCGGTACGGCACAGACTGCGCCGACGCAGTTGCCCTGACTCGATGGGTGGCGAATCTCGCACTACACTCGGTTCCACCTTCAGTTTCTCAGGGATTGACCAATGACTGCTTCTTCACTGCCCCGCCAACAGTTGCTTCTGGTTGACGATGAAGAGGACGCATTGCTGGAGTTGGCGGAGTTGCTGGAGGGCGAGGGCTTCGTCTGTCATACCGCGACCTCGGTGAAGCTCGCCCTGCATCATCTGACCCGCCATCCCGACATCGCCCTGGTGATCACCGATCTGCGCATGCCGGAGGAAAGCGGCATGTCGCTGATCAAGCGCCTGCGCGAACACACTTCGCGCCAGCATCTGCCGGTGATCGTGACCTCGGGGCATGCGGACATGGAGGACGTCAGCGACATGCTGCGGTTGCAGGTGCTGGATCTGTTCCGCAAGCCGATCTATCACGTGCGGCTGCTGGAAACCCTCGACAACCTGTTCCCCAAGCCCAGGGTCAATGTTTCCTGAATCCTGAGACCGCTGCAGTGACCGTCAGTGGTCTCAAGGCTGACGGTCACTGCGAAAGAACTTCAATCCGACGCCCGATGGCTACAGCTGATAGCTGAAACTGATGCTGTAGCGCGGCCGGCGGTTGTAGGTATCCAGCGCTTCATCCGACATGGGTTTGGCCGCTTCCAGGGCGATGTTGTAGTACTTGGCATCGCCAAATCTGAGGCCCACGGCTGCCGATGAGAGGCTGTTGGCCTGCACCGGCAACTGGTTGAACCAACTGCGGGAACGGTCGAGCACGACATAGGGTTGCAGAATGCGCACCCAGTTGCCGTCGCGGTTGAAGCTGTAGTTGATCTCGTAAGCCACGCCCCAGCCCTTGTCGCCGGACGCCTGATCGTCCGGGTAGCCACGACCGAAATTCTGCCCGCCGAACACCGCGCGCTCGCTGTCGGGCAGGGTGTCGTCGGTCCAGTACAACGCGCCGGACAGCACGCCTTGCCAGTTATCGAAGAACTTGTCGCTCTGCACCCCGGAAAGGCGCAGGCGCAGGAAATTGAGATCGATGGCGCTGTTGTTGGTGTGCGCTCCCATGCTGTCCAGCCCTTGATAGACGCCGCCGCTGAGAATCCGCAACTGGCGGGCGTCGGCCTTGCGCCAGTCGCTTTCGAAGGCGAGGGCGCGGATGTCGGTGCGTTCTTCGACACTCAACGGATAGCCGATGACGTTATAGCGGGTCTTGTCGTTGACCGCGTACAGGCGCGCCCCGGCAGTCAGCAGTTCGTTCGAGGCGGCAATCAGCGGCAGGCTGAAGCCAACCGAGTACCGGTCATTCTCGCGGTGGGGCTTGAGTTCCAGGCCATTGTCCAGCGCGACGTTGGTGCCGGGGTCGGCACGGTAGCGCGAGGCGGACAGGTTCAGTTGCGTGCCTTCGGCGTCGAGGAACTGGCTGTAGTCCAGACGGTAGTAATGCTCGTGATCCTTTCCCGGTGGAAACAGCCCGCTGAGCGTCAGCTGTTCGCCCATCGACGTCTGTGAGTTGCTGCTCACACCGAGCAGGGCCTGGGTGCCCTTGCGGTTGTCTTCGGTGGTGCTCAGGGAGCTGGTGAACGGTTTGCGACTGGCCTGGGCGACCAGTGTGGTCGCGCCATCGGTGGTCCCCGGCGGTGGCACCTGGGCCTGGATCGTGACGCCGGGAATGCGGGTCATCAGGGTGGTGTAGCGTTCGAAGGTCTTGCGCGTCAGGGGACGTTCGGCCTGGATTTTCGCCGCCAGCCTGTCGAGCAGCCCCTTGACCCGGCCCACGTCGCCCTGCACCTGCACATCCCGAACATAGCCTTCCACCAGCACCACGCGCGCCACACCGTTATCGAAACTCTGTTTCGGCAGGAAGGCGTAGGACAGCAGATAGCCGTCGTTCTGGTAGCGGCGGGTGATATTGCGGGTGGCTTCGATCAGGTCGGCGAGGCTGGACTCATGGCCGATCAGAGGCTTGTAGATCTCTGCCAGTTCGTTGAGCGGATAGATCGTGCCGCCTTCGATCTGCACGGTTTTCAGGTTGATCTTCGTGCCCATCATCAACGGCTCGGCCGCTGCGGCACCGGGTTCCGGAACCTGCAGCGGCGCGGCGCTCGGACGGTAAGCGTCGGCGGGCAGGTTCGGCACCGGCAGGTTGCGGATGGTTTCGTTACTGTTCAGAAAGCTGGGAAGGGTGTCGGCGAGGGCTGTGGAACTGAGACTGAGCAACAGCAGGGATGCCATTACGCGCATAGGACACTCCATGTTCAAACCGCAGCACCGGGCAGGGTTTTCCTAAGAAAAAAAGCGGAAGACTCACGGGAATCTTCCGCCTTCAACCAAGCGTAGGCGCTGTAGGTGCGGCCGTCGAATCGGCCAGGTGCAATTCAGCGTTTGTTGCCGCCCAGCGCGCCGGTCAGGCCACCGAGCACACCGCCCAGCCCGCCGCCGACGCCAGTGCCGGTGCCGGCACCGGTGCCACCGGTGGATGCGCCACCGTTGACCAGACCGCCGACCGCGGCCACCGTGCCGCCCACGTTGCTGACCAGGCCTCCGACGGCGGTGGTGACCGGGTTGTTGGTGGCGGCGATGGCGCCACCGAGATTACCCACAGCACCGCCGACCTGACTGGTGATGCCGGCCACCGGAGCACCTAGTCCGGTGGCGCCGCCGACGTTCTGGGTCAGGTTGGTTACGGCGCTGGTGACAGGTGCTAGCCCGCCGCCGACGCCGCTGCCCAGACTGGCCAGAGGCGCAGTAGGGCTGGTGATCGGCGAGCCCGAGCCGCCGAGCACGGTGTTGAGCGAAGCGACCGTATTGCCGGCCGAGACCAGTACGTTACCCGGTGCGCCGAGTGTGCTGTTGCCTGCACCCAGCCCGGCGCCGACATTGACCACGGCGCCGCCGACGGTTTGCAGCAGGCCATTGTTGCCGACGCCGCCGAGTCCGCCACCCACGCCGGTGCCCGATCCGGTGCCGTTGTCCACCAGCCCGCCGGCCTTGCCGACGGTAGTGCCAACATTGCTCAGGGCGCCGCCGACGGTGTTGGTCAGGGCGTTGCCGTTGCCCGCTGCGGTGACGTTGTCGCCCACGCCGTCGACGGTGCTGCCGACTTTCTGCAGGACGCCGTTCAATGGCGCACCCAGTCCGGTCGCGCTGCCCAGTTTGTCGGTGGTGCTTTCGACCATGGCGATCACCGGAACGAGACCGTTGCCGACGTCCTTGGTCACCGAGCCGAGTGGGCCAGTCGTTGTGGCCGTACTCAAGGTATCGCCGAGCATGGTGACTTTTTCACCAACCCCGTTGAGCAACGGTGCAACTTTGGTCACCACACCGCCGACCACGGGAACGCTGCCGGTGGCGGTGGCCAGTTTGCCGCTCAGATCCGATACGCCGTTGCCGACATCCTGCACCACGCCGCCGACCGCCGAGGCGGTGACACCCAGACCGTTGTCGGTGGTGCCGAGTTTGCCGAGACCGTTGGCCACGCCGTCGCCCAATGTGGTGACCACGTTGCCGGCAGTCCTGGCGGCGCTTTGCACGACACCGCCGACGACAGGCACGCTACTGAGCGAGTCGCCGACCTGACCGACACCACTGCCGACACCGGCAACGGTGCTGCCGACGTCCTGCACCAGGGTCGAGGTGACCAATGGTGTCGGAGTGCTAGGGTTGGTGGGATTGGTCGGATCCGTCGGGTTGGTTGGATTGGTGGGGTTGGTCGGATTGGTTGGATCTGTTGTACCGGTGCCACCCGTCCCGCCAGTACCTGCTGTTCCGCCGGTGCTGCCAGTGCCTGATCCTGAGCCGGATGTTCCGCCAGTGCCGGCGGTGGAGCTGTCCGGAGTCGAGCTGCTGGAACTGCTGTGATGACCGCCACCGCCGCTGCTGCAGCCGGCCAGGCCAAGGGAGAGGATCAATGCCAGTGCTGTTGCCGATTTGCACCACACTTGAGTTTTCATGATGGTAATTCCTTGCACCTGTCACAACGTTCGTTGTCTTCGATGGCCCGCCGATTCTGCCGTCGGCAATGCCTTCGCCCGTTGTGCTCATATCAATCGCAAGGCTGGATCCACACCATTCTCGACTTGGTATTAACGCCTTTATATAGATCGGTGAACCTGCTGCTTAACGACTAATGCCGAGGATATAAGCGCGCAAAAAAAAGCCTTGGGAATCAAGGCTTGAGGTTTGGTGTATGACTGGATTGCGAAAGCAAAAACTTAAGTTATATACACACAATTAATCATGTTCCCCGCGGGAATTCATGCGATCGGTTGCCAGTGGCCGACCATGTGTTCCAGATCTGCAGCGCCGATCAGACGCAATTCACCACTGGAGCCTGCTGCACTGGCGAATAACGAAACCTCACTCGGCAGGCGTACCGGCTTGCGAAAGTGCACGGTGATTTCCAGGTTGGCCCGCGGCAGATGATCCGCCAGTGCCGCCAGCATCCGCGCCTTGTTCCACAGGCCATGGGCGATGGCGGCGGGGAAACCGAACAGCCTGGCGCTGGCAGCGCTCAGGTGGATCGGGTTGTAGTCGCCGGAGACTTTCGCGTACTGCCGGCCGATGTCCGCCGCAGCCTTCCATTGCGCAACCTGCGTCAACGGCCGCGTCGGTTCCCAGGCTTGCTCCGGCGCCTCGCCTTCAAGCTTCACGCCGCGACAGAGCATCCGGCTTTCGGCCTCCCATAGCGGGCCGAGCTGATCGCCGAGCGTGGTCAACAGATCGAACGTCGCACCTTTCGGATGGGGTTGCAGGTTATGCACCCGGACGCTGACGTGTGCCCGACTGATCCCGCCCATCGGCCGAAGGACGCGGATGCGGTTGCTCAGATGGATCAACCCCAGCAACGGAAACGGAAAGTCCTTCGCCGTGAGCAATTGCATTTGCAACGCAAACGCCATGACGTGTGGATAAGTCGGCGGCAGCAAACCGTCATCGGCAAAACCGCAGACCTTGCGATAGGCCGCGAGATTTTTTTCGTCGACCTCGACCCAACATCGCAGTCCGCTGTCGGGTAACGTGGTGCCGGTGATTTTGCGCCGGGTCGCCGCGCGGACATACAACCCCGGCAGACTCGGCTCGCGGTGCAGCGTGTGCCATTCGATGCTCATGCCTAAGCCCCCAGAACACTTTGTCCACAGACCCGCAGCGCCTGCCCGGTAAACGCGCCGGTGCCCGGTTGTGCCAGCCAGGCCACCGCTTCGGCGACGTCTTGCGGCAGACCGCCCTGGCCCAGCGAACTCATGCGCCGGCCGGCCTCACGCAGGCCGAACGGAATGTGCGCGGTCATCTGGGTTTCGATGAAACCCGGCGCCACGGCGTTGATGCTGATGCCACGTTCCAGCAGCGTAGGCGCCCACGCCTGAGCCAAGCCGATCAACCCGGCCTTGCTCGCCGCGTAATTGGTCTGCCCGCGATTGCCGGCAATGCCGCTGATGGAGGCCAGCAAAATCACCCGCGCGTTGTCGCGCAAAGTGCCGCTGTCGAGCAGGGCCTTGGTCAGCACTTGCGGTGCGTTGAGATTGACTGCCAGCACCGCGTCCCAGAACTCGGGCGTCATGTTGGCCAGGGTCTTGTCGCGGGTGATTCCGGCGTTGTGCACCAGAATGTCGAGGCCGTCCGGCAACTGTTCGATCAGCTGCGCGGCGGCGTCTTCGGCACAGATGTCGAGGGTGATGGCGCGCCCGCCGAGGCGCGCGGCCAGAGCTTCCAGATCGGTTTTCGCTGGCGGTACGTCAAGCAGGATCACTTCGGCGCCGTCACGGGCCAGGGTTTCGGCGATGGAGGCGCCGATGCCGCGCGCCGCGCCGGTGACCAGCGCCTTGCGCCCGGCCAATGGGCGTGTCCAGTCGGTTACCGGCGTGGCGCAAGGATTCAGGCGAATCACTTGCCCGGATACGAATGCACTTTTCGGCGAGAGGAAAAACCGCAGCGGCCCTTCAAGCTGATCCTCGGCGCCTTCGCCCACGTAAATCAATTGCAGCGTGCCGCCGCTGCGCAGCTCCTTGGCCAGCGAGCGGGAGAAACCTTCAAGTGCCCGCTGAGCACTGGCGGCAAACGGTTCGCGCAGGGTTTCCGGGGCGCGGCCGAGGATCACCAGATGCGCGCTGCTGTCGAGGTTCTTCATCAATGGCTGGAAGAACTCGCGCAGCTGCTTGAGCTGGTCGGTGTGCTGCAGATCGCTGGCGTCGAACACCACGGCCTTGAGCTTCGGGCCATGGCCGGGAATCCATTGGGTGGCGGACGCAGGCTGGTCGCCGTAGCGGTAAATGGCATCGGTCAGCCGGTTGGCGAAGGCGCTGACCCGTTCGGCCAGCGGCCCGCCGCCGATCAGCAGCGCACCTTCCACCGGCCGCAGGCGCCCGGCCTGCCAGCGTTCCAGCCGCACCGGCGACGGCAGGCCCAGGGCCCCGACCAGACGGTGGCCGATGGACGAGTTGGCGAAGTCGATATAGCGGTCAGACATGGAACGCTCTCCAGAAGATGGGGTTCAAAGTGTGGACTGCGAAGGGCAATCAATCGTTCGATCCACACATTTAGGCCTACGCTAGAACAGCAGAGTAGTTTGCCCCCGGTTTTTTTGGGGCCCGGCGGGATTTTCAGTGCCCGATTTTCAGACTGGATATTTCACAAGGAGTTTTTCATGAGTCAGCTGCGCCGCGTCGCGATCATTGGTGGCAACCGCATTCCGTTCGCCCGTTCCAACGGCCCATACGCCACCGCGAGCAATCAGGTGATGCTCACCGCTGCCCTGGAAGGCCTGATCGAGCGTTACAACCTGCACGGCCAGCGCATGGGTGAAGTGGTCGCGGGGGCGGTGCTGAAATTGTCACGGGATATGAACCTGACCCGCGAATGCGTTCTCGGCTCGCGTCTGTCACCGGCGACTCCGGCCTATGACATCCAGCAGGCCTGCGGCACCGGCCTTGAAGCGGCGCTGCTGGTGGCGAACAAGATCGCTCTCGGCCAGATCGATTGCGGCATTGCCGGCGGTGTCGACACCACGTCGGACGCGCCGATCAGCGTCAGCGAAGGCCTGCGCAAAATCCTTCTGCAGGCCAACCGCGCCAAGACCACTGGCGACAAGCTCAAGACCTTCCTGCAATTGCGTCCGAAACACTTGATCCCCGAGTTCCCGCGCAACGGCGAACCGCGCACCGGCCTGTCGATGGGCCAGCACTGCGAGCTGATGGCGCAGACCTGGAACATCCCTCGCGAAGAGCAGGATCAACTGGCCCTAGAAAGCCATCACAAACTGGCGGCGTCCTACAGCGAAGGCTGGCACAACGACCTGATGACCCCGTTCCTCGGTCTGACCCGCGACAACAACCTGCGCCCTGACCTGACCCTGGAAAAACTCGCGACCCTCAAACCGGCCTTCGAGAAAAGCGCCAAGGGCACGCTGACCGCCGGCAACTCCACACCGCTGACCGATGGCGCGTCGGTGGTGTTGCTGGGCAGTGAAGAATGGGCGAAGGAACGTGGCCTGCCGATCCTCGCGTATCTGCGCGACGGCGAAGCGGCGGCGGTGGATTTCGTCAACGGCGCTGAAGGGCTGCTGATGGCCCCGGTGTATGCGGTGCCGCGCTTGCTGGCGCGCAATGGGCTGACCTTGCAGGACTTTGACTACTACGAAATTCACGAGGCATTTGCCGCGCAGGTGTTGTGCACGTTGAAGGCCTGGGAAGATCCGGAATACTGCAAGACCCGGCTGGGGCTGGATGCGCCGTTGGGCTCGATTGATCGCAGTCGTTTGAACGTCAAGGGCAGCTCGCTGGCGGCAGGGCACCCGTTTGCCGCGACGGGCGGGCGGATCGTGGCCAACATGGCGAAGCTGCTGGATGCGGCGGGGCGGGGGCGGGGGTTGATTTCGATTTGTGCGGCGGGGGGGCAGGGGGTGACTGCCATCATCGAGCGCTGAAAGAACAGGAATTCCCTCTCCCAAAGGGAGAGGGAATTCCAAAGGTTACTCAGGTGCGAAACCTGCGCACCAACCCATCCAGCTCGTTCGACAACCCCGCCAGACTCTGCGAATCCAGCCGCGCCGAGTTGGCCAGCTCCGCCACCAGTTGCGCATCACCATGAATCTGGCTGATATGCCGATTAATGTCCTCAGCCACCTGATGCTGCTCTTCCGCCGCCGTGGCGATCTGAGTGTTCATGTCACGAATCACATCCACCGATTCGCGGATCTGACCAAAGCTTTCCCGCGCCTCACCGATCCGTGCCACCGATTGCTGCGACACATCGAGGCTGGCGCGCATCTGCTGGGTCACGGCGCTGGTGCGTTTGGCGAGATTGCCCAGCAGCCCGTCGATTTCCGCCGTCGAGTCAGCCGTGCGTTTGGCCAGTGCGCGAACCTCATCGGCCACCACCGCAAAACCACGCCCTTGCTCACCGGCCCGCGCCGCTTCGATGGCCGCGTTGAGCGCCAGCAGGTTGGTCTGTTCGGCGATGGAGCGGATGGTGCCGAGGATCGACTGGATATCGTTGCTGTCGCGTTCCAGTTGCTGCATCGACTGCGCCGACTGTTCCAGCTCCTGGCTCAGTTGATCGACGCTGTGCACCGCCGCATCGATCTGCTGCTGACCTTCGCGGGCCTGGCGCTGGCCGCTGTCGGCCGACTCCGCTGCCTGGCTGCACGAACGGGCGACTTCGTTGGCGGTGGCGACCATTTCGTGGAATGCGGTCGAGACCATGTCCACGGCTTCGCGCTGGCGTCCGGCGGCTTCGGCCATGTCGCCGGAAACCCGGGTCGAACTCTGCGAAGTGGCGAGGATTTTCCCGGCCGCGCCGCCGATGTGCTGGATCAGGCTGCGGATCGCAGTCAGGAACTGGTTGAACCAGTTGGCCAGTTGCGCGGTTTCGTCGCTGCCACGGATGTCGAGGTTCTTGGTCAGGTCGCCTTCGCCCTGGGCGATGCCTTCCAGACCGCTGGCCACGCTGCGGATCGGCCGCACGATCAGGCTGGCGAAACTGGCGCCGACCACGGCGAAAATCACCGCCAGTACAGCCGCGATGATTGCGATCAGCCAGGTGAGCTTGGTGGCCGAGCTCATCACGTCGTTCTGTTTGATCAGGCCGATGAAGGTCCAGCCCAGTTGTTCCGACGGCCAGACGTTGGCCATGTAGCGCTCACCGTTGAGCTCGACTTCCACCAGTCCTTTGCCGGCCTTGGCCAGTTGCGCGTAGCCCTCGCCGAGGCTGTCGAGGGGCTTGAAGTTGTGTTCGGGCTGCTTCGGATCGACCAGCACCGTGCCGCTGTTTTCCAGCAGCATCAGGTAGCCGGTTTCGCCCAGCTTGATCTGTTTGACGATCTCGGTGAGCTGCTTGAGCGTGACGTCGATACTGACCACGCCACCGTTGCTGCCAAGCTTGTTGTCGATGGTGCGCACGGTGCTGACGTAGGTCGCATCGTCCTGCGCCCAGTAATAGGCGGCGGTGCGGAACGGTTTTCCGGGTTTGGCCTGCGCGGCCTTGTACCAGGGGCGCTGGCGCGGATCGTAGTTGCTCAGCTTCGGATCGTCAGGCCAGGAGACGTAACCGCCGGCAGCGGTGCCGACAATGGCGTAGGCATAGGCCGGGTGGCTGTTGCCCAGATCCTGCAGGAAGGAGAAGACCTTTTTGTCCATTTCGCCCTGCGGAACGCTTTCGGCGTTGGCGCTCATGTAGGTCTTGAGGCTGTCGTCGGTGTTCCTGATCAGCGGTTGGGTCGCCAGGTAATCTACGTTCTGGCTGATGCCGTCAAAAAACAGCTGCATGGCGTTGCTGACTTGGCGGATCTCGCGCCCGCTGCTGTCGACAAAGCCTTCCCGGGCATCGCTGCGCAGGTTCAGTACCACCAGCGTGGCGACCAGCACCACGGGCAAACAGGCGATGAT
Source organism: Pseudomonas sp. UV AK001 (assembly GCF_046097675.1). Taxonomy (NCBI): domain Bacteria; kingdom Pseudomonadati; phylum Pseudomonadota; class Gammaproteobacteria; order Pseudomonadales; family Pseudomonadaceae; genus Pseudomonas; species Pseudomonas sp. UV AK001. The sequence continues at coordinate 369,660 of NZ_JBJUVZ010000005.1, forward strand.
TGCAAACGCCCAGGTCAACTTCTGTTTGATGTTCATCCGCGCTCCAGATTTTCTTGTAGGCCCACGCAGTGCAGATGACTCGCGGTTTATTGGCAGCCGAAAAACGTTGTTTTCCACTCCACTCCTTGAGTGCGACATCGAAGTTTTTTTGGAACGATTGTCGGACAAATTCCTCTGTCTCTGAGGACTTCGGCTGCCGAAGAGGGAAATTGAGGCTGTAAGAGAAAATTCTTACGAAAGGAACGAAGCTGGATGTCAGATTCTGTCGCAAATGCCCTCAAGTCCTTGCGCCAACAAGTTCGGTGGGCTCGGCTATGATTCGCAGCGGTCGATACAAGGGCGGTGGATTGACGTATTTGATCCGGCACAGTGTGTGCATCCACAGGTTCACAGGTCGGCAACCCTTCCCCGTGATGCGGGGATTGCCGTATAACGAGTGACATTCGCGTGTTTGGCAATAAAGGACCCACAATAAAAGCTGATGAAGACTCCAAAACGCATTGAACCCCTGATCGAGGACGGTCTGGTCGACGAAGTGCTGCGTCCACTGATGAGTGGCAAAGAAGCAGCTGTTTATGTGGTGCGCTGCGGCAATCAGTTACGTTGCGCAAAGGTCTACAAGGAGGCGAACAAACGCAGTTTCCGCCAGGCGGCCGAGTACCAGGAAGGCCGCAAGGTTCGCAACAGCCGACAGGCCCGGGCAATGGCCAAGGGCTCCAAGTTCGGGCGCAAGGAAGCCGAAGACGCCTGGCAGAACGCCGAAGTCGCGGCGCTGTTCCGCCTGGCCAACGCCGGGGTGCGGGTGCCCAAGCCGTACGACTTCCTCGAAGGCGTGCTGTTGATGGAGCTGGTGGCCGATGAATACGGCGATGCCGCGCCGCGTCTGAACGACGTAGTGCTGGAGCCGGATCAGGCCCGCGAATACCACGCGTTCCTGATTTCCCAGATCGTGCTGATGTTGTGTACCGGTCTGGTGCACGGTGACCTCTCGGAGTTCAACGTGCTGCTGACACCGACCGGCCCGGTCATCATCGACCTGCCGCAAGCGGTGGACGCCGCCGGCAACAACCACGCGTTCAGCATGCTCGAACGTGACGTCGGCAACATGGCGTCGTACTTCGGCCGCTTCGCCCCGGAGTTGAAGAAAACCCGGTACGCCAAGGAAATGTGGGCGTTGTACGAAGCGGGTACGTTGCACCCGGCCAGCGTGCTGACCGGCGAGTTCGACGATCCCGAGGACCTGGCCGATGTCGGCGGGGTGTTGCGCGAGATCGAAGCCGCGCGTCTGGACGAGGAGCGCAAGCAAGCGATCCGTGCGGCAGAGGATGCGCCGAAAGGCAAGTCCGACGAACCGCCTCCGCCACCGTGGATGCAGTGAGCATCTGAAAAGGAAAACCCGGCTTCGGCCGGGTTTTACACATTCAAGGATTGATTGTGACCACCACCTCCCGCAATGCTCGGCTGATCATCACGGCGCGGCTGATTTCCGATTTCGGCGCTTTCCTGAACATGGTGGCGCTGGCCACTTATGTCTACCTGCTGAGCAACAGCGCCATGAGCGTCGGGATCTTCCTGGCCAGTCGCGTGGGCGGGGGGATTTTCGCCAGCCTGATCGGCACCGCGTTTTACCGCCGATGCAGCGGTCGCTTGCCGTTGATTGCCTTCGATCTGCTGCGCGCCGCTGTGCTGGGGTTGCTGCTGATCGTACCGGTCGGCCAGCAGGCATTGCTGTTGCCGTTGATCGCGTTCGGTCTGGGCTTCGGCAATTCGATGTTCGCCATCGGCCTCAACAGTCAGTTGCCGCAACTGATAGCGCCTGCGCAGTTGCTCAAGACCAATGCGTGGATCACGTCCGCTTCTTCCATGGCGATGGTCGGTGGCAGTCTGGTGTCCGGGTTGCTGGTCGCGGGGTTTGGCTTTGAAACCGTGTTCGCGTTGAACGCGCTGACTTATCTGCTGGCGGCAGTGTTGATTGCGCCGCTGCGGTTCAGCGCACCGGAGCCGGTGATCGAATCCAGCGCTAAACAGGGTGAGTGGTCGGCGTTGTTGCAGGGATTGCGCAGTGCCCCGGTGGTTGCCGCGATGCTGGCTGTGACGATGGCCGACACCTTGGGCAGCGCTGCGCACAACGTTGGATTTCCGATCATTTCCAGACTGCTCACGCCGGACTCGGCGAGCACCACGCTGGGCCTGATGCTCGCGGTGTGGGCCTTCGGCAAACTGCTGGGCGCACGAATCGCCAGTCGCCTGAAGGGCTCTGACAACATCCATCTGGAGCGCCGCTATTTCGGCGGCGTGTTGCTGATGTCCTGCGGTTTCATCCTGATGTTCCAGCAGCACAGCGTCGTCGGGCTGTTGCTGTTTTCGCTACCGGCCGGATTGGGTGACGGGTTCTCGGAAGTCGGCCTGATGTCACGTCTGCAACGGGAACCGGAGCCCCTGCGCCTGCCGATCTTCAGTTTCCTGACGCTGTTGCAGATGACCGGGTTCGGCGTCGGCATGCTGATCGCCGCCCCGTTCTACAACTGGTGGGCGCCGGGTGCCGTGGTGCTGCTGTTCCACGGCATTCCCCTCGCCACTGTGCTGTCGATGAAAGTCTTGCTGCTCAGGCGCGGGCGGGTTGCGTGCAGCAGCCCGACGCCAGTTCCTTGAGGATCGGGCAGTCCGGGCGATGGTCGCCGTTGCAGTGTTCCACCAGATCCTGCAGGGTGTCGCGCAGCTCGCCGAGTTCGCGAATCTTCTGATTCAGCTCGTCGATGTGCTGGCGGGCCAGGGCCTTCACATCGGCGCTGGCGCGCTGGCGGTCCTGCCAGAGGGTCAGCAGCTTGCCGACTTCCTCCAGCGAAAAACCCAGGTCCCGGGAGCGCTTGATGAACGCCAGGGTATGCAGGTCATCGTCGCCGTAAACGCGATAGCCGCTGTCGGTGCGATGGGCAGCCTTGAGCAGACCGATCGACTCGTAATAACGGATCATCTTCGCGCTCAGGCCACTGTGGCGGGCCGCTTGGCCGATGTTCATCGGTTGTCCTCCAGATCCTCGGGTTTCCAGGTTTTCAACAGTAGCGCATTGCTCACCACACTGACGCTCGACAGGGCCATCGCCGCACCGGCCAGCACCGGATTGAGCAAGCCGAACGCCGCCAGCGGAATGCCGATCAGGTTGTAGACGAAGGCCCAGAACAGGTTCTGGCGGATCTTCGCGTAGGTCTTGCGGCTGATTTCCAGCGCGGCCGGCACCAGCCGTGGATCGCCGCGCATCAGGGTGATGCCGGCGGCGTGCATGGCCACGTCGGTGCCGCCGCCCATGGCGATGCCGATGTCCGCTGCGGCCAGCGCGGGGGCGTCGTTGATGCCGTCGCCGACCATGGCCACGACCCCGGTCTTTTTCAGTTCGGCGACGGTGGCGGCCTTGTCCGCTGGCAACACCTCGGCGTGGACGTTCTCGATGCCCAGCGCTTCGGCGACGACGCGAGCGCTGCCTCGGTTGTCACCGGTCAGCAGGTGGCTGTGGATATGTCGCGCAGCCAGTTGTTGCACCGCGTGCAGCGCGCCGGGCTTGAGGGTGTCGCCAAACGCGAACAGACCGAGTATGCGGGGGACGGGGCTTTGTTCGATCAGCCAGGACAGTGTGCGACCTTCTGTTTCCCAGGCCTTGGCGGACTCCGCCAACGTGCCGGCGTCCAGACCGGTTTCTTCCAGCAGCCGACGATTGCCCAGCGCCAGACGTCGACCGTCGAGCTGGCCGGCGATGCCGCGACCGGTCAGGGACTGGCTGTCGCTGACATCGGACACCGCCAGATTGCGTTCGGCACAGGCATCCAGCACTGCTTTGGCCAGTGGATGTTCACTGCCGCGTTGCAGTGCGCCAGCCGCTGTCAGCAGGGCGTTTTCATCACTGTCGATTGCCCTGAAGTGGGCGATACGCGGGGTGCCGGAGGTCAGGGTGCCGGTCTTGTCGAACACCACGCTGTTGACTTCATGGGCGCGCTCCAGCGCTTCGGCGTCCTTGATCAGAATCCCGTGCCGCGCCGCCACGCCGGTGCCGGCCATGATCGCAGTGGGTGTTGCCAGTCCGAGTGCACAGGGGCAGGCGATCACCAGCACCGCGACGGCGTTGATCAGCGCGGTTTCCAGTGGCGCGCCGTACAGCCACCAGCCGATCAGCGTGGCCAGGGCCAGCAGCAGAACCGTCGGCACGAACACCTGACTGACTTTATCCACCAATTTCTGGATCGGCGCCTTCGCGGCCTGAGCGTCCTCCACCAGACGGATGATCCGCGCCAGCACGCTTTCCGCACCGAGCGCGGAAGTGCGCACCAGCAGGCGGCCTTCGCCGTTGATCGCGCCGCCGGTGACCTTGTCGCCCGGCTGCTTGGGCACCGGCAGGCTTTCGCCGCTGATCAGTGCTTCGTCGGCGTGGCTCTGACCTTCCAGCACTTCGCCGTCCACCGGGAAACGTTCGCCGGGTTTGACCAATACCAGGTCGCCGAGGCGCAGGGCGCTGATGGCAACGTCCTGTTCACGGCCATCGATGACTTGTATCGCCCGCTCCGGCCGCAACGCCTCCAGAGCGCGGATGGCGCTGGCGGTCTGGCGTTTGGCGCGGCTTTCCAGGTATTTGCCGAGCAGCACCAGCGCGATGACCACTGCCGAGGCTTCGAAATACAGGTGCGGCATGCCTCCGTCGGCGGTCGCCCATTCATAGAGACTCAAGCCGTAACCGGCGCTGGTGCCGAGGGCCACCAGCAAGTCCATGTTGCCGGCGCCGGCGCGCACGGCTTTCCACGCGGCCACATAAAAACGTGCACCGAAGATGAATTGCACCGGAGTGGCGAGGGCGAATTGCGCCCAGGCCGGGAGCATCCAGTGAATACCGAACGGTTGCAGCAGCATCGGCAACACCAGCGGCAAGGCGAGGGCGATGGCGCAGATCAGCGCCCAGCGCTCGTGGTTCAGGCGTTGCTGGCGATTGTCGGTTTGAGGGTGCTCCAGTTCGAAGAGGCTGGCCGAATAACCGGCCTTGCTCACGGCAGCGATCAGGGTTTGCGGGTCGACTGCGCCGAGCAGCTCGAGGTGGGCGCGTTCGTTGGCGAGGTTGACGCTGACGCTTTTCACCCCCGGCACTTTGTTCAGGGCACGTTCGACGCGGCCGACGCAGGAGGCGCAGGTCATGCCGTCGATGTTCAATTCCACGGTTTGCTGCGGCACGCTGTAACCGGCGCGCTCAACCGCTTCCATCAGCGCCGGCAGGCTGTCGCCGGGGGCCTGCACCCGGGCCTGTTCGGTGGCGAGGTTGACGCTGACGGCACTGGCGCCGCTGACTTTGCTCAAGGCGCGCTCGACGCGGCCGGCGCAACTGGCGCAGGTCATGCCGCTGATGGGTAGATCGAACGTGATGGAATCGGACATCGGTCGTACTCCCTGTAGTGGATGCCTACAGGATCAACCTTGCCATGCTGGCAAGGTCAAGGCCAAAAAAAGGGGGGAGCCTGCCGGCTCCCCCTTTCGGGCCCTGGCTCAGTATTCGAGCGCGGCTGGCCGCAGGTACAGTCCCCTTTGATCGTTGGACGCGATCCGGTACTTCACCACACTGCCGGCCTTGAGCGTGATTTCCTGCGCCGGCGGTGCCAGCATCCCCGGCTTGCAGCCCGGCATCTGGCTTGGCTCCAGTTTCAGACGAATGGAAACTTTGCCGTAGGGCAGATTGAACGATGTGGTCTGTTCCTGAAGCAGCCGCCCGGCCAATTGGTCCTGGATATACACGCCGATCTCGCAGGAAGTCGGCACTTCCAGACGCTCGCGGGAGATGATCAGAACGGCGTAATCCTCGCCGGTTGCGTTGGCCTGGGGCAGGCAGGCAAAGAAGCTGAGTAGGCCAAACAGGCTGAAAGCTGACCAGCGCATGGCTGAATCTCCTGAATTGATGTCATGGATGCACGCAGCTTGGCCGAGCGCGGCGCCGATTGCCAGCCCGGCAGTTGTTTACAGAACTTGACCTTGCCATCGTGGCAAGCTCGACACTGCCGGCAACCTCACTCAAAGGAGTCATTCCATGCAAGTGTTCAGTGTTGAAGGCATGTCCTGCGGTCACTGCGTCAATGCCGTTACCCAGGCGGTGCAGAGCAAGGATCCGGCGGCCAGCGTGCGGGTCGATCTGGCGGCGAAGGAAGTCGGTGTCGAAAGTGCGTTGAGCGCCGAGCAAGTGATCGAGGCGATCAGCGAAGAAGGTTATGCCATCAGACTCGCCTGAACTTTTTAATAGTTAGCGAGCTACCGGATTGTTCAAGGCGTCCTCGCGCGGCTAGACTGTCGGGCTGCACTCTTTACCAAAGTGCCCGCCCAACTGCCTGCCAAACCTGGACGCCTGATGAACTTCCGTACCATTCTGATTCTCGGTGCCTTGACCGCTTTCGGTCCGCTGGCGATCGACTTCTATCTCCCCGCGTTTCCCTCCATGGCGCTGGCGTTCGGCACCGATGAGAAACACGTCCAGCTGACGCTGTCGGCTTACTTCTTTGGCTTGTCCATCGGCCAACTGGCCTACGGGCCGGTGGCGGATCGTTTCGGGCGGCGGATTCCATTGCTCACGGGCCTTGTGCTGTTCACCCTGGCGTCATTGGCCTGCGCTTATGCGCCGAATCTGGAATGGCTGATCGGTGCGCGGTTCGTTCAGGCACTGGGCGGTTGTGCGGGGATGGTGATTGGCCGGGCGGTGGTCGCCGACAAATGCGATGCCGTGGGATCGGCGAAGGTCTTTTCGCAACTGATGCTGGTGATGGGGCTGGCTCCGATCCTGGCGCCGATGCTCGGCGGTCTGCTGGTCAACACCACGGGTTGGCAGTCGATCTTCCTGGTGCTGACCGGCTTCAGTGCCTTGGCCGGTCTGGCGGTTGCCCTCGGCCTGCCGGAAAGTCTGCCGGCCCATGTTCCGCGCCAGCCACTGTCCGGTGCGCTGCGTCAGTACGGTCGCCTGCTGACCGATCCGATCTACATGGGACATGCCCTGACCGGTGGCATCGCCATCGCCGGGATGTTTGCCTACATTGCCGGCTCCCCCTTCATTTTCATCAAGCTGTACGGCGTTCCGCCCGAGCATTTCGGCTGGCTGTTCGGCACCAACGCGGCGGGCTTCATTCTGGTGGCGCAGATCAATGCGCGATTGTTGGCCAAGCGCGGCCCGGCGTTTCTGTTGTCGCGGGCGGTCTGGGTCTACTTCGGTGCCGGGCTGACATTGCTCGCGGTCAGTGCCCTGCACACCGAGGCATTGTGGCCGCTGCTGATTCCATTGTTCATTTGCGTGGCGAGTCTTGGCTGCATCAGCCCCAATGCGGCGGCGAGTGCGATGAACGGCCAGGGCGCTCGCGCCGGCAGTGCTTCGGCATTGCTCGGGTGCATGCAATTCAGCGTCGCCGCCGGGGCTTCGGCGCTGGTGGGAGTCTTGCACGACGGCACCGCCGTGCCGATGGCCATGGTCATCAGCCTGTGCGGTCTGTTGGTGGTCAGCGCGGCGATGCTCACCCGGCGCATGCAGAATGCCCGGGCGCTGGCAAAGGCGCAGGCCGAAGTCTGAACGGAAGAAACTCAGCCGACAGCGCGTTGCTGGGTAGTGTCGGGAATCTGATGGGGCGCGTGCAGACGCGCTTCGAGGGTGCGGGTGAAGGCCAGGGCTTCGGCTTCACTGCGGAATGTCACGGCGTGCTGGTCAAGGCGAACTTGCCATTGGGACTTTGCCACTTCTTTTATCAGGATCTTCATTGCTGACCTCCCGTACGTAAAAGATTGCATCGCAGAGGTTTCGATTGTAGACCCGAATACGATCGCAATTGTGACAAGGGTCAAGCATCTGACTGACGGCAAAAAGTGACCGCAGCCCCCGAGTCAGCAACTTCTGGCGCTGACGAAGACTGCGGCCTCCGGAGTTTTAGAAACTTTCTAAAACAATTTTCCCCTTGGCCTTGCCGCTTTCCAGCAATTCGTGGGCACGGCGCAGGTTGCTCGCGTTGATCTTGCCGAAGTGTTCACCCACCGTGGTTTTCAACGTGCCGGCATCGATCAGGGCAGCTACCCGGTTGAGCAGTTTGTGCTGCTCGATCATGTCCGGCGTTTCGAACAGCGAGCGGGTGTACATGAACTCCCAGTGCAGCGACAGGCTCTTGCGCTTGAGCTTGGTGACGTCCAGCGACTTCGGATCATCGATCAGCGCCAGTTTGCCTTGCGGCGCCAGGGCCTCGACCAGTTGGTCCAGGTGCTGGTCGGTCTGGGTCAGGCTGGCGACGTGGGTCACGTGGCCCAGGCCGGCGCGATTCAGTTCTTCGCTCAACGGCTGGCTATGATCGATCACCAGGTCGGCGCCCAGTTCTGTCACCCACTCGCGGGTTTGCGGACGGGAGGCGGTGCCGATCACTTTGAGCCCGGTCAACTGGCTGGCCAGTTGGGTCAGGATTGAACCCACACCGCCTGCCGCGCCGACGATCAACAGGCTCTGACCTTCGTCAGTGTTGCCCTCGCGAACCTGCAGACGTTCGAACAACAGCTCCCACGCCGTGATGGCGGTCAGCGGCAGGGCGGCGGCTTCGGCAAAACCGAGGGTTTTCGGCATATGGCCGACGATCCGCTCATCGACAACGTGCAGTTCACTATTGCCACCGGCCCGGGCGATGGAACCGGCGTAGAACACCTTGTCGCCGGCCTTGAACAGCGTCACTTCACTGCCGACCGACTTGACCACACCGGCCACGTCCCAGCCCAGCACCTTGGCGGCACCGCCTTCCGGCGCGACGTTCTGGCGAACCTTGGTGTCGACCGGGTTGACCGAAATCGCTTTGACTTCCACCAGCAGGTCGCGCGGGCCGGCCACCGGCTCCGGCAGTTCGATGTCTTGCAGGGATTTTTCGTCGCTGATGGGCAGGGAGGCGTAATAGGCGATGGCTTTCATGGATGACTCCAATAACTAATAGAAGAAGGGCTCAGGCGATGGCACCCAGGCGTTTTAACTGGAAGTGTTCGATGCAGTGGCCGGCGGTGGCCTGGAAGTTCTGAAAATGCGCGCTGGCATTGTGTGCCTGAAGGACTTCCTCGCTGGCCCAGTGCTCGATCACATAAAAGGTCTGCGGATCGGCCAGGTCGCGGTGCAGGTCGTACTGGCTGCAGCCATCCTCGGCACGGCTCGGCTCAACCAGTGCGCGCAGGGCGTTTTCGAGGGCGTCCTGCTGGCCGGGTTTGGCGATCAGGGTGGCGATAGCGGTGAAGGGCTGGGACATGGTCGACTCCGGAACGGGATGAATTCGATGGGAGGCATGATTGGCTATTTCTACGCGAGATAAAACCGGCTAAAAGAGCAGTCTCTTTCAATATTTTTTTGATAATCGAGGCTGATGATGTTGCGGTTCGATGACCTGCAGTTGTTTGTCCGGGCGGCGGATCTGGGCAGTCTGTCGGCGGCAGCCCGGGTGATGGACATGTCCGCCGCCGTGGCCAGCGCGGCGCTCAAGCGTATCGAGCAACAGCTCGGCGCACGGCTTCTGGCGCGTTCCACTCGCAGTCTGCGGCTGACGTCCGAGGGTGAAGGTTTCCTCGAATACGCCCGGGCGGCGCTGAGCAACCTGGATGAAGGACGTCGTTTGCTGGCCAGCGGTCAGGATCAGGTCAGCGGGATCCTGCAGCTGTCGGCCCCCTCGGATTTCGGCCGCAACCTGCTGCTGCCGTGGCTCGATGAATTTCAGCGCGAACACCCGAAACTGACCGTGCGTCTGCTGCTGGGCGACCGCATTGCCGACCTGTTTCGCCAGCCGGTGGACATCGCCTTGCGTTATGGCGAACCGGAAGACTCCAGTCTGGTCGCGTTGCCCATCGCCGCGCAGAACCGGCGGGTGCTTTGCGCCTCTCCCGGCTATCTGGCGAAACATGGCGAGCCGACTCAACTGGAGCAGCTCGCGCAGCACAATTGTCTGTTGTACATGCTGGGCAGTCGGGTGCATGACCATTGGAGTTTTCACGATGGCAAGCGCGAAGTCGGCCTGACCGTCAGTGGCGACCGCTTCAGCGATGACGCCGATGTGGTGCGTTTATGGGCCGTCGCGGGGGCGGGCATCGCGTACAAATCCTGGCTGGATGTGGCCGGTGATGTGCTTGCGGGGCGATTGAAAGTGCTGCTGCCGGGGCTGCTCTGCGAGCGGGCTCCGCTGAATCTGCTGTGCGCCCATCGCGCACAATTGAGTAAGCCGGTGAACCTTCTGAGGGAGATGCTCGCCAGTCGTTGCGCGGAATTGAGTAGCCGATTTCCCGCTTTTCCGCAGGTTGATCATTAGTCGCAGGTAAAAAGCGAAATTTCTGTCAGGAACAATCACCAGATGGACCTGCTCCGGAGCAGGATGCTGCGGGCAACCCGCTTATACTAGCGTCCGCCTGAAGCCTGCACCCGCACGCAGGCACAGGCATGATCGGACTGACACCGGCCGGGTAGCGGTGACGGTCGTGTCGAGTACTGCCAATACCGGGTGGCAATGTGTTGCCTTGCCTCGGATCAAGGCGTTTTTGCGCGGCTTGGCCGACGACTGATTACTGGTCAAGATGTCTCTGAGCAGTAGACGATACGATTCAACAGGGAGTGAATACATGGAACATGCACCTTGCATCAGCCAGATCGCCACGTTGCTGGCCGATCCCAAACGCAGCGCGATGATGTGGGCGTTGATGGATGGTTCGGCCCGGCAGACCGAGGAACTGGCGCTGCTGGCGGGGCTGTCGCCCTCGTCGGCCAGTGCGCATCTGGGGCGCTTGTCCGCTGGCGGTCTGTTGAAGGTCGAGGCTCGCGGGCGCAAGCGCTTCTTTCGCCTGGCGGCTCCGGAAGTCGGTGCGGCCATCGAGGCTTTGGCCAGCGCCACGCTCGCCAGTGCCCCGCGGGAAATTCCCGATGTCTTCAAACGCGCCACACCTATCGCCAAACCCCAGTCCGCGCCATCTTCCCTGCTGCGTGCGCGCTTTTGCGACGACCATCTGGGCGGTACGCTGGCGGCCGACCTGTACCAGCGCCTGCTCGATGCCGGATGGATCGAACAGCTCGAGCATCGGGTGGTGGTCACCCATAAGGGAGCGACACAATTGGCCAGTCGCGGGGTCTTCATCCAGGCGCTGGCCCACCGTAACGCACAGGTCGCTTGTGCATGCCCGGACTGGAGCGAGCGTCGCCCGCACATGGGCGGCTCGCTGGGCGCGGCGTTGTTGCAGCCGTTCATGCAGTCCGGTTGGTTGACGCTGCCCAACGATTCCCGCGCCCTGCAACTGACGGCGGCGGGACAGCGGGAAATTCATCGATTCGCCCAGGAGACCGAGCTGGAAATGGCGCTGTAGAGCGCATCGCTCCAATGGCCGGATGACTCGCGTCGCCTACGGCTGCGAGCAGGTCGCATCTGGCACGAAGGCTGAACGGCTATCGCGCACACTCGATCCGCAGACATTTCGGATGGAGGAGGTGGCATGGACACGGGTAGCTTCAGCGCGGCGGATCGACTGGAACGCCTGCCGGTCAGCGGTTATCACCGGATCATTTTCATCATCATCGCCCTGGCGTTTTTCTTCGACTCCATGGATCTGGCGATGATGACCTTCCTGCTCGGCTCGATCAAAACCGAATTCGGCCTGAGCAGCGCCGAAGCCGGGCTGCTGGCCAGTTCGAGCTTTTTCGGCATGGTGCTGGGGGCATCGCTTTCCGGGTTGCTGGCCGATCGTTTCGGTCGCAAACCGGTGTTTCAGTGGAGCATCGTGTTGTGGGGGCTGGCCAGTTACCTGTGCTCCACGGCGCAAACGGTCGAGAGCCTGACCCTGTTCCGCATCCTGCTGGGGATCGGCATGGGCATGGAGTTTCCGATTGCCCAGTCGATGCTGTCGGAGCTGATTCCCGCCCAGCGTCGTGGGCGCTACATTGCCTTGATGGATGGCTTCTGGCCGTTGGGGTTTGTCGCTGCCGGTGTGCTGTCGTATTTCCTGCTGCCGCTGATTGGCTGGCGCGACATCTTTCTGGTGCTGGCAGTCCCGGCGGTGTTTGTGCTGGCGATCCGTTTTTTCATTCCCGAATCGCCACGCTGGCTGGAGCAGGCCGGCAAGCATGACGCGGCGGACAAGGTGCTGTGTGCGATTGAGGATCGGGTGCGGGCATCGCTCGGCGGAGCTGCATTACCGGAACCGGTTCGCCTGCCTCGGGTAATCACACCGCCGGGCAATTTCCTGTCGGCCCTCGGGCAGATCTGGTCGCCGCTGTACCGCCAGCGCACGATGATGCTCTGGAGTCTGTGGTTCTTTGCATTGCTCGGGTTCTACGGGCTGACCTCCTGGCTCAGCGCGTTGCTGCAACAGTCGGGGTTCGCGGTCACTCAGTCGGTGTATTACACGGTGCTGATTTCCCTCGGCGGGATTCCCGGATTCCTGATGGCGGCATGGCTGGTGGAGCGCTGGGGGCGCAAACCGGTGTGCATCATCACGTTGCTCGGCGGCGGGGTGATGGCGTTTCTGTACGGCCAGAGTGCGGTGTTCGGCGGCAATGTGGCGCTGCTGATCGGCTCGGGCCTGTTGATGCAGTTTTTCCTGTTCGGCATGTGGGCGGTGCTCTACACCTACACGCCGGAGTTGTACCCGACTTCGGCACGGGCGACGGGCTCGGGTTTCGCCTCGGCCATCGGGCGCGTGGGCTCGCTGCTCGGGCCGTTGGTCACCGGGCTGGTGTTTCCGATTACCGGGCAGGGCGGGGTGTTTGCGCTGGGGGCGTTGTGCTTCGCGGTGGCGGCAGGGGTGGTGTGGCTGTTCGGGATGGAGACGCGGGGTAAAACCTTGGAGGAACTGACCGAAGCAGAAGTTATTGGCTGAACCCTAAACCAACTGTGGGAGCGAGCTTGCTCGCGAAAGTGGTGTATCAAACAACATCTTCGTTGAATGACGGACCCTATTCGCGAGCAAGCTCGCTCCCACATTGGTTATGCGTTGTTGCTTATGGTTTTACCAACCGCGCATCCAGGCTGTTCTGCGCCAGGCGCTTGGCCTGATCCTGGGTCATGCCCAGATGTTCGTGCAGCGCATGGAAGTTCTCGGTGACATAACCGCCGAAGTACGCCGGGTCATCGGAGTTCACCGTGACCTTCACGCCGCGCTCGAGCATGTCGAGGATGTTGTGCTGCGACATGTGATCGAACACGCAGAGCTTGGTGTTCGACAGCGGGCACACGGTCAGCGGGATCTGCTCGTCGATGATTCGCTGCATCAGGCGCTCGTCTTCGATGGCGCGCACACCATGGTCGATGCGCTGGATTTTCAGCAGGTCGATGGCTTCCCAGATGTACTCCGGCGGGCCTTCCTCGCCGGCGTGGGCGACGGTCAGGAGGCCTTCGTGGCGGGCACGGTCGAACACACGCTGGAACTTGCTCGGCGGGTGACCCATCTCGGAACTGTCCAGACCCACGGCGACAAACGCATCACGGAACGGCAGTGCCTGGTCGAGGGTTTTCTGCGCTTCGTCTTCGCTCAGGTGGCGCAGGAAACTCAGGATCAAACCGCTGGTGATGCCCAGTTGCTGCTCGCCATCCTTCAGCGCGGCGGCGATGCCGTTGAGCACCACTTCGAACGGGATGCCCCGGTCGGTGTGGGTCTGCGGATCGAAGAACGGTTCGGTGTGGATCACGTTCTGTTCTTTGCAGCGCAGCAGGTAGGCCCAGGTCAGGTCGTAGAAATCCTGGGAGGTGCGCAATACGTCGGCACCCTGGTAATACAGATCGAGGAATTCCTGCAGGTTGTTGAAGGCGTAGGCCTTGCGCAGGGTTTCGACGTCGCTCCACGGCAGGGCGATCTTGTTGCGTTCGGCCAGGGCGAACAGCAGCTCGGGCTCCAGCGAGCCTTCGAGGTGCAGGTGCAGTTCGGCCTTGGGCAGGGCGTTGAGCCAGTCGTACATATTCTTTTCTCATCAGGTGCAATGACGGCATTCTACAGATGCGCGCCGAAACAATTGGCAAAACCTGACCAACCGATCCATCACACCGCTTCCTGCTCCCGTCGGTAGGCGTAGGTATCGGCGAAGCGCGACAGCAGGAATTCGGCGCAGGTGGTGGTCGGATATTTCGCCGGATGTCGGTCGTCCTGGCAACCGGGCAGGCACTCGATGCGGGTGTCCGGGTGCGGCTCGGCGAAGAACGGCATCGAGTAGCGATCCACGCCCAGCGGGCTGATGACCCGGTGCGGGGTCGAGCGATAACGGTCGTTGCTCCAGCGCGCCATCATGTCGCCGAGGTTGACCACGAAGGTGCCCTCAATTGGCGGTGCGTCGATCCACTGGCCCTTGACGTTTTTCACCTGCAAGCCGCCGGCCGCGTCCTGATACAACAGCGTGATGCAGCCGTAATCGGTATGTGCCCCCGCACCTTGCTGTTCGGCGGAACTGGCGGTGTGGCGCGGCGGGTAATGAATCATTCGCAGGACGCTGACCGGCTCATTGAAGCGCTTGTCGAAGAAATCGCGCTCGATGCCCAGCGCCAGGGTCATGGCCCGCAACAGGGTTTGCGCGAGGGCCTGCATGTCGCGGTAGTGCTGTTCCATCAGCGCTTCCCAGCCAGGAATGGCCGGGTGACGGTTGGGGCCACGCAAGGGTTTTTCCGCCAGCACCTCGGGATGATCGGCCGGAAGGTGCAGGCCCATGTCGAAGGTTTCCTTGAGGTCGCTGGGCTTGTCCGGGTCCAGTTGTTCGGTGGCGATAGCGCCGTAGCCCCGATGATGACGGGTCCGGGTGATGTCGATCTTGAGTTTTTCCGCCGTTGGCAGCGCGAAGAAGTGCCGGGCGTGATCGAGCAGGGATTCGATGCGCTGCACCGGGATCGGATGCCCCTTGATGTAGAAGAAGCCCCATTCGCGGCAGGCGTGGTCGATCTGTTCGGCGACGGCGGGCCAGACGTTGTGGTCGTTGGAGTACAGCGGCGAGATGTCGATGATTGGAAGGCTGTTCATGCACAATCCTCAATAACGCTGAGCAACTATTGTGGGAGCAAGCTCGCTCCCACAGGTTTGTGGCTGGAGGTGATTACTTCGGCATCTCGGCCTTCATGCCTTCGACGTAGTAGTTCATCGACGCCAGCTCCACGTTGGTCGCGCTCTTGCCCGCCGGGATTTTCTCGACCCCGGCCTGATCCTTGATCGGCCCGGTGAACGGCTGCAGGGCGCCGCTCTTGATGTCGGCAATGATCTGCTCGGCTTCGGCCTTCACCGGTGCCGGCACCAGATCGCTGATCGGCAGTTCGACCGTGCCTTCCTTCAACCCGCCCCAGTAGTCCTGGGATTTCCAGTTGTGGTCGATCACGCTTTGGGTCGCCTGAATGTAGTGCGGCGCCCAGTCGTTGACGATCGAGGTCAGCACCGCTTTCGGCCCGAAGTGCGCCATGTCGGAAGCGTAGCCCACGGCGTACACGCCACGCCGCTCGGCGGCCTGAATCGGCGCCGGGCTATCGGTGTGCTGGAACACAACGTCCACGCCCTGATCGATCAGCGCGTTGGCGGCATCGGCTTCCTTGCCCGGGTCGAACCACGAGTTGACCCACACAACCTTGATCTCGGTGCCGGGGTTGTACTTGTTCAGGGCCAACTGGATGGCGTTGATGTCGCGGATCACTTCCGGGATCGGAAACGAGGCGACGTAACCGATTTTTTTGCTCTTGGTCATCTTCGCCGCGAGGAAGCCGCCGACATAACGGCCCTCGTAGGTGCGCGCCAGATAGGTGCCGAGGTTCTTGTCCTGCTTGTAGCCGGTGGCGTGTTCGAAGGTCACCTTGGGGAACTGTTTGGCGACTTTCACCGTCGGGTTCATGTAGCCGAAAGAGGTGGTGAAGATCAGGTCGTAATTGTCCTTGGCCATGTTGCGGATCACCCGCTCGGCATCGGCGCCTTCGGCGACGTTTTCCACGTAGTTGGTGGTGATCTGCGTGCCGAGTTTTTCCGCCAGCGCCTTGCGCCCCTGTTCATGCTGATACGTCCAGCCGTGGTCGCCGATGGGGCCGATGTAGACGAAACCGACTTTCAGTGGATCGGCGGCACTGGCGCCCAGGCTGAGGCCGAGGCCCATGGCGATGCACAGCAGTGTTTGCAGTGGACGTTTTTGCATGAACGCGAACTCCCTTTTGTTATGTGTGGGGAGGGCAATGCAAAAGACTGACCAAGCGGACAACAAATCGAGTCGAAATCGCGGCGAGGCCTTCGCGAGCAGGCTCGCTCCCACAAAAGCATCGCGATCCCTGTGGGAGCGAGCTTGCTCGCGATGAGGCCGGCCGGGCCGAAAAAGTGCATGTCCGTAAAGAGACGCTATCCACTGGTGCGCTAAGGTGTAACGAACCATCAGCGCCGCTTCGCAGTCAGTTACTCATTCGCCCCCGGCAACCGAAGGCCCGCCATGCTCACGATCCTCAAGCAAGAAAGCTTTCTGCTGCTGGCCCTGATCGCGGCCGTCGTTGCGTATCCGCTGGAGCACTGGTTGCTGCACAGTGGCCAGGTCGTCGCGCTGACGGCCGGGCTGGTGCTGATCGCCTTCATCGTCGCTGCCTCGATGCGTGTCGCCCATCAGGCCGAACTGCTCGCGGAAAAAGTCGGCGACCCTTACGGCACGATGATCCTGACCCTTGCTGCCGTGCTGGTGGAGGTTGTGATCCTGGCGATCATGATGAGCAACGAAGCCTCGCCGACGCTGGTGCGCGACACGATCTATTCGGCGGTGATGCTCGACATCAACGGCATCCTCGGCCTCGCGGCATTGATGGGCGGGATCAAGCATGGCGAGCAGTCCTACAACGACGATTCGGCCCGCAGTTACAGCGTGATGATCCTCACCGCCATGGGCGTGTCGATGGTGGTGCCGGAGTTCATTCCCGAGGCCAACTGGAAAATCTATTCGGCGTTCACCATCGGCGCGATGGTGGTGCTTTATGCGTTGTTCCTGCGGATGCAGGTCGGCCCGCACAGCTACTTTTTCAGCTACAGCTACCCGGACAAACGCCGCAAGAAACAGCCGCCGGAAGAGGAACCGGAAAAGGTCAATCTGCCGCTGTCGATCGGTATTCTGGTGTTCGGTGTGGTGGTGATCGGCGCACTGGCCGAGGTGATGTCCAAGACCCTCGATCTGGGCCTGGAAGGGACGGGCGCACCGCCGGTGATAACGGCGATTCTGGTGGCGGCGATCTCGGCGGCGCCGGAGATTCTGACCGCGTTGCGTGCAGCGTTGGCCAACCGCATGCAATCGGTGGTCAACATTGCGATGGGCGCATCGTTGTCGACGGTGATCCTGACCGTGCCGGTGATGGAGGCGATGGCGCTCTATACGGGGCAGCCGTTTCAGATGGCGATGACCCCGGTGCAGACGGTGATGATCTTCATCACGCTGATCGTCAGCGCGATCAACCTCAATGACGGCGAGACCAATGCCATCGAAGGCATGACGCACTTTGTGTTGTTTGCGACGTTCATCATGTTGTCGCTGCTGGGGTTGTGATCGATCGTTCCCACGCGGACGGTTCGACGCCTCGACGTGGGAACGATCAGGAGGGGATCAGGTACCGGCGATCAACTGCCGAGCCGCCTGGCTGTGATCGGCAATCAGGCCTTTGAGATCCAGCCCTTCAACCTGCCCGTCAACCACGCGCCACTTACCGCCGACCATCACCCGATCCGCCCGGTCCGCACCGCACAACAGCAGTGCCGAGATCGGGTCATGGCTGCCGGAGAAGCGCAACTCATCGAGCTTGAACAGCGCCAGATCCGCCTGCTTGCCCACCGCCAGCTCGCCGATGTCGGTGCGGCCCAACAGGCTCGCCGAACCCTTGGTTGCCCAGCCCAGCACGCGTTCCGGGGTGATCTTCTCGGCGCCATAACGCAGGCGCTGGATGTACAGCGCCTGACGCGCTTCGAGGATCATGTTCGACGCATCGTTGGACGCCGAACCATCCACGCCAAGACCGAACAGTGCGCCGGCATCGGTCAGTTCGATGCTCGGGCAGATGCCGGAGGCCAGGCGCATGTTCGAGCTCGGGCAATGGCAGATGCCGGTGCCGGCGGCGCCGAGGCGGGCGATTTCGTCGGGGTTGAAGTGGATGCCGTGGGCCAGCCACGTGCGCGGGCCGAGCCAGCCAACGCTGTCCAGATAATCCACGGTGCGCAGACCGAAACGTTGCAGGCAGAAATCTTCTTCGTCGAGTGTTTCGGCAAGGTGAGTGTGCAGACGCACATCGAGTTTGTTCGCCAGTTCGGCGCTGGCGGACATGATTTCCGGGGTCACCGAGAAC
This sequence comes from Pseudomonas sp. UV AK001, assembly GCF_046097675.1. Classification (NCBI taxonomy): domain Bacteria; kingdom Pseudomonadati; phylum Pseudomonadota; class Gammaproteobacteria; order Pseudomonadales; family Pseudomonadaceae; genus Pseudomonas; species Pseudomonas sp. UV AK001. The sequence continues at coordinate 387,953 of NZ_JBJUVZ010000005.1, forward strand.
GGCGAGCACGGCGCCAGGGCGATCTGGATTTGCGCGCCGTCGCCACGTTCGTGGTACTCGTGAATCAGCCGCTGACTGTCATCGAGAATCACTTGGCCTTCCTGCACGGTCTGCTGCGGAGGGAGGCCGCCGTCCTTCTCGCCGAGGCTCATCGAACCGCGGGTAAGCATGGCGCGCATGCCCAGTTCGCGCACGGTTTCGACTTGCACGTCGATGGCGTTTTCCAGGCCGTCCGGGAACAGGTAGTGGTGATCGGCAGCGGTGGTGCAGCCCGACAGCAGCAACTCGGCCAGCGCGACTTTGGTGGCAAGGGCGAGTTTTTCAGGCGTCAGGCGCGCCCACACCGGGTACAGGGTTTTCAGCCACGGGAACAATGGCTGGTTGACCACCGGCGCCCAGGCGCGGGTCAGGGTCTGATAGAAGTGGTGATGGGTGTTGATCAGGCCCGGCAGGATCACGTGTTCACGGGCATCGAACACTTCATTGCACGGGGCGGAAGGCTGTTGGCCGGCGCCGAGCACTTCGGTGATCACACCGTCTTGCAGCACCAGACCGCCACGGGCGTCGAGGCCGTTGGCCGTGAAAATGGCGAGGGGATTTTTTAACCAGATACGGGTCGCAGGCATTGTGGCCGGCTCCTCTGAAAGTTGGGTTCAGGGTTGCCAGCTCAGTGTTGCCCTGTCTGCTGATCCAGGGTCGCCGCGAAGGACGAGGTGCGGAGTTTCGAACAAAATGTTGCGACGGGCAAGCCCAACCCGACCAGACACCGGGATAACCCTGTGGGAGCGAGCCCCCACAGGGTCCAGTGTTTACCAGGGAATGGTTTCACCCTTGTAGTTCACGAAGTGATGGCCGCCCTTGCCGGCAAATGCGTCCACCTGATCCACCAGGCCACGGGTGCTGGTGTCCACGTCGATGTCGGCGCCTTCGCCGCCCATGTCGGTTTTCACCCAGCCCGGATGCAGCGACAGCACGGTGAGTTTCTGATCGCCCAACTGAGTGACGAAGCTGTTGGTCATCGAATTCAGCGCCGCTTTACTGGCCTTGTACAGCGCCAGTTCCGGCGCGTCGGGCATGGTCACACTGCCCAGCACCGAGCTCATGAACGCCAGCACGCCGCTGCCGTCGCGGATCTGCCCGACGAAGCGCTGGGCCAGATTGATCGGCGCCACGGCGTTGGTGAAGAACAGCTGGCCGACTTCCGCCAGCGTCGCGCCGCCCGGGGTCTGCACGTCAGGGCCTTTGACCCCGGCGTTGACGAACAGCAGGTCGAAGGTCTCGCCCTTGAGCTGCTGGCTCAGGGCAATCACCGCTTGCTGGTCGTCCATGTCGAGTTTTTCGATCTGCACGTTGCCCAGTGCTTTCAGCGCTTCGGCGTTCGCAGGGTTGCGAACCGTGGCGGTGACTTGCCAGCCATCGGCCAGCAGGGTTTTCACCAGCCCCAGGCCCAGGCCCCGGGAGGCGCCGATGATCAGTGCGTGCTTGGCAGGATTCAGTGCGGACATGATGGGCTTCCTTGAAAGTTGAAAGATCACGGGTTCAATGGACAGCGTTGACCGAGCCGTTGCTGCAACTCGTGGCGCAGCTCACCGAGTTCGGCCATGCGGGTTTCGATCAGCTTGAGCTTGTCTTGCAGCAATTGCGTGACGGCGCTGTCCGGATCCGGCGATTGCCACAGCGCGCCAACGCTGCTGCCGATCTCGCCGAGAGTAAAGCCCAGACGCTGCGCCGTCTTGATGTACAGCACCAGTTGCACCATCTCCGGCGGATAGTCGCGATAACCGTTGGCACTGCGCTGGGCCGCGATCAGTCCGCGCTCTTCGTAGAAACGCAGCGTGTCACGGCTGACATCGCAGCTTTGGGCCAGCTCACCGATGCGCATCAAGGACATCTCGAAAGTGTTTGACCCTGGAGCATACTCCAGGCTTTACCGTGGTTGCTCCCTGAATTTTCGGAGCAAGGACGATGTGGACTTCAACGCAGTATCGCAACGTGGTGCGTGGCAGTGCCTGGTATGACTTGATCGTGACGGTGGCGTTTGCCACGCCGTGGAGTTTTGCCGCGTTGCATGGGGTTTTGACAGCGCTGAGTCAGGCGCTGAACCTGTCCGGCGAATTGCCGCCGTTCGAGCCAGTGCATCTGTTGATGGCGAACCTCTTGGGCTCGGTGGTTTGTGTGTGGGCGGTGCTGCGGATTCGCGATCCGCAGCAGGTTTATGGACGCTATGACGCGGTGGCGCGGTTTCTGTTCACCGCATGGCAGGCGTATGCCCTGGCCCACGGCGCCAGTTCGTTGCTGGTGGGTTTCCTGGTCTTCGAACTGGCGTGGGGCATTGCACAAGTGTTGCCTGTTAAAAGCCCCTCAGTGTCCGGCCTGCCACGGCTGGCCCAGTGACACCGGCGCATACAACCGCGTACGCACCGCATCTCGCGACAACAGCACCAGTACCAAAATGGTCGCGACGTACGGTAGCATCGCCAGCAGGCTCGATGGAATCGCCAGCCCCAACCCCTGCGCAACCAGGTGCAGGATGCTGGCGAGGCCGAACAGATACGCGCCGAGCAACAGTCGCCACACCCGCCAACTGGCGAACACCACCAGCGCGAGGGCAATCCAGCCGCGTCCGGCGGTCATGTTCTCGGCCCACATCGGCGTGTACGCCAGCGAAAGATAAGCCCCGGCCAGTCCGGCCATCGCGCCGCCGAACAATACGGCCAGCGTACGCACGGTCAGCACGGGCAGGCCCATGGCACTGGCTGCATCGGGATTTTCGCCGACCGCTTGAATGATCAGCCCGACACGGCTTTTCACGATCACCCAGGCCACCAGCGCAAACAGCGCGAACGACAGGTACACCAGCAGATCCTGGGCAAACAACATGCGGCCGATCAGCGGAATTTCACTCAGGTAGGGAATCGCCAGCGGCTCGAAACCGGCCAGCGGTTTGCCGACCCACGCCGCGCCGACAAAGGTCGACAGGCCTACGCCAAAAATCGTCAGCGCCAGCCCGGTCGCCACCTGATTGGCGTTGAACACCAGCGCCACCAGCGCAAATAGCGATGACAGCAACATCCCCGCAAGCATCGCCAGCACCACGCCAAGCCACAGGTTGCCGCTGTTGAACGCGACGATGAAACCGATCACCGCACCAAACAGCATCATCCCTTCCTGCCCGAGGTTGAGCACGCCGCTCTTCTCGCAAATCAATTCACCCAGCGCCACCAGCAACAGCGGTGTGCCGCAACGCACCATGGCGTAGAAAACATTGCTCAGCAGATCGATATCCATCACAGCGCTCCGGCGGTTACGGCGGTGGTTGAAGTGCGCCGCACCCAGCGCAGGTTCAGGCGTGGCCGGTAGAGGATCAGCACGTCACAGGCCAGCAGGAAAAACAGCATCATTCCCTGGAACAACTGGGTGATCGCCTGGGGCAGGTTCAGCGTCATCTGTGCGCTTTCGCCACCGATGTACAGCAGTGCCATCAACAGGCTGGAAAACAGAATCCCGACGGGATTGAGCCGCCCGAGAAACGCCACGGTGATCGCCGCATAGCCGTAACCCGGCGAGACCTGCGGCACCAGTTGCCCGATCGGCCCGGTGACTTCGCAAACACCGGCAAGTCCCGCCAATCCTCCGCTGGTCAGCAGCGCGAGCCAGATCAGACGCTTCTCGCGAAACCCGGCAAACCCCGCCGCGCGTTTATCCAGCCCGAGCACTTTGATCTGGAAACCGACAAAGCTTTTCTGCAACAACACCCACACCGCCACCAGCGCCAGCAGAGCGAAATACACCCCGGCGTGAACCCGGCCATCCTCCATCAACAACGGCAGGCGGCTGGCGTCGCCGAACATTGCCGACTCGGGAAAGTTGTACCCGGCCGGGTCCTTCAACGGCCCGTGGACGCAGAACAGCAACAGGTTCAGCGCGATGTAATTGAGCATGATGCTGGTGAGGATTTCATTGGCGTTGAAGCGCGTACGCAGCCAGGCGGTCAGCCCGGCCCATGCGGCGCCGGCGAGGGTGCCGGTCAGCAGGATCAGCACCAGTGCCCAGCGGCTTTGCATGTCGATGATGTTCACCGCCAGCGCACTGCCGGCCAATGCACCAAGCAACAATTGACCTTCGGCGCCGATGTTCCAGATCCGCGCTTGATAGGCCACCGCCAGGCCCAGGGCGCAGAGCAGGATCGGCAACGTCTTGACCAATAATTCGGACACGCCATACAAGTCGCTGACCGGCGCGATCAATAAGGTGTGCAAGGTTTGCAGCGGATCGTGACCGAGGGCGATGAACAGCAGCGAGCCGCAGCCGAGGGTCAGCACCGCCGCCAACAACGGCGAGCACCACAGCATCAGGCGCGATTGGCGGCCACGGTGTTCGAGGGAAAGCAGCATGAAAAACTCCGTTAAACCGCAGCGGGTTGAGGTTGAGGGCTGTGGAACTGGCCGGCCATCCAGCCACCGACATCGCTGATTCGGGTTTGCGCCGTGTCTTGCAGCGCCGTCATCCGCCCGCCGCAGAGCGCGCCGAGGCGGTCGCTGATCTGGAACAGTTCGTCGAGGTCTTCGGAAATCACCAGAATCGCCGCGCCGGCATCGCGCAGGGCAATCAGGGCGCGATGGATCACCGCCGCCGCGCCGACATCCACGCCCCAGGTCGGGTGCGCGGCGATCAGCAGTTTCGGCTGCTGGAGGATTTCCCGGCCGAGGATGAATTTCTGCAGGTTGCCGCCGGACAAACTGCGAGCGCTGGTTTGGGTGTCCGGGGTTTTCACCCCGAAGCGCTGGATGATCGCCTGGGCGAGGGATTCGACTTTGTTGCGCTCGATCAAACCGAGGCTGACCAGCCCTTGCTGAAAGGCTGTGAGCAGGGCGTTGTCCGCCAGGCTCAACTCCGGCACCGCGCCGTGACCGAGACGCTCGGCAGGGACGAATGCGAGACCGAGTCTGCGCCGTGTATCCGGGCGCAGATCGGCCACCGCATGTTTGCCAAAGCGAATGGTGGCGGCGGCATTGCGGGGCAGAGTCTGTTCGCCGCCGAGCAGGGCCAGCAACTCATCCTGACCGTTGCCGGCGACTCCGGCGATGCCAACGATTTCGCCGCTGCGCACCTGCAAGTGGATGTCGGTCAACGAACAGCCGAACGGATCGGGGTTGTGCCAGTTCAATCCGCTGACCTGCAGGAATGTCCCGCCGCCACTGGCTTTCGGGTACTCACCGATCAGCGCCGCCGACTCGCCGACCATCAGTTGCGCCAGTTGCTGGTCGGAGCATTGCGCCGGTACGCAATGCCCGGCCACCCGACCACCGCGCAATACCGTAGCGCTGTGGCACAAGGCGCGCACCTCGCCGAGTTTGTGGCTGATGAACAGAATGCTGCAGCCTTCGGCCGCCAGCCGGCGCAGGGTTATGAACAGATCGTCGGCTTCCTGCGGGGTGAGCACCGAGGTCGGTTCGTCGAGAATCAGCAGGCGGATGTCCTGCATCAGGCACCGCACGATCTCCACCCGTTGGCGCTCGCCGATCGACAGGCTGTGGACAAGTCGCTCCGGTTCCAGCGCCATGCCATAACGACGGGACACTTCGCGGATTTTCGGTTCAAGCTGTTTCGGCGTTCCGGCGGCCGGCCCCATCGCCAGCGCAATGTTCTGCGCCACAGTCAGGGTTTCGAACAGCGAGAAATGCTGGAACACCATGCCAATGCCCAACTGCCGGGCCTGGGCCGGGTTGCGCATGTTCACCGGTTGCCCTTGCCAGAGCATTTCGCCCGCGTCGGCCTGGGTGACGCCGTAGATGATCTTCATCAGCGTGCTTTTGCCCGCGCCGTTTTCACCAAGCAGCGCGTGGATTTCACCGGGGGCGATGCTCAGGTCGATGGCGTCATTGGCGAGGCAACCGGGATAACGTTTGCTGATCCGGCGCAGTTGCAGGCGCGGGGTGGACGTGGGATTTGGCATGACAGGCTCGGGTCGCTTGGAGTTGTGCCTGTGGATAAAGCAATTTCCTGGCCATTGAGTCAGGAACCCTTCAAGCGTTTGCCCGGCGCCCCTTCAGGTAGAGCCATGAAGGCAGAACTGCTCCGATTCGCGGCACCAATTCAGCGCAAAGCCTTTGATCAGGCTCCAGTTTTGTTCGTGAAATTCTGGTTAAAAAACGAGCAATCGCGGCGGAGCCAAGCTGCACCTGCGGCAACGGGAGTCATGAACGGGTTATCCACAGGTTGCTCCACAGTATTTGTGTGCAATCGGACAACCTTGGCATAAGCGCAGCGGTGCTATCTCCTAATGGCGATAAACAGATCTAACTGATTGTTTTTGCTTGGAATTAAACTTTTTTCATGTGCTTTGGGCGAAAAGTGTACAAATCGCGCGAAGCCACGTGACAGAAGGGTTACAGCGGTGTGTGCTCAGGTTATCCACAGTCGGGTGCACAGGTGATGTGGGCAACTCTCTGGAATATGGGAATTTGCTCGTGCCCCGAAATATTGCAGGTGTTCAGCGCTGGAGCAGGATGCGTCCGCGGCTGAGGTCGGCCAGCTGGTTTTGCAGCAATGGAATCTGCGCCTCACCCACCGCCAGCTGTAATTCGACGCCGTTGGCGGTGAAGGTTTCTTCCACCACCAGACCGCCGAGATCCGCCACTCGCAACTTCACCAGTGCCAGTTCGGCAAATGCGCAGGCACAGCGCAGGGGCACACGGCTGATCAATTCGATTTTCGCCGCGGCTTGCAGGCATTTGTTGGCGCCGCCGCCATAGGCCCGGGCCAGGCCGCCGGTGCCCAGTTGAATGCCGCCGTACCAGCGGATCACCAGCACCGCGACCTGATCACAATCCTGCGCCTCGATGGCTGCAAGAATCGGTCGCCCCGCAGTGCCACCGGGTTCGCCGTCGTCGTTGCTGCGGTATTGGTCACCGAGTTTCCACGCCCAGCAGTTGTGCGACGCGTTCAAGTCGCTGTGCTGCTCGATGAAGGCTTGCGCTTCGGCAGGGCTGCCGATCGGCGCGGCGAAGGTGATGAAACGGCTTTTGCGAATCTCTTCGCGGAACTCGCAGAAGCCGCTGAGGGTGAATGGCATAAAACGACTTATATAGAAGAAGTGAGGCCGCAGCCTTTGAGAATGATGCGGATCAGGTTGTTGCCGGCGTCTTCCATGTCCTGTTTGGTCAACTTGCTGCGACCGCTGACCCGGCATATCTGTGTGGCGAAGTCGGCGTAATGCTGGGTGCTGCCCCACAGCAGGAAGATCAGGTGTACCGGATCCACCGGGTCCATCTTGCCGGCATCGATCCACGCCTGGAATACGGCGGCCCGGCCCTGGAACCAGGCGCGGTAGTCCTGGTTGAAATATTCGGTGAGGCATTCGCCGCCGCTGATCACTTCCATCGCGAAGATTCGCGACGCTTGTGGCTGACGGCGGGAAAACTCCATTTTGGCGCGGATGTAGCGGGTCAGTGCTTCGGCCGGATCGTCCTCGGCCGTCAGGGTGTTGAAGGTGCTGTCCCACAACTCGAGGATGTTGCTCAGCACCGCCACGTACAACCCGAGCTTGTTGGTGAAGTAGTAATGCAGATTCGCCTTGGGCAACCCGGCCTTGGTGGCGATGGTGTTCATGCTGGTGCCTTTGAACCCGTGACGGGCGAACTCGTCTTCGGCGGCTTTGATGATGGTCTCTTCGTTCTTCTGACGAATGCGGCTGGCAGGTTTGCCGCCGTGAGCGGGGACTTCAAAGGTCATAGGCACTTCCGGGTTTGTCTGTGGGGTGCAACCAGTTGCGTTGATAGCGCAACCATCGGCCTGCGACAAGCCCCGGGCAATAAAACGCCGGTCATCAGCGGGTGGCGGCGAGGCTTTCGAGAAAACTTTCCAGCACCAGATGCGGACGGCGGCCCTTGCGGGTCACCGAAGCCAGGCTCAAATCATAGAAGCGGGTACTGGCCTTGAGCGCACGCAGCCGTCCCTGTTGCACCCAGAGACTGGCGTAGTGATCCGGCAGATAACCGATGTAGCGACCGGTCAGAATCAGGAATGCCATACCCTCGCGGTCGGAGGCGCTGGCGGTGCAATTGAGCGCTTGATAGTGGGCCTGAATTTCCGCCGGCAAACGAAAGGTTGGTGCGATGGCGTCCTGACTGTTCAGGCGTTCGTCGTCCAGTTGTTTGTCATCCACATAAAACAGCGGATGGCCCACCGCGCAATAGAGCAGCGAACGTTCGCTGTACAACGGCTGATACTCCAGCCCGGACAGCGCACTGGCCTGCGGCACCACGCCGACATGCAGGCGTCCGTCGAGCACGCCTTGTTCGACTTCGTTGGGGGCGATCATGCGGATCTGGATCTGCACGTCCGGCCCGCGCTCTTTCAACTGCGCGAGCGCGTGGGTGATGCGCATGTGGGGCAGGGTGACGAGGTTGTCGGTCAGGCCGATGATCAATTCGCCGCGCAAGTGCTGGTGCAGGCCGTTGACCTCGGTGCGGAAACTTTCCAGTGCACTCAATAGCTGCAGCGCCGATTGATAGACCTCGCGGCCCTCTTCGGTCAGGGAGAAACCGGCGCGGCCGCGCTGGCACAGGCGCAGGCCGAGGCGTTGTTCCAGATCGCTCATCTGCTGACTGATTGCCGAGCGCCCGATGCCGAGCACGGTTTCCGCCGCCGAGAAGCCGCCGCACTCCACCACGCTGCGAAAAATCCGCAGCAGGCGAATATCAAAATCACTGACCTGGGCCAGCGGATCGGGGCGGCGGCTGCTCATCTTGTTATTCTCATTGTTTAGCAAGGTTCTAACTGAAGGTTAGAAAAGTTGGATTTCACCGACTTTATCGGCGTGGCAACTTAGCTGCAACAACGACTTTTATCTCCCTGAAGCTTATTGCCCTGCGAGGTTTTGCCCGATGAACATGCCTGAAAACGCGCCGTCGCCACTGGCCAGCCAACTGAAGCTGGACGCGCACTGGATGCCGTACACCGCCAACCGCAACTTCCAGCGCGACCCGCGCCTGATCGTTGGTGCCGAAGGCAGCTGGCTGATCGACGACAAGGGCCGCAAGGTGTACGACTCGCTGTCCGGTCTGTGGACCTGCGGCGCCGGGCATACCCGCAAGGAAATCCAGGAAGCGGTGGCCAAGCAGTTGGGCACTCTCGATTACTCGCCGGGCTTCCAGTACGGCCACCCGCTGTCGTTCCAACTGGCCGAGAAAATCACTGACCTGACCCCGGGCAACCTGAACCACGTGTTCTTCACTGACTCTGGCTCTGAGTGTGCCGATACAGCAGTGAAAATGGTCCGTGCCTACTGGCGCCTGAAAGGCCAGTCGACCAAAACCAAAATGATCGGCCGTGCCCGTGGCTACCACGGCGTGAACATCGCCGGCACCAGCCTCGGTGGCGTCAACGGCAACCGCAAGCTGTTCGGTCAGGCGATGATGGATGTCGATCACCTGCCGCACACTCTGCTGGCGAGCAATGCCTTCTCCCGTGGCATGCCGGAGCAGGGCGGTATCGCGCTGGCCGATGAACTGCTGAAGCTGATCGAACTGCACGATGCTTCGAACATCGCTGCAGTGTTCGTTGAGCCTCTGGCCGGTTCCGCTGGCGTGTTGGTTCCACCACAGGGTTATCTGAAGCGTCTGCGCGAGATCTGCGATCAACACAACATTCTGCTGGTGTTCGACGAAGTGATCACCGGTTTCGGCCGTACCGGCACCATGTTCGGCGCCACCACTTTTGGCGTGACCCCGGATCTGATGTGCATCGCCAAGCAAGTCACCAACGGCGCGATTCCTATGGGCGCGGTGATTGCCAGCTCCGAGATCTACCAGACCTTCATGAACCAGCCGACCCCGGAATACGCCGTGGAATTCCCGCATGGCTACACCTATTCGGCGCACCCGGTGGCTTGCGCCGCAGGCCTGGCAGCACTCGACCTGCTGCAAAAGGAAAATCTGGTACAGAGCGTGGCCGAAGTTGCACCGCACTTCGAAAATGCCCTGCACGGCCTGAAAGGTGCGAAGAACGTAATCGACATTCGTAACTACGGCCTGGCCGGTGCGATCCAGATCGCGGGCCGTGACGGCGACGCTATCGTGCGTCCATTCGAAGCCGGCATGGCGTTGTGGAAAGCCGGGTTCTACGTGCGCTTCGGCGGCGACACCCTGCAGTTCGGCCCAACCTTCAACAGCAAGCCGCAAGACCTCGATCGTCTGTTCGACGCGGTCGGCGAAGTGCTGAACAAGCTCGACTGATTTTTCCTTCTATATAGCTACGCAAATAGCAGGCGTCCCTTGTGGGCGTCTGCGCACAAGAATTCAGGAGTTTTCGATGAGCGTTATCCCGCATTTGATCAATGGCGAACTGGTGACCGAGAACGGTCGCGCGGTTGACGTTTTCAACCCGTCCACCGGTCAGGCGATCCACAAGCTGCCGCTGGCCAGCCAGGAAACCATCCAGAAAGCCATCGATGCCGCCAAGGCTGCGTTCCCGGCCTGGCGCAATACGCCACCGGCCAAACGTGCCCAGGTCATGTTCCGCTTCAAGCAACTGCTGGAGCAGAACGAAGCACGCATCTCGCAATTGATCAGCGAAGAGCACGGCAAGACTCTGGAAGACGCTGCCGGTGAACTGAAGCGTGGCATCGAGAACGTCGAGTTCGCCTGCGCAGCGCCGGAAATCCTCAAGGGTGAGTACAGCCGCAACGTCGGTCCGAACATCGATGCCTGGTCTGACTTCCAGCCGCTGGGCGTGGTGGCCGGCATCACCCCGTTCAACTTCCCGGCCATGGTGCCACTGTGGATGTATCCGCTGGCGATCGTCTGCGGCAACTGCTTCATCCTCAAGCCGTCCGAGCGTGATCCAAGCTCGACCCTGCTGATCGCGCAACTGCTGCTGGAAGCCGGCCTGCCGAAAGGCGTGCTGAGCGTGGTGCACGGCGACAAGACTGCGGTGGACGCGCTGATCGAAGCGCCGGAAGTCAAAGCGCTGAGCTTTGTGGGTTCGACGCCGATTGCCGAGTACATCTATGCCGAAGGCACCAAGCGCGGCAAACGCGTACAGGCACTGGGCGGCGCGAAGAACCACGCGGTGCTGATGCCGGATGCTGATCTGGATAACGCGGTGAGCGCGCTGATGGGCGCGGCTTACGGTTCTTGCGGCGAGCGCTGCATGGCGATTTCGGTGGCCGTGTGTGTGGGTGACCAGGTAGCGGACGCACTGGTGGCCAAACTGGTTCCTCAGATCAAGGCGCTGAAAATCGGTGCCGGCACTTCTTGCGGCCTGGACATGGGGCCGCTGGTCACCGGTCAGGCTCGCGACAAAGTCAGCGGCTATGTCGAAGACGGCGTGGCGGCGGGCGCGACCCTGGTGGTCGACGGTCGTGGTCTGAGCGTTGCCGGTCATGAAGAAGGCTTCTTCCTGGGTGGCTGCCTGTTCGACAACGTCACCCCTGAGATGCGCATCTATAAAGAAGAAATCTTCGGGCCGGTACTGTGCATCGTTCGGGTGAACAGTCTGGAAGAGGCGATGCAGCTGATCAACGATCACGAATACGGCAACGGCACCTGCATCTTCACTCGTGACGGTGAAGCGGCGCGTCTGTTCTGCGACGAGATCGAAGTCGGCATGGTCGGTGTCAACGTACCGCTGCCGGTGCCGGTGGCTTACCACAGCTTCGGCGGCTGGAAGCGTTCGCTGTTCGGTGACCTGCATGCCTATGGTCCGGATGGCGTGCGCTTCTACACCCGTCGCAAGGCGATCACCCAGCGCTGGCCACAACGTGCGAGCCATGAAGCTTCGCAATTCGCATTCCCTAGCTTGTAAGTAGAAGGGCACTGCATTGAAGGCCGACCTTTTAAGGTCGGCCTTCTTGTTTTCGGGCTTTTTTGACCGATGTGACAGATTTATGAAAATAGGGGTTGACGGCAGATTCTGAGTC